>JAXLVD010000006.1:0-419182 GCA_046329125.1 Spirosomataceae bacterium | reverse complement strand
AGTGCTTTTTTTATACAGGTAGTGATGCTTTACTGCTGCCATGCAACAAAGCCAATTTGAACTAGTATTGAAAAATCGTAATTGTTTAGGTACCCTGTAAAGTACTAAAATACTGATAATAAATTATTTAACATTTTTATGCTCACACAATTTCCTGGAAAACACTGTATTTTTTGACTTTTTAAGGTTTACTTTAACCAAAAATTGTACTTTTCTAATCGAACAATAGCCTTTATGCTGTACTTTTTAAGTAAAAAGGGCACCTAAACAGTTACCTTTATTTTTCTCAAATATGTCTAAAGATTTTACCGAATATTGGTAAGACTCCGGAAAATTATGATCTAAATATTTTTATGAACTAATAAATGATAGTAGTGAGATTCTTCATCTGTATTTTTACTCTTTTTAACAAGTTGGCTTATTTCTGTAAAATAATACCCTATTTTTTCGCCGAGCAAAAAGAAAATTTTTTCTAATGTTAAAAGTTGCTTCAAACGTGTATTGCTTGGTGCGGATACTTTTTTTCAAACTGTCAATATCCTCTACGAAACGTATATTCTTAGAAACCAAATTTCTGTCATATGTTTGTCCAAAATATTGTAAATGAATAAACAACAGCTGAAGGAATGCCATTTTCAAGCATTTTGCAGTCAATAATTTACCAACCCTATTGTCTTTTTAGGAACTTAAAGATAAAAATGATTCGAAAATAAACTAAAAAAATATTCAAAAAACCCTTAACAGGATTTTTTTGCATGTTGTATATGTCCTTTAGGTGCATTATATCACCTTTTGATTAGTCGTTTTGACATTTTAGCATCATTATTGACGCTACGAAATCAAATGTAAACTTAACCCTACAAGATGATGAATATGATTCACAACTATCCCGGCAAGGCTAAAAATCCTATCAATGATAGTGGAGAAAAAGTAGCCATTCGCATTAATGGAAGTGATATGGTTAATGCACTTAATCAACTTATCAGTCAACAAATTTCTTTTGAAATAGTTTTTTTTTCTCAAGAACCGGAACCGGATGAATTGCCAAAAGAACTCGTTGAAAAATCTTTGGAACAAAGTATAAAAGAAACATGTGGAAAATACTTCTCGACTCACTTTGATACTATCCCGTCCACAATTGATGTAATTGCCACTGAGCTTGGTATAAACCCTTCTACATTTAATAAATTATGTAGAAAAATATACGGTATGCCTTTTTACAAGTACTATGTGTTAAAGAAAATGGAATATGCTGCTGCTTTACTCCAATCTGGAGATAAAGCAAGTGTAGTCTCGGCCAAAGTAGGTTATGCACATCCAATAAAGTTTAATAAAATGTTTCAGAAACATTTTGGAATCACCCCCAAAAAATACCAAGTGAAGCATCACAATGTAAATAGTCATCTAAAAGTGAAGAGCCGGAACGCCACCGCGGCAATTTTATAAATTGTGACCTTCCTCGGAAAAGCAGAGAATCGGGCGATTTTTAGTAACTTAACAAAACAAAAAATCGCTTATGAAGAAAACAAAATTCACGGAGGCGCAGCGGGGTAGACCTTTAGATTTGTACTATGGTAAAATTTCAAGATTGAACAGTCTGCCGCGCGGTATTTTTATCAAACAGTATTGGAGGGAGTTTACCTATAGGGGCGCAGAGATTTTACTCTATGATCAGATTCAGGACCCACTCTAAATTACTTACCAAAGCTCAAATGGAAATTAAGGTATCATTGCCCATTCGTAAGCGGGTGCCTCGTGGCGGTTTGAGAAAAAGGTAAGTTTTTGAGGTGGTCTAAAAAAGCGGCAAATTTGAAAATGTGACAATCGCTGCGGCGAACCGTTAGGAAATTAAACATTGACAATCAATAAGTTAAATCAACTTAAAATCCATATTCAATCTGCGTAATTTTTTAAAATTAGTTTACTGAAAACAGGCCGGTAAAGGATGGTGAATGAGGATGATTGATAGATATTTGTCTTCTATTCCTATCCATAATACTGAACCCTTATGATTCGTCTGTTTTACTTTCTCTGCCTGTTTCTCATTGCCCCTTTTTTGGTGAAAGCCCAAAGCGACCTGACCGCGACCTATCTGCGTTGTGAGTACAAAATCAATCCGGTTACCAACGTCGTCAATCCGCGATTAAGTTGGGAATTGACCTCGGCGGTTACGAATCAATACCAAACCGGGTATCAAATTTTAGTGGCCTCTGCACCGGCGTTGTTGGAAGAAGGCAAAGCCGATCTGTGGGACAGCAAAAAAGTATCCGGCGATGCGACTTCTCAAATTGAATACGCAGGAAAGCCGCCGGTATCCCGCCAAACGTGTTATTGGAAAGTGCGCAGTTGGGATAAGAAAAATATGCCCGGTCCGTGGAGCGCAGCCGCTTTTTGGGAAATGGGTTTACTGCAAAAAACGGACTGGAAAGCGCAGTTCATCGGTCTTAATTTGAATCAGTTAGGGAAAGGAAAAGAATATCACTTGCCGCCTGCTCCTTTTCTCCGAAAAGAGATCGAAATCAAATCTCCCGTTAAAAAAGCTCGTCTGTATGTGACGGCACTCGGGTTGTATGAATTTCAGATCAACGGCAAAAAAATCGGCAACGATTATCTGACTCCCGGCTGGACTGATTACAATAAACGCCTCTATTATCAAGTATTTGATGTAAGTAAAGAATGGAAGCCCGGAAAAAATGCCTTGGGTTCCATCATTTCTTACGGTTGGTACGCAGGGTATTTGGGATATGCCTTACTGGTCAGAAATCCGGTCGTCAAAAACTTTTACGGGGATGTGCCTGCGTTGAAAGCTCAATTGGAAATCGAGTACGCCAACGGTCAAAAAGAAATCATAGCCACCGACAATACGTGGAAGGCCAATTACGGACCGATTGCAGAATCGGATATTTTGAACGGTGAAGTGTATGATGCCAATAAAGAACTGACCGGTTGGAATTATCCCGATTATAATGACGCGGCTTGGAAGAAAGTCATTATTGTGCCGGAGAAGGCCGAACGGCAACTGCAGGTCTATCCCGGGCACCCGGTGCGGGAGGTAGCCCGGCTGACCCCTAAAAGCAATAAACCCATCGGCCCGAATGCCTATTTGATAGATATGGGACAAAATTTTGCGGGTGTCATTAAAGTACGCTTCAAAGCGGCCAAGGGCGATTCGATTCTGTTTCGATTCGGAGAAATGCTTTATCCCGACGGTAAATTGATGACCGAAAACCTGCGCAAAGCGCGGGGAACGGACCTGTACATTGCCAAAGGAGACCCTAACGGCGAAATCTACGAACCGCGCTTTACCTACCACGGTTTTCAGTATGTGCAGATAGAGGGCTTAAAAAATGCCATCGGAATGCAGGATATTCTGGGCATTGTGTTGTCGTCGGCTACGCCCAAAGCAGGGACGTTTGAAACGGATAACGCTTTCGTGAATCAACTGTATCATAATATTGTTTGGACACAACAGTCTAATTATCTGGAGGTCCCGACCGATTGTCCGCAACGTGACGAACGTTTGGGATGGACGGGCGATGCTCAGGCGTATGTGAAAAGTGCGACGCTCAACAATGACATTGCAGCCTTTGGTACCAAATGGGTGGTGGATTTGAACGATGCCCAACTCGCCAACGGAGCGTACCCGGTCTATGCGCCGGCGCCTTCGGTGCGCGTTACCGATACCTATTCGCCGGGATGGATGGAGGCGGGGATTATTTATCCCTACCAAATCTTCCGTTCGTATGGCGATACCAAAATCATCCAAACCCATTGGTCAGAGATGAAGAAATTCATGCAGTTTTTGGAAACGAAGAGCAAAGGAGAATACGTGTTCAAAGAAACGGCATTTGCGGAAGTTGACCCTAAAGGGGGCTTCGGCGATTGGTTGAGCGTCGGTAAAAAAACACCTCCCGATATGCTGGCGACGATGTATTATGCGTATTCGGCCAATTTGATGCAGGAAATGGCGGCTGCTATCGGCGATGAAAAAGAAGCAGCTCATTTTAAAGAAGTTTTCGCCAAAGTCAAAGCGGCCCTGTTGAAACATTACACCGATGCCGAAGGCAAATTTATCTGTAATACCGCTGCCTACGGTGACGGTCGAGGATACATTGACGGAAATATGGGTTTTGAAGGTCATACCCAAACCGCCTACGCCAATGCCATTTTTATGCATCTTTTGGACAGTACCCACACCCTGAAGGCCGCTAAATGGCTCAATGAACTGGTAGTTAAAAACGGTAATAAACTCACAACGGGCTTTTTGGGAGTTCGACCCATGCTGCCGGCCCTTTCAGCTACGGGCAACAGCGAAACGGCCTATAAATTGTTGTTTCAAAAAGAATACCCCTCTTGGGGTTTTGAAATTGCCAACGGTGCCAATACAATCTGGGAGCGCTGGAACAGTTTTACGCGCGAAGGCGGTTTCCCTGCGGGAATGAACTCCTTCAATCACTATGCTTTTGGGTCAATCTGTGAATGGATGTTTGAAAATATGGCGGGTATCAGAGAAACGGCACCCGGCTTTAAAACCTTCCTTATTCAACCGGAACTGATGACTGCCAACATTAATTCGTTGAAAGCGATGCACCGTTCCATCAACGGTACTATTAGTTCGGCTTGGCAAAAGAAAGGAGACATCATCACCATGACCATTGAGGTACCTGTCAATACAACAGCTACCATTTGTCTGCCACCAACTCCAACAAGTAACATTACCTTCAACGGAAAAGCTCTTGTAGCAGCTACCGTTAAACCTAAATGGGTAGATCGTCGTGAACGCAATACGGTGACGGTAGGCTCGGGGAAATATGTTTTGAGTTACAAAAAATCAGGTTTATCAGGATTTTAAACGATAGAGGCTCATCCGAATGAGGAAACGGTTTGCCTTCGCGGTTGTAACTGCCTATTTCAATGATCAAATATGAGAATATTCACCATAGTCTTCATTGGCCTTTTAGCCGCAAACCTTTGCTTCGCTCAGCGTCCGGCCCAACCGCCCATGTCGCAGGAGCGGTATACACCCAAAAAGTTAGGGTATACATTGTTTTGGGAAGATCATTTTAAAGGCAACCAATTGGATCCGAAAAAATGGGCAGTGCGCGGCGTCGGACCGCGGGCGTTGGGTTTTGTCTCGCCCGAAGCGGTAGAGGTAAAAGACGGTTTCTTAAAATTGCACGCACTGCAAAAAGGAGACAGCCTTCTGATCGGCGCGGTAGGCACGCAGGGGTTGTTGATGACGAAATACGGCTATTTTGAATGTCGGGCGCAACTCCAAAAATCGCCGGGCGTGTGGGCCGCTTTTTGGATTCAATCCCTGGATATTGCCAAAGGAGAAGACCCGGCGGTGTACGGGGCTGAAATAGACATTTTTGAGTTTTTCAAAAAACTCGGCCTCGACATTGTTTCACACAATGTGCATTGGGCGTACGGCCCCAACCAAAAAACCACTCGTGGCATGCAAAGCTATTTGAAAGGTGTCAGTGAAGGTTTTCACACCTTTGCTTTAGAGTGGACACCCGAAAAGTATACTTTCTTCATCGACGGGTATAAGTTCTATGAAGTCACGATGGGTATTTCTCAAATGGAAGAATACCTTATCTTGAGCATGGAGCTGCCTTCTGAGAAAAAAGACCTCAAGAACACCGTTTACCCGGATGTGTTTATTGTGGATTATGTAAAGGTGTATAAGAAACAATGATTCGGTTGCATGTAGTACACGACCGAAAGCTATAAGCTCGCTTTGGCAAAAAGTGTTCGTACACTTCTCCTATTTTTACCTATGCCCCCCGTACTTTGACTTCACTGAAAACGAACTTATTAGGCAAAAAATAACCTTTTTGCCCTACTTTAACGGTTCGGCAGCACGATTTTCGGGTCGATAAACTCCCATTCGTTGATATGAGGCGGCACGTGCTCACGTGCTGCAACGGCGTCAAAACGGCGAATTAATTCGGGATATTGAACCGCCAAATTATGACTTTCGCTTTCATCTTTGCTCAAATCGTACAATTCCCACGGTCCTTTCCGGTTTTTGCGCACATTGGTTTTAACGGCTTTCCAATTGCCCATCCGAATCGCCAATTGGCCGCCTTTCTCGGGGTATTCCCAATAGAGATATTCGTGTTTTGTTTGCCGGGTCGGCTGATCCAAGAGGGTAGGCAGGAAGGAAATACCATCTGTTTGAAACGGTTGTTTGTATCCTGTCAATTCAGCCAGTGTTGCGAGCAGGTCAAACTGTATTGAAACATGATCGGTAACTTTGCCCGCAGTGATTTTTCCCGGCCAACGCGCAAGCATCGGCTCTCGAATCCCACCTTCGTACACATCCATTTTCAGTCCTCGCAGATGGCCGACGCTCTCAAAATAAGCAGCTTCCACTCCTCCGTTGAACGTAGTTCCGTTGTCGCTCGAAAACATGACGAGCGTATTGTCGTCCAGCTCCAGTTCTTTCAATACTGCCATCAAGGCTCCGATCTGTTTGTCCATGTAAGTGATCATGGCGGCGTAGGTAGCGCGCGGATAAGGCGTCGAAGCATAGCTTTGTTGACCTAAATAGGGTTTGTCATCAAATTGACCGATGTATTCCCCGACGGCTTCCGGCGGCGCTTGCAGCGAGGCGTGTGGCGTAGTGAAAGGCAGGTATAGAAAAAAAGGATGGTTTTTATTTTGTCGAACAAATGCCAGAGCTTTCTGCGACATTTTGTCAATGGCGTATTCATTTCCTCGAAAATAGTCGAAGGCTTCAGCCGTGGCGGTCTCCGGCGTCAGTTTGCGATGTACATTGATGACAGGATTATTGAGCGGGTCTTTTTTCTCGTTTTCCCAAAGATGGGTCGGATAAAAATTATGGGCTTGTTTTTGATCCAAATACCCGTAAAAATAATCGAATCCCTGTTTATTGGGGTTACCTGATGTATTCGCCATACCCAATCCCCATTTGCCGATACAGGCTGTTTTGTAGCCCGATTGTTGGAGCATTTTCCCAATCGTGAACGCCTCCGGGTACAGCGGCATTTGACCGCCTTCCAGCGAATCCGGAAAGCCTCCCATCTCATAATTTCCCCGGATGTATGAATGGCCGCCGTGCTTTCCGGTCAGTAACATACAGCGCGCCGGGGCACATACGGGCATACTCGTATAGTGTTGGGTAAACCTCATTCCTTCACGGGCGATTTGATCCAGATGCGGCGTTTTGATTTTTTTCTGGCCGTAACAACCCAATTCGGCATATCCCAAATCATCGGCGTAAATGTAGATAATATTAGGTTTGTTTACCTTTTTGGGCGGGTAACTTACCGATAAACAACCTAGGATTGGTAAAGCAAAAGCGGCAAGAAAGGGGAGACACTTTTTCATGGATACAGTAAATTCAGATAGGGGAGAAGAAACGAGGGGAAAACGGGCAGAACAAAACCGCCCCTATTCGAAGCGGTTTTGTGGGAATTACAGGGCTTTCGTCCGAACCTTGTGTAATTGCTCTTGCATTTGTCTGACGCGCTCGGGGTATTGCTCGGCCACATTTTGTTTTTCGCCTAAATCATTTGAAAGGTTATACAATTGTGGTTTAGGGTCGTTGCCAAGTTCGGTATTGGTAAATTTGGCATAAGAAGCACCATTACTTGGGTCAATATACTTCCAATTACCCTGAACTATGGATAACGTCCCGGCATGTTCTACAATCACCGACCGACCCACTAAGTCACGCCCAAGCAGTGCATCAAGTTGATTCTCGGTATCGGGCGCATCGGTACGGTTATACGATTGTCCGAGTAGTGCGGCGAAATCGGCCAAGAAATCAACTTGGCTGACGGGGGCTTCCGAAACGCCTTTTTTTACCTGACCGGGCCAACGTACCAGCAACGGCACGCGCGTACCCGCTTCAAAAGCACTGTATTTGCCTCCACGCAAAGGCCCGGCAGGCTTATGATTCCCTAATTTTTCGACCGCTTGGTCCTGATAACCGTCGTCCACCACAGGGCCGTTGTCGCTTGACAGCATCACGATGGTATTATTGTCTAATCCCAACCGTTCAAGCGTTTTCAGAATTTCACCTACCGACCAGTCAAACTCTAACAAAGCATCGCCACGGGGGCCCATACCGCTTTTACCAACAAAACGAGGATGCGGTACACGAGGTACGTGGACATCGTGCGTAGCAAAATAGAGAAAGAAGGGCTTTTTCCGGTGGGTTTCAATGAATTTTACCGCTTGTTGGGTGAAAACATCGGCCATGTCTTCGTCTTTCCAGAGTGCTGCTTTTCCGCCTGTCATCCATCCAATACGCCCGACACCGTTCACAATGGTCATGTCATGCCCATGTGAATGCTTCATTTTTAATTGCTCGGGGTTTTCTCTTCCGGTAGGCCAATCTCCTATTTTTTGTTTATAATCCACCTGAATCGGGTCTTTGGGGTCTAAATTCACAACGCGGTGATTTTCGACATACACACACGGTACACGGTCGCCTGTGGCAGCCATGATATAAGAGTGCGTAAAGCCCAGTTCCAACGGTCCCGGTTTGAGGTCACCATTCCAGTTCGGTCCTTCAGGGCCACCCAATCCTAAGTGCCATTTTCCGACGGCTCCTGTCTGATAGCCGGCAGCTTTGAACACTCCCGGCAATGTGCTGCGGCCGGGTTGGATGATAAGCGAAGCATTGCCGGGGGCTACGCCTGTGCCTTTCTGCCGCCAGGCATATTCGCCCGTCATGAGCGAAAAGCGGGAAGGGGTACAGGTAGCCGAAGTGGCGTACGCATTCTTAAAACGTAATCCCTGACTTGCGAGTCGGTCTACATTAGGCGTTTTTATTTCAGAAGACCCATAACAACTAAGGTCGCCATAACCGATGTCGTCGGCATAAATGAGAACCACATTGGGCTGCTGCGAGCCGCGTGTACCCTGCTGAGCTACGGCGGTCATACTGAGAAGCAAGCAGCCGAAAATAAAGAGTTTGTCAGTCATACAATAGCAGTATAGATTATTTTAATGCCGGATTGATATTCACTTCATTTTGTGGAATCGGCCAGGTATCATCGGTACCCGTACGGAAGGCTTTCGACGTTACGTACCAGCGACCGTTAGGGTCAGTAGTAGCAGCATTTTTCTTTCGGAGGTTCTTAGCATTAGGGAACGGTGCGCCGTAAAAATCACCATTAAGTACCTGTGCCGTAATACCCCAACGTTTTAAATCCCATAAGCGCATTCCTTCAAAGGCGAACTCATTGCGGCGTTCCCGACGCAAAATGACTCGCAATTTGGCAGGATCTGTTTCGGTCACTTTCGGCATACCAACGGTAGCTCGTCCACGAACGGCATTGATGGTTTGATCCAGCAACGTTTGGTCAATAGCATTACCGGCTTCCAATTTGGCTTCTAAATAACTCAACAATACCTCGGCATAACGAATAACCGGCAAATCAATTCCCGAATTCTGCAAATCACCCGTTACTCCTTCAAAGTTAAATTTTTTCATACCAAACCCCGTACGAGTGGCCTGTTTGGAGGTTGTCAATTGGTCGGCTGATTTGGTTGAGTCAGGATGGGTAATGTACAACAGATTTTGGAAAGGCTGCCCGTTCATCAAAACATTATAACGGAGGCGAGGATCACGACCCGCACTTAGGTCTGCGGGATTATAGCGTTTGTCTGTATACGAAAAGGGCGTTCCGTCAATAAACTCATAGGATTCCACCAAACTCCCTAAAGGATTAAACAAATGCCAGCCGCCATTGACTGCCGGAAAAAAATGCTGTTCCATGGCGTTGGGGGCTTGATCCTTGACATATTGCGTGGCAAAAATAAGTTCTTTGCTGGCTTCGTTGGTTCCGTTGAACAGATTAGCATAATTGGGATCAATGCTGTTGTCACCCAACCCAATGATAGTCTGATAAGTAGCGGCAGCTTCGTTGAAAGCTCCTGCGGCCAATTGTGCCCTACCCAAAAATGCCAGTGCGGCCTGACGCGTAGCCCGTCCCCGTTCGGTTGTTGCCATCTCTTTATCGCGAGGCAAATCGGCTGCAATAGCCTTGAGTTCGTCAGTCGCAAATTTGAGTACATCCGCTTTAGAGGATTTCGTTACGGTATTGGCTTCCGTCAAACTCAACGTTTTGGTTACCACAGGCACAGCACCAAAATACTGCGAGAGATAAAAGTATTGGCAGGCACGTAAAAAACGTGCTTCAGCAATCATTCTTTTGATTTTTTCGGCACTTACGGGAGTTTTGCTCACATTTTCCATGAAGTAATTGCTTCGCGCAATTCGACTATAGCCGGCACCCCAATAGTTGGCTAAATAGGCGTTGGTGGCTACCAAATTGCCATTGGTCAATTGGTTAATTCCTGAATTATCGCCTCGGCGGTCATAGGCATTATCGGTGGCCATGTCGAGCAAGACCATCCCATGATACGACCACCAATCGGTCGCTGATTGCTCGGTAGCAGTGCTCGGGGTTGCCGACATTAGGATGTTTCCCCGATACATCCCTGCCAATGCCAACATGGCGTTGCTTTCACTTGTCCAAAATGTGTCATTAACGTAGCTGCTGAGCGGAGTTTTGTCGAGTTGGTCTCTGCATGAGCTGCTTACCCATATACTGAATAAGGCAATCAGGAGGGCGGTTTTACGGAAATTAAAATATATCGTTTTCATCAGATGAAGCTCCAAGATTAAAAGTTGATGTTAAGACCAAAGGTATAGTTAGCGAGAATCGGGTAATAAGCCCCCCCTGTATTGATTTCAGGGTCCCAACCTTTTCGGTAGTTACTCCATAGGTGCAAATTCTCAGCATTGGCATAGATCCGGATAGATTGGAGCTTGAGTTTCCGGGTCATTACTTTCGGTACGCTATAGCCCAGCTGTACATTTTTTAAGCGTAAGTAGGAGCCGTTAAGTGTCCAGAAAGAAGAGGTCAACGTATTGTTAGTACCACTATTGGTAATAAGTTCGAGGCGGGGATAAATGGCATTTCGGTCAGGATTGGCCGTTGTCCAACGACCGTCTGCTTGCCAGCGTTGCACATTCCCCGTATTATAAAATGCGTAACCTGCATAACCGCTCAAGTAACCGCTTACACCGCCAACCCCCTGAAACAAAATGGAGAGATCCAAGCCTTTAAAAGCCGCGGTGGCATTGATGCCATAGGTTAATTTAGGAATAGTGCTACCCAACAAGGTACGGTCATAATTGGCATCTACTTTTCCGTCAGGTACGCCGTTCGGGCCGCTGATGTCTTTGTAACGAATATCACCCGGCTTGGGGTTAGGGGCTATCGTGGTCTGATTGGCCCAAGTGCTGATATCGTCCTGATTAACGAACAGACCATCAGCTACATACCCGTAATAAATGCCCGACGGATAGCCTATAAACAAAGAACTGCCATTACCCACTAAACCGTTAGGTTGTGTTACATTACCAACACCTAAGTCCAACACCGTATTTTGCAGATAGGTTAAATTTCCACCAACAGAGTAGGAGACATCACCGATTTTATGCTGATGATTTAAAGTAAATTCCCAGCCTTTATTGGACAAACTCCCTGAATTTTTTTGCCCCACATTAAAGCCCAAGATTTGAGAGACACTTGCTGCGGGACTAACAAGAATATCGTATGTTTTTTTGTTGAAGTAAGTAGCCGTGAAACTAATTAATCGCTTAAAAAACGATGCTTCCAAACCAATATCCCGGGTTCGGGTGGATTCCCAATGAAGCGTAGTATCGGTAATGGTTGTTCGGGCCACCCCGGTGGTAATGACCCCACCAAACGGATAGTTATAACCTGTATTCAAGACATTCTGATAAGGGTAATAGTTAGCCGCTCCATTGGTATTCAGCAAATTTTGATTACCCAACGTTCCGTAAGAGGCTTTCAACTTAAGTTCATCAACCCAACTGAAATGATCTTTGATGAAAGCTTCCTGCCCTAACCGCCATCCAACCGCTACTGACGGGAAAGTGGCATATTTACGATTGGTAGGAAAACGCGACGAACCGTCGTAACGAACAGTCCCTTCTACCAAATATTTGTTATCGTAATTGTATTGCAAACGACCGAAATACGACTCTAACGCCCACTCATCCGCGGTACCGCTTGTGGTTTGCGTGCTTGCATCACCTGCATTAATCACCGTGATATTGTTGGTAGGCAGATTAGAACGACTCAATCCCAGTGATTCAATGAGCGAGGTTTCAAATGAATAGCCCCCCAATGCTCCGATTTCGTGTTTACCAAACGATTTGCGGTAGTCGGCAAATGCTTGGAAAGTCCGATAGGTAGTAGTGCCGTTTGTTTCGTTCAAGGAAGATGGACCCAAGGTAATGGCCGAGTTCAGCCGTTGCGTGGCCAAAAAGCGTGTATTACGATTATTGTTTTGGGTATAACCTCCCAATACCGAAAGTGTCAAATCATCAATAACCTTCCAGTCTAAGCGCATATTGCCAAGCAAATCAGCAGACCTTGCTTTAAAATAGGAATCGTTGTTCAAATACGATACCGGCGTGCCCTTGTTGACCAAACCCGTTCCCCAATCACCATTGCTGAGTTTGATGGGATAAATGGGAGCAGAACGCACTACCTGCCCGATAGCTGTAAGCATGTCATTGAAATCAAGGGTAGGCGGAGCTGCCGGCTGGTTATCAACCGACTGAATAGCCGATAAACGGGTAGTTAATTTCAAACGCTTAGTGAGCGTATTAGTCAGGTTCAGGCGTAGATTATAACGGGTATAATCGTTTTCAGCGACAATGCCGTTTTGACGCAGATAGCCGAGCGAAATCATGTATTGGGTATTTTCTCCGCCGTTTGAGATAGAGACGTTATGCCCTGTTTGTATGGCTTGCTTTTTCAGAACGGCACCCACAAAGTCGCTGTTGGGGTAGTTATCCGGATCAGAACCATCTCGGAACTTCTGAATCTGGGTATCAGTGTAAGTGCCCGGTACTGCTTCATTCATAAGTTGGGCATACTCTGCCGAACTGACAATTTCGGGCGTAGCGGTCATGTGTTGTACACCGGCATAACCATTATAACTGATGCGTGTCTTTTGGCCTTTTCCCACTTTGGTAGTCACCAAAATTACTCCGTTAGCCGCCCGAGCACCATAGATAGCGGCAGAGGACGCGTCTTTCAGAACAGATACCGATTCCACATCATTAGGGTCAATGTCGTTGAAAGAACCCGTCGGAATACCATCTACTAAAATCAGAGGATTAGTAGCAGCCCCAAAGGAGCCTACTCCACGGATCTGAATGGTACCTCCACTATTTCCCGGTTGGCCTGAGCGCTGAATAATGGTTACACCGGGCAACTGTCCTGTAAGGCTTTGAGAAAGTTGGGGAACCGCCCGGTTATTTATTTTTTCGGCTTCAATCTGCGCCACTGACCCAATCAGCTTTGCTTTTGACTGTGTTCCGTACCCGACCACCACTACTTCGCCGAGTGCTTTCACATCAGGATTCAAAACCACCTCCATTACGGATTCAGAAGAAATGGCTATCTCCTTAGATTCATAGCCTAAAAAGCTAAAAATCAAAATATTACTATCGTCAGGTACATTCAATGAAAAATGGCCGTTTATGTCAGAAATTGTTCCTCGTTGTGTCCCTTTTATCAATATACTCACTCCCGGTATTCCGTCTCCTTTGTTATCTTTTACCGTGCCTTTTATATTACGGTCGGGCGGAGGTGGCGGTGTGTTTAAATAAAACGAAGTGGGATGAACAATAGGAATAACAGCTTGAGCTTTCTGAAGGATAATTTGTTTGCCTTGTAAGGTATAACGGACGCTCGTCTGTTCAAACAATCGATCTAACACTTCCGAAAGCGGTTGCCGGTCAGCATTGATAGTAACTTTCTGCTGTGCCGGAATGATAGCCGAACTGTACGTAAAGCGCAGCTTGGTTTTCTCCTGAAGCAAATTCAAAACACTTTTGACATGTTGATTCACGACGTGGATCGTAACCTTCTGGCTGAGGGCATCTTGGGCTAAAGCATCTTTGGCAAAACTTACGCCGGTGAGCGCAAGGACGATGAGGAATTGTTGTAAGGATATTTTCATAAAAATATGCAATAGCCGAAACAATTGTTGGGGTTTTTCCATAAGTTTGGTTTTTGTTGAAAACTGTAAGAGGTTGAAGACAAAACTCCCGCTCATCTTTCTGCAAAAAGATGAAAATGACGAGAATTCATTGGGAAGGGGTAGGCAATGCTGCAATCATCGCTTACCCCATTTTTTTTAGATAAATTTAACCATAGGCGCAAAAAGTAGGGGGTTTAGAAATTGATATGAAGGATTTAAGTAAACAGGCAGATTTGGATTTAATTGAAATTCAACCACTTAAATCAACCTATAATCTACTTTAAATCTGCTTATTTACTTAAGTACCCAATCACAAATACTTTATGTTGTTCGTTGTTAGTGTATTGATAATCAATGGATTGAGACCGACAGATAACTAATTTCAGATAACTGCTTATTTTCAATAATGACAACCATTCCCTGAGATTACGATTTTACCATCAACGGGCTTATACGAAGCTCCTACCGCCTGACAGATGGTATTGACTCGTTCCATCAGGCTTTCTTCTCGGAAAGTGGTGGTAATGGGACAGGAGGCAAACTTTTTCTCATCAAACTCAATGTCCAAGCCGTATTGACGTTCCAATTGTTTGAATACTTCCGAAACGGGTGTATCGTCAAAAATAAATTCTTTTGGAGCCGGTTCTGCAGTTTCGACGGAAGCTATAAACTCCTTGGCTTTTGCCTGAAAAGTCTGAGTTGCTTTATGAAACAATGCCGATTGGTTTGGGAGCAAAATCATTCCTGCTCCGGGTACTGCGGCTTGTAACGCAGTAGGGTCAAACTCACTTACTTTAAAGACCGAAACTTTACCGGTTTTTACCAGCACTTTAATAACGGGAGATTTGGCATAAGCCGAAATGCGAAAACCGGTTCCCAATACTTTAGTGACCGTTGGGCCGGCATACACCAGAAATGGTTTTTCGGGATGATGGCTTACCTCAAAAAAAGCTTCTCCGGTCATCGTTACGGTACGGTTATGGGTATTGAAATCTGCGGGGAAACGAAGGCCGCTGCCCGGCGAAAGCGTGACAATGCTGCTGTCGCTCAAAATAAAGGTACGTGTAACATCAGAACTATTGACCTTAGTGATAGCATCAGCCATGACTTCTTCCAATGCCTTTTGATTTTTTATGGTCAACATTTCTCCGGATTGAGGATTACGAAGCAACCACCACGACAATCCGGCACCTATCACCAATACGGCCGCTATTTGCTGCCAATAGCTGAAAAGGCGTCGGGTAAACAAACGCTCTTTCGGTAATTTATCAGGAATGCGGGCTGTTATCTGACGCACTCGCTGCTCAATTTCTTGCTCGGAAAGCGTATCCTTGTAGCCTTGGTGCAAAGCAATCACAAGGATTTTTGCTTGTTCATACGTCTCGCGATGAGCAGCCTGTGCAGCTAACCATGATTTCCAGAAAGACTCAGATTCAGGCACAGGAGATAAAACAGAGGTGCGGAAGTACTCATCTCGGGCCAATGCTTCTACGTCATAATCGGTATAATCTTTCATCACTGCGTGTTTTCTGATATTTTCAGTGATATAGTTACCGTTTGGGCAGGCTCATACCCAAAAATTTTGTATTTTTTTGCTAAAAAAAATGTCAAAAAGTATAAAATGCTGAAAATCAGCTATTTGAAATTGTCAGAAACGGCGATGAAAAATAAAAGAGATGGCAGCGACCAGTTGTCTCGAATATCCTTAATGGTGCGATGCAGCAGATTCGCCACGCTTTGTTTGGTCAATTCCATGATGTTGGAAATATCCTCATACTCCATGTTTTGATAGAAGCGCAAGTAGATAATCTCCTGCTGTCGTTTGGTAAGTTGACTGATGTGTAGGTTCAACTGCTTTATCTGCTGAATGTGGTGTTCATTTTCGACGATGCGCGACTCGACCGAAGGCTCACTCATGGCTTCAAACGCCAGTTCCTCAGCTTCCTTGATTTTCTTCAGCCGAATACTCTCTTTGATAACTTTATTGCGTAAGGCTCGAAGCAGATAGGTTTTAACAAATTCGATTTCAGTCATTGAATGACGCCGCTCCCACAATTCTAAAAATAACTCTTGAATGCAATCGTGTACCAAATCGGAATCAGTGCAAAGACGAAGACCGTAATGGTAAAGGGGGCGGTAGTACGTTTGAGCCAAGTGTCCAAAGGCATTTTTATCGTCCACCCTCCCTCCGTGGTGTGGCGAATCTTTTGTTGAAAAAATAGATATGTTAGAATTATCAGACACAAATGAAAAGATTTATTCCAAGGTATAAAATATTGTCATTTAATATGACATAAGTATAAAAAAAGAAGAATTTAATCCTATATCAACAAAGGGGCCGCTAAAATCCGCCCAACAAATAGTTAAAACATCATCCATCAAACCTCTCATAACTTGGTGTAACTTTTTGCCCAATTCACCTGCTTATGTATTGTTTTTCAAAGATTTTTTAAAATCATTTAGGGATTTTGCCGACTTGATTGACTATACAACAACCGAATACCATGCTATGAAGTACGGGACCTTTTCCGATGACCAATTAGTTGATTTTCTGCGAAGCGATAGTCAGGGCGCTTTTGAGGAAATATACAACCGCTATTGGTACAAATTGCTGGGGGTAGCTTACCACGAAACAGGCACCCGCGAAGAGGCCGAAGAACTGGTACAAGACCTATTTGAAAGCCTTTGGCAGAAACGTCACCTAAGTGTGATACGTCATTTGAGTGCGTATTTGGTGGTGTCTATCAAACATCTGAGTACCAATTATATCAAGTCTCAAATCACACAGCGCAAATTTCAGGAATATCTGATATTCAATGAAATCAAGCAATCCTATGCCACAGATGAAAGCGTTCAGTTTGCTGATCTGTCGAAAGCGGTGGACGAAGCGATGAAGAAATTGCCCGAAAAAAGTGTCGAAATATTCAAAATGAGTCGGTTTGAGAACCAATCAGTAAAAGACATCGCTCGGCAACTAAATCTTTCGGAGAAAGCGGTAGAATATCACATTACCAAATCGCTCAAAGTGTTGAAAGAACAGCTGAAAGCGTATCATTCTGACAATTAATATCCACCCATTTCTTCATAACGGACACAAAAATGAACCAATACGAATTCAATCAACTACTGGAAAAATACTTGGCGGGCGAGTGCAGCCCTGACGAGGAAAAACTAATACATGACTGGCAAAGTAACCTTCTTAACAGCAGTACATTGCAACTGGATAGTCAGGAAAAGACAATTGTTAAAAGACGTCTTTGGCAAACTATCCGGCAAAATACAATGAATAACAAAGAGAAAACTTTCTCCGAAAACCGGTTTGGATGGATTAAATGGGCTGCCGCAGCATCAGTTGTTTTGGTGTTGGGAAGTAGTTGGTGGCTGAATCGTTCCCAAAGTTTGAACCTGCCTACTGTTAGTGAAGTAATTCAAACCCCGGACGGTATTGAAGTCAAAAACACGGCGAGCAATCCGCGACAAATCAAGTTGGAAGACGGTAGTATGGTGATTTTGAAAGCCAACAGCAGCGTAACGTATCCCGAGCATTTCGGCAGGCAAAGTCGGAGTGTATTTTTAAAAGGAGAAGCTTTTTTTAAGGTCAAGCCTGATCCTAACAAACCTTTTGTTGTTCATACAGGCGAATTAGTGACAGAAGTATTAGGAACAAGTTTTACGGTCAAATCCTACGAAGATGCCCAATCCATCGAAGTATTGGTAGCAACGGGTCGCGTATCGGTCTATGAAAATTCCCTCAAATCGACGCAGCAACGTAATGGCCTGATTCTAACCCCCAACCAGAAAATTACGTTTGACAAAGCATCTCGAAAAATAACTCCGGGTATTATTGAAAAACCCGTTTTGATTCAGCCGCCGGCTCATCCTACCCTTTTTATTTTTGAAGAAACCCCTTTGCCCAACGTACTCAAAAAGCTTGAAAATGCCTATGGACTCCTGATTATTGTGGAAAATCAAATCCTGAATCAGTGTGTTTTCACGGCTGATTTGAACGATTTACCCCTTCATACGCAGCTTGATTTGATTTGTAAATCGGTCAACGCAACGTATGAGCAACGAGGAACAAGCATCTTTATCACGGGGGAGGGGTGCAAGTGAGCTTTGAGGAGTGAGAAGACGAGATGTAGGAAGTCAGAAATAAGAACTATGAATAATCGGTTCGTGCTTATTGTGTCAAGATTTTTTGACGAATAACAATTAACCGATAACGGTGGCTTGCCACTGATTACCAAAAAAGCCGACAATGTTGCGAGCATTATCGGCTTGGAGTAACCCGCAGCCGAAGGAACGTTCGGTTGGCCATGATTCATGCAAACATGAAATACGGTCTTGCGGGAGAGTTTTTGCCCTTTTCAAACCAAAAACATGTTAAAATTATGCAAAAAAATGTACGAACCAAAGCGTTCTTACTCAAAGCGATGAGAATGACGGTTACCCAATTAATGCTGCTGGCTGTTTTCTGCGGATTGGCCGGGGCCACCAACACAAAAGCCCAGGAAGTACTCAATACCTCCGTTTCACTGAAAATCGAATCGGTCGAGATCAAGCGGGTTTTTAATACGATTGAGAAACAGGCAAATATCAAGTTTGTTTACAGTCCCAATTCCATTCGGTCCAATCAAAAAGTTTCTTTGAGTATGACCAACAAACTTTCAGAAGTACTGAGAGAGTTGTTGACCCCGCTCAATATTTCATACGAAGTGGTTGGAACGCGCATTTTATTACGCAAAAAACTGCCCGAAAAATCAGCCTCCATCGATGAAATATCCGTTCCTATCCCAAACGCAACCCAACCTCAGGAACAAATCATCAAAGGAAAAGTAACCGACGCTGAAAAAAACGAAGGACTGCCGGGCGTGAGTATTTTGTTGAAAGGAACCCAAAAAGGAACGTCAACCAACGCAAACGGAGAGTTTTCACTCGCCGTACCTGACAATAACGCCGTATTGGTATTCAGTTTTGTCGGCTATGAACCGCAGGAAATGGTGGTGGGAAGCCGTACGCAAATGAACATCAGTCTCAAAACAGATACCAAAGCATTGGGCGAGGTAGTGGTGGTGGGTTATGGTACACAACGCGCCAAAGATGTAACAGGCTCAGTAGCTACTATTAATCAAACGACTATTAAGGATTTACCCGTTTCGTCCGTTGACCAAAAAATGATTGGGCAAGTAGCGGGTGTTCAAATACAGCAACTATCAGGTGTGCCGGGAGGGGGGACTTCCGTCAGAATCCGAGGAAGCGGTTCACTTGGGGCAGGAAATGAACCTTTGTACGTGGTGGATGGGATGCCTTATGCGGCAGGATTGAATCAAAATTTTAATCCTCTCCTGCTGATTAACCCCAACGACATCGAATCCATCTCCATCCTGAAAGATGCTTCTTCTACGGCCATTTACGGCTCACGCGGAGCCAACGGGGTGATTATGATTACAACCAAAAAAGGTCAGTACAACCGCCTTCAAGTCAATGTATCTTCCATGAGAGGAGTACAGCAAGTTCCCCAAAAAGGAAGGCCCAACTTGATGAATCAGAAAGAGTTTGTTGATTTACAACGCAATAAAATTGACATTGCTGTTCGACGCGCTGAAAACAGAGCTGCTACTATTGATGACTACCCCGTCGAGTATCAAAATCCCGACCAACTGGTAGGTGATGGCACCGATTGGTATGATTTACTGCTGCAAACGGCTCCTATTCAAGACCATACCGTTAGTATCCAAAAAGGTACGCAGGATTCGCGCATGAATTTCAGTATGGGGTATTATAAACAAGAGGGGGTTTTGCGCTATACAGGCGTAGAAAGATACAGTGCCAATCTGGGAATTGAGTCCAATTTAAGCAAGCAGGTTACCGTGGGGGTATCACTTCAACCTACTTTTATTAATCAAAACCGTACCAATACGAATTCAAATCGTGAAGACGTGATTGGCGTAGCCAACTGGGCCAACCCCGTCATGAGTCCTTACGATGCCAATGGGCAGCTTATTCCTTACATTCGCTCGCCACAAAGTAAATACCACTCAGCTTGGAGTTTTGCCAATCCACTTTTTGTGTTGAAAGAGACGACTCAGTTACAGCAACAGTTTCAAAACCTCGGTTCGGCTTATTTAGAATGGATGATTACGCCCGATTTAAGAGCAAAATCGTCGCTCAACACCATTTGGGCAACCTCCAAATTCAACCAATTTACGCCAAGTACCGTAGGGGCGTCCAATATCCCGCCCGTAGCGGGAACGGGGCGGTCGAGCAATTCGAGGGGCGACAGTTTCAACTGGCTACTCGAAAACACGCTTACCTACAACAAAACTTTTCAGAAACATAGATTGAACGCCTTGTTAGGTTATACTACTCAGAAAGACCGCTCCAACACCATCAATCTGAACGCCAGCCCTTACCCTAATGACCTGATTCAGACCATCAATGCCGCACAGGCCATCGCAACTTGGGGAGAAAACAAACAAGAGTGGAGCATTATTTCTTACCTTGGACGACTCAACTATTCTTTCGACGACAAATATTTGTTCACCGCCACCTTCCGTTCCGATGGTTCATCCCGGTTTGGTGCCAAAAACAGATACGCTACCTTCCCTTCTATTGCCGCCGCCTGGCGTATTTCCGAAGAGAATTTTTTGAAAGGCAATAAAGTACTGAACAACCTGAAATTAAGAGCCAGTTATGGTAAAAGTGGGAATAATAACATTGGTAATTATTCCCACTTGGCGGCTATCAACCCGGGGGCTTATGTGTTTGGAAACACCCAAGTTTCGGCTTCTTTCGTAGGTTTATCCAATCCTTATTTGACGTGGGAAGAATCCCAACAGATTGACGTAGGAGTGGATGCCGAATTTTTCAACAACCGCCTTTCGTTGATTGTAGATTTTTACAATCGAAAGAGTAAAAATATGCTCCTTAATGACGTCATCCCCGCCATTACGGGCTTCAATTCGCAGATTGTTAACAAGGGAAACGTGAGAAACCGCGGCGTCGAAATTTCACTCGGAGGAACTCCCGTATCAGGTGCGTTTAATTGGGATTTTAATTTAAACGTGGCTTTCAATCGCAATAAGGTGCTATCGCTCAATGAAAACGGAGACCGAATTTTATCAGGAAACAATGACAACAATCCCACGCACATTACGGTAGTAGGAAAGCCTATCGGACAATTCTTCGGGTTTATTGCCGACGGCGTTTATACTGCCGAAGATATCGCTAATCCCAATATCGTTAAAACCGCACAGGTATATGAAGGCAACTCTAAATACAAGGATATTAACGGTGACGGTGTCATCAACGACTTTTTAGACTATACTATCATCGGCAACCCCCATCCCGACTTTATTTTTGGCTTCTCTAATAACTTTTCTTATAAAAGATTTACTTTAGGCGTCATCATGAATGGCCAAAAAGGAGGTCAAGTAATGAATGGATTGCGGCAGACAACCGACAACTTACAAGGTTTTTTCAATGTTAGTAAAGAGTTTGTCAATAGATGGAGAAGTGCTGAAAATCCGGGGGATGGAACGCTGTACGGCGTACCCAAATTAACGCCAAGCTGGGGGCACCGCGTCAATAGTCGCTGGGTAGAAGATGCCTCTTTTTTGCGTGTTTCCAATCTTTCGTTGGGGTATTCAATTCCTGAAGGTTTGGTCAAAAAAACGGGTTTTATCAATAGTTGCCGTCTGTACTTTACAGTACAAAACTTAGCCATGTTTACCAACTACAAAGGTGCCAACCCTGAAGCTCAGTCCAGAGATATCAACAATACGCTTTCACCGGGCTTTGATATGTCTTCTTATCCGCTTGCGCGGACTACTTCCCTTGGCCTCAATTTATCCTTTTAAAAAACGACTTTTAACATGAAAAAAATCATATATGTGCTGACACTGTCTCTTTTGACGGGCTGCACCAACAAATTTCTGGAACTGTATCCAAAATCAACCCTCAACGAAGGGAATTTTTACCAAACAGAAGTAGAATATACCCTTTTGGCCAATGGTTGTTACGTACCGTTGCGCGATAATGAAAAAAATAACCACTGGGTTTTGGCCGAGTTAATTTCTGACAATGCCAGTTTTCAAAACAATGTCCGAACGGGTGAAGCCTCAAGGGGCGTCATTGATCAGTTTATTTTGGTGGGTGATAATATTGCTTTTGCTAACTTTTGGAACCTCTCTTACAACGGAATTACGCGTTGCAATAAATTACTGAGTGAATTAGACCGAGCAGGGGTAAATTGGTCGAAACTATCTTTTAAAGAACGCTGTGCGGGCGAAGCCCTGTTTTTACGGTCATTGTATTATTTTAACCTTGTTCGACAGTTCGGCGGAGTGCCTTTGGTTTTAGCCCCTACCCCTTCGCAAGAAGCCGTGGACATCAAGCGGTCAACGGAAGCACAGGTGTATGACAGCATTATCAGTGATTTAAAACAGGCAGCCGAGCGTTTTGCCAAAGCCAAGGATGTGGAAGAGACAGGCCGAGCCAATGAAATGTCAGCCCTGTCGCTGTTAGGCAAAGTGTATCTTACCCTTGGCAAGTATGCCGAAGCCGAGCAAACCTTGAAAACCGTCATTAATTCGGGAAAATATGCTCTTTTGCCCAATTATGCTGATGTTTTCAACCCTTCTAAAAAAGACTTTAAAGAAACCATCTTTGCGGTTCAGTATTCAGAAAACAGTGCTGAACTTGCCAACCGGTTTATCTTTCTGTTTGCCCCGCATACTTCGGGGGGAGCCGTTACCAATCGCCCTAACATCAACATTGTGGGCGCGGGCTGGAATCAACCCACCGACGATTTGATCAACGCTTTTGAGGCAGGCGATACGCGCAAAGCCGTTTCGATTGGCTTTTGGAATGGCTTAGATTGGGATAACGTCGTACGCCCTATCGCTTATTGTGCTAAATACAAAGCCCCTATTTCTGCCCCTGACGACCGCTGTGGTGACAATTTTCCCGTATTACGGTATTCGGATGTCTTGCTAATGTACGCCGAGGCACTCAATGAACTCAACCGTACGGGCGAAGCCATTCCTTACGTTCAGCAAGTGCGAACCCGAGCAGGTCTCACCGCATCTGTAGCCACATTGGGCAAAGAAGCCCTGAAAACACTCATCGCCAAAGAGCGTCAGGTTGAATTTTGTTTTGAGAACCAACGTTGGTATGACCTCAAACGTACCGGCAAGGCGATAGAAGTAATGACCGCCCACGGAGTTCGTGAAAAAGCCAAGAAAACATTCCTTTATCCGGAAGGATATACTTTGACACCCAATAAACTACTTGCACCCATTCCCGTCAATGAGGTTTCTATCAATAAGTTAACCCAGAACCCGGGGTATTAATCATGGTAGGCTTGTTTGAAAATCGTCTTTATGATTTCAAACAAGCCTTTATTATTTTTTATCAATAGCTTACAAATTAAAGAAATGAAAAAAGAACTTTTCCCTTCACTCATTTTCTCTGTACTTTTTTGTCCACCGCGCAGTCGCTCGCGTCTCGCGAGTGACGACTATTACAAGGTCTCTGGCCAAAGAATGAATGAATGCGACAAACGTACCCTACTCATCATTCTCTTTTCGTTCATGCCGCTTTTTAGTCAAATGCTCACGGCGCAAAATATCACCAAAAAGCCCAACATCCTCTACATACTCGTGGATCAATGGCGCGCCCAAGCTACGGGCTACGCAGGCGATAAAAATGTAATTTGTCCCAACCTCGACCGATTGGCCTCGGAGAGCATCAACGTAAAAAACGCCCTTTCGGGAATGCCCGTTTGTACTCCCCACCGCGCCTCGTTGATGACAGGGCAGTATCCGCTTACGCACGGCCTTTTTATGAACGACGTGCTGCTCGATACCAACAAGGTTACCCTGGCTAAAGTATTCAGCACCAACAACTACACCACGGGCTTTGTTGGCAAATGGCACCTGGATGGTCACGGTCGCAATACCTACATTCCACCTACGCGTCAGCAAGGGTTTGGGTATTGGAAAGCGTTAGAATGTACCCACGATTACAATAACTCAGCCTACTACGCGGGAGATTCCAAGAAGAAATTGTTTTGGAAAGGCTATGACGTGATTGCCCAAACCGACGACGTTTGCAATTATATGACTGCACAAGCCAAAGAAGCGAATCCGTTTTTGCTCTTTATTTCCATCGGCAGTCCGCACGACCCGTATCAGACTGCACCCGAAAAATACCGCAAGCTATTTGAAAATAAAAAGATGGTCATCAATGAAAATGTACCCGTCGAAAATCGAGAAAAAGTAGAGCGAGACCTAAGAGGCTACTACGCACACATCGCAGCCATTGATGATTGTATCGGAAAAATGCGACAAACGCTAAAGGATTTGGGCATTGAAGACAATACCATCATCGTTTTTACATCCGACCACGGTGATTTGTTGGGAGCGCACGGTTCTTGGAATAAACAACAACCCTACGAAGAAAGCATTCGCGTACCTTTTTTGCTTCATTATCCTAAATTTTTTGGTAAAACAGGTAAAACCTCAGATATACTGCTCAATACACCCGATATTATGCCCACCCTACTCGGACTGTGCGACATTAATATACCCTCGTCGGTAGAAGGGACTGACTTTTCGGGGGTACTGAAGGGAACTAAGAAAGACAAAGTAAAATACACGCTCATTTCGTGTGTACAGCCTTTTGGGCAATGGACGCGGCGCAGGGGTGGCAAAGAATATCGGGGCGTTGTAACGCACCAATACACCTACACCCGCGATTTGAAAGGCCCGTGGCTGCTGTTTGATAACCTAAAAGATCCGTTACAATTAAACAACCTTTTGGGAAAACCCGAATATCAAAAAGTCCAAAAGCAATTGGATAAATCCCTCAAAATCGAACTCAGCAAACGAAAAGACGAGTTTAAGCCCGGAATGGAGTATGTAAAGAAGTGGAATTACTTCGTAGATGAAAACGAGACAGTTCCTTACGTGAAAGTAAATTATGAAGGAAAACCCATCGTAGAGTAAATGCTCGTTTACCCTTCTGTACTTCTTTAAACCTAAAGTATGATAACCAAACGCCTCACTTTTCTTATCGGGCTTGGCCTTTGTATGGCCATTAGTATCGCCTTTGTCACTCGCGAGTCAGAAGTAGAGAAAAAACCCAACATCATCTTTATCCTGACCGACGACCACCGAGCCGGTGCCTTGGGCTACGCGGGCAATCCGTATGCGCACACACCCGAGATGGATAAGTTGGCACAAACGGGCACTTATTTTAAGAAAGCATTGGTAACCACCCCCATCTGTGCCGCGAGCCGAGCCGGTATTTTGAGCGCCATGCAGGAACGTGCCCACCGCTACACGTTTCAAACCGGCAATATCAAGCAGGAATACATGGAAAATGCTTATCCCAAAGTACTGAAAGAGGCAGGCTATTATACTGGCTTTTACGGAAAATTCGGGGTAAATTATGACCGAAAAGACCAATTATTCCACGTGTATGAAGACTACGACCGAAACAACCGATACACCGACAAACGGGGCTATTTCTTCAAAACCCTGGGCAAAGATACCGTCCACCTCACCCGCTATACAGGCCAAAAAGCCATTGATTTCATTGAAAATGCCCCTACCGACAAGCCCTTTTGTTTGTCGCTGAGCTTCTCGGCACCCCACGCCCACGACGGTGCCCCGGACCAGTATTTTTACGACGAACAAACAGCGCATTTACTTGAGAATGTCACTATTGCACCCCCGCTTTTGGGCGAGGACAAGTACTTTAACCAACAACCCGAAAAAGTAAAAGCCGGCTTCAGCCGCCTGCGCTGGACGTGGCGGTTTGATACTCCCGAAAAATACCAGCGCATGGTCAAGGGCTATTATCGAATGATCGCGGGGATCGATCTGGAAATTGCAAAAATTCGGGAAGAACTGAAAAAGAAAAACCTTGACAAAAATACCATCATCATTTTGATGGGCGATAACGGCTACATGCTCGGCGAAAGGCAGCTGGCCGATAAGTGGCTGATGTACGACAATTCGATTCGGGTTCCGCTGATCATTTACGACCCAAGGCAGGAAAAGCACTTGGACAGTGACGAAATGGCCCTGAACATTGATATTCCCGCCACGATTTTAGACATGGCCGGGATAAAGCAACCGAAAAATTATCACGGCAAAAGTTTGTTTCCGTTGGTTACTCAGGCGGCTCGAAGTATGCAGCGCGACACGGTGCTGATTGAGCACTTGTGGGAATTTGAAAGCATCCCGCCCAGCGAAGGCGTACGCACCAACGAGTGGAAATATTTTCGGTATGTCAACGATAAAACCCTCGAAGAACTCTACCATCTCAAGGCCGACCCCGACGAAATCACCAACTTGGTTCGGGACGAAAAATACCGGGAGGTATTGAACAACCTGCGGCAAAAAACGGAACAACTCATTCAGCAGCACCGAGATGTAAATGCCTGTCAACCGACAGGGTTAATGGTGGAGTTTATCCGTCAACCTGCCACTGTTCTGTTGAAAGATGCTACCCCCGAATTTGGCTGGGTGGTACCCAAAGAAGCCGTTTTTCAGTCGGCGTACCAACTGTTGGTCGCTTCTTCCAAAGCCAACATCGACAACAACATCGGCGATGTGTGGAATACAGGACAGGTGCGCGGAAGCCATTCATCCGATGTCGCGTACCAAGGCAAACCCTTACAAACGGGCGTACCGTACTTTTGGAAAGTAAGGATTTGGGATACCGACAATCGCACGGGCGATTATTCCGAGCCGCAGGCGTTTAAGATTGGACCGTCGGATCGGTCGATTTCCACTCCCAATATTTTTCAGGTAGATAAAAAGAAGCCGACGAAATTCACTCAAACGGCTCGGGGCAGTTACTTCATTGATTTTGGGAAAGCGGCCTTTGCCAATCTGGAGCTCAATTATTCGACCAAAAAGAAGCAAACCCTGATTGTGCGCCTGGGCGAACAGCTCGAAAATGGCAAAATAAACCGAAAACCCATGGGCAGTATTCGGTATCAGGAGGTGAAAGTGGAAGTAACCAAAGGCCAAAAAACCTACCGACTCAACATCAAACCTGACGAAAGAAACACCAAATCAAGCGCGGGCGCGGTGGTGTTGCCCGATTCGTTTCCCGTTTTATTGCCGTTCCGGTACTGTGAAATAGACAATGCCACCGAAAATCTGACGGCCAACGACCTAACGCAATTGGCGTATTACAGTTATTTTGAAGAAGACCAAAGCCGTTTCAATAGCTCAGACACCACCCTCAATCAGGTTTGGGAATTGTGCAAATACACCATCAAAGCCAGTTCCTTTTCAGGATTTTACCTCGACGGCGACCGGGAACGCATTCCATACGAAGCCGATGCGTACCTCAATCAGCTAAGCCACTACGCCACCGACCGCGAATACGGCATTGCCCGCAAAACCATCGAGTATTTTATGGAGCACCCCACGTGGCCTACCGAATGGCAGCTTCACGTAGCATTGATGTTTTATCAGGATTATATGTACACGGGCAATACCGAGTTGATTGCCAAATACTACGAACCCCTGAAGTACAAAACCCTCATGGAACTCGCCCGCGAAGATGGGTTGATCAGTTCATCGTCGCCCAAAAATACGCCTGAGTTCATGCAAAAACTGGGTTTCAAAGACCCCAAAATCCAGCTGAAAGACATCGTAGATTGGCCCCCTGCCCAAAAGGATACCGGCTGGAAACTGGCCACCGCCGAAGGCGAGCGCGATGGCTATGTTTTTACGCCCATCAACACCATGGTGAACTGTTTCTTTTATAAAAACATGGAGATCATGGCCGAATTTGCGCGTATTCTCCGGAAGTCGGAAGATGAGCGGCAGTTTCAGACCTTGGCCATAAAAGCTAAAAATGCCATCAACGAAAAATTATTTAACCCAAAAACGGGAGCGTACATCGACGGAGAAGGCACCGACCACTCCTCGCTGCACGCCAACATGATGGCGTTGGCGTTTGACATTACCCCCGATATTCACAAAAAATCGGTCGCCAAATTTATTAAATCCCGAGGCATGGCTTGCAGCGTGTATGGCTCGCAGTATTTATTGGAAGCCCTTTACAACGCCAACGAAGCCGATTATGCCCTGCAACTTATGACCGCCACCCACGACCGCAGTTGGTGGAACATGATAAAAATCGGCTCGACCATGACGCTGGAGGCCTGGGATACCAAATACAAACCCAACCTCGACTGGAACCACGCTTGGGGAGCCGCTCCCGCCAATATTGTAGCCCGCAATATGTGGGGCATACAACCCAAAACGGCGGGCGGAAGCATCATGTTCATCAAGCCGCAGTTGGGTACGCTTTCGTCTTCTGAAATCACTGTACCCATCATGAAAGGACTTATTAAGGCCTCGTATCAGCGCAAAAGCAGGATTCGTCAGGAATACACCTTCGAACTGCCTGCCAATGTTTCGGCAGAACTGGAATTGAAATACTCTCCCGAAGATACGATCCTGCTCAACGGCACAAAGGCAGATACTTCCTTCGGCACCCTTCGGCTGTCGCCGGGCATCAATACGGTTGTGTTAAATGTCAATACGTTTTAAGTACCGTAAAGCTCTGTCAGAAAATCAATTATCAGTATCATCTACGTGTAAAACGTGTAAAAATCGGTGTACAAACGGGGCGAAAAAGATGGAAGTGGCGGATAAAAAGGTAATGCCGCTGAAGAGAGCATAAAACGAAGCGAACCACTTAGCTGTATCGGAATAAAGCTCATCCACCGGACCCATACCGCCGAGAATCATGGCGGCATTATAAAAGGAAGAAACCCAATCAAGGTGTGCGTGATACGGTTCTGTACTGCCGGAAAAACACCGGTATCCCACAGCACCGAGCACCCAAGAAACGCCGATGATACCTGCGGCTACAAAGGTGTATTTGGTTACGCGCCGCTTAAAGCGAGGACGTGATATAACTTTCTGATTTTTATGCTCGAACATGAAATTGGGTTTTGTGAAATTGAGACGAAAAATAGCATTTTTATTTCCCGAACCAAAGCCCGAACTTTGCCGTTAATCAAGTATCAAATCATTTGCACAATGCTCTCTCGACGCCAGGAACGCGAACAACTCAAAACTACTCTCGGATACCGTATTTGGAGTGTAGCCTTTACCCTATTTTACCCTTTTATTTCACTGTTTACTTTGACATTTACAGGAATAGTTCGCTTGTTCTCAGGTCTTTCGCAAGGATTGGTTTGGTTGCTGAAAGGAGGTAAACGCATTTGATGACGGATTATGTAGCGGAACTGCTCGAACAAAAAGCAGCTCAGTACAATCGTCCTGATTTTATTCCCAACGACCCTATCAGTATTCCGCACCAATTTTCGCTTCGGCAAGACATCGAGATCATGGGTTTTTGGGCGGCCGTACTGGCTTGGGGGCAACGCAAAACCATCATCAACAAGTGCAATGAATTAATTCAACTTATGGATGGAGCGCCTTATGACTTCATCAAAAATCATGCAGATACTGATTTAAAGCGTTTTCTGAACTTTAAGCACCGTACTTTCAACGCAACCGATACGCTTTACTTTCTTCATTTTTTTAGGGAATATTATCGGCAACATGATTCGTTGGAAGACGCCTTTACCTCTGCTTTATCCCCTGACTCCCCGCACATCGGACAAGGTTTGGCCGGTTTTCATGATTTGTTTTTCAGCTTGGAAGATTACCCCGAACGAACACGCAAACACATTGCAACACCGGTAAGAAAATCCTCCTGTAAGCGCTTGAATATGTTTCTAAGGTGGATGGTTCGCAAAGACGACAAAGGCGTGGACTTTGGTCTTTGGACAAAGATAAAGCCTGTCCAACTCATCTGCCCCTGCGACGTCCACGTAGACCGCGTAGCGCGCAAACTGGGTCTTATTCAGCGCCCGACTACCGATTGGCTGACGGCCCTCGAACTCACCGGAAACTTAAAGCAGTTTGATGCTGAAGACCCCGTGAAGTATGATTTCGCGTTGTTTGGTTTGGGAGTGGAAGGAGAAATGTGATTTATAATTCAAATACCGCTGCATTTTCGTGGCCTTCGTAAATGGTTGTAGTTTCGGTCATGCCTGCTTTTTCTAAAACGCGTCGAGAATTGAAGTTATCGGGGTGGATGAAAGCCACGATAGACCGTCCTGTAAAGTTTTGTTGTAAGTACTCGATCAAGTTTTTGGTAATCTCGGTAGCGTAGCCTTTTCCCCATGCTTCGGGTAAAAAGGCATAGCCGATTTCAATGGCCTCCGTATTTTCGATGTGTTTGAGTTTTACGAGTCCGAGATAGTGATTTGTATTTTTTTCAAAACAGGCGAAAAGTCCTAAACCTTTGTTTTCTGCGGTGTAAAGAGCTTCCTGTTTGATTCGGTCTAAACTCCGGGAGGGGTCAGTCACGGGCGTTCTTATAAAAGCCATTACGTCCGGATTGCCTTCTGTCCGGAACAAATCCTGAACATCACTTTCCTGAAAAAGACGAAGATAAAGGCGGGAAGACTCTAAAAAATAGAGGGGCATGGTTTATAAATTGGGGTAAGTAGGGCAGAGAATTGGATTAGAAAAATCTCTCTTTAAACCAATGGGCAATGGGAATGGAAGCAAGGACACCAATGGCGTCGGCAAGGCCGTCGTACAGGTCAAATGTACGGCCGATAGGTAGTACATATTGCCAAACTTCAATAAAAAAACCGTACGCAATTCCTCCGACAACGACCCAAAAAGGATTGGGTTTGGCCCAATACCAAAGCGCTCCTAAAATGCCGAAGGCACCGAAATGATGGAGCTTATCCCAACCCAAATCATCGGGCATTTCTTGGCGCGGTATAGAGCAAAGCCCCAAAATCACCACCGTCCAAACGATGGCAAGATGGGGCTTTGAAAAGGTGTTTTTTAACCAATGAGTCATAAGCTGAATTGCTAATCCGTCAGTCGGTTCTAAACCGACCGACGGGTAGTAGAGTAACTGAATTTTACAGGTTTTTCAACAATTCAGCACCCATAGCGTCGGTGCCGAGGATTTTATCAGCCGGGGTTTCGCTGTTGGCGATGTCGCGTGTACGGAAGCCGGCTTTTAAAACGGCGTCTACGGCGGCAATGATGGCTTCCGATTCTTCTTTCAAACCAAATGAAATATCCAACAACAACGCCGCCGAAAGAACCGAAGCTAATGGATTGGCTACACCCTTGCCTGTAATGTCGTGGGCCGAACCGTGGATAGGCTCATATACGCCCGTGCTGTCGCCCACGGAAGCGGAGGCCAACATTCCCATAGAACCCGCAATTTGACTGGCTTCGTCCGTCAAAATGTCGCCAAAGAGGTTACCCGTTACAACTACGTCAAAACGGCGCGGATCTTTGATAAGTAACATCGCGGCGGCATCAATGAATTGGTGTTCTACTTCTACATCCGGATATTCGGGAACCAATTTTTGAATGACTTCGCGCCACAAACGACTCGATTCCAATACGTTGGCTTTGTCGACCGACATTAGTTTCTTGCTGCGTGTCCGAGCGGCTTCAAACGCTTTGCGGGCAATGCGCTCTACTTCGTATTTGCTGTAAATCATGGTGTCGTAAGCGGTGTTGCCGTCGTCGAGGCGTTCGCGCTTACCGAAATACACGTCACCCGTCAATTCACGGAAGAAAAGAATATCACAGCCTTGCAGGATTTCGGGCTTGATACTGGAGGCGTCGAGCAATTCGTCGAACAATTTGATAGGACGCAAGTTGGCGTACAAGCCGAGTTCTTTGCGCATTTTCAACAAACCCTGCTCCGGGCGCACTTTGGCCGAGGGGTCGTTGTCATATTTGGGGTGGCCTACAGCCCCGAACAAAATAGCGTCGGAAGCTCGCATTTTGACAAGGGTTTCTTCCGGAAGCGGGTCGCCCGTGGCTTCGATGGCGACGTGGCCGATGAGGGCTTCGTCGTAGGTGAATTCGTGGCCGAATTTTTCGGCGATACGGTCTAATACCAGTTTACCAACCGTAGTAACTTCTTGCCCGATACCATCACCGGGAACGATTAAGATGTGTTTTTTTGCCATTTTTATGATTTCGAGGCAACGAGGCACAAAGGCATCGGGGCATCGAGTAGTTTTTGTTAATTTATTTTCTTTATTAGTGACAACAGCATTCTATCCAAGGCTTTGGCCTCTTCATATATCGGTGTAAAAGAGCCTTCTGAAAGAAATTCCAAATTTTTGGCAATTTCCATCTGTGTTTGTAATTCATACAAAGAACCAACGGCGATTTGCAAAAATCGTTTATAGTCACCTGTTGCATTTCGACCATACCCTTCAGCAATATTGCTCGGAATAGATACCGCACAACGTCGCATTTGAGCAGTAAGACCATATTGTTCTTGGGCAGGGAATAATTGGGTGACTCTGTAAATCTCAGTAACCAATACCATTGATTTTTGCCAAACCAATAAATCTCGAAAAGAATTTATTTGATTCATCGAAAGAAGTTTTTGGCTAAATTTTTATCCCCTTCTATCCATCCCATTTAACATATGCCTCGTTGCCTTTGTGCCTTGTTGCCTCTATACCTCTTTTTACATCAAATTCAGCATTTTCTGCGTGGCTTTGATGGCCGATACCGTTTGGTCAGAATCTAAGCCTCTGGTCTTGAATTCTTTTTGATTCCAATTCCAGGTGATGACCGTTTCGCAAAGAGCATCGGTTTTTCCCCCCGTCGGGATACGAACGGCATAGTCCGTCAACAGGGGCAGTTCCAAGCCTTTTTTGGCGTAAATTTTCTTCAAGGCATTCATAAATGCATCGTACTGACCATCGCCTTGGGCGTTTTCTTCGAACAACTCATCCTCAATTTTGACCTTGAGGGTAGCCGAAGGACGAAGGTCTTTGGAGTGCGTCAAAACGTAGTTGAGAATCTCTATTTTGAACTCGATCGCATTGGTATCCAATACGTCCGAAATAATATACGGAAGATCTTCCTGCGTGACTACTTCCTTGCGGTCGCCCAACTCGATGATCCGTTGCGTTACCTTTTTGAGGTCGTCGTCGGAAAGTTTAATGCCCAACTCCCGAAGATTATTCTCAATATTGGCTTTACCCGAGGTTTTTCCCAACGCATACGAACGCTTGCGTCCGAAGCGCTCCGGCATCAATTCGTTGAAATAGAGGTTGTTTTTCTTGTCGCCATCGGCGTGAATGCCCGCAGTTTGGGTAAACACGTTGTCGCCCACAATCGGTTTATTGGCAGGAATCCGTAGCCCTGAAAACGTTTCAACGATTTTACTGATCGAAAACAACGACTCTTCTACCACGCCCGTTTTGACTTCCGGCATAAAGTCTTTTAATACCGCAATGGCACTAGCCAACGGCGCATTTCCCGCGCGTTCGCCCATGCCGTTGACCGTTAAATGCAACCCATGCGCCCCCGCCCGTACCGCTTCCATAACGTTGGCGATGCTGAGGTCATAGTCGTTGTGGGCGTGGAAATCAAAGTGATGATTGGGGTAACGTTCGACAATTGATTTTACGAACAAATACGATTCGGCAGGGGTCAAAACGCCCAATGTATCGGGGAGAAGAATCCGCGAAATCGGTTGAGTCGTCAAAAAATCAAGGAATTCGAATACGTATTCGGGGGAATTGCGCATACCGTTACTCCAATCTTCGAGATAAACGTTAGCCGAAATTCCTTTCGATTTGGCTAATTCGATAACCCGTCGGATATCGGCAAAGTGCTCCTCTGCCGTTTTCTTGAGTTGGTGCGTCAAATGATTGAGTGAGCCTTTTGTCAGAAGGTTCATAACTTTCGCTCCGGACTCCAACATCCAATTAACGGAGGCTTCGCCGTCTACAAAGGTCAATACTTCTACCTTGTCGATATACCCATTTTCCTGTGCCCAGTTGGTGATTTTTTTCACCGCTCGAAACTCCCCTTCTGACACCCGCGCTGAGGCAATCTCAATTCGATCCACTTTTACTTCGGTAAGGAGCAATTGGGCTAAGGCCAGTTTCTCCGAAGCCGAAAAGGACACCCCGCTGGTCTGTTCGCCGTCGCGGAGTGTCGTATCCATTATTTCGATGTACAGCCCCCCGGCCCCCAATGGGGGAACGGTTTTTTTGTAATTCATTATTAGTCAGTGTTTTACTGTAAGGTATAAAAAATTCCCCCATTGGGCGGTCCCGCAACGGCGAACCGTGCCGCTGCGGGGTTAGGGGGCTTTAATACGGTCGAGCGGCTTCAAACACACCGATTTCTTCTTTCATGGCTTGCAGATAGTCGATATCATCGTAGCCGTTAATGAGATTGTGTTTTTTGTAGCCATTGATCGCAAACGACTCCGATTCTCCGGTGGCGTCAATCGTAATGGTTTGCTCAGGAAGATTTACCGTTAAGGCGGTGTTTGCGTCTTTTTCGATGGCCTGAAAGATTTTGTCCAAAAATTCAGGGGTTACCTGTACCGGCAAAATTCCTACATTGATGGCGTTGTTTTTGAAGATGTCGGCAAAGAAGCTCGATACTACGCAACGGAAGCCGTAATCGTAGATAGCCCAAGCGGCGTGTTCGCGACTTGAACCGCTGCCAAAGTTGCGACCTCCCACAAGGATTTTGCCCGAATACAAGGGATTGTTCAAGACGAAGTCGGCTTTAGGGCTGTCGTCGCTGTTGTAGCGCCAATCGCGAAAGAGGTTATCGCCGAATCCCTTACGCTCGGTGGCTTTCAAGAAACGAGCCGGGATGATTTGGTCAGTGTCCACGTTTTCCAACGGAAGAGGTACTGCCGAATCGGTTAATATGGTGAATTTGTCGTATGCCATTTTAGTTGCTTTATGCTATATGCCTTAAGCTTTATGCTTTGGCATTGTTAATTTTTTGTTCCAAATGATAGACCTTTCTTTTCACCTCATTTATTTTTAGATGAAGTGATTGATAGTCAGTTTTTTCAATATAAGCAAGATCATGTGCTAATTGAAGCAAGTATTCAACCTCATGAGCTGACCCCAAAGAAATATGTAAAAAACGGGCAAATTCTGCATCGGTATTTCGACCGCAGCCTTCACTAATATTAGTAGGAATGGATGCAGCAGCTCTGCGAAGTTGACCGGTCAATCCATACAGTTCATTTTGAGGAAAGTTTTTAGAAATAGAATAGACTTCCGGTACTAAAGAGTGAGCCGGTTGCCAGACTTCATATTTTCTAAAATCTCTCATTTAAAAATACTCTTTTAATACTGTAAGCTTTATGCTTGATTACCATTTAGGTGAATTGGTTTACAAAGTTGTACCTATCGTTTTAACCCCTATCCCCGGCCCTTGCGGTCCGCCGCCGCGGCCCCTTTCAGGAGAAAGGGAGCTGCAAGAAGTCCCTCCACTGAAAGGGGAGGGATTTAGGGTGGGGTTGTGTATAACCTAACAAACCAATTCATTTAGGCAATAAAATAAGCTTATTGCTTACAGCATAAAGCCTAATGCCCCAATTACAGAAACTCCCGTGGGTCAGTGACTTTACCGGTGATAGCTGCGGCGGCAGCTACCAAGGGACTGGCCAACAAGGTGCGCGCGCCCGGGCCCTGACGACCTTCAAAGTTGCGGTTTGAAGTACTTACGGCGTATTTTCCCGCAGGAATTTTGTCGTCGTTCATAGCTAAGCAAGCCGAACATCCCGGTTGACGCAGTTGGAAACCCGCTTCAGTTAAAATATCCAAAATCCCTTCTTCCTTGATTTGGGCTTCTACGATGTGTGAGCCCGGCACCAACCATGCCGTCACATTATCCGCTTTTTTACGGCCTTTTACTACCGAGGCAAACGCCCGGAAGTCTTCGATTCGGCCGTTGGTGCAGCTACCCAGAAAGACAAAGTCAATCGGCTTGTCCAACATACTTTCCTCTTCGGCAAAGCCCATGTATTTCAATGATTTCGCATAAGATGCCGCACCGTCAAGCACTTCATCGGCTTTCGGAATGTGTTTGGTAATACCCGTTCCCAGCCCCGGATTGGTGCCGTAGGTGATTTGAGGCTCAATGTCGGCAGCATCGTAATTGTATTCTAAGTCGAAGGCCGCCCCTTCATCGGTTTTGAGTGTTTTCCAATAAGCGAGGGCTTTATTCCAAGCTTCGCCTTTGGGGGCTTGCTCACGACCGTTAAGGTAAGCAAAAGCGGTTTCGTCAGGGGCAATCATACCTCCGCGAGCTCCCATTTCGATGGACATGTTGCAAACCGTCATGCGGCCTTCCATGCTCATATTTTCGAACACATCGCCGGCGTATTCTACAAAATAACCCGTCGCACCGCTGGCCGAAATTTGAGAGATAATGTACAACACCGCGTCTTTAGGCAAAACCCCTTTGCCCAATTTCCCGTTGATGGTAATGCGCATTTTTTTCGGCTTAGGCTGCATGATACACTGCGATGCCAGGACCATTTCGACCTCTGAGGTACCGATACCGAAAGCAATAGCTCCGAAAGCTCCGTGGGTGGAAGTGTGCGAGTCGCCGCAAACGATGGTCATCCCCGGAAGGGTAATCCCGTTTTCAGGTCCGACTACGTGTACAATCCCGTTCTTTTGGTGCCCTAAACCCCAGTGCGAAATACCGTACTTGGCCGTATTGGTTTCCAAGGCTTTGAGCTGATTGGCCGAAAGCGGATCAGCGACCGGTAAGTGTTGATTAACGGTTGGCGTGTTGTGGTCGGCAGTAGCAAAGGTACGCTCCGGGAACAACACCCCGATTCCGCGACTTTCCAGTCCTAAAAAGGCCACCGGGCTGGTTACTTCGTGGATAAAGTGACGGTCGATGAATAATACATCGGGGCCGTCTTCAATCTTACGGACAACGTGCGCATCCCACACTTTGTCGAAGAGAGTGGTTGGTTGGTTTGACATATCTATTGGTGATTAATGCAATGGGAGAATAATACGCTGCAAAATTGCAGGAATCCTTACAAACCGGCATAACGCCACCCGTTCAAACAATAGCGAATTTGGTTCTTTACCTATATTTAGCCTAAATTAACACCTTGATTGCTTATGATTAATTGGTTATTTTTGCCAAAAGACATTTGCATTATGCCTATCACTTCACTATCGCAGTTAGACAAAAACGGAACGTATTCATACTCAGACTACCTTAAGTGGCAGTTCGAGGAGTTGGTAGAGTTGATTAAGGGAAAAGTATTTCCTATGTCTGCCCCGATGAGTCGGCATCAGCAGATTGTAGGGAATTTGCATAGTATTTTACATCATTATCTTCGTCGAAAAAAATGTCGTGTATTTATAGCTCCTTTTGATGTACGCTTGCCTCCTTTTGATGCCAATGGTGAGTTGGTACCTGATACCCAAACGGTAGTTCAACCGGATATTTGTGTGATTTGCGACACTTCCAAAATTGATGAACGTGGCTGCAATGGCGTTCCTGATATGATAATTGAAGTGTTATCACCTTCAACGGCCAAAAAAGATCTCAATGAAAAATTTAACATTTACGAAGAAGTAGGCGTAGGAGAATATTGGATTGTATTTCCGGAGGCAAAAACCATCAGTGTTTACCTACTTGAAAACGGAAAATACGCACTTTTTGGGCATTTCGGGCATCTTCAACAGCCGGGAAATGTGAAAGTTCATACCTTGCCGGAGTTGGAAGTTGATTTAGAAGATGCCTTTGAAAATACTTGATTATTTTCGCTGCTTCGGAGTCTCTCCGTATTTGTCTTTGTAGGCTTTAATAAAATGGGATACACTTTCGTAGCCAATCTCCATACTGACTTCCGATACGTTTTTGTTGGCGTTTTTCAATAAAAAAGCGGCTTGTTCCAAGCGTTTTTGCTTTATCCAATAGGCAGGCGATGTGTGAAAATGAGCTTCAAATTCTCGCTTGAAAGCGGATAGACTTCGCCCTGACAGATGGGCTAATTCGCTTATGGTCAAAGGTTTTAGGTAGTAGTTGTTGAGCAAGTATTCCAAGTCCGTTTTTTGCCCTTTGTAAATGCTGAACAAAATCGTTTTGAGCTGATTAGAGCTGTCTATCTCAAGCAGGTGCAGTAAAAGTTCCTGAAACTTTAGACGTAAAAATTGATTCAAATAGGGAGTTTTGGAATGAAAATAGGGCAGGAGCGAGTCAATAAACTTTTCAAAAGTAGGAGAAGACTGAAGGGCCAAAATAGCTTGGTCTTCGGGCTTATCGGTTTGTTGAAATAAAGCTTGGTTTTGACTCACAAACTCCTTGAGTAATTTTTCATGAAAGAAAAAAACGAGGCTTCGGTAGTCGCTTCCGATGGATTCGTTCATGGAATAGCAACCGCGTTGGAAAAATAAGATTTGTCCTTTACGAACGTGCAAATCCTGATTAGGGGAAAAAAACTTCTTTTCTCCCTCCAACACTACAATGACGGCGTGTTCTTCAAAAAAAATCTCGTTACGTTCGGGATAGACATCGCTTCGGTACGCCACAAACGTCGTGTCCTGAATTTTCAGCGACTGAAACTGTTGGGCACTGATGGAAGAAGGAACGCGGAGCATGGGGGGCAGTTATCGGTTATTCGTTAATGGTTATCCGATGTCAGTTGAAAGCGCCGCCTTTTTTCAGCGACTCGTATTCGTCGCCGATGGCTTTGTATTGAGATACCAGAAACTTCTGTAATTCTTCATTGAATACTTTTTTGTCGTCTTCCGAAAGCGAATCGTACAAGTCTTTCAATTCTTGGTTGATGGCCGCTTTCTCGGCTTCGTCGCGCGCATTAATGGCTCTGACGTGGTATTTTCTGAAATCAAAGTTCATATCAAAGATTTAAATAAATCTTGCTTAGCCATTCTCTCGTGCAAACACAATGAACTCGTCAAAATTCATATCAAGGTCTTCTCGGATAATTTTACGCACCAATCCCTTAGGCAGATCTTCATTTTTATGCACAGGTATGGTAGTAACGCGGCCGTCGGGATGCTTGATCCGATGGTGAGAGCCATTCATTCTGATTACTTCAAATCCTTACTTCTCTAACAGTCGGATTAGTTCTTTGCCTGAAATAATTAATTGAGCCATCAAGCACTTTCTTTTTGAAGTACTTCAATCTCTCTAAAACCAACAAAGTTATTTGAATCATCAATTTTTTGCTCTTCCATACACATTTCAATTACTTCACGAATATTTTGAATGGCTTCATCGATGGTTTTTCCGTAAGAATGACACCCCTTGAAAGTAGGGCAAGTGACAATATAAATATTGTCCTCATCCTGTTCGATAAGTATCGGAAAATGATGCGTTTTCATATCAATTATCGGTTTTCAAATCAAAAACTCAAATAAATCAGGTTTATTGTTAATGTACTCAAACTGAATGTTATGCTCTTTCATTCGGTCTAAAAGCGGTTGAAAATCTTCCTTGTGACGTAATTCGATACCTACCAAGGCCGGGCCGCGTTCACGGGCCGTTTTTTTAGAGTATTCAAAGTGAGCTATATCATCGTTGGGACCTAATACATCATTCAGAAACTCTTTGAACGCTCCCGAACGCTGCGGAAAACGAATAATAAAATAATGTTTCAGGCCTTCATAAAGCAATGATCGCTCTTTGATTTCTTCGGTACGGGTAATATCGTTGTTGCCGCCGCCAATCAGCAGTACTACGTCTTTGCCCTTGATTTCCTCTTTCATTTGGTCAAGGGCCGCCACGGTCAGTGCACCGGCCGGTTCTGCCACAATCGCCTCCTCATTGTACAATTGCAAAATCGTAGAACAAACTTTGCCTTCCGGTACCAATAATATAGAATCTAAGTTTTTACGACAAACCTCAAAGGTATGTTCTCCGGCTCGCTTTACGGCCGCTCCGTCCACAAACTTATCAATGTTTTCGAGCGTGACAACGTGATTTTCTTTGATCGCGGTGTACATGGTAGGAGAGCCGAGCGGTTCGACTCCAATGAGTTTGGTGGCCGGGCTTAGTTGTTTAAAGACCGTCGTAACGCCCGAAGCTAAACCACCGCCTCCAATGGCAAAAAGCAAATAGTCTATTTTAAAATCAGCATCACGAAAAATTTCCAAGCCGACGGTTCCCTGCCCTTCCATGACCTGTACATCGTCGAAAGGATGGATGAAGGTAGATTTGTGGGCTTCGCAAAATTGCTTGGCAGCGTAGTAGGCATCATCGTAAGTGTCCCCGTGCAGCACTATCTCAATTTGGTCTTTTCCAAACAATTTTACCTGTTTTACTTTTTGTGCCGGTGTCGTACCGGGCATAAAAATAGTCCCGCGTACCTGCATTTTATTGCAGGCATACGCTACGCCCTGCGCGTGATTACCCGCGCTGGCGCATACAACACCGTTGGCGAGAGCTTCTGCCGAAAGGCTTGCCATTTTGTTGTAGGCTCCTCGAATTTTATACGAACGTACTACTTGTAAATCTTCCCGTTTGAAGTAAATATTGGCTTCGTATCGCTCAGAATAATTAAGATTCAACTCCAAATCGGTGTGTTTGGCCACTTTTCGAATGCGCTCAGCCGCTTGCAGGATGTTGTCGAAGGTAGGCAAATCAGCGGCTTTCGGCTTATGTTTTTCGGATGCAAGGCTCATAAAAGAAAAGAAGTTGGTGTAATGGCAAAAATCCCCCGAAATTACATAACTCGGGGGATTTTCTATTTATTTTAACCTTGTTTCGGAAAAGCTTCCCAAAGTTCTGTTAATTCCGCTCCGGACGAAGGCTGCGCACAGCCGCACCTGCCTTCCACATTTCTGAATCGCGAAGTTCGGCCAATTCTACTTCGAGTTTCTCGCGGTAGTCAGTTTGCGAGTTACGGGTAATAGAAATATTGGCTTGCTCTCCTGATTTTACGGAGTTGTATAATTGTTGGAATACCGGCTTGGTAGCATCTTTGAAAGGCTTCCACCAATCCAACGCACCGCGTTGAGCCGTTGTTGAGCAGTTAGCGTACATCCAATCCATTCCGTTTTCGGCTACCAACGGCATCAACGATTGCGTCAATTCTTCGACGGTTTCGTTGAAGGCTTCTGACGGAGAGTGGCCGTTTTCACGCAATACTTCGTACTGAGCCGCGAAAATACCTTGAATAGCGCCCATCAATGTGCCGCGCTCACCGGTCAAGTCAGAAGTTACTTCGCGATAGAAATCGGTTTCGAACAAATAGCCCGAACCCACCCCGATACCCATGGCAATACATTTGGTACGGGCATCGCCTGAGGCATCCTGATACACGGCGAAAGATGAGTTAAGGCCTTTTCCTTCAACGAACAAACGGCGGAGAGACGTACCTGAGCCTTTCGGAGCTACCAAGAACACGTCAACTTCAGCCGGAGGAACGATACCGGTTTGATCTTTATAAGTGACCCCGAATCCGTGAGAGAAATACAATGACTTACCCGCAGTGAGGTATTTTTTTACCGTTGGCCACAAAGCGATTTGGGCAGCATCCGACAATAAGAAGCAAATAATAGTACCTTTTTCGAGCGCTTCTTCGATTTCAAAAAGCGTTTCGCCCGGAACCCAGCCATCCGCTACTGCTTTGTCGTATGTTTTTCCTTTGCGCTGACCCACGATCACATTAAAACCGTTATCGCGCATATTAAGGCTTTGGCCCGGGCCTTGTACACCGTAACCGATCACCGCAATAGTTTCATTTGCCAATACTTCACGTGCTTTCTCCAGAGGAAATTCTTCGCGGGTTACTACTTCTTCTACGGTCCCGCCGAAATTGATTTGTGCCATTGAATTGATTTGTTTATTTGGGTAATACAATACTGAAAGTTTATTTTTTTTGCCAGCTCAGCAACAGTGATACACCTACCGGCAATCGGATACCGCTTTTTATGAAGGCATTTTCACTGTTGAAAATGCCGTAAAATACCTTTTGAAATATGGAGCCGTTCATGACGGTAAAGTCTGAACCGGCCTCTTCTACTTTGCGATGATGTAACGGCAACAACCGCGACAACAATCGAAATCCGGCAATGGGAAAAAACAGCCAGAAATTAAAATAACTGCTGAAGACTATCTTTCCCGTAGGGGTGAACAGGCTCTCTAACAGCGTTTTATCGTATCTTCTTACGTGATGATTGACGTCATCGTGCTGATTCCATAAGAACATAAATGCCGGCACAGTCACACAGACCAAGCCGTTCGGTTTACAAACCCGTTGCATTTCGCGCACGGCTAACTGATGGTCTTCTACGTGTTCGATCACGTCTAACGCACAGACCAGATCGTAAGATTGATCTTCAAACGGGAGTTCCAGAATTGAACCTTGGATAAGATCCAACGACGGAACGGCCGCTTTGGTAAATTCAAAACAATCTCGGTCGTATTCTACCGATTTGACACTCCCGAATTCAGTAAGCAACTCTGACGTTCGGCCGGTGGCAATCCCGATATTTAATATCTTCAACGGACGGTTGGCAGGGAGCTGTCGGCGTAAATGGTTCATAATGATTTTGTTACGCACCAAAAACCACCAATGTTCGCGCTCAATATGATAATATTCTTTATAATAAGCCGGATTCATAATGATATGTTAGGGAAACGAAATGGGTAACATCAAGGCTACCAATGCACTTATAATTAATAAATACTTCAACTGCTTTGACGGAACGGCATTGTGCAGAACTTTTAAGGCAATAAAAAAGGCAATAAAACCGAATGACAAAGCCCGTGTTCCGTCAGCAACTAACAGCGTAATAAAGACAGTAACACCTAATGCTCCCGCAAATAAGAAAAGCTTCCACCCTTGCTTAGATTGCCACAAAATTATTAAAGCAGCACCGATTATCAGCCACATACTTTCCAGACCCCGAGTAACTTTGTCGCCGAAAATAGTCAAACTCCAGATAAATGACTTGACAGACAGAGAGTTATCGTGACCTATTTTTAAGTGAAAAGTAATTTCCAGCCATTTTCGGACGACTAAATACAATACGCCGCTTCCGATTAAAACCAAGAGATTCGGCGAAATCAGCTTCCAATTCAGTTTTTTTTCTGATTGCCATTTATCAATGAACGGCAAAAGCAACCACAATCCGATGAAAGAGGAATTGATGATGGCTCGCTCATCGCACCAAAAACTCAACTGTGAAAACAAGAGTACCAACAGTGGATTTCGGAAATAAAAGGCCAACGCCATAAAACAAAAAGGAAAAATATCGACGTGCCCCAGGTAATTGAGGTAAAAGTTAGCTCCTGCGTAAATGGCGGTGAATCCGGTCATAAAATAAAAGGTCAGGATACGATTTTGCAGAATCCCGTTGACGATGTTGACCGTTATCCATAAAAACACCAACCCTACTATTACTTGCAAGAGATAAAGAGTCGCTACGTTCAAATGCAGGGCATTGGCAATGAGCGGGACGGTGAGCCGAAACGTCTGATTGGCTTCGTGCGAACCGGCCTCATAGTTTTTGGGAGTAAACGGGTCAGCGCCTTGTTTGATAATATCATCCCAAAAAAAACCGCCAACGGATCCCGGATAGCGCATTTCCTGATACAAATCCCGAAAACCGCGATCTACGTAAATAAAATTAAAGAGCAACAAGGTACCCGTTGAAATGAGTAAGGCTGCAAAAAGAAGCCTGAGTCGCCAATATTTGTTGTCAAAGAACGCTTCTAATGTGGTTTCTAACCGGTGAAAAGGAGCAGCGAGAGAGTGCAGTTGTTCCATAAACGATTTACATACACCTAAGGTCTTTTATAGGCTTAGGACCTTATCGGTTTCATTTTAAAAGGACTGCAAATAACGCACTTTTAAACGTAATACTCCCAATGCACCTCTTCGGGTAAAAATTCGACCAAGCCATTCGGGGCTTTTCCTACGGCTACCCGTCCCGATTTCACAAACTCTAAAATTCCGTAAGATTTGATGTAGCGGAAAAAGTCTAAGATTTCATTGTCATTGCCGGCTTTTTCAATCACCACGTAGTCAAGTCCCCAATACACGACCCATGCCTTGTAAACCTTGTTAATGGTCTCAATATCAATAGGTTTGGCGTTGGCAGGAGTGGCTATTTTGAACAACGCAATCTCGTTGTACACAATTTCATTGTCTAAGTAGCCGAATACAGCCAATACTTCAACCACTTTCCGTATTTGCCGTACGAGTTTTTCCACTTCTTCGCGCTTGTCGTGCTTAATGGTTATGGTATAGCGGGATACGCCTTTCCGCTCGGTTTCGGACACGGTCAAACTTTCAATATTGACCCGGCGACGAGTGAAGATAATCGTAATTTTATTTAACAACCCAAAGGTGTTTTCTGTGAATATACAGATGGTGTAAGTCGTCATCATATCAATCAAGTCTTATATCAGCTACCGAAGCACCGGCAGGCACCATTGGAAATACGTTTTCTTCTTTCTCTACAATGACCTCCAACAAATACGCTTTATCGGATTTAAGCAGGGTATCCAATGAGTCACTTAAATTTTCTCGGTCCGAACACGTATGTCCGGCAATGCCGAAACCTTTGGCAATGGTCACAAAATCAGGATTTTGCAGTTCGACAAACGAGTAGCGTTTTTCAAAAAAGAGTTGTTGCCATTGCCGTACCATGCCCAAATAATTGTTGTTGAGAATAATCAGTTTGACGGCTAAACCGCTTTGGGCAATGGTTCCTAATTCCTGAATGGTCATTTGGAAACAACCGTCTCCGATAAAGGCCACCACTTCCCGATCCGGGGCTCCTTTCTTAGCTCCGAAGGAAGCAGGAATTGCAAATCCCATTGTCCCCAATCCGCCGGAAGCAATGTAAGAATGCGGATTTTTGAATTGATAATACCGGGCAGCAATCATTTGATGCTGTCCGACATCGGCAATAATGCAGGCTTCCCCTTTTGTTTTTTGGGAAAGCATATTGACCACCTCGGCCATTTTGATTTCTCCTTCAGGAGTCAATTCCCGTTGAGTCACCTTTTGGTTTTCGATGATGTCGTATTTCTTAAACTCGTTGCGCCAAGTAGAGTGATTATTGGCGTTGACCAACGGCAGTAGTTTTTTCAATACTTCTTTGGCATCACCGACAACGGGCGCATCTGCTTTGATGATCTTATCAATTTCCGAAGGATCTATCTCAATATGCACTACTTTGGCCTGCTTGATGTATTTGGTGGCGTCGCCCGTGACTCGGTCGTCAAAACGCATACCGATGGCTATAATGAGGTCGGCGTGATTGGTCAATACGTTAGGACCATAGTTACCGTGCATCCCCAACCAACCCACGTAATTGGGATGGTCGATCGGCATGGCTGAAAGCCCCAACAAGGTACTTGCGCACGGAATGTCGGTTTTTTCGGCAAATGCTTTCAATTCCTCCATGGCCCCCGAAATCAACACGCCGTGACCAAACAGAATATAAGGTTTTTTGGCGTTATTGATCAGTTGAGCGGCCTTCTCGATGTGTTCATCTTTAGGAATGATGCGCGGTTTGTAACTGACTAAGCCTTCCGTTTTTTTGTATTGAAATGGCTTGGTCATTTTACTGACCTGAGCATCGCGTGTGAAATCAATGACTACCGGACCGGGTTTACCGGAAGTGGCAATGTAAAATGCCTTTGCCATCACCTCCGGTACCTCGTCAGGGTGAGCAATTTGGTAATTCCATTTGCAAACCGGGGTAGTTACGCCGATGATGTCTGTTTCCTGAAAGGCGTCTGTACCGAGCAAGGTAGATTTTACCTGCCCGATGATACATACCAAAGGCGTGCAATCAATGATAGCATCGGCAATCGGAGTGACTAAGTTGGTACCGCCGGGACCTGAAGTAACCAAACATACGCCGGGCTTTCCGCTTGTGCGGGCATAGCCTTGGGCAGCATGGCCCGCTCCTTGCTCATGACGCACCAAGATGTGGTCAATGCGGTCGGTATAGTCGAAAAGTGCATCGTAGGTGGGCATAATGGCACCGCCGGGATAGCCAAAAATAACCTCTGTACCTTCGGCCACTAAGGCTTCCATCAGCGCTTGCGCTCCTGACAGGGGCTCCGCTTTTTCGACAGGCAAAGCAGGGGTTACCGCATTTTGTTCGGTGATTTCCTCCATTGCTGAATTTTGTTGTTGGGCAATCATGGTTAAGTTTTCCATGACATTATGGTTTTTGTTTGTTGTTGCTTTATCTATGCCTCATCAGTCACACACCCTTCGCTTGCCGTTTTGACGTTGCGAATGTATTTCCCTAACACTCCTTTTTTGAAAGGAGCCTCCGGTTGTTTCCAATTTTTGCGGCGCTCGGCCAATTCTTCGTCTGACACGTGCAGTTGCAGTACGTTGTTAACAGCATCAATCGTGATTTTGTCACCGTCTTTGACTAATCCGATGTTACCGCCCATGAAGGCTTCGGGAGTGACGTGGCCTACCACAAAACCGTGAGTACCGCCGGAGAAACGCCCGTCGGTGATCATGGCAATTTTATCACCGAGGCCGGCACCCATTACCGCAGACGTCGGTTTAAGCATTTCGGGCATCCCCGGACCGCCTTTCGGCCCTTCGTTGCGAATCACTACCACATGACCGGCAGTAATTTCGCCTTTGGAAATGTATTCAATCACTTCTTCTTCCCGTTCGCATACTTTCGCAATTCCTTCAAAACGCTCCCCTTCTTTACCTGTGATTTTGGCAACGGCGCCTTCTGTTGCCAAATTGCCGTACAGGATTTGTAAGTGACCGGTAGCTTTAAGAGGAGAAGAGAGCGGGGATATGATTTTTTGGGTATCAAAATTTAAATCAGGCGCATCGGCCAAATTTTCAGCGACAGTTTTACCGGTAACTGTCAAGCAGTCTCCGTGCAGTAATCCGTTCTGGTACAAGTATTTCATAATAGCCGGAACTCCGCCAATGGCCAATACATCTTCCATGTAGTACTTTCCGGAAGGTTTCAAATCGGCAATCAATGGCGTACGGTCTGAAATATCCTGAACATCTTTTAACGTAAAAGGTACTTCGGCGGCGCGGGCAATAGCCAAATAATGCAATACGGCATTGGTAGAACCGCCCAATGCCATTACTACCGTCATTGCATTTTCAAAGGCTTTGCGGGTCATGATGTCGCGCGGACAGATATTTTTTTCCAGCAATTGCTTCATGGCCGCACCGATCGCGATACATTCGGCTTTTTTGCCTTCGTGGGTAGCCGGGTAGGTAGAGGAATTGGGTAAGGTCAATCCCATCGCTTCCATCGAACTTGCCATCGTGTTGGCCGTGTACATTCCGCCACAGGCTCCGGCTCCCGGAATGGCATTTTGAATCACTCCTTCGTAGTCTTCGTCAGAAATAGTACCCGCAAATTTCTTCCCTAAGGCCTCAAATGCCGAAATAATGTCGAGTTTTTGACCTTTGTACTCGCCGGTACGTATGGTACCGCCGTACACCAGCATCCCCGGACGATTCAATCGGGCCAAAGCCATCATAGCACCCGGCATATTTTTGTCACAACCTACCACCGCAATCACTCCGTCGTACCATTGAGCACCCACTACGTTTTCAATAGAATCGGCAATCAAATCGCGGGAAGGCAGCGAATAACTCATTCCGTCGTTGCCGTTGGTCATTCCGTCAGATACACCGATGGTGTGAAAAATAAGACCCACCATGCCGTTTTCCTGAATTCCCTTTTTGACGTGCACTGAAAGCCCGTTCAAGTGCATGTTACAGGTATTGCCTTCATAACCCGTACTGGCAATGCCGATTTGGGCTTTTTGCATGTCTTCCTGCGTCAATCCCACTCCGTAGAGCATGGCTTTGGCGGCGGGGTTGGTTACTTCCTGAGTAAGTGTGCGGCTGAATTTGTTTAGTTGTTCTGACATAGCGAAAGGTGAATGTTACAAAAAAGCCTCACTCATTTTCGGTGTGAGTGAGGCTTTGCGTTCAGCAGTCGGATTCCACTCACACCGTTTGGGTGCTGATAATAAGAACCACGACCACGACTGTTTTATTTAACATGTTTAATAGCAAAAATTTTCTTAGAGCGAAATTACGCTAATTGCGTAATTGCGTTACAAATAAATAAGCTGAGGTTTTATTTTCCAAACAAAATTTTAATTTTTTGATGTTTCTCCTGCAAAAAGCCGCTTATTAGTGCACAGAGGCAGTTTATGCTTCTGAAGGAACAACAATAATGCCAACAACTGGGCAAATAGCAATCTGCTAACGGATTGTTGTATTTATTTAATATAATAAGCTTCTTTTGAAACTTTTTGTATAATTTTTCCGCTATATTGACAGTAGCACCATTATAATTACAGCTATGTTAGAAATGATAGGATATATGGCAGGGGCATTGACGACCCTTGCGTTTGTGCCGCAAGTAGTACAGATATACCGCACTAAGTCGGTAAAAGATGTTTCGCTTTCGATGTTTCTCCTTTTTACACTTGGCGTTGCCTTGTGGCTTGGTTACGGAATTTTGACAAATTCCTTCCCGGTAGTGGCAGCCAACGGGATTACATTATTGCTTTCGTTTGTAATTCTTTATTTTAAATGGAAATATGACCGGGTAAACTCCTGAAAAAAGCCCGCTCCTTTGGCAGAAAACGGGCTTTTAGATCTATTCTGTCAAATAATTTAAGCCACTTAATCTACTACGCTCAATTTGACGGCGTTAGTGCGGCGATGCTTACTCAGCGGCATACTCAGCGTATTTACAAAAATATCGCCTGTGTGCAGATCACCTTGGTCAATCAAAATTTGCTTAATGTCCTCAATGAGTTCATCGGTTGATAGGTCTTCCCGATCATAATACACGGTTTTTACACCCCAATACAAAGACAAAATGCACATCAGTTGACGATTGGGCGTGAATACGTATAAATCCGCTTCGGGGCGATGATGCGAAAGGCGGAAAGCAGTATAGCCCGAGCGAGTGACGCCGATAACGGCTTTGGCCTGCGTATCGCGTGCCAAACGGCAAGCGCTCATGACCACATTGTCGTTAATGACGTTAGGGCCCGGATTGTCGTTGACAGCCGCGTGGTATTTAAAATATAGCTTGGTATCTTTTGCGTTTTTGGCCGCTTCGCTCAATTCCACCTGCTTGATGGTCTGTGCCATACTGTTGACTGATTCTATCGGATACTTGCCGGAAGCTGTTTCTGCACTAAGCATAACAGCGTCGGCTCCGTCCAAAACGGAGTTAGCAATGTCGTTGATTTCGGCACGCGTCGGGCGCGGTGCATCGATCATACTTTCGAGCATTTGGGTCGCTACAATGACAGGTTTACCGGCGCGATTACATTTTTCAACCAACATTTTCTGAATCATCGGAACCTCCTCTGCCGGTAGCTCTACGCCTAAGTCGCCGCGAGCTACCATGATAGCATCGGTCACTTCAACAATAGCGTCAATGTTTTCGATTGCTTCCGGTTTTTCAATTTTAGCAACTACCCGTGTCGTTTTTCCTTTTGATTTGATATAGTCTTTTACTTCCTGAATATCAGAAGCATAACGTACAAAAGATAAGGCAATCCAATCCACATCGTTAGCCAAACCAAACTCCAAATCTTCGTAGTCTTTTTCGGTAACTGAAGGCATGGATACCTTGGTATTCGGCAAGTTAACTCCTTTTTTAGATTTGAGCATACCGTCGTAAATCACCTCCGTGATTACATCCGTTCCTTCTATCCCCACCACCTTCACTTCCAATTTGCCGTCGTCCATCAAAATACGTTCGCCGATTTTTACGTCCTGATACATCCCTTTGTAAGGAGTACTTACGCGTTCTGAAGTACCGATAATCTCTTCGTTGGTAAATACTAATCGTTGACCTGCGGTGATTTTGACGCCGTCTTTACTCTCGACGTTGCCGATCCGGATTTTAGGACCTTGTAAGTCTTGGAGAATACCAATGCTGAGACCGTAGGCAGCATTGTTTTGACGAATTCGTTGGATACGTTCCAGGTGGTCAGGATGCGTACCGTGTGAAAAATTCAGTCGGAATACATTTACCCCTGCCTTCGCCAGTGCATAAAGTGTTTCGGAAGATTCGGAAGCAGGGCCTACAGTGGCAACAATCTTGGTCTTTTTATTGATCATCTTGGTTAGGTTTTGTTGGGTACGATCAGAGGCAATCGACATCTATGGTTACGTCAGCGCCTTTCAACGTTTTATCGGTCAGAATATCCATGACCTTTTCGAGTATAAAAGTCTTTGCCGCCTTAAAATTAACTTTTTCGCGCTCGAGTTTGATAAGAATGTCAAACAAAAACCGATTTCGGATGCGTTCGACCAGTGGAGGTTGAGGTCCCAATACTCGGTCTTCTCCCATTTTTTCGATTAGAAGTGTCGCTAATTTTTGGGCGGCTTTTTGGGCATCGCTTTGGTCTAAATGTTTGACTGTTAGTTTGATAAGTCTCGTAAATGGCGGGTAGTTAAAGCTTTCGCGTTCGGCGATCTCTTCCGTGTACATTCCTTCGTAATCGTTGGCAATAATTTTTTGTAAAATTTTTTGATTAGGATTTCCGGTTTGAATCAAAACACGCCCTTTTCGGTCGGCACGCCGCCCGGCGCGACCGCTTACTTGGGTAATCAGTTGGAAGGCTCTTTCGGCCGAACGCAAATCCGGAAAATGAATCATTCGATCGGCATCAAAAACACCGACCATGCTTACGTTTTCAAAGTCTAAGCCCTTACTGATCATTTGTGTTCCGACCAAAATGTCGACATTTCCCTGCTCAATATCCTCTATCATTTCTTTATAGGCATTTTTGGCGCGCGTGGTATCCAAATCCATGCGTGCTACGCGGGCTGCGGGAAAGAATATTTTGAGTTGGTCTTCCAATTTTTCGGTTCCAAACCCCACGGTACGTACTTTGGGCGAACCGCAGCCCGGGCAAAATTTCGGCACTTCTTCTTTATGACCGCAATAATGACAGCGTATTTCGGCGTCTTTTTGATGATAAGTAAGGCTTACGGCACAATTTTCACATTCGCCTATCCACCCGCATTCATCGCATTGCAAATAGGAAGAATAGCCCCGGCGGTTTTGAAAAATAATGCTTTGTTCGTTTCTGTCTAAGGTTTCGCGTAGTTCCTCAAGCAAGACCGACGAAAACTCGAACTTCATTTTTTTGCTTTTTCGCTCCTGTTTCGTATCAATCAATACAAATTCGGGCATGGTGGCTTTTCCGTAGCGCTCACTGAGTTTAACCAAACCGTAACGACCGATCAGGGCTTGGTAATAAGACTCTAATGCGGGAGTTGCAGACCCCAACAAGACCTTGGCGTGTTGGCGTTGAGCGGCAACGATAGACACATCGCGGGCGTGATAGCGCGGAGCCGGATCGTATTGTTTATAGGAAGACTCGTGTTCTTCATCCACAATAATCAACCCCAAGCTATCGAAAGGAAGAAAAATAGCGGAACGAACACCCACTACGAGTTGATATTGTCCGGATACGACCCCTTTCCAGACCTCAACGCGCTCATTGTCAGAAAATTTGGAGTGGTAAATGCCCAGTTTATCGCCAAAAACTTTTTTAAGTCTTACTACAATTTGGGTCGTGAGGGCGATTTCGGGCAGTAAAAAAAGTACCTGCGAGCCGCTTTCGAGGACTTGTTGAGCCAAATTAATATAGACTTCCGTTTTCCCGCTACCCGTTATACCGTGCAGCAAAACGGTATCTTTTTCCTGAAACTGCGCGATGATTTCGTCAAAAGCGCGTTGTTGGGCGGCAGTGAGCTGAATGTTGGTTCCGCCGCCAAATTCGGGTTTTACATCCGCAAAACGGGACACCGTGATTTCAAACTCTTCAAATACTCCTTTTTTTATTAATGTACTTAGTGCCGAATCGGAAAGGTCTTCGTTTTGGGTAAAAAAACTTTTTTCCAAACCGGCCTTATTGGAATAGGGGTCATTCTGAATCGGCACCTGACTGATGTACCGCATGACGATTTCCTGTTGCTTCGCCGATTTATCAAGTTGACTGATGAGTTCTAACAGGTTTTCCCGAGTTTCGTACAAACCGGCCAGCTTTATTTTTTTTACTACCTTCGGTTTGTATTTTTCCTTGACTTCTTCAAATAAAATGATGGCTCTTTTGCCTACCAATGACTTGATGATGTGATTGATATTTTGATCACCGACTCTTTTTCCGACTTCTTCGTAGGTGAGTGATTGGTACTTTTTGATTTCTTCCAGCAACACTGCTTCCTCTTCCGTCAGCAAATCGTAATAGTCAAAATCGGGGTTGGGTTGAATTTTAGACTGATTGGTAATTTTAAGTCCGGAAGGAAGCGCTACGTTGAGTACCTCACCCACAGTGCATAAATAGTATTCAGCGATCCAATTGAACAGGTCGATTTGATACGGTGTGATCAGAGGTTCGTCGTCTAATAACTCGGCAATGTACTTTGCTTGGTATTTGGAGGGAGGTGTTTGGTGAATACGGGCGACTACGCCTGTCACTACCCTGTTTTTTCCGAATGGTACGACTACTCTGGCACCATTTTTGATGAATGGGGCAAAAGTTCTGGGAACACGATAAGTAAACAACTGAGACACCGGAACAGGCAGAATTAAATCTGCGAACAGGGTCACTTCTTCAAATCCAAAATCTTCGTTTTCTGCAAACAACACGTTATTTCAAGCCAAAAGTGTGGTGCAAGATAACGCTTTCGTCGTACAATTTTTAAGCCGGCAAGATATTTGACATAAACGATTATGCCTAATAAACACATTTTACCCCTACTAAAATTTTATGGTTTCAGTAATGATTCAACGATATCATGAACTTGAGTCGGATGGAGGGAAACTTCGACGGCTCACCGGACTTACCCTCATAGAGTTTGAGGCACTTCATTTGGCTTTTAAAGATGTCTGGAAAGCTTACTTTTCTAAATACACTCTTGAAGGTATCCCGCGCGCCCGGCAGGCATCCGTTCGTCGTAACAGTATTTTCGGAGATCCCAAAGATGCGCTGCTTTTTGGGTTGATTTATTTGAACGGAGAAATTCGGCAAGAGCAATTGGCGGCATTTTTCGGAATAGATCAACCTAAGGCCAGTAAATATCTCTCACTTATTCAGCAAATTTTAAAACAGGTATTAGAGTCCAATCCGAAGGGACTTCCGAAGCGGAAACAACTGCATATCTTACAAATGATGCTTTAAATACACTGTTTGCATTGATTATGTTAACAGTTGTTTTTAAAAAATGAAGCAGACTAACTTCCGACGATAAATTGCGCATTAAAATCAGAACCGTTACAGGTAGCCATCCTTGAATTGGCATTGTTTTTGTCAATGGGGCAAACACCGATAAAACAACGATTGCCATCATGTATACTATACACTTTCGGTATAAAAAATCGGAACACAGAATGAACAAAGAATATAATTGTATGTGTCTTATTATTAATTAGTTATATCTTTTTTTTGATGATTGCCAATTCTACCTTCCTTTTTTTGGTATATAATAAAAAACCGGCAAGGTGTTTGACAAGAAATTTATGTCGAATATCTGATACAATCTTGTCGGATAAGAAACATACTTTAAAAAAAGTGTTTTCGATTACATTCTGACTGATGGTGAGTACTCTTAGTTAAAAATCCATAGCAGCAATTTTAACTAAGATATCCGGTACTCTATTTATGTCTATATGTTAGCCATTATTATAGGTATTGTGAAAGTACCGGTTTAAGTTTTCCCTAATGATTACAAAACAATGAGAACGATTTTACGTCTGATTTTTAAGAGCAAATCTTTTTCACAAAGTCTGAAAGTCTTTTTGATTTTGTTAGGTATTGCGGCCACCCATGCTCGAGGGCAAGTCAGTGGTTATGTATTTATTGATTACGATTCTAACGGACAGCGCACCAACAGCAAACCTGTGGAGATAGGAGTGCCCGGTGTAAAGGTTCAGCTTTTTGTCGGGAGTAATACCACTCCCTTAACTGCCGTAACCGGTACTGACGGGGTTTATGCGTTTACCTCCTTACAAGCCCCCAAAGACAGTTTGGTACGGATAGAATTCAGTAATTTTCCTGAGACGTTTTCTCCAAGCTTAGTAGGAGCAAACAGCAATACAGCTATTCAATTTGTGAAAGCCCCGGCCGAAAATGCGAATTTGGGTATAGTCAATGATGATGAATATTGTCACAGCGGAGCAGGCCCTAAAGTGGCTACTGCCTGTTATGTGATGGGCGACCCCTTGGCCGGAGGCTCAGCGGGAGAAGATCCTGCATTAGTTTTATTTGATTACAATGCCCAAGGGTTAGCGGGTGTAGACGATCATTCTATGGTAAAGTTGGCGAAAGCCAAAGACATAGGCCCTACCTGGATTGCCTCTTATCAGCGAGATTCCAAACGGTTGATGGTAGGAGCTATCGTACGCAGGCATGTGGGTATGGGGCCTTTAGGTACGGGAGGAATGTATTATATTGATCTCGGGGATAATTCAATTCACAGTTTTGTAGATGTAAAAACTTTGGGGATTGACACAGGGCCGGATCCGCACATTGACCCTGTAACTCAACTTAATGTATTACCTGCCTCAAAGACGGGCAGAAGCAGAGACTCTCTCGCGTTTCATGCAGCAGGGAAAGTTGGGATGGGAGGAGTACAGTTTTCGCGTTATCAGGATACCCTATTTATGGTGAATCTATATGATAGAAAGTTGTACAGTTTTAAGGTAGGTAAACCTTTGCACGTACCCGCCACCTTAGCAGAAGCCAATGTGAAAAGTTATACGATTCCGAGCCCCAATTGTGCTAACGGAGATTTTGTGCCATGGGCGCTTAAATACTACCGTAACCGATTGTATATAGGAGTAGTCTGTACGGCTGAAACCTCTCAGAAAAAATCTGATTTGAAGGCAGCCGTTTATGAGTTCAACTTTAAAGATCACATTTTTAAGAATGTTCTTGAATTTCCTTTAGGGTACACTCGCGACCCATTGGACGGAACCCAAGGGTGTGATACTATCAATACTTGGAAGCCTTGGAGCGGCATTTTTCCAAAGCAGTGTAATTACCCGATGGGTGCCCCCGATCCGATCAGTGCGTTTTTGGTTAATCCTCAACCTATTTTATCCGACATTGAGTTTGATGACGATGGCTCCATGTTTATCGGAATGCTGGACCGAGGCGGGTTGCAGACCGGCCAAAATCAGCCGGGGATTGCCATAGATGATACTCTCAATTATTATGGGTTTATGAGTGGAGATCTGTTACGGGCACAACGTAACAGCGACGGAAGCTTTACTATGGAAAGTAACGGCAAATCAGGGATCTATACTGCCAACGGCGGAAGCGGACCGGGTGTGCCCAATGCGCATGATAAAGGAGCCGGCCCCGGTGGAGGTGAGTTTTTCTACGATGATTATTGGATCAACGGTCAGGGAGGGATAGGGCACGCCGAACTTACCAATGGCGGTATTTTTAAAGAACCCGGCAATCCCGAAATATTTTCGTCCGCGTTTGACCCGCTTCATCAAATTTATTTAGCCACGGGATTTATTGTCTTTGATACGCAGACCGGTCAACGTAAACGCAGTTATGCGGTCTATTCGATTCAGGAAGGTGCCCTCGGCAAATCGGGAGGGGTGGGAGATTTAACGTCGGCATGTGACCCCGCCCCTTTAGAAATCGGAAACCGTGTGTGGTTTGATTCAAACCGTAACGGAATTCAGGATCCGAATGAAGTCGGGGTGGATAATGTGGTACTTACCTTGCACGATATGGAAGCCGGCGGAACAGAAGCAGGCCGTGATACAACTGCTAATGGTGGACAATATTATTTTAATGACTCAAATGTTGCGGGAGGAATTCTCAAGCGGAATCATAAATATGAAATTCGGATGAGTACCCTACAAACTTTGAGTGGTAACTTAAAAGGGTTTGCCGGTCAGAAAAACGCTAAACAGGCCGGACTTTTGCCTACGACATTTGTCATTAAAGATTCACTGGAAGTTACACTGAGAGATACTTCCGGTGTGAACGATGCTCGAAATTCTGACGCGGTTTATAACTCTGACTCTACCCAAGTGGTTATTTCTCTTAAAACCGGAGAAAACAGTCAAAACAACCACAATTTAGACATTGGCTGGATGCAAATTTTACCGCCTGCTTCTGTAGGAGACTATGCGTGGTACGATTTGAACCGTAATGGTATCCAAGACCTCCGGAAAGATCCGTTCGGCACTGTTTTAGGGCCTGAACTCCCCGTCAAAGGAGTCATAATGCAACTTTATGACAATACTGATCAATTTGTAAAATCGGATACAACAGGAGTGGATGGAATATACGGGATTGATGAGGTGCCTACCGGACAGTACTATATTAAATTTAATCCGGCTTCCTATCCGGCCCCTGATTTTGTTCTGTCAGATATGAACAAAGGAACGAACGATTCTTTGGATAATGATGTGGAGAGAGTTGTCTACAAAACAGCTACTTTCACTTTGGCACCCGGACAGCATGACCCGCGTTGGGATATTGGCTTTTTTCGGTCATCCACCCCTGAAATCTCCGACCCTTGTGCTTGTGATACCACTGTGCTCTATTTCCCGGGAAATGATGATTATTCGAAATACGTATATCGTGAAAAAGTGACGATCAAAGCCACTCCCGGCGGTAAATGGGCGCTCATTCCGTATGATGTTAAAAAGAATGTAACGACTTACGGTCTCTATGAGGATGACGGAGAAGGATACATACTTCCGATTGATTTGAACAAAAAGCATTATTTCTTTACAGAGGTGCCCGATTCATTAGGCCTGTATGAATTCAAATTTGCTCACAAATCAGTAGACGGCTATGCTTTGGCAGCTACTGACGGAGTAGACACGCTGAGTATCGGGGCGATTTGTTATGAAGTAAAAGAGCAATATGATACCCGTTTGGACTCGGCGCTTTGTTTCAATGCCCCGAAAATTCAATTGCAAAGGAATTTCCCGAACGGAACGGCAACTTATTATTTAATTGATACTACGGCCTTTGTATTTCGCGATGGGTTCAATGAGTTTACCTTGTTGGAAGCAGCAGTGAAACGAGGGCCGATAACGGAGCTTGACCCTAAAAATTACAGACCGAATTCAACCATCAGTTTGTATGTAAAATGGGAGCCTTTCGGTGCTTCCAACCACAAAGGGGCTTGTCAGAAGTCGATGATTTTAAATGTTAATATCAGTAATACCGGTGCCTGTACTCCGCCTAACGACCTCGAATTGACGAAAACCGTAGTAGGAGACTGCCGACGACAGGTAGGAGATCAAGTCCAATTCAAACTCGTCATTACAAACAAAACCCCTGATTTGACAGCTATTGCCGACAGCGTGTTTGTGGAAGATATGATGTCCGATAATTTTACTTTTGTCAACTATGTGGCTACTCACGGGCAATACAATGCCCTGACCGGAATGTGGGGGCCTTTAAAGTTAGCGGCAGGACAATCAGATACTTTGACTCTTACTGTCACAATCAATAACGAAGGCGGGTTTATCGGCGGTTCGATCTGTAATGAAGCAGAAGTAGTGGCCATGAGTAAGAAAAGCGGCCCTGATATTGATTCAAGTCCGGGCAACGGAATAAAATCGGAGGATGACTACGACATTGCCTGCGTCAGCGTTCCGCTGAAAATTTGTCCGGAACGAAGAGACACCCTCATTATTTCTGCGCCGGCCGGGTATGCATCGTACCAGTGGTTTAAAAACGGCGTTAAAATAGACGGAGCTACGGCGCAAACGCTGGAAGTAGGCGATATAGGAGAATATTCAGTGCAGGTTTCGGACGGCGTTTGTCCTACTGCCAACTGTTGCCCTGTCATTGTGGAGTATGAATGTATCTGTCCGCCTGACATTTGTATTCCGTTTACTACTAAAAAAATAAAAAAGAAGTAACTGAATTGAGAAATAGAACTATGACCGAATATTCGACATAGGAATACTCGGAGTAGTCTCAAAATCTAACATGGAGTTGATAATTCGGGCGTAAGCATACTTCGGTAGGTCTTGCGCCCGAATTGTTTTTTCCCAAATAACTCCTTCTTCTAATAATCTTGCCCGTTGGGTGCCGGCCAATAAACAGGAAGTGGGTGTGTGCCATTGCAGGCCGTTCCAAAATACAATATTGGCATAAGAAGTATCGGTGATTCGGCCGTTCTTCACAATCAACACATCATCGGCATTTCCGCGCTGTTCAAAAAGCAGGCTGAGCCTTGCCCGATTTTGATATTTGAAAGGGTAGTCAATGGAATCATCTGTGATGAGTCGGAGATTTTGCACCAAACGAGGCTCATACCCTTCAAACTCAACCTTTTCTACATGTAAACCATACGTAACGCGGCATTTGAACAGTCCGTTTTGACACCTTTCCGGAAGGTGGATCAGTTCTGACAATTCCCAAGGTTCTGTTGTTTCAAAATGAGCCTTACGTGTTTGATTCAGACGATGGTTGTGATAACGGAGGTTAGACAGCAGTCCGTTGTTGAGACGAACGGTTTCGATAAAAATTGGTTGGTTCATGCAGTATAGGCAAATAAACTTTATCAATGACTTCTGTATATTCCGACATACCTTCGCTGCGAGCCGTAATACCGCCTCCGCTTTTGAAATACAGGCGATCTCCTATGTTTTCGATAAATCGGATCAGCACGCCACTATCTAAGTTTTCTCCGTCAAAAATGCCGGCAACCCCTGTATAATAGCCGCGTTCGTAGCCTTCGGCCTGTTGGATGATACGAAGGGTGCTTGGTTTAGGAGCACCGCTGACAGAACCCGCCGGTAAAAGTTGAAACATCCAAGTACCTAAGGTTTCTCGCCAATTATCGGGCATCCGACCCGCTACTTCTGAGCTTACCTGAAGCAACGTTTTTTGATTGGTTTGCAAGCGGTCTGTGTATCGGTAGCGCTCTACCCATACCTTAGCAGCCACCACACTCAGATCATTACGAATCAGATCCACGATAGTAGCGTGCTCTGCGGCTTCTTTGACATTCGTTAAAATGGCTTGGGACGCCCCGGGTAAAGCCGCATCAATCGTACCTTTCATAGGAAATGAGGCAATGCGATTGCCTCGTATCTGCACAAAAATTTCGGGAGAGAAACAAACAAACTTGTTTTGCCACCACAGCCGATATTTAGCGCGGCTATGCACAAAAACAGTTTCCAAATCTAAATCGGTACTTATCGGCGTACATACCGAAAGATTGGTCAGAAATGAATTGCCGAGTTTCAACTGCCGAACAACAAAATCGAATTTAGGCAGATAGTCGGCGTATGGAACGGGGAATTTTCGGAAGGAAAAGGAGCGAAGCGGTGTTGTATCAGAGTTGAAATAATTAGTTTGGCCGTTGAAATCATAAAGTAATTCGTTGCCGTTGACCTCTGCAAGCGGGATAACAACGGGTCGTTGCCTCAAAAAATCAATAATAAACAGAAACGGTGTGCGCTGCTGCCCATATTTATTCATTTTTTCAATCGCTTCAGATGTGGAGAAAGTCGGTATCATTCAGGATAAAGTTTCAACGCCGAGACGAAGATATTTTGTTAATTTTCAGATGTGTACTGTCAAAAAAGCAGTTTCCGGATTATTAGTGCTTGTCAGTCTCTGTCAAGCCGTTGCCCAAAAATCCCGTTTTAATATTTTACCATTTCCTGTAGTGTATTATACCCCCGAGACTCACTGGGCCTACGGGGCCGCACTGACCTCTACTTTTCGTTTTAAAGGTGATTCTGCCAAGGCCCGGCCTTCGCAAGTCAGTTTGGGGGTAGTATTCACCCAACAGAAACAATCGCTGTACTATTTACCGTTCCAAATCTACCTCAAAAACGCCGGATATTATGTGTACGGCGAGGCCGGTTTTTATCGCTACAACTATTTTTATTTCGGAATTGGTAATCACCCCGTTCCAAAAGAGCTGTATGGAGTGGATTACCCGAGAATTAAACTTAATTTTTTGAAAAAAATATATCCGCATTTGTACGCGGGATTGCGGTATCAATACGAAGATTATCGCATTACTCAAACCGAGCCCAATGGTGCTTTTGCGGGCGGCAACGTACCGGGTACACCTCGCGCCCGAACATCAGGCGTAGGTGTCGGGCTTTTTTATGATACACGTGATGTGATTTTTTATCCTTCTAAAGGCATCGTGGCCGATTTAGGGTATTTTTACAATGCCCCCTTGTGGGGTGGTAACGTCCGATTTGACCGATTTTACGCGGATATTTCCGGTTATAAAACCCTTTTACCGAACCTTATTTTGGCAGGAAATTTTGTCGGCAGTTTTACTTGGGGGGCACCTCCCTTCAATATGCTGTCAGAATTAGGCGGCGGAAAAAGAATGCGGGGCTATTATCAGGGTCGTTTTCGGGATGACCATTTGCTGTTGACGCAAGCAGAAACGAGAATAACCATCTATCGGCGCTGGGGCGGGGCCTTATTCGGCTCGGCAGCCGTTTTAGGCGGCCAAAAAGAAATGATCCGGTGGAACGATCTTAAATATGCCTACGGTGTCGGGTTGCGCTTTATGGCCAATCGCCGCGACCGGCTCAATCTGCGCTTTGATTACGCAAGAGGCAAAGACGGAGGCAATTTTTATTTTACGATCGGGGAGGCTTTTTAGCATAAAGGCAACCTGTCAGTAAATTGGACAAATAATAGGTAAGCAAAAAAGTAAAATAAGCTTCGGAATCAGATGTTTGACCGGCTCTTTTATGAAAATCCTGCTATTTCCTGCTTTTTTTTTGCAACCTTTGCGAAAATTTTGTTCCGAAAACGGATAATTAACACTACGAATAACCAACCGAAAATGGAATTATACCTTGATTCAGCTGATTTTAAAGAAATAGAAACCGCTTTCCAACTTGGATTTTTAGCCGGTTTGACCACCACTCCTACGTTCATGCACCGAGAAGGTGTAACTGACTTGGACGGAATGATCGTCAAACTTTCCAAAATAGTACCTGTCCTTCAAATCGAAGCATTAGGAAACAATGCCGAAGAAATTGTACAGGATGCCGAACGTCAATTGGCCTTGGGCCTTGACCCCGCCAAAACGGTATTTAAAGTGCCTGTTTCATTGGAAGGTGTACGCGCCTGTAAAATGCTGCGTGACCGCGGTATGATGGTCAATGTGCACTTAGTATATACCATTCAACAAGCCTATATGGCGATGGCTGCCGGCGCAAGCTACATCTGCGTATTGGCCGGGCGTATGCAGGATCAGGGCTACGATGCTATCAAACTCATCGGCGAATGTGTGGAAATGGTCAACTTTTACGGGTCTGATTCTAAAGTAATGTTCTCTTCCGTACGCAACGCTGAGCACGTACGTAATGCCATTGACTTAGGCTGTCATACGATCACTGTACCGTGGAAGATCATGAAAGTCCTGACCGAAAATAACTTCACGGCGATTGGTACACAACAGTTTGTAGAACATACCCGTCTGATCACAGTTACTGTGGGCGAAGCCATCAACGGCATCAATCCGCTGGTTTCGGCTGAAACAACTTTAGCCGATGCTATTGTGAAAATGACCGAATATGGTTTCGGGTGTATCACAGTGGTCAATACCGACGGAAGTGTGAAAGGGGTATTTACCGATGGCGATTTACGTCGTAAACTTTCAGCGGAAGGCCGTGATGTATTAAGTAAAAAAATAGGTGATTTTGACTACAAAATGCCTGTTTCCATTGAAGCCGATGCGCTTTTAGATGCGGCAGCGGCCTTAATCAAGAAAACCGGAGTAGATACGATTTTGGTTACTGACGGCGGCAAACCCGTCGGTATGTTGGATATTCAGGATTTGAAGTAAGTCCGAATGGCAGTCCGGGGTTGCTGCCGTTTTACGGTAAATGAAAAGCAGTCATCGCTGTATTAGTAAAAACAAATCAATCAAATGCTGTGGCCGGTGTTTTGCGCCGGCCACAGTTCAGTTTTAAGGTTATGGGTTCAGAACTTCCTTTAATGGAAGCCTTCTATACCCTTCAGGGAGAAGGCTATCACAGCGGCAAGGCGGCGTATTTCATTCGTCTTGGCGGTTGTGATGTGGGTTGTGTGTGGTGTGATGTAAAGGAGTCATGGGAGGCTGAAGCACATCCGAAAGTAAGTATCGACTCCATGGTAAAAGAAGCGTTGCGTTTTCCCGCACGCATGGCAGTGATAACGGGCGGCGAGCCTCTGATGTATGATTTGGAACAACTGACGGCAGTTTTGCGTTCTCACGGTTTTCAGACCAATATCGAAACCTCCGGCGCTCACCCTATGTCGGGCCAATGGGATTGGGTCTGCTTTTCTCCTAAAAAATTCAAAGCTCCTCATTCGAGTGTGTATGCGCAGGCCAATGAATTGAAAGTAATTGTCTACAATAAGACAGATTTTGAATTTGCCGAACAACACGCCGCACGGGTCAACAACGATTGTGTCCTGCTGCTTCAACCGGAATGGAGTCGTGTACAAGAAATGACGCCGCTCATCGTTGATTATGTAAAACAGCATCCACAATGGCGCGTCTCGTTGCAAACGCACAAATACATGGATATTCCATAAAATCGAAAAACGGAAGGAGAGGAAGCCGAGGATTGGCTTTCCTGTTTATTTTTTCGTTAGTGTATCTGTCACTTTCCGCTCAATCTTTTTTGCCCAAAACTTCCGTCAATAAAAAAGCACAGGAGGCGTATGAGCGAAGCACGAAATTTTATACCGAAAAAAATTTTGAACAGGCCAATCGTTGGACGGACGAGGCCTTAAAGTATGACTCTTTATTCGCCGAAGCGCACTTCCGTAAAGCCCAACTGTACGAGGTCTTTACACAGCCCGATTTTGCATTACAATCCTACCGTAAAGCTGTGACGTTGCGGCCTGACGCCCCTGAGTTTGCTATCGCCTACCAAAAACTCATTGAATACCATCTTCGAGCCGGGGAATATGCGCAGGCTAAGGTGGACCTGGAGCATTACATTCCTTTTTTAAAACCGAACAGTTTAGCCCAAAAAAGGGCGAAACGCCAATTACTAACCTGTGCCTACGGAGAAGAAGCCGTCCGAAAACCGTTAATTATCCATCCCGAAGAACTGTCGGATACTGTCAATCAATTCATTCTTCAATATTTTCCCGCATTGACCGCCGACGGCGAAACGTTACTTTTTACGGCTTTAAAACCTGAGAACGACGAAGATTTGTTTATTACGACCTATAAAGACGGTCATTGGAGTACGCCTGTCTCGGTTTCAGAAAGGATAAATACTGCTGATAATGAAGGCACGGGCACCTTGTCGGCTGATGGAAGAACCCTTGTGTTTACCGCCTGTAATCGTTCGGACGGATACGGCAGTTGTGATCTCTACATCAGTCATAAATTCGGTAACGATTGGGAAAAACCGAAAAATCTGGGAATGGCAGTTAATTCACCCTATTGGGAATCACAACCGGCTCTTTCGCCGGATGGCCATACCTTGTATTTTATATCTGACCGAACGGGCGGGACAGGAGGACGAGATGTGTGGTTCAGTACTTTATTGACAAACGGACAATGGACCGCTGCTCAAAATTTAGGAAATATCATCAATACTCCTGAAGATGAAGCTTCTCCCTTTCTTCATGCAAACGGCCGTACTTTGTTTTTTGCTTCAGAAGGCCACGAAGGCTTAGGAGGTTATGACTTATTTGTTACCGACAGTACCGCTACCGGCTGGCGCCCTCCCCGCAATTTGGGCTATCCGATCAATACATCCGATAATCAGGTAGCGCTTGTCATTACGGCAGATGGTCAATATGGTTACTATTCATTGGATACCAAACGATTGGGCAATCAGCGCGTATCCCGATTGTATCGTTTTCGTTTACCCGACGAATTGAAAGCCCAATTCAATGTAGCCAATTATCTAAAAGGTATGGTTACGGATATTCGAACCAAAAAGCCTATCAAGGCAGAAATTGAACTCGTAAACCTGAAAACCGGTAAAATAGTACAGCGACTTTCGTCGGATGCAGCTTCGGGGCGTTATCTTACAACAATTCCTAACGGAGACGAATGGGGGCTTTATGTAAGCGCTGCCGGCTATTTTTACAAAAGTCTGGCATTTGATTACAGTCAAAAAAATAATGCGGATGGGTATCAATTAGATATTACCTTGGAGTCCTTCAATATAAATGCATACGGAGTGTTGAGCAATATCTATTTTGAAACAGGAAAAGCCGATTTGCAGGAGAAATCCCGTGCAGAGTTGAACAAGTTGATTGAACAACTCAAAACACAGCCTACCCTTCGGATTGAGATTGCCGGTCATACCGATGACGTGGGAGACGCCAAACAAAATCAGATACTTTCTCAGAAACGTGCCCAAAGTGTGGTAGATTATTTAATAGAGGCCGGTATTGTCAAAGACCGTATCAAGGCTGTGGGTTTTGGAGAAGCAAAACCTATAGTTCCGAACAGCACAGAAGAAAACAGACAATTGAATCGTCGTATTGAGTGGCGTATTTGGTGATTTTTTGTATCAGTATGATACATTGCCCGTTGTGTCATTTTGTCATCTAAACCTTTTTTGCTTAATTTTGCAACTCTTTTGCAAAAACCTGCACTTTAGTGATGAACGATTTTGAAGATTGGATTGTAAATTTAATACAATAGATTGCCCTAAATAAAGCAATCTGAATCTGTAAATTCGTAAATCATATTTAATTTTCCCTTGTGTAATGTCCTCTGAAAAAGTCTCCTGTTTGATTATCGGTTCCGGTCCTGCCGGTTATACCGCAGCAATTTACGCTTCTCGTGCCGGATTAAGTCCTGTTTTATACACCGGGGGACAGCCCGGCGGTCAATTGACCATCACTACAGATGTAGAAAATTATCCCGGTTATCCGGAAGGGGTGCAAGGTCCTCAGATGATGATGGACTTTGAAGCCCAAGCCCGTCGCTTTGGTACGGATATCCGTTACGGTTTAGCTACTAAGGTAGATTTCTCAGATACAACTCTTCATAAAGTTTGGATAGACAATACTAAGTTAATTGAAACTCCGGCCGTTATTATTGCCACGGGGGCGGCTGCTAAATGGTTAGGATTGGAGTCAGAGCAACGCCTAAACGGTCATGGAGTTTCGGCTTGTGCCGTTTGTGACGGTTTCTTCTTCCGAAATCAGGAAGTAGCTATCGTTGGCGGAGGAGATACCGCTTGTGAAGAAGCGAGTTATTTAGCAAAGCTTTGCAAAAAAGTATATATGATTGTGCGTCGAGACGAACTGCGCGCTTCATTGATTATGCAAAATCGAGTGAAATCGTTACCGAATATCGAAATCCTTTGGAATACAGAAACCGAGGAGATATTGGGAGAAAACGAAGTGGAAGGAGTAAAAGTGAAAAATCATGCCACCGGCGAATCAATAGTTTTGAACGTAACCGGATTTTTTGTTGCGATCGGTCACCGCCCCAATACGGATATTTTTAAAGATTTTATTGCCATGGATAGTGCAGGATACATCCAAACGGTAAAAGGAAGTACAAAAACCAATGTGGAAGGAGTATTTGCCTGCGGAGATGCGCAGGATAATGTGTATCGCCAAGCCGTGACGGCTGCCGGAACAGGTTGTATGGCTGCTTTAGATACTGAGCGATATTTGGCAGAAAAAGGCCTGCACTGATTAAAAGTTTTGAATTTTATTGATTGAATTGCCTCATCGCAAGGGGTCGTATCTATAGATTCGACCTTTTTTAAACTAATGTTTTACTCCCGGCAGTTGAGTGGGCATGGATTCGTTCCCCTCACTCAATTGCCGGCTAAATCAACTGCTGATGAAAGCCAAATTATTTTACTCATTGTTGTTTATTTTGGTTTGTGCCGCTGTAAACATTCAGGCACAAGAAAGAGGGTTGTTTAAAAGAAACCCCAAAATTAAGCCCGCAAAGACCGAAGAGGTTAAAGTAAGCACACCGGTCATTAAGCCGCAAAAGGATGAGTTTGAAGAATTTGAATCAGAAAAACCGCAAATGCGGTTTTCAAATACCTTCGAGCCGGTGAAAGAAATCAACCCAACCATTGCGGATGACACTACGGGAACAATTGATGAAGGAGAAACTACCGTTGCCGAAATTATTGACTCGGTACAGGTAGGCGATGATTGGGTACAGGTAGCGGATTATTATGCTATCTGGGATTCAAAAACAATCGATCCCTACAACCTTAATCCTTTAGAGTTTGAAGAAAATGTAAGCCTCCGCCTGTATGATCCGGGCAAGGGACGTTTCTGGAATTTGCCCACTTCTGAAACAAAAGTAACATCCCAATTCGGACCTCGATGGGGACGGTGGCATGAAGGAATGGATTTAGACTTAAATACGGGAGATCCGGTATACAGTACTTATGACGGAATTGTTCGGGTAGTAGCTTATAACGGTAACGGATATGGCCGATTTGTACTGGTACGCCATTATAACGGTTTGGAAACATTGTATGGGCACCTGTCAAAAACTACCGTTGAAGTCGGGCAATTGCTTAAAGCGGGTGATATGGTAGGCTTGGGAGGGAATACCGGAAGGAGTTACGGTGATCATCTTCACTACGAAAACCGCTACGAAGGTAACCCTTTCAGCCCCGCATGGGTATGGGATTTTCCCGGACAAACCATCCGTAATGAACGTTTCGTTTTGTCTCCGCGTGTTTGGGATCACCTCAGAGGCGGCCGCCCTTATGACAGCGAATTTGATATCAGCAAAGCACCTGTAAAACGTACGGTACTACACCGGGTACGGCGCGGCGAAACCTTGGATTCTATTGCTAATAAGTATGGAATGTCTACGTCAGAATTAGCACAAAAGAACCGGTTACGTCTCAGTGCCCGCTTAAAAATAGGGCAAAGACTTAAGGTAAAATAAACAATCAGATATGAAATTGGATTTGTTGGCCATCTCCGCTCACCCGGATGATGTTGAACTCGGCTGCGCCGGTACCATTTTAGCTGCGATCAGTCAAGGTAAAAAAGTGGGAATAGTTGACTTGACCCGCGGCGAATTGGGAACTCGAGGGACCCCGGAAATTCGCCAGCAAGAAGCCGCCGCTGCTGCTAAAATACTTGGGGCTGTTATTCGAGATAATGTAGGTATTGCGGATGGTTTTTTCCAGAATGATCCGGCAAATCAATTAGCTATTGTTCCTTATATTAGAAAATACCGACCGGACATTGTTTTGGCCAATGCCATTGATGACCGTCACCCTGATCACGGTAAAGGAGCAAGACTGATATATGATGCCTGTTTTTTATCAGGGCTGAGGCGCGTAGAAACTTTAGATGAAAACGGCAATGCCCAAGAGCCTTGGCGCCCTAAGTTTTTTTATCACTTTATTCAGGACAGGTACATCAAGCCGGATTTTATTGTAGACATAACGCCTTATTGGGAAAAAAAAGAAGAAGCGATTCGTGCTTTCAAAAGCCAGTTTTATGATCCCAACAATGAAGAACCCGGCAGTTATATTTCCTCTGCTGAGTTTTTAGAGTTTTTAGAAGCACGTTCTAAAGAATACGGCCATGCCATCGGAGTAAAGTACGGAGAAGGTTTTACTACCCAAAGAATACTCGGAATTGATAATTTGTGGTCGTTTATATAAGTCGATTTGATTAAGAATTGGATTATTAAGGTATCAGCATTTGAACATTTAAAGAACTTTCGGAAAAAGTCTGTTTTTTTTGAAAAACTTCTTGTGTAGATTAAAGTGAACTGTTACCTTTGCACTCCCAAACAACGAGAGAGGGAAAAACGAAGGAAAGTTTCCGAATAAAATTTTGAGAAATAAAAAAAATCAAAAAAATATTTGGAAATAAGATTTAAAAGTCAGACCTTTGCACTCCCAAACAAAAGGCGGTCTCACAAAAGATGTGAAAAAAGCCAAAAAAAGTAGTTTGGTTAGCTCTTTGAAATGATGAGTAAGTTAAGGTTCAATAGCGAGTCTTTGTGAATCAGTCAATTGATTTTTTATAATATTTACGATGGAGAGTTTGATCCTGGCTCAGGATGAACGCTAGCGGCAGGCCTAATACATGCAAGGCGAGGGGTTCGCAAGGACACCGTCGTACGGGTGCGTAACGCGTATGCAACCTACCTATCACAGGGGGATAGCCTTTGGAAACAGGGATTAATACCGCATAAAGCAGGGGCTCGGCATCGAGATACTGCTAAAGATTTATCGGTGATAGATGGGCATGCGTCTGATTAGTTAGTTGGCAGGGTAACGGCCTACCAAGACGATGATCAGTAGGGGGCGTCAGAGCGTGGTCCCCACACTGGCACTGAGATACGGGCCAGACTCCTACGGGAGGCAGCAGTAGGGAATATTGGGCAATGGATGCAAGTCTGACCCAGCCATGCCGCGTGAAGGAAGAAGCGTCCTCCGGATTGTAAACTCTTTTGTCGGGGAAGAAGAGTCACCTTGCGAGGTGATGTGACGGTACCCGATGAATAAGCCACGGCTAACTACGTGCCAGCAGCCGCGGTAATACGTAGGTGGCAAGCGTTGTCCGGATTTATTGGGTTTAAAGGGTGCGTAGGTGGGTTAATAAGTCAGTGGTGAAAGCCGGTTGCTCAACAATCAAATTGCCATTGATACTGTTAGTCTTGAGAGAAGCGGAGGCTCATGGAATGGATGGTGTAGCGGTGAAATGCATAGATATCATCCAGAACGTCGATTGCGAAGGCAGTGGGCTGTACTTTTTCTGACACTGAGGCACGAAAGCGTGGGGATCAAACAGGATTAGATACCCTGGTAGTCCACGCTGTAAACGATGCGAACTAGCTTTTCGGTTTAGGATTGGGAGGCTAAGGGAAACCGATAAGTTCGCCACCTGGGGAGTACGCCGGCAACGGTGAAACTCAAAGGAATTGACGGGGGTCCGCACAAGCGGTGGAGCATGTGGTTTAATTCGATGATACGCGAGGAACCTTACCTGGGCTAAATCACACACGAACTTTTCAGAGATGAGAAGGCCAGCAATGGCGGGTGTGAAGGTGCTGCATGGCTGTCGTCAGCTCGTGCCGTGAGGTGTTGGGTTAAGTCCCGCAACGAGCGCAACCCTGGGAATAGTTGCTAACAGGTCAAGCTGAGGACTCTATTTCAACTGCCTGCGCAAGCAGAGAGGAAGGAGGGGACGACGTCAAGTCATCATGGCCGCTTACGTCCAGGGCTACACACGTGCTACAATGGCGTGTACAGAGTGTTGCGAGGCAGTGATGCCAAGCCAATCACTAAAAGCACGTCACAGTTCGGATTGCAGGCTGCAACTCGCCTGTATGAAGCTGGAATCGCTAGTAATCGCGCATCAGCAATGGCGCGGTGAATACGTTCCCGACCTTGTACACACCGCCCGTCAAGCCATGGAAGTCGGGGAGACCTAAAGCGGAAGATAAAATACTTCGTTAGGGTAAATCTGGTAACTGGGGCTAAGTCGTAACAAGGTAGCCGTACCGGAAGGTGTGGCTGGAACACCTCCTTTCTGGAGCAAAGACTCCTAACTTTAACTTACTCTCATTATATAACTATTCAAAGGGCTTGTAGCTCAGGTGGTTAGAGCGCTACACTGATAATGTAGAGGTCCCAGGTTCGAGTCCTGGCAGCGCCCACAATCAGTTCGCAGTAAAACAGTAGGCAATGTGCTTTCTACACTGTAAACTGCCTACTGCAAACAAAATATGGGGGTATAGCTCAGCTGGTTAGAGCACCTGCTTTGCAAGCAGGGGGTCATCGGTTCGAATCCGTTTACCTCCACGAGACGTTAGGTCTTACAGTTATTTGACATATTGGGAGAAGGATAAGAGAAAAAGAGTAGAAGAAAGAGAAGGGCGCATGGAGGATGCCTGAGGCTCTCAGCGGCGAAGAAGGACGCGATAAGCTGCGAAAAAGTTAGGGGAGCGGCACATACGTGTAGATCCTAACGTATCCGAATGGGGCAACCCAATATCGTGAAGCGATATTATCCCTTAGGGGAGGCAAACGGGGGGAACTGAAACATCTAAGTACCCCCAGGAAAAGAAAACAACAGTGATTCCGGAAGTAGTGGCGAGCGAACCCGAATAGCCCAAACCGATGGCGTTACGGTGCGATCGGGGTTATAGGACTGCTTTTTAGGCGACTTAGGAAATTGAACGGTCTGGGAAGGCCGACCACAGAGGGTGAGAGTCCCGTAAATGTACAATAAGTCAACGTAGCAGTATCCTGAGTAGGTGGGGACCGGAGGAATCCCCTCTGAAATCGGCGGCACCATCCGCCAAGGCTAAATACGACTGAGAGACCGATAGTGGACGAGTACCGTGAGGGAAAGGTGAAAAGTACCGAGTACCGGTGAAATAGAACCTGAAACCATGCGCTTACAAGCGGGCGGAGCCCTTTGGGGTGACGCCGTGCCTTTTGCATAATGAGCCTACGAGTTGTTCTTATTAGCGAGGTTAAGTTTTTCAGAACGGAGCCGAAGCGAAAGCGAGTCTGAATAGGGCGATTAGTTAATGAGAGCAGACGCGAAACTTGGTGATCTACCCGTGGTCAGGTTGAAGTGTGGGTAACACTGCATGGAGGACCGAACCAGTAAACGTTGAAAAGTTTTTGGATGAACTGCGGGTAGGGGTGAAAGGCCAATCAAACTGAGAAATAGCTCGTACTCCCCGAAATGTTTTTAGGAACAGCGTTGTGGGGCGTTTGTGTCAGGTAGAGCTACCGATAGGATGCGGGGGAGTCAAATCCTACCAAATTCTGACGAACTCCGAATGGGCACAAACAGACACAGCAGTGAGGGCCGGGTGCTAAGGTCACGGTCCGAGAGGGGAACAACCCGGAGCAACCGCAAGGTCCCTAAGTAATGACTAAGTTGAACAAAGGAAGTCCGACTGCCGAGACAGCCAGGATGTTAGCTTGGAAGCAGCTATACATTTAAAGAGTGCGTAACAGCTCACTGGTCGAGCGGGGCGGGCGTCGATAATAAACGGGCATCAAGTCATTCACCGAAGCGATGCGATAGTAATATCGGTAGGGGAGCATTCCAACATCAGCGAAGCTGTGGTGTGAGCCATGGTGGAGAGGTTGGAAAAGCAAATGTAGGCATAAGTAACGACAATGTATGTGAGAACCATACACACCGTAAGGCTAAGGATTCCTCAGCTATGTCAATCAACTGAGGGTTAGTCGGGGCTCAAGGGGAAGGCGAAGGCCGCACCTGACGGACAGCAGGTTAATATTCCTGCACCTGATGCAAGTGTGAAGCGCACGGGGTAGAAGAGGTTATACGAAGTGACGGAAGTCTTCGTTGAGCGGCGTTTTCGGACAAAGCGAATAGCTGAATCGGCCTCCAAGAAAAACCGCTGAAACGCCAGCTTGCATGAGCCCGTACCGCAAACCGACACAGGTAGCGGGTAGAATATACCAAGGTGCTCAAGTGAATCACGGTTAAGGAACTCGGCAAATTAGTCCTGTAACTTCGGGAAAAGGGACACTCGAGTAAAATTGAGTCGCAGAGAAACGGCCCAGGCGACTGTTTAACAAAAACACAGGGCAACGCAAAGACGAGAGTCGACGTATGTTGCCTGACACCTGCCCAGTGCCGGAAGGTTAAGAGGGGAGCTTAGCGCAAGCGAAGGTTTGAATCGAAGCCCCGTAACTGGCGGCCGTAACTATAACGGTCCTAAGGTAGCGAAATTCCTTGTCGGGTAAGTTCCGACCTGCACGAATGGTGTAACGATCTGGGCACTGTCTCAACCGTGAGCTTGGTGAAATTAGTAGCGGTGAAGATGCCGCTTACCCGTCACGGGACGGAAAGACCCCGTGCACCTTTACTACAACTTTGCGTTGAACATGGGATATGAATGTGTAGGATAGGTGGGAGGCAGTGAAGAGGGCTCGTCAGGGTTCTTGGAGCCAACGTTGAAATACCACCCTTTTGTATTCTGTGTTCTAATTCATAATTGAAGACCGCGCATGGTGGGTAGTTTGACTGGGGTGGTCGCCTCCAAAAGAGTAACGGAGGCTTCCAAAGGTCGGCTCATGACGGACGGTAATCGTCAGGGAGTGCAAAAGCACAAGCCGGCTTGACTGTGAGACCGACGGGTCGAACAGGTGGGAAACCAGGGTTTAGTGATCCGGTGGTTGCGCATGGGTGTGCCATCGCTCAAAGGATAAAAGGTACGCCGGGATAACAGGCTGATCATCCCCAAGAGCTCACATCGACGGGATGGTTTGGCACCTCGATGTCGGCTCGTCACATCCTGGGGCTGGAGAAGCGTCCTAAGGGTTCGGCTGTTCGCCGATTAAAGTGGCACGCGAGCTGGGTTCAGAACGTCGTGAGACAGTTCGGTCCCTATCTGTGATGGGCGTAGGAAGTTTGACGGGGCTGACCTTAGTACGAGAGACGGGTTGGACTCACCGCTGGTGAATCGGTTGTTCCGCCAGGAGCACGGCCGAGTAGCTACGTGGGCAACGGATAAGCGCTGAAAGCATCTAAGTGCGAAACCGGCCTGAAGATGAGACTTCCAAACAAGGGACGTTATAGACGATGACGTTGATAGGCTGCAAGTGTACAGGTGGTGACATCAAAGCTGAGCAGTACTAATTGCCCAATCTCTTCTATGAATATTATCTCTTATTTTTCTCCCAATGTCATTTACTGCAGACCAAAAGTCAAAGTTATAAAAGTGGTTATAGGGTGGGACGGTGCGCCGCTGCGCTTCACCTCTTCCCAATCCGAAGACTGCAAAAGACCCGGATAGTGGTTACAGGGTTGGTGGGTTCGGAGCCGCGTACGGCTTCACCTCTTGTCAATCCGAGTCACAAAACCTTGATGGTGGTTACAGGGTGGGTGTTCACCTCTTCCCATTCCGAACAGAGAAGTTAAGCCCCGCTCCGCCGATGATACTGCGATAAAACGTGGAAAAGTAGGTAGCCGCCACAATATTATAAAAGAAGCCTCCGATCGCTCGGAGGCATTCTTTTTCGGGATGTAGCGTAGTCCGGTCATCGCGCCTGGTTTGGGACCAGGAGGTCGCAAGTTCGAATCTTGCCATCCCGACTTTTCAAAAGCAATAAAAAAGCCATCAATCTTAGGATTAATGGCTTTTTTATTGTTCCCGAATGGATTGTTTTACAATGAATTTCCAATCCCTACAATCACTACTGAAAGTAAGATAGTGGCAATTCCTAAAACAATCGTGCGAAAGGTTTGAGGAGATACAGCTTTCCACTCCTTAAAATAGAGCCCCCAGAAATTGGCAGTTAAAATAATAGTAGCCATGTGGAGAATCCAAGAGCTTGCCCCGTTACCTAATTTACTCTCTCCCATTCCGTAAAAGAAGAACTGCAGAAACCAAGTCGTGCCCGCCACAGCAGAAAAGAAGTAATTATTCAGCAGCGGGCTTTTAGAATTGAGATAATCTCCGAATGTTTTGTTTTTCGTGTTAAGAATTATACACCATATAAGATTGGTAGTAAGGCCTCCCCATAGGAGCACTACATAAATGACATTATTTTGGTATAAAGGATTCATACCTGTTTGAACAGCCGCTTCAGCCATCGGTTTTCCTGCTTCGATGCCAAAGTTGAAACAGGCGCTCAAAATCCCGGAAACAATAGCCACAAACAGCCCTTTTCCTACATTAAATTCAGCTACACTTTTTTGTTTTTCTTCTTTTGAAAGTTCTTTTTCTTTCATCATTCCTGCTTTACCGCAGATGTAGATACCCAATAAACAAACAGCAATGCCCAAAAGCACGATTCTGCCTCCAAAAGAATTGATCATATCAATGATGGAAGTTTTGCCTTGGGTCGGGTTAAAGGCATAATAAATGGAAGGAACGAGTGCGCCGAAGGCCGAGCAAAAGCCTAAAGTGACTGAATTCCCTAAAGACATCCCCAAATAGCGAACCCCTAAACCGTAAGTAAGGCCGCCGATTCCCCAAAGTAATCCGAAGAAAACAGTTAACTTAATCACGTCAGGGGAAGTTGCTTTAATAATTTCCTGAAAATCCGGGATGGTTAGCCAAGCTGCCAAAGGGGGGACAATTAACCAAGAGAATAAACCGCCGATGATCCAATAGCTTTCCCACGACCACCCTTTGACTTTTTTAAAGGGCATATAAAAACTGCCTGATGCGAATCCCCCGATTGAGTGAAAAATAACACCTAAAATTGACTCCATGTGAAATTGGTTTTGGTTTAATAAAAATTAGCATTGTACAAACTTAGATAGCCCGGTTCCGTCAACTATCCTTGACTCTCATGCAAAAAGAAGCATTTTGAAATTTTATGCTTTAGAAAGACGAAAAAACAATAAGTTTCCTTTATTTCCGGGGTGACTTTTTCAGAGAACCCTTTATCAATGAGGTTTTAAGGGTTGATTATCACCGTTGGGGATGTTTAGACGCGTAAAATTGAAGAAGTGCTTGCATGAGGGGGTTAGGAGACGTAATTTTGGCCTCTCAATTTCGTGAAAATTAACATGCGTTACGCAACTACCCGCCAATGATTTTATACAGTACTAAAAATAAAGAACTGAAAGCCTCCCTTGAAGAAGCTGTTTTTCGGAGTCTTCCTCCTGATAACGGGTTATACATGCCCGAATCTATTCCTAAAGTATCGGATAGCTTTTTAGGTACTATTGAGAACTTAACTTTTAACGAAATTGCGTTTGAAGTAGCAAAAACGTTATTAAAAGAAGATATTTCGGACACGGATATTCGGTTGATTGTGGAACGGGCGTTTGATTTTGATGCTCCTGTGGTCCCGATTGAAGATAGAACGTATTGTTTGGAGCTTTTTCACGGGCCTTCTATGGCATTTAAGGACTTTGGAGCGCGATTTATGGCCTCACTTATGTCCTATTTTTTGGTGCGTTCACAAAAAGAAATCCATATTTTGGTAGCTACCTCGGGGGATACAGGCGGTGCCGTCGCACAAGGCTTTTATAATGTGCCCGGTATCAATGTCACCATTTTATATCCAAGCGGGAAAGTAAGCGATATTCAGGAAAAACAACTGACAACGTTGGGAGGAAACGTAAAAGCACTGGAAGTAGACGGGACTTTTGACGATTGTCAAGCTTTGGTTAAAAAGGCCTTCTTAGACGCCGAGCTAAACCGAAAATACAATCTGGCTTCTGCCAACTCCATTAATATTTCGCGCCTGATTCCTCAATCATTCTACTATTTCAGAGCTTATGCGCAGGTAAAGCATCTTGGATTGCCGGTAGTTTTTGCGGTACCGAGCGGTAATTTCGGGAATTTAAGTGCGGGGATTTTGGCTTATCGAATGGGGCTGCCTGTAGAGCATTTTATTGCAGCTACCAATCGGAACAACGTCGTCCCAAGTTATTTAGAAAATGGCGTTTATCAACCGGTAGCTTCGGTAGAAACTCTTTCCAACGCCATGGACGTCGGGAACCCCAGCAACTTCGTGCGGATGATCCATTTTTTTGGGGATGATTGGGAACAAACCCGCGGGAAAATTTCAGGTTTTTGGTTTGATGATACGCAAACAAAAACGGCAATGCACGATGTCTATGCCCGACATAATTACCTCATGTGCCCCCATACGGCAGTAGCGTATTTAGGATTGAGAACCTACACTGAGTTAACAAAAAAAGAGACAACCGGTGTATTTTTATCTACAGCTCAGTATGCTAAGTTTTTGAATGTGGTTGAAGAAGCCTTGGGTACCAATGAGGTTATGATTCCGCAACGTTTGTCCGATTTATTAAGTAAACCTAAAGAGGCTGTGCCGATCAGTAAGCATTTTGAGGATTTTAAAGCGTATCTAATGGCCTGAGAAGCAATTGCTTTGTCGGATTTTGACAAAATACACTATGCAAATTATCGTTGCTCGAACTTCTGAACATTACCTTGCTGCCATCGAATTGTTTAAGGAATATGCCGAAGGCTTAGGGATTGATTTGGCATTTCAGAAGTTCGACAACGAACTGCAAATTTTACCTTTTATGTATGGGCCGCCTAAAGGCGAGCTATGGCTGCTACAGGATGGACTTCATTATATCGGCTGTGCTGCTTTGCGACAGCTGGATTCACAAACCTGTGAGTTGAAAAGAATGTTTATTCAACCGGCTTACCGAGGTCGTCAACTGGGTAAGCAAATAATGGATACCGCCTTGGCTACAGCCAAGGATTTAGGGTATCAGTTTATGAAATTGGACAGTTTACGTCGCTTGGAGCCGGCTGTTAAGCTTTACCTCAGCTATGATTTTAAGGAAATCGCCCCTTACAATTACAATCCGGAAGCCGATGTAGTTTATTTTGAGAAAAAATTGCATTCTTAGACTCCGTTCCATCCCCAAAATTTTCCATTCATTTTGTCCTTCAACCGTTGGTCGTAAAAAATATTTTATTACCTTGCATTGCATAGTACCTTTGAATCAACAATAAGGGCCAAAAGCTCGAAAGCAAATTCACCAATACCTACATTCCTAATCAACTTTTCAAACAATCAAACCAAATAAAGCCATGAACAACAAACCGTTGCGTCGTATTCAAAGTGAGGCCGTCTTAGGCGGTGTAGCTGCCGGACTCGCTGATTATTTCGGTATGGATAAGGCTCTCATGCGGGTCATATTTGTCATACTGATGATTTTTGCCAAAGGGTTCCCTATTATTTTGCTCTATATCATCTTGTGGGCGGCTTTGCCAAAGGCCGAGCCGGTGGGAGTATATTCAGAAACCAACTGGGAGTCTCCTAATGTAACCGGGACTAAAAAAGATTTCAATCGGGGAGCTGAGTTTATCGGCTACGCTCTGCTTCTGATAGGCGGCTTTATGCTTTTTGATCGTCTCTTCTATTGGATGCACCTGCAAAAGTTCATTCCTGCGGCTATTCTGATCGGTATCGGAGCGTTTCTGATACTCAGAAGCAGCAATAAAGCGGATGCTACGATAGTTGATAACGAGCGCGCGACGCCTTCTTGGACCGATTCGGCTCCTATTAATGATTGGCAGCCCCCAAAGCCTTCTGAACCGACGGAGCCTTCCGACGAATCGGAAGAACCTAAAGCTTAATTTTTTCCAACATATAACCTCTAAACTTTCTTCGTTGCCATGAACTATCAAAGCACTTTCTGGGGAGTAATCCTTGTCTTAATCGGCGGTTTATTATTGATGCGTGAACTCTTCGATTGGTTTGATTTCGAACGCTTCTTTTGGCCGGTATTATTCATTGTGGGCGGAGGACTCCTGATTTTTAAAGATAAGTTAAAGAAAATCTCTTAATCCGACACTCATGAGACAGTCATCAAATGCCCTTTTTTGGGGTGCCTTTTTTCTGGCTATAGGTTTACTGCTTTTAGCCAAAACCCTCGGTTGGTTTCACATTGATTGGGGATTGACTCTCCGTTTTTGGCCGGTATTATTGGTCTTAGCCGGTATCAGTTTGTTGCTTCGCCAAAGTTGGTCAGGTGTTTTAACCGCCATTTTGATAGCGATTGCCATTCCGTCTGCAATTATCAACAGCGCTCACAAAAAATTTCATCATTGGAAGGAGGATGGAATTGAATTCAACTTAGACGATTTCGATGATGATGACGACGATAACGATCATGACCATAAATATGACAAACGCTCAGAATCGTATTCTAAAGACGGTGAAACGCATTTTTCGGAGCCGTTGACCGATGGTCTGACCGAAGCTACGTTGAATTTCGGAGCGGGTGTCGGAGAATTTAAAATTGACGGAACGACGTCGCAGCTTATTGAAGCTGATGCCGAAACAGAGTTTGGTAACTATGTAATGACGACAAAGCGCAACGAAACCACTAAAACGAGTATTGTCGATTTTGAAATGGAAAGCAAAGACAGCACCAATCGTAAGCGCATTCGTATTCGTGATTTCGATAATATGGACAACCACGTAAATATGCGCTTGAGCGATAAGCCTATCTGGTCGTTTGATATGGGTTTAGGTGCCGGAAAAGGAAAATTTGACTTGTCGGCCTACAAAGTTAAAAAAGTAAAAATCGGTGCAGGGGCGGCCGAAGTTGATTTGAAATTGGGTGAAACTGTAGAGAACGATGCAGAAATAGACATTGATGCCGGCGTAGCTTCCATTGATGTCGATATACCGGAATCCATAGGCTGCGAATTCAGAATAGACGGGGCGCTTAATTCGAAAGAGCTGGACAATTTTGAGAAAATCAGCGACGGATTATATCGTACTTCCAACTATAATTCGGCCAAAAAGAAAATTAAAATCTCTTACGAAGGCGGTTTATCAAAGTTGGAAATTAACCGATACTAAGCCGGCGAAATGAGAAAACAGATAAAGGAACAAAAATGCTGTCGGTGGAAATAACCGGCAGCATTTTTGTTTTTTGTACCTTTGTCTATTACACAACAAACCTGCCCGCTTTTCGTTAAAAATGGGCAAACATTCGCATTCTAATGAAAAAACTACTCACTGCCGGTGCGTTGCTGATAAGCATCTCGCTTTTTGCCCAAAGTACGCCTAAAGAATTTACGATTTCGGGTACGGCTAAAAACCTGCTTCCCAATGATAAAATATATCTTGAAATTGCGGGTACCCAGCCGCTTATTGTCGCAGATTCTGCCCTTGTCGGCAACGATAAACGATTTACTTTCAAACGAAAAGAGTTGGATGAAGGTACGGTTTATCAAGTAAATCTGGCCAAAGCCCAGCGCGTGATTGTGTTGATTGAAGGCGGCGAAAACATTGATATTACGGCTGATGGGACCGAAAAAGGAAGTGCCGTAGTGAAAGGCTCAAAAAACAATGATTACTACCAACAATTGATTGGTATGTATAAAGTCATGAATGAGAAATCGCTCAAGTGGCAGGATGAATATGCGAAAGCAGAGCAGAAGAAAGACACTAAAAGAATTGCGGAAATTCAGCAGGCCTTTGAAGCCGAGAGTAAGAACTTTACGGATAAGGTAAAATCGATGATTCCGGAGATGGGAACTTCTTTGGCCGCGCTGTTTGCTACCAACTTCCTTAATCCGGAAATGGAGATGAACACGATCATTGAGTTAGCAAAGAAATTTGAAAAAGAACGCCCTACCATGAAGCAAGGGCAGATATTTGTAGGAAATGCCCGAAGAATGCGCGGTATTCAGATCGGAGATGAAGCACCCGAAATTACCCTTAACAGTACACAGGACAAACCGGTCAGCCTTTCTTCTTTGCGCGGAAAAGTAGTCCTGATTGATTTTTGGGCTTCTTGGTGCGGCCCTTGCCGTCAGGAGAACCCGAATGTTGTACGGGTATATAACCGCTTCAAAGACAAGGGTTTTGAAATTTACAGTGTATCACTGGATAAAGATAAAACCTCATGGGTAAAAGCGATTGAAAAAGACGGATTGACGTGGTCGAGCCATGTATCTGATCTAAAATATTGGCAATCGGCTGCTGCGCAAACGTACGGTGTGAACGGCATTCCGGCAACCTTCCTGTTGGACAAAGACGGAAAAGTGATTGCCAAAAATCTGCGAGGTGAAGCCTTAGAGAAGAAATTGGAAGAAGTGCTGAAAGTGAACAATTGATATTCGCGACGGCTTCGACTTTTGTACTGCATTAACGAAAAAACTTTTCAAGGGATGATAACCTGAAAAGTTTTTTTATTTTTAGCCAAATCTTAGTCTTAACGTTTTCCAAACGAACCCCTACCATGATGCGCTTCTGTTATCATCTCCTCGCAGCACTGTTTTTTTTTACTTTTACAGCGACAGCACAAACGTCTGATTTTACACGAGAACACGAATTTACGAAGAATTGTGAAGGACCGGCCGTCGACCGAGACGGTAATGTATATGCCGTAAATTATGCCATGGACGGAACAATTGCCGAGGTTTCTCGGCGAAATAACCCCAGTATTTTTTTAACACTTCCCAAAGGAAGTACCGGCAACGGAATTCGCTTCGGAAGTGCGGGAGTTTTTTATGTAGCCGATTTTACGGGACACAACGTCTTGAAGGTAGATTTGACTTCCAAGCAGGTAAGTGTGCATTGCCACGAACCCAAAATGAATCAGCCGAATGATTTGGCAATTACCCGTTCCGGACATATTTTCTGTTCGGATCCTAATTGGAAAGAAGGTACCGGGCAACTTTGGCACGTAACCCCGGCCGGAAAAGCGCAATTGATAGCTCCGGGAATGGGAACAACCAACGGGATCGAAGTAAGTCCGGATGAAAAAACATTGTATGTGAACGAGAGTGTTCAATTGAACGTATGGGCATTTGATTTGGCAGCCGACGGGACCATATCCAACAAACGACTTTTGATTAAATTCAAGGACGGCGGTATGGACGGAATGCGATGTGACAGTAAAGGAAACTTGTACATTACCCGACACGGTAAAGGAGAGGTAGCGATAGTATCGCCGGAAGGAAAGGTTATTAAAACAATTACTACGAAAGGAAAGAGTGTTTCAAATATTTGTTTTGGCGGAAAAAACGGCCGAACCTGTTACATTACGCTTCAGGACAGGGGGTGCTTAGAGACTTTTAAGGCAGAAGTTCCGGGAAGAGAGTGGGTAATGATGAAGGAGTTTTTGGGAAAAAAATGATTTTGCCGTAAATTTAGGAGGCAAAACCCCAAAAATTGATTCCCTGACCACTCCCACCGGCGTCAAATATGCAAAAGACTTACCAAATTGTTCTTCTGTTTTTAGGCTTAATTGCGGCTCGTTCCGATGCTCCTCGTGAACAAATGATCACCTTAGGTCAGGCATTTCAGCAGTTAAATACCCAAATTCGGGAACAAACCCTTTCCCCTGATTCTGCCCAAATGCGATTTCAGGCCATTATGCTGGAACTTCGGGAAGTGACAGAGCCTTTGCGTCAAAAAAACTGTACCGATTCCATCGGATTTGTTTTTCCTTTAAAAGATTATGACGAAGAACAGATCGGCGGAAACGGTTCCGGCTTCCGACCCAGAGGATTCAACCTTTTTGATCACAGCGTTCAGGGAAGCCACCCGGCTCACGATATCTTTGTTTTTGATCGCAATCAGGACAATATTGATGACCAAACCGATCTCCCGGTAGATGTATTGGCCATGCGTCCGGGAGTAGTTGTAGCGGTTGAATCCAATTGGACTCCTGAGAGCCTTTACCGAGGCGGTAATTTTGTTTGGATTTATGATCCCTGTTTAGACGGATTGTTTTATTATGCCCACCACAGCCGTGTAATGGTGCAGGTCGGGGAGGAAGTAACGGCCGGACAAAAGATTGCGGAAGTGGGGCGTACCGGATTAAACGCCGCTAAACCTCGCTCCGGTACCCATTTGCATTTGATGTATCTACAATTGACACCCGAAGCTCTTCCGCAACCCGTAAATACCTACGATTGGTTGGCTAATGCCACCGTAGTACGATAAAACCTCACTCTATTGTCGTATCAATCCTTTCAATTCCTGTTGCAGCGTCATATTGTCGGGAAACTCCTGCGGAATCCAGCGTTCAACGATTTTGCCTTGAGAGTCGATCAATACAAACGGATAACGCATAGTGGTGGCATATAGGTCTTTCAATTGTTGGGCTTGTTCATCGGAGGTCCACAGATGCACTACTCCCGGGCGACTTTGTACGGTGGCTTGCCATGCTTCGAAGGGGGTATTAGGGGTGACGTTCAGGTAAACAAACGTCATCCGGTCTCGATAGGCTTCTTCCAGCGGTTTAAAAATCAATTCATGTTGTTTCAGATTGAAACAGAAAGCAATACAAACCGGCTTTCCTTTCAAACTGCTTAGAGCTACTTCCTTTCCCTCTTGGTTTTTAAAGGTGAAATCAGGGGCAGGCTGTCCTACATACATGCGCTCTTTGGCCTCAATAGTACGTTTAAAATAAGGAATCAACTCCGAGGAAGGGTACGTTTTTTCGTAGTTCTCCAGCAACGTACGAGCCGCCGCCATGTCACTGCGAAACGTAACTGAGTAATCCAGCCAATGCGTCAGTAAATATTCGCGCTGACGGGGATAAGCCCGCAATTGCTCATCGCTCAACTGATAGGCGTATTTCACAGCATCGCCGCTCAGCACAAACCGTTTGGCCGAATCGGTAGGGTACTTTTGAGTGACCGGAATCTGAATAAAATTGCGTAATTCGCGACGATAGGGTTCACTCATCAAGGCGGCATCCGGCAAGATTTTAAAATTTTGGAGCGTTAGGTTTTCAATTTCCCGTCGTTGTTCGGGTCTCAACTGTACCCCTTGGCTCTCCCGAATTTTTTTGTCATTCACTATCAACTTCATCAGATATGCTTCTGTGTTGGTGGTTGCCGTAAGATAGGTTTCAAACGCTTCATCCACGGGCTGTTGACTTTTCAGGGTTCGCAATCGCTGTTGACGGGCTTGTTGCAGACTGTCTACTTTTGGCAGAATGGCGCTGTTATCTATTTTAGTGGGATTGTACCCAAACAACGGCAGATATTCGTAGAGGTTATCTCTGAAATAATCGCGCAATACTTCTTGGTAAACGGCATTGGTACCGGCAAAAGTAAGGGACTTGTCCGGAGCGACCGTAATGGTCAGTTTATCGTTGGGACTGATAAACAACACATAGTTGGAACGTTGCGGATTGCGTTGAATATAGGCGGCAGATTGCGGTTTGGCGTTTATATTCAATCGTACAATTTGAGGTTGTTTTAACTCAAATTCGGTAACGGCCCATTGCTTGGTGGTATCGTCAAAATAGCCGACATTTAAAAACTCCATATCGGTCAAACCAATAGAGGGCGCTTCGTGGTGCTTTACTTCTTCGGTAGCCAAAGACAACATAAAATTACTGCCAATGGGGGTTTTAAGCGTAATTTGGGCAGTTTGAGCAATGACCGAGGTGCTGATCAGTGAAGCAATAAAGCAGTAAAATACCTGTTTCATGTTGTGTGATTTTTTGTGTAAACGAAAAAAGGTGCAGATTATGTTGGCGAATGTACCATTTTTGAGTTTACGGTAAAACAAGTATGCCGGATTAAGTCGGTTTTGGAAAAAGGGTTGGCCATATAGCCCTATCTTTTACCATTGCTTTAATATGAAAACTTATGCAGACAGGAGTGGAGGTTGTCTATAGTAGTGATAGCAACCGAAAAGCAAAAGAAGCTATTGATAATGTTGCTCATGGTTAACCGGAAGTTTACAGGACAAAGCCGAGTTTGAAATCAAAAATGAAATTGTTTTTCTGTAACGAATGGGGCGTCCATGCATACAATTCATTGGGTACCCATAAAGAGTAATAGTAAGGGTAGTTATTGAACAATCCTTTTGATAGATTAAAGTCGATAAATCCATTTTTGAATAATTTTCGTTGATACCCCAGCAGTAATCCGGTATTTAAAAATTGCGGTTTATCACCGGTCGTATTTGAATAGCGATTAGTCACGGTATGTGTATGCACCCCAAAAAAGGTGGTATTGCTCCCCACATAAACACCTGACAAATTGTTGCCTGCCGGTCTTAAATGGGACGGAAGGTTCTGTAAAAAGTACCAGCGCGGTTGAATGGATAAAAGGCCACTGATGCTTTTGTAGCTGAAATTGGTTATAAATTCGGTCTTGGTCGCAGGGTCGTATAGGCGTGCATTTTTACCGAAAAAATGATAAAAAGATAAATCAAGGCAGGTATTAATGGAAAAAGCCGATTGGCCGATTTTGTGCTCATAGCCGATACTGCTGTTCAATGACTGAGTAGAAGAAGTGACTTCTAAAACAGGCCAATTGATTTTCCATAGTTGTTGTTCGTTTTCGCTTAAACTGAATATCTCACCCTTGCGGCTTGGAAGAGCCTTTTTCAAATCAGCAAAAGCAACTCCAAACTTAAACCCGGAGGTCAGGTACCAATAATTGATTGGGGAGACTTCAACGGTTTGTAAAAGGGTATTCGGATCCGGTTTAGTGGCGGTATTATTACCGTTTAAAAAGACCACATTACGGTGGATTTGTCTTCCGGTCCTGTTATTTAAAGAAACAAAAAAATCAAGGAATCCAAAACGGAAAAAGCGTCGCTGCATCCCATACATCAGACTCATCTGCGTATCGTAGTAGCTTGAATAATAATCGGTTTCCCAAGCCTTATTATAGCTGTGTGATAATTCTCGGTTATTAACCTCTTTCCTCCATGCCGCTTCTGACTCGCTGTTTTTCCAAGCAGTTTCGTAGCGAAGAGCGAAATAATTGCCCGAAAAATGATGAATGCTTTTTGCTTTCCTGATACGATTTTTTAAGTCGTAATACCAGCGTATTTCAGCACCGCTAACCCAACGCTTAAGGGAGTGGTCAAAATCGGCGACCTTGTTGTGAGCGACATCCAAGGTGATTGAAAAAGAGGTGGTCAGTTTACGTTCCACGCCAATCCGATAATCAAGTAATTGAATTCCGTAGGCTTTTATCATCCATTTGGTAGGCTCATTTTTCATCAAAGCATAATCATAGATGGAAACATATTGCTGATTTTTAAGCGGGTTTGTTTCCTCCGTATGCGTAATGCGGATGGAATCGCCTTGGGCGAATGTCAAGTTGAGAATGTAGAATGTCGAATAGAGGAGGAGCAACTTTTTCATGGCGGTTGAGTTTAGAAAGCGAAGCCGAGTTTGAAGTCAAAAATGAAATTGCTTGGACCCAATGAATAAGGTTTTCGGTCTATCAGCGCTTTTGAAATATTCAAGTCAATGAATCCATTCTTAAATAATTTCCTTTGATAACCCATTAATAATCCTGTATTTACAAATATGGGAGTAAAGTCGAAAGCACGTTTATATCGGTTGTTTTCTATGAACCCGTATGACCCCAAAAAAACATTGTTCACTCCGGCATAAAGACCTGATAAATTATTGCCTGATTTTCCCGCTCGGATCTGACGATTCATCAGAAAATACCAGCGTGGCTGAATATGTAACTGCGCACCAAAACTTAGACTTTGGCTATTACCTGTGAAAAGCGTTTCAGTAACAGGGTCATATTGTTGCGTATTTTTTTGAAGCGTGTTTAAGGCAAATAAATTCAGGTAGGTATTGATTGAAAAAGCAGATTTGGCTATTTTTTGCTCATATCCAATACTGCCGTTAAGCGCCTGAACAGTAGTGCTGAGGCTTATCCGAGGCCAACTGATTTTCCATAGATCACTTTCGTTTTCAAAACATTGAAACACATCACAGGTCGGGATTTTAGACGATTTTTTGAAGTCAGCCAAAGCTACACCTACTTTGAAATTGGTCGTGATGAGCCAATTGTGTTGAGGCGTTGAGGTTATACTTTCCTGAATGTTGCTCCAGTCGATTGGTTGCTTGATTGAATTATCACCGTCCAGAAAAGTGAGTTTTCGGTGAACTTGCTGATTTGTGTTTCGGTTTAAGGCTATTGAGAAATCAATAAGACCGTATCTGAAAAAACGTCGCTGTATTCCATAATTCAAACTGAGTTGAGATTGGTAATAGTTTCGGAAATAATCCGTCTCCCATTTACCATTTTTACCGGAAAGCCCGGTAGAGACAAACTTTTCAGTTTGCCACAATCTTTCGTATCTGAGCGACAAATAATTCCCCGAAAAATTGTTACTGCTTTTCCCCTGCCGAATACGGCTTGCCATGTCATAGTACCACCGCAGTTCGGCGGATGTAGCCCAACGTTTGTGACCATTAGATGTATAATAATACGAATAATCAGTAAGACCAGCTTCTGTAAGAGGGATTTTAGAAACACGAGCTGTATTTATTTCTATTGAAAATGAAGGGCTTAACTTTCGTTCTACACCCAATCTGAAATCAACCGTCCTTTTTATATACCCACCTTGGAAAATTTCAGAGGCGAGGAGATTGTTAATGTTTCCGTGTCCTTTCAGCATCCATTTGGTCGGCTCTTTGGTCATAAACACATAATCATACTTGTCAATAAATCGCTGTTTTTCAAGCGTGCCCGTTTCCTGTGTATGCGTAATACGGACGGAATCGTTTTGAGCGAAGATTTGGATTCCTCCTATCGTCGGAATGACAAAAGCGAGAAAAATGCCGAAAAATGGAGAATGAAATAACTTTTTCATGGTTGTTAGCTGATCGTGTATTATTGTTTGGCGGCGGTGGTGCCGTGGCGGAGTTCTGTATTTTTGGTTTCTACATCCAGTTTTACCTGTGCTTTATCGGTCTGAATATCAAGGCTTCCGTACTGTGCTCGTACGCGGCATTCGCCTTTGATTTGTTGCAGTACCAAGTCGGTACGCTCGGCGAAGATGCTCAATAGACCGTTGAAGTTTTCCGTTCGCAACGCGCCGAACTGAGTTCTGGCCGTTAAGACGCCGCGCAAATCGGTGAGCTCTATCGTGCAAAATTCCGTTTGCAGCTGCATGGTTTGGGTTTGCAGCCCTTTGAGGCTTATTTTCCCAAAACTGTTTTGAATTTCTACGCCGCAATTGGCGGGCACGAACAGCGTAAAACGGGCTTTGAGGTTGGATTGGGGCTTGGCTCCGTTTTTGGCCAATACCACAAAATTGTGCAGACTAACCGTCTTTCCTTTTCTGTCGGCTGTATAGTGCAACGTTTCCAAATCCTTTTCGGCGGTGCTTCGGTCGGGGTGTTTGGCGGTCAGTTCGATGGTTGCTTTGATCTCATTTTTACCCCAAGTCACTATGTCGATGTCGCTGCGTTCTCCCCATACCTGTACCTTGGCATATTGCGGAGCCTCAAACGTTTTCTCTATCGTTTTGGTCACAACTTGCAGGGTTTGAGCCAAGAGCCGGGAGCCGGGAGCGAGAAGCGCGTAAAGAAGAATAATTGAAAATAATAATTGCTTGAATTTCATAGCTGTTGACGATTATGCGTTTTAGGTTTACAAACCCTAAACTATGTGGCCTATATGCCTATGTTGTTACAAGATTCTTTCATTGAGCTTTTTAAGAATATCGGCGCGTTCTCGGTCAATTTCAGCCAATTGAGCCGATAAAGCGGCGTCGGTATTGTAAGCACCGAGGGCTTCTTTGAGTTGATTACTTGCCGACGTAAGATCATCCAATTCCTGCTTGAGGGACTTAAATTCCGGTTTCTCGCAAACAGTAGCCCTTTTTTGACAAAGGGCCACTAAATGAGCGTATTGCTGTTCGATGGCTTTGTCGGGAACTACTACGGCTTTGGGGTTGATTTTTTCTTGCGAATATGCAATGGTTGCCATTTCGCCGCGGTTTGGGAGGCTTAAAATAACAATCATTCCTATGGCGAAAACAACCATAGCGGCAACAGCATAACGCCACCCATTGTTTTGTGGTTTCGGTAGTTGTGCCGTAATATCAAACCAGATCTGTAACGGCGGTTCGTGCGTCGGCAATTGAGTAATAGCTTCCTGCAAGGGTGCGTCATTGAGACCCTGTTCAATATTTTCCCAAACCGATTCGGGCGGAGAATAAAGGGGAAGTTTGTCGTTCAATGACTTTGCCATTTTTTGCATTATGTTAATGAATCATTCCGAGGGTTAAATGCTAACCCGTTTTTTTAACCGTAAACTGTCTACTGTAAACTCCTCAACATTTCCCGTAAGCGCTTTTTGGCATAATTCAATTGGGATTTGGAGGTACCTTCCGAAATTCCCAATATCTCGGCCACTTCCTGATGGGCATATCCTTCGATTTCAATCAACACAAACACCGCACGAGCTCCTTCGGGCAAACTCAAAATGGCTTTTTCCAAATGAGCGGCATCAATGGCGTCGTTTCCCCAATCTACGGGGTTTGTGTCAGTGGGGAGTTCGTCTGCCAACACATACTGCGGTTGTTTTTGAGCGTTTTGATACGCCTTTCTTACCAAAATAGATTTGATCCACGCTCCGAGAGTTGATTCACCACGGTACTGTGCCAAGTGCTTGAATACCGACAGGAAGGTATCCTGCAAGGCGGTATTGGCTTCGTCAAAATCGCCCGTAATGCGGTACGCCAACGTGTACATCGCCGATTTGTAGCGGTCGTACAGAAGTCGTTGGGCGGCACGGTTGTGGTTGAGACAGCGTTGAATCAGTTCTTGTTCGGTCATGAATGATGTTTTCAATCACAAAGAGCGGCCAACAGGAGGGAAAGGTTGGAAAGAGGAAGAAAAAAATACGAATGACGAATTTAGAATGACGAGTGACGAATATAAAATATTGTTTATCAGATGCTTATGGATTTTGAGTCAAAGCTTGATATTCCACTTGTTCTGAAGCGGGAGGTAAGAAATCAGAAGTTCGTACTTCCTATCTCTTACCTCCTATTTCACAAATCCTGCCGTGGCCATCCAATGAAGACAGCGGCCAAACCATTCGTCAAATGCGGGGACTTTTAAGTAACCGTGTTCTCCTTTTGAGTAAATATGCAGCTCGCTTGGGATGTTGTTTTTCTTCAAAGCTTCGTAAAAGATAAGGCTGTTGGATACGGGCACTACAGTGTCGTCGCCCGCGTGGGTAATAAAGGCAGGCGGCGAAGCGGAAGTGACCTGCTGTTCGTTGGAATACTGTTTGATTTGTTCGGCAGAAGCATTTTTACCCAACAAATTGGCCCCCGAACCTTTATGACCGATGCCATCCATAAAACTGATGACCGGATAGACCAGAATCATAAAGTCAGGGCGAACGCTGATTTGTTCGGGATTGGGAAGGACTTTTCGCGTAAAGTGCGTACCGGCGGTGGCGGCCAAGTGCCCGCCCGCCGAAAAGCCCATGATACCGATTTTTTGGGGGTCAATGTTCCATTCACCGGCGCGTTGTCGAATGGTTTTCAGGGCCTGTTGGGCATCCTGCAAGGGCCCGATAGATGGGTCAATCATGGTTTTTTCGCTTGGCAATCGGTACTTCAGCACAAAGGCGGCAATGCCTTGTTTAACGAATGCTTCGGCTACATCATAACCTTCGCGTTTGATGACCAATACTCCATATCCTCCTCCCGGACAGATAATGACAGCCGCACCGGTGGCCTTTTCTTTAGGAGGTAAAAATACCGTAAGGGTCGGGCGAGATACTTGTGACACCACAAACGAGGCATTTTTTACTTCTTCGTCCGGCGTATCTTTGGCATTGGGTATGGCGTTAGGGTACAAAGGCAATTCCTGTTGGGCCAAGGCAGTGACGGCAGAAAGTATCCAAAACAAAGCAATATTTCTTTTCATACTATTGGGAGTTTCAGTATCCTTAAAGTGATTAAAGAGTCTATGTCATTATAGGACTGTTTCTATCCTAAAGACAAAGTATCTTGTTTTCTTTTTGTTTTTACGGTCGAGTTACCGATAAAAGGTAACGGATAGTTTCCCTACCTTTGCCGAATGAATCAATATTCGATTTTTTTATTGTTGGGGGCCAATTTAGGGGAGCGAGAAGCTACCTTAGCTAAAGCCATCCAATTGATTTCTGAACAAATCGCTCCCGTTCTGTCCCGTTCGCAGCTGTACGAAACGGCCCCTTGGGGAGTGACCGACCAACCGAGTTTTTTAAATCAGGTACTTCGAATCGAAACGGGGCTTTCGCCGAAAAAGGTATTGGAGCAAACGCTGCATATTGAAAAGCAGCTCGGGCGCGAACGGCGTTTGCGTTGGGGCGCTCGGGTGATAGACATTGATATTTTGTACTATGCCGACCTTGTTATGGCTGAGGCTGACTTACATTTGCCTCATCCCCGATTGCATGAACGCCGCTTTACGTTGGTGCCTTTGGTCGAGATCGCTCCGGATTTTATGCATCCGGTATTGAAAAAAACAAATCGAAAATTGTTGGAAGAATGTACAGATGAAGGGGTTGTGAACGTTTTCCAACCGCACCTTAAAGGCAAAAAAAAATCGCTCAGTAAGGAAAGTAGTGATTTTTAGCTCATTCACTCAATCAGTAATTCACTCATTCACAAATAGGACTAAGAATGCAACGTCGTGACTTTATTAAGAACACGGTTATTACCACGGGAGCGCTTGCTTTCGGCAGTTGCAACCAAAATGATCCCAACGCCGACGGAAAATACAAAGGTCGGATTGCGGTGATCGGAGCAGGGGCAGCGGGGTTATATGCCGGTTATTTACTGGAAGAAAAGGGCGCAAACTACACCATCTTAGAAGCCTCCGACCAAATCGGCGGGCGAATTCGTTCATTAAAAGGCTTCGCCGATTATGATATTGAGTTGGGTGCCGAAGAAATCCGAGGTAATCGCTCCGTTTGGTACGATTGGGCTAAAGCCTCCGGGGCTGCTTTTGTGCCCGATACCCTCACTGATTTTTATCAGATCGCTGCTCAGCTTCGCTCGGAAAGTCAGTGGAATACCGACTTGGATTTCCGCTTGGCTTTGCTGTTGGCGCAACAATCGTTGACTTATACAGGCGCTGACAGTACATTGCTTCAACTGATGGATACGGCCAAATTAGCCGCAAGAGTGCGTCATATTACAGAAGCTTTGGTCGCCAATGAGTACGGCACTTCGGCCAATCGGCTGAGTGTCAAAGGCATTACGGAAGAGGCTCAAACCAAAACTGCCGGCGACGGAATCTTTCGTTTAGCCAATCGTTCGTTGCTGTCGGTGTTGGAAGAAAAGTGCAAGGCGGTCATTCCGAAAGTTGTGCTGAATAAACAGATCAAACGCATTGACTTCAGTAACGAAAGTATTGTTTTGGAAGACGCGCAAGCCCAAAGGCAGTTTGTAGATAAGGTCATCATTACGGTGCCGCTTACGGTATTGCAATCCGGTGACCTTCAATTCACGCCGACGCTGTCGGAAGCAAAAACCGCCGCCATCAAAGGCATTGGCATGGGGGCCGGTATGAAGGTAGTTTTGGTGTTTAATCGTCGATTTTGGGATGCAGCTACCGGTGCCGTTTATACGTCCGGATTCGTTCCCAAATACCGAGTCAGTTCTTTCGGGCGAAGTACGCAGTCGTTTGTGCTGACGGGCTTGGTCATGGGCGAAAAAGCGGAAATACTGAGTGCGCAGACGTCAGCGGTTGCCATACAAAATATAGTCAAAGACCTGGATACTATTTATGGTAAAGGAGTAGCTACGGGAGCACTGATAAACGCCCGAATGATGGATTGGGGGAAAGAGCCGTTCATCAAAGGAGCGTATTCTTACCCGATCGTCAACGGCGGCGGGTTGCTCACGCGGCAGGCGTTGTCACAACCGGTACAGCGTAAACTGTATTTTGCGGGCGAAGCCACGCACTACGGCGGTCACAGCGGCACGGTTCACGGAGCCATGGAATCAAGCCGTCGGGCAGTGGAGGAGTTATTTAGAGATGTAACGTAACGAAGATTCGTTACTCTGAACTCGTTCATTCGTCATTCGATTTCACCCTGCCCAACTCTCTCGGTCTAAACTTCGGTACTGAATAGCTTCGGCCAAATGTTCAATTTTGATATCAGGGCTGGCCGATAAATCCGCAATGGTACGGGCTACTTTCAAAATGCGGTCGTAGGCGCGGGCTGAAAGGCCCAAGCGTTCCATCGCTGTTTTGAGCAAGGCTTTGCCCGCCGCATTAATGTCACAAATTTCTTTGACCATCGGCGAGGGCATCATGGCATTGCAATAAATCCCCGCTTTGTCTTTGAAGCGTTCGGTTTGTATATCCCGTGCTTTGATAACCCGCTCTCGAATATCCGCACTTTTTTCGGCTTTTCGGGTAGAAGCAATTTGATCAAACGATACCGGCGTTACCTCCACGTGCAGATCAATGCGGTCGAGCAGCGGACCGCTGATTTTGTTCAGATACCGTTGAACGGTTCCGGGCGGACAAACGCACTCTTTTTCCGGATGATTGTAATAGCCGCAAGGGCAAGGGTTCATGCTGGCAATAAGCATAAAATTGGCCGGAAACTCAATCGCCCACTTGGTTCGTGAGATCGTTACGCGGCGCTCTTCCAACGGTTGACGCATCACCTCCAACACCGTACGTTTGAACTCCGGCAATTCGTCCAGAAACAAAACACCGTTGTGCGCCAGTGAGATCTCGCCGGGTTGCGGAAACGTACCGCCGCCCACCAAGGCCGCATCGCTGATGGTATGGTGAGGGGCTCGGAACGGACGTCGGGAAATGAGCGAAGATTTAGTTCCTAACTTACCGGCCACCGAATGAATCTTGGTCGTTTCGAGGGATTCGTGCAGGGTCAGCGGTGGTAATATAGAAGGCAGTCGTTTGGCCAACATGGTTTTACCCGCTCCCGGAGGACCTATCATAATGACATTGTGGCCGCCGGAGGCCGCTATTTCTAAAGCCCGTTTGATGTTTTCCTGTCCCTGAACGTGTTCAAAATCAGCGTCGTAGTCATTTAAGGTATTGAAAAACAGATCGCGGGTATCTACCATAAGCGGCTTGATCTCATTGGTTTCTTCAAAATAACCGATGGCCTCTTCCAGCGTTTCGACCGGGATGATATCCAAACTGTTGACGATGGCGGCTTCGTGAGCATTGGCCGCCGGAAGAACAAACCCTTTATAGCCCAACCGACGGGCTTCGATTGCAATGGGCAGCACTCCTTTGATAGGCCGCAATTTACCGTCAAGCGACAGTTCGCCCATAATAATATAGTCTTCTAAGCTCTTTTTGGCAGTTAATTGCTCTGATGCCTGCAACACACAAAGGGCAATAGGAAGGTCATAGGCGGAGCCTTCTTTGCGAATGTCGGCCGGGGCCAAGTTGACTACCACTTTTTGGCGAGGCATTCGGTAGTTAAAGTATTTGAGAGATGCTTCTACGCGTTGTTCACTTTCTTTGACAGCGCTGTCGGGAAGGCCCACCATAAAAAAACGCATCCCCTGTCCTACGGTCACTTCAATGGTTATCATGGCAGCATTTACCCCATAAACGGCACTGCCAAAAGTTTTTGAAAGCATATTCCGAAAAAAATTATAAGGCTAAGTTTGGCGTAAAAGTACAGTTTATCTCTCAAAATACTAAACTAAAGCCGCCCATGACCGAGCACTTTCCAGGCAAAATCTTCCGCTTTGGGCGTGTTCCAAAATCGTATTCAATTGCTTACCTTTGCCATCCGTTTTTTATAAAACCTATTTTACCTAACCACCGATAAAGATTTATAAGTTATGCTTCAACGCATTCAAACCTTTTTTTTGGCACTCGTAGCCGCCGGAATGGTCGGGATGATCACATTGCCTATTTGGGATAAAGTATCTTCAGATGCTACCCAATCGGCTCATTTGACAGCCCTCCGACTGACCCACCGTCAGGGTATCACTTCTTCTGTAAATCCTGTTTGGTATTTGGCCTTACTGGGAGGAATTGTAGCCGGGGTCGCCATTTTTGCCATCTTTCAATACAAAAATCGGTTATTGCAGTCCGGTATCTGCGCCGCCAATTCCATTCTTATGACTATCCTTACGGGATTGATCATGTATTTTATCTTCGGCAGAGCCAATGACTTTTTTGAACCGACTGTTTCCGGTACCTTCGGTCTCGGCTTTTATTCCCTCGTATTGGCGATGTTAGCCAACGTCTTAGCCAACCGTTTTATTCGTCGCGATGAGAAATTTGTTCGTTCGCAAGAGCGTATGCGATAAATTAAATCCGACAAACAGATTATTTTCGAATAAAAAACTCAATTTTTTCGGAAGAGGAAAAACCTTGCAAGAACTTGGTTGTCAGTTCTTTGTAGATGCTGATAGAGCCTTCCCGAAAAAAAAGACAAGTTTTTGTTGACAAAAATTTGTTGTGCCGAATTTGATAATTTTTACTAATTTCAAATTCAGTTATTGGGTGTACCTGATAGGGTGTTCCAAAATTCGGGTCAGAACCGATAACAATTGATTAGTTAACTGTTTAACTCACTAATAAAGCTATACAAAGCCCTGTAAATCAGGGAGTAAAAGCATAAATACAAAGAAAGAGGATGATTCAGGAAGAAACAGGCGTACAACATACGCTCAAAGAGCGACTCAAAGAGATATTCGGTTACAGTCAGTTCAGAGGGGAGCAAGAAGCTATCATCAATAGCATCATGAAAGGTAATAACACTTTTGTGATTATGCCCACGGGAGCCGGCAAATCCCTTTGTTATCAATTGCCTGCCATTACCACTGAGGGGGTTGCGATTGTAATTTCTCCGCTGATTGCCTTAATGAAAAATCAGGTAGATCAACTCAATGCGTTTGGCATTAATGCCCAATTTTTAAATTCCACACTGAATAAAGCAGAAATAAATAAAGTAAAGAAGGATGCCCTCGACGGTTCCCTAAAACTGCTTTACATTGCGCCGGAATCACTGACCAAGGAAGAAAACCTTGACTTCTTACAACGAACCAATATTTCTTTTGTCGCCGTAGATGAAGCCCACTGTATTTCGGAATGGGGACATGATTTCAGACCGGAATATCGTCGTATCCGGGGTATCATTGATAACATCAACCCCAATCTGCCGCTGATTGCGTTGACCGCTACGGCAACCCCTAAGGTACAGCAAGATATTGCCAAGAACCTGCGAATGGAAGAATCGGCACTTTTTAAGTCGTCGTTCAACCGTAAAAATCTGTATTACGAAGTACGTCCGAAACTGGGGGATGTCAACAAACAGCTCATCAAATACATTAAAAATAATAAAGGAAAGTCCGGAATTATTTATTGCCTGAGCCGTAAGACCGTAGAGGAAGTGGCTAACCTATTGAGTGTTAACGATATAAAGGCGCTCCCTTATCACGCCGGTTTGGACGGACAAACACGGATGCACAATCAGGATGCGTTCCTCAATGAAGAAGCGGATGTAATCGTAGCCACGATCGCCTTCGGGATGGGAATTGATAAACCCGATGTACGCTTTGTGATTCACTACGACGCTCCTAAGTCGCTCGAAGGCTACTATCAGGAAACGGGCCGTGCCGGTCGGGATGGATTGGAAGGCAACTGTATCATGTTCTACAATTTGGAGGACATTCAGAAACTGGAAAAATTCAATAAGGATAAATCGGTCACTGAGCGCGATAATGCCCGTCATTTACTCAATGAAATGGTGGCTTATGCCAACTTGGGCGCTTGCCGTCGTCGTCAATTACTGAGCTATTTTGGGGAATACATGGAGAAAGACTGCGGTTTTTGTGACAACTGCGTCAAACCTACTCCTAAAATCAGAATTCAGGACGAAGCGGTTTTGATCCTGAAAGCCATTCAACAAACCGATCAGCGTTTTGACGGTGACCATATTGCTGATCTGATCACGGCTACCGACAATATTTACGTGACCAGCTACGAGCATGATAAACTGGAAATGTACGGTGCCGGCAAGTTTAAAGATGAGGAAGAAGGGGAAGAATACGGCGTCGAATACTGGCGTTCTATTATTCGTCAATTAGTGATTTTAGGCTACTTGGTAAAAGATGCTGAAAACTACGGAGTGCTGAAACTCAGTGAAAAAGGGATCAAGTACATCAGTGACCCTTATCCGATTACCATTTCTAAAGACCATACGTTTGACGAAAGCGAAACACAAAAATCAAACGATGATGAAGACGTTACCGATTTGGCTCCGGCAGGAGGCGGTAATGCCTACGATGAGGCGCTTTTAGGTTTATTGAAAGCATTGCGTAAAAAACTGGCAAAAGAAAAAAACTTGCCTCCTTACGTGATTTTCCAAGACCCGTCGTTGGAAGAAATGGCGACAACCTACCCGACCACTTCGCAGGAAATGGCCCAAATCAACGGGGTAGGGATGGGGAAAGTGTCAAAATTCGGTCGACCTTTCATTGATTTGATCACAAAATACGTTGAAGAAAATGAGATTGAGACCGCTAAGGATGTCGTAGTAAAGTCTGCGGCCAATAAGTCAAAAGTCAAAATCTTTATCATTCAGCAGATTGACCGAAAAGTAGATTTAGACGAAATCGCTGAGTCAAAAGGATTGGCAATGGATGAATTGATTGAGGAGATCGAACACATTTGCTACTCCGGCACTAAACTGAATCTGGATTATTACATAAATCAAATTATGGATCGTGATCGTCAACACGATATTTACGATTATTTTATGACGGCAGAAACAGATAGCATTAAAGTAGCCTTAGAGGAATTAAATGAGGATGATATAACCGAAGATGAGCTTCGACTGATGCGTATCAAGTTCTTGTCTGAAGTAGCTAACTAAGTGAAAAGGGGAAAGTGGAAAGTGGAACCCACACTTTTTGATTTGCGCTTGACACTCATTCTTGACACTTTACACTAAAAAGATGAATATTTTAATTTTGGGTTCGGGTGGTCGTGAACACGCTTTTGCGTGGAAAATAACCCAAAGTCCACACTGTGATGAGTTATACGTTGCCCCCGGTAATGCCGGTACAGCCCAAATAGCCACCAATTTACCCATCAGTTTCAACGACTTTGAGGCAATTGCCAAGGCTATCGTTGATTTAAAGATCAAGTTAGTGATCGTAGGGCCGGAAGAACCCCTTGTCAATGGTATTGTTGATTTTCTGAAAGCACGGCCCGAATTGGCACGGGTGAAGATTGTCGGCCCCGACCGAAGGGGGGCTCAGTTGGAAGGAAGCAAAGACTTTTCCAAAAATTTCATGTTTAAATATGGAATTCCAACGGCTTCTTCCCGCACATTTACTCCCGATACGCTTGAAGAGGGACTGGCCTATCTATCCTCACATTCGCTGCCTATTGTACTGAAAGCCGATGGCTTGGCCGCCGGAAAAGGAGTTATTATTGCCGAAACGTTGGCAACGGCAAAAACGGCGATGAACGATATTTTGGTCGAGGCTAAATTTGGCAATGCCGGCAATAAAGTAGTTATAGAGCAGTTTTTGAAAGGCATTGAAGTGTCGGTATTTGTATTGACCGATGGAGTCAACTACAAAATTTTACCCGAAGCCAAAGACTACAAGCGTATCGGAGAAAAAGATACCGGACCTAATACCGGAGGAATGGGAGCCGTGTCACCCGTGGTATTTGCCGATGAAAACTTCCTGAAAAAAGTCGAACAAAAGATTGTCAAGCCTACGTTGGCAGGCTTGCAGGCGGAGGGAATACATTACGTAGGTTTTATTTTTATCGGTTTGATGAATGTAAAATCAGAGCCTTATGTGATTGAATACAATGCACGCATGGGCGATCCGGAAACCGAAGTGGTATTGCCGCGCATTCAGTCCGATCTGGTAACGCTCTTACTGGCCACCGCCGATCAAAAATTGGCAGAAAGCGATTTTACCATCTCTTCCCAAACGGCCGTTACTACCGTTTTGGTTTCGGGAGGATACCCTGAGGGGTACGAAAAAGGTAAGAAAATTACGGATGTAGAAAGAACAGATGATGTAGTAGTTTTTCACGCAGGAACTGCTGCGAATGATAAAGGTGAGGTTCTTACCAACGGCGGGCGGGTGTTGGCACTGACGGCACTCGCTAATTCGCTCGAAGGCGCCGTCAATAAGTCGCAAAAAGCGGCAGCGGCCGTTCAATTCGAGGGAAAATACTATCGTAAAGATATTGGATTGGATTTGATACGTTATAATGATTAGGGGATATTGATTCGTGGATTTTGGTCAGTATTAAAATGTCCATTACCCACTACTCACTACCCACTACTCACTAATCTATAAATTATGGGTTGTAAATCATGCTCAACCGGCGGATGCGGGACGAGCGGACTCACCGGAAAAACAGCCGGTTGTCAAAATAACGGGGCTTGCAGCACGGGCGGTTGTAATAAAATGAACGTCTTCGATTGGCTAAGCGATATGGAGGTGCCGGTATTGAAGCGTTTTGATGTAGTGGAAGTCAAATTTAAAGGCGGTCGTAAAGAATATTTTCGAAATACAAATCAACTCGACCTTCATACCGGAGACTATGTCGTTTGTGAAATGACGTCCGGGTACCATATCGGAGCCGTTTCTTTGCAAGGGGATTTGGTTCGTTTGCAAATGGTAAAAAAGAAAATAGCCAACGACGATAACCTCAAAAGCATTTATCGCATTGCCAATCAACGCGATCTCGAAAAACACGAGCAGAGTATTGCTCGCGATCTGACGACCATGTACCGTGCTCGCGAGATGGTCAAAGAGTTGAAAATCAATATGAAACTGTCAGATGTTGAGTTTCAGTCAGACAATACCAAGGCTACTTTTTACTATTCTGCTGATGAGCGTGTAGACTTCCGGGAGTTGATCAAGGTATTGGCGGCTGAATTTAAGGCCCGTATCGAAATGCGCCAGATCAGCCTTCGTCAGGAAGCCGGACGACTGGGAGGCATCGGCGCCTGCGGACGCGAACTGTGTTGTTCTACGTGGTTGACAGATTTCAAAAATATTACCACCTCTGCGGCGCGTTATCAAAATTTATCGTTGAACCCCACCAAACTTTCCGGGCAGTGCGGGCGGTTGAAGTGTTGTCTGAACTATGAGTTAGAAACCTACATTGATGCGCTTAAGGATATTCCGCACGTAGATGCGCCGTTACAGACCCAAAAGGGAAGGGCGCATTTGCAAAAAACCGACATTTTTAAGAAAATCATGTGGTTTGGCTACGAGAACGACAGTACTACCTGGCACCCCATCACGTTGGATAAGGTCAACGAAATCCTGAAGATGAATGCTAAAGGCGAAAAGCCGGTCTCTTTAGATGTTTTGGAAACACAAGAAGCAGTATTAGCTCTTCCTGTTGCCGGAATCAACAGCGATTTGACCAAAATGGACAAGAAATTCAGCAATCGCGACCGGGAGAATAACAATACGCACAATCGGAAAAACAAAAAGAAAAAGAGCGGTGGAGGCAGTGGAAATAATCCCTCGGCTAATGCGGCCGGTGCAGGTAAGGCACCGACAGCCCCAAACTCTGCTGAAACAAAACCGGTCAACAATACTAATAAACCTGCTAATAACTCTAATAAGGGGAATAATCAGCCCAAGAACGGGGGAGGAAAGAAATAAACCGATTCTTACCCGTTTTACTAAAAGGGATGATCTCAGAAGATTGTCCCTTTTTTAGTGTTTACTTTTTGCCTGCGACTCAACTGAAGAAGCATTTGGCAAACCAAAATGCTGAAAGTTTTGTTGCAATAAGAACGGTCTTTTAAAGATTGTGTACTTATTTTGATGTATCAAACAACGAGTCATACTTTTACTATGCAACCCGTATTCATTTATACAGAAGCCAGCCCGAATCCTAATTCGATGAAGTTTGTACTAAACTTTGAATTGGTTCCTGAGGGCCTTTCTTTTGATTATCCCGACCTGAAATCAACACAGGAAGAAGGAAAATCGTCTCCGTTGGCAGGCGATTTGTTTCAGTTTCCGTTTGTGCAACGGGTGTTTTTAGCTTCCAACTTTTTAACGCTTACCAAAGACGATACCACCGACTGGGGCGACGTGATCTTGGATACCAAGCAGTTTTTGAAAATTTATTTCGAAGAAAACCACCCTGTTTTTGAACAAAAGACCATTGAACGGAACACCGCTGTTTTAGACACCGATAGTCCTGAAGTGCGTCAGATCAAAACCGTTTTGGAAGATTATGTACGCCCTGCCGTAGAATCTGACGGAGGGGCTATTTCTTTTCATTCGTTTGAAGAAGCTACGGGTACAGTCAAAGTATTATTACAGGGGTCTTGCAGCGGTTGTCCGTCTTCTACCTTGACGCTGAAAGCAGGCATCCAAAACCTGTTAACCCAGATGGTCCCCGGCGTAAAAGAAGTCGTAGCAGAGGGCGTATAAGTGCCTTTGTGCAATAATTATTCTATTTTTGAGTTTCTTTGTAGAAAATTAGCCTAAAACTTTCTTCCGTAGCCTTTTGCTCAAAATTCAGAAAGTTTTGGCTCTTTAATTTATTGTGGAATACAAAAAATGATTTTATTCGCAATAACTGCAAAACTTTGAAATAAATCCATGTTTAGTGTTCTTAAAACCCTACTGATTTTTAGCTGGATTGCCTTTTGTAGCTTTACTTTCAAGTCGGATGCTGAAGGCGGTATTAATGTGGTCGTCATTGACGCAGGACACGGAGGGAAAGACATCGGCACCCGAGGGCGTATCTCGCGGGAAAAAGACGTTGTGTTGGAAATTACTATGTTGTTGGCCCGTAAGATTAAGACCGAAATGCCGGATGTAAAAGTGATTTTAACCCGCGCTTCCGACAAATTTGTGGATTTGAGCGAACGTTCCAATATTGCTAATCGTCGTAAAGCCGATCTGTTCATTTCCATTCACTGTAATTCGCTTCCTAAAAATAAGGTTAGCCCCTCAGGTACAGAAACTTTTGTGATGGGGTTGCACAAATCGGACGAAAATCTGGAAGTGGCCAAGCGAGAGAATGCCGTTATTCTGTTGGAAAAAGATTACGAAGAAAAGTACAAAGGCTTTAACCCGAATTCACCGTTGGCCTATATCATGTTGGCCAATCGGCAAAATGCGTATATCGCAAGCAGTTTAAATTTTGCGGGAAAAGTAGAAAGGCAGTTTAAAAAACATGCGGGTCGAAACAGTCGAGGAGTGAAGCAGGCAGGATTTATGGTACTTTGGCAAACAGCCATGCCCAGTGTATTGGTAGAGACCGGTTTTTTGAGTCATGCTGAAGAAGAAAAATACCTTAATTCGGAAGAAGGTCAGGATGAAATTTGTGAATCCATATTTCAGGCATTTAAGCAGTACAAAGAGGAAGTAGAGTCAAAATAACTTATATTCATACAACTTGTTGTCAGTTAAAAAGCTGATAATACACATCTTGCAGGCATGAAAATCTCTAAAGAAGCAAAAGTCGGATTGATGGCTATCGTAACGATTACTATGCTTTACTTCGGTTTTAATTTTTTGAAAGGCGCTGATTTTTTTTCAAGTAAATACAAATATTACGTCGTTTTTGATAATGTCGGTTCGCTGCAACCCTCTAACCCTATCAAACTTAACGGGGTACAGGTTGGACAGGTAAAAAACATAGAACTGCTCCAAAACAAAGGGAATAAAGTTTTGGTAACGCTCGAAATTCAAAAAAATATCATTGTCACAAAAGGTACGAAAGCCCTGTTGACCTCCGAGTTGTTAGGCGGAAGTGCTTTGGTTTTGGGAATGGCGGCCGGAGGCAAGCAACTTCAACAGGGAGATACCCTTCTGCCTGATACTGAAAAAGGAATTCAGGCATTGTTGCAGGAGCAGGCACTGCCGGTAGTGAAAAATGCTGATTCGCTGATTATTAATCTCAATCGGGTGGTTAAACAATTTGACCAAACGGGGTATGCGCTGAATAAATTGCTGGCTACTACCGACAAAACGGCTTTAGGAATCAATGCGACGATCGACCAAAATCGTCAGGCGATTGTGGCTACCTTGGCCAATGTCAATGCACTTTCTGCGTCATTGCTCGAAACGGAAAAAAGCATCAAACCTATTTTAGGAAATTTGCTTACCACCACCGATTCACTCAAAGCATTGCGTATCGGTCAGACCTTAGCACAAGCCAACAGTGCCATTGCTTCACTTCAAAAATCACTGACTGCCTTGGAACAGGGACAAGGTACAGCCGGCAAATTGCTGAAAGATCAGGCTCTGTATGATAACCTGAACCGTACGATCGTGAGTGTAAACAAGCTGATGACCAACTTTCGTCAATATCCCAAACGTTACGTAAACGTATCGGTATTCGGAAAAAAAGACAAAGGCCCCGCCGACAGTCCGGCTGATACGACGTTGAAATACTGATTTATAAAGCATTAAAACATCAAAAAAAGCGCGGTGAAACTCTCTTCACCGCGCTTTTTTTGATATGGGTAACTTAGTTTTTAACTCACTTTAGGAGTCATAAATTTGGCTTTAACAAACTGCCATACCATCGGAAGAACGGAGATACCGATAATGCCGAAGATAACGATTTCAAAATTGTTCTTCACAATAGGCAAATTGCCGAAGAAAAATCCCAACATGGTCAGGGTAGGTACCCACAGTAGGGCCCCAATGATACAGAACACAATATACTTGGAATAGGTCATGCTTCCGGCTCCGGCCACAAAGGGAGCAATAGTGCGGACAATCGGAATAAAACGAGCCATGATGACCGTTTTGCCGCCGTGCTTCGCATAAAATGCCTCCGTTTGCTCTAAATATTCGCGTTTAAAGAACAGGATACGTTCTCGTTTTTTGATAGTACCTCCCAAAAATTTCCCCACAAAATAGTTGACATTATCGCCCATTAAAGCAGCTACAATCAACAAAGGAATCACAAACCAAGGATTTAAAGCCCCCGTTGAAGCAGCTAAGGCGCCCGTAGCGAACAAAAGCGAATCACCCGGTAGCAACGGCATGACTACCAAGCCTGTTTCGGTAAATACAATCAAAAATAAGATCAGGTAAGTGAGGGTGCCGTAATCGTTGATTATTTGGGCTAAGTATTTGTCGAGATGAAGAAAAAAGTCAATGATTTGCGAGATGATTTCCATTTTTTTGTTTTTTAGTTTATAGTCGGCAGTCCATAGTCCACGGTCTACAGTCCATAGAAAACCTTAGTGTTACTGTTTACTGCCGAATTATTGTTCATGGACTATTTTTTTATCAAGGTGAATTTTTCAGGGATTGAGACATTTTAATTATTTGTTCAACCGCCGAATAAAGCTTTGTAACATCTGAGCTATTGATAAGATTTCGATGATGCCCTATGTATAAACAGGAAACTACTTCCATTCCGGAACGTATAGCATAACCTAAAAAGCATCCGAATTCAGCATTAGTTTGTCCGGTTGAGCCTTCAAGCAATATTAAGAGAAACTGAGTCTGCTGCCAGCTTAATTTGAGCAGTAAGAATAAACAATTCTTCTTTGGGGAAATTAAGGGTAAGTTCATGAATCAAGCCGCTTAACTCAATAGCTTTTTGCCAAACTACTAATTGTTCAAACTTAAATGCCATTTGGATAATTATTTTTAAGCCATTTGTTGTCGTCTGTGGACCATTGACTGTGGACTTTCAAAACTACTTCGACAATTTCCAGCGTTTGCGGGTTTTTTCGTTGAGAAAATGACCGAAGGTGTCTCCCCGAAGGCCGAGGCGAATGGTTTCGAGGGGAATGATTTCGTTGGGAGCGATATTGCCCAAATTGACATTCGCCCCCAGCAACTTCACAAACCAAACCTGTTGGGCTTTTTGAGGGGCCTCCCAAATAATATCTTTATTAGGAACCTGAGTTAAAATCTCTTCTACCAATCCTTGCCGCACTTCTCCGCTGGAACGAAACAGGCCTACATTGCCCGATTCGCGAGCTTCTCCGATCACTTTCCAAGCACCGGCTTCGAGTTCAGCTTTCATCAATTGGATCCATTTATACGGAGGAATGATCTTTGTCTCATCTTTCGAGCCGACTTCCGACAGGACCTTCACTTGTTCGGCCAGTACTCTGATAAAATCACATTTGATTTCGGCCGGCATATCTACTGACCCGTCCGAAACTTCGGCGTATTCTAAGCCGTATTCATCAATCAAACGCCGGTAATCTTCAAATTGATTACGTACTACAAAAGCTTCAAAAAGAGTACCGCCGAAATAAACGGGGATGCCGGCATTTTTGTAAACGGCGATTTTATCTTTAAGATTCGGAGTCACGAAAGAAGTAGCCCATCCAAGCTTTACAATATCAATATGCGGGGCAGCAATATCAAGCATATCTTCGATCTGGCGAATGCTCAGCCCTTTATCCATGACCATGGTCAGGCCGTGCTGGCGAGGTTTTGCGGTGCGGTCGGGTACTTGCGTCAGTTTAAAATTCATACTTGCCGGTTAGGTATATCCTTGTAAATGAAGCGCAAAATTAGCGATTCCAGCCACAACCTAATAAACCCAATCAGAAAATAAGCTGATTTTCATCAGAAGCCTATAAAAAACCCGCAATTTTACTTGCGGGCGAAGGGATAGGTTTGGAAGTCAGAAAAGCTCAGTAAAGCGTCGGAAATTGCTCCGGTTCAGCCTCGTGAATCAATGCATACACGGCCTCAAATACATCTTCGGTATTAGGTTTAGAGAAATAATCCCCGTCCGAACTATAGGCAGGACGATGCGGCTTGGCAGAGATACAGCGAGGGGCTGCGTCCAGCCATTTATAGGCATCTTGTTTGTCCAATACTTGCTGCATCATGTAGCCGGAGCCGCCTCCCGGCATATCTTCGTCAGCAAAAATGACGCGATTGGTCTTCTTTACCGATTCAATAATGGCTCCATTAATATCAAAAGGAAGCAAGGTTTGAACATCAATTACTTCCATACTGATACCGATTTGCGCCAGTTGCTCGGCGGCCTCCATCACAATACGGCACATGGAACCGTAGGTGACAATAGTTATATCCGAACCTTCCCGCAGGATTTGAGGCTCTCCGAGCGGTACATAAAACTTCCCTAAATTATCGGGCATTCGTTCTTTGAGACGGTAGCCGTTGAGAGGTTCCACTACCAAAGCCGGGTCGTCGCCTTTTAAGAGAGTGTTGTACATACCGGCCGCTTGAGTGAAATCGCGCGGAACGCATACGTGCAGGCCCCGTAAACTGTGAATTACCGAGGCCATAGGAGAGCCGGAGTGCCAAATACCTTCCAACCGATGCCCGCGGGTACGGATAATGACCGGCGCTTTTTGACCGCCTTTAGTACGGTAGTGAAGCGATGCCAAATCGTCGGTCAAGGTAGCAAGGGTATAAAAAATATAATCGAAATATTGTATTTCCACGATAGGGCGCAATCCTCTTATTGCCAACCCGATCCCTTGTCCGATAATGCTCGTTTCACGAATTCCGGTATCGGTAATACGCAGTTCGCCGAATTTTTCCTGCAATCCTGCAAATCCCTGATTGACATCACCGATTTTGCCGACGTCTTCACCCAAAGCAACAATGCGAGGGTCATTTTCAAAAAGTGCGTCAAAATTAGCCCTAACAATCTCTCTGCCGTCAAAAAAAGCCACATCATCCTGATATTTTGGTGCTACCGGAGTTACTTTCAGCGGTGATTCGGGTGATTGACTGTATAAATGAGAACTGAAACGGTCGTGATTGATTTCGGTATTTTTCTTTAGCCACTGTATCATAGCTTCACGAGCCGAGCCCGGTTCAAAACGCAGGATACGCAGTGCCTTGCGGATGGCGACGGTATTGTAGCGGTGCAAAGGCACAATTTCCCGACGAAGGTCATTCGCCAATTGAAGCAAGTCGGACGAAAAACGACTTTCTCCCGCCGCTGATTCCAGAAGAGCTACGGCTTCGTTTTGTTCATGCAAAATGGATTCGCTGAATGCTTTCCAAGCTTCATTGCGTTGTTGACGAATCACTTTCTTGGCCGTTTCTTCAATTTCTTCTAACTCCTCTGAAGCAGCGTATCCGTTATCTAAAATCCATTCTTTGAATTTCAAGTTACAATCCCATTCCTGCTCCCAAGCCAATCGTTCGGCAGACTTGTATCGTGTGTGTGAACCCGAGGTAGAATGGCCCTGCTGTTGAGTTACCTCCTGTACATGAACGAGCACAGGTACGTGTTGTTGACGGCAAATGTCAGCCGCTTTTTGATAGGTTTCGAGCAAACTTATATAATCCCACGCTTTTACCGTCAATATTTCAATGCCGTTCTCTCCTTTCTGCCGTTGTAAGCCTGCCATAGCCTTAGAAATACTGGCCTTTGTTGTTTGGTATTCCACGGGTACTGAAATGCCGAAACCATCATCCCATACTGACATTAATAAGGGTACCTGCAATACTCCGGCAGCATTCATGGTTTCCCAAAACATACCCTGCGATGTAGAAGCATCGCCGATGGTACCAAAGGTAATTTCGTTGCCTTTATCGGAGAAATCGGTCATGGACCAAAGGTGTTCATTTTGGCGATAAAGTTTGGACGCATAAGCCAATCCCACCGAACGGGGCACCTGTCCGGCAGTAGGGGCCAAATCGTTGATATGATTATAGGTATTAGTTTGAGGAAGCCAAAGTCCGTTTTCGTCTAAATAACGTGTGGTGTAATGATTATTCATGGACCGGCCGGCGGTATGGGGGTCAAAATTTACGTCCGCATGGCCGTATAACTGAGAAAAAAAATGCTGCCAGGTGAGGTTTCCAAGGGCAGCAACGACGGTTTGGTCTCTGTAATAACCGGAACGAAAATCCCCTTTGCGAAATACTTTGGCCATGGCTACCTGCGCCAATTCTTTACCATCACCGAAAATCCCGAACTTTGCTCGACCTCCCATTACATCTTTTCTGCCTAACAAGCTGGCTTGTCGGCTCTCACATACTAAACGAAAATCGTTCAGAATATCCCGGCGCGTAAGCGCAATAAAGTCGGTCACAAGTTCGTTCTCTATCACGTTTCTGGATGAATAAATGATTTATTGGGTTTCGTTGTTTTGGCAAGTAAATATAAGGGAAAATAGGTAATGTTTCAAAATACAACTTTTTTCCTTTACTTTGTCATAAATTTTTAAGCAAATACAACGTTTGGCAAAACTTTTGCTGATACAATTATTGTTACACAAGCAACCAACTTTTACAAAACTAAATTTTATAAAAAACATGAAAAAGGCTTTTTCACTTTTCGTAGCAGTTTTAGCATTCAGCGCAGTTAGCTTTGCACAAAAAGGAGTTATAAAGTTTGCCAAGAACGAAAATGATTTTGGTAAAATCGAGCAAGGTAAGCCCGTAAGTTATGTATTTGAATTTACAAATACCGGAACAGATCCTATTGTGTTAGGCAATGTAGCTGCTTCATGCGGTTGTACTACTCCTGAATGGACTCGTGAGCCGGTATTGCCCAACAAAAAAGGTACAGTAAAGGCTACATTCAATGCCGGTGTAATGGGACCCTTCAATAAAACGGTAACTGTTCCGAGCAATGCCGAAAACGGTACGGTTTATCTCACTTTAAAAGGAGAAGTGGTAGCTAATAAAACGGCTGCTCCTGCGAAAACCGGGGGTAAATAAGCGTTGAGATAGATTTCATTTTTAAATTTATATCCCATTTTGGAAAGGCTTTGGCTTGCAGTCAAAGCCTTTTTTATTAAATTTGTCATTGAGATGTGGGTATGGAGTAGTGAGTCATCGTATTGCGTAGCCATTGTACTCAATACACCTACCCATTACTTATAACCCACTCATTATGTTCAAAACCCTCATTATACCGGCGTTAATTGTTGTCTTTTCCTGCAGTAACACCGGTAATCAGCAGCAAGCCGAAGCTCTTCATAATGCGCTTGCCGATTGTGTTACCGACTCCTCCCTTACTACGGAACGAACCGCCCAACTGAGAAAACGGATCAAGGCTGATGAAAAATCAGCCCGTTTGGACTCCTTATTTCGGCGTAAGTTTAAGTTGGAACGGTTTAATGGCAATGTCCTTATTGCCCAGCAGGGCATTGTACTCTATCGTAATTCCTGCGGATACGCTCAAGTAGAAAAGAAAGACACGCTTTGCTCAGATTCCAAATTTCAATTGGCTTCTCTTTCCAAGACATTCACGGCGGTAGCTATTCTGAAACTCTATGAAGCCGGTAAATTGAGTTTGGACGATTCAATTCAGAAGTTTATCCCTAATTTTCCCTATTCCGGTATCCAAGTCAAAACCTTATTAGCTCACCGCAGCGGCTTGCCCAATTACGCGTATGTGTTAACTGACAGTGTTCGTAAACGAAATCCGTATCCTACTAATGATGATATTGTGCGGTGGTATTGCGCCGTAAAACCGAAACTGTACAATATCCCGAATCGCTATTTCAGTTACAGCAACACCAACTATGCATTGTTGGCAACCATTGTAGAAAAGGTCTCCGGACAGAAGTTTGAAGATTTCCTGAGGCAGTCTATTTTTAATCCTTTAGGGATGAAAAACACGTGGTTGGTCACAAGTCATAATGATTCTCTCAATCAATTTCGTACCGCAGGGTATCAATACAACCGTCGTCTGTCCAAAGACAATTACGATGATGTAGTAGGAGATAAGGGAGTTTATTCTACCATGGATGATATTTTTCGTTGGTATTCGGGATTGAACGGGGGTTGTGTTTTAAAGCCGGAAACCATCAAAGAAGCTTTTACGCCGCGCAGTTTTGAACGACACGGAGTTAAAAATTACGGTTACGGCTTCCGGATGCACGTCAATGAAGAAACCCGTGAGCCGAAATACGTGTATCATACCGGTTGGTGGAAAGGGTATAATACGCTGATGTGGTTTAGTCCCAAGGAAAAATTTGTGATTATTCTGCTCAGCAATCGCTATAATCGCAGCATCTACCAAATTAAGCCTATTTTGGAGATTCTGGAAGGAAAAAACAAAGTGGGCGGCGACGAGGAGTTGGAAGAGGAAATGTTTTAGGATATAAAGGTCAAGATTAGGAGTTTTGATACAGATTTCGATTCATGCAGAAGTCTCCGATTTTAATGAACTCAACCCATTGAGCAAGGTGTTTTTCTGTACTTAAATTTATCTCATACGATGTTCAATTGTGGCAATTCGGTACAAATGGAATGTAATCAATTGTGGCTTATGGCCGGAAAGTCGAAAAAGGCCGGTTCAGGGTCATGCAAAATGGATAAAATGTTTGACAGCGATAAGAACTTCCCGATTCTATCTCACTAAAAACTGCACTCGTCGGTTGCGTTGGCGGTTTTCTTCGGTATCGTTGGGGGCAATAGGCTTGGTTTGCCCTTCGCCCCGGTGGGCAATATTGGCTTCGCTCACACCCTGATTGGCTAAGTAATTCGCAATGACTTTAGAGCGCTGTTCGGACAGAGTTTGATTGAGACGCGGGTCCCCGACGTTATCAGTATGGCCGACGATTTCAATGTGAATTTCGGAATTTTTGATCATAATGGCTGCCAAACGGTTGAGTTGACCGTAGGCTTCCGTCCGTAAAATATAGCTGCTTTGATCAAAATAAACGTTGTCCTCAATTGTCAGCGATTGCCCTGCTTTGATATTGTCAAATATTTTCTCGTTAACCGTTGGCTTGTTTTTGACGGCAGCAGTTCGTTTGAGGGGTACCATCGCAACTTGAGAGAAATATTCTCCCCGCTTGGCCCACTCGGCCGTCTCAATGCGGGTAGTGATAGGTTCGTACCCGTTGGCTTCGAACTCTGCTACGTAGGTTTGGCCTAACTGTAAATTAACTCGGGCATCCGAATACTTGAGCCGTACCGGAACGGCTTTTTGTGTGGCTAAATTGGATACCTTAAAACGCAGGTGAGGTATTGAGCGCTTGGTATTGGCATCCAGTATTTTAAATGCAAAAAAATGTATAGCAGTCACTGCCGGTTTTGTAGGGTCGGTTACCATTTTGGCTTGATAGGTGAACACTTGCCCTACCTTCATTTCTTCGGCATCTATATCCTGTTTGAACGGGCTATACCCGGGGGCGATGGTTTCAATATGGTAAATATCCGGTTCGTTGATTTTGTATTTTAATGAAGGCACTCCGACTTTTCCTTTGAGTTCGGTGGTTTGCTCGGTAAGGGAAGCGGTAATTCGGTAAGTGGCAAGGATCGGTTGCCCCGTGGACGCATTAACCGCCGATAAGCTGATATAAGTATCTCCTATTTTGGGAAGTTTAACGGTCAGTTCATTGTTTTCTCCAAACATCGGCATCACCTTTTCCAGCGGTTGTTGGTAAGGCATATAACCTTTGGCTTCGGCTTCTATGTTATAACGATGTTCCGGATTAAGGGGCGTAGCCGCTTGCCCGTTGGGGGTACCTTTGATGTTTAAGATAAGGCGCTTATCGGTTAAGTCAATGACACGTAAGTTGGCCGCGAGCGGTTGGGATGTTTGCTCTTCAAAGATTTTTATTTTGAGCACAACATCTGTTTTCGATAACCTGATAAGTTGAGGGGACTGCCCTGCGGGAAGTTCGGCATTTACCGCTATCTGGGATTCATGTCGTCGATAACCATTAGCCGTTACAGTCAGATGGTAGGGCTGTTTTTGAACGACAACAGTTGGGTTAAAAAGACTTGCTTCAAGAGTGGTAGCACCCGTATAGCTTTCTTTTATATCGTCACTCAGTTTGAATTGGGCCGCAATGGGTTTGTTGGTGAGAGCATCTACAGCTAACAGTTTCAACTCTTGCTTCGGAATGCGAACCAGCGGTATTTCGATACCCTCTCCTGTTCTGATTCTGATGATTTCTTGGTAGGTTTCGTAATCAGGGGCAGATACTTCTAAAGTGTATTGTTCGGTATCTTTTAATTCGGCCAGCCAACTGCCTCCTACGTTCGGGTTCTTTTTGACCGGGATTGCTTGGCCGCTTCGGTTCTCTTTTAAACTAATGACCGCCCCCTGTACTACTGCCCGTTTGGCTTTATCGATGATCAAAATGGTATGTCCGCTGCTCTCACTTGCGGCTACCGTAAATGTTTTAGGCGGATGAAGAGATTCTAAATCAACAATGAAAGGAGAAATGCCGTTGACCGGATCGGTTCCCGGCTCAAAAGTCTGCGTTTGGCGATAGGTCTTATACTCTTGAAGCGCTACAAAGACTTGGTATTGAATGCCGGGTTTTACCTTTACTACGTAAGCATCATTGACCATCTGACCCGCTAACTCTGTTTCGGTATTGACGGCTAATACAGAGACAATCGGGTAGAGTGTACGCTTGGTAAATTTGTCTCTTGCTTCAATTCCAAGACGAAATTCGGTTTGTGTAAAGCCCGGAAGGGTATAAAAGCCTGCTGCAAAAAGCAATAAGTAGCGTAAACGTCTCATAGGTTAGGAGCAATATGCAGGCAAATTTAGCTACTTTCCCTCAAAAATAGGATATTTAAGTAGTCAAGCAAAAGTTTTCAAGCATTTGAGGTTACTTTATAGCTCTGATTATCAGACAAATAAAGTCTCCCTCACAGGGGAGGATTTAGGTGGGGTTACTTAAAAAGCGAAGAAATGTTTTTAGTATGAATACCCAACTGAAAGTTGTGAGGCATAAAAACAAAAAGGGAGATACCCTGATGGGCATCTCCCCTATGTCTGATAGCGAACATTTATTTATCGCTTCCTGATTCTTCTTTGCTGTCTTTCTTTTTGGGAACTTTTTTCGTCACTAAAGTACCCGCTTTCAAACGCTTGGAAACTTCGATAAACGGCCCCGAGATAATTTCTTCTCCCTCTTTCAGGCCCGAAACGATCTCAATACTTTCAAAATCACTGATGCCGGTCTTCACTTCCCGAATCGCTGCCTTCCCTTTATCATTGATGAAAACCAATTCTCTGAGCTTTTCTTCTTTTTTTGCTTTTTGTTCGTTGTTGTTAGAGGAGGACGGCGGCGCGTTCTCTCCGTCTTTCTTTTCGTCATCTGTCTCTTTCCCACGGGTAGTTACGGCCGCAATCGGCACGGATAAAATACCTGATTTACGTTCTGTGATGATTTCTACGGCGGCTGTCATCCCCGGTTTGAAAGGGTAAGATTTTTTAGCACGGCGGGCCATCAGGTCACGATAAGAGGAATTCAGAATTTTGATTTTTACCTCAAATTCGGTAACGGCGTCGGTCGAATTGGAGGCGGCCGCAGAAGCAGTACCTATCCCGTTGGCCGTATTGGCAATTTCCGTAACTATGCCCTTAAATTTGCGGTCGGCATAGGAGTCCACTTCGATATCAACGGTATCGCCGAGGGCTACCCGAACGATGTCATTCTCATTGACATCTACCCGCACTTCCATATTATTAAGGTTGGCAATACGCATCATTTCGGTACCTGCCATTTGTGACGTTCCTACCACACGGTCGCCAAGTTCCACGTTCAGTTTGGAAATCGTGCCGCTTTGCGGAGCATAGATGGTGGTCTTGCGTAAGTTTTCGGCGGCGTCGCGCAGAGCAGCTTCGGCGCTTTGAACGTTGAATTTGGAGGCTTCCAACGAGGCTTTTCCGGCCTCTACATTTTGTTGGGCTACCCGGTAATCGGCTTCTGTTCGTTGAAAATCAGCTTCGGAAACTACTTTTTCCCCCAGCAGTTTTTGATTACGTTCGTATTCTGTTTTGGCGCGAATCAACTGGGCATTGGATTGCGCCAAAGAAGCTTTCGCACGTTCCACATCTGCCTTATTGGCATTAACGGCAGCCTGTGAACGAGCCAATAAGGCCTCGTAGTTGTCGGGGCGAATTTTGGCTAACAGTTGTCCTTTTACAATGGAATCGCCTTCTTCAACGTACAAACCGATGATTTCACCGGGTACGTCGGGGCTGATTTTGACTTCTACTTCGGGTTGGACTTTTCCGGAAGCACTCACGCGCTCAATAATGTCCGTTTTTTTGACTTTCGCAAACTCTACTTCCGTAGGTTTGACCTGCCCGATCCAACCTACTTGCTTGGCTATAACCAACCCTGCTACCAATGCCAGCACAATGCCACCGAGTATCCACCATAAACGAGAAGATGATTTCTTAGCCATGTTTTTGTAATGAGTGATTAAAGGATTCTATAGATTTAAATTGATTTTATGGATTTGAGACTATAGGGATACCCTAAATCTATAAAATCAACATAAAATCCGGTTTGATTTCTTCGCTGTTTATTCCAGGGTCAGCGGTTTGCTTTGGTAAAAGTCCAGTATTTTAGTACGGAAGATGTATTCGTACTTGGCTTGAATCAAATTGGCCCGCGAACGATCCAGGTTGTTTTTGGCAATATTATATTCTACGGCATTGATAGCCCCGGCGTTGAGGCGAGCCTCGGCTGCCTTAAAAGACAACTCCAACGATTCGATTTGTTTGGCCGTTGCCTCGTAGCGTTTGGCGGCATTCAGCATCGTATAATACGCTTGTTCAACGGTTTGGCGTACTTGATTACGAATGATTTGCGCCTGATATTCTACGTTTTTTTGCTGAATTTGGGCATTAGCAATGCGGTACTTAACCTGGTACCCGTTGAAAATCGGCATTCGCAAAGACAGCGAAAGTGAAGCGTTGCGGTTAAAGCTGAGTTGATCCAAATATCCGAAGTTTTGGATAGAACCGCTGGGAACCGTAATTTTTTCTATGATCGGAACCGTAAATCCCGCATAAGTTACATATTTAGTACTGGAAGGCACATCTACCACCTTCGCATCGCCTCCGTCTCCTACAAATCGTTGTTTGGGTGCAGCACTTGAAAAAGAAGAACTTAGTCCGCCTCCCAAGGAAATGGAAGGAAGTTTGGCACCTTTGGCAATCTCTACCCCTGTTTTGGCGCTTTCGATGCGCAAATTAGCCGCTTCCATATCGGGAAGATATTTGATGGCGGCATTGTAGACTTGTTCCAGGGTAGCATCGTAAGGCGTAGAAGCAGATGGTGCAGGCAGATTGATGGCTTCTACCTCGAATGTCTCACTCGCCGGAAGGTTCATGTACTGTTTCAGTGTCAATTTGGCCGTTTCGATGCTGTTTTGCGCGTTGACAATGGAGAGTTCATCGTTGGCCAACTGAGAATTAATGTCGTATAAATTGATTTGCGGTAGGGAGCCGGCCTTGACCAACTTTTCGGTACGATCTAACTGGAAACGAGTGGTTTCGGCTTGTCGACGGGCAAACTCAAGTTGCTCCTGATTGTTCAAAACCAGAAGAAAGCTTGAAGCCACATTCATAATCAACGCATTGCGATTAGCTTCTACGTCTTTCATGGTAGCTTGTAAGTTTAACCCATTTTGCTTAATGAGGTTTTTCTGCTGATACCCATTGAAGAGACTGACCCCTGTGTTGAGTTGAAAGCTGGAGAAATTGACCGTTTGCTCCACAAATTGGTTGGTAAACGGGTCAATATTACGCCCGGACTGTAATCCTTGGTTACCGCTGAAGTTAAGGGTAGGGTAACGTTGCCATTTCGACAACTCTACCGCATTTTGATTGGTTTGGACCTGCAACATCAGTTGTCGCAGTTGCAGGTTGTTTTCCAATGCAATCGTAATGCATTGTTGAAGACTATATTTTTGTTGAGCTTGGGTATAGGTGCTGATACCCAACGCGAAGGCGAGTAACCAATTTTTCATCGCTGTTTCGGATTTTCAGTTCAAGGTTACAAAACTAAATTTGCTCCCTATACGAAATTTGGATAAACGGCGAAATAGAAGTATCAGTATAATAATTTAAAGGATGCAGCGAGTAATGCACTAAGGAGAGGCAGCGGCTTTTTTGAACTCAATTTCACCGGCATTTGCCATGGTAACTGTCACTCGATCAATGGTTCCCTTAGCATCAATAAGGAAATTGAATTTAGTTTGATCAAATATACCGGTGCCTTCAAACACATCGTAATGATAATGTTTCAGGGTAAAAGGCAACCCGTGAAAAATCCCGATAAGTTCATCATCTCCCCGGGTTTCTAAAGAAAACGGTCCGTATGCAGGATGTTGATAGGTGCCGTTATAAGCCTCTGAATTGTGCGAAGGCTTGGTGTCCGGTTTCCGTTTGGCGGCATTCTCCTGTTTGGCCTTCTCTATTTTGGCTTTTGCCTCGGCTTGGGCTGTTTTAAGGCGGCTTTTCCAGTCAATGGAAGAAAGATTCAGCCACTTATCCGATATGTAATTACAGACGGCGTTGACAAAATAATAATCTGCCAGCCCTGTATTGGTTAAAATAACGATACCAAGGTTTTGATTAGGGAAAAAAGCCATTTGGGAACGATACCCCTCAATCGACCCGTTGTGGGCCAGGCGCAGCAGTCCCCGGTACATATTGATGCTCCAGCCCATCCCGTAAGTAGCATACCCCAGCTCACTAAACGTAATTTCGGCCGGGAAAACAATGGAATGCGGTGTATGATTTTCTTTCAAGTTGGCCTCCGACACAATTTGCTTAGCTCCAAACTTGCCTTTGTTTAACTGCATCACCAGCCAATTGGCCATTTCGACGGCATTGGATTTAACCGATCCGGCCGGGCCGATGGCATCTACATTGCTGCCGAAGCCCTGTTCCACCCATTGGCCGTTGTTATCGCGGTACGAAAGCGCATAATCATTGGTTTGAAAAAGCTCGGGGTAAGTCAGCACCGTTTGGTGCATATTCAGCGGTTGGAGAATTTTTTCCCGTAAAACACTTTCCCAGCTTTTGCCCGTAAGGCGCTCGATCAATACGCCGGCGGTCATAAACATGAGATTATTATACTGGTATTGAGCATAAACCGGCTTGGAAAGCGGGAGGTACTTCAGTCGTTGATACAGACCTTGGCGGTCGAGGTTAGCATACAGCCATGTCCAATCGTGCCGGGGCAGACCGGTACGGTGCGAAACCAGATCACGTGCGGTGACGGTACGCGTTGCATATTCATCATGCAGTTGAAAATCAGGTAAGTAATCTTTGACGGGTTTATTCCAATCCAATTTGCCTTCATCGGCTAAAATGGCCAACGTCGCCGCCGTGAATGATTTGGTACAGGAAGCGATCGGAAACAAGGTGCGCTCCGTAACGGGCAGATTGTTCTTTACATCTTTGAGACCATACCCTTTGGCATACAGCAGTTTCCCGTCTTTGACAATGGCCACTGAAGCGCCGGGTACGCGCCATTCGACAAGCATTTGATTGACAAAGCCGTCCAGCTCCGAAATCGGATTGACAGGAACCGTTGGGGCGGTTTTCTTTTGAGCAACTGAGATAAGTGCCGGAAAGAAAAGGAATAGCAAAAACGTCCGCTTCATACGATGAAAAAATGGTATTTTACGTTCGGCAAAGCTCAAAACTTTGCCGAACGCAGGGTTTAATCAATTTTTAGAGGAGAGTAGTCTTGAAACAACTTGGGCTCGGCTTCGGTAACAGATTTTCGATAGGCCGCCCAATCTTTTTCAAAGAAAGATTGGATGGGAATCAGCACTTGTTTCATTGCTTCGGTAGCTTGCTTCAGGACGGTTTGTTCGGTGGTCCCGGGCATTCCTTCGGCTTCGCGAAGATAGTTGAGAGCATTGCCTGCTACCGCCGTAATCAAGTTAGGATTGCTGATTATGCCCGCAATTTCCGGGTCAGAATAGAGCGTATAGAGTAGTTTCTTTGCTTTATCCTGTACTTCTTTTCCCAATTTTTTGACATTCTTGGCTTTTTCATCGTCGCGTTCAGCCAGTTGTTTGTTGGTCAAATCTACCGTTTCTTTTACGGCGCGGAGTTGGTCTGCGGCATTCGTAACCACCTGCAGCGGCTTCATCAGTTGCCAAACCATATCATAGCGAGCTTTTCGTTCAGTATCGGTAATAGGAGAGCGCGGATCGGCTTTTACGAGAACCACCGTAGAATCTTTGACTTCGCCCGAACGGATACGGATGGTATAAGTACCGGGCAAAATGTCCATTCCTCCCTGCTCCGGAGCATTGGCTTGCGGTTTGGGGACCGACGGTAAACGAATGCTCTTTTGGTCTAAATTCCATTGAAAACGATTGATTCCTGCTTTCGCCGGCGTTTTAAACGTTCGTATCACCTTTCGGGAAGCATCCAATACTTCTACGTTGACACTGTCTTTCTTGTCCTTGTCCTTAGGGGTAAAAGCAAAACTTATCATGGCACCTTTCGGGCGATTTTCTCCGATAAATAAGTTATCGGTTTGAAAGTTATGTTTACCGTTGGGTTGGCGATAAACCGCTAAATAAGCATCGGGAGCCGGAAAAGCTTTCAATGGTTTGCTCAACACTCCGATTCCTTCTTTAGCTATACTGCGCAAAGGTCGAATATCATCTAAAATATAAATAGCCCGTCCGAAGGTACCGATAGCCAGATCATGGTCGCGTGGGTGAATCACCAAATCCATCGTTGGTACGGTAGGATACCCATGCTTCCATTTGGCCCAATTTTTACCCGCATCTATACTGACATACAGGCCGAATTCGGTGCCTAAAAGCAACAGATTGGGTACTTCCGGGTCTTGAGCTATGGAATAACAGAAGCCTGCTTTCGGATCGTTTACCACAGACTCCCACGTTTTCCCAAAATCTTTGGTGCGAAAAACGTAGGGTTTCCAATCGTTCATGCGGTGGTTGTCAAACACCACAAAAGCTTCGGCGGCATTGTATTGGGAAGCCTGTATTTGCGTAATCCACGTATTGGCAGGAACTCCTTTAATGTTTTTGATAAGATTGTTCCATGTTTTTCCGCCGTCTGTGGTAAGTTGAAGATTACCGTCATCGGTTCCTGCCCAGATGACGCCCTGTTGAAGCGCACTTGGGGCAATGGCCATGATGGTACAGTGATTTTCGGCAAACGTAGCATCGAAGGTAATACCGCCGCTGGTATTGGCCTTTTGTTTGGTTGTATCGTTGGTAGTCAGATCGGGGCTGATGATTTCCCAAGAGTCACCGCGGTTGGTACTTTTATGCAAAAACTGACTGCCGTAATAAATGGTTTTAGGGTCAAACGGGTCAGCAGCAATACCGGTATTCCAATTGAAGCGGAGAGTGGTCCCGTCGGGATGAACGGGTTTCATGAATTTTGTGTCACCCGTAACTAAATCATAACGGCCTAAATACCCTCCTTGTGACATGGCCCACCCATAACGCGGATTTCCGCGGTCGGGTACTACGTCAAATCCGTCTCCAAAAAATAACTCTTCCCAATGCTCTGTACGGATGCCGCCCTCGCGCCATACTGCGCTCGGGCCTCTCCACGAACCGTTATCCTGCATACCGCCATATACATTGAAAGGGATGTCGTTATCTACGTTGATGTGATAAAACTGACCGACCGGCAGATTTTCGGCAAAACTCCAGTTTTTGCCCTTATCACGCGAAATGATTAAGCCGCCGTCATTTCCAAAGAGGATAAAATCCGGATTTTCGGGGTGAATCCAATACGCATGGTAGTCGGAGTGTACTCTTGAAAAAGGAACAATCACCTGAAAATTGCGCCCGCCGTCTTCACTTTTGGAGATAAGCGTAGCGATTTCGTAAACCCGGTTCTCATTTTTGGGATCAACCATCAAGTCAAAATAGTAAAACGGACGGTCGCCGATTCCTTTATCCGTCATTTTTGTCCATTTTTGCCCCCCGTCATCAGAGCGATACAGGGCATTTTTCTTAGACTCAATCAGGGCATAGACCACATTCGGATTACTGCGGGCAATAGCCAAGCCAAACTTGCCGAGTTCTCCTTCCGGAAGGCCATCGTCTTTGGTTCTTTGTTTCCAGGATTTTCCGCCGTCCAAGGTCACATACATTCCCGAGCCGGGACCGCCCGACTTGAAAAACCAAGGCCAACGACGAAATTCCCACATGCCGACAATCAGTTTATCCGGATTTGTCGGATCCATGACCATGTCGGCAACTCCCGTTTTTTCATTAGCATACAGAACTTTCTCCCAAGTTTTTCCGCCGTCGACGGTTTTGTAAACACCGCGTTCGGGATGGTCTCCATAAGCAGAACCTTGCACCCCTACGTAAACAATGTCCGGGTTGGCGGGGTTGATAATCACTCGGTGAATATTGCGGGTATTTTCTAAACCCATCAATTGCCAAGTTTTGCCCGCATCCAAACTTTTATAAATACCGTTTCCGAAGTTTTGAGAGTTACGAGGGTTGCCCTCGCCGGTTCCTGCCCAAATTACGTCCGGGTTCTTTTGGTTGACTGCCACAGCACCAATCGAAGCAATAGGCTGTTCGTCAAAGATGGGCTGAAAAGAAGTACCTCCGTTGGTCGATTTCCAAAGCCCTCCGGACGCTGTACCGACATAGATGATACTCGGATTGTTGAGCACTACGTCAATGCTTGTCACACGCCCGCTCATGCCTGCCGGCCCAATGCTTCGCGCTTTGAGACCGTGCAGCTTTTCCATATCTACCAATTGGGCATTGGCAGAAAGAGCAAGGGATAAAAAATAATAAGTAAGGGCAAAAAGTAGCCTTTTTGTCATAGAGATAAGGTTTTAGGTTGATGAGGTGTAAATATAAAACAAAATGCAAGACGAACCCTCCATCAGGAGGCCTGCTTTTTTTGCCTTTTTAATAATCGATAAAATCGAATTGTCAGAAAAACAGCGGAGAAAGTGAGCCCGGCCGAAAGCGCTATCCAAACTCCCTCTACATCCATGCGGAAAGTAAAGGCCAGCAAGTAACTCATGGGTAAGGATATGACCCAGTAAGCAATCAGAGTAATCAAAGTAGGAACATTGACGTCGGTAAGTCCTCGTAAGGCGCCGAGAGCAGTGACCTGCACCCCGTCGGATAATTGAAAAAAACCGGCATAGATCACCAGCGTGGCCGCGAGGTGAGTGACTTGCGGGTTATTGGTGAGGTAGAGTGATACCAAAAAATCGTTGGCTGTCAGGAAAGTGATGCACCATATCCCCATAAAAGCAATGGTCAACAGCAATGCGGCACTACCGGCTCGTTGCACATTCTCCGGATTGTGTTCGCCAAAAGCCCGGCCCACACGAATAGCGCCGGCGGATGCAATACCCGTTGCCATCATGTAGGTAGTAGAGGCCAAATTAATGGCTATCTGATGCGCGGCCAATTGACTTTCTCCCAACCAACCGATCATGACCACCGCTAAGGAGAACGCGGCGATTTCAAAGAAAAATTGAAAACCGACCGGAATGCCCAAGCGGAGAATTTTTTTGACCAGTTCCGCTAAATCGGCAGCGCGCGAAAGTTGAAGGTATTTTTTGAAATGAGAAGCTTTAAAAATATAGAGCAGAATAGCAGTAGCCATGTAGAGCCGGGCAATGAATGTAGCCATTGCCGAGCCGTTCAAGCCCATTTTCGGGAAGAAGCCAACACCGTTGATCAACAGCCAATTAAAGAGGGCATTGACCAGCAAGGCAGAGACAGTAACAAACATGGCTACGCGGGTAAACGACAGACCGTCGGCCAATTGGCGTGCAGCAATAAACAAAAACAAAGGAACCGTTGAGGCACTGAGGATATACATGAAAGGCCGAGCTAACCGAGTAATTTCGGGCGTTTGCCCAAAAGTATCCATCAAAAAAGCCACTCCCACTCCGGCTATGCCTAAGGTAATGCTCAACAATACAGCCACCCGAAGCCCGGCGCGAAAGAGTCTTCCGATTTCGGCATCGTTGTGCTGTCCTTTGGCTTGTGAAATCAAGGTGGCCACCACACCCAATCCGCCAAAACCGACACTGGAAACCAGAAAGGAAAGCGAATTAGCCAAACCCGCGGCACCGAGCGGCACCGCCCCTAAAAATCGGCCTACCATAAGGTTATCAGTGACTCCCATGAGAATGACACCTAATTGAGCAATAATGATCGGGATCCCTAATTTGGCTGTTTCAATAATTTCGCGGCGCATTGGTGTAAACCTACAAGGTTTTTGAATCCCTATAAGTTTGGTTTAGTTCGTAATTTAGTACTGATAAGTTAGTGGAGAACAAACTCATTTTTTGGGTCTAATCCTGCGTTATTTTTTTGTGAAAATCAACAAATTCCTTTTTTCTTCCAAACCATTCTAAAAGCTCTGCTCGTTTGATTCGGGTTGTTTTTCAGAAAGGCAAGTGTTGTACAATGAATAAACCCAATCGGCCGATTTTCTGCAAAAACCATGCTATACGGGATTTTGATGGATATAATTGACTGCTGTTGTAAAGTAAGTCTCCGAATCTATAAGAATGCGTTTTGTAAAATCTAAAAATAAAGCCCCTCGGCGTTTGTACTTTTTATTATAAGCTTTAGCGTAGCCATTAAGCCAATTGCGTAGTGCCTGCATGACTGCCTTGTGGATGTTACCTTTGTACGTAGGATGGTGCTCAATTACTGATTGAGAATGCAGTTGCACCAATAAGTAAAAATGATTAGGCATCAGACAGTAAGCAAAAGTGTGCCAAACAAAAGAAGTATGATGATGGTATTGTTGCAAAAAATAACGGTAGTTTTCTGCAGTTCGGAAAAGGGTTTCACTACCTGCGGCATGATTGATAATGTGACAGAATGGACCTTCCTCAAAATCCGCGTGATAATTCATTCCTGCGTTTTTACCCCAAAACTATACGATTCAGCCCGATAAACCAAGCATAAAAGGGTTTCAAATCGTTTTATAGGGGGTAAAATACCCTATTTATTCGGCTGAAATACGGTGAAAATACGGTGATAAATAGGGTAGATTTCCCGTAGTGAATTGAAAACAAACGATGGAATTTTGTCTTGCACTTACAGACCCCTTTCCGTATGAACTCGACAACCATACCCACGCTTTATTACCCATATCAACACAAACTCCCCATTGATCTGAGTCAAGTAGTGCGATTAGAAGGAACAGGTAATTATACCGGTTTTATTCTCGCTGACGGTACAAGCTATTTATCCTCCAAAAGTCTCTGCGTGTATGAAAAGCACCTGCCTGCCTGTTTTTTGCGTGTACACAAGAGTTGTATCGTCAATCGTCGATTTATTGGGAAATTTGATAAACTACAATTGCATATTTTGATGACGGATGGCAGTAAAATAAAAGTAGCCAGAAGACGCAAATGCAAATTGGAAAATTGGCTATCAGCTACTGATTATCAATTTATTAATTCAATTAATAAATAATTAATTCAAATGAAAAAGACAATTTTATTACTCATCAGCTTTCAACTGGTAGCCATCAGTTTCTTGTTTGCCCAAACCATTCGCCGCTGTAACAACAACCCGGGTGTGATGGGTGTCAATATATATACCACAATTCAAGCGGCTCACGACGCAGCCGCGGCAGGGGATATTATTTATGTGGAGCCAACAACTACTAATTATGGCTCCCTTACAATGACCAAGCAACTAACAATTATTGGAAATGGATATACTCCAAGTAATCCTGTAACTGTTGTTCCTATTGATTCACGCTCATCAGCAATTGCCGATATAGTATTCAATAATGGAAGTCAAAACAGCCTTCTTACAGGTATTTATGTAAACTCTAATGGAGTCGGAAATATAAAAATAAATGTACCCAATATCACCATTACCCGTTGTAAGATTCAAGGGGGCATAGTATTTGGAATGACAGTTTCCGGCACTCCTCAAACTACATACTATGGTAATAGCGCTTTAATAACAAAATGTATTCTGGCAGGTGGAGCAAATTTAGATATTCCTGCAAATGCTTCCGGGCCGGGATTTTATTGCTCTTTCCTGAATAATATTTCCGGGGGTTTGGGCGGATTCATTAACAGCACTTTTACTAATAATAGTATATTTGGGCAATTGACTAACTTAACCACATGTACTGTTACAAATAATATTATTGCTCTTAGTTGTTGCACTGCTGTTACAGGAAATGGAAATGCAATAGCTAATAATATCGGAACCTTTGGAACAACTTTACCGGCCAGCAATGGCAATGTGAATGACGCAACACTATCTACTATTTTTATTAACAGTGCTGCAAACAATTTAGGTTATGTTGATTCAGATTATCGCCTCTCGGCAAGTTCCCCTGCAAAAGAAATAGGATCGGGAGGAATTGACGCAGGTGCCTTTGGTGGAGCAAATCCTTATGTTCTTTCGGGATTACCGTCTTATCCCATCATTACTAACTTCACTACATCGGGCGTAGGTAACAACAATGCTCCTCTAAACGTCAGTATTACAGTTCGGGGTAATAATTAAGGGTTCAAAACTGCCTCCAAAAGTCCATATTCAAGATCCCTAATTTGATGATTAGCATGAAAAAACTGCTTCTATGCCCGCTATTTTGTTGCTTTACGTGGACAGTACATGCCCAAAATATCAACAAAATCGAATATTTCATTGATGCTGACCCCGGTTACGGTACGGGTATTGATGTACCCATCACGACGAATTCGCCTGTTACAGCAAATTTCAATGTGTCGTTGACTAATTCCACTAATGGATTTCATTTTTTGAGCATACGGGCCAAAGATACCAATGGCAATTGGAGTGTTGTAGGTGTGCGTCCATTTTACAAAGAAACGCTCTTGTCGGAGGGACTACCTGACATCGTAGCCATAGAATATTTCATAGATACCGACCCGGTCTATGGCAGCGGTATGGCAGTGAGTTTTACGTCAGGACCAAATCCTGCGCAAAGTTTTACAATTCCATTGCCCAATACGATAAATGATGGCTTTCATTTTCTGAGTATTCGTGCAAAAGATGCCAATAATAAATGGAGCGTTGTCACGGTTAGACCTTTCTACAAAGAAACGCTGTCATCTGAAGTACTACCCAACATTGTGGCTATGGAATATTTTATAGATGCTGATCCGGTCTATGGCAACGGTACTTCAGTAAATGTTTCAGCAGGAACTCCCGTTACCAATCTGTTTGATGTGAATCTCAACCAGCTTGCCAATGGCACACACAAGCTTACGCTTCGTGTCCGCGATGTTAACAATCGTTGGAGTATCGTAGGGAGTAAAGATTTTGTAATTCAGGGTAATTTTACCCTTGTGGGAGCATTGCCAAATACAGGATGGTGCCGTAGCACAGCTTTGAGCGTTCCCTTCACCGCTGTTGGAAATTACAATGCGGGTAATATTTTTACTGCGCAGCTCTCCGACAATAACGGTAATTTCAACAGCCCTGTAACCCTCGGTACAATTTCAGGGACTGCTTCGGGTAGTATTCCGGCCGCAATTCCTAATTCCGTACCTTTAGGCAGCGGCTATCAAATTCGGGTCATTTCAAGCAACCCTTCCATTACCAATAGTCCGAGTAAATCACTTGCGGTGTTATCAGTTTGTCCACCACCTTGTCCCCCGATGCTTACTCTGCAAAACAATATAACCGACAACATCACTACGGGTAACGCAGTGCGGGAAGTAGCTGCCACGGGCGGAACCATTGTGGCAAGTAATGTGATTAGCGGCACAAACACGACTGTCATTTATCGGGCGGGAGGCAGTATCACGCTCAATGCAGGCTTTTTGGCCGATAGAGGCGTTGTTTTTCAAACGCAACAGGGCGGTTGTAATTAACTTTAGAAACTGAAAAGAACATGGCTAACTAAATCATTCCTATCCATGAAACAACTCCTTTCCTTCTTATTTCTTTCTACTCTGCTCCACGCCCAAAAGACTGTTTTTTTCGGTCAACAACAGTTGACACATCCAGTTGCTAATTGCATTCCGCCTGAGGTAGAGAAGCAGGTATTAAAACAAGTAGCTATCAATTTTGCTAACGTGCGAGTGGAGGCGGCCAGCACTGAAACCATGTTGTTAGATTGGCCGTTACGTCAGCGGGCACCGCTTGACTATACGTATTATGGTTTGTCTTTTTTTGTAGATCATAATTTGGCTACGGGTCCTGTTTTAGATTACAATGGAGGCAATCGTACTTATGATGGGCATACAGGAACCGATATTTCGCCTCAGCCTTATCAATGGGATATGATGGATAATAGTCGTGTGGAAGTAATTGCAGCTGCGGCAGGTACAATTGTCCTACGACAAGATGGTAATTATGATCGTCGTTGCTCATCTGACCCCAATTTTGTGGGAAATGCGGTCATTTTACAACATTCAGATGGCTCGCAAACGTGGTATTGGCACCTTAAAAATGGGTCAGTTACGAATAAAACCGTTGGCCAAACGGTACAACAAGGAGAGTATTTAGGCATCATAGGCAGTTCGGGAATGTCAGGTGGCCCACATCTGCATTTTGAAGTACGTAATGCTTCCAATCAAATAGTAGATCCTTTTGCCGGACCGAGTAATACAACAACGAATACAAGTCTTTGGCTGCAGCAAAAACCTTACTGGGATTCTAAAATTGCTCGACTAATGACACATAGTGGATTACCGAATCCGTATCCTGCCTGTTCGGCAAATCCTGTAGATGAAACATTGGAAAAACGTTCGTTTGTGTCGGGTGAGATGGTATATTTTTTTAAATATGGACGTGATTGGCAACCCGGTCAAACTTTTAATCTCAAAGTAATCCAGCCTAACGGGGCTATTTGGGTAAACTATAGTTATACTCGACCATTGGATTGGCAAACATTTGCTTCTAATTATAACTATTTTAACCAAACTTTACCCGGTACTGCCCAGGCAGGCACTTGGAAATTTCAAGTAACAACGCTTAATGATACCTATGAAACCGTTTTTAATGTAAATACAACACGCCCTTATGCCGCTAAAACTACTTTATGCCAAGGAGATAGTATAATATTAGCAGCAATGAATGGCGGGCAAAATTTTACTTATCAATGGCAACGTGACGGAAATAATATAATAGGGGCAACAGAAGATCACTACATGGTTACACAGTCAGGGGATTATAGAGTTATTGCTACTAAAAATGCGGTTAGTACTACCAGTGATGTTACAATGATCAGTGTTACTTCTAACTCAATTATTTTGAATGGTTTGGCTGTATCAGGTACGCAACAGGCCGGGGAAATAATTGTCTCTGAGCAGAAAGTGAACAACGGTATTTCAACAGTTTATCGGGCAGGTAATTCTATCTCACTTAATCCAAATTTTGTTGCCGAAAGAGGCTCGTTTTTTCGGACCGAATTGGGAGGGTGTAATGAATGACGCACAGGATATTTTTTCAAAAGAGAACCGAGCATACTAAGAGCGAATTTATCTCCTAACCATGCTCGGTTTATAAATTACCTATTCATTTTTCTAATGAAAGAAATCCTTCATTTTCTCAAAAAATCCCTTCTCGTTTTTTCCGGGTTTGGGCTGAAAATTAGGGGATTGACGGAGTTTTTCGAGCGTAGCGCGTTCGTCGCTGCTGAGTTGTTTGGGGGTCCAGATATTGACGTGGATCAACTGATCGCCGCGGCCGTAGCCGTTGAGTTCTTTGATACCCTTACCTTTCAAACGTAAAATTTTTCCTCCCTGAATCCCCGCTTCAATCGGGACGCGGGCTTTGCCGTCGAGGGTAGGTACTTCGGCCGTGGTGCCGAGGGCAGCGTCAATAAAGTTGAGGTGAAGGTCATAGACCAAATTGTTGCCGTCGCGCTTGAGGTGTTCGTCTTCCTCTTCTTCTACGACAATGAGCAGATCGCCCGCTACCCCGCCGCGCGGAGGTACGTTGCCTTTGCCGCTCATCGAAAGCTGCATGCCGTCGGCAACCCCTCCGGGTATCTTAATACTGATCAGATCTTCTTCCAATACGCGTCCTTCGCCCGCACACACGTCACAGCGTTCGCTTACAAGTTTGCCTTCCCCGTTACACGTAGGACAAGTGCTCGTCGAAACCATTTGCCCCAGCATCGTGCTGACCACCTTGCGTACTTGGCCGTTGCCGTTGCAAGTGTGACAGGTTTTTAGGGAGGCCCCGTTTTTAGAACCGTTTCCACCGCATGTATTGCAACTGACGTAGCGTTTTACCTTGATTTTCTTTTCGGCGCCGTCGGCTACTTCGCGCAAGTCCAGTTTGAGTTTGATGCGCAGGTCGGTTCCGCGGCGTACCCGACGCCCGCCCCCCCCGCCGAACATATCACCGAACGGAGAGGAATCACCAAAAATATCCCCGAATTGCGAGAAAATATCATTGATGTCAAAGCCCTGACTTCCGCCAAAACCGCCGTTTCCGCCTACACCGGCGTGGCCGAATTGGTCGTAGCGTTTGCGTTTTTCGGCATCACTCAACACGCCGTAGGCTTCCGCCGCTTCTTTAAATTTTTCTTCAGCCGAAGGGTCATCGGGGTTTTTGTCGGGGTGATACTTGATGGCCAACTTGCGGTAGGCTTTCTTAATTTCATCGTCCGGCGCGGTTTTGCCAACGCCGAGAATTTCGTAATAATCTCTTTTTTGTGCCATTTTTTTGTCCGTCCACGGTTACCGGTCATCTGTCATAAGGAGTTTATCCGAATAACGGATAACTAATAACGGATAACAATTATTTAGCTTCCCACTACTACTTTGGCGTAGCGGATCACTTTTTCGTTTAAGAAATATCCTTTTTCGACTTCGTCGATCACCTTTCCTTTCAGGTCATCACTCGGGGCGGGAAATTGGGTGATGGATTCGTGCAGATCGGCGTCGAATTTTTCGCCTTTAGCCACCATCGGTTTCAGGCCGCGGCTTTCTAAAGTTTTGGAAAATTTATTGTAAATCAATCTTACTCCTTCTTTCAAGGGCGCAATTTCCGTGACCGTTTCAAAGGAGGACATGGCACGTTCAAAATCATCCACGACGGGCAATACGGCTTTCATCAATTCTTCGTTGGCATTGGAAATCAATTCGAGTTTTTCTTTGGCCGTGCGGCGACGAAAGTTTTCGAAATCGGCGTATAAACGCAAGTATTTATCTTTCAATTCGGTAATCTCGGCTTCCAATTTTTCTGTCTGCGTTACTTCCGTTTCCTGAGCAATCGCGGCAGTGTCAGTAGCTTGTGTGGTTTCCTGCTCTTCGGCAGGCAATGTTTCTTCAGTATTCATCATCATTTTTTGCTGCGTTTTTGGCAGGATTTGTCCAATAGTCTTGGAGTGTCAACTTCCTTGCCACCGCTTTTAGTTATGACAAAATGACACATTTTGAGGCGCGAAAGTTTCCAAAGCGGCAGAAAACCGGCAAAAAGACAAATCTACCGGAATCCTCCCTGATCATAGAAGGTGCGTCGCCGCGAGAGTTTCAGGTCACGAAGCAGGGCGGATTTGGCCCGAATTTCAAAATTGTAGTTATTGGCCCGAAAACCTGACCCCGCAAAAGGTGTCCAATTGAACGACATCTCCCAACAGTGCAAGTCGCGGGTGATACCGATGTTAGTGATGGAAGGAGCTTTGGCGACTAAATCAGCTCCGGTATCAAACGTAAATTTCCATTTGGGGGTCAGGCTGAAATCACCGTTGAGGCGCAATGCCTGAATGGTTGTGCCTTTGGCCAGACCTTGGCGGGAATAACCGAAATTATAACTCAAATTGAGGGTCCAGGGAATATTAAAATCAACGTAAGCTTCCGGGTTGGCATTGATCATCCGTTGCTGTTCTTCGGTATTGGGGAGATTTGATTTTTTGGGTTTATCGGCTCCTTTGGGTGCAAAGCGCGTCGAAAGGGCAAAATTGAGGTTGTTGAGCCTGGCTAACCCCTGTTTGGCACTGATGGCATAACGATTGATTTTACGACCTACTGTTCCGTACAAAGCATCTTGCACATACATATACGGGTCAAAGCCGGCCGAGAAGTTAAAGTTTAAGTTTTTAAACAACTGCGCATTGGCTGACATACTGATGTCGGACATATTCAACGAGTCAGCCAGCAGATTGTAGGAGCCGTTAAGGCTAAGGTTGTCCAAGAGGGATTTCTTTTCAAACTGTTTTCCCGTTGAGTCGGATTTGGGACGGACTTTGGCCTCAAACAAGTTATTTAAACTCCAAGAAACCGCCGCCGCCGATGTGCCGGAGGTGGTCAGGTTGCCGCCGACGGTACGGTACCGATTAAGGTAACGCATATCGCCGCGTTCGTTCACGACCGTTTTTTCGTACAAATTCGATTGGTCAGGTGCATAACTGACACTTGCTGAAGGAATCAAGGTGTGACGAATGGCTTCGAGGCGTTTGCCGCGTACAAAAAATGTTCCGTAAACACGGGTATTGATGCCCGCACTGAAAGAAACATTGTTGGCAAAATAAAGTCCCTGTAAGGTATCCACCTGTACTTTATTATTTCCGACGTAGGTATATTTGAATTTTTTGGTGAAGGTTTCACCCGCCAACGAAATGCCCGGAGTAATGTTGATATACCGGAACAATTTAATGTTGGGCAATGAAATAGGAAGCGAAAAACGCCCCGTAAACTGTGAGTGTTTGATAAACTCGGGTAACGTTTCGCCGTTCAGGGTATAGGTAGTGGGGGTGTTTGAGTCAGTAGAGGTATTGGTGGGAGCATTGGCCCAGATAAAACCCAACCGTGCGCTGGAAGTATCGGCCACAACGCGTGTATTGTTGGCACTCAGTGCTCCGCTGAAATCCAATCCTAAGCGAAAACTTTCGTACCAGGCTCCCGTACCGCCCTTGAGGGCAAAAGGAGCGATCTGATTAATACCGAAGTTGTAATCAATACCGGCATCAATAGAACCTTTATCAATCAAATTGCCGAGCGAATCAACTTTGCTCCGGTCCGGAAAGCGTTGGTTAACCCGCAAACTGACACCCATGCGGGCAAATTGTCCGAATTGTTTATTGTACTGCACCGACGATCCGGCCACGTTCTGAATGTAGCGCTGGGTGCTGAATTCATTGAATTGGTTAAAACTGTTACTCCCGATATTGACCGAAGCCCCGAAACTCGATGTTCCGCGGGTGACGGGGGTATGGTTCCAGTTAAGACTGAAGTCATTCCGGGGCTTATTCAAAATCTTGATTTCATTGCCCTGCACGTTGCGGTTAAAACGTAAATTGAAATTACCGTTGAACCGGTATTTGACAGCATAAGGCATGGCCAAACCCAATCCCCAGCTTCCTTTGGAGTAGATTTGGCCCGTAAAGCTCATGTTGATCTTGTCGCTGATCGCCCAGTAATACCCTCCGTCGCGCAGGTAATAACCGCGGCCGTTGGGCTCTTCGCCGTATTGGGGCATGATAATGCCGGAGGTGCCGATTTCTTTCTTTTTGGGAACGGGAAAAAAGCCGAACGGCAACCCGATCGGTAGCGGAATGTCAGCAATCACCAAGTTGAAAGGTCCCGAAATGACTTGCTTTTCGGGAATTACCTTGATTTTCTTGGCATTGATGTAAAAATGCGGGTGCTCCAAATTACAGGTCGTATAAATGGAGCCGCGTACGTACATATTGTTTTCGGCGTCTTTTTTGACCGTTGTCCCCCGGATGTTTCCGTCGCCTTGTTGGGTGACGATGCCTTTGATAAATCCTTTTTTGCTTTTAAAATTATAGCGAAGCTCTTTGGTGTCGTATTTTTCGCCGCCGTCCTGAAAAATAGGTTGCCCGATCCACTTTTTGGAAGTAGAGTCGTAGGTGCCCCGGGCAAATACTTCGTTGGTTTTCCAGTTGAGCCGAATGTAATCGGCCTCCAGAATAATAGCCCCGTAATTTACTTTGGCTTTTCCGTACAGGTGAACTTCCTGGGCGTCAGGGTCCATGATGGTCGAATCCTGCGCACTGTAAACGACGGTATTTTTGAGGTCGCTGTCATTCTGCAAACTGTCGCTGCGGGTAGAATCGCCTTTGGTGACGGTGGCTAAAACACCGGGAACCACCGGGGTGGCTCGTTTGATAGAATCCAAAGCAACGGGGGCGTTCAATCGGCGCGGTATCAATGTTTGCGCCATAGACTCAAAACTGCCCCCCAAAAGGGTCAGCCACCATAGCCACAGAACAGCTCTTACCTTAACTTTACTGTTTTTCAGATGCAACTTTACAAATACTTTATTCACAAAAGTAAGGCATTACACGTTTGCTAAGGCTGAAAGTTTGTTAAAAGTTATTAAAACGCCTTTCTTGATTGAAAATCAATTTGATCTTCAAAACAGTAAAATAGGGGAATACCTGCCTTAAAAAGTAACATTAGTAAACGATTAACAGGGCAGGCTTCGTAGGGCAGAAACGCTGACTTTGTCTGCTGAATCTTCCGAAATTCATTTATCTTGCGCCATCAATGGTGCATTTGCTCTGAAAAGCAAAACGATGACAATTGACAATTCAAACCCAAAAACACTATGTCAAAAACTCAAGTAGCCGTAGTCGGTCTCGGCTTTATCGGCCCCGCCCACATCGAAGCCCTGCGGCGTTTACCGGATGTGGAAGTAGTCGGAATTGCCGACTTTTCGGCAGAAATCGCCCAAGCCCGGGCTCAGACCCTCGGTACGGGGGCTTACGATTCGTTTGATGATCTGCTGCGTGACGATTCGATTGAGTGCGTGCATATCTGTACGCCCAATTTCCTGCATTATGAGCAATCCAAGAAGGCTTTGTTAGCGGGGAAAAATGTGGTTTGTGAAAAACCGCTGGCCACGAACATTGCCGAAGCCGAAGAACTCGTGGAGTTGGCTGATAAACTGGGATTGGTCAATGCGGTTCACTTTAATTTGCGCTATTATCCGTTGATTCGCCAAATGAAGACCATGCGTGAAAAAGGCGAATTGGGCGAGATTTATTCGGTACAGGGCAGCTATTTGCAAGATTGGCTTTTCTTACCTACTGATTATAATTGGCGTTTGGAGCCTTCGCAATCGGGTGATTCGCGGGCAGTCGCCGACATCGGTTCGCACTTGTTTGATTTGATCGAATACATTACCGGTTTGCATATCACAGAAGTGATGGCTGATTTTAATACGGTACACAAAACCCGGATGAAGCCTAAAAAAGCGATTGCCACTTATTCCGGCAAGTTGCTTCAGGCTTCTGACTACGAAGAAGTACCCATTACTACCGAAGATTTTGCTTCTATTTTGTACCGTTTTGAAAACGGAAATAAAGGCGTAGCTACCGTGAGTCAAGTGTCGGCGGGACGCAAAAACCGTTGTACGTTGGAGATCAGCGGTTCAAACGAAACGTTCCAATGGTGTTCTGAGGCACCTAACGAAATGTGGATCGGCCGCCGTGAAGGGCCCAACCAATCGCTCATGCGTGACCCTGCCTTGGCCCATGAAGAAGCCCGCGCGCTGATGACCTTCCCGGGCGGGCACAATGAAGGCTTCCCGGACACCTCCAAACAACTGTTTAAAGAAGTATACGCGGCTATTCGCAACGGCAAACCGGCCAATCCTACCTACCCGACGTTTGCCGACGGCTTGCGGGAATTGAAACTTTGCGACAAAATTGTGCAAAGCAGCCGCGAGCAACGCTGGATACAAGTTTGATAATATTTCCGTAATTTTGCGGAGAAAATCGTAATTTTACGTCGTACTGTCACGGAGCCTTTACCTCTTTTCCAAAGAGTTAAAACCGGTGACAGTACGATTTTTTTGTTAACGTAGGAAAACCTGTGAGAAAATGGAGAGGATCAAGATTGCTGTTTTGGATATGTACGACGGTCACGCCAATGAAGGCATGCGTTGTATCAAAACACTGATAGAAAATTTTTTAGGACAGGCACATTGCGAAGGAGATTACACCGTTTTTGATGTTCGTCAAAAAGGCGAAATTCCTGATTTGAGCTATGATATTTATGTGTCGTCGGGCGGTCCGGGCAATCCTTCTCCCGCAGGTGAGCCTTGGGAAAAACCTTTTTTCAGATTGCTGGATCAACTTTGGCAACACAATCGCCAACCGCATCATCCTCGTAAAAAGCACCTGATGTTGATTTGCCATTCTTACCAAATGGCCTGCTTGCATTGGGGGGTCGGATTGGTGTGCAAGCGCCGTTCTACTTCTTTCGGGATATTTCCGATGCACAAAACGCATTTTGGCTTGAAGGAGCCGCTTTTTGAACAAGTGACAGACCCTTTCTATGCTGTCGACTCGCGTGATTATCAGGTGATTGAGCCCAATTATTCCGAGTTGGAGCGTTTGGGCGCAAAAGTGCTTTGTATCGAAAAAGAGCGCCCTCACGTAGCGCATTTGGAGCGGGCGGTGATGGCGGTGCGTTTTTCGCGCGAAATTTTCGGTACGCAATTTCACCCCGAAGCCGATGGCGAAGGGATGTTGCGGCATTTTCAAAAAGAAGAAAAGAGAACCCTCATCATTAAAAATTACGGGGAAGCCAAATACAACGACATGGTTGATTCGCTGCTGGACCCCGACAAAATCATACGAACAGAAACTGCGATCATTCCTTCTTTTTTGCAACAGGCTGCCGAACAATTAGTGGGAGCAGAGTTGGTATGATCCCGGTTTGGTTTTATCAAATTCTTGGGTACTTTTGGTTAAAATATTAATCATCAAGCCGTATGAGCGAACTTATTTTTGTTGTAGAAGAAGATGTGGAAGGGGGATATTCTGCGCGAGCTTTGGGAGAAAATATTTTTACTCAGGGAGAAACGATCGATGAATTGAAACAAATGATAAGAGATGCTGTAGCATGTCATTATGATTCTCTCGACTCCACACCCAAATTAATTCGGTTGCATTTCGTTAAAGATGAGGTTTTCGCGCTGTAAATGAAAATTCCGAGAGATATAACAGGGGCAGAGCTCATCAAGTTGTTAAAAAAATTGAATTATGAGATTGTTCGTCAAACGGGAAGCCATATTCGTATCCGAACCGAGCAAAACGGGTTGCATTAAGAGACTATTCCTAATCATGTCCCTATCAAGATAGGGACACTTAATTCAATTTTAAATAATATTGCTTCTCATTTCGGGATAACTAAAGAAGAACTCATTGCCATTTTATTTGGGTAAAATACCTCACCTATGATCCCTTCTCTACGACAAACTTACAATGCTGCTTTCAGCGAAGAAAAATACAATGCATTTATTGACGGTATTCATGCCGATTGGCCCGGGCAATTGGAATTTCGCGTAGCCGAAACCCCCGTTTTTGTGCCGAAAGCGCTTAAAGACAAGTTGTTGGAGGCCTGTGAATCGTTTGTAGATGTGATCGTAGGGCCGCATTTCAAAGCCAAGACCCAACATGCTATTCCGACAGGGCAGGAAGTTCCGGGCGAAAATGCCCACAGTTCCTTTTTAGCCATTGATTTTGCCGTTTGCAAAGATGAAAACGGCGAATTGACGCCTCAATTGATTGAGATGCAGGGCTTTCCGTCTATTTTCGGTTTCCAAAGTTACGTCACAGAAAAGTTTCGTCAGTATTTCCCGATTCCCGAAGAATTCAGTAATTATTTCAGCGGAGCAACGACGCAGGCAGAGTACATAGCTAAACTGAAAGAGGTCATTGTAGGCGACGAAAATCCGGAGAACGTCATCCTGCTGGAGATTTATCCCGAACAGCAAAAGACCCGTATTGACTTTGCCGTTACTGAGGCATTTTTGGGAATAAAAGCAGTTTGTTATACCAAAATCAAAAAACGCGGCCGTGAATTATTCTATGAACTCGACGGCCGCGAAATCAATATCCGAAGAATCTATAATCGCCTGATTTTCGATGATTTGGAAAATTATCCGGACTTACAGGCCGAATTTGACCTGACCGATGATTTGGACGTAACTTGGGTGGGCCATCCCAATTGGTTTTTCCGCATCAGTAAATACACGCTTCCCTTCCTGAAATCGCCTTATGTTCCCGAAACCCGTTTTGTCAGTGAATATGACGGCGACTACCCGACTGATTTGGAAAATTACGTACTCAAACCCCTCTTTTCGTTTGCCGGCAGCGGAGTTATCATTCATGTAAAAACTGACGATATTTTGGCGATTTCGGATCCCGAAAATTGGATTTTACAACGAAAAGTAAACTATGAGCCGGTGATTGAATCGCCGGAAGGTCTTGTGAAATGTGAAATTCGAATGCTCTATGTATGGGAAGATGATGCCCCGCGCCCGCAATTATTGACCAGTTTGAGCCGATTGAGCCGCGGAGAGATGATCGGGGTGCGGTTTAACAAAGATTTTACTTGGGTTGGGGGCAGCACCTGCTTTTTTGAGCCGTAAACCGCCTTTTTTCTTCTTTTTTTCTTACTTAATTGCCTATGCAATCCCCTAAAACAGGGGATTGGTACTCCTTTTTGTTTGATATTTTATAATGCTAATGTTATCTTTGCGTTATAATAAAACAGTTATCTGCCCATTAAATCTTCGTTAATTTATGATACTACTACAAAAAGGGGTAGGGAATATACCCCAAAATGGGTGATTTGCCACGTTATTCCAATCCGCAAATTTGTATTTTACTGTTGTTGAGCAACCTCACACTCTGCTCGTAGCGGCTCATTAACTTAACCTAAACAATCATCGCTTTCTTTCGGTAATGCACTTAACAAAAATCATTGCTTTTAGTTAGTACAATCATCCCCTTGCCAATCTCGAACTATTGTTGTGTTCGCAGGCACGCAGATGTTATTCAAAAACCATTCTCTATTTCTAATTTTTTACCAACTCTAACAAACTAAATTTTCATGAAACAAATTCTACGTATCAGTCTCGTGGCGGTCATGTGCTTTGGTGTTTTCTCGGTGAGGGCACAAGATAAGGTCGTGACCGGAAAAGTTACTTCCTCCGAAGACGGCGCCGGAATGCCGGGCGTTTCTGTTTCCGTAAAAGGTACGACACGCGGTGCCAATTCTGATGGAGAAGGGAATTATCGCGTTTCGGTCCCCGAAAATGCTACTTTATTGTTCAGTTTTGTCGGCTTTTCAGTCATTGAAGAAAAAGTAAACGGCCGTTCTGTCATCAATGTAACCCTTCAGCCTGACACCAAGACCCTCAGCGAAATTGTAGTAACGGGTTACGGCTCCCAAATAAAGAGGGAATTGACCGGAAATATTGCCAAAATTCGCCCTTCTGATATTCAGGATATGCCCGTTAATACCTTTGATCAAGCCATGCAAGGGAAAGCCGCCGGGGTACAGGTCACAGCGGGTTCTTCCAAGTTAGGACAGGCGATTCAGGTGCGAGTGCGCGGAAATTCCTCTGTGTCGGCGTCCAATCAACCGCTCTACGTATTAGACGGTATTCCTGTGACTACGCAGAACTTAAGTAACAACGGCAGTGCTACCAATCCTTTGGCCGATATTAATCCTCAGGATATAGAGTCAATTGAAGTGCTGAAAGATGCTTCGGCCGCGGCGATTTATGGCTCTCGGGCAGCTAACGGGGTGGTTTTGATTACGACCAAACGCGGTAAATCAGGACGTACCAATATTAATTTCGGATACCAAATGGGTTCAAGCAAGCCGACAAAACAAGTGAAATTCCTGAACACGGAGCAATATTTGCAATTGTACCGTCAGGCAGCGGCCAACTCTGACCGTATTGACGGCTTGGCCGCCAACGATCCGGATTCTTATACTGCTTATATGGAAGATTTCTTCCAAACTCAGAGTTTGGGGACTTTCGGTACACCCAATCAGGCAAGTACAGATTGGGGCAGCTTATCCTATCAAAAAGCGCCGATGAGCCAGTATGACCTGAATATAAGCGGCGGTAATGACAAAACATCGTTTTTTGTGTCCGGCCAATTATTGGACCAAAAAGGGATTTTGATTGGAAATGCTCTCAATCGTATCTCGGGCAGGGTCAATTTAGATCAAAAGGTGTCAGATCGATTCCGGATGGGAATCAACATGAGCATGGCGCGCACCTTAAACAATCGTTTGTCGGGCGACCGTCAGTTTGATAACCCGGTGCAAATGGTAGCGTTACCTCCGATGACTCCTCAAAACGACCCGGAAACCGGACTGCCCGTAGGAACGCCTCCCGGTGATATTTCCATTCCGGTGTATTATAACCCGATCATTAACATTGGGAATGCCTATTATAACACCACCGTCAACCGCAGTATCAGCAGCATATATGGGCAATTGCAAATTGTAAGAGGACTGAACTTCCGTTCAGAATTGGGGGTAGATGTATTAAACCAGCAGGAAGAATCGTATTATAACAGCAAGACCCAACGTAACTTCGGTGCACCCAAGGGTTTTGGTGAAAACGCCTTTACGCGGGTGGAGAACTATAACACCAATAACTACTTCAATTATATCAATGCTTTTGGGAAGCATGCTTTTGACGGAACACTGGGGATGTCGTACCAACAGTCGCAGGAAAAGTTTAACCTCACACAAGGGCAGGACTTTCCGTCGGACGCTTATCGGATGATTGCCAGTGCGGCACGGAAAACAGACGGTACTTCTACCGAAACTAATTTTCGCTTCCTGTCGTATTTCGCTCGGGCCAATTACAAATTCAACGACCGCTATTTGGTCAGCCTCAGTGCCCGCATCGACGGTTCCTCGCGTTTCGGTCGCGACAGCCGTTACGGATTCTTCCCCGCGGCCTCAGCAGGTTGGGTATTGTCTGAAGAAAACTTTCTGAAAAATAACACTCTCATCAGCTTTCTGAAACTACGCGCCAGCTATGGTCGGACGGGAAATGCGGAGATCGGTAACTTCCCGCAACTGGGATTATATACGGGAGATGCTGCTTATGGCGGACAACCCGGACAGCGTCCGTCACAATTGGCTAACCCTAATCTGCGTTGGGAAACTTCCGACCAAGCAGACATCGGTCTTGATTTCGGGATCTTAAACAATCGCATCAGCGGTGAAATAGACTACTACAACAAACAGACTTCCGGACTTTTGCTGAACGTGAACGTACCGGGTACTACGGGATTTACGACACTGGTACGAAACGTGGGTAAATTGGAGAACAAAGGCGTAGAGTTTGTATTAAATACCGAAAATTTAGTGGGTGCGTTTAAATGGAAAACCAGCCTGAACTTAGCCGCTAACCGCAATAAAATCACCGATTTGCAAGGGCAGATCATCGAAGCCGGTCTCAACAGCATGAGCCGTGCGGTAGAAGGGCAACCGCTGGGTACTTTCTTTACGGCTGAATATGCCGGTGTTGATAAGGCCAACGGAGATGCACTTTGGTATAAAAATACGACAAAAGCAGATGGCTCCTTAGACCGCACTACGACCAACGTCTACAATGAAGCGCAACGTGTCGTGGTCGGAAATCCACAACCTAAGTTGATTGCCGGGTTTACCAATACCTTCAGTTATAAGGGCTTTGATTTGAGTGTATTCTTTAACGGTGTTTTTGGAAATAAACTGAATTTTTACGGAGTAGGACGGTTCTCCTCGGCCAATGCGCGTTTTGAAGATAATCAGACCGTAGATCAGTTGGATTCATGGACCAAAGAAAATCCGAATGCTCAATTCCCCGAAGCCCGTTTGTTCTTCAACAACGGAGCGCAGCCTTCCAGTCGTTTTATTCAGGATGGTTCCTTTGTTCGTTTGCGTAATGTCACTCTTTCGTACAGCTTGCCCAAAACATTATTGAGTAAAATTAAAATCAATAGTGTGCGACTGTTCCTGTCAGGACAAAACCTGTTGACTTTCACCAAGTACACAGGCTGGGATCCGGAAGTAAATGCGGATGATGTTGTGACCAACATTGCACAGGGCTACGACTTCTACACCGCTCCCCAAGCCAAAACCATTACGGGAGGCATCAACATCGGTTTTTAATTTTTACCAACTTTGACTGAAACAAAAATGAAAGGATATATTAAACACACTTTGTTTGTCGTCGCGGCGCTGCTTTCTGTAAGTGCCTGTGACAGTCGTTTGGACGTTCAACCTACGCAGAGCATTGATGAATCAACTGCCTTGGCAACCGAGCAGGATATACAGGTAACTTTGATAGGAGCTTACGACGGTATGAGCAGTGCCAACCTTTACGGCGGAGCGATTCAGTATGCGGGCGATCTTCTCGGCGATGATCGCGAAGTGGTTTTCGGAGGTACCTTCGTAACTTTAGATGAACTTTGGCGTAAAACCATTACCACCGGTAACCTTCAGGTGCGGGATACGTGGTTGTCAGCTTACAATACCATCAACCGGACCAACAATGTATTGAGTGTTTTGGATAAAGTAAGCGCTGCCAACAAAAATAGTGTGGAAGGGCAGGCGCGGCTTATCAGAGGGGCTATGTATTTTGAATTGGTCAAATTGTTTGCTAAAACTTGGGGAGACGGCGATAATGCCGCCAATCCGGGAGTGCCTTTGATTTTGACACCGACGCGTTCGGTCACGGAGGCTGACTACAAAGCCCGTAACAGCGTGGCAGAAGTGTATGCCCAAGTCATTGATGATCTGACAAAAGCCGAACAATTGGCCAAAACACCGGTTGCAGCTGCCATGCTTTCGCGGGTTTATTTAATGCAGGGCAACTATGCCTCAGCCCGCGATGCGGCCAACCGGGTCATTGCAAGCGGGGAATATGACTTAACTGCCGACTTCAGTGAAGCCTTTACGGATGATAACTCGGAAGCTATCTTCAGTATTATCGTTACTGACCAAGACGGTACCAATTCAATGAATACCTACTATGCTTCTTCTCTTAACCAAGGTCGCGGCGACGTACGGGTACAATCGAAGCATTTGGCATTGTACGAAGCGGGGGATGTGCGCGGTCAGTTTTTCAATACCAGCAACGCCGGTTCAAGAACGTTTACGAGCAAATTCAACGACCGCTTCGGAGATGTTCCCGTGATTCGTTTGGCAGAAATGTACCTGACGCGGGCGGAAGCCAACTTCCGCTTGGGAACAACGGTTGGGGCGGCTCCTTTAGCTGATGTGAATACCATTCGTGACCGTGCAGGCCTTCCTGCTTTGACCACTTTGACGTTGGCAGCTATTTTGAAAGAGCGCAAGTTGGAGTTGGCTTTTGAAGGTCAGCAAATTCACGACATTAAGCGAACCAAAGGAACAGTAGGAACAACGGCTTATAACAGCAACAATTTGGTATTACCTATTCCGCAGCGCGAAATGGACGTCAATAAGAACTTAACCCAAAATCCCGGTTACTAACCGACATTCTAAAAAACCAAACTTCAAAAACCTGTCTTTATGGCAGGTTTTTTTGTTGACTCAAGAGCCGTTACTTTTGCTTACTTGTTAGGAAACCGTAATTGATACACAGTGACAAATCGACAATACTTATTTTATAATCATTTGGCCCAAACGTCTGATTTCCCGTTGGCGTTGGATATTGAGCGGGCGGAAGGTATTTATTTATACGGCCACAACGGCCAAAAATACATGGATATGATTTCCGGTATTGCGGTCAGTAATGTAGGACATCGCCATCCCAAAGTGCTGGAGGCCATTCAACATCAATTGGATAAATATCTTCATTTGATGGTCTATGGCGAATACATCGAAACGCCGCAGGTGAAATTGGCGGAGGCTTTGGTTAAAACTTTAAACTCGGAAAGTCTTCAAGACTTTCCGAGTTTGGACAACGTATATTTTACCAATTCCGGTGCCGAAGCCGTAGAAGGGGCCATGAAATTGGCTAAACGGTTTACGGGGCGTTCCGAAATTATTTCCTGTTATAATGCCTATCACGGCAGTACACAAGGAGCATTGAGTTTGGCCGGAGCCGAGTTCTTTAAACGGAGCTTTCGCCCATTGTTACCGGATATTCGTCATATTCGGCACGGGGTTATAGAAGATTTAGAGGCAATCACGTCTCGAACGGCGGCTGTTATCATAGAGGTAATTGCCGGAGAGGCAGGAGTACGTGTACCAACAGCCGCTTATCATCAGGCATTGCGGGAGCGTTGTGATGAAACGGGTACATTGCTCATTTATGATGAAATTCAGACCGGTTTCGGCCGAACCGGCAGTTTTTGGGCCTTTGAGCAGTACGACGTTGTTCCCGATGTACTTTTATGCGCCAAAGGCATGGGCGGAGGAATGCCCATCGGCGCTTTTATTGCGTCCAAAGAAGTCATGTCTGTTTTGAAAAACAACCCGATCTTAGGGCATATTACTACCTTTGGCGGTCATCCGGTAAGTTGTGCGGCTTCCTTGGCTACGTTAGAAATCATACAAGAAGAAGGTCTATCACAAACAGCAAAGGACAAGGGGCGATTCATCAAAGAGTTGTTGGTTCACCCCAAAATAAAAGAAGTCCGGGGGCAGGGATTAATGATGGCCGTAGAGTTTGAATCATTTGAAGTGTTGAAACCGATCATTGACCGAGCCATTCAGCGGGAAGTAATCACGGATTGGTTCCTGTTTTGCGACAATTCTATGCGGATAGCACCGCCTTTGGTCATTACGGAAGCCCAACTTCGACAGGCTTGCGATATAATTTTGGAAGCAATTGATTGACAAATTTTGGTTTGGTACCTTTGTGCGTTCAATCTACCAAACATTAATCTACCGGTGACCGTTACGGACAGGCGGTCCGTGTCATAAATCAAATGGATACCAGATTCTATGGAGTGGGCGTGGCGTTGGTCACCCCCTTCGACACTAATCATGAAATTGATTATCCGGCCCTAAAAAGACTCATCGACTTTGTCAGCGAAGGCGGTGTCAATTACCTTGTTGTTCAGGGCACAACGGGTGAAACTTCGACAACGACAGCGCAGGAAAAGTTGGATTTGCTGAAATTTGTTCGGGAAAACAACCCTAAAAGATTACCGATTATTTATGGCTTGGGAGGTAATAACACCCGCGCTGTCTTAGAAACCTTCAAGCAGACCGATTTTACGGGGGTTGATGCGGTTTTATCCGTTTGCCCTTATTATAACAAACCGTCGCAACGCGGTTTGATGGCGCATTTTACGGCCATTGCCGATGTAAGTCCGGTTCCGGTTTTTCTTTATAATGTACCGGGGCGTACGGTAGTGAACATGAAAGTAGAGACGATTGTCGAATTGGCAAAGCACCCCAACATTATCGGTATCAAAGATGCCTGCGCCAATTTTGACCAATATATGGAGTTGGCGGAAGCTTGTCCGAAAGACTTTTTATTGATCTCGGGCGATGACAACCACGTTACTCCGATGATCAGTGTCGGTTGGAAAGGGGTGATCTCGGTCATTGCCAATGCGTTCCCGAAAGAGTTTACCGAAATGACCTGGCATGCCTTGGAAAGTCGGATGGAAGCCGCGGCTGCTATTCAGTATCGCTTTTTAGACATGGACGGCCCGCTTTATGCTGAGTCCAACCCGGTCGGTATTAAGAAATGTTTAGAAATCAAAGGTATTGCGGGCAGTGAAGTTCGTTTGCCATTGGTGAAAGCCTCGGATGAATTGGGCGTGAAACTGAAAGAAATTATGGAGCGCGAACAATTGATTTGATGCTTCAATTACTTATAACATAAAAACGGGTCCCGAAAGCGATTTTCGGGACCCGTTTTTTATTAGGTATTTTTGAACTTACTTCAGTTCATTAATCAATCGCAATAATTCAATCTCAGCGGCTTTTGCGGCAAAACTTAAGTTGGTCATGGTCAGCCCGGCGTTTTCAAAACTTTCCTGAGCTTGGCGCACTTCCACAATGGTTGCCTGACGAAGTTGGAAGCGTTGCAGTGCCAAATTCAATAATTGACGAGCTAATTCAACCGTCTTCTTTTGGTTTTCCAATTGTTGTAAGTTAGCACTGTACGCTTGATAGGTTCTGACGGCAGTACCGCTGAAATCCCGTTGCAGTATGCTTTTCTGCAAACCGGCATTTTTGACGTTGATACCGGCAATCTGTTCCTGTCGTTTGAAAATACCGCCGTTGTAGATCGGCACGGCTAAGGATAGTCCGATAAGCGGACCGCTGCTTTGGTTGAGCAGCAATTGCCCCGCGGTTTGTTGATTTCGGTTGTAGCTATAGCCTGCGTTGGCCCGTAGGGTAGGGTAGCGCAAGGCAGATGTTTCTTTGACCAATTGCTCCGCAATGCGTATTTGGTACTCTGCCGCCATCAATTCCGCATTTCGGTTCAGGTTGTTCAAAATATTGTCTAATGAAATCCCGCGGTCTACAATGATCGTATCCTGAATGGTAATAACAGAATCAGGGCGCACATTCATCAGGATCAATAAATCCGTTTTGGCCTGTGCAATGACGAGCTGCTGCGATTGCTTGTTTTGCTCCAACGTATTCAAGTCAATTTGGGATTGAAACAGATCCGCATTATTGGCTAATCCTACACTTTGTTGCGCTTTGACAATCTCCAGTCGTTTTTGGGCTACCTCGATGGATTGGTCAATGGTTCGAGTATAGGCTTGCTGTCGAATGACATCGTAGTATTTGGTCATAACGGCAGCAATCGTATTCTGTACCTGCGCATTGACAAATTGCAAACTTTGCAACTCTATCTGCTCCAGCCGTTTTTTAGTAGCTCTCACACGATACCCATTGTAAAGCAATATGCTTCCGGTCACGTTGGAGTTCAGCTGATTGGCAATGGCCCCGTTCCGCTTAATTTCCACGCCCGTATTCAGTTTCTGATTGACGTTTGTAATTTGTTCGTTATCGGTAACGTTGGCAGTTACGACAGGACGGCCGCCGGCAATACTGATATCATTATTAATATCGGCAATTCGGACGTTATTTCTCAACACTTCAATATCGAGGTTATTCTTCAGGGCTATACTGATCGCATCGGGTAAGGTAAGGGTTTGCGAAAAGAGTCTTTGTGAAAAAAATAAAGAGAAAAGTATAAAAGCGTATTTCTTCATTGTGAAGAGGGTAGTTTACAAAACAGGGAACAGTTATTGATTAACATCGGCAAGAGGGATTACTGACCGCCCTTGCCGACGTTCTTGATTTTAGTGTACGGCCACTTCTTTCTCCTGAGGAGTTTCGACGTCGGCGGTTTTATGTTTGCCGGATACAAAGGTATAAACCGCAGGTACGACAAACAGGGTAAGTACCAACGAAAACAAAATGCCGCAGACGACCACAATCCCCAAAGGTACACGGCTGGAACCGGCAGCCCCCAAACTCAGGGCAATCGGCATGGCACCCAAAGAAGTAGCCAAGCTGGTCATGAGGATAGGGCGAAGACGTTGGGTAGCGGCATCCACTACCGCTTCCATTTTCTTCAAACCGTGTTCACGTCGTTTGTTGGCAAATTCCACAATCAAAATCCCGTTTTTGGTTACCAAGCCGATGAGCATAATCATTCCGATCTGAGAAAAGATATTCAGGGTTTGATTAAACAGCCACAGACTCAATAAAGCTCCTGCCAATGCTAACGGCACCGTAATCATGATGGTAAAGGGGTCAATAAAGCTCTCAAATTGAGCCGCCAACACCAAATAGATTAGAACCAAAGCCAAGGCAAAAGCAAACAGGATATTGGACGAACTTTCGGAAAAGTCTCGGGAAGGGCCGGAAAGGGCTGTTTGGTAGCTTTCATCCAGCAGTTTATCCGCAATTTTATTCATGGCCGCGATACCGTCGCCAATAGTATAGCCTTCTGATAACGAAGCAGAAATGGTGGCTGCTTTATAGCGATTGTAGTGATAAATCGTTGTGGGGTTGGTGCTCTCCTCCCATTGGATGACCGAACTCAAAGGAATATTCTCGCCCCGTGTATTACGTACATACAGCCGTCCGATGTCTTCCGGTTTGTCGCGGTCGCTTCGTTCTACCTGGGCAATGACCGAGTACTGATAGCCATTCTGGATAAAGTAGGCCAAACGTCCTCCGCTGAAAGCTGCCTGAATCGTAGCAATCACATCTTGGGTACTGAGACCTAAGTCTTTGGTCTTCATGCGATCCACGGTCAATTTCAATTCGGGACGGTTAAACTTCAGGTTTACATCAACATTGGCAAAGGTTTTGTCATTGCGGGCCGCGTCCAAAAACTGCGGAATGATATTGCGGAGCTTTTCCAAGTCTTGGTTTTGGAGAATAAATTGCACAGGCAACCCGCCCCGGGAGCCAAAGCCCACCGAAATCGTTTGTTCCTGCACGGCAAATATCCGGGCTTGGTTGAAGCGGCTCAGTTTTTTCTGCAATTCATTGACAATGTCGCTTTGCGTACGAGTCCGTTCATTGGGGGGAACTAAAGCCAAACGCGGAGCGGCACTGTTGGTACTCCCGCCTCCTCCCGGCCCGCCGCCCGGTGTCCGAACAAAGATAAAATCTCGCTCCGGAATCGAATCATACAGGTATTTACCCAGATCGTCGGCAATTTTGGCCATGGAGCTGTAGCTGGTTCCTTCGGGGGCGGTCACGTTGAAACGAATACTGCTGCGGTCTTCCAAAGGAGCCAACTCACTTTTTAACGAGCCCATACAATACCAGATAATCCCTCCGCAGGCAGCTATGATCACCCAAGCTATCCAACGGACTTTAAGGAAGCCTTTCAACGAACGTTGATAGCCGTTCTCCATGCCCCGAAAAAACGGTTCGGTCATTCGATAAAAACGGCCGTGTCCGGCTTTTTCACGCGTCAGATAAACGTTCAAAACGGGTGTGATGGTAAGAGATACGAAGGCAGATACCAATACTGCCGCCGCCAATGTTACCCCGAATTCTCGAAATAGACTGCCCACAAACCCTTCCAGGAATATCACCGGCAAAAACACGATGGCCAAAGTAATAGAGGTGGAAATCACCGCAAAGAAGATTTCTTTACTTCCTTCAATGGCCGCTTTTCGGATGGGAAAGCCCTGTTCGAGCTTCTTGAAGATATTTTCGGTGACTACAATCCCGTCGTCTACAACCAAGCCGGTGGCCAAAACGATAGCTAACATGGTCAGGATATTGACTGAAAAGCCCGCCAGATACATAATGAAGAAGGTAGCTACCAGCGAGATAGGAATATCAATGAGCGGCCGAATGGCAATGAGCCAATCGCGGAAAAAGATGAAGATCACCAAAACCACCAAAATAAAAGAAATGATGAGGGTTTCTTCCACTTCAGCCAGTGAATTACGAATGTTTTTGGTGTTATCGCTTAAGACTTTGAGCTGAATATCGCTTTTGTTACTTTTTTGGATTTGCTCAAGTCGTTTATAAATCTCATCCGCAATTTTGATGTTATTGGCACCCGGTTGAGGAATAATGGCCAAGCCTACCGCATGCAAACCGTTGAATTTCCAGCTTTGTTCCAGTTGCTCAGGGCCTAATTCCACTTTAGCTACATCACTCAGACGCACAATGCCCGAGGCATCTTCGCGGATTATTAAGTCCTGAAATTGCTTTTCGGTGGTCATGCGACCCAATACCCGAATGGTAAGGTCGGTGTTATTCCCGTAGATTTTCCCGGGCGGCAGCTCCACGTTTTCGCTGTTGAGGGCACTCCGAATGTCGGAAAAAGCGACGTTGTAGGCACTCATCTTGTCGGGATTGAGCCATATGCGCATGGCATAGCTTTTTTGCCCGAAAATGTTTATCGCACTGACTTCATCCACGGTTTGGATTTGTTGTTGCAGTACGTTTTCGGCGTAGTCGCTCAGTTCCAAAAGGCTTTTCGTGGGGCTCTGAACGGCCACAATCATAATAAAATCCCCATTGGCATCGGCTTTTGATACCACCGGCGGGGCATTGATATCCTGTGGCAAACTGCGCACGGCTTGGCTTACCTTGTCGCGTACATCGCTGGCTGCTGCCTCCAAATCTACCCCTAAGTTGAACTCAACGCTGATTTGGCTGTTGCCTTGCGAACTGGATGAAGTAATAGTACGTATGCCCTGAATCCCGTTGATCTGTTTTTCCAACGGCTCCGTAATTTGACTTTCGATAATGTCAGAGTTGGCGCCGGTATAAGAAGTACTTACCGAAATTTGAGGCGGGTCAATAGCCGGATAATCGCGTACCGCCAAAAAGGTAAGACCTACTACCCCGAAAATAACGATTGCCAAGTTCATGACTGTGGCAAGCACGGGCCGATTAATAGATAATTCAGAAATGTTCATCGCTTTGTTGCTTTTCGTACTTTGAGAATGGCATCAGGTTTAGCAAACAATACTCCCGTCACTACCACCGAGTCGCCTTCACTGATTCCCTGCGTGATTTCCACATTATTGGCAGTACGTGTTCCCGTTTGGACATTGACAAAAGCAGCTTTTCCCTCTTTTACTAAAATCACTTGGTTGTTTCGATCGTCAGGAATAATGGCGTTGGTCGGAACCATGATGGCTTTTTTGTTATTGCCGCTGCTAATGATCACCTTGGCAAAAGCCCCCGGATTCACCCGTGAGTCGTCCAGCAGCGCCCGCACCATCAGGTTACGCGTTTGGCGGTTGGCTTGGGGTTCCAAGGCAATGACTGTCGCTTTCCGGAGGGTCGTATCTCGACCCTCCAACCGGACTCTCACGACACTGCCGATTCGAACCAGGTCACTGTTTTCTTCCGGAAGGGTGAAGTCTACTTTCATTCGGCCCAATTGTTGCATTGTGGCCAAAATACTCGTTGGAGTAACATAAGCCCCCGGGCTTACCTGCCGCAATCCGATAGTCCCGCTGAAAGGAGCCCGTACAATGGTTTTATCAATAAGCGTTTGGGTATAAGCCGCATCGGCTTTCAAGGTATTGACCGTGTTCAGGGCCGCATCGTAGTCACTTTGATTGATACCGTTTACTTCCAACAGTTTTCTCAGACGCTCCTCGGTGCGGGTAGCGGTTTCCAATTGTACTTTCGTTCGCTGGATCTGTGCTTCCAAATCGGCACTGTTGATTCTCGCCAAAATGGTACCTTGTGCTACAGATTTTCCTTCAGGAACATTCAGGTAGGTGAGTCGTCCGCTGACTTCGGGCCGTAACTCGGTAGACTCATTGGGAATAATGGTCCCGTTAGCTTCTATGACATTGACGACGGGCTGTGCCGTGGCTACCATCACATCAACAAGGGTAGGTTTGTCTTTTTTCTCCTCACCGCCTTTTTGTTTGTCCTTCTTCTCTTTATTGCAGGAAGAAAAAGCTAAGCACAATAAAACGGTCCATAAAGTGATATAGGTAAAGGGCGTTTTGTTAGGGCAATTCATTAAAATAACATTTTAGATAATCAAACGGAATAATATACTGCGGTTAAAATTTATGTTAGCAGGTAGGACAAATATAAAAAATGAAAAACAAGTAAAAGCGAATCTTCCCCCAAAAGGCTTAAAAATGAGAGCAACTACGGATATAACGCTACGACCGCCAAATGCTTTTTGTACAATGGTAACAGAATACAGATATTCGCTGCTCTTTTACTTTGTTTCTGAATAAGACAGCGGGCTGCTATAAATACCCTTCAAATAAAGGTTTATAACAGCCCGCCGATTGGGTAGAAGAGTGTCGGGAAGGTTCAGATTTCCATCAGGCGCTTTACATTTTCCTGATAAGTAGTCCCGGATTCGAGTTTTGAATTTTTCAGATCATTCATGACTACAATGTACTTGCCGCTGAAATACCGCTCCAATTCTTTGATTCTGACCGTATTTACGATCGTGGAGCGGCTGATTCGGATAAAATCGGTCGGCAGTTTTTCTTCCAAACTGCTGATGGTATAGTTCATCATGTACTGCCGACTGTCGATGGTATTGAGTAATACGTACTTGTCTTCTGCTTGAAAAAAACTGATGTCGTTGAGCGGAACAAACAGAATGCGGTCGCCGCTTTTCACCGATATCGAATGTAATTCCTTTTTGGGGTTCATTTGTTCGATCAACCGCAGCAGGCTTTCGTGAGTCAATGCCGGCTCTCGGTCAGATTTCAGGGCTTTAAGTTTATCGGCCGTTTTATTGAGTCGTTCTTTTTCGACCGGTTTCAGCAGATAATCAATCGAATTTTCTTCAAAGGCTTTGATGGCATATTGGTCGTAGGCTGTCACAAATACGACCAACGGCATATAGGTGAGTCGCGAAAGCATTTCAAAGCCCGACATTTGAGGCATTTCTATGTCTAAAAAAATCAGATCGGGCTGAAGGCTTTCGATTTTTCGGATGCCTTCGGGGCCGTTTGCCGCTTCGGCCTGAATATCAAACAAATCGTCAAAATGGGACAACAGGCGTTTGAGCCGGCCTAAGGCAAGCGGCTCATCATCAATCAATATGGTCTTATACATGGTCTGCTGTTTGAGTAAGGTTTACTTCAATTCTATACCTTCCTCAGAAACAGGAAGGGTGATAATCACGGATTTATAATCATTATTTTGCACCGACAACGCCGCTTTTTCGCCATAGATCAGGTTTAATTTATCTTTGATACTGCGCAATCCGTAGCCCCCGCCTACGTCTTCTTTGAAGGCCGGTCCGTTGTCATGGATAGTGAATTGTATCATTTCTCCTTTTTGTTCGATTCGGACGTCAATTTTCCCATTTTCCAACAGTTGCGAAATACCGTGTTTGATGGCATTTTCAACCAGCGGTTGTAACAAAAAGCGGGGAATTTTGATTTCTAACAGGTCGGGAGCTACGTCGATGGAGAATTGCAGTCGGTTGCCGAAGCGCATCTGTTCAATGGCAAGGTAGGATTTTACAACTTCCAGTTCTTCGGCTATCGAATGACTGTGGCCTTCGTTGCGGCCCGTGGTATAGCGGAAAAGTTTAGACAACTGAATGGTCATTTCTTCCGCTTTGTCGGGGTCCTGATGAACCAAGCCGGCAATGCTGTTGAGTGAATTGTAAAGGAAATGGGGATTGATGCGTGCTTCGAGGGCGTTGAGTTGGGCTTTGGTTTTGAGCTTTTCTAAGTTCAGTAATTGGTACTCCTGTTCCGAGATTTTGCGGGTAAAATGACGGGATTTTTGCCAAAAATAGAAATAAAGAGAAACGGACAACAGCGGGATAGAGGCAAACAACAAAGAACCTCGGTTGTCGTACAAATTCCACGTGCTGTAATCAAGAATTCGCCAGTAGTGGGGCCAAAAAAGCTGATTGTCAGGAAAGTAGGTGTACATGAGCCACTGCGCCAAATGCCCGAGACGTACAAATCCGGCGGTCATAATGATCAGAACCAAGTATTTTTGCCAATTGTGACGATACTTCCTCTCTACACTTCGGATAAAGACGTTGACCGAGATAAAACACCCCACCGCAGAGGTAATATTGAGTAAAAATAAGGCGGTATTTTCGGGGTTTTCGGACGAGTCGGCCTTCATCAGTTCCAGTGAAAAGTAAAAGACGCTGTTTAGTCCGTACACAAAGATCATGATGACCAAAAACGAGTAGATCAGGGTAGAGAGGGTGGGAGGGAATGACCAATCTTTGAACGTTTTTTCTTCTTCTTCGTCCTCTGTTTTACCGATTGTTTCGAGCGGTTTTTCTTGAGTTGCGGCAGTTGTATCGGCTACATAAGGGCGAATCGTTACGTGGCCGCCTCGGGTTTTCAAATTCACGTTGGCCCCGCCGCCGTTGAGTTGCCCGGAAAGACGGTGCCGTTTTTGGATGCCCGAAAAATGGGAAAAGTAAGGCATTTTGATTTTAGAACCTTTTACGTCCAATTGCAGCCCCTGTTCCAAAGGCAGGTCGGCGGTGATGTTGCCGCCGCCGGTTTCCAGCCAAAAATATTCCTGAATGGCCTTAGCGGAGGCTCTCACATTGCCGCCTTTGGTAGAAGCGCCTACATTTCCCTCTATATCCTCAAAAACAATGTTGCCTCCTGAGGTATAGCATTTCAGCTCACCGGAGCAGTTGGTGGCTCGGATATTGCCGCCCCAAGTATCGGTATAGATTTTGGCATGACAATGTCGAATTGTGATATTCCCGCCTTTAGACGAAGCTTTGAGTTCTCCTTTGCAATGTTCCAGTTGGATGTTTCCGCCGAAGGTTGAAATGTCGCCCAGAATATCGCAGTGAAAGAGTCTCAAATTCCCGCCGGCGGTACGGCCTTTGAGTTCGCCGGTCACTCCTGCCAAACGGATATCACCTCCCGTAGTATTCAATTGATGACGCCCGTTAAGGTGATGCAGCAAAATATTTCCGCCAAACAAATGGTGTATGTGAGTATGCATTGCGGCGGGCATAAAAATTTTAAATGATACTTTCGGAAAATTGACCCAATTCATAAGACGGCCATAGTTGGGCTTAGAATGGATAAAAAGGGTATCTTCCGAACGGATAATGTGTAGGGTTTCATCGTCCCAATCAAGCGGAGAAAGGGCTTCTTCGATGAGAAACAACGTACTCCAACGTCTGACCGTTACCCGGATTTCTATTTTTATCTCGTCGTGTTCCCAAGCGGTCAATTCTGAAGTTCCGGCAAAGGCTTCCAAGCGAAGCGTACGTAAACCGACGGACGAATAGGTCAACGTTTTGGTAGGTATTCCCCTATTTTCTGTTACAGGATTCATCTTTATTTGTTTTTACCTACTAACCATAAAACCAACACTACTTCAAAAATCAGGGTAAACGGAATAATGGAAACGTTTTTCAGAAACAGAATGACGGGCCAGGACGATGCCGAAGCCGCAAGGAACCCAACAGATTTCAACCAATCTAATAAACCTAATTGCACCAACAGATCAATGCTGACATTAGCTACTGTGCCGATAATCATAAAAATGACCAAATTGACGGAAAGTGCGATTTTGTTTCCTGATACGTTGACTTTCAATTGGTTCCATCTTTGTTTCCAATCCGCTTTTTTCATTCGAAAAACAGCCGCAATGCTCCGAAATCCTGCGCGGGCAGAACCGTGACCGACAACGAAAAGAACCAATACTGCTCGAGAGAGTTCGACGAGTATTTCCAATACCGAAAACCATTCAACGGAGATTCGGCCCATACCTCTTTCCTGCACGAATCGACCAAAGGCAGCAGTCAGGCATAAGCCGATGACTTTCAGCCAATGTTGGTTAATGAAGCGTTGCGTTTCCTGAATGAGTTGGGCAAAGCCGATCTTGGCAATAATGGGTTGCTGCATAGTAAAGCGCGGTTGGATTCTTAAAAAAAAATAACTTTTTCGATCAGCAATCGGACGGTTTTTGATTATGGATACAAAGCTATTTTGAAAGCGTACCTATTTGATGCCGATTCAGATAAACATTAAAAAAAACGGAGTGAGTTTGTGGTTTTTTGCGATTAGCGCAAAATAAAACGTCGGCGAGGCTCAAAGCCTCGCCGACGTTAAAGGTAATTTTGGGGGATACTTAGAAAGGTGTAATTTTGTAAAAAACCAAAAGATATGTCTATACCTTCGATTAGTCACAAACTTAACCCCTTACAGGTTAGTTTATTGCGGTTATTCAGCCGTGATATGTCAGATGATGAAGTTTTGACTCTGAAACGGGCCTTGGTAAAGCATTATTCTCAATTGCTTCGTGAAGAGGCGGAAAAAATAGTGACGGAAAAAGGATATACTCAAAGCAGTTTTGATGAAATGCTTAATCAGGACAGTTGATGCGTGTTGTGATTGATACTAATTGCCTCCTTGCTTCTATTCCTCCGCTTGGGGCCTATTATTGGCTGTATGCAGCTTTTGAGCAAGAGCGATTTGAATGGGCTGTCAGTAATGAAGTTCTTACAGAATATGAAGAAAAAATCACAATGCGTTATTCCAATCGTACAGCTCATTTAGTGCTTACCATTCTTACTTTTTCCCCAAATGTCTTATTTTTTGAGCCTTATTATCATTGGCAATTGATAGAGGAAGACCCTGATGATAATAAGTTCGTGGACCTGGCTGTTTCAGCAGGAGTTGATTATTTGATTACAAATGACAGAGATTTTAAAATTCTTAAAAAGGTTGATTTTCCTAAAATAAATGTACTTAATTTGGATGAATTTAAGGCTATTTTAGGTTAGATTGATTGCTCTCTAATGAAAAACGGAGTGAGTTTGTGGTTTTTTGCGATTAGTGAAAAAGAAAACGTCGGCGAGGTTTTGAGCCTCGCCGACGTTAAAATGCTTAGGCAACCTTAAAAATCTACTTCAATTTCATGGCCAAAGTCAGGCTGTTGCCAACCATGCCGGTGGTACGGAGGTAATGCCCGTAACGAACCTCAATGGTGTTCCAATGTTTGATGCCGAAAAGGCCGCCCGGAGGCGCGAGGCGGATGCCCGCTCCTATAAAATGACTTGTAAACCCTGAAATGTCGTAGTCGCTCGTGTAGTATTTAGCCGTCGGGCTGTGTTTGCCGTAGGCTTTAAAATAACGTACTGCGGTTTGGTTATTGAATCGATAAAAAGGACTGACTGAGACAAAGGGGGTTAATTTGTAGGTGGCTTCAAAATTGAATGTATGGGCAATCATGCCCCAATCGTCGGCATAAAAACGGTAAAAGCCGCGTAAAATAAGCCGGTCGCCGAGAAAGTAACTTACCCTTGCCCCAAGGGGTAGTTTGAGGCGGGAGCCGGGGAGTTTTTCAACCGTATGCGAACCGTCGGTAAAATAAACGCGGTGATAGGGAGTACTCAATAAACCCTGCTGAAAGGCCGGTTCTACCGTAAAAAGTACCTGAAGGCGTTTGTTAACAATTTGAGAAAGCGACAGGGCTAAGTTATAGGAGTTACGCGGTTTGTGCGCCACCGGGTCGGTATCATCTTCGGCTGCCGAACCATAGCCGTTGGGACGCAATTCTGCGGGTAATATCGCCGTCCAAGTATCAAAAAAAGCACCTGCTTTGAGGCTGAATTCGCGGTTGTTGTCTTTGGAAGACTTGGAGTAATTAAAGTTGATGCCGTTGGAATGATAGTCGTATTCGGTGGAGTACGAATAGCTTATACCGCGGGTGGTGTGGGTTGCGTCATCTTTCATGCTCCACGACAACGACGGATAAATGTGCGTATCGCTTTTGGAGGCCGAAGAAACCGTAAGCGGGTCAATATTATCGGAAGAGGCAGAAGTATAATGATCAATGTTGAAATCGGCGCTGAGGTTGTGTTGACGGCTTTTTCGGTCAATAAACGATAATTTCAGGTCTATTGAATTGGCAAAATCGTCCAGTTTTTCTGTACCTTTTCCACCCGTAACGGCTGAATTGTTACCGTCCTGTCCGTAGTATCCCGATACCAGGTTGACTTCTTCCAATTTGAGTTTACGTTTTTGGTAGGCGTCTTTGTCTGCGTTGGTTTGTGCTTGGGTACCTTTCAGTAAAGCGGTCAGAAGCCCAACGGTCAGGATGATTTTTTTCATTTAAATCTGCGTAAGATGAAAAACGGGAGTACAAATCCCATAGGTTAAAGCGTACGGATTGCGAATCCGAAGCAGTGGACGTCAAGATTATAAATCCCGACGGGCATTTTCAACGTTGGCGAAGTTTAAACCTCGTCAGGTGTCTGAATTTCAGTCCCTTGCCGGGTGGTGAAAATAATTAGTTACAGCCGCAACCGCCGCCGCTTTTGCCGCCGTTGGCTCCCGAAGCCCCTTCCCGGTAGAGGTAGAAACTCTGTTCAAATTTTTCGGATTTTCGTGCCGCCAATTCCATTTCCGAGTCATTGATACGGCTTTTTTGGTATTCTTTGACGGTTGCGCAAGAGGACAGCCCGGCTACTGCCAAGAGTAGGAACAGACTCGCTTTGATTGCTTTTTTCATGCTTTTATTCTTTGAATTTGCTAAGAGGCAGGCGCTTATCGCCCGGCAAAGAAAATCAACTGATTTTAATATTTTTTGAGGTAAACACCCGATCGTAATCGTCAATGATAATACACGCCATTCCCTGCATCTGATTGATCAAATCCAAACCTACGCGCACTCCCATAACGGTGACGGGGGTAGCCATTGCATCGGCAATTTCAGCATTGGGGCAAATAATGGTAACGCTTTTTATGCCTGATACGGGCAATCCCGTTTTAGGGTCGATGGTATGGGAGTATTTTTTGCCGTTGATTACCGCAAACTTTTCGTAATTGCCCGAGGTAGCCACGGCCACATTGCTGATATTCAGGTAAGAAAAGGGCTGATTCTTCGTATTAGGGTCGGCAATCCCAATTGTCCACGGCTGTCCGTTGGGTTGATTACCCCAAGTGGTTAGATCGCCCGAAGCATTGACAATGCCGCTCGTAACTCCTTTTTGGATCAGCAATCGCTTGGCCATTTCGGCAGCGTAGCCTTTGCCGATACCGCCAAAGCCGATACGCATTCCTTTTTCTTTCAGGAAAACACTGCTCTCTTTCTCATTCAGAATCACGTTTCGGTAATTGATCAATCGAACCATGCGGCGCGCCGTTTCGCGGTCGGGGAGGGCGGTCATGTGGGTATCAAAGTTCCACAGGCTTTTGTCGATGGAGCCGTAGGTAATATCAAAGGCACCTTGGGTCAATTCAGAAATACGGAGCGAGCGTTGGATGAGGTCAAATACCTCCCGGTCTACATTTACGGGGCCGATTCCTGCCTGTGCGTTGATCCGGTTGGTTTGACTGTTTTCTTTGAACGTGGTAAAGAGCGCTTCGATGCGTTGTATTTCGGCTACCGCATCGTCTATCCTTGCTTCAGCCCAAGCTTCGCCGTCAGCCACTACGCTGATTTCGAAACGATTGCCCATCAGTCGAAGCACTCTTTGGTACAGGCGTTCTGCCAATGTCGGATTATTTTCGAGCATCAATAACTTGGGCAATCTCATGAATCAATCCCAACGTGTTCATAGAAGCCGGGTAACCTTCCCATTCTTTGACGACTTTACCGTCGGCATCTATAAGCAATGTTAAAGGAAACTTTCCTTGGTTGTTATACTTTTCGGCCAAGGCTTCGTTATGCGCGGTTTGGCGGGCATCCAACTGATTTTTTTTCTGCCGAGGAAAATCGGCTCTTACCAATACCAAATGTTCTTCGGCGTATTGTCCGAAATCGGCCGATTCAAAAATATCCTTCTTCAGTTTGATACAGGGCCCGCACCAATCCGAACCGCAAAAGTTGAGTAAAATATACTTGTGGTTTTGATTGGCCTCGGTTTTGGCCTTGTCAAAATCGTTGCCCCATGGCGAAGCAGTCAACAAAAAACTACTGATAAATAATGAGATGATCAGTTTCACGGTCGTATTGAAATTTAGAATAAAAAATGAAATGACTAACTGTACACTACGAGGGTTTGACCGTCGGTAGCTACCTTATACACAGAAATCCCTCGGCTTCCCAAGCTATTTAAGCCATTACCTGCCAGGTCAAAGCGAGCTCCGTGGTCGGTGCAGTAAAATTCGGTCCGGTTAAAGATGATTTTATTTCGGGGTTGGTGGCTGCACGTTTGCGTTGCTGCGGCATATACCCCGGCACTTACCTGTGCCACTACGATATTACTTTGACGGATATACCCTCCCACTGTCAAGAGCGCTGCATTGGCGGCTTGGGTTAAATCAATCGTTAACAGGCGGTTTTTGATTGTACTTAAATCTGTTCCGTTTCCGGTAGAAGTTCCGGTACCGGTTCCTGTTCCGGGCGTGGTGGTAACGGGAGGTGTTGTCACCGGAGTAGTGGAAATGGCTTTTTCAGTCAACGCATTGATATAGGTATCCTCTTCTCGGATACAGGACGTCATCAGCGCCATGAGAGCCGCCCCCTTGAAGCCCATTGATTTCAAAAATTCGTAGCGGGTCATTTTAGATTAACAGTCAGATAAGTATGCCCTATAATACGCTCAGAATAACGATTCCGTTGCGAAAAAATGTTCATTTTGTCTAATTTAGACATTTTCAAAACAGGAATTCGACTACTGATGTCAGGCGGTTTTGATTTTGGCGGCCTCTTCGAGTCCTAATTCCCGAATGCTGATTTCCCGCATTTCGACTTTGCGGATCTTTCCGGTCACTGTCATGGGAAAACTGTCGGTAATACGCACGTATTGAGGAATCTTGTATTGGGCAATTTGGCCTTGGCAGAAGGCTTTTACCTCTTCTAAGGTAAGCCTTTCCCCCTCTTTCAGTCGAATCCACGCCATAACGGCTTCGACGTATTTAGCATCCGGCACTCCGATGACCTGTACGTCACTAATCTTAGGGTGGGTGTATAAAAATTCTTCCACTTCGCGCGGATAGATGTTTTCGCCGCCCCGAATGATCAGATCTTTGATGCGCCCTACAATTTTCAGGTAGCCTTCTTCATCCATCGTAGCCAGATCGCCGGTGTGCATCCATCGGGCGTTATCGATGGCAAGTTGGGTAGCCTGTTCGTTATTCCAATACCCCAACATAACACTATAACCCCTTGTACAAAACTCACCCGGTTGGCCGCGGGGTACCACGAGTCCGGTTTCCGGGTCAATGATTTTTACTTCCAAATGCGGATGTACTTGCCCTACGGTACTTACTTGTTTTTCGAGCGAAGTTCCTACCCGCGTTTGCGTACTGACGGGGCTGGTTTCCGTCATGCCGTACGCTATTTCCATTTCGGAGACGTGCATCAGGCTCTGTACTTTTTTCATCACTTCGATGGGGCAGGGAGAGCCGGCCATAATGCCGGTACGCAGACTGCTGAGGTCGTATTTTTGAAAATCGGGCAAATCTAATTCCGCAATAAACATGGTCGGAACCCCAAAAATAGCCGTGGCTTTTTCGGTTGCTACGGCTTGCAACACGGCGGCAGGCTCAAACCCTTCGCTTGGGTAGATCATAGCTGCTCCGTGGGTAACGCATCCCAAGTTACCCATAACCATTCCGAAACAATGATAAAGCGGTACGGGAATAATAAGACGATCATGTTCCGTAAAATGCATGATCTCAGCCACGAAATAACCGTTGTTCAGAATATTGTGATGACTCAGTGTGGCTCCTTTCGGAAACCCCGTCGTCCCGCTGGTGTATTGAATATTGATGGGTTCGTCAAACGTCAACGTCTGCTGTCGCCGGGCCAATTCTTCGTCGGTTATGGGTTCGGATTCCCGCATGAAATCCTTCCAGCGCCACATACCGGGTTTTTCGTCCGTTCCCATTCGAATGACCGTATGCAGTTGCGGTACTTTTTTGGCGCGGAGTTTCCCTTTGTCACAACGAACCAATTCGGGGGCCAAGGCAAACACCATTTCGGTAAAATCAGACGCTTTGAATTGATCGGCGGTGACCAAGACACTGCAACCGGACTGATTCAGACAATACTCCAGCTCATGAAGTCGGTAGCTTGGATTAATATTCACTAAAATGGCTCCGATTTTGGCGGTAGCAAACTGGACGACCGTCCATTCATAGCGATTAGGCGACCAAATTCCTACCCGTTCTCCCTTGCGAATATCCAAAGCAAGCAAGGCTTTGGCACACTGTTGAACCTCCGCATGAAATTGACGATAGGTGAAGCGAATCTGTTGATGGTGCACAATGAGTGCATCATTGTCGGGAAAACGAGCAGCAATGGCATCCAATAAATCGCCGATAGTAATGCCCAATAAGGGTTTGGCGCTTGTGCCGCAGACATAACTGAGGGAAGAGGTCATGGTTTCAGATTTTTGGCAGTTAAAATTATCACCAAAAAATGAGGAATGAAAGAAGGGGTATTTTCTGAAAAAGCAAACGGCGGGCATTTGCCCGCCGCATGACTTATTCAACTTATCTATCTACTTATTTTTTTACATGGGCGCACTTGCCGTGAGTTTTACTTCTACGGTGAAGTTGTCGTAGATCATCTTGTCGCCGATGTTTTCAAAAAATGATTTGGAACGGTAGGTTAAACCGAATTTCGTTCTGTCCACGTCAAATTTGGCAGAAGCCGAGGCAGCCTTACCTGTGATTTTTACAACGGCCGGAAACGTAATGCTTTGGGTAGTGCCACGGATGGTCAGGTCGCCGGTCAGGTCATAATTTTCACCGCCTTTGGCTACGGCTTTCGTAATTTTCAGCGTCGATGTCGGAAACTTAGCTACGTCAAAAAAATCAGCTGATTTCAAGTGAGTTTCAAGTCTTCCCGCAAAATCGCCCTGAATGTCGGTGTCTTTGATGGTATTCAGATCAATGGTAAAATCACCGCCCGTGAGTTTGTTGCCGTCTGTCACTAAGTTGCCGCTTTGAATCTTAACGGTACCGCTGTGCTCACCGGTCAGTTTCTTGGCCAACCAGTTAAACGTACTGGCTTCCGTATTGACTTTCAGCGTTTGTGAGGCTTTTTTGCCGGGTTTAGCCACAACGGAAAAGGACAATACAACTAAAGTGGCTGCGAAAATAGATTTGATGGTTTTCATTGGGTTAATTGAGTTGGTTTGTTTGGTTAATATAAACTGAAAAAGAATTCTGAAATAGGCATTATGCAATTACTGTGCCTTTCTGATATAACTGTATTCGGCGCTTTTTTAGGGAATGAATACAGCGTACAAAATGGCACTGACCACCAGTCCGATCAAGGTCCATAACAGCCCGTTGGCGCGGCGTTTTTTCAAAAACAGCAATAGAAAAAGCCCCGTCAGTGACACCAACGTCATAAAAATGGCCGAAGCATCAATCACCCAAGACCATCCTTTGCCGGTATCACGCCCTTTGTGAAGGTCGTTAATGACGGCGACCAATCCCATGCGGGTCTCTGTCAGTTGGTACGCCCCGGTCGACCGATTGATAAACCCATCGGCCGTATAACCCGGTCCTCGGAAAGAAACGGAACATTCTGTGGCGTCAATACGAAAGTCGTCCAAGGCACCTTTGAGTTGATGCGCGGCTCGTAAATACTCAACCACGGCCAATTTGTTCACTTTTGAGGTGTCGTCAGGGTTCACCCAACCGGCCGAAAGTTTTCCTTTATAATCAGTGGTTCGGGAAGCGTCGCTAAACCAATCGGCATGATTGAGGGTAAGGCCCGTTACGGCAAAAAACAGTACCAACGCAAAGCTGAACATGGAAAGGTACAAATGAAGCCAACGAACCAAGGCGGGCATTTGACGTTGCCAAAATGAACCGGGAACTTCCGGTTTAGGCTTATCACTTGCTGCCTTTGTCGCGGTATTCCAAGGCCGCAGTTGCGATTTCGGTGCCTCCATTCAGGTTTTGTTTTTTCGGTTTTCCGTTAAATTCCATTTCTTGACGAATCAGCTGATAGGTGCCGTGTTCGCGAGCGGCTTCGACATTGACGGTGTATTTTCCCTGCTTTACCCATTGTCCCTGATCGTCTTTCCCGTCCCAAACCAAAGAATACGAGCCGGCCGAGCGAGTTGCACCGGCAAGAGAAGCGGCATTCAGCCCAATGTTCCGTTGCATGGCATACCAAGTTCTCAATTCGGGCAGCCAACGGGGCTTGTTGTACCAAATAGCCAATTGACGAACCGGAACGCGGTTTTCATCTTCAATCCATACGGCCACAAAAGGACGGTGATAGCGTCCTTCAAACTGACTGAGATCAAACGAAATGATCAACTCCTGATTGGCGTTCCACAGCTTGTCTTTGATTGTGGACAATGATAACAATTGCGCCTTTTTGACAGTAGAGGCAGGTGCCGAAGGAGCCGCTGTGCCGGGCCAATCAGGGCTCGTATATGACTCACCGTCTTTGGTGAGAATGAGGTAGTCGGTATCCGGTATCGTATTCGCCAATTCCCGACTTTCCTGAGGCGTAAGTACATTAAAGGCAGTGGCTAAAGCCCCGGCAGTAGCCGCATCCGGATGAATGACAGTGGCACTGATGACTTCCTGAGCGGGTATTCCTGTGCGAGGGTCCACAATGTGAGAGTACCGTTGGTCATTGATTTTCACGCCTCGGCGGTAATTGCCGCTCGTGGCCACGGCTTTATTTTGGGCGGTTACCCAAGCTAACGGAGGCGCATTTTCGGCATCGGCCACCGGATCGGTGATGGCTACAGTCTCTGCCCAATCGCCTTTGACAACCAAGTCACCTCCGATATTTAAAACGACAGCCTCGACTTCAGGGCGTTTCACGGCCATTTCAGCGGCCTGCTCAAGAATATAACTTTTGGCAAACGTATGAAGACGCAGAGGCGTAGTAGTGAGCCGAGTGGCTGTTTGTTGGGTCGGGTCAAGACTCCAATGAGGCTGATTCACCGCCTTTACCGTTGCCAGACGTTCGGCGTCGGTAGGGAGCAGTTGTGCTTCGGCTGCCCGCTGCCAAAGGCGGTTGACGGCTTCAGCGGCGGCATTGATGGCACCGTCCGTTTTTTGATGCCAAGCCGAAAAGGCATTCAACACAGTCCACAAATCATGGGATACCGGGATAGGCTGATGCAAAGAATCCTGCCAGCTATTGAATTCAGCGGTAGGGAGATAACTGCTCAGAATTGTATTTAAGCGTTCTATTTCACTCAGAATGGCTTTTTCCGTTTGTTGAGCCACTGCATAAGAACGGGCTATAATTTTCAGGTCAAAAGAGGTTCCTAAGATGTTTTCAAGGTGAGAGATAAACAATCCTCGGGCTTCAGAGTCGGTTTGGTTCGGGCTTGGCAAGGTAAAAGCCATAGAGGCTAAACCGAAATGGACGATTTTCATGGCAGCTGTTTGGTTTTGGTAAAGGAATAAAAAGGAGGAGATTGAGAGCATCAGCCCTCAATCTCCGATGTATAGGTTAGGTTAGTTGTTGTTATCACCGCCTTCTTTGACGTCATCGTTTTTCACACCTTTTGCTTTCTTAGGAGCGACAAAGCTCATTTTTCCGATTTTGTAGCTGAAAGTCAACTTGATGTTTTGGTTGTAGATATTGTTGACCATCGTTTGGTTCAATATCGGGGTAATCGAAGTGGACTTCATTTTCATACCGCCCAAGAAGTTCTCAGTAGCCAATCCGAAGCTTCCTTTTTTGTTAGGCAGGTCTTTCTTGACACCGAATGAGTACATATAGAAACTGCCTTGGGTACCTTGAAGCGTCACTTGGTTTCCGCGCATTCCTCCGTGCAACTGCATGGCCCAACCTTTGTTCAGAGCGAGGCTTGACATCAACCGTCCGCCGATGACCCATCCGGAGTTGCTGGTATTGATGGAGGTACCGTCTAACCCCTGCACTTTTCCTTCCAGGTAGTTGTAGTACACATCCACGCCGCCGTTCAACGTCCATTTCGGAGTCAGATACACATTCGCAAACACGTTGGCTCCCATTACCTGTTGTTTTCCGATGTTTTGGAAGGTAGTGATGATAGCTCCGGCAAGCGTATCGGAAGGTGAGCTCAGGCGCATGATGCTGTTGTTCGTAGAGCGGCTGAAAACGGAGGCGTTCAGGTACGTTTTCTTAACGCTGGTACTCAGACTCAATTCAAAGTTGTCGGTCATTTCCGGTTTCAGGTTTGGATTCCCGATGCTGATATTGTACGGGTTGGCTGCGTTGTAGTTGGGATTCAACTGTTGCAGACCCGGGCGTTGGATACGACGGTTGTAAGCAGCTTTCACGGTGGTTGTTCCTTTTATGCTTTTGGAAACGTTGATGCTGGGTACTAATGTGCCGTAACTTGGAATCGAAATTTTACCGATTTGGTCTTTGGCATCTATCGTGGTGTACTCGTAGCGTGAACCAACTTTGAAGGTGTATTTGTTGGCGGTTGAGTACGTATAAGACATGTAACCCGATACAATATTTTGGCTGTAGTTCAGGTTACCGACGGGGTTGCGGGCATCGGTGGCAAAAGCACCGGTCGGGCCGGCTACTTGATAGCTGTAATCGCTGTTTACCTGGCGCATGATGGTTTTCGCTCCAAACTCTAATAGCTGATTTTTCTTAATAGGGGTTTGGTAATCCGTTTGGATGGTAGCCTCTTGATTCAGGTTGTTGTTCAGGTTTTTCTGACGGCTCAACAGACTTCCTGCTTCGCTCAACAGATCGGCGTTGAAGTTGTTGGTGAGGTTGTTGCGGCTGTACTGTGTCGAAATCGACCACTCTTTGCCCGGTGTTTTGAACGTGCGGATGTAGTCTAAGTTTACATCAACATTGTTAGATAAGTCTTTGGTCGTTACGTCGCGGAACGTAGTAGAAGTTAAAGCATTGTTTTTAAACAAATTGCTGGTCATGTCCTGTGTGCGAACCATGTTACGGGTTCCGAAACTGATACCGGCGTTCAACGATTGATTTTTGGACAATTCATAGTCAAAGCCAAGGTTGTAACGTCCGAACAGGCCGTTGTCGTAAGCATCCGTATTTTGTTTGGTCAAGAGTGACGCTCCGTTTTGCAGGGTTGTTTGATCTAAGGTCGAATTGGATTTGTTATAAAACATCCGGCCGAAACCGCCCAATGTCACTCCCAATTTGCCCTGACGATAGTTACCGTTGAGGCTGAGGTTTGAACCGCGTGCTCCCACACCGGCATCGGCATTAAGAGTCAAACCTTGCAAAGTTGATTTTTTAGTAATGATATTGATAATCCCGGCAGAGCCTTCGGCGTCGTATTTGGCTGAGGGAGAGGTGATTACTTCCACAGATTTGATCAGATCGGCCGGGATCATTTTCAAGGCGTCGGCAATGCTGCTCGCTACGATGGTTGAAGGTTTGTTATTGATCAATACCCGAATGTTTTGGCTGCCGCGTAGCGATACGTTTCCGTCCAGATCCACCGACAGCATCGGTACTTTTTTCAGGACATCGCCGGCATCGCCTCCGCGAGATGTCAGGTCTTTTTCGGCGTTGTACACCAAACGGTCTACCTTTTCTTCAATGATGGATTTTTCGCCCGTTACCACTACTTCAGCCAGGGTGGTGATATTGGGGCTCATTTTGATGACTCCCAAATCCAATTCCTGCCCTTTAACAAGTTTGAGGTTATCAACGGTTTTGTCTTTAAAGCCGATGAAGGAGATCATTAATTTATAATCCCCGGCCGCGATGCTTTTGAGGGTAAATTTCCCTTTTTCGTCGGCCATGGTACCGTCTACGGCTTTGCCGGTAGCTTTGTTATAGAGAGCGATGTTGGCAAATTCAACGGCTTGGGTAGCGGCTGAATCAATGATAAAACCGGTAATTTTTGAGTTGCCTTTAGGGGCAGTACCTTCCAAGTTTAATGCAGGCTGTTGTGTCGGATTCGTATTCCGGTTGCGGCCATTACCGTCACCGCTCGGCATACCGCCGGGACCTCCCGGAAACTGTGCATGGGCGGCTGTAAGACCCAATGCGAAAATCAAAGAAGTAAGTATCGTTTTCATTTTTTTGTGTTTTTCTTTTTGATGACACAAAGTAACGTCAGCTTTCGTTCGCAAAAAAATACAATAGATTGGAGTGGGTCGAATACCGATAATTCTGCCTTTTTGCCCGATTATCGGCTTTTCTGAGCATTTAGCTCTATCAGATTGTCATTAGCAGAGTACAATCTGAATTCTGTCGGCAGATTTTGGCAGTTAATAGAGTCAATAGTACATTCCATAGACCCGGAAATCGTTTTTGGCGTCGATTTCGGGAATAAGAAGAGGGAGTTTGTATTTGTGATAAACGATTAAAATCGTATTTTTGAACAAACATTTAAGACCATGATACAGGTACAGAAAGAGGCGTTGCCACGTACATTAGAAGAATTCTTGGTGTGGGAACCCGAAGACGGTTATAAATACGAATGGAACGATGGCGAATTGATTAAATTTACGGGAATGAAAAAACGGCAATATTATATTTATGATGTGCTTCTTGATTTCTTTATTGAGAAGGGATATAAGAAAAGCGCAACGCTTATTGCTGAGCCTGATGTAATGCTCACCGGCATTCAGATGCGACGCCCGGATATTGCTTATTTTACGCGTGAACAGATACAACGCGGGCGCAAAGGGGAAGATGTCATTCCGGAGTTTGTGATTGAAGTGATTTCTGAAAGCGACCAATCGTATAAAGTAGAGGAAAAGATAGTAGAGTATTTTAAGGCAGGCGTAAAAGTAGTATGGAATATCTATCCTGAGTTGGAAGCAGTTTATGTGTACACTTCCCGACGGGAAGTAAAAATCTGTATTGAATCCGATATTTGTTCTGCCAAACCCGTTCTTCCCGAATTTGAGATTGGTGTTGATGCTATTTTTAAAGCAGAAGATTAACGGCAAATAGCTGACAATTTTCAATAATAGATTCCATAGGCGCGGAATCCGTTTTTGGTGTTGATTTCGAGGGCAGGGAAGGGAAGTTTGATCATAAACATACTTTGAAAGACCTGATTTAGGAATTTATTCTTCGTCTTGATTTTAGTCCAGTCAATATCCAGAGAAAACAAAAACTGACGATAGCGCTGCGTGGGAGGAATGACGACGTTGCCCCACTTCTTTATATTTTCAAACTCTCCGAACATCCCATTTGCTCCATAACCCACGGCCACATTGAGCCAATCGGGAATTCGTTCTGAGCGAATGATACGATTTAGTCCAATGTTAAACCAATAGGTGTGGGCATTGTAATCCTGCAAGATTTGACCCGTAAAAGTGCTTCCCAAATACCCGTTGGCCTGTTTGGAATAAGGCGAGCGACGAAAACTGAATTTGTACTTCATAATCTGTTCGTCGAAAAGCAATTCCTGCCCAATCACGAACGAACTGCCCACGGCATTGGCGGCCATATCGCTCCACGAAAAGCCCCATCCTTCATAAAATCCATCCACAATCTCAATGGGCGATTGCAGAAAAAAGCCCAACGTGCCTCCGTACAAAAGGGCTTTTTTCTTGGATGCCCCCGACCACCGCATGGCTCGGTATCCGATGTAGCTTTCCAAATAAGACCCATACGCATGGCCGAACTTATCTACCTGCAAATAGCCGGCGGCATCGTTGTAAAACTCAAAAGGCACTCGGTTTACGTCTTTGTACCAAATGAAATTCAGATAGGCCATCGTACCGGCATAGAGTGCCGCTTCGGTTGCGACCACCGCCGCAAAGCGGCCTTTGTGGAAGGGGGACTGCTTAGAAGTTGTCAGCGAATCCGGATTTGTTTGGGCGAAGCCTCTTGGACCGGTGAGCAGTGCTAATAGCAATAAAATCAATTTATTCAAAGGTGGTTTCATAAATTCGAATGAAACTTAAATCTATTGCTTTTTTACTTAATCATAGTGGACGATTGCTATTTAAGCGGTGTTATTTTACCGTCGGGCGTAAACGAAAATACGGGGCCTTCCCACAAGCCAAAATCAATGGTCCCCGCTGTATCAGAAAAGATACTTAGTATGCCACGTCTATGATAACTTTGAGTTTCAGAACTCGCAATTACTTCCGCCCCTGTATAGCCGGCCAAATTTTTGCAAAACAGTTTACCATCGTCGGCGGTATTTTTTGCACCGGTATCCGTTTCGGCTATGTTACAGGCAAATAAAGTAATTTTTGATACCAATCCATTCAGTACGGCCGTGACGTTGAGGTTTGATAACAATAAATTTTGTGCGCCAATTTGCAACCCACGCTCTTTTTGTTCAATAGATTGGGCGGAGACATCACTATGTACTCCGGTGCTTTTCACCCCTCCATGGCACATAATGAAAAGATTATCAAGACCTCCCTGAGAACGCGCATAAGTTGCTATCCATTGGAAAATATGCGCAGTATCATTTTTTTTATCTACTTTAAAGATGTTATCCGCCAAAGCAGAAGGAGCAGTGCCATACAGCCTTATATCGTGTAAAATCATGTTTTTAGCCATTGCTTTACCTAGTTACTTTTTAAAGAAAACTACTCTATACACCTGCCCTTTGTCACTGTATGTAGCTTGGTGAAAGGTAGGGAAAGCGCCTACCCAGCCCATTTGACCGGCATACCTTGCGACAGATCGCACCCAGCCGGCCGTTCCGGCGTCGTTTTGGTTAATTTTCTCCATGTTGCTTTCCTTTACATCTCGAAACGTCACCGAGCCCGGTTTAAAGAGAATCGTGCCGCACACCACTCCCCGCCCATGATTGGCATGGTAAAAAGTAGGGATGCCTGCCGCATAGCCATGATTAGTGGCCCATGTCATGGATTGACGGACACGTTCCTGAAAGTTGTTTAAATCAACATTCCCCAATTCTGACTGAGGAATGTCTTTAAATTCTACGTATTTCGCGGGAATCAAGACGGTGCCGTAAACGATCCGTCCGTTTTTTTCACCGTTTTCAAATGTTGGAACGCCTGCGCCAAAGCCATAGCGAGCAGCATAAGCCATGCTTTCACGCATTCTTCCTTGTAAGTCGTTGATGGCTACGCCGTTGAGTTCGTTGGCCGGCACATCTCGCCAAACGGTTTCCTGCGAGTTGGAATAGTAAGAAAGGAGTGGAAACAGAATCAGAAGAATTAACTTTTTCATGGTTTGTAAAGTGTTTTTTGAGAAAAATCTAAAAAATTAGCCATTTTTATAAGTGCGGTTAGACTTAGTAGTACGGTGGCGAATTTGTTCTTATGTGGGGTGATTAGTTGGCTTCCTCTTAATAGCAAAGACTTGCTCCTGATGATGGAATATTATTTTTTTGATCTCTCAAACCTCCTGCCGGGCTATAATAATTGCCACATCCGGTTGACGATATGCCTATTTTACCACCCTGAAAAGCAACACTTTGATTTTCATCTCCTTTATTTGGATCACAACTTTCCGTAGGATATTTCAACCAACTTCTTTCATAATCTATTGCGGCATAAAGCTTCAATACTTTCCCCCACAAAGCCACTGCACCAACCGTAGGGGTATGCCATATTGTTCCATTTTGAAAAGAGCCAAATACTCCTTTATCCGTAGCATTGGCGGGTGTAAGTAAGACACTCGCTGTTGGCAACCCCAAAGGACCATTCCAACGATTCAAGGCTTTGTATTTTTGATAAACATCGCCATCTACTAAATTTTGACAGGTTATAATGCCTTCACTGCCATCGTTTCGGATGACATCAATGTAACCGCAGCCCCCCGTTTTTGTAGTTTTGGGGTCAGATATTACCACTCCCCATTTATCTTGACCGAGCGCATCGTATTTTATCATTTCTTCAGTATCAACAGCATACGCACCTTTATTTTCAAAATAATAAATAGCGGTCTTGCGGCTGCCAAAGGCATAATACTGTACATAGCCTTTGCCGCCGGCCGTCTTAGCAGCTCCGCCGCCGTTAAAAGGGGCATGCCCGTCTTTATCCCAACCCATTGCTTTAAATTTTGCCTCAATGGCCGTTTTGTAGCCGTCAGTTTGGGGAGTAGGGTCTTTCTTTTTAAATAAGAAACATCCTTGCAATATAAATATTAACGCAAGCAACAAAACAGGTAGTTTTTTCATCATAAAGTGCGTGTTACCGTCGCCACGGGTGGTTTAAAAGTGATTATAAAAGATTAAAACGCATATCCCAATGAAAGCTTGACGGCGGGCAAAAAGCCCACTTTCAAGGCTTTGTCAGGATCAGAAAAAGTGTCGGTGCTTGTTACAAAACCGTAGGCCGGCCCGGCTGCAACGTCAAACACAAAATGGCCTGATAGGATCTGATAACCCACCAATCCCCTGAGATTGAGCAATACTACAGTTGTTTTTCCGATAAGCAGGTTGTCTTTGAGCGGAACAAAATTGCCCATGGCTCCGGCCGATACGTAGAGCCCTTTGGGGGAGTAGCTTTTACCCAAATACTGTCGATAATCCATGCCAAGGCGATAGCCGCCTTTCAACAGCCCATAGGCATAATAGCCGCCCGTAAGGATGACCGATGATTTGGAGGCGATTCTTTGCTCCAATTCTACATCAATACCGCCTACCACTAAACGCATGAAGTTTAGTTTAACAACCGTCCCTACCCGCGCACGCTGCTCGAGGGGAGCAACCACTACTGTGCGGCTATTTTGGTACTTATCATATTCCGATTGCAACGGCACAGGATTCGCAGGTGGCTGTTGAGCGGGAGCGGTTTTCTGAGGCTCGTAAGTCGTTTGAACGGCCGGCTTGACCGTCGTTGCAGGTGCTTTTCGGGGAGGGGCCGGAATCCCCTTTTTTTGTTGGGCAATAGCCACGGTATTTATCAATAATACCGACAGAAGTAATAGTTTCATAGTTGAAGGAAGTTTTAAATAAACAAATGAAGTATTCCGATTAGCTGTTGCCTTTACTGCACCGCACCGCTGATACCTGCATGATACACTGTACCGTCTTTGGCAACTACGCAGGGCGATGAATTATCGACACCCCGCCCTGCTTCAAACTCCCATTTTTTTGTGCCGGTGGCGGCATCAAAAGCGTAGAGTTTTTTGCCAATGCCTTGGTAAACCAGCTCCGTTGCTACAACCGGTCCCGAAAAAATCAAGTTATTGGCTTCTGGTTTGGCCTCCCATTTTTTGGTACCTAAAGTAGCATCAACTGCATAAAGTGTACTACCTGCACCAATATAAACAATACCATTAGCTACGATAGGTGACGAATAATCAGGACCACCATCAGGGGTTTTAAACTCCCACTTCTTTGCTCCCGTTTTGGCATCTATGGCGTAGAGTTTATCATTGTTGGAGTTTGTTAGGGCACTTGCACCCACATACACAATTCCATTGGCAACGGCGGGAGACGAATTAGTAATCCAACCGCTGTCAAAGGTCCACTTAACTGTGCCTGTTTGAGCATCGAAAGCCATAAAACCATTGTATTCTGAGCCGGCATATAAAATTCCGTCAGCTATCGCAGGTGAAGACTCCGAAATCCCGATACCGGGCTGATGCCATTTCAGCGTTCCCGTTGCGGCATCAAGGGCATGAAGTCCTGATTTTCCGCCCGAACTACCTCTAATACTCGCATAGACGATACCATTCACTACGGTAGGCGAGGCTTGCCAAGGATATACCTCATCGTTGCGGAATTCCCATTTCTTGGCTCCTGTGGCAGCATCAAGCGCATACAGATAATGCTCACCGCCATAGTACAGCATTCCATTGCTCACCATTGGTGCAGCGAAAGGTTGCAACAGCGCAACCGTTGCAGGATTTGATTCCCATTTTTTTGCCCCGGTTTCGGCATCAAGGGCATAGAGTTTTTTATCCCAACTTGCAAAAAACACCACACCATTCACTACGGTCGGGGTTCCAAGAACAGCATCGCCCGTAGCAAACTGCCATTTTTTTGCTCCGGTCAACGCATCTACGGCATATAAGTTACCATCCACACTGCCGATGTAAACTGTCCCGTTATTGGCGGGTTTCGCTACTGTCACACTCACCGTATACGCCTGCGTACTTCCGTCCTCTGCCGTGACGGTATAAGTAACAGCCTTACTAAAATCCTGCGCCGTGCCTGACACCGGTGATACGGTGGCTTTATCTGAGAGCGTAATGGTAGGCACAAGCTTAGTAATATCGGTTGTTGCCGGTACAGTAGCCGTAATGACAGTACCGGTTATCGTGGCTTCAACAGCCGGGTTAAGGGCGGCAAAGTTAAATTTGATAATGCCCTTGGCTGAGCTTTTAGCGGTGGGCGTTGGTGATGGAGTTACTTTTTCCTTACAAGACCAGGCTGTGATAAGCCCAAGGATAAATAAACAGGAAATGAAGAGATGGAAATTAGTCGGTGTTTTCATTTTGATTGTAGTAAAACGGATAGCCCTGACTCGGTTCTGACTTCTTTTTTGAATGCCTGTGTACCGATTTCTTGGATGGTCCAAACCTACAAACTCCTCCCGCGCACTTCCACTGCATAGCTGTGAGCAGCAGCTTTTAAAGGGTGAACAACCGATTTAGGCAGGTAATTGAGTAAACGGTATAGGGATAATAGGGCATAAAAAACGTCCGGTTTGTTTCATTGCCTTTATGATTGTGTCAAGAGTTTGCACATTAAGCATAAAAGCAAACTGTGCCGGTATGAAGCGGGCAGAGTGTCAAAAGAAAAAAAAGCGAGAAGAGAAAGGAAGGAATCAGAATCAACCGCCTCACACATGATTTCATCATTGATGATTAGTTCATTTATTTTTTTGCCAAAATTGGGTCAGCAAAGGGAGCCAAAGACGTACCACTGTACCTGTGTGTGGGCTGCTGAGGTCTTCAATCTGTGTTTTGATCAGTTCGCCGTAGTGGGCTTGGTGAGCAGTAATGCGTTCAAAAGTCACATTCATTCCCATTGATTTGTGATGGTCACGGGGGTGTTCATTGAGTTTCGCAGAGGCTTCCCGACCGATGCCATTGTCTTCTATTTGGCAAAACAAACTTTCCTTTTGATTTACTGAGATTTGTTGCAGGCTGATGCTTAGCATACCTTCTCGGTTTTTCAGATGCCGTAATCCGTGCAGAATGGCATTTTCGACAAAAGGTTGCAGCAATAACGGAGGGATTTGGTAAGAGTCTTCCAGCAGAGAGGGGGCAATCGTGAGTTCGTATCGGAACGTACGGGCAAACCGCTCCTGTTCCAGTTCAATGTAAAGTCGCAGAGTTTCAATTTCTTTATCAATACCGATGGTTTGAAATTCTGAATTCTCCAAAATATGCCGCACCAATCGGGAGAACTTCTGCAAACTGTCGGAAGCCTCTGTGAATTGTTTTCGAACAATATATGCATCAATGGTATTGAGACAATTGAAAATGAAATGAGGGCTCATTTGAGCACGCAGGGCTTTGATTTCCAGTTCGTATTTGACGGATTGAAGGTGGAGTTGTTGTTGGGTTCGATAAAAAAAGAAGAGATAAAAGACAAGCCCCATCAGACTCAGTATAAATACAAAAACGAGGGGGGCGAACCACCATTGTTGCCAAAAAGGCCCTTCAACAATAATTTTTAAAGTAGCAGTCGGCTCATTGGCGCCGCGTGCCCTGAGTACTAACGTGTAAACTCCTTCGGGCAAATTCGGGTAATAGATATAGGGGTTGGTTGTTGCAGTAAAATACGTTTCCAATCCTATTAATCGGTATTCGCAGGCTCGGTTTTTTGGGGTGGATGTAAAATAGATAAATAAAAAATTTTGGGCAGGACTCGCCCGGATTTCGCTGCCGATGTCTTTAAATGTAAATGGTTGGAGGCGATTATTATGGGCTACTGCGGGAGCTACTACCGAATCAATCTTAATACGTTGAGCAAGTGCTGAGGCCAGGCCCGGAAAATAAATCAAAAAAATAAGCTTACTTAGTCTTGACATGTCGTAATCCGGTCGCGTATAGTATGTTTTCTGCTACGCAGGTAAGATACGTAAAGTCGGATAATAAATATGTAAAAGTAACCGAACTGTTGAGAATTAAATTGTAAGCTACTGTATCAAAGTAGGTCAATCCGACTTTAATTAAGATACCCATAAAAATCCAGAAAAAAGGCTGCTTCCTGATTCCGATGGGATGCTCTTGGATCAATTGACGGAAACAATAAAAAGTAGCTGTAAATACCCACAATTGCGCTGCTCCTCCTGAAAAAGCATTATGGTGTTTTACCCCCGAAACCCAAATAACGTCAACTAAAAAGAGCGAAATAATCAATAGTCCGATTCCGATAATGATTTTTTTATGGGTCGAGTTCTTAATAAAAAGTCTATAAATCAGCAACTTTGTAATGAATCCGTTGAAGCTGAAAAAATAATCTAAATAGTGGTTTTGAATGTGAAGTTTGTACATTACCCAAGAGGCCACATCAATGCAACAGGCAATTAGGATACTCAGAAAAAACAGTTTGAGACGATTGTCGAAATGCCTGTAATGTCTTATGCCCGCCCAAATAGGGAAGGCATAAGAGGCCAATTGCAGATAAAAACACAACAAATACGAATCTTCAAGCGACATAATATGGCGTAGATAATGTCCTATAAAAAAATAGGGTAGTTATTATTGTTGGGCCGTACAAGGATTCGTGCTATGAGGAGGGCATTTTAGAATATCTTCTCCGGTCTCAGAGACAGTTCCGCCTTCGGCATTGATTTGAAAAGCAATAAACGGCTTGTTGATTTCTGCATTACTATAAAGTGCCGGGCTGATGGTAATGCCTCCTACAGTGCGGTAACGGAAAGTCAAAATGTTTCTGATTCTTTTTGCTCCTACCATATCGCCAATGTACACGGGTTCGTTGTGCGTTAATAATCCGGGAAAAGACGTCCTTATTTTACTTTTCCAGTTTTCTACATCAAGATTAATTTGGTCTACCTTGGCTTTTTGAAGAGGATTGTCAATATCTAACCACTCTAAACAATCGCCGCCTTCGGGTCTTGGCACAGTGTAAGCAATGGGAGACGTATACACTTTAACATTTACTTTTAGTGGCTGAGGGGTAGCGGTTTGAGCATTGGCTAAATCGGATTTTAGAATGGTAATCAGTCGAATACGGTAATAAACGGATTGATTGGCGCTATCATACGCGGCACAAAAAAGGATAAGGTACACCTTTTCGCTTGCCGGAACAAAGCCGTTTCCCAGCCAAAGCTTTTTCCAAGAGTCTTTTGAAATAAAAAAAGGTTGCTGCGCGGGAAAATGGCCATTAAATTTATTGATGTGCGGTTGTACACTTGTGTTCCAAAGCAATAAACCTTCCGTGTCTCGATGCCTCGGTAAGGCTAAATTTTCAAATTCACCATTGATTGTAAATGAACGGGGAGTCATACATAAAAGGATTTACAAGGTTTATAAAAGTTTTCGAAAATATTGCTTTTCCTTCAGTCTTGTTAAACTATTTATCAAGCGGTCTTTTTCTGCCGGCCTGATAAAATCCGATTTTTATAGAAAATCATCCATTACCCGACAATGACTAGCCGATGATTGATCAATAATAACCTATCAAAAAGCTGCTGCCTGAGCGCCGGCTAATTACAATCTGTCAGCGTAATTTGCTGATAATTGCTTTTGTTGTTATCGTCGACTGAGGTATTTTCAATGAGATAGCCCTTCGTATTGGTCTTTACAGCCGTGATTTTCTCTTTGCCGTCGGATACTGATTTGCCGTCTTGGTCAGCAAAAAATGACTCATAGGTTGTACCTACATTACCCTCGGCAACCTGCCACGAAAAACCCGACAACACATCAAACGGCAGGCCATTATTGACCAGCAATTGCTCCGGCGATTTTACTATTCCGACCGGTTTAATGATTACTTCAAAGTATTTATTCCCCTGTAAGTCGGCAAAACCGCGCTTGGTCATGATGTTGTTGGCGTCGTATTCAAAATACTGTTTCCCATCCGAATCAGGGTCGCCGGTTTCGTAGGTGAACTCAATGATTTGGCCGGCGGTGTTGTATTTGATGTTGTTGGTTCCTTTGTTGCCGTCGGCGTTGACGTAGGTTACTTTTGAGATTTGACTATAGTAGTAGGTGTAAGTCTCGGTGCCATAGTCTTTACCGTCCAGCTTTATAGAAGACTTAATAAGCAGGCCCGAAGCATCGTATGTAAAGCTATATACGTAGGTAGAGATTTTACCGGCGCCTGTTCCGTCAAATGCCCGGGCCATTTGAATGATTTTGCCGTTGGCATCATAGGTGTAGGTGTGCTTATTGCCGTTGCCGCGGTCAATGACCGAAACTTTGCAGGGAGGGATCGGGGTTTCTTCTTTGCAGGAAACAAAAAATACGGATGCCATCAGTAAAAATACGGCAAATCGGGGTCGTTGTGTTTTCATAGTTCATTTGTGTTTTTTGAGTTATTACTGTATTAGGCGTTGTTTCATAGCAGCTGCCCGGCGGCGGCTTATTTTAAATTCGTGCCCGGTGGAGAGGCGTACAAAACGCTGATGGTGTTTGAGCCGCATCAGAGATACATAAGCTGCATTGACAGCCTGGGATTTGTTGAGGCGCAAAAACGTTACTTCGGGCAGAAGTGTAAGCAGGATACCTACATTTCTTGAAAGCAGTAATCGCTTCCCATCGACAAATACGACAAAGGTGTAGTTGCTTTCTGCTTCCAAATAAAGGATGTTGGCTTTCTCGATTGGAGTGCGTAGAGTAGGGTGGTTCAACATGGACATTTGAGTGGGTGTTCTTGGTGACACAAACCTACAGGACGGGCTTTCCTTATGCTACTCTGTACCCGTGAGCGACCGGTTCCGGCAGGTGAGCGACGGACTTTTGTGGGTGATTGAGTAAACGGTAGGGAGAATGGAAAAAAAATCTACTGTTTTTGTCTGCTTCATTAACCTATTTAAACAGGTTGTTCACCGTTTGTTTCGGGTCGTTGGCGGTAGGTGAGTTTGCGAATGAGTGAGCTTTGAGTAATATTGATGAAGCAATTGAGGTTTTCGGCAAAATAAAATTTAATGAAAAAGATAGGAAACTTATGGGTACTGTACTTGTGCATTTGCGGCTCTGCGTATGCTCAGCAGCCCATGAATATTGATAGCCTGCGAAAAGTAATGCTTCGTTTAGAGCAAAAAACGCCGTCGTATACCAACGATACCAATAAAATCAAAACCCTACGTGAAATAATGGTGTATCATTCCATGAGCTCTGACTCAGGATTGTATTATAGTCAGCGAGTAATGACATTGGCCGAAAGAATTAAATGGCCCAAAGGAATAGCGCTGGCTCATCTGTGCTTTGCGATGGAGCACAGTAAAAATAAACCCAATGAATGGAGACTATCTCTTCAGAAAGCGATGGCTATTGCCAAAACAATCAAAAACGACAGTTTATTGGGGGAGTGTTATTGGGGATTGGCAGCAATGTATGGCGGTAAAAGAAGCCACGTCATTTCCATCAAATACTTTGAATTGGCGGCCATGACCTATTTGAAGGCAAAAAGCTATTTTGAGGCTGCCAATGCTTACAATAACATTGGAGCTACTTGGAATGAATTAGGCAATAAGAAAAAAGCAATGGCTTATTATCAAAAAGAATTATTGCTTGCTCGGCAACATAAACAGGAACTTGCCGAGGCTTTTGCCCTAAATAATATCGGTGATATATTAGAGGACTCAACAGGTTATAAAGAAGAAGCACTATTGTTGTTTGAAGAAGCCAATCAATTATTCGAAAAACTGAATCGCCCCATTTATTTGGCACAGGGGGAGTTCTATATCGGTAAAGAATACTTAAAACAAAAACACTATTCAAAAGCACTGCCGTATCTCCAACACGCTTGGGGTATCTACCAAAAATATCATTGGGGCGAGGGATTGGATATGGGAATAGATTTCGAAAAAAGCCTGTATGAGGTGCATAAGGGACTAAATCAGCCTGCTAAAGCCTTATTTTATTTAGAAAAATACACTGCATTGTTAGACTCTGCTCTAAAATCGGAGATACAGGCCCAACGGGATATTGTGAAAATACAGGAGGAAAAAGAAAAACAACAGACCCAAATCAGTAACCTCCAAAACAAAGAGATACAACAGGAAAGAACACTTCAAAAAAGAACGCAAAACTTCTTGTGGGTTGGGTTGGGGATGTTGTTGCTCATAGGTGCAGGTTTACTCTGGTACAACCGCAAACTGAGGCTGAAAAACAAAGATCTGGAAGATAAAAACGAAATTATCCGAGAAGTGACCCACAAAATTCAGGAAACCGAAATTACCGCCTTGCGGGCGCAGATGAACCCGCATTTTATTTTCAATTGTCTCAATTCCATTCAGTTATATACGGCGCAAAACAATACCGAAAAAGCGACCGATTACCTCAATAAATTTTCTCGCCTGATTCGATTGGTCTTGGAAAATTCGCGCTCCGACAAAGTCTCGGTGGGGAATGAACTGGAAACTCTGCGGCTTTATATGGAAATGGAAGCCATGCGTTTTCGGGGAAAAGTGAATTTTCAAATCAATATCGCTCAAAATGTAGACAGAGATTCGATTCAAATTCCGCCGTTGTTGATACAGCCCTTTGTGGAAAATGCCATCTGGCACGGGTTGATGCACAAAGAAGAAGGCGGAATGATTCGTATTGAAGTGACCCAACCCAATGATGATTTGCTTCGTTTTGACATTACCGACGATGGAGTGGGAAGGGAAAAGGCCGCGGAATTTAAGAGCAAATCGGCTACTCAGAACAAATCCTTTGGCATGAAAGTGACCGCTGAGCGCATCGAACTCATCAACCAATTATATAATACGGCAACCCAAGTACAAATCATTGATCTGAGAAATAAGCAGGGAGAAGCCACAGGTACTAAAGTAGTAGTAGAAATACCGATTTAATTATGAGAGCAATTATTATTGATGACGAACCCGATGCGGTAGAGCTGTTGGCCATTCGGCTTGGCCAAAAATGCCCGCAGGTAGAAGTGGTGGCTACCTGCACAAGCAGTGTAAAAGGAGTGGCAACTATCCTTGAACTGCGACCCGATGTAGTTTTTCTGGACATTGAAATGCCGCAAATGAATGGTTTTCAGGTACTGGAAGCCGTAGAAGGCATCCCGTTTGCCCTGATTTTTGTGACGGCCTACGATAAATTTGCTCTAAAGGCATTTCGGTACAGCGCCATTGATTATTTGCTGAAACCAATCGACAGTATTGAGTTGGTTCAGGCAGTGAGTAAAATTGAAAAGCAAAAGCAAACGTCTAAAGAACAGGTAACGCATCTTCGGAACCAATATTTCGGTGGTGCTAAAACCGTCCCGGACAGAATAGCGCTTCCTTATCAAAACGGAGTCGCATTTGTGAAACTGTCTGAAATACTCTATTGTGAATCGGATGATAATTATACCAAGTTTTATCTGCCCGACGGACAGTCTTACTTAGTGACAAAACCCCTGAAAGAAGTACAGGAATTGCTGGAAGAGCGTGGTTTTCTGCGTATTCACCGCCAATATCTAATCAACCTCGACCACATTAAAAAATTTGTCAAAGGCGAAGGTTCCTATGTCATCATGACCAACGGCCAATCTATTCCCGTATCAAGATTACACAAAGAAAGACTGGTAGAGCATTTCGGATGGTTGTAAATAATAGGAATAGAGGCTTGATAATAAGTTTAACCTGTTTTTAATGAGTGAGTTATCTTTTTTGTTTTTGCCTATCGTTAAAATGGGCATAACACTTTAAAAAATAATACCCATGAAAACACGTACACTTATTTTGTTGCTGCCGGTAGTTGTTTTAGTAAGTAGCTGCGCTACTGTCCGCCAGGGAGAGGTTGGGATTAAACGTCGCTTCGGTAAAATTGATTCTACCTCTATCGGCCCCGGACTTCGCACCTTCAATCCGTTTACAACGACTATTCTGAAAGTAAATATCAAGACCGATGACAACGAACTGACGATTTCGGTGCCCTCCCGCGAAGGTATCAATGTCACGGCCAATGTAGCGATGCTGTATCATATTCGCCCCGAAGCTGCCGGGCACATTGTCAGCACGATTGGACTTAATTTTGAGCAATTGGTGGTACAGAGCGTTTTTCGCTCCGCTACGACCAATACCTGTGCTAAGTTTTACGCCAAAGATATGCACACCTCCCAACGGGCAGAAATCGAAAAAGAGATTGAAAGGCAGGTAGAAGAGGTGCTGTCACCGCGCGGTTTTGAAGTGGAAAAAGTAATGCTCAAAAATATTCAGCTGCCCGTCGGGCTTACCAAATCCATTGAAGAAAAACTTCAATCGGAACAGGAAGCACAGCGAATGGAATTTGTGTTGAACAAAGAACGCCGGGAAGCGGAGCGTAAACAGATTGAAGCGGAAGGGATCCGCAATTATAACCGTACGTTGTCGGAAGGACTAAACGCCGGAATCCTGCAATATCAATACATTGACGCAATGCGACAGCTGTCATTATCCACAAATTCCAAGGTGATTTTCTCCAACGGCAATGTGCAGCCGCCCGTCGTTTTGCAGGAAAAACAGTAGTCGATTTAATGAGCCAACCAAACCGGGAAGCAGGTTGGTTGACCCTCTCCAAAGCACTGATTCTCAAAGAATCAGGCAGGTACTTTATCGGTAAATTTGAGTAAACTGCCGATTCTCGTTTAAGTTGGGTTTCTTTTTTTGTAAGATTGCCGTTGTATTTACAAAAACACGATCATGTTACTTCGCCCCCAACGTCGATATATTCCTTTTCTGCTTCACCTGTTTGGATGGAGTTTAATTATTCCTATGTTGTTTTTCCAACCTAAAAATATGAATATTGAGCCTCCGGCTGAGTTTTGGATAAAACAATGGGTGGTCTTAGTGTTGTTAATAGGCGTCTTTTATCTCAATTCTTATGTTTTAGTACCCAAATTGCTTTTTCGCAATCATACCATCGGTTATATAGTTTCTATTGTAGCAGCAGTGGCGGCTATCTATTGGACCATTCAGGTAGTGGAAGGTTGGCTGAATCTTCCCGAACTGTGGCACAAAGTTTTTCGTCCGGATCGCCCTTTCAATCCTAACCGACCCCGTCGTTTTGATACCTTTACTTTTCTGTATTCGCTATTGGCGGTCGGTGCCAGTACCAGTTTGACGGTGGTTCAAAAATGGCAGAAAGACGCGCAAATCCGAGAAAAATTGGAACAGGAGAAAGTAAGTTCTGAACTCTCGTTTCTAAAAGCCCAGATCAATCCGCACTTCTTTTTTAATACCCTCAATAACATCTATGCTTTGACAATGATTGACGTAGAGAATGCGCGTGAGGCATTGCATCGTCTGTCGCGCATGATGCGGTATGTCTTGTACGAAACCAAAGAAGGGACGGTACGGTTGAGTCAGGAAATAGATTTCTTTCAGGATTATATTCAGCTGATGCAATTGCGTCTTACGGATAAAGTAAAAGTTACTTTTGAAAAACCTCAGCCTGTTCATGACGTAGCGATTGCGCCCATGTTGCTGTTGCCTTTTCTCGAAAATGCGTTTAAACACGGGGTAAGTGCGACCCAACGAAGCGAAATCTTTATAGGGTTGACCCAACAGGGACAATCATTACGGGTAGAAGTAAGAAATACGCTCTTTTCCGTGAAAGGGAATGCCTTGGATGAAAGCAACGGAATCGGATTGGTCAATACACGTCGTCGTTTAGATTTGTTGTATCCCGGTCGCTATCGTTTAGACATTACAGAACACACGCCCGACAATGAATATTCAGTAGTGCTGACGCTTGACACGCCGGCCGCTGCTCCATCACAAAACTTTACCGTTCCTATTTATGAACCTCAATTGCATAGCCGTTGACGATGAACCACTCGCGTTGGGATTGGTGAGCGTATTTATTGAAAAAACTCCTTTTCTTAACTTGGTCGGCAAATATTCGAGCGCGGTAGAGGCATTGCAGGGGCTTCATAACCAACAGGTTGACGTCATTTTCTTAGATATTCAAATGCCTGACCTGACCGGTATCGAATTGGCTCGGGTATTGGCCCAGGCCCAACAGAGCGGCCCCGGACCGCGCATTATTTTTACCACAGCTTTCAATAATTTTGCGCTGGAAGGATACAAAGTAGATGCGTTGGATTATTTGCTGAAACCTTTCAATTATGAGGAGTTTTTGAGAGCCGCCAATAAAGCCAAAGCCTATTTTGAATTAATTAATCGGCCGGCTCCTTCGGCGGCTCCGTCAGTGCCTGTCATTGCCGAGCCGGAAGAAGATTCTTTATTTTTAAAGGTTGAGTATCAGTTGGTTCGAGTAGCTTTCAAAGATATTTTGTACATCGAAGGCTTGAAAGATTACGTTAAAGTACATCTTCAGGGTAATCCGAAACCTATTCTCTCTCTAACCAGCCTCAAAGCGCTGGAAGACAAACTCCCCGCCCGGCGCTTTATGCGTATTCATCGGTCGTTTATTGTTTCACTCGACAAAATCAGCAGCCTGACTCGTAACAGTATTCAGATCGGCAATGTCACTATCCCCGTCAGCGATCAGTACAAAGATACGTTCAGTCAGTTTTTGAGTAAATGGTCGTAGTAAAAGGCGCCGGTTTAAACCCCTTTACAACCAGATAGATACCCAACGAAAATTCAAATACGGCCACCAAAACCGCCGATAAACCGGCCAAGGGAGAAGTGCGTTCTATGACTCCAAAGAGCAGAGCAACATACCCGACTATGAGCGGCAAAGCCCCTGCCATTCCTATCCATGAAAGAAAACGAGGGACCGGGCGCGATTTGTAGAGCAGTATCCCCAACAGCAGATCATTGAGGGCAGGAATAAAGCTTTGCCCAACCATAAAAATACGGTCATACAAAGCCACGAATGCCTGACTGACGGGCAAAGCATCTGCACCGGCTCCTTTTTGATGTAAAGTGACCACCGCCAGCAGGAAGGCTACCCCGACAAACATGGTCCCGGCTTCCAATACGCGCGAAGCCACCAGACCCAGCGCAAGCGTTTCGTTTTGCTTTCGGAGGACAGGATATAACACCACCGCCGTAGCTATCCCGCAAAGCGCCACTACTATTTCTGAAATACCCCCCAGCACAACCGCATTGTCGTTGCCGGCTTCAAGCAGATAATTTGGGTCGTGAATAGGCCCGTAGAGAGCCAAGGTCGGAATGGAAACAAACGTCAAGAGATACAATATGCCTGCTGCCAAAGAGGTTTTGCGCTGTAAATTCATCAGAGTTTGCTGAGATGAAGTTCCCGTAGTTGATGTGCTCATTTATTTTTTATTCAATGCTTTAGAAAAATGGACACTGATCATCAGGCCTCTGTTGTACATTTCTTTGTGGGATGAAATGTTGGTCAAACCGTGATTGTATCTTACATCCAAAGCAATTCTTTTTTGCCTGAACGGAAACGCGATACCGCCTCCCACCTGAACACCTGCTTCAAAACGCTTGAACCCTTGCGGTGAGTTATCGAAGGAAACCTTATCGGAGACCTCCCCAAGGGTGTACTTACCCCCCAAATTAAAGGCAATGGACGGCCCGGCATTTACGTAAAATTTACCCATGTGCAAACGAGCCAATACCGGCAATTCCAACGTGTTGAGACGGAGGTTATAAGCCCCGGAAGTCAGCGGATTGTTTTCATTTAATTTTCCGCCTTTCCGCATAAAATACAATTCTGAAACCAACGAAAATCGTTGAGTGATTCCCAACTGCACCGAAACGCCCGCCTGTAGGCCTTTCGCCAATGCTTTATAGTCTTTCAGAGTACTGTTGATTGCTCCGTAATGAATACCCGTACTTGCTATATTCACCATCAGGTCTACGTAGGTTCCGGCAGTTTTCCGGGGGAGAACGGTACTGCCCGAGGCAGATTTTTGGGTTTGGCCAAAGACAACGGCCGATAGTAATACGATGCCCATCAGCATCCCTGTTTGAACTTTCCCTTTCATGATTATTTGTTTTGGTTGTTATAAATAATTGATGAAACGAAAGTACAGCACTGCCCCAACGCCCGCAATTTGACTATGCAAAGCCCGAAATACTGTCTGCCAATGCGTGATTATAATCTGCCAACTAAAGGCTGATTTACAGCTTGCTGTTGATGAGTTGGAGGAAGGCTTCTTTGTAAGTATCAGAAACGGGAATCAGTTGATTGGCAATTTTTATTCTGCTGCGTTCAATGGATTCTATTTTGCTGATGGCAACCATATACGATTTGTGCACCCTGCATATCAGACTTGCGGGCAGCAATTGTTCGAGTTCACTGAATCCCTGTAAGGTCATGATTTTTTTATGTAGGGTATGAATGCGCAGATAATCTCTCATTCCTTCGATGTAAAGAATGTCGCTGATCATTATTTTTTCGAGGCGATTTTCCGTTTTGACAAAAATAAAATCAGGCTTTTTTTCTTCTGCCCGATGGCTCAGGTTTTCCTGTGCTTTATTGACGGCCTGCAAAAAACGATTGAAGGTGAAAGGTTTCAGCAGGTAATCAGTGATGCGAAGTTCATATCCTTTCAACGCATATTCCTGATAGGCCGTGGTAATGATCACCTGACTGCCGATTTTAGAGCTTTCCAGCAATTCAATCCCCGACAGCTCGTCCATATTGATGTCCAGAAAAAGCAAATCAACTTTCGTATCGTTTAAAAAATCAAGACCTGCCAAGGCGTTGTCGAAGGTAGCAATCAGATTTAAAAAAGGGATTTTTTCAACAAAGCTCTTGGTTTTGTCGAGGGCCAACGGCTCATCTTCAATGATGATACAGGTAAATTTACTCATAAGGGATGGTAAGGTCAATGCTGTATAAAGAGTCGGTTCTGTGCGTTTGCAGGGAATGTCGGCCGTTATAAATCAGTTGAAGCCGTTTTGCAATCAATTCATTTCCAAGCCCTCCGACAGACTTGCCGTCTGCCTGTTGCTTTGTTTTCGGTCGGGAATCAATTTTGTTTTCACATACCAATTGGGTCTCCTTTTCCTTAATAAATAGGTGAATCGAAATGGCGTTTTCTACTTTTTTATTGCCGGCATGTTTAAAGGCATTCTCAATAAACGGGATGAAGACCATCGGCGCAATGTGTTTATTGCCTGCTCGGCCGGTTACGGTAAACTGCACGTATTTTTCGTTGGCGGTACGTATTTTTTGAAGGTCTATGTATTTTTCGATGTATTCAATTTCAGCGGCGAGCAAAATCCTGTCGGTTTTGGTTTCATACAGGATAAACCGCATAATGTCCGACAACTTGTTCAGATATTCTGATGCCGTTACGGCATCTTTTAAAATCAAAGCGTCGATGTTGTTGATGGTGTTAAACAACAGATGAGGGTCAAGCTGTAATTTTACCAGCGCCATTTCCATCACATGATTTTTTTCTCTTAGGGCTTCTTTCAGTTTTATATCATTAAACCAGTGGATGAATCCTTTTAATATCCACCCTGCTGTACCGCAGATCATACCGATAAAAGTCATTATGGCAATAGTTCCCGGTGCTTTTGACCGCCCGTGTATCCCTCCGTCATCCATATCGGTTACCTGCCCTGTTTCAATAAAGTAACGATGTAATATATACCCCAAAACGGCGACGATGGCCGCTGCTGCAAAACCCATAAGCACCGCCGATACATATTTTTTTTGCTGAATATAGTAGGGGAACAGGACGAAATAATACAGGTAGAATGAAACGGCTGAAGGAATACACGCAAAAAGGAGGATGTTATGAAAAGCATTCAGGGTTCGAGTTGTTTTGTCTGCGGCATTCACTCCGGTTTTGGAATAAACGGCCAAAATGATAGCCACCATTAAAAAATAAATGAACCAAAACCCTACGTGCAACAGTATCAAAAATGACTTTTTCATGATTTAAAATTACTGATTAAAAGAACAATCTCTTTTCAGTCATTGGAAAATAACTATGCAAATGGGGAAAAGATGTCGGCAAAACGGCCGCTTTCTCCTTTCAATTACTTAGGCCGAGGTAAGTGACGCAGTATAGATTTTTGGGGAGAGTTTCCCTTTCATGAAGCAGAAAGATAAAAAAGCAAAAGGGAAGCATAGCCCCCCTTCTGACTTCTTCACTTATTTTATCTAAGATCGTTGAATGTCTTGGGGAGTAAGCTATGTTTAAAAGTATAGTGTGGTTGGATGCTCTAAAAATGGGGCATAGAAGGTTGCTGTAAAAATAAAAAAGGACCAATGCCCTTTTTCGACAGTTAAAGGAGGCTTCCTTGGTGTTGAATCACTATTTGCCTAACCATTCTTTGAAATCAGTGATTCGGTCGCCGCTGACAAAAATTTCCTGTTTGTGCGGTGGCAACAGGTCTAACTTAAGTTTTCCTCCTGAATAAGCATGGGCCGTGTGAATGGCTGATAGAGAAACCAGAAAAGAACGGTTTATTCGGAAAAAAACGTGAGGATCCAGTAGTTGAGTCAATTTATCGAGGCTGTAATCAACAGTGAGCCGTAGTCCTTCGTGCGTAGTAAGGAAAGTGGCCTTGTCTTCAAACGAAAAATAGGCGATTTCGGAGGTATTGATACTGCGTAATTTGGAGCCGACAGTGACCATAAATCGGTCTTTGTAAGGAACGGGTTGGCTTTTTGTAATCCATTGGGCCAATGACTCAAGATTCGGAACAACCGAAGGAGTGAGCGGATAAATCTTTTTGAATTTATTGAGGGCTGCTGCCAGCTCATCGGCATCAATGGGCTTAAGCAGGTAGTCAATACTGTTGACCTTGAACGCTTGCAGTGTGTATTGGTTGTAGGCTGTTGTGAAGATGACGGGCAACGTAAGCTGCAACTGCTCAATAATGCGAAAACCTAAATCGTCTTCTAAATGAATATCCAAAAAAATAAGATCGGGAAGCGTTTGATGCGGCTCATTAAACCACTGTACAGTTTTGTTGACAGAAGGTAATTGCGCCAGTACACGGATAGTCGGGTCGTATCGCAGCAGCAGACTTTCCAGACGCTGGGCGGTCCGTTTTTCATCTTCTACAATCAATACATTCATGAAAGCAAGGGGATTTTAACGCTGAACATTCCGTTTTCTTCGGCTACCAATACCGGTTTTCCCGTCAGCAATTTATAACGATTAATGATATTTTGTAATCCCAATCCGGTCGAAGATTCATTTTTTGGGCGTGGTTGAATCCGATTGATTACTTCCAAATAGCCGTGGGTCATTTGTAAGTACACTGCCAAGGGGGCTTCGTCTGACATTTGATTGTGTTTTACGGCATTTTCAACCAGCAATTGTAACGTTAACGGGACAATGGAATAACGAAGTTTATCGGCGTCAGGAATGTCAATGACTATCTTGAACTTGTCTTCGAAGCGAATTTTCAGCAAAAACGAGTAGGTCTCAATAAAATCAAGCTCGGCCTTCAACGAGATTCGTTCCAAAGCCGCTTGTTCGAGCAGGTATCGGTAGGCTTTGGAAAGGTGGTGGATGAATTGTACAGACAGTTCCGGGTCGGTTTCAACCAAGGATGACAAAATGCTTAGGTTATTAAACAGAAAATGCGGGCTGATTTGATTTTTCAAAGCGGTCAATTGGGCCTGAATATTTTCTTTTTCCAGTCGTTCGGCTTTCAGTTCCACCTCTTCCAATCGACGATAAGCCCGCCGATTGGAAGTCAGATAAAAGGCCGAGAGCATAGCCAAAATCGTCAGACCCGCATTGGCTTTTCGGCGTTGTTGTCGGGTAATACGTTGCACAAAAACATTTTCCTGTGACTGTTTTCGGGATAGACCGAAGCTGTTTTCCAAAGTTGATTCGGCAACACTCCAAAGATTACGGAAGCCAATGTTAAATAATATAGCCAAAGCACTTGCTGTGATAAACGTAGCTATTTGGGCAGGTATTCTGAATTCGATTAAAAACCTTCCTCCAAACCGATTAAATAACTGATGCTGTACCCATTCTGCAACACTGATCCACAGAAAAAAGAAAACCACATTTACGCCGATTTCCATCAGCCAAAGAGGCCCTCGTTGTAAAAGCGACACTTCGCTGAAATCAGGTATATTAAGATAAATGCGAAGCGGTAAATAAATAATAACTACGCTTAGGGCAAGTTGCCACTTTTGGCCTGAAGTTAAATGAGGAGTAGGAGAGTTCATTACCATAAAATTAGGCGATGGGGCGAGTTTTAGCAAATCAAACCCTACGAATGCCCCTTTGGACAGGCTGAATGCCTAAGGAAACCGGATGAATGAACATAAAAAAAGTACCCATGGGGTTGGGTACTTTTTATCAGAGGCTAATCTGTTAATCTCTTCCGCGTCTGCCATGATGGCCTTGGCCTTCGTTAGAACGTTCTGCCTGTCTTTGTCCTCCCTCTTGAGAACGTTGCTGACCGAACTCTCGGTTGCTGCGACCCTGTTGATTGGAGTTACCGTTGTCTGACCAAGTACGTCTCTGTCCGGATGACTGTCCTTGCGGAAAGGCCTCCCGATGGCTTGGCGATGGCGAACCCGTGCCGCCGTTATCGCCCCAAGTGCGTCGGGCATTCCCTCTTTCGGGTGCCTGATAAGGGCGATCTTCCCGACGGTTTGACTCCGGCATCGTTCTTTCCGGTTGTTGAATTCGCTCGCGTTCTCTTTGCCCGGCATTGTTATCAAAACGGTCATTTGGACGATTTTGCTCATTCCGGTTATCGTAACGGGGTGAATTTTGCCCCCAATTCGGATTATTATCTCGGCGGTTATCCCAACGATTGCGATCATTATAATCCGGACGGTTGTTATAGCCGTTGTTTCTTCCGGAAGGAACCTGCGCATATCGTCCGTTATCCCGACGGTATGAGTTGTTGCGACCGTTTCGGTACAGGTCATCAGCCCGATAGACATTGATTCTGCTCCGCGTAATTCGCTCAATATCTTGGCGATGCGGTCCGAACGCATAAGAACGGTTATTATAACGGTAGTAGTTGTTGAGATACGAGGTTCCGCCATAAATACCGCTTATGCGGTTGCGTGGCACACAGTAACTATACACACGCGGGCTTCTGATGTAAATGTCCGGAACGAATGTCCAGTAGTTATAAGGAATATTGATGCTGATGTCAATACCCATACCGGGGCCCAACGGTGCCCATCCGTAATAGCCGCCGCCTGAACGCCAGCTGACCCATGCAGGACCCCACTCGTAGCCGGGTACCCAGATCCAGCCGTAATAATCATCATATAACCACCGACCGTAGTGGAACGGTGCCCATCCCCAAGGATAATCCGACACCCACGTATTGCCGTATTCGGTCATTTCCCAGCGACCATTGGTACCGTAAGGTTGAAAATCAGGCCCTGCCTGCGGACGCCACACTCGTCCATAAGAGGGATAATCCATCCAGTCGCCGTAAGGAGAAAGCTCATTGTAGAACTCATCGTACGAGGGTTGATAGTTGTCATATTGCGCGCGGCTTGTCCCGGAAACAAGCAGAGCCGCCATGATACCCATTGTCAATAAAAGAGAGCGGAGGCTATTGAAAGTTGTCATGGTTGTCAATGGTTAGAGAAAGCAATTGCTTTTGTAACTACAACGAAAAGATACATTCTTTCATTTCAATATTCCGCGTCCGTTAACAATCATTAAGCAAAACAATGGATTACAGGGGCGTTTTCACTAAAAAAGGTTGCCGTTTAGACAACCTTTTTTGTGTTAGACAACCTTTTTTGTGAAAGATACTTAAATGATCCCCGATTAACCTTGTGTTAATCTTTATTTTCCGGATTTAAACAAGTTATCATTTCCCTGTGTTGGCTACGCCGTTGGGATTAAATTGAATCCATTCCAAGCCGAATAAACCCTGATTTTCCGGTACGGCTTGGGTGGTGGTGAAAACAAGGTAGAGAGGGTGCAGTTTTTCGTCCGGACGGCGAAGCGGCGTATTAACAATCCCTATTTGATTGTTTGAAACAGCGACCTCTCCGATCAGCGCCCCGGTCGGGCTGTCTAAACGAACTTCAATTTTGCCCCCTACGGTACGTTCCGGAACGGCATATACCATGAAGGATACAGTACTGATGTCGGTTAAATCAATGTCTTTATACAAGGCATAACTGCCGTTTTTTACGGGGGCCAATACTTCTGATTTTGAAGGCAATTCCACATTGGTCGCATCCTTCACTTCGTCATTCCAAATCGCTTTTACCTTGGCAGGGCGTAAAGCTACCGTAGTAGTGGAAGTTTGCGGCCCGACTGCGGCATTTCCTTTATCTGTATAGCCGGCGCTGAAAATATAGGAGCCTTCTTTTTGTTTGGCAGCGGTCACGTATTCGCCTTTGACGGGTTTTTTGTCCGGGCCTTTTTCGTTAGCCAACGACATGATGTATTTCACAATTTCTTTAGCTTCTTCTTTCTTGATTTGAGGGTGGGCACTCATGGCCTGTTCGCCCCAAACGCCGCCGCCGCCTTCAATGATCTTATCGGCCAATCGGCTCTCAATGTCGCGTTCTCCTTTGTATTTTTTAGCTACCTGACGATAGGCCGGACCGATGGATTTTTTATCAATATCATGACAGGCTTTACAATCCGACAAGTCCATCAGACGCTTGCCGGTAGCTACGCCCAGATTGGCTTGGTGTCCTTGTGCTATAATGGTTTTGTCGAACCCCTCAAGATAATCGATTGTCACGGTTACGTCTTCCGGGTTGATTTTTTTGTTGGCCAGGCTGCCGTCTTCTTTGTCGGTTACTTTTACTTCGTAACTGACCGGTTTGTTTTCCCAGTAAAAAGATTTATTGCCGGCGATCGCTACTTCCACTTTCGGCGGTTCGTTACCTACTTTTACGTCAACATGGCCGGTGGAAGTGTTGCCCTTTGCATCGGTCACTTTCAACGTAGCCGTATAGGTACCGGGCTTAGTATAAGTGAACGTAGGATTCGGAAGTGTACTTTTGGGTAAGCCCTTCCCGAAATTCCATTCGTAGGTCAGTGCATCGCCGTCATAATCAACCGTTCCTTTCGACGAAAATACCGCTTTCATGGGTGCTGCTCCTGCTTTTTTGTTGACAGAAGCTACGGCCACCGGCTTCCGATTACCTGCATTGTAGGTAATTCGCGACAGACGGGAGTCATCATTTTGGGCGAACCACGTGTTCCCGTATTCCATTACGTACAATGAGCCGTCAACGGCAAATTGCATATCAATAGGGTGGTTGAATTTAGTATTAGGCATAAATTCTTCCATACGCACAAAATCCCCTTCTTTGGTCATGGTTACCGGGTGTATCCAATCACGAATCCATTCGTAAGCAAAAAGTTTCCCATTATAATGGCGAGGGAATTTTACGTCGGTTTCCGGATAGTCATCGTAATAATAGACCGGACCGGCCATAGCATTGCGCCCGCCTTTGCCGACAATGGGGCCAAACTCCGGCGAGTCGGCATAAGGGTAAAATATAAAAGCTTTTTGGGCAGGAGGCAATTCTGTCAGACCGGTGTTATGCGGCGAATCGTTAATAGGTTTCATCGGGTCAAAGCGTTCACCCGATACTTTGGTACCCATGTCATAACGATTGTAGGGTCTGTTATCTCCGATAAAAAGCGGATAGCCGAAATACCCCGCTTTGCGGGCTTGATTTACTTCATCGTAGCCTCTTGAACCGCGGGTGGGGCTGTCATTGCCCGCATCCGGACCTACGTCGCCCCAGTATAAATAATTGGTACGTTGATCCACTGAAATGCGATAGGGATTGCGCGTTCCCATGGTATAAATTTCGGGGCGTGCCTTTTCGGTACCTACCGGAAAGAGGTTTCCTGCCGGAATATCATAGCCGCCCTCGGACCGAGGTTTGATCCGCAGCACTTTTCCGCGCAGGTCATTGGTATTGGAAGAGGTGGAACGCCCATCCCAATTGGCCCTTCCCGGGCGCCCGTCCAACGCGCCGTATCCGTCATTTCCGAACGGATTGATGTCATCGCCCGTAGAAAGGTACAGATTGCCTTGTTTATCCCACGCAATCGAACCGCCCGTATGGCAGCAGTCATTGCGTTTTACCGGAACCCGCAGTAAGACCTGTTCGGTACTTGGTAATAAGGTGTCGCGCTCAGTGTCGTATTTCATCCGAACCAATCGTTGCGAGGTATCGGCTTCCGTAGAAGCGGGCGAATAATACAGGTAAACCCACTTGTTCTGCTTGAAATCAGGATCTACATTAATCCCCATCAGGCCATATTCCTGCTTGATATAAACGGGTAGGTTGGCCACTACTTTATACGTATTGGGCTTTTTGGGATTATAAAGTTTCACTTTCCCTTTACGTTCTGTGAACAGCACACGTTGGTCTTCCAACACAACGAGTTCGGTCGGTTCATCTAATTTTTCCAACAAAACGTTTTTGGTAAAGCGATTTTCCTCGGGAACAGCGGGAGTTTGGGCAATGACCGAATCGGTCAGCACAAGAGTGATAAAACCAACGCTCAATAAATGGAATGACTTGGTCAAAAATTGTAGTTTCATGTCAACGGGTAGTATGGAAAAATAATTGTTATATCAATAAAGCGAAACAACCGAATAAACTAATTTGTTATGAATCAAGATTTAAGGGCCGTAAAGTTTTTTTATAATACTCTGCCTTTTATCAATTGAACTATCGTCAAAAATAATTCGTTATTTCTTTGCATTACTTGTACAATTTAACCGATATTTGTCACGTTTTTTTCAAAAACCGATTACAAAGGTGGCACACTCGCTTTCACATACTCGCTGCGCGCACATTACGCCATTTTTTTGTAGGTCCGAAAGGACATATTGATCTTCGTTTGCCTACGTAGCAAACTCTTTTCGCTCTCTTTCCAAAAATCATTCATTTATCAACACCAAAGCGGATTATTTGTCTCCGCAGAGGATTCAATCCTGACTAAACGACAATGTCAAACATCGAAATCGTATCTGACCAATACATTGTAGAAACAGCTGAAGACAAACACTTCGATCTTGCCGAGACTATTTGTAAAGAAATGGAAGAAAGTGCCAAGCAACGCGGCACCGGGATAGCGAAACGTTCTCCTGTCTATATTCGGGAAAAAATGGCCGAGGGAAAAGCGATTATTGCAACGACCCTTTTGGGCGAATGGGTTGGCTTCTGCTACATTGAAACATGGGAGCATGGGAAATTTGTAGCCAATTCGGGGCTGATCGTTCATCCGGACCATCGCAAAAGCGGTATTGCCAAAGCCATCAAAAGAAAAGCGTTTGAACTTTCGCGCACTAAATACCCGAATGCCAAAATCATAGGTATTACCACAAGCTTGGCCGTGATGAAGATCAATTCCGATCTGGGATATGAGCCGGTGACCTTTAGTGAATTACCCGCCGATGACGCTTTCTGGAAAGGTTGCTCAAGCTGTGTCAATTATGATGTATTGACCCGCACCAATCGCAAAAATTGCCTTTGTACGGGTATGATGTATGATCCTGACGCCGCTCAGAAGTCGGAGAAAAAAGCGCCGTGGGACTTTTTGAAAGAATCGAAATTGTATGAGCGTTGGATGCGCCTCAAACAACGTATTTTGCTTCGTCGCGAAATTCGGGAAGCCAAAGCGCGCCATCGCCAAAAAGAACCGGAATTAGTACACTGAATTTTTTCAGCTGCTCTTTTTATCGCCCTGATTGACAAGACCCGTTGTTAATCAGGGCTTATTTTTTAGTAACCCTGCGTTTATTATCCTAACTTTGTGACGAACTATTACGATAGTATTGAATCGCCTGCCTAAATTTTAAATAACACATTTTTTAGTCCATGTCTGAAAAAAAGAAAGTTGTCTTAGCATTCAGCGGAGGGTTGGATACCTCCTTTTGTGTTAAATATTTGTCGGAAGACCTCGGTTATGAAATCTACTCCGTGTTGGTAGATACGGGAGGTTTTTCGCCGGAGGAACTGAAAGCCATTGAAGCGCGGGCGTATTCGCTCGGCGTTAAACAACATGCTGCTATTTCCAAAACCGAAGAATATTATCATCAGTGTATCAAGTATTTAATATTCGGTAACATCCTGAAAAACAATACGTATCCGCTGTCGGTCAGCGCCGAACGTATTTTTCAGGCAATTGCCGCGGCCGAATATGCCAAACAAATCGGGGCGCAGGCTATAGCCCACGGAAGCACCGGTGCCGGTAATGATCAGGTACGGTTTGACATGGCGTTTCGCATTATTATGCCGGAAGCCGAGATCATTACCCCGATTCGTGATCTGCGGTTATCGCGTGAAGCGGAGATCGAGTACCTGAAATCTAAAGGGGTAGATCAGGAATGGCATAAAGCGGCTTATTCGATCAACAAAGGCCTTTGGGGTACGTCGGTAGGGGGCAAAGAAACCCTAACTTCTGACAAATACCTGCCCGAAAGCTCTTTTCCGACGCAGGTAAGCAAAACCGAACCTGAGCGAGTGACCTTAGGTTTTGAAAAAGGGGAGCTGACGTCGCTGAACGGAGAGAAAATGGAAGCGGTGGCCGTTATCCAAAAGCTTTCGGAAATAGCGGCACCATTCGGTATCGGTCGGGATATTCACGTAGGAGATACGATCATCGGTATCAAAGGCCGGGTAGGTTTTGAAGCGGCGGCACCGTTGGTCATTATCAAAGCGCACCATACACTCGAAAAACATGTGTTGAGTGAACAACAATTGTATTGGAAAGAACAATTGGCCAATTGGTACGGAAGTCTGCTGCACAAAGGCCAATTTATGGAGCCGGTCATGCGGAATATTGAAACATTTTTGACCGATACGCAACAGCATGTTTCGGGTTCGGTACATGTGTATTTGGCTCCTTATCGTTTCCACATTGAAGGAATCGAATCAAAATACGACTTGATGTCTCCGGTGTTTGGCAGCTATGGTGAAATGAACAATGCCTGGACAGGGAATGACGTACGGGGCTTTGCCAAAGTAGCGTCCAATCAAGTAATGATTTATCAAAAAATAAGTGAGTTGAATCAGTGATTTACAGACGTTAAAAGTTAACTGTTATTCGTTATCCGTGGTCAAAACGATATAGAGATCAATTGGTCGATTTTTGAAATTGGGCTTTCCGATAACAGTTGACTTTTGACGAACAGCGAAAATCCCAAGTGCCGCATGAGAAAAACTTTACCCTTTCTATTTTTATTTGTTCTTGCTTCGCTGTTGACTCGCGCTCAAAGCGAAGGTTGGGCTATCTGTAACAGCGGCGCTAATTTATATTTTAAAATTGTCGGCAGCGGCAATCCCGTGTTGGTAGTAAGTGATGTGGGAAACTCCTCGGCCTATCTGAAAGATCTCATCAAAAAATTATCGGAAACCAACCGCGTGGTTTACTACGACCCAAGGGCTACGGGCAAAAGCCGTTTTCCGGTGATCAGTGATTCTACGATCAATTTCAACAAAGCAGTAGCGGATATTGAGGCGCTGCGCATGGTGCTGCGCATTCCGAAATGGTCGGTTGTGGCCCACGGATTCGGAGCTAAGATAGCCTGTGCTTATGCGTCTCAGGCAGGAAGTCACTTAGGGCAATTGGTGTTGGTGAATCCTACCTCCATGAATGAGGCCCCGGTCCAAGCAACCGATACGTACTTTGATACGTATGAAGATTACGGATTCTCGGGAATGTTGTCGCAGGAAGCCATCAATCGTCGTTTTCAGAACTTGCAAAATTATCTCCAAACGATTTCGACCGATTCGGCAGCCCGCGCCAAAGCCATTATGGAATTTCAGGCAGCTACCTACGTGCACGATACATTGCATGAGCCGATCGCTGCCGATTTCTTGTACGAAAAAGTTCGGAATATGGCGGTAAAAAGTCGGGTTAGCAGTAAATTTGTTCCTAAACCGTTTGACTGCATCACTACGCTGCGTCAGCGTGCTATTCCGGTCATGGTGGTTTTGTCGCGACAACGAGTCAATTTGAACGGGTTGGTAAATTATTGGAAAAAATCATTACCCAATGCCGCGATTTCAGTCATTGACCGAGCGCATCATTTTCCGTGGTTGGACAATCCAACGACGTTTTATGAACAGGTAAACCCCTTTTTACAACGATTTGTCACGGAAGAATATGTCAGCCAAAAAAAAGTTAGTCGTCCTGTCGGGCGCGGGTATCAGCGCCGAAAGCGGTATTAAAACCTTCCGTGATTCAGACGGATTGTGGGAAGGGTACAGTATTGAAGAAGTGGCCACTCCTGAAGGTTGGCGTAAAAATCCGCAATTGGTGCTTGATTTTTACAATGAACGCCGAAAACAGGCGCTTACGGTACAGCCCAATGCTGCTCATTTTGTATTGGCAGAATTAGAACAATATTTCGACGTACAAATCATTACACAAAACGTAGATAATCTTCACGAAAAAGCCGGCTCAACCAAAGTACTTCATTTGCACGGAGAACTCTTCAAATCACGCAGTACCAAAGACCCCAAGAAAGTGTACGACATCAAAGGTTGGGAGCTGAATTTGGGGGATAAATGTGAGTTGGGAAGCCAATTACGGCCTCATATTGTGTGGTTTCACGAAGAGGTGCCGATGATTGAACCGGCCGTGGAACTGACCGAACAAGCCGATATTTTTATTGTCGTTGGGACGTCTTTGGTCGTTTACCCCGCCGCAGGCTTGGTCTATTATGTTCGTCCTCGGGTCCCTATCTTTGTGGTAGACCCCAAAACCCCCGAAATGTCGGGCAGCACCAAATACGTCACGTTTATTCCTGAAAAGGCGACGGTAGGGATGGAGCTATTGAAAAAGAAATTGTTGGAAGAATATTGTTAAGCCACGCAAACTATGAAATTCCTCGGACTGCGCACTGTCATCTATCCTGCTCCTGATCTGGAAGCGCTCAAAAAGTGGTACATTCAGGCAACGGGCGTTCTGCCCTACTTTGACCAACCCTTTTATGTAGGTTTTAACGTAGGCGGCTATGAATTGGGGTTAGACCCTGACGCCTCCGAAATACTTACCTATTGGGGGGTAGAGGATATTGAGGCCGCTTGGCAACATCTGATGGATACCGGTGCCACAGCGCATGACGGTATTCGGGATGTAGGCGAAGGAATCAAAGTGGCAGCAGTAAAAGACCCTCTCGGAAACATTATCGGTATTATAGAAAATCCTTATTTTCAGTTGCCTACTCCTTAATTTTAGATTCCTCAGATAAAGAAACACATAATCCATCGGAGCTCGGTGGTATAATCAACTTGTTTTCAATGCAACTTTTAGACGGTAAAAAACTTTCGGCAGAAGTAAAGGCCGAGATCAAAACAGCAGTAGAAAAAATCAAAGCGGAAGGGGGTAAAACGCCTCATTTGGCCGCTATTTTGGTGGGTAATAACGGCGCCAGTGAAACCTACGTAGCTTCTAAAATCAAAAGTTGTGAAGAGATCGGTTTTCAATCCACCATGATTCGCTTGCCTGATACTACTTCGGAAGAGGAATTGTTGGCGCACATACAGGATTTGAACTACGACGACGATGTAGACGGATTCATCGTACAATTGCCGTTGCCGGCCCACATCTCCGAAAACAAAGTGATGGAGGCCGTGGCTCCCGAAAAAGATGTAGACGGATTTCACCCGATCAATGTCGGACGGATGTGTAAAGGGTTACCGGCTTATATTTCGGCTACTCCTTACGGAATTTTGGAAATGTTGGAACGGTACAAAATCGAAACCGCCGGTAAGCATTGTGTGGTAGTGGGTCGCAGTCAGATTGTGGGCCTCCCCATGAGTATTTTGATGCAACGAAATGCCTACCCGGGCAATTGTACCGTTACGATCTGTCACAGTCGCACCCACAATCTGAAAGAGGTGTGTCAAAGTGCGGATATTTTGATTGCGGCCTTAGGCCGCCCCGAATTTATTACGGCCGATTACGTAAAAGAAGGGGCCGTTGTGATTGACGTTGGCATCACCCGCGTGCCGGATGCTTCCAAAAAAAGCGGCTTTGCCATCAAAGGCGACGTAAAATTTGACGAGGTGGCTCCTAAATCCGGTTTCATTACACCGGTGCCGGGCGGAGTAGGATTAATGACTATCTGCGGTTTGTTGACCAATACGCTTTTGGCTTCTAAGAAGGCGATTTATAAGTAGTTAGTTAACCGTTATCTGTTAATGGTTATCCGAAGGCCGTTGTAATTAACGGTTCAACCGATAACAATTAACAGATAATGAATAACCCTAACTCGGCATGTAATTCAAATCGTTGTTGCGTTTCAGTTTAATAATGCCCGTAGCATTTAACAGTAGAATGAAGGGAAACGTAGGGTCAAATTCGTGCCATTTTACACCGAAATTGGCACGGCCGCCGAGTTTGTGGTGATTGTTGTGATACGATTCGCCCATCATCAGAAAATCAAAAGGAAGCAAATTTTTGGCCGTATCATTGACTTTGAAGTTAGTGTAGCCGTATTTGTGTGCATACCAGTTGATAATTACGCCATGTACAGGTCCCATCAGGTAATGAATCGGCAACAGTAGGAACATCCACCAAGCTGTAGCAAACTGAATGTAAAACAGCGTATATAAAACGCCCCAGCCGATCCGAACGGTCCAATAATCTCCTAATTTTTCCATGAAGGCCCAATGAGGCACGTCTTTTTTAAACTTAGCGGGAATTTGGTCCTCACGGTGTAAAATATTGTTGTAGTAGTTTTTCGTTTTCCACATCATGTCCAACAAATTGGCCGAAAAACTTGGCGAATGAGGGTCTTCTTCCGTGTCGGCATAGGCATGGTGTAACCGATGCATCACCCCGTAGGCATAAGGACTTAAAAACGAAGAGCCTTGGAAAATGAAAGTAAGCGTATAAAAAACTTTTTCCCAGAACGGGCTCATGGTGAACATTTTGTGGGCGGCATAGCGGTGCAGAAAAAAGGTCTGCATTAAAAGCGATAAGTACCAGTGGGCTACAAAAAATACAAGAATATACATAATTTGAAAAATGAATTGAAAATACAGTCCTGCAAAAGTACCGGTGCAATTTTTAAGAAAAGATGAGAAAAATCAGGTTTTTTGTAACTCTGTTCGAACAAAATCTCCCTCTGCATTAACAATGAACCTCAACGATTTTACCGCTTCACTCAACGAGCCGCAACCGCCCGCCACCTGTTCTGATTTACTTCAGGCACTTTGGTACGATGCCAAAGGGGATTGGAATAAAGCACACGAAATTGCCCAATCGCGGGAAGGCACGCGCGATTATGACCGCCTGCATGCCTATCTGCACAGAAAAGAAGGCGACCAATGGAATGCGGGCTATTGGTACCGACGTGCCCGTGCCGAAATGCCGAGCTATTCCTTGGACCGGGAATGGGAAGAATTGGCAGCCGGGTGGTTATAAAAAATGGGTTGGTTGTTTCTAAGATAACCGGTTTAGGTATATCCTTCTCAGTTGGGCCTTTTCTTTACAATCAAACATTTAACCGCTTTTTGCATGAAATCCTTTGCCCTGTACTTTTTCAGTTTGACGTTTTTGTATTGTTTTTCAGCCTTTTCTCAAGATAAGATCGGCATAGTAAAACATAACCATATTGCCTTACAAGTAGCCGATATTCAGGCAAGTGCCAAATTTTACGGGGAAGTGTTACAATTAGACCGTATTGAAGTTCCGGACAACCTGAAAGCGATTCGGGCTTGGTTTAAAATTGGTACTGACCAACAAATTCACTTATTGGCCGGACGCACCCAACCCGTAGTTAACGACCGAAACGGGAGTCATTTTGCGGTATTTGTAAGTTCGATGGAAAAAGCGGAGGCCTATTTGACCAAACTCAAGCTTCCTTTTCACAAACAGGTTCGTTTTGACGGTGTCGTACAGATCTACTTGGCTGACCCTGACGGGTATTTGGTCGAATTGAATGAGTGGAAATAGAATGGAGACCATAGTTGACAGTATATGGTCCCCTGAAAGTTAAGTACATTCGGTCATAACTTATCTATTTTCTGGCGTAGTAATACAGATTGACGGAAGGGGCGGCGTTTCGTTCACTAAGTGTGAAATAGCCTTTGTTGTCATTACTGAAGCAGACCGCTTCTCCCTGCGGTTCAAATACATAGGGAAGGTTTTTGTTGGGAGAGCGAAGCAGTACTTCGCCGATGGTTTCGGTACTTTTTCTTTTCCAATAATAGATCGCCGTATAACCGCGGACTACCACCTCGGTACCGACTACGGAGACGCTGCCGCCCGTCAAATCAACCCCGACGGTCATTTCCCCGATTTTTTCCGCCGTTATGACCTCCGTTGTGGATTGCGGATAGGCCAACCGATAGAGACGGGCTTTCGGAAGCCATTTCGTTACTACAAATAAGTCTTTGGTAAGTGGATCGAGCAAAATGGTTTCGGCATCAAACCTGCCGTCGGGATAACGAAACTGAATGCGGTCGAAGGCCGTGACGGCAGAAACGCCGCTTGCGGGTTCCGGAAAACGATAAATGCGCTTAATATCCTGATTGCTGCTGTTGTCGCCAATATCGGCAAGATACAGATACGTCTCATTGGCCTGCGGCCCGGGACCGATGGCCAAATCTTCCCAATCGTAGTTATTAAAAGGCGTTTTTACCCTGCCTGTTAATTTCCCTTGTCGATTCATGAGGTATAGTTCATCGGGAGAAGCCGCATCACCGTGAGTCCATAATAATCCGGGCTGTTTTTGGCTGTCTGCCAAACCAGAAGCTTCATCCAACTCAACCGAGGGAATTACCGACGCAGCCGTGGGAGTTTCCGAAAATACATCCGACAGTTGTCCGTCAGGATCCGGTTGTTGAGGTTCCAAGCATGAGGTAACAGAGAGTGCGGAAAGGAAGAAAAGGATATTACGGTTTTTCACGGGGATGCTGTCAAAATTTTTTAATGATTAATTCTACCCGGCGATTCAAGCGACGGGTTTCTTCTCGGTTATTGTTGGCAATCGGTCGGGTAGACCCGAAGCCTCTGCCGGTAATGCGGTGAGCCGCAATCCCTTTGGCGACCAAAAATGCCTTCACGGCCTCAACTCGTTGTTTCGACAAGGCCAAATTCAGGTCAAAGTCTCCCAAGTTGTCGGTGTGACCCTGAAGCTCAATTTCAGCCGTGGGATGCTCTCGCATAAATGCCCATAAATGATTAAGTTCTGCATCCGATTCCGGTAAGAGTTCGGCCTTGCTCTGTACAAATCGCAGGTTGTTCAACACAATGGATGCTCCGATAGCAACGGCTTTCTCGTCAAAATTCGTATATGTTTTTGATTTTTCGGCCGTATTTTCGGGAGTCGAAGGAGGAGACGCCGGAAGGTCGGGTAAAGTCGTCGGCGGTACTTTTACAACAGGAGGCTTGGTAATGTTTTCGTTGAGCTCCAAATAATCACGCTTGATGATCGAGGGGTTTACTACATAATCGTATATTTTGATCATGGCCACGGCCCCTTCGCTTGCTTCTTCTTTGACAATAAGATCGTCAAAGAAAAAATTCAGCACGCCGTCGTCGTCAATCACCCCCTGGTCGTATTTATCCGTAAATTCTACTTTGGATTCCCCGTCTACGTACATTTTGAGTTGTTGTGTTTTGGCATCGCGCGATACCACGTAGTGGGTGTATTCGTTAGGATGGACCGGGGCTTTGGTGCCTACGGCAAAATTGTAAAAGTTGAGTTTGCCGTCGTAGATGTAGCAGCCGTTGTCAGACTTGCGATTTTTGAAATCAATAACCCGCTTCCAACTGTCTAAGGCCGTAAACCGAAAATAAATTTCGATGGTATAAGAGCCGCCCAAAAAGCCTTTTGCGGCCCGATTGTCAAATTGGAGTCCGTAATTTTTGTCAAAAGCATAAACGGTTCGTTTGGTATTTTTGAGTTCCGGGAGTTTTTCTTCCTGAAAGATGCCCGGCTGCCCAAGGGGTTGTAAAGCAGGAAGTTTACCCGACTCTTCTTCCAGAGTATTATCAAAACGATAAATACCCACGCGTTGGGCTTGGGCATCGAATAAAAACACCCAAATCGTCATCAACACAACCGAAACGCAGCGCATAAACAGAGAAGAATTTGTGGGTTATGAACGATTACTTTGGTCATTTATGTTCCAAATTTAGAAAAATATAGACACAAACTCTGTGAAAACTTCCGCAGAAACCCGCGAAGTATGGCTGCGCGGCCCGCTTCCGAACATCCCGCCTTTATTACAGCCGGTAGCACAGGCGCTTCTGCAAGCGCGCGAGGAGGTCGAGGCTCTAAGTATTGATTTTTCCGAAGATAAATTATGGGAGCGTCCGGCCGGCATGGCCTCGGCGGGCTTTCATTTGCAACACCTGACGGGGGTCTTGGATCGCCTTTTTACGTATGCCCGCGCTGAAATCTTGGACGATGCCCAACGGGAATGGCTGGCCAATGAAGGAAAACCTCAGGCAGGGGCCGATCATTTTGAGGCCTTAGTTCAGCGCTTCAGTCAACAGGTGGATAAAGCACTCATTCAACTTCAACAGACCGATTCGGGAACCCTTACAGAAACGCGCGGTGTAGGGCGGGCACAGATTCCTTCTACAGTTTTGGGGTTATTGTTTCATGCCGCTGAACATACGCAACGGCACGTAGGACAACTGCTCGTCACTGTGGGTGTGTGTCGATTATTTCCTACAACATAATGGGTATTTTTTTCTACATTTTCGGCAAAAAAGCATAGTTTCGGTAATAGATGTACCCCAAATCGGGCCCGGTCAAAGAGTTTTAGCAGTGATGATAAATGAATGGACTATTCTCACTCTAAAACACTTACTGTCATGATACGCTGGACCGTTATTTTGTTAGTTGTAGCCATTATCGCTGCACTTTTCGGATTCGGAGGCATTGCTGCAAGCGCTGCCGGGTTAGCCAAAATTGTTTTTTACATCGCCATTGTACTCTTTTTATTGAGCCTCATTGCGGGCAGAAGAAGCGTATAGGAAACGAGTATCTGTGGAGAAGCGTCTGAAAGAAATCGTCTTTCAGACGCTTTTTTATGCGTATCTAAGTCGCTTTGGGCTTCAAAAAGAACATTCTTGTATAAAGAGCCAATAAAAACAAGGCAATGAAGGGACCCAAGTCAAATAAGCCGCTGTCGGCAGGAGGAATGGGGAAAGTATAGACATTGAGTACCATCAAGGCTGTTCCCAAAATACCGCCTGTCATCCCCCACCACTTCAGGGCTTCTATGCGCCGGGCAGCAATAAGAAACAGGAGAAGGTAGGTGCCGATAAACATATCCCAAGCGACGTCCATTCCCATATCTATCACCCGAATTGATTCTTTGATGAGTTTCAAAACAGCTTGATTCGCCAAGTCTGCCTGCGGTTTGACTTCGATTTGAACGGCCAATTGAGCCGATAAAAAAATCGCACAGATGGTAAAAGCAATACTTGCGAAGGTAAAACTCAAGGTGTTGACATAAGAAGGTACCTGAAGCGCAATGTATTCTTTTAAGGTAAAAACAGCCATAATTCCGAACATCGGAAAGAACATGGCGAACAGAAAAGTAAGCGAGTTGGGTAAATCGAAAAAGGCAATAAGGAGGTAAGAAAGAATGGAAACGATGCCCGACAAGGCCCCGTAGCGAACCAAAGATTGAACAGTAGACAGTTTTGACATGGCTGTAAGAGGATAAATAACAGCCCAAAGTTCTTTGGCGGAAAACGAACAGCCAAAAACAGATGCGCCAAGCGTGGATTCTGCCGGATAAAGCGTTGCTTTTGGCAACTAAACCTAAGAGAATGAAGGTAATGCCATGTGCAGGATCGGATAAGGTTTACCCAATCCATCCAATGCAGAGCGATTGACAACCGCAAAACCCATGTGCTTGTAAAAATCAACGGCTTGCGGATTTTGTTCATTCACATCTACTTTTCGGACTCCTAATTGATCAATAGCCTGACGAATGAATAATTTTCCTATTCCTTTTCCCCGTGCTTGCGGATGAAGAAACAGCATTTCGAGACTGTCGCCGTGCACGCCCATAAAACCTAAGATTCGCCCTGCTTCGTCTTTGACACACGACAGATCAACCGCTTTCAGGTACTCATTCAAAATCAGCGGTTTAAAATACTGAATATCCGATTCGGGTAAAAAGTGATGGGTAGCCCGTACCGAAGCTTCCCAAACATCAACCACTTCGGGGTAATCTTCGGGAAAAACGGCTTCAATGGTCGGTGAAAAATCGGGAGTGTTCATGCCGGTAAAATTCCTGTATATTTTTGTGCAAATTGGCAGACGGTCGGCGGTTTACAAAACGTTTTACCGAACAAAATTTCAACTCCGGTATTGTTCCTTTACTTTTGCGGTTCGTCACCCTGCATCCTATCTTTTTTAAAACTGTCTGATTCCAAATGGTTCGTTATTTATTCTTGAGTTTTGCCTTGATTTCAAGCGGTTTACGGGCGCAATTAGCGGCTCCTTCATTGAAAGTCAGTTGGGAGATCATCGAAAACAATCATCAGGGGAAATCAGCCTCGCTGACGGCTTTTACCATTACCAATACCGGCAAAAAACTGCTTCCTAAGAGCGGATGGAGCCTGTATTTCAATTTTGTACGCAAAGTTGACACCACCCTATCGGCAGAAATGAAGCTGAAACACCTCAACGGCGATTGGTTTCAACTGTTGCCGACGGCCGGGTTTCAAGGCCTGAAGCCCGGGGCTTCCTTGCAGATTCCTTTTGTCTCGGAAGCGTGGGTCATTAATTTTACCGATGCGCCGGCGGGTTTGTATTGGGTATGGGACCAACAGCCCGGAAAAGGATGGCCGCTGACCGATTATACGGTGAAACCTTCGACTCAACTCCGCCAATTTCAGCGTTTTGCGGGAGATAATTTAGGGACGATTACTCCCGAAAAAATCTTTGCTCACAATAACTCAACCCAAGATATTCCCGAGAAAGAATTGACCAAAATTGTCCCAACGCCGCAACAATATCGGGAGACGGGAGGGGTTGTTTTGCTCAATGCGAATGTGAGACTGTATGCCCCCGAAGAACTGAAAGAAGAAGCCGGCTTGCTGAGCGGTCAGTTGGAATCCCTTTTCGGCAAACCGATTCCGGTCTTGAGTGACAAGAATGCTAACTCGGAGGGTATTTTGTTTCGCGTGAACAGCAGCCTTGCCAAAGAAGCGTACCGTCTGAATGTCAGTGAAAAACAAATGGAAATTGAGGCCGCTGATCGTGCCGGTGCCTTTTACGGGGTACAATCGCTCTTGGCACTGATTCCTCCAAAGTTATGGGGAAAAGTGCAAACACAGGCAGAGCTTCCGGTAGTGGAAGTGAATGACCAACCTCGTTTCGGACACCGTGCCGTTATGTTGGACGTAGCCCGTCATTTTCATTCCAAAAAGCAACTGTTGAAATTGATCGATCTGATGGGTTTTTACAAACTAAACGTGCTGCATCTTCATTTTTCGGACGACGAAGGGTGGCGTTTGGAAATCCCTTCACTTCCGGAACTCACACAGGTAGGAGCTATGCGAGGACATTCGGACAATCCGCTCAAGCACCTGCCCCCGGCATACGGTTCGGGCCCGGATGTAGCAAACAGTCCCGGCAGCGGGTATTACAGTCGGACAGAATTTGTGGATATACTCCGATATGCTAAAGCGCGTCATATTAAAATCATTCCCGAAATCGAAGCACCGGGGCATGCGAGGGCAGCCATAAAAGCCATGGAAGCACGCTATGTTGCCAAAATGGCGGAAGGGCGTAAAGAAGAGGCGGAGAAATATTTGTTGTATGATCCTGCCGATCGCTCGGCGTATCGTTCGGTACAAATGTATAATGACAACGTCATCAACGTAGCGATGCCGTCAGTGTATCGTTTTTTGGAGACAGTCACCGATGATATTTTGGCCATGTATCGGGAGGCAGCGGCACCTTTGGAGACCATTCACTACGGCGGTGATGAGGTACCGGCCGGCGTGTGGACCCAATCGCCGGCAGTAGAAAAACTGCGACAACTGAATCCCGATCTCAAAACTACGGATGATCTTTGGTACTATTTCTACGGTAAAATCAACGATATGGTGCAAAAAAAAGGGCTTTTTTTGTACGGATGGGAGGAGATCGCGATGCGTAAAACAATGCTTGACGGTAAAAACCACATCATTCCCAATCCCGATTTTGTGGGCCAGGATGTGCAGGTGGATGTGTGGAACAACGTATTGGGCTGGGGTGCGGAAGATCTGGCTTATCGGTTGGCTAATGCCGGGTACAAAGTTGTTTTATCCTGTGTCACGCACCAGTATTTTGATATGTCCTACTATAAAGCCTTTGATGAGCCGGGCTATTATTGGGGGGCTTATGTGGATGTAGATAAGCCGTTTTCGTTTATTCCCTACGATTATTTTAAAAACTCCAAGGAAGACCGATTGGGCAACCCATTGGACCGTTCGATTTTCAACGGTAAAGAACGGCTCACCGATTACGGCAAACAGAACATTGTCGGGATTCAAGGGTTGCTTTGGAGCGAAACAGTCAACTCGCCGGAACGCATGGAATATATGCTTTTGCCCAAACTGATCGGAATGGCCGAGCGCGCGTGGGCACCGTCGCCCACTTGGACAGAAACCAACGATGACGCAGCTTATCAAAAAGCGTGGTCGGTGTTTGCCAATCAGCTGGGTAAACGGGAGTTGCCTCGCTTGGACTTCCTTGCCGGAGGATATGCCTATCGTGTACCATCAGCGGGAGCGGTGGTCGAAAACAACTTGGTAAAGGCCAATGTACAACTGCCGGGTTTTACGATTCGTTATACTACTGACGGTTCTGAGCCTACTTCGACAAGTGCTCTTTATACGCAGCCGTTACCGATCAGCAAAAGCATCAAATTGAAAGTCTTTACGGCGGCCGGGCGTGCCGGAAGGACTGTGGAGGTGAATCCGTAAATGTTAAAATCGTTATTATTTTGTGTAACTTCGTATAACGAAACAGGATAAAAATGACAGCACAAAAACTATCACCTTTACAGTTAGAACTGTTAAAGGTGTATTCATTCCAGCCTTCACAAGAAGATTTATTGGCTGTAAAACAGATGCTTGCTAACTATTTTTCTGAGAAATTGATTTCTAAAATTGGCAAAGCCGTAGAAGAAAAAGGCATTTCAGAAGAAGATTTGGAAAAATGGCTCAATGACTAAACTGCGTATTGTACTGGATACCAATGTATTTTTGGTGTCGTTAGCTCCTCAGTATAAATATCATTGGATTTATCAGTATCTGTTGGCCGGTAAATTTGAGTTATGTTTGACGACAGATATTCTACTTGAATACGAAGAAACAGTATCTCAAAGATATGGTTTAGAGCGAGTTGACGGATTGTTGAATTACTTGCTTCTTTTACCGAATGTACTTCTTTTTACTCCCTCTTTTCGTTGGTATTTAATAGAAGCTGATCACGACGACGATAAGTTTGTGGATTGTTACATTGTGGCTAATGCAGACCATATTGTGGGAAATGACAAACATTTTAATGTATTGAAAAATAACGATTTTCCTAAATTCAGTATTCTCAAATATGAAGAGTTTGAAACAATGTATAAAGATAAGTTATCTTAGTTTTTCGCTATAATTGCTCTCATTATAGGGAATAAAAAACAGGGCATAAGTTCCTTTTTACTATTTTTGACCCAAACTCAAACCCAATTTCTATCGAAACAAGCCAATTCTAATTTCAACATATTGATTTATAGCGTTTAGCTGAATAATCCTGTCCATCGAAATCTGGTAAATTTCAAACAATACGACGGGGAAAGTAAAGCTCAACGCTCGCGCGGTCTGCGTGGGCGTTGTCTTGCTTTCGTCGTAATAGGCTTACCAGAGCCTCGATGGACAAAGTAACGGCAGCGTTCCACGCTTTTTCTTTTGACCCGCAATGAGAATCTATCACCTCCTCGAACAAACCCTCCGCAAAGAACCTAACTACATCACCGACGACGGCCACCTCAAAAAATGGGTAGTGATTAGCAAAGCCCAAAATTTTGATGAAGAGTTGCTCACGCTACTCATCAATGAACCCGAGCTCAAAGCCGAGTTTTTCAAAGAAATTCACCAACATTGGGTATTTGACCAAAATCGGTTTGTGCAGTTTTTGGAACAAAAAAACTTCCTGAACGATAGCTACACGGCTTTCAAAAACAAAATAGGCTTAACCATTGACGGGAAATACCTCAAACACAGCAACGAAGTAGCATTGGTATGGCCTTTTAAAGACTGTGTACTCGAAGGCGGGCAAAGCCGCGAAGAAGACAAACGCGAAGAGATTTTCTTCAATGAAACCCTCGCCCAAGATGAAATAACGCAGCTTTTAGAACCGAAGGTACTCACTAACGGTAAACGGATCAATCCTGAAGGAGAAAAGTCATTAGACCAATTTAACCGAGACGAAAAAGGTAATATTAAAGATAGCCTGATTATTAAAGGGAACAACTTTATGGCTTTGCATACGCTAAAAAAGGAGTTTTCAAAGCAAGTAAAACTAATATACATAGACCCGCCATACAATACAGGTAGCGATGGTTTTGAATACAACGATAGTTTTAATCATTCAAGTTGGCTCACATTTATCAAAAATAGGCTCACTATTGCAAGAGATTTATTAAAGATTGATGGAACCATTGCTATTTCTATAGACCACAATGAGTTAGGTTACTTAATGATTGTGATGGATGAAATATTCGGCAAAGAGAATCTCAAAAATATCATTACAATTAAGCGAGGGTCTGTAACAGGAGCAAAAGTAATAAACCCAGGAGTAGTTAATATTTCTGAGTATTTGGTTATTTATTCCCGAGATGCTTCTAAGTGGAAGCCAAATCGTGTGTTTCGTCAAAAAGGGCGAGATGATAGATATAATAAATTCATTGAGTCGTATGAAGCAGGTGCAGACAAATGGAACTTCGTGTCTCTTTTAGATAAATTTTGTGAAAATAAAGGGATAGCTAAATCAAAGCTTAAAAAAGAATTAGGTGAAAATTACGAACCTGAACTTGAAAATTTTGTAATAGTAAATCAAGATAGAGTAATACGTTTTGCGTCCTTGGATGATAAAGCAATTAGTCAAATAGCTTTAGAAACGAAAAAGCTTTCGCTTGAAAACCCTGATACAATTTATACGGTAGAAAGAGAAGATAAAAGAGACTACCTGATATATAATGGAGAACTTATTCTATTTGCAAAAGACAGACTTACAGAGGTTGATGGTATTCAAAGATTTGGTGAATTAATTACAGATATTTGGGATGATGTCTTACCTAACGACTTACACAATGAAGGAAATGTAACATTAAGAAAAGGGAAAAAACCTGAAAAATTGATTGCCAGAATTATCGAATTATGCACTGACGAAAATGATTTAGTATTAGATTTTTTTGTTGGTTCAGGGACAACAGGCTCAGTTTGCTTAAAAACAAAAAGACAATTTATTGTATGTGAACAGTTAGAGTACACAGAAACTTTGCCATTCAGAAGAATTGAGAATACAATAAGGGGGGAACAATCAGGAGTGTCAAAATCATATAATTGGCAAGGCGGTGGCTCCTTCGTTTATCTTGAACTCAAAAAATACAATCAAACCTTTGTAGAGCAAATAGCCGAAGCCTCCAATACAGAAGCCCTTTTGGAGATATGGGAAACCATGAAAGCCAAGTCTTTTCTGAACTACAACGTGGATATAAAAAAGCAAGAGGCTCATATAGAGGGATTTAAAGCCCTGACGTTGGTCGAACAAAAACGGCACTTGGTAGAGATTTTAGACAAAAATCAACTCTACGTAAATCTCTCCTCGCTCGATGACGATGATTTTGCCGTTACCGACCACGAGAAGAAAATCACCAAGGCGTTTTATCAAAAACAGGCGAAAAAATAATGGGCTTTTTATACAGCAATTTTGACAGCACGTTTGGTAAAAAAGAAATCAATCGGGTAGTCGTGCCCAATACCATTACTGATAATCTCAAACCCAATTATGGGCAAAGGCCCTACCAAATAGAAGCTTTTAAGCGGTTTGTATACCTGTACAATGAAGATTTTGACGACAAACCGCGCAAGCCGTATCATTTGCTCTATAATATGGCTACGGGCAGTGGCAAAACGCTGGTTATGGCAGGATTGATGCTTTATTTGTACGAAAAAGGCTACCGAAATTTCTTGTTTTTTGTTGATTCCAACAACATCATCCAAAAAACGAAGGATAATTTTCTGAACTCACAGGCATCGAAATACCTGTTTAATGACAAAATTGTCATAGAAGGCCGAGAGGTCTATGTCAAAGAGACCGACACCTTCGACAGTGCCGACGACAAAAACATCAACATCAAATTTACAACCATTCAACAGCTCCACCTTGACCTTAACAACACCAAAGAAAACAGCATTACGTACGAGGATTTTCAAGACCGCAAGATAGTACTCATTGCCGATGAGGCACACCATTTGAGTTCGGCCACCCGCAATAGTGGCGAGCTATTTGGCAGTTGGGAGGGGACGGTGGTAGAGATTTTGAAGCAAAATTTTGATAATATCCTTTTAGAATTTACGGCAACGCTGGATTATGACAGTCGAGAAATTACGCACAAATACCAAGACAAAGTAATCTTCAGGTACGACCTTTCACAGTTCAGAACCGACAAATATTCAAAGGAAATAAACCTTATCAGGTCGCATTATGACGAGTCGGAGCGCATTATTCAGGCTTTGATTCTTAACTTATATCGCCAAGAACTGGCTACAAGTCACCATATTAATTTGAAGCCCGTTATTTTATTTAAAGCTAAGAAAACAATCAGAGAATCCGAGCAAAATAAAGAAAACTTTCACCACCTTATAGATGAATTATCGTCAGAGCTCATTGAGAAAATCAGAGAAACGGCCACTGTACCCATCGTAAAAAAGGCTTTTGCTTTCTTTGATTCAAAAAACATTACTCCTGCCGAAATTTCGAGAAGGCTCAAGTCAAATTTTCGATTTGAAAACTGCCTGAGCGCCAATAATGATGAAGAAGCTGAAAAAAATCAGTTGTTACTCAATACCTTAGAAGATGAAAACAACCCTATCAGGGCGGTTTTTGCCGTGCAAAAATTAAACGAAGGCTGGGATGTGTTGAATCTCTACGATATTATTCGTTTGTATGAAGGGCAAAATACGGGCGGTTCAAATGTGAAAATAGGTACAACTACTCTATCAGAAGCGCAGTTAATTGGTCGAGGAGCCCGGTATTTTCCGTTTGCGTTAGAAAAAGGGCAAGATAAATTTACCCGAAAATATGACGATGACCTTACCAATGACTTCAAAGTATTGGAAGAGCTCTATTATCATACCAAAGAAGACAGTCGCTACATTTCCGAGTTGAAGAAGGCCCTTGTAGAATCGGGGATTTATGAAGACGAAGATAAATTGGTGACAAAACAACTTACTCTCAAACTGGACTTCAAACAAACCGATTTTTATAAAACGGGCCAAGTGCTGTACAACAAAAGGGTAGAAAAGAACTATGAAAACGTGCGGTCATTTGCCGATTTGGGCGTTTCGAGGCATAACTTTGCTTATACGCTCTCTTCGGGCGTTGGTAGTATGTCGGGCGTTTTTAAAACCGAAGAAGAAATTGAAATCGAAAAAATTGAAAGCAAAGACATACCGCTTTCGGTGATACCCAAACATATCGTTCGTTTTGCTTTGACCCAAAATCCTTTTTTCTACTTCAATAGCTTGACGCGGTATTTCCCCAATATAGGATCAATCTCCAATTTTATTGACAGTAATGATTATTTGGGGAATTTGGAGGTAACTTTTAGCGGCACAAAAACCCGACTTGCTGCCATTACTCACCAAGACTATTTGCAGGCGATTCAAGGGCTGTTGCAGGCCATTGAGGTAGATATAAAGGCTAATTCAACGTCTTACGAAGGTTCGGAGTTTATCAAGGAATATATTCATAAGGTATTCAAAGACAAGGAAATAAAGGTGCATAAAGATAGTGAGCGGGCTGATGGGCAGGAAGCGTTGGTAGTTAATGAGCCATGGTATGTTTACAATGCCAACTATGGAACCGGAGAAGAAAAGTCATTTGTAAAAATGTTTGCCAGACGTTTTGAAGGTTTGGGGCAGAAATACGAAAATATTTACTTAATCCGCAATGAAAGGGAAATCAAAATTATTGACAAACTTGGCAGGGCTTTTGAACCGGATTTCATTTTATTCTGCAAACAGAAAAAAGATAATGCCCTAACATACCAAGTTTTTATTGAGCCCAAAGGCGCACACCTGATTGGAAACGACAAATGGAAAGATGATTTTTTGAGGGAAATAAGAGAAAAAGAAAGAACCATAAAAATTCATACCGACAGCTATGTCATTACAGCCGTTCCTTTTTACAACTACGAAAACGAAAACAATTTTTTAAGATCGTTAGAAGGAGTTCTACATTAAAGTTTTGTCTTTTAATTCGCTCATAAAAGCGGTACACCCACCCGAAAGCAGTCCGGGGTTTCTTCTACCCGAACAGGTTCGGCGGTAAGGTAGCTGTACAGGGCTTTAAAATCGTTCAGCCCTTTGTTATTGGAGGTAGTGACTACGGCGCGTTTTTGGAGGTTGTTTTCTACGACTAAATAGCCGGCTTCTTCCCGTATAGAAATGTGTAAAGGCATTTCTACCGCCGTCGTATTGTGTTTAATGGCGTTTTCAATGAGGTTTTGGAGCGTTACGGGGACAATTTTTTTGTCGTACAATTCCTCCGGAATGACCACATCCACGTGCAAGCCTTCCCCGTAGCGCATTTGTAAGAGTTCAATAAATGCGTTGGCAAAACGCAACTCCTGCTCTAATTTGACCACTGCCTGATGGTCATTCTCGATCAGATAGCGATACACTTTGGTCAATTGGCGCAGGTATTTGGAGGCCATTTTGGAATCTTTGTAAATGAGGCTGTCCAAAACGGCTAAACTGTTAAATAGAAAATGCGGATTAAGTTGATTCACTAAGTTTTGGTAGCGCCCCAAGAGTTTTTCTCGCTCCAATAAAATAGCTTTTCGTTCGGTTTCGATTTGTTGTTGTTGAGCGATTTCGAATTTTTGCTGAAAATCTATTTTCTCTTTCAATTCCTGATTGAGTTGATTTTGCAGGAGGCGTTGTTCTTCCGACAGTTTAAGTTCAATGCTGTGCTGTTGACGAATGAGCCTGACGCGCCATTGGTACAACAGCGTACCGATAGCTGCAGTCAACAGGAATAACAATCCTCTGAACCACCATGTTTGCCAAAACGGAGGGCGAATGATAATCGCCAAATGGGCGGCTTGGGGGTTCCATAACCCGTTACTATTGGCGGCTTTTACGTGTAAAGCATACTCGCCCGGGGGTAAATTGAGGTAGTTAAGCGATGGATTGTGCGTAGGGGGACTCCATGTTTTTTCCCCGTTTTCCAACCAAAACGTATATGAATTTTTTTCAGGACGATCGTAGTTGAGTGCGGCGACTTCTATATTTAAATCGTTTTCATCATGGTCTAAAATAATCGTTTTTGGGGTGGTTGTCAATGGTTCAGGAAGCACTTCTTTGCCATAAACCGATACCGATGTAATGACTGCGGGAGGAATGAAGGTGTTTTGGCTAAGGCTGTTCGGACCGAATCTGACCAATCCCTTAGCACCTCCGAACAATAAGTTCCCTTCTTGGTCTTTTGTGGCGGCTTCCATATTGATCTTGAGGACTTTTAGATTATCTGAACGCCCGACACTTTCAAATTTTCCTGTGGATTCATCATAGCGACACAAACCGTTGGAGGTGCCGATCCAAATGTATTTTCCGTGTTTGAACAGAGCCGGGATATTATTATTCGGCAGACCGTCTCGGACAGTAAACGTTTTAAAACGTTGAGTTCGAACATCCAAACGTCCCAATCCGTTGTCAGTACCCATCCAAATATTGCCTTGGCTGTCTTCAGTAATCGCCATGACATCGTTTTCGGTCAAACTGTAGGGGTCGTTTTCCTGATGACGGTATCGTTGGAAAGCAGAGAGGTCGGGGCTGACGCAGATTACTTCATCCAAACCGCAACCCACCCATAGGTTCTGATGACTGTCAATATAAAGAGTATGGTAATAATTGGGCGGAAGCTTTTGAATCAATCGGTCATTGAAGCGATTGGAAAAAGACTGTGTTTTCGGATCATACAGGTTTAAGCCTTCATCTGTGCCGATAAAAATTCGGCCGTCCGTCCGTTCGACCATATCAAAAACAAGCTTTCCCGCCAAAAAATTGTGTTGGGGTACATACGTGGGGATGGAAGGGTTTTGCTCGTTGGGTAAATTGGTGAAGCGCTTAAAGATTTCGGTTTTAGGGTTGAATTCGTAAAAATGACCGTTCGTTCCGACCCATACGCGCCCTTGTTGATTCACGTGTACAGTATTTATTTTTTGTTCAAGTAAGCCGGTTTCTTTTGTCGAATCCTTCCGATAATGTTTGTATTGTTTGTGGGCTGCATTGATCCAAACGAGACCGTCATCTGTAGCTATCCAAAGATGATTCAGTTTATCAACAAAGGCCTTATTGGCCATCATTCCGTTGGCAGAAAGCGGTCTATATCCAACCTCTTCAAAGGGATAATTGAAGATTTGGGTAGCGGGATTGAAGCGACTTACTCCATTGCGAGCCGTGCAAAGCCACAACAGGCCTGACCTGTCTTGAAAAATATTGATAATAATATTAGAACTTAATCCGGAAACATTGAAAATGTCTTGTTGATGAACAATGGTTTTTTCTCGGGTTTCGTCGTAGGAAAACACACCACTGCCATAAGTGCCGCCCCAAAAGGTGCCGTCTTGGGCACAAATCAACGTACTGATAGTGTACCCTCCTCCTAATTCTAAAGGAGCTTTGCGAAAATGTTTTGTTTTTGGGTCAAACAAAGCCAAGGTGCTGTTACGAGAGGCCACGGCGATGTGGCCCGTTCGGTTATTTTGTGCCAAAGCAAAAACAGCATTTTCCGGAATGCTTCCCAAAGCGTTATTTTGTCGAAAAACCTCAAAGGATTTGGTGTCGGTATGATAACTGTACAGACCCATATCGGTACCGATCCACAACCGGTTGCTGTTGATCAAAATATGATGAATTGAATTAGCGGGCTTTTTTAAAGCTGCTTCGGCCGGTAAGGGGAGCGGTTGTACGTGTTTGGTATGAGGATTAAAGGCAAAAACTCCTCCCTGTGTACCTAACCACAATATTCCTTGTGCATCTTCGGTAATAAAACGTACATTATTACAAATATCCCCCCATTGGGTAAAGTAAAATCGCTCAAATTGCCCGGTGTGAAGATCAAAGCGGTTAAGACCTAATTCGGTACCTACCCAAATTACCCCTGTACGAGCGACAAATACCGTACGAATATAATTACTTGAAAGTGAGTTAGGGTTGCCCTGTTCATGCGTAAAGGTCTTGAATCGATGGCCGTCGTATCGTACTAAGCCCGAAAAAGTGCCTATCCAGATAAAGCCGGCATTGTCTTGAACGGTAGCTGTGGTATAAAAATTAGGAAGCCCCTGCTCAGTGCTTAATTGCTGAAAGATTGCACTTGAAGGTTGCCCATACGCATACATCGCTCCTTTCAGGATAAGCAGCCCAAGCAAAAACGCACGAACAATCCGTTTAAAGACGAAACAAATGAGCACAGTAGGGAGTCAGGACAATGAATGAGTTGCGTAAAAATGCAAAAAATAGTTCTAAGTAGTTATCTGAAATTAGTTATCCGTTATCTGTATATCTCAATCCATTGATTATCAATGCACTAATAACGGATAACAAAGAACGGATAGCATAAAGTAGTTGTGATTGGGTACTTAATCTTTAATAAGCATTCTGTTATCACCCATTTAGCCGCTTCACTCCCAAATACAACGGATAACTCAAGATAAGAAATCCAAGCGCATAGACGCTGCTGCCGGGGTCTTGAAAACCGGCACCTACTAAAAAGGCCAAAGACGCGATCAGGACGATCCACGGAATAAAAGGATAGCCGGGTACTTTCCAGGGGCGAGGAATGTCGGGTTCTGTTTTGCGGAGGTATAACAAAGAAGCAAAACCGGAAGTATAGCCAATGACAAAAAAGAAGGTGGCAATGTCGGAGAGTTTCCCGCTGGCTTCTTTGCCGCTCAAAATAAACACAATGGCCATCGCTACCGACAGCGGCATGGCAATGCTCGGGGTCCCTCCTTTATTGACGCGCGTTCCCTGACGAATAAACAACCCGTCGCGGCTCATAGAATACAGCACCCGCGGATTGAACATAACCTGTGCATTGACAATACCCAAAATAGAGATCATCAGAAAGAAAGTCACAATTTTGCCCGATTGTTCGCCGAAGATCAGGGTGATGGCATCGGCAGCGGCCAATTTGGATTGTTGTAATACAGGCATGGGTAAAATGTAGAGTATAGCCGCATTGACCAGCAGGTAAATAGCAACGATCAACGCCAAGCCGCCCAACATTGACTTAGGGAGATTACGGGCCGGGTCGGCGTCTTCTTCGGCAAAGTAAGCTGCCGTATGCCAACCGTCATACGTATAAAAAATAGCTTGCAGCGCAAAGATCAAGGCACCGATCATTGAGCCTTTCTGAACGGCTTGTGCTGTAGTATCTACGACCTGTTGAGGCGTTACGTTTTTACCATACACAAAACAAATGACCACAAAAGCAAACAGGCCGATAGCCTTGGCGACGCTCATGATCTCCTGGGCTCGGCTGGCCGTGCGCAGTCCCACCCAGTGTAATAAACCCAGCCCGGCTAAGATGGCCACTGCCATGTAGGATTCGTAGCCGGCCGTTTCGGGTAAAAGCAGCGCGATATATTCGCTCATGGTAAAGGCCCCGAAAGCCGTGGCGGAAGAAGTGCCCAGCCAACTGTTGAAGCCTACCACAAAACCGGCATATCCGCCGAAAGCCCTTTTGGCGTACACGTACCAAGCCCCCGCTTTAGGGTAAGTCACACCCAGCTCTATGGTACACAAAACACCCAAAAACGCATAAATACTGACCAGTATCCATACGCCCATAATGAGCCAAGGATCTCCGAGGGCATTGGCGATCGGGCCGGGCTTGCGTAAAATACCGGTCCCGATGGTGCCGCCGATGGTAACGGCAATTCCGAAACCTACGCCGAGAATTTTAAGAAGTTGATTGTTTTTAGGTTGTGGGTCAATGGATTGCATAAAAGTTGGGTTTAGAACAAACGCCCCTGTCAGCGCTCTTTCGTTGACAGGGGCGGGGAGGTAGCGGCGGTTGCTAAATTGGTAAAAAAAAGCCAATCAGCCTAATTTTCGGGAAGAATTGCGTCGGTTCAAAACCCCGGCGACACTAAGCCAATCCGTGTTCCATGGCAAATTTGACCAAATCGGCGGGTTTGTTGATGCCCAATTTGAGATTGATGTTGTTTCGGTGTGTTTTTACGGTAGCTACGCTCAAAAACAGCTTATCGGCGATTTCTTCGTTCGTAAAACTTCTTCCGACCAATCCGATAATCTCGATTTCCCGTTTGGTCAACTGAAATTGTTTCATAAACGAATCATCGGCGTGCATGTTGGCGGTAGTGCTTTTGGTCAGTTTGGGGTCATAGTATTTTTTTCCTTCTACCACGGCCTCAATGGCATTGAGTACTTCGTCTACCCCCGAATTTTTGAGAATATACCCCTGAACGCCCATCTTCTGACAATCTTCCACAAATTTACGATCACTGTACATGGTCAGAATGATGATTTTGACCTTCGGATAGTCCTTGAGGATTTGTGCCGCTACCTCCAGTCCGTTAAGGTGAGGCATGTTAATATCTAACAAGAGCACCTCGGGAATGAGCCGATGTACGGCATCAAACACATCCTTCCCGGTAAAGACCTGTCCGACAATCTGTAGGTTTGACTCCACCGACAGCATCATTTTCATTCCGTCGTTAAAGAGTTGGTGATCGTCAGCAATCAGAATTTTAGTCATTGTTTCCATAAAATAAGTGGCCGTTTGGGGCTATTGATAAGGGATGTCTACGATAGCGGTTACGCCTGTCGGACCGGCATCTATATCAAGATTGCCATTGACAAACGCAACTTTCGAGGTCAAATTATTGTAGGCCGGCGGTTGCTCGCCGTTATCTTCCGAAATGAGTTGTAAGCCGTCTTCGCCGTAAACCAATTGAAACGTGGCTTCGGTTGCTCCCGAATTTTTCAGAACATCGTTGATAAGTTCAGACGCGATCCGAAATACCTGCACTTCGGTAGCGGCACTGAGTCGGCGTTCTTGACCGACCACAATGTACTGAAAGGCAATGTCGGTGGTGGCGGCCACTTTATCTACGGTTTCGGCCAAGGATTTGGAAAGGCCCAACTGAGCAAAATTTTTGGGCATGAGATTGTGCGATACCGTACGCAGATTTTCTACAGCCCGATCAAGCAATTTACGGGCTTCCAATAAAATCGGAAAACGCTCTTTGATCTCCGGCTTGCGTACGGCACTCGAAAGGTACCCGATAGCGGTTGAAAGCATGGCCCCTACATCATCGTACAGGTCTTCGGCAATACGATTGCGCTCAATCTCCAAGGCTTCAATGATTTTTTGCGACTGCTCCTGCTCGTTTTGATGCAGGGCGGTCAGTAAGATTTTGTTTTCCAGCTGGTAGTTTTTAAACCAAAAAAACAAGATACCGGACGATAAGAAGATCAAATCAAACAGAAAGTTGACAACGATAATGTAGTAGCTGTCAATGTCGAATAAAGGTTTTTTGCCCTCCACAAAGGCCAAATTGACGAGAAAGACAAACAGGTAACCGATCAGTTGAATACAAAGCGTAAATGTGTAAAAAAGAACTGCTTTTTCCCGTTGACGAATGCGCTCAAAGATACTCCAAAAAGATAAAAGGACGCTGATAATCAAGGAAATCAGTAAGGTATTGAACGTCCAACGAAAATGTACGGTTGGGAAAACATTGTAGTAACGCAATAGAATATTGACAAAAACACAACCGATCATGGCGGCTTTATATCCCTGTACAACTTTGAAGATTCGGCTGTTTGCGGCATTTTGTCCGATGAAAACCTGCATAAAATGGAGTTGGGCAATCATGATAAACCAGCCGGAGATCAATTGCGGATCGAGCCAATTGAAGGAGGGGGAGTTTGCCCACATGTATTGAAACCCTAATCCGGACTGACCTAAAATGTGGAATATAATGGCTGAAATCAGGCAAACAAACCAAAAATAGATCGTTTGTCGCGTAGCTACCCAACCTACCAAATTGATGATGACAATTAACAGCGTAATGCCGCCCAACACTCCCCAAAACAAATAAACAGAACGATCTTTTCTTTCAAATTCATCAGCCTCCCAAAGCTTGACCTTGACTCCCAATACTTCATAACGCTTTTCGGCCATGACGAAGATGTCGGTGGGAGTATCGGGCCGGAGCGTGATGGGGAAGACCCAATTTTGATTCGGAAAGCCTCTTGAAGCAAAAGGTAAGAGATCGCCCGTTCGTATTTGTTGGATCAAACTGTCGCGTTGGGCCTCATAAAACCACAGATGATTGATACGGGGGTTATCAATTTCAATAAACAATTCGCGGGGGGCATCGGCTGACAATCGAAAATGCAGCCAATGTTGCGACGACGAATAGCCGCTGTTCAATAAGCGATAGGGAAGCGAAGTAAACCGATTTTGTTGATAAAGAGCGGCTATTTGCGGGAAATCCAACGAACAAGTGCTGTCTTCGTAGGTTTCTAAGTACCCTTCCAATGAAAAAGACGATGCCTCGGAGGTAACATGGTAGGTCTTTTGTGAATAGGCAATGCCTAACCCCGTCAACAAAAATAACAATATGGCAATGGCTTTTTTCAAAAGTGGGATTCATTTATACAAAATTACGGCGGTACACCGCTTCCTAAAATACTAACTAGTTTGTATTTTTAGAGAAATACAGGTCCCTTCGTCGGAAGAATCAATACTCACCTCGGCTCCAAGTTCCTGCGCCCGTGCGTAGATATTTTTGAAACCGATGCCTCCGCCGCCGGCTTTGATTTTAGCGCTGTCAATGCCCTTTCCGTTGTCTTCGACGCACAAAACCAAGCAGTTTGGTTGCTGTTCAAGCCGTATTTCGGCCTGAGTGGCCTGTGCGTGTTTGATGAGATTATTGATGAGCTCGGTACAGATGCGATATAACTGAATTTCGTCGTTGATTGGCAGAGGGACCAACTCTCCTATCTGTCGGAATTGAAAAACCGTCTTTTGGCTTTGGTTCAGCTGTTCGGTGAGTTCTGACAGCGTTTGAACAAGCCCTTTTTCGATAAATTCGACCGGTATTCTGTTTTCCACAATGCGGCTCAGATCTTCGTTGGCAATGCTGATCAGACGCAGTGCATCGGTTAAAATAGGCGATTGGGGGGTGTCGGTTAAAGCCGCTGTTGAGGCATTCAGTCGCCGACCGACATCGTTGAGCAGCAGATCATTGACCTGGTGTCGCTCAGATTCAAGTACTTCAATGATTTTTCGGTTAGTTGCTTGTTGGGTAAGAGCCAGATTAAGTTGAAGTTGCTGATGATCGGCGCGGGTTTTACGGTAACGATAGGCTAACAGATAGGCAAACAGTACAACATCAATGAAAAAGATAAAAAACAAAATCAGGTAACTGTCAATAAAATAGAGGCCGTTGACTCTGTTTCTCAGCAAGTTTTGAATGATAATGATTATCTGCCCGATCATTTGTAAGCCTAAGCCTGCACCATACATTCTTTTTAAGGAATCATCCGAACGCAATTGTTTGGCAACGATCCACAGGAAAAAGAACATAGTGGAAGAAGAAATAACGGCATGTATGCGGGAGATCAGAATCGGGGCTCCGCTGAATCGGTACACAATTCCCGAGATTTGCAGAACAATCAAAACGATCAAACATACCAAAAAGGAGTACTTCAATACCTGAGAGATCTTATACTGCAACGGATGGCTTTTTCGCAGTTCCAAAAACTGTTGTTGAAATTGAAGTTGGGCCGGTACATACAACCATAATGCCTGAATGATGGCGTCGGGGTAATTGAGCGCAGGGAGGTTGGGCCAAACGTATTGAAAACCGAGCCCTGAATCGGCCAATTGCCGTAAGGTGAGTCCGGCAATGTACGCACTGTACCATAAATACACACTGTCTTGGGTAGTATTCCAAAAGATAAGATTCAGGATAATGATAAATAAGACTACTCCCGAAAAAATGCCCCAAAGCAGGTATTCGCGCTGATCTTTATCTTCAAAATCGCCCGTTTGCCAAAGGGTGATTTCCGTGGCTAAATTCTCGAAACGTTTGTCTAAACATAAGTAATAATCCGCTTGGTCGTTTGCCTCCAAAGAAATAGGATAAACATAGAACCGCGAAGGAGTAGGTCGTTGGGAAAAGACAAATTCATCCCCGGATTTCCCCAAAGAGGTGATCTTGCCGTCGTGTACTTCAAACAACTCAAGGCGGTTAATCAGGTGATTTTTGATTTCAAGCGATAACTCCGCGGGTATTCCTTGGGTTTTTACCCGAAACTTAAACCAATGAAGAGACTCGGTATAGCCGAAATTATAACGTTGGCGGCCGATCGGTTTAAAGTCTCCGACTTTCATCACTTCCGGCAAAGCCGCTTTAGCGGTAGTGTCTTCCCAATGAGTAAGCAAGAGCGGCTGTCCTTTCAGCGCTTTGGTAGAATCGATATGATACCAACTCATACCCCAAATGACGAGTATGACCAACAGTAACAGACCGACCAAATTGCGAATCATAAGGCAGAGATGGGGGTTAGAGGAACGGTCAATATCACGGAGGTACCGTGCCGGCCCGTATCAATAGACAATTCAGCATTTATGTATTCGGCTTTGGTTCTCAGGTTGCGCAATCCTGCCCCTTCTTCCTGATTGAGGTCAAAACCGGTGCCGTTATCTTCCACGATCAGGTTCAAAAAAGTATCGTGGTAGGCCAATTGCACGGTTGCTTCGGTAGCTTGAGCGTGTTTTTGGACATTGCGAACCAACTCATTAACCATCCGAAAGAGCAACGTTTCGGTTTCTGCCGCTAATTTTTGGGTTTGACCGATACACACGAACTGAAAATGGAGTTGTTCATTGGCTACTTTTCGAACAGTTTCTTCGACCGCTTTGGCCAAACCGATCTTCTCAAAATGTTTGGGCATGAGTTGGTGCGAAATCGTACGGAGTTCATCGGCGGCTTCATCAAGCACTTGTTGGGCAAGGAGTAAGTCAGGGGTCGATGCCTTGCGGTTTAACACTGACAAATAGCCTTTGGCCGTAGAAAGAGTGGCTCCTATGCCGTCGTGAAGGTCTTGGGCCAAGCGGCGACGCTCGTATTCCAAGGCCTCAATAACGCGCTGTTGTCCAATCTGTTGTTCTTGCAATAGATTGATTTCCAGTGTTTTGTTTCTGAGACGAAAGAGGTTGTAGCGATGCGCTAAACCATAAGAAAAAAACACGGTATCAAACAAAACGGTAGCCCCGATGATGACGTAGGTTTCTACGTCAAAAGGTAACGGCCATCCCTGCGATTGGCAATAATTGATAGCCGCGACGGTCATGTACCCCAAAAACTGAATGAGTAAAGCATACGTATAGTAGCGGATCATTTTTTCCTGCTCGTGCCGGCGTTCGTATAAACTCACAGCCGTAAGCACAACGAGCAACAGTACAAAGCCGGAAGTTGCCTGAGATACCGCTTGGTACATATACGTTTCTTTGTGAGGCAATGCCAAGAGATGAACGCCGACAGCCGCAGCTAACGCTAAGGACAAGAGAATTTTGAAGGCTATATTCCACCAAAAAACGCGGCTGTTGTGTCGGTTTTGGTGGATAAAATACTGCATAAAAGTGACCTGCGCGATCATAGCCACCCAAATGTACAGATAGACGGGGTCATATTGATTGATGATCGGATGGTCGGGCCAAAGGTATTGAAAGCCCAACCCGGCGTCCGAAAAAAGGTGCATGGTCATGCAATGCCCATAGATACCGTACCAGAAATAGATCCAATCTTTGGTAACCAACAGCATCACCAGCGTAATGACCCAAATAATGCAAATACCGCCGATAAAAGCGCCCCAAAGGAAGTACTCTTCCCGATCGGTTTTCAGAAAAGCCGGCCGATTCCAAAGGCGAATAAAAAAAGACAATATGGCATTCTGTTGGTCGAGCAATAAAAAGTACTTGGCTTTTTCGTTGGGTTGGAGGCGAATTGGGAAAACGTAATTGTTATTCATAAAGGGCCTCTGTGCGTGCTTAAAACGGTCGCCCGCCAAGCCTAACGAACGTATACGGCCATTATTTTTTACTTCGTAGAGCTCAATGTGGTCAATGTTGGCATACTCAATTTCGAGCATTAAGTTGGCCGATGACAGGGAGTTTAATTCAAAAAACAGCCAATGAAAAGAGGTGCTGTACCCAAAATCCTGCCGGGTGGTGCTGCTGAAAGATTCCGTAAATTTTTCCTGCTTTTGCAGTTGAATCACCTTGGTTATATCTGCCTGTCCGGTCGGGTCTTCCCAATGATAGAGGTGATTACGGAGAAAAAATTCGTCTGATCGGTTGATAGTAAGAGATTTATAAACGGGTTGGGCCTGCGTAAACGGGAAGGTAAAGAAAAAGATAAATAACAGGATTAGGGGTTTCATACGTCAGAGAGGATGTTCAAAAATAGTGTTTTTGTCTAAAAATACAAACATGTTCGTATTGAAAGCCACCCGTCAAAGTCTGCACCTTTGTACCGTTCAAACAGCCAATGAATCTATCTCTTAAACCAATGTTCAAAACAGCCATGAAACGCTCCTTGCTTACTTTCATTCTGACCGTTGTCTTCGGTATTTTCTTCACTTCCTGCAAAAGTGATTTAGAAACAATTGCGCCTCAAAATTCATCCGCTAAAGGTAGTGCGGCTGCCAAAAGCGGGATTGATGATTTAAAAATTCTTCAATTTGACCCCCTTCTTTTTAAAGAAAAAGTCGATGCTTTTCTCAACGCCCAAGCATTGTCGGGCTATTCCTATTCCGTATTTGTCAACGGAAAGCGGGTCGTTGAAGCCGAAGGAAGAAACGGATGGGCTCGTAAAAATGCAGATGCACCGGCGGCGTCTTTTCACCCGATGGTACGTCAGGAAGTGGCAAGTTGTTCCAAATACATTACAACCTTGGCCATGCTGAAGATGTTGGAGCGGGCTGATCTCAGCTTAGATACCCCGATTTGGCCTTTTTTGCCTACCTACATGGATCCGCATCCTAATTTTAAAAATATCAGTTTTCGGCAGTTGTTGTCTTATCACAGCGGTTTGATCGGCGGTATCGGTGATTTGCAAATTTCCTTGGCCGAAATGCAACAAACGGTTGAAGGGGGTATCAATATGAGTTTGTACAACAATCGTCAATACAACAATATGAATTTTGCGCTTTGCCGGGTCTTACTGACCTATGTGTACTGGGAACAGGTTCAAAAATTGGGCTTGAAAGAGATCAAACAGCGTGAAGCCAATATTTCTAATTTGGATAACCTGATGGCCAATGTTTTTCTTTCTTTCGTCCGAACGGATGTCTTCAAAGCCGCGGAGCTACCCAATTGGGGCGTATTGGGGGCTTCTGATCCAAGCAATCAGCCCGTTACGATGTATTACAACAGCAATACTCCGACAACTCCCGGGGTTGGCATCGGCGGTTCCAACAGTATTCTGAATTTAGGATCTGTAGGGTTTGACTTGAATGCGGTCGAATTGGCTCAGATTACCGCCGCGGCCCGGGCCGGCAAGATCGTATCGGCAGCGTCTATGGAAGCCATCAAAGAAGGATATAAAACCTTTCCGTTAGGTTTTAACAACGCAGCTGCGGGAAAGTATGGGCAATACTATTACAAGTTCGGCGGAGCCACTCAAAATGTCAATAATCTGACCGGAGGCTTAGCCACGATGATTGTTGATTTTGACGGGCCTTTGGCCAATGTACAGGTAGCCGTAGTTTCTAACCAAAATAATGCAAATGTGACAGCCATCAATTGGATACAATCGGCATTTGACAGTTCGTGGAAATAAACACAGGAACGATTTTTTATGAACGAATTAAAGACACATTATCTAATCCTTTCTTACTCCTATGCTTGATACAACTACCCCGAGATTTGATGATCGCATCAATACCGCTTTGCGGCGATCATTGGCCGACACTGCTCGTCGGGTACTTTATCAAATTGGGTTGGAAGACCGCGCCACTCTTCCTCTTAGAAAATGAAGGGTACAGATAGTGGACTATCACCGACGAGCTCTTTTATTTTATCCCTCAGGAACAGTCGAAAATTGTCAGTGGAGAAAATACATTCTGAAATGTTCCTGCTTATTTTGTAAAAAACTAAAAATCAACCTATATGAAGGCTCTCTCTCTTTTTCTGGAACGCATTGCCCATTGGAAAGTATTGTTATTGGTTTTGGCTGTCTATGTCAGCTTTCCTGCGTATTTTTTGAAAGATGCCGAAACGAAAATCAATACACTGGCAGGAAAAACACTGGGGCCTATTGATTTGACCGTGGCTTTTACTCCCGAACGAACCCTGCAAATGGTGGAGGAATACGGCGATGCCGCCCGAGCTTACTATGCTACCGTAGAAACGACGATAGATGTCATTTACCCGATTACGTACGCGTTTCTGTTCGGGATCATTCTCACCATGATTTACCGTAAAAAACGCTACAAACCCTTTGCATACGTAAACCTGCTGCCTTTCCTCGCCTTAATTTTTGATTATCTTGAAAATACAATGATTGTGACGTTGCTGAGAAATTACCCCGAACAGTCGATGACCGTAGCTACCTTTTGCGACCTTTTTAAATCGCTGAAATGGGGCACTTTCGGAGTTATTATCGTACTTATCGTTTATGGTTTGCTTCGATTGTTACCCAAAGCAAAGAAAGTAAGTTCCTGAAAGGCATAGTTTTTGCCCGAAATCAAGTAGGTTGTTTCTGCGAATGCTTTTTCAGAGATAAACGCATTCGCATTTTTTGACTCTACATCACTGAAACTTGATTTGTTGTTCCATGATTTCTCAATTGACCCCCGCTGAAATTTTTGAGCATTTAGAAAAAACCGTTCAAGGCTACATAGCTGCTTTGGATACTTATACCGACGATCAGTTTACGTTTAAAAGTGCGGATGAGGTATGGTCATTGGGGCAGATGTACGAGCATCTGTACCTCACTTCCAATTTTTTCTTTTTTGCCAACATCCTGCGTTGCTTTGAGCATCGTAAAGGGCAATTGGGAGGAGAGAGAAATCAATACGGAGATAATATTTTTAAGTATAACGGTTTTCCACCGATCAAGGTCAAAATACCGGAGCCGTTGCGCGGCCCTGAGCCGGTAGCAAAGACCCGTGAAGAATACCGGGTTTTGCTGGAAAAAGTCATAGTCGATGCTCAAAAACTGATTGAACCCTTATCAAAGGATGCGGGTGAATATAAGTGTATGCACCCGATATTTGCGTGGCTTAATGCGCACGAGTGGTATCATAACATGGAAATGCACTTTCGTCATCACCTCCGTCAGCAAAAAGAATTGGAAGCGTTAGCCGTAGTATGAGATGAGAATTTATTATATTTGTTAAGTATAATTTAAGATAGAAGACAGCTATGATACCTGCGGCGCAAATTACCACCTATCCGGCTACGCTAGAAGAATTTGAGCGTTGGGAGCCCAACGATGGCTACAAGTACGAATGGAATGATGGTGAACTGATTAAATTTACAGGAATGAAAAGAAAGCACTTGAAAATTATTCAGGCTTTAAATCTATTGTTTGATAAGACAAACGCAAAACAACAAAAAGCGCAACTCATTTGTGAACAAGACGTATTGCTTTCAGGCATTCAACTAAGACGACCTGATATGGCTTTTTTTACGGACGAACAGATTAACAGTGAAGGCGATGAACCTATCCCTGAATTTTGTATTGAAATAATTTCTTCAAACGATCAAATTAATGATGTAAAAAAGAAAATTAAAGAATATTTCAATCATGGTGTACGAGTTGTTTGGGTCGTATTACCTGAAGAAGAAATGGTAGAAGTATATACTTCTGTGAAAAACGTAACGATATGCTTGGAAAAAGATATTTGCTCAGCCCGGCCTGTCTTGAACGATTTTGAAATTTCCGTAGAAGAGCTATTGAAATAAGCTCCTATTTTTTGCGTAAATACTTGACCATCAGTTCGCCGGCTCGTTCTGAGGCACCTTTCTCTCCTAAAATTTTTTTTACCCGGCGGTAATCCTGCAGTTGTGTATCACGTTTTTCTCCCTGCGGAAGAATCTTTCGAAGCTCCTGTGTCAGGTTTTGGGAGGTCAGCTTGTCTTGGATCAGCTCTTTCACGGCCTCTTTTTGGGCAATTAAATTCACTAACGAAATGTAAGGAACGCGAATAAGCCGCTTGGCGATCGTGTAACTGATAGTTCCTGTTTTGTAACATACCACTTGAGGTACTTCCAAAAGCGCCGTTTCAAGAGTAGCCGTTCCGGAAGTGACCAAGGCGGCCGTGGCTGCCGAAAGCAAATCATAGGCCGAATCCGTCACCAATTTGATGTCTTCCTGCACAAAAGGTTGATAAAGTTCTTTCGGTAAGTTACTCACGCCGGCAATGACGTATTGGTAACCCGGAAAATGCGGCTTAGTGGCTACCATGAGCGTCAGCATTTGTTCTACTTCCTGTCGTCGGCTGCCGGGAAGTAGGGCGATGATGGGCTGTTGCGCAGCAAGGCCGTTTCGCTCCAAAAAATGAGGGTCAGGTTTAAAATCGGCAATAGCGTCAAAAAGCGGGTTGCCGACGTAATCCACTTCGTAATCAAATTTTCTAAAAAACTCTTTTTCAAACGGAAAGATGACAAACAAGCGGTCCACGTCGCGTTTGAGTTTGAGCGCCCGCTTTTGATTCCAAGCCCATACTTTGGGAGAAATATAGTAGAACGTACGAATGCCGTTTTCTTTAGCAAAACGAGCAATGCGCATATTGAACCCCGCATAATCGATCAAAATCACCGCATCCGGGTGAAACTCCAAAATATCAGCCTTGCATTTTTTGAAAAACCCGGAAACGGTACGCAGGTTCTTCACTACCTCCCAAAAACCCATGAACGCCATGTCGGCATAGTGAGTGACCAAGGCTGCCCCGGCTGCCTGCATCATTTCACCGCCCCACGCCCGACACTCAGCCTCCGGGTCGTGCCGACGAATGGCCTTGATGAGGTTGCCGCCGTGTAAGTCACCGGAACGTTCGCCGGCAATGAGATAATATTTCATAAAGCCCCCTAACCCCCAATGGGGGAAATATGTAAAAGAAATTGCTTTTTCACAGCCTTCATTTTAAGGATGATTAACCAATTGTGCGTTAAGCGAATCAATTTGGACAGATTGTGAAAGGTAGTGGAGTGCATACCCCTTGTCCTGCGGACTCAACAGGCCGATCTGATACGTATCAGGCACAAAATTCTCGTTGTATAAAGTTACCGCAAATCCTTTCTTATAAACTTTTCCAGAAGTGAAAAATTGCCGTTTTCCTCCTTGAACAGGCCACGTCGGAAGCAAATAGGTTGTATTTTTCAGCGATTTAAGTACTAAAAATACGCCTTCTTTTCCAAATCCGGGTTGAGCCCAACCGGTATTCTCCAAGGTAAATTGAGCTATTTTTTGAGGATGATTGAAAAAATCAATGTCCTTAATACGAGTACTCAATTTTAAATCTGTTTTTTGACTTGCTTTGGTATCTGCCGGGGCTGAAATGATAGCTTCTGCATTTTCTAACGGAAAATCCGTAAAGCGATAAATCCCTTTATCGTAGGCCGGTTGGGTAAAAAAATCAGCCAATTCACTCCGAAAATGCGTCATCAGTTTTCGATGTTGGCGCCAATTGTAATGATCGGCCACGAGGCTTCGTCGGCGAGTGTCTATGTCAGGAAGATATTGGTAAAAACTCATGGCGGCAAATACGATTCCGAAGCCCAAAGCGACCCGAAAAACCCACGGTTGCGGTATCGCTTTCCACGTTAAAAGTGCCAAATAGCTGAGTGTCAGCAAATGAAGCGGATATAAACTGTACCGGCTTGTAAACACCGAATACACATCCCGCCCTCCGCGCGAAACGGCAATGATACCGATCGTCATGACGGAGAATAAAAACACGCCTGTCCAAAAATAGGCATGACTCGGGCGAGGTTTGGCAGAAGCAAGCAGCGTTTGGCCAATCAACCAAAGGGTCACCCCAACAAGCGTAATAAAGCCGGCGGTAAAAGCGCCCCACAGCAACCAAACGTAGCTGTTACCCTTAAAAGCGGCTACCCAACCGCCCGATAAAGCAGCAAAACTGACCAATAAATTTTGAATGAATTGGCCGGAAACAGTCACTTTAGTTGCTTGCCCTACGCTGTAATTGAGGAAATAAGCCAATAACGCCACCACCATGCCTATACTCCACCCAATGGCTTTTTTGCGTTCTGAAGCCAAAAGCAACAGAACAAGTCCTGCCGGAAATACCAAGAAGCCGTTGCCATTGGTAAAGGTGGCCGCAAAAGCTAACAGCAAAGCTAAAGTAAAGAGACGCGGAGTCGTGGCTAAAAGATAAAGCGAAGCAAAGATCAACAGATTTAAAGTGGTATGTTGCATGCCGTTGATTCCCCAAAGGGTAACATCAAACACAAATGGATTGAGATACCATAACAAAACAGGAATAAAGAACCAAATGTTAAGCCCTTTTCGGAGAAAACTGACCAACCATATCCCTAAGATGCCCAATAAACTGCCGTTGACGATCCAAATCAGGGTGCGGTAATTAATAAAGCCTTCCACGGCATAATCCAACAACGCTATGGTACGCGGGATGAGGATACGATGGTCATTTTCGGGTTCTATCAGAAATTGCAGGGTTTTCAGCCAACTGTATTCCTGCGTCAGCAACGTGTATTTGACCCGGATCAAGTCATAATCGTCAGAAATGGGAATATTGACCGCATAGAGGTGGATATAGTACAAATAACTTCCGACAATGAGGAATAGAATAAACCAAACCGGAAGCCTCAAAAGGCGTTTTTTCTCCACAATAGATGAATTAAAAGTGTATGGCTGCGTGGTATCGAATTTATTCTCCGTAATACTCTACGTAGTTTTTAGGGGTTTCGATCAGCTTCAGGTAATGCAGTTTGGTATGAGGGGCCAATTCACTCAATCCTTTTTCCAATATCTTCCAAATCTCTATCACAAAATTTTCACAACTCGGAATAATGCCTTGCATAAAGTCCACATCCAAATTGAGATTGCGATGATCGACCTTGTCAATGACAGTATCTTTCATCATTTTCCCTAACTTTTTCATGTCAACTACAAAACCGGTGTTCGGGTCAACCTTGCCTTTTACCGTAATAATCAGTTCAAAATTATGTCCGTGGAAGTTCGGATTGGCACAAATACCGAATACTTCCTCATTTTTTTCATCCGACCAGTTTGGGTTATAAACCCGGTGAGCAGCGTTGAAATGTTCTTTTCGTGTGACGTAAATCATTATTTTAACCCTCAATCAATAGTCCGGAGTTGACAGTGTACCGTATTAATGGAAGAGATACGGGTACCGACAACTGCTAAATAATTTTCTGCAAAATTACGACCAAAAAACGGTATCAAAAAACGCATTGAATATCCGCTGAATATCTTGGAAAAATTAAATTTATTCTATGAATTTTAGATAGTTTGGTATATGAAATAATACCTACCTTTGCGGTTACCTTTTTGAGTAATTTTACTGAATCAACTGTTTGAAAACCCACTATTTAAACGCTTTATCATAATCAATTTCTATGATCATTGTTACGGGTGCTGCCGGCTTTATCGGAAGCTGTCTTATCAGCAAGCTAAACGAAGAAAATTTCAATTTCATTATCGCAGTTGATGATTTCTCGAAAATCGAAAAAACCCCGAATTTAGAAGGTAAAAAAATTCAGGAACGGGTAGAAAGAACGGAGTTTTTTGACTGGTTGGACCAAAATTACTACGAAGTAGAGTTTATTTTTCACATCGGTGCCCGTACTGATACAACCGAATTTGATCATACGATCTTTGATGAACTCAACGTTCGTTATTCCCAACAAATTTGGCAGAAGTGCATTGATTACCAGATTCCTTTGGTTTATGCCTCCTCAGCGGCTACTTACGGATTGGGAGAATTGGGCTATGATGATAACGAGCTCATTATACCTCAACTGAAACCGCTGAATCCCTATGGCGAATCAAAAAATGACTTCGATATATGGGCCTTGCAGCAGGAAAGAAAGCCTTTTTTCTGGGCGGGACTGAAATTCTTTAATGTTTACGGACCTAACGAATACCATAAAGGGCGTATGGCATCGGTGATTTTTCATGCGTTTAATCAAATCAAAGCAACGCACCAAATGCGCCTGTTCCGTTCGCATCATCCTGATTTTAAAGACGGCGAGCAAATGCGCGATTTTGTGTACGTCAAGGATGTGATTGACGTGTGTTCCTTTTTGATGCACCATCGGCGCAATTCAGGTATCTATAACTTAGGCAGCGGTAAGGCGCGGACCTTTTTGGACTTAGCCAAAAATACATTTAACGCTATGGGAATGGAGCCTGAAATCAACTTTGTGGATACACCGGCCGACATTCGCGATAAATACCAATATTTTACGCAGGCCAATATGAACAAACTGCGCTCTATCGGCTACACCAAGCCGTTTCATTCGTTGGAAGAAGGCGTAAAAGATTACGTTCAAAATTACCTGATGTCAGGCTCTTACTATTAATCCAACATACCGATCAAATCGTCGATTTTATTGATAATCCTGCAGTTATGGCCCGGTTGTATATCCTGACCGACAATCTGATATCCTGTCAGAAGGATTTCTGTATCAGGAAATTGACGGCTTAGTTTGTCTACGTAAGGTTGGACATCACCATTGGAAGGTAAGGAGGTGATGGCCGAAAAAATGTAGTCCGGTTTGTGGACATCACAGGCGAAAACCAATTCACCAAAAGGCAACGTTTGTCCCAGATAGATCACTTTATGATGACGGGAGCGAATAATATAAGAAGCAAAGAGAAGCCCCAACTCGTGCAACTCCCCTTCAGGTAAATACAAAATAAATTTCTTGGAATCCGGTCGGTATTTCACTACTTGCCCGTCAATAGCCACAATGACTTTTTGTCGGATAAGGTTGCTGATGAAATGTTCTTGGGCCGGTCCGATCGAGCCCGTTACCCACAACGTCCCGATACGGTTCAGAAACGGGTAGATAATGTGGGTCATGGTATTCTCAAAGCCGTTGTGCAGAAAATTGGTACTGATAATTTTTTCAAATCGCTCTTCCTCCAAATCAATCATGGAGAGAGTAAGGGCGTGAATTTGATCAGGGTAGCTGAGTTTTTGGTCAGCAATAGCCATGACTGCGTGCCCCATTTCCTCCAAGGACAACTTCGAAATTTCGGAGATTTTATGTCCGTGGTCTTTCAGTAAAGAAATATTAAGTACCAATTTAAGGTCTTGGTCATCGTACGTGCGAATGTTGGTATCTGTGCGTTTAGGTTGTATGATATTATAGCGTTGTTCCCAAATACGCAGCGTGTGAGCTTTGATACCGGACAGATGCTCTAAATCGCGGATAGAATAATTACTCATTACTTCTTTTGGTTTTAAAAACAGATACAACCTTATAACATTGCTATCTCCTAAAGTGTTTTAAATATTTACTGTTCAAGGATATACGTTAAATTGTGGGCAGCAAAAAAAAGCACTTGACAGGCCAATAATAAGCCCGCAATTTTGTTTTTTTTTGAAAAAGGTAACTTATAAAACAGCCAAAGTAATCCGAATGAAATGAGATACCAGGCGGCATAATTTTGAAAAGGAATCTCTCCTCCCTCCCAACTCCAAAAATCCAATCGTATGGCAACAGGCTCGATCAGGAAGTCAAGGCCGGTAACCATACCGGCTGCAAAGAGTGCTTTTATTTCGGGGGAACGGTGCCACTGATTTGCCACGGTCCCGGCAATATAAATAAGCACCATCCAATTGGCGCCGATGATCAACGGTACATCCCATAGTTGGATTCCCAAAGTCGCGCCGTAATGATAGTGCCCGAAAATCATGCCGGTATGTACTCCGGCTATCTCTGCCAAAAATCCTGTCAGATACACTACCGTAAAAAAGAAGATGGCCGAACGGTTCCAATCGGTATGAAAAATAAGTAACAGTACGAGGGTCGTAAATAAATGAAAAGGAACCAATGCTTTAAAGAAGGCCTGCGTTGCCGTCATTTGCAACCCTAAAAAACCGGTCAGGTGCATCAATGGCAGAATGACGAAAACGACACGCCGAAAGACACTGTCGGAACGAATTTGAGCAATAAAAGAATACATAATACTTTTTAAACGAAACCGTTGAGAAAAGGTTTAGATCGGCGGCAAATAAAAAATCCCGACGCAATACGACGGGATAAATTTGTAAGAAGGAAGGTGGGACTTTGCGTTGGCAACTCGAATAACCGAACTGCCGTAAACTTCGGAACCACAGTTCCCGGATTTTATTGAGGGAGGGAGACGGGTCTCGAACCCGCGACCTTCGGAACCACAATCCGACGCTCTAACCAACTGAGCTACAACCTCCGTGTTTTAGGAGGGCAAAGATACAGAACTCATTCCAATTTTTCCAAGCCTTTGTTCGTTTTTTTGTAGATTTACGGCCAAATTTTCCAAATTAGAAACCAATCATGACACTCAAACAACGCATAGACGAAGACATTAAGCAAGCGATGCGCGACAAAAATCAGGATACCTTGCGCGCATTGCGGGCAGTTAAATCACTGATTTTGTTGGAAGAAACAAAAGAAGGAGCGGCGGCTCAACTCAGTCCCGACGATGAATTGAAATTGCTTAACAAAGCGGCTAAACAACGTCGCGATTCGGCGGCAATCTATGAGCAACAAAATCGCCCTGATCTGTTGGAAAAAGAAGTAGCAGAAATTGCGGTGATTGAAAAATACCTACCCCAACAACTTTCGGAAGATGAAATAAAAGAAAAACTTCAAGAAATTTTCGATCGCGTGGGGGCCAAAGGGCCGTCTGATATGGGTAAAGTTATGGGAGTAGCCATGAAAGAATTGGCGGGTCAGGCCGACGGTAAAACGGTACAGGCATTGGTGAAAGGTTTGTTGGCCGGATGAACACCTTAGATCTGTTGATTTTAATACCGTTGGGTTGGGGGGCGTTTAACGGCTACCGCAAAGGGTTGCTGATTGAGATCGTAGGGGTGGCTGCTTTTGTCATAGCCATGATTGTGGGCTTTAAGTTTCTGCGTTTCGGAACAGACCTGTTGGCCCCGTACCTTACCGCAGAACTCACCCGACGGTTTTTACCCTTTGTGGGCTTTTCCATTATTTTCTTCCCGACCGTTTTTATGGTCAACCGCCTCGGTTATTCGTTGCGTTCAATGCTTCGCTATACCCTGCTTGGAACGTTGGATAACCTTGCCGGGGCGGCTGTGGGTATCTTTACTTGGGTATTCGGCATCAGTGTATTTTTTTGGCTATTGAGCACGGTCGGTATTCAAATACCCCCTAAATACCGTCTTGAAAGTTTTCTCTACGAGTACATAGTACCCGTAGCCCCTGCTATTATCAGTGTGATTTCTGATTGGATTCCGGTAGGAGGAAATCTGATTCGTGAATGGGGCAGGGTAGAGTCGTAGTGAGCAGTCCCTATTCAACAGATTGCAGTTACTCCCCATTGGGGGGTAGGGGGCTTTCTTACTTCGTTCGGCGTATACTTTCAGACATTGCTTCGTACATCCCCTGCCACGCCGGGAAACGTTCCAAATAATCTAAATGCTTTTCTATGATCTGCACATCGCCCCGGCGAGCCGGGCCGGTTTGCACTACCGCCGGGTCAGGAGCTTCTAAAGCCTTGCGGATGGTTTCGCGAATGAGCGGTTTGAGCAGGTCAAACTCCAAATGTTCCGCATCTAAAATTCGTTTAGCGACGGTCAGCAAATGGTTGGTAAAATTGCAGGCAAAAACGGCGGATACGTGCACGATCTGCCGTTCTTCCGAATTCATCAGATAGACCACATTACTGATATCTTGAGCGAGTTGAATGAGCAGTTGCTCGATTTTAGGGGCTGAGGCTTCAATGCATATCGGAACGTCGGTAAAGCTGATCGGAACTTCGCGACTGAAGGTTTGGAGTGGATAAAATACCCCCGTTTCGGCAGGAATATCGCTGTAAATTTCTATCAAATGACGCAGCTCCTCCAACGTTTTAGTGCCTGAGGTATGAACCACCGTACAGTTTTCGGGCAGGACCAAACGCGATACGACATCATGCAGGGCATCGTCGGCAACGGCCAATACGATCAGTTCGGCGGTACTTTCAGCAAAATCCAAATCAGGGGCTACCTGCGTATCATAGAGTTTATTGACCAAGCGGCGGGCGTTGCGGGTATCGCGGCTGAAAACCTCTAAAATATGATGACCGGCGTGTTCGAGGGCTTGAGCTAAGTGCCATGCTGCATTTCCTGCTCCGACAAATGAGATCCGCATAAGCTATGAAGGATGAAATCACGGTCAAAGATAAAAAAATAACCCGTCAGCCAATAGCGCGACGGGTCTTATCAGGAAACCTAAGGTGGACAATAGCTCGTTAAATTCTCTTTTTTCCAAACTCATATAACACCTTGAAGCGAACCCCTATATTACGATTTTCAGTAAGATAGGCGGGTTTTTGGAGATAAGGAGCTGCGTAAACTTCCGACTGAAAAACAAGGCTTTTCCATTGTTTTTCGATACCTGCCGAAAACATAAAGTCGTTGGACAACGATGGCTGTACCTCAAAGCGCCCTTCTTCCTGCTCGTATTCTCCGTTTCGTTCGCGATACATATAGCTATACTCCTGTTTTGCCGATAAATTAAGGTTTGTACCTCCCGAAACCAGTACGGAAAGACCCTCTTTGATGGGCCAACGGTAGGTCAAACTGACCGGCATTCGTACCAGACTGACGGAAGTTTTGATCTCCAGTGCTTGCGGAGGAAGCAACGGTGGCTGTGGAGGGCCTGATTTTTTCCACGTTTGAAAATCTCGGTTGTTTTTGGCTTTGAAAATCTCTTCGGTATAATACTGCGGCCCGTTGATTTTTGTGGTACCGAGTCCTACATCCAAACTCCAATATTTCCCTAATAAAAGGCCGGTATTGGCAGTAAAACCGGTGTACTTATCACCGATGTTAAATCCGGCACCCATTCTGAATTTCACATTTCGTAGGGAAATAGAAGGCGGAGGCGGCGGGGTAGATTTTGTGCTTGAGTTAGGTGATGAAGTATTGGCGGCATTGGAAGCGGCCAAAGTTGCATAAGCGTAGCGTTGCACCCGCACTTCTGCCGGAGTCAATCCTTCCAATTCGTCAAGGGATTGTTTAGGTTCCAACATAGCTATCTCCGGCGGTGCAACAGAAACTGCCTCATTCACCACTGAACCGGCAGCCGTTTCGCTTTCATCGGTACCATGCGTCGTTACAACACGCGATGAAGATTCAGAACGACCTACAATTTCGTTAGTTTTCGACGGTGAAGTCGGTGCTGACGACGTTGGTTGGGTGTTTTTAACGATCCGTTCTTTCTTGAGCGACGACGAATTATTCTTCACATTACCCGACGACGAACCTGCCGTCGATTTTCCCGTTGCCGCTTCGGTTGCCGCATTATTATCGGTTTCTTCCGAAACGGTCGTTTCGTTTTCGACGGGTTGCCGTTCAAAAGCCTCACTGATTCGTTCGTTGGGGTTTTGACGGATAATTTTTCCGACATTTTTCAGGCTTTCCGCCACTTGTTTCGGATTCTCAGGTTTCAGTTGCTCGAAACCGGGTTCGTCGGAAGAAGGTACAGATGGGGCATAGGCGTTAGGTTGAGAGGGAGATTCAATAGGGATGTATTTGGTGATGTAAACAGTATCAATGCGGGTAGAAATACGAATCGGGGCATTGTCTTGCTGAGAAAGTTTACTTTTCAGCTGCGTAATTTCCTGATCCAATTGCTGCTTTTGGCGATATTGGTATACATTGGCAAATACCATCACTGCGGCTGCCACACTCGCTGCGCTGTAAAGAAGCGACCGCCCGTATCGCTGTAAAAACGGAGTCGGGACGTGGGTGCTTTGATACGCCTTAAATTTTTTCCAGTCTTCTTCCTGAAAACTTGGTTGAATCCCTTCCAACTTTCGGCGTATAGCTTCGTCAAATTTATCGGGTTTCATTTTTATAGTTTATGTGCTTAGGCACTTGGTTTATCGTTTACAGTTGGTACTTCAACTAATGATTTATGTTTGGGGTACTCATTTAAACTTGTGTTCCATTTTCCCCTCAGAAAAAGTCGGATACGAGAGTTTGATCAACTCCTGAAGCCGGGTACGGGCTCGGGCAAAATGAGAACGTACCGTGGCTTCATTAAAATTCAGAACATCAGCAATCTCGCGCAGTTGATACCCGTCTACCACGTGCATCGTAAAGACAGTACGATAAATCGGTTTCAACTGTTGCACTAAGGCTAAAATCTCATCGGCTGAGATCTGATCAATGACTGAATCGTCGATGGCCGGTTCGTGAATGTTATCCAATCCGATTTCACCGTGAAATTTTTGGTTTTTTCGGTAATAGCTGATTGCCGTATTCACTACGATAGTACGCAACCAAGCCTTAAAGGGTTGATTGAGATCGTAGCGGTCCAAATGCTGAAAGACTTTCAGAAAGCTTTCATTGAGGATCTCTTCAGCTTCTTCCATGGATGACGAATACCGCAAGCTGATCCCTTTGGCGTATCCGAAAAATTGCTGAAAAAGTATTCGCTGCGCCCGACTGTCGTTATCGCGGCACGCCCGAATTACTTCCTCAAGGTCATCGTCGGAAAAATTGATTTTTTTTCTGAAAAACAAGGTAGTAACGGATTTTGGATGGTTGTTAGCGGCACTTCATTCCTATATCATCACATACCCGTAATACGCAGTAGGTGATTCATATGTTGCAGTAATTTACATCTTTTTTTTGTTAAAAAAAATTAATGTTTTTTCTGCCACGCGCTGCAAAACGACCGCGTAATGGCCTGTGAAATCAATTATTGTTTTATTCAAATTTATCAAACAAACCATGAAAAAGTCCCTGTTTCTTGTTTTCGCCTTAGTCGGATTGTTTTTAGCGAGTTGTAACCGCGAAGACATCAATGCTGCTGCGGCGGATGATTTGACGGAAGTGGTTCAGCTGTCGGCGGCACGTTCGGCAGCAACGACCGATACGGTAACGAAGCAAAAGTGCAAAGGCAAATTGACGGAAATTGCTTCGGCTGATTTGCCCGCAGCTGTTTCTTCTTACATTTCAGCGAACTATGCCGGCTCGGAAGTACAGTTTGCCGGCAAAGATGCTTCAGGTCAAATTGTAGTAGGCCTTAAATTGGCAGACGGTACCCACAAAGGGTTGCTCTTTAACGCGGACGGTACTTTCAACAAAGCATTGGAAAGATACCAAAAAGGGGCTAAACTGACCAAAGTAGAGGTGTCGGCACTGCCTGCCGCTATTACTTCCTATGCCGCCTCCAACTATGCGGACTATACCATCAAAAAAGCGGGTACCAATGATGTAGGTGAGTATTTTGTGGTGATTGAAAAAACAACCGGTACAGAGGCTGAAATCAAAGCGTCGCGTAAAGTATTGCAGTTCAATGCTGATGGTACGTTCAAGCAGGAAATGACTCCTCCTGCCCATCCTGACGGCCCTAAAGGCAATCGTCGTAAGCACTAATTATCAGTAGCACTTCTGAGCATTCCAAGTCCGGTTTTTGTCTTAAAGACTTGGAATGCTTTTTTTATTCTGTTTCTTACGTATTAATGCAAAATGGATTTTGATTAAAGGGTTGAATTTCAATCGCAACTACCTGTACGGAATCGTTAAGTACTTCAAAATCAATAAAATCCAAATCTCCATAACCGCTTAGCCGGTCACACACCAATTAAACTTTACTTTTTATGAAAATCATCAAAAACTTACTCTTGATGAGTGCCTTTGCACTCGTACTGGGATTCGTCGGCTGTACTGAAAAAGAAGTAGAACCCGATCCGGCCGACCAAGTCATCGGAACCTACAACGGGACCGCTTACACTGAGTCAATCAACGGTGTGGCGCAAAGTATTGACCTGACTAACGAACTTATCAAAAATGAAGTAATTATTTCGATGAATGTGGCTAAGAAATCGGCAAGTGTAGTCACCGTCTTATTGAGTATTTCGCAACGCGACAGTCTGGGGGCTATGCAGACCTATACGGATACTTACGACACGATAGATCTTAAGGCATTGGGAAGCGGAAATTTTGAAATGCAAAATGCCGGAACTACGGTCGGGCAAATCGGAAACGGAGCATTGAAATTGCAGGAAAGCTATTCCGACAGTGATGAAAACGGGAATGCCATGCAAGTGTCCGTGACGATTGACGCTAAAAAAAGCGGAACCTAATCCTTCGTCGCCACATTCTTCCTTTATATCTACACTTAAAGAGCATTGTGCCACGCGGAGGAATACATCTTACGTAATAGTCGGTACACACAAATCATATCCACCATGAATACTACCTGCCAACACTGCCGCTGCTGCTTCAAATCTGAGGAGGTTGCCAATGCCCATACGGTTTATACAGCACAAGAAGGAAAAGTAATGTTCAGCAGTACCGACGATGAGTTTGGGATTGATATATGCCAAGTATGCCATAAACCGCCCTTTGTGGCCGGTTTATGGCATAAGATCTTAGGCAGTCCTTCTGTGTCTGCTATGGATCGCGGCAAAGATTTCTGCCCTGAGGTGGTCGTTGTTAAATTATAACCTTGCTGTATGAAACAATTAATACCCCCTTTTTTTTTCTTTTTTTCCTTAGTAAGTTTTGCCCAGTCCCCCGCCGAAATCGTCATCAAAGATGAGTTCTATAACAACAAGTTGCTTAGTTTTGTATTGGCTGACCTGACAAAAAAGTACGGATTGAAATTGAGTTATGAGGAAGAATTGGCCAAAAAATACCGTGTTTCTTACTGGTTTGACAATACCAAATTGTTGGATGGTATCAGGGGGGTTTTGAAAGAAACCAAGGAATTGACTTTTTACATTACGGAAGGCAACGTAGTCCGTATTTTGCCGAAAAATTCGCCGGAATTACCTAAAGAAGCGCAAAAAGAATTCGATACGCGGTATCGCGGACAACCTACCCGTACCGATTTTACCCTAATGGGGCGCGTAGTGGAAAAAAAGACCTCCGAGAATATGCCCTTTGCTACGGTAGCCGTATTGGGCAGTAAAATGGGGGTGCAAACCAACGTTGACGGTTACTTTACGCTGCTGAAAGTACCGTCGGATACGGTAACATTATTGGTGAGCTATGTCGGTTACAAAAGTGCCGCGGTGCATTTATCTCCAAAAACACCCCTGCAAAACTTTGTGATTGAAATTGAGCCCGGGGAGCAGGAATTGGAAGAGGTAATGGTGATGGGAGCAAAAACCGAAGTATTGAAAGCCAATGAGATCGTGGGGATGATCAAAATGACGCCCAAAAATTTGGCCAAATTGCCCAATATCGGAGAGCGTGACCCTTTTCGTGCCTTTCAACTGATGCCGGGAGTAAGTGCCTCCAACGAATCATCCTCGGGATTGTACGTGAGGGGAGGCACTCCCGACCAAACCTTGGTGTTGTACGACGGTTTTACGGTCTACCACGTTGATCACTTATTCGGATTCTTCTCAGCGTTTAATTACAATGCCCTCAAGGACATCCAACTCTACAAAGGCGGTTTTGATGCTAAGTTCGGCGGGCGTATTTCGGCCGTAGCCGAAATTACGGGCAAAGAAGGAAACAAAAATAAGTTTAATATGGGCGCGGATGTGAGCCTGTTGAGTATGAATGCTTACATTGAAACTCCACTCAATAAAAAAACAACCTTACTGATTGCCGGACGACGGTCGTACCAAGGACCGCTTTACGAAAAGATTTTCAATACGTTTACCTCAGAGCGTCAGACAAGTGTAGCGCAACCCGGCTTTGGCGGACGCCCTCCCGGCGGCGGTCGATTTGGAAATAATGCTACGCAAAACCAAACGGCTAAATCTTACTTTTACGACCTCAATGCTAAGCTGACTTGGAATGTCAGTAAGAAAGACATCTTAACGTGGAGCCTCTACAATGGTACCGATAAGATGGATAATTCTTCGGCTTCTTCCTTCAATTTCGGTCGCCGAACTACCTTTGGCGCTTCTACCGCTACCAATGACGTATCGGGATGGGGCAATTTGGGGAGCAGTTTCAAGTGGTCGCGGAAATGGAATGATAAACTGTACAGCAACATGCTTATCAGTTATTCTAATTTTTACAGCAACCGCGACAATTCTCGTGCTGTTACCAATACGATTCCTGCCACTGATACCAGCATTGCCGTTACCCGAAAAATAAATATAGGCCAAGTAGAAACCAATGATTTAAAGGATTTTACGGCTAAAATCGACTTTGAATATAAACTCACCCCACACAACCAATTGGAGTTTGGAGTGCATTCTACAGCCAATACGATCCTGTATAAGTATGTACAAAACGATACCGTAGAGGTACTGAGCAAAAACGATCAGGGGGTGATCACGTCCGCTTATTTGCAGGACCAAATTCGGTGGATGGATACGCGGTTAATGGTAAAACCCGGCTTACGCCTGACGCATTTCAGCGTCACGAACCAACTTTATTTTGAACCTCGTTTGAGCGCCACTTTTGCCTTGACCGACAAAATCAAACTCAAAGGGGCCGTCGGGCGCTATTATCAGTTTGCCAAACAGATCAATCGCGAAGACCTTACCCAAGGAAACCGCAGTTATTGGCTGTTGGCCAACGGCGGTTCCTTACCGGTGACTAAGTCAGACCACATTATTTTGGGCGGAAGTTATGAGTTTAAGGAATATTTGGTAGATGTAGAGTTTTATCAAAAAAACAACATCGGTATTACAGAATACACATTGCGATTTGTGCCGCAGATCCGTCAGGGGTTGAGCGTACAGGAGACTTTTTTCAACGGGGATGAAGTAGTCCGCGGGGTAGATGTACTGTTGCAGCGTAAATTCGGCGATTTCAACGGCTGGATAGGCTATACGCTTTCCGAAGCGATACGCAATGTGGCCGCTTTTTCGGCTCGTCCTTATTATTCAGATCAGGATGTTCGGCATCAGTTTAAATTTATCGGCTCGTATCGTTGGAAAAATATTGATTTTGCCCTAACCCAAATCTTTTCTACCGGACGCCCCTACACCTCTATTGTCGGAGCGTATCAAATTAATTTGTTGGATGGATCTGTGCGCAACTTTACGATGCCTTCCGATAAAAATGCCTCTCGTTTTTCATCGTACAATCGGTTAGATATTTCAGCTACCTACAATGCGCGTTGGGGCAGCATCGGCGTCTCTGTTTTTAACTTGTATAATCGCAAAAATGTGTGGTATAAGCGGTTTGAGATCATCACTGAAAATAATGAAAGTGTGCTTCAAACGACCAACGTAAATTATTTGGGCATTACCCCTAACTTGACTGTTTCGTGGAAATTAAAATAGCTGAGGATGAAAATACAAAAAAATAAATATAATTCTATACTGACAGTTTTGCTTTTAGGGGTAGGAGGGTGGCTGATTTTGGCCTGCACCGAAACCAACCGTGTCATTTATTCCAACCAAAAACCCGTCGTAGAAGCGTTTTTGGCTCCCGGTAAACCTATAAACTTGAAATTGACCACCGTCATCGGGTATTCGGAAGAGGCTGATGCACCCGATTCTGTGTCTCGTCCGATAGACGGTCAAACGATTCGTATCAACGTAAGCAACGGAGAGGTATTTACCTTAAAATCGCTGGGAGAGGGCCTTTATGAATCTGCGGCCAATCAATTAGTTAAATTCGGACTGACCTATACCTTAGATTTTACCTATAATGATTTGCCTATTTCAGCCACGACAACCATTCCGACTCGTCCAACAGGTTTTACTTTGAGTCGAACGATCATCTATCGTTCTAAAATTGATTTAAGCAGTGGGACAAGCGGCGGTTTTCGCCCGCCGGGAAGCAGCGCGGAAGACCGAATTCCCATTGAAGCATCTTGGAACAATGCTACAAAGGAGTACCATTTTGTGGCCCTTATTTCTGCCGAGACAGCTCCCGAATCTATCGTAATTTTACCAACCGACACAAGCAATCCGTTTCCGTTTGCGCGTCGTTTTAACAACGAACCTACTACCGCAAGTGTCAGCCAAATTCAGCCTCAGTCGTTTCAGTATTTCGGAAAACATTATGCCGTACTTTATCGCCTCAACCCCGATTATGCCGCGCTTTATAAGTCCGGAGGAACTACAACGCAGAACATCAGCACTCCGCCTACGTCCATTACCAACGGATTGGGGATTTTTACGGGGGTCAATGCAGATACGTTAATCGTAAACGTGTATAAAATTTGACTTAAGTAAACAGGCAGATTTGGATTTAATTGATTTAGAGTAGATTTAATTGAAATTCAACCACTTAAATCAACCTAAAATCCACTTTAAATCTGCATTATTACTTATATAGTGTCCGGCGAAGTAATCTCCTGACCGAATTGAAGGAGGTAGCCGTTGTTGTCATAAACGGCAAATTCCCTCATGCCATACTCAAAATCCTCAAGGGGATAACAAACTGCGGCTGTATCTTTGATTTGCTCCCAAAGCGTATCTACAGCGTCGACATTGAAGTAAAAAGAGCCGGTAAATACCGATTTTTCAAAAGGAATATGGGCATTGGGCAACGAGAACATGATCCCGCAAGCATCGCGTTTGACCGATGCCCAAAATTCATCCGCCGCTTCGCAGGTAAAGCCCAAGGCATTGGTGTAAAAGTGAATAGTCCCCGGCAGATCGGTTGTGTACAGCATCGGAGTCAGTTGAGTCATTTTCATTTTATATAATCAATGGTTAGGTTAGTTGGTAGTTCTGACATTTTTCTCAGCAGTGTTAGGTTAAGACATAAAGGCTGCAACAGCAAAGCCGATCATGACCAAACACAAAATCACTTTCATAAAGATACTGGTCACAAACCCCAAAAAAGAGCCGACGGCGGCTTTAAGGGCTTTGTTGATTTCCATACCTCCGATCAGTTCTCCGATTAAAGCACCCAAAAACGCCCCTAAGAAGATACCCAAAGCCGGGATCACAAAAAATCCCAGAAGCAGTCCGATGGTAGAGCCCCAAGTACCGTAACTGCTCCCGCCAAATTTCTTAATACCCCAAATCGGCACGTAATAATCCAACAAGGTGATCGCTACCGTAACGGCCCCGAAAGAGTAGAGGGTTATTTGACTGAATTCCGCATACCGGGAGAAATGCAGACACAACAGCCCGACAAAACTCAACGGCGGCCCGGGAATCGGCAGAACAGCACCGGCCAAGCCGGCCAGCAAGGCAACAATGCCTAAGAGCAGCAGTAAAAGGTCCATGGGTCTGATTGTTAAAATCTGTAACTCAAATAACACAAAAAACTGCGTTGAATCGTATCTTTGCCCGGTAATTTTTGAGTAACTGTCGGTTACTCACCACCCAAATCACATACTTCATAACATGTCAAAAGTATTAATTATCGGAGCAGGAGGAGTAGGAGGCGTGGTAGCGCACAAATGTGCGATGAATGCACACATATTTACCGAAATCATGCTGGCGAGTCGTACTAAAGCCAAATGCGATAAAATTGCGGCGGATATTTTGAAAATGCACGGCGTTTCGATTCTGACGGCTTCCGTAGATGCCGATATTGTGGCCGAAACGGTTATGTTGATCAAATCTTTTCAGCCGACTATGGTCATCAACGTGGCTTTGCCCTACCAAGATCTTACCATTATGGAAGCCTGTTTGGCCACGGGGGTACATTATTTAGATACGGCCAATTACGAACCTAAAGAGGTAGCCAAGTTTGAATACAGTTGGCAATGGGCCTATCAGGAACGGTTCAAAGAAGCGGGTTTGATGGCGTTGTTGGGGTGTGGTTTCGATCCCGGCGTGACGCAGGTGTATACTTCTTTTGCCAACAAACATCAATTTGACGAGATGCATTATCTCGATATCATTGATTGTAACGCCGGCAACCACGGCAAAGCCTTTGCCACAAACTTCAATCCGGAGATAAACATTCGGGAAATTACCCAACCGGGGCGTTATTGGGAAAACGGAGCGTGGGTTGAGATTCCGGCCATGAGTATTCACAAAGCGATTGATTATCCGGGCATCGGCCCCAGAGAGAGTTACGTTTTGTACCACGAAGAATTGGAGTCGTTGGTGAAAAACTTCCCGACGCTGAAACGGGCTCGTTTTTGGATGACCTTCGGACAAGCCTATCTGACGCACTTAGAAGTATTGCAAAACGTGGGAATGACCGGCATCGCGCCGATCAAGTTTCAAGGAATGGACATTGTGCCATTGGAGTTTTTGAAAGCGGTACTGCCCCCGCCGGAGTCATTGGGCGAAAACTATACCGGGCAGACCTCTATCGGCTGCCAAATCAAAGGTATCAAAGACGGAGAAGATAAAACGTACTATGTTTGGAACAACTGTGACCATGCCGAATGTTGGAAAGAAGTTCGTGCCCAGGCTGTAAGCTATACTACGGGCGTTCCGGCGATGATTGGTGCCATGTTGATGCTGACCAACCCGGAATGGATGAAACCGGGCGTATGGAATTGTGAAGAGCTGAATCCCGATCCGTTCATGGATTTATTAAACAAACACGGTCTGCCGTGGAATGAGCAAATCAACCAACCGTTGCCGCACGAGTATTAGTCGTAAAAAAATAGTAAATTACTGCCCTGAATAGAGTGTTCAGGGCTTTTTTATAAATGAAAGGAGGATATGTATGACACATATAATCACCATCGAAACGCAGAGCGATAATGATTTTGAGTTAATCAAAGGATTAGCTCATCGGCTTGGTCTTCGTGTAAATGAACAGCACACAGAGACTATGGGAACAACAAGTGCGCAGGAAATTGCCTTTAAAAAGCTATTTGGAAGCTGGGAAAGCACGGAGTCAGGAGACGAATTAGCCGCCAAGATTCGTGCAGATAGAAATGATAGCCCCCGTGATATTGAGTTATGAATAAGTACCTTCTTGATACGAATATTTGTATTCATTACCTCAAAGGGCAATATAATTTACAGGAAAAAATAAGCGAGGTTGGTTTAGGGGCTTGCTTCCTGTCTGAAATTACCATTGCGGAGTTGCTTTATGGTGTCGAAAACAGTGCAGAAGCCCAACGTAAGAAAAATTTGGAAAACCTTAGCCAACTGCGAGCTTCCTTTGTTGGCCGCACATTACTGATTGGGGATAGCTTTTACGAATATGCTCGCCAAAAGGCAGCATTAAAACGTATGGGGCGTATAGTTGGAGAATTTGATTTGCTGATTGGAACAACGGCCATTGTCCACGGTTTAACGCTCGTTACAAGGAACACAAAAGATTTTCAAAATCTTGACCCTATTCAATTGGAAAACTGGATTGATCCATAGTCATTAGTTATGGGTCAGGCGTTCCGGCCATGATCGGTGCCATGTTGATGCTGACCAACCCGGAATGGATGAAACCGGGCGTATGGAATTGTGAAAAGCTGAATCCCGATCCGTTCATGGATTTATTAAACAAACACGGTCTGCCGTGGAATGAGCAAATCACCCAACCGTTGCCGCACGAGTATTAGTCGTAAAAAACAGTAAGAAATAGCCCTGAACTTTCAAGTTCAGGGCTATTTCTTTAATTTACATATTTCAGAACAAAATAGAGGTACTCTACGATTTCTATTCACTCTTCAGAACTTCTACCGGATTACTTCTTGCCGCTTTCATCGTTTGTGACCCGATCATAATAAATGCGATCAGTAATACGGCCAATAAGCCGACAAACAACTCGAAAATCTGTATCGGTGTGTGATACGGAAAATGGGTAAGTACCACGTTTTCGAAAAAAATATAAGTGACGGGCAGAGCGATGAGCGCCGATAGCGACAGCAGTAGGAGAAAACCGCGACTCAATAAGAAAATAAGGTTGCCGTAGCTTGCGCCCAGCACCCTTCGGGTACCGATTTCTTTTAGCCTTGTTTCGGTAGTAAATACCACCATTCCAAACAATCCCATTGAGGCAATAGAAATAGCAAGGAAAGACAGAAAGCCGATTATCTTGATCATAGTGGAAAATTCGCTGTAGGCTTCTTCAATGGCTTCGTCGTAGAATTCTGCCTCAAATGGATGAACACGATCAAGCTTTTTCCATACCGACTCAATTTTAGACAGGGTCGTTGGCAGGTCATTGGTTTTTATTTTAGCATTGATAATTGCCCGGTCATCGGGAGTCTGGTGCATGAAGGCAACCGGGCCGATGAGATTATCCACTTTGCCGTAGTGAAAATCCTGCATGACTCCAATAATGGTCACTTTGCGCGTGCCGTGGAAACTGCTGAAAGTGAGTTCTTTCCCAAGGGCTTTCTCGGGGTCGTTGGCAGCGATATTAAATCGTTTTAAAACTTGCCGATTAACAATTACTTCGGTGGCAGCGGCAGTGGTGGTAGGTCGGGTCTTAAAGTTGCCTCCGGCAACGAGTTTGTATTCATGCAGCGGCAAGTAGTTTTCATCTACGTGATTGGTCAAAACCAAGGCAGAGTCTTGCGAATCCTTGTATTTCATATAGCCGCCCCAGGCATTTCCGACGCTTGTAATTATTAAGGATTGGGAAAGGGCCGTAATTTCCGGTATCTCCCTCAGTTCCTTAAGAAGTGCATCCGGCTTATTGCCCTGCATATTGATATTCAGGATATTTTCGGTATTGAATCCCAAATCGAAGGCAAGGATGTTTTTGTACTGTATATAGCCAACGGCAGTTGTTGTAATAAAAATAAGGGTAAAGGTGTATTGAATCACTACTAAGGCGCGTCTAAGCGGTACGTGTTTAAATACTTTTACTGACGACATATTTCTGAGTGCACTGATTGCACTGACTTTTGAAAAGAACAAAGCAGGCAGGAAGCCCGCAACGGCACCTACAGTAATCGAAAAAACGATAAAGGCCGCAACCATAGACGGACTGAGGTCAAGTTGCACCGTACGTTGCATCTCCGGTGCCATATTGATCAATAAAGGTCGCAATAGGAGAAACAGGAAGTAGGAAAGAACAAGGGCTGCCAGAGAAATCATAATCGCCTCAGCAAGAAATTGTAGCCGTACCTGACTCTTTTCTGCACCGATCGCCTTACGAAGACCTACTTCCTTAAAACGGCGCATGGCTCGTGCCATCGAAAGATTGGTATAATTGAAACATGCCGACAAAATCACAATGAGGGCCAACCCGCCGAGTATCCAAAGGACACGGGGAGAGACGTGGGGGCCTGAAGTTCCTGAGCCTCCCTCAGAACGATTTAACTCTTCGCCGACTACAATGTTGTATAAAGGAAGAAGTTCAAGGCTGATTTTCGTGTTTGCTTCAGTACGGTTTTCTTCCTTAGCAATACCGTCGAGTTGCGATTGGATGGAAGTCAAGTTAGCCGTTGGAAGCAACCGAAGATACACGTAGTTCGACCATGTATTGTTCCATCGTTCGAAATGATTGTTTTTGTTAAGCTGCTCTGCGGTGGACAATGACACCAACGCCTCAAAATGAAGGTGCGAAAAGAAGGGAACGTCCTTCATAACACCGGTCACTTGGTAGTCGATTGTATCAAATTTGATCGCCTCTCCGAGGGCTGATCGATTGCCGAACAGTTTTGCGGCGGCCGTCTCCGTGAGAACAATCGAGTAAGGTTCTTTCAAGGCCGTTTCGGAGTTGCCCTCCAACATAGGAAAAGTAAACATTCTGAATAGGGATGGCTCCGCCCAAAAACCCTTGATAGGAAGAATATGATCTCCTACCTTCGCGTCTTGCGAAAATTCGTTGCGTACAATAGCCACTTCTTCAATACCGGATACTTTTTCTCGAATCAGCTTTCCGATTTTTAAGGAGGTGGAGGCAAACTTTCCGCTTTCTTCCCGATTGAAAGTTGCAATGTTAGTGATACGATAAATATTTTCCCCATTCTTATGAAATCTGTCGTACGAATACAAATCAAGTACAAATGCGATCAGTAGGAGTCCAACGGACATACTGATGGCAAGACCGATAATATTGATAGCAGAGAACAGTTTGTTGCGCATTAAGTTGCGCTTCGTTGTTTTGATGTAGCTTCCGATCATGATTTGGCCGGTAAAAGGTGAACAAATAAAAAAGTGTTTGTTTTCAGCACACAATGAATCGGCTGCAAGAATACCGGATTAGAGCAGGAGTAATGAAAAAATGGGATGGATCAGGTAGAAAATGGGACGAAAGACGGATGCTCCCCGCAGGGTAGGCGTAGTAGTGACTAAGAAATACCTTCGTTTTGCAAACCCTTAATTAATCACTTCTTTGTACTGCATTCGATACAAATTGGCGTAAAAACCGCCGCGTTCGAGCAGTTCGTCGTGAGTTCCTTTCTCTTGGATTTGTCCTTTATCCAGTACAATGATTTGATTGGCCTTTTGGATCGTACTCAAGCGGTGGGCGATCACAATGGCTGTGCGGCCTTTCATCAGTTTTTCAATGGCATTCTGGATCAATTCTTCCGTTTCGGTGTCTACCGACGAAGTGGCTTCGTCTAACACAATGATTTTGGGGTCGTGTACTAAGGCACGAACGAAAGAGATCAACTGCCGTTGCCCCACCGAAAGCGTAGCTCCTCGTTCCATCACATTGTAATCGTAGCCGTTCGGCAGTCGTTCAATAAAATCATGAGCCCCTACCAATTGCGCTGCTTCAATAATGCGAGCGCGACTGATACTTGTATCGCCGAGAGTAATGTTGTTGTGAATGGTATCCGAAAACAAAAAGACATCCTGCAATACCACTCCGATGTTGTGACGAAGGGCGCCTAACTCATAGTGGTGGATCTCTACTCCGTCTACCATGATTTCGCCCTTATTGATGTCATAAAAACGGCTCAACAAGTTGATGACGGAAGATTTGCCGGCACCCGTAGCCCCCACAAAAGCGACAGTCTGCCCGGCTTTTACTTCAAACGAAATGTCTTTCAGCACATATTCTTCTTCGTTGTACGCAAACCAAACGTTTTTAAATAAAACCTCCCCGCTCAGGGTAGTAGGGGCATGCGTGCCGGTATTGACCGTAAAATCGTGGCTGTCCAACAATTTAAGGATACGATCGGTACTGACAATTCCCATTTGCAATGTATTAAAACGATCAGCGAGCATTCGTATCGGCCTGAAAAACAGGTTGGTAAACATAATGAAGGCCGTTACGGTTCCGAACGAAATGTCATCGCTGAGAATTTGTCGCGCCCCGTACCAAACAATCAACCCCGTAGCGGCAGCCGCAATGACATCGGCGACCGGATAGTAAACCGAGTAGTACCAAATCGAACGGATGTGAGCATCGCGGTGAACGGTGTTGATTTGTTTGAATTTTCGGTATTCAATTTTTTCGGCGCTGAAGATCTGTACAATGTTCATGCCCGTGATGTGTTCCTGCACAAACGAGTTGAGGTTGGAAACGGCCGTACGTACTTCATTGAACGAATCTTTGATTTTTTCTTTGAAAATATACGTACTGATCAGCATGAACGGAATGGTGGAAAGGCTGATGAGCGAAAGTCGCCAATCGGTATAAAACATCACCCCGATAATGAGGACCAATTGCAATATATCGCCGGCAACGGCCGCCATCCCATCGCTGAATACGTCAGAAAGCGTTTCTACATCCGATACCGTGCGGGTCACCAAACGACCGATAGGCGTGTTGTCAAAGAATTTTAAACGCAGACTCAGAATTTTCTCGTACAACTGCACCCGAATGTCCCGAATGATATTTTGTCCCAACCAACCGGCCAAATACGTCTGCACAAACTGAATGACTGCCTGAAGCAGCAGCAAACCGATCATGACCAGCAGCATAAAGGTAAGCCCGTCGTAATCGCCCGCTGCAATTTCGTTGTCAATGGTATAGCGAACCAACAAGGGACTTAAAGGAGAAAGCGCTGCTCCGATCAAAATCAGTGCCACAAGAGAGTAAAAATACTTTCGGTAAGGAGTAATAAAGGTATACAGCCGACGAAGGGTGGGCCAGTCAAATATTTTACCGCTTTTTTTTTCTTCGTTCATTGCTGCAGAAGTAAGAGTTGTCTATGGTAGTTAACATCAAATTTCCTGCTAAGAGTTTGGGAGGTGATTAAAATTTTTAGAATGTTGGATAAAATAGTTAATCTCGGACTGATTTCGGCGATTTTGAGGGGTGGTTTACCCCTTTTTATCTTTTAATTTCGCATCCAAACTCCAACTGCCGGCTCCGTTAAAATAGAAAAGCATGGCTAAGAGGACGAAAAGAAAAGGGTGCTGGTCTTCGTACCAAAATTTGCCGTGGCCTACAAAAAAGGTGATACTCAGCATGGTCAGGGCCATGAAAGCAGAGGCCCATTGGGTGTACCATCCTAAAGTCAACAGCACTCCGGCCACTAATTCAGCTCCTTTTCCCAAATAAACCAAAATCAGACCGAAAGGCAAGTCTTTGAACATATCCCATTGGGCATAGTCATTCATGAGTTTGGAATCAAACACTTCAAAACCGTGATAGGTCATTAACAAGCCGGTGATGATTCGAATGATGGCCGTGCCCGGATTATAAAAGGGAGTCGTTTTCATGTACAGCAGGAAAATAAAAGGGTTCAGAATCAACAAAAAGTTTTGTCTTTAAAACAATCTTATTGCTGTTTTCTAATGAATACCGTTGATTTTGCAGCCTGTTACACAACAAAAAACCCCGCCAATGACGGGGTTCTTTAGTGCTATGTATTCCAAAAATCAGATTTCTACACTTTTAACGGTCTTGATGATACGAGCCGCTACTTTGTACGGATCAGCCGCCGAGTTTGGACGACGATCTTCCAAATATCCTTTCCAACCTTTCTTCACAGCCACGATAGGGATACGGATAGATGCTCCACGGTCAGATACACCGTAAGAGAACTGATCAATTGATTGTGTTTCGTGTTTGCCGGTCAAACGGAGGTGGTTATCAGCACCGTAAACAGCAATGTGTTCTGCTACAACCGGAGCAAACGCCATACAGATTTTATCGAAAGTTTCTTTGTTGCCGGCCGTTCTCAAAGTAGTGTTTGAGAAGTTAGCGTGCATACCCGAACCGTTCCAGTCGGTAGCGCCGAGCGGCTTGCAGTGCCAGTTGATACCTACACCGTATTTTTCACCCATACGCTCCAACAAATAACGGGCTACCCAAATTTGGTCGCCGGCTTCCTGAGCGCCTTTGGCGAAGATTTGGAATTCCCACTGACCCGTCGCTACTTCGGCGTTGATCCCTTCTACGTTCAAGCCGGCTTGCAGACAGTACTCCAAGTGTTCTTCGATGATATCACGTCCGAAAGCGTTTTGAGCACCTACTGAGCAGTAGTAAGGGCCTTGCGGAGCAGGATAGCCGTTGGCAGGGAAGCCAAGCGGTTTGTTGGTTTCCAGATTCCACAAGAAGTATTCCTGTTCAAAACCAAACCAGAAATCATTGTCACCGTCTTCGATAGTGGCGCGGCCATTAGACTCGTGAGGCGTTCCATCTGAATTAAGTACTTCGCACATCACTAAGTAAGCGGGAGTACCCAATTTAGAACGCTCCGGATCGGGGCAGATATAAACGGGCTTCAACAAACAGTCAGACGAACCGCCCGGAGCTTGCTCCGTTGACGAGCCGTCAAATGACCACATGTCGCAGTCTTCTAATTTACCCGAAAAATCGTTCTCAATCTTCGTTTTACTACGCAAACTTTGAGTGGGCTTGTAGCCGTCTAACCAGATGTATTCTAATTTAGCCTTTGCCATTGACAGTATAAATTTAGGTGGTTGAAAGAATCAATTGGTGTTGTTGTACTTTTTACGGATTCAAAAGTAAAGCGTTTTTACATAATCACCAAATAAAATTCTATTTTTTTTACTATTAGCCATTGATTATACAAGGAAATGGGTATTTTTTAGATAAATACACTAAAAAATTGTACAAAACTAAGTTGTCTGATTTTTGGCCTATTTTTAGGAATAAAAGAGGAAATGTTCGGAAAGTAAGATTAAAAATAATACTTTAAATCAGTTTTTTTAGAAAAAAACACAAAATTTAAGTCTGTATGTACCGGTTGAAATAGCCCCGAAATCGGCAAATAACTACCTTTGCCGATAAGAAGAAAGGCTGCCTTTAGCGGAGTTTATAACCGGTGAATAGAGCACGTGCCGCCGAAGAAAATTTTGCGAACGACCGAACTGATGCAGTATCAAATAGTATTCGGAAGCCGATCAACAAAAACCCCGTATCTCTGATTTCAGAAATACGGGGTGCAAAAGTGGCAAAAGAGCAGGGGCCTTACGCCGACTTTCGCTCAATCTCGCGCAGGTTTTCCAATTTTTTGTTCCGCAAAAAGCCGTTGATATCTTCTAAATGTTCTCTGACCCGCTTGTTGCCGAACTCAAACACTTTTTCGGCCAGCCCGTCCAGAAAATCACGGTCGTGGGAGATCAGAATGATGGTACCGTCAAACGCTTTGAGGGCGTCCTTCAAAATGTCTTTGGTTTTGAGGTCTAAGTGGTTGGTCGGCTCATCCAATATCAACAAGTTGACGGGTTCCAACAACAGTTTGATCATAGCCAACCGCGTGCGCTCCCCGCCCGACAATACATTTACTTTCTTATTGATACTTTCGCCGCTGAACATAAAAGCGCCCAAAATATCTTTGATTTTGGTACGGATCTCGCCTACGGCAATGTTGTCAATGGTCTGAAACACCGTCAATTCACCGTCCAACAGGGAGGCTTGATTTTGGGCAAAATAGCCGATCATGGAGTTATGCCCCAACTTCATGCCGCCTTCGTAGTCGATCTCACTCATGATGGCTTTCACCATCGTTGATTTCCCTTCGCCGTTTTTACCGACAAAGGCCACTTTTTGGCCGCGTTCGATGGTGAGATTGGCCTCTTTGAACACCAAATGATCGCCGTAACTTTTGGTCAACTCCTCGATGATGACGGGATAGTTGCCCGAACGCGGTGCCGGCGGAAACTTCAAATTCAACGCTGACGTATCTACCTCATCTACCTCGACGATCTCCAACTTCTCCAGCATCTTCACCCGCGACTGCACCTGTAACGTTTTGGAATAGGTGCCTTTGAAACGCTCGATGAACTCGGTCGTTTCGGCGATCATTTTTTGTTGGTCGTTAAACTGCTTCTGTTGCTGTTCGAGGCGTTCTTTGCGGAGTTGCAAATAGTGCGAGTAGTTTACCTTATAATCATAGATGCGCCCCATCGTTATTTCGATGGTGCGGTTGGTGATATTATCCACAAACGCCCGGTCGTGCGAGATGACAATAACCGACTTGGCCGAATTGACCAAAAACTCTTCCAACCATTGAATGGACTCGATGTCTAAGTGGTTGGTTGGCTCATCCAATAAGATCAGATCAGGGGTTTTCAGTAATATCTTAGCCAACTCGATCCGCATCCGCCAGCCCCCGCTGAATTCACTCGTTTTGCGGGTAAAATCGCTTCGTAAAAAGCCCAAGCCCAACAGCGTCTTTTCGACTTCGGCATCGTAGTTAACTTCCTCGGTTGAATAATACTTTTCGCTCAACTCCGACACCCGTTCAATGATCGCCATGTATTCGTCGGACTCATAATCGGTGCGGGTTTCCAACTGATGATTGAGCGCCTCCAACTCGTGTTTCATCTCCTGTGCTTCGGCAAAGGCCTTTAAGGTTTCTTCAAACACGGTCGAATCGTCTTTGGTCAGCAAGTGCTGCGGCAGGTAAGCAATGACGGCCTCATTGGGGGCCGAGATTTTGCCGCGGGTAGGTTTATCTACTCCCGCTATGATTTTAAGCAGGGTGGACTTCCCGGCTCCGTTTTTGCCCATGAGGGCGATTCTGTCTTTTTCGTTGATATTAAAGGTGACGTCGCTAAACAAAGCCCGCCCGCCAAACTCCACGGTTACGTTATCTACGGATATCATTGGGTTACGTTAAAATAAGCCGCAAAGATAAGGGGAATAACTAAACCTATAAGATTTCAAAAACCTCAACGGTTTTACATTTTTACGAATTCTAATTAGATTTGTAAAAAAGTAGCTATGGTACAACCGATTGATTATGAAAAGGTAATTGTGCAGGGAATCAAAGGGTTACCTAACCAATATTTGAGCGAAATTGCTGATTTTGTTATTTTTTTGCGCCAAAAATCAATAAAACAATACAATTTCCAAGAAGAACTCAGTCGCTTGAACGAATCAGAAATCAACCATTTAGAGGAAGAGTTCAAAGATTTTGATACCTTATTTCCCAAAGAATGAAGCAATACGTTACTGATACGATGGCTTTGGTTTCTTATATTGGGAAAAGAAAATTGCCGATTTCTGCGAAGCAAATCTTTCAAATAGCTGATTTGGGACAAAACAAAATATTGATTCCGGCCATTGTATTGGTGGAAGTAGCCTATTTATCGGAAAAGGAAAGGATAGATGTCAGTCTGAAAGATATATTCAATCACATAGCGACGTTTCCTAACTATTTTGAACAACCTCTCAGTTTTGAAATTGTAACCCAATCGTTCAAAATCACCGACATTCCCGAACTCCGTGACCGAATTATTGGAGGCACAGCCCTATTTTTAGACCTCGAACTCATCACCAACGACCCTAAAATTCAAGCTTCTGCTTTTGTAAAAACTGTTTGGTAGGGTTTGTTAGTAATAGCCTGTCCGCCAAACCCCACGGTTACGTTATCTACGGATATCATTGGGTTACGTTAAAATAAGCCGTAAAGATAAGGATTATCAGTGGACGCCGTAATGGGGCTCGTTGTAAACGCAAAAAGGAACGGTCTATTCGTAAAAATGCCTCCTGCCCAAAAAGAATCCTCATTTTGGGCAGGAGGCTAAAGACGTGTTAGATCGTTTGAAACGCCTTAGTTTTTGAGGTTAAAGTGTTTTTTTACTTCGTTGTAGTTGGTCATATCGATGGCGGCTACGCGACCTTTGGTGCTACCGTATACAATCAGGACTCGATACCGGTGTAAGTCATTAACCATAGCAGTATATTCGGCAAAGGATTTATTGGCCAACTCCGGCAAGTATATATCAACGAAACTATCATTAGGCCCCTTCTTGTAGAGCTGACCGTACATTCTCAAGTAATTGACCCCAATCAAATCATCAGAGCGTACATACATCTGTCCGAAATCTTGCCAACGGTTTTGATTACGGCCGGGTAATTTAAAGTTTCCCCACATACCATTACCGCTTATTACTTCTACCAAATCATACTCTTGTTTGTCGTTGTTCCAATTGCGCACCTTTGATTTTACATAGACATACACCAAACCTTTGTCTATGGCCTCTTGGGTGAGGAGGGGCTCTGCCGTAGATTTAGCATCAAAAAATTGATAATCGGTACTGCTGCCGGTAGATTTCCATTCGATAGTACGCCAGTCTGAATAAACCACGTTGGCGTTGCCCATGGGTCCTTGCGGCCCCGTAGCTCCCTGTGTTCCTTGTGGTCCGGTAGCTCCCGTTTGGCCTTGTGGCCCCGTCGTTCCTGTTTGCCCCTGTGGTCCTGCCGGGCCTATGTCCCCTTTTACCCCCTGAGTCCCTTGTAAACCTTGAGGGCCAATGGGACCTTCAGGACCTTTGCACGCATTTTGCGTCAACAGCAAGCCTATGGCTATCAACGCCGAGAAGAGAACTTTTTTCATTGTGTTGTAAGGTTTTGAAAATGTGTTAAACTCATTGTTCCTTTTGAACACTACAAAGGTCGGGGGTTAACAGGGGGCATATCAACGCGAAAAAGACGGTTTTAACAGCGGAAAAATCCCCTTTTTAAAACGGGAAAATCCCCGGGCTAACAGTTGTCAAACAAAAAATTGACTTGCAGTAAAATAGTTGCCGGTACTCTAAAGAATGAACTAACCCCCTTAGAAATGCCAAACCCCGCTCACGAGCGGGATTTGGAGAGATAGATCGGAAAAGAGGGCGTAGAAAATAAAATAACGCCCCCCCGCCAAAGGCCACGGTTACGTTATCTACGGATATCATTGGGTTACGTTAAAATAAGCCGCAAAGATAAGGGGAATGGAGAGTGTTATCAAAGGGGCATTTCAGCCTAAACTGATAGGTAAGGTAAATCACTATGCTGTGCCCCTGATGAATTATTTGGAATAATTGCAGAATGGGTGGAGTGTATTTCCCTGAAATAGCTTAACAAATTTAATCAACGTTCGGTTGTAATTTTCTCATTTCATACCTTTTTGATGGCCGCTACTCTTTAGCTAACTTGTCCTTCATTCGGTGGGCTTGCTCTGGTAGATATAGCTATCGTTTGACTTTGGAACGCGCTTCCTGTTGCCAACTAACCCACGCGGAGTATATTCAAATACACAAGATTTTATACCAAAGCTGACAAAACCTAATCTTACTGGTCACACAATCTGTCGCTGGTACGCTGAAATGCAAATAAATGGCCTAATCGTTCATAAAAGTGCGGGGTGATTCCTTGGAATACCCCGCACAACGAGGCTTAATATTCTATAACTGCCATTGTAGGTGCATTAACAGGGTCTGGTTTTAATTTTCTTAGCTTTTGCCCATCCGATATCGGAATAATGGCACCGATGTAATAGGTTCCAGAAAAAATGTCCAAAAAAGTGGCCTCCCCATTAGCCTGCGTCACAGCTTTCCGAAAAAAAGCAGTTGGCTCTTTGTCGGGATCCAGTATGGCTGCTGCTTGCGTTCGATTTGTAAATAAATATACGGTCGCGTTGTAAACCAATTCCGGATTGGTTGTGCCAGTCGTTACTTTCACTTTAAACGGTATATTGGTAATACTGATTGAACGTTCTGAATAGGTTTCCACGGCGGTGAGGTTAAGTGAAGTTGCACTGGATGTGAATAACTCTCCATCCGCCCGTTTAAAGCGTAGACCCACGTAATAGCCAGGTTCGGTCAAATCTTCAAATTTTGCTTCGCCGTTTGCTAACGTAGTGGCTACCCTTTCGACCCCGAATGGCCCGTTTTTATTACTTAAAGAACTAATTTGTGAATTGTCTTTAAATAAATAGACTTCTACTCCCGGAAGCACCAACGTACTGGAACTGGCATCCGTAACCTTAACAATAAGCGTTTTATTGACATTGGCAATCATTGTTTCTGGTTGGGGCTGGCTTGAATCGGTCTCATCCTTAACTTCAACTTCTTTAATGGATGAGTACACGGATTTCCCCTTCGCATCCGTTACTTTTCCAACCACGTAATAAGTCGTTTTTCTTAAGTCATAAAAAAGGGCCACGCCCCGCTCGTTCGTATTTTTTTTGGCTAATTGCCCCTTCGGCGAGCTGGTGAGCAGAAGCGATTGGGCCTGATCCCTGTTTGCAAACAGATAGACCTCCGCCCCATTTACAGGGCTATTGGGGTCAAATTCAGCCACGTTCGCTGCTTTCGACTGGAGAAAGGTAACTTTCAGTTTTCCGCGAGGATAGGTGGGTACAAGCACCAGCGGGTCAGTAATATTCGATACATTCTGGGATCCGATGTATTTAATTTTATCAGTCCCAGTGTATTCTCCTACTAAATAATACGTTTCGTCTTTCTCTTTTTCAGGCAGGAAAGGCAGAATATATTCCCCGGTTGCATCGGTCTCTACCTTATACAGGTAGGGGTCAGAATTCATGCTTCTGGACAAATAGACAACGATTTGCGCCACCGAGGTATCTTTGGTATCGAGAAGCTTATTCCGTAAAATGGCTTTCCCTTTGCGTAAGTCCAGATTGTCTAATTTGTTGTAAACACGTGCTAGTCCATTGTCTTTGCACGACGAACACAGGAAGAGACAAACGAGCAGATTAATGAGCAGTATAGTTTTCATATGGGATTTTCGAAAAAAATGAATCTTTAGAATAACTGAATCAATCGGGTGACGAGTGTGGGGTCCAGGTAAAGCCCAACATAGGGGCGAACGCTGGGAATATCGACGCTACTCTTTATTTGACCGTTTTGCAGGTCATATGCTTTTCTGAAAAATAAGTGTCCTCCAGCCTGCACCGACACACCTGGGAACAAATCGTGGCCTAGGCCGACGAAGTAATTTTTGAGAAATTTATGGCTAATGCCCAAGCCGACGTGCAGAAACGTACCTGAACCAAAATGGTTTCCCAGCCGTTTATTATCCTTACCAATCTCCTTTATTTTGTTTCTTGTAGCCGCTGATGTTGTTATATTTTTCCCGCCTTTAGCTAAGTAAATCTTAACTCCGGCAACTGCTTCAAAATTATCGATGTCGGGCTGAGTTTCGAAGATGTTGGCCGTATTACTGAATACCATGCTATTTCTTGACCCAAAAACGTAGTTGATACCCAACGTGGGCCAGAAACGTACCGTCTTGTAAATTGTATATTCATCCTTTGCCACCGCCGTACTCTTGCCCTCTTCGGTTAGGGTATATGAAATACGATTACTTCCTTTAGCCGAGCGGCTCTCACCCGTCAGCACATTCTCACTTTTAAAGTTTGGTTTGTTTCCGGGGTTTGCGAGGGCGTTTTCAAGCTCCTGAAACGGGGGCGGGGTCTGAATAGCGAACCAATGAATAATTACTTTGTCCGTGCGGTACTGAACCAGTTTTTTTTTCCAGTCCAAGAGTGAAAGTAACTTACCCTCAACATTCGCTAAAAACGCATCTATAGTTCCTATTAAATCGTTTTTATTAGGAGAGTTAAGAGTTATAAGTATTGGAGATGTGTATGATGTATTATTCTTAAATTGATCTAACACCTGTTTTTTGAGGTTCAGTAAGACAGCCTGCTGATTTAAAAGAAATACAACCTCATCTCCGAATAGATTTTTATGTAAACTCGGATTATAGCTGTCTATAGTAAGCGCAGTTGTGCTACCAACGGTTGAAATAGTTAAAAACACCTCTTCATAATCTTTCTGTTGAATATTAATTGACGAAACCCATAGCCCTGCAGAACTTTTATTTCTGAAACTGGAAGAACTGTTGCCAATTAATGATAAACCTAATCCTTTGAGGCCGGTCAACAGGCTAAGAATATCTGTAGATTTTTCTTTGGCTGTCTTTAGTGCATCGAAGGGATCCTCCAGCGCTTCCTCGGTTGTTGTAGTGAGTGGGGTAGGCTCCACTGTTTCACTGGCTTTTACCTTTTGATCTGGTTTCAGATTATGAACATAGGCCAGCATCTGATCTTCTTCAAAAACTGTGTTGGGCCCGTCGTTATTCATGGCGACATAACTTTGAGCCGCGTCTTTATGCTGCATCCAGACAATCGGCTCCTTTTTGTCAGGCTTCGATAGGTAGAATTTAAATTCGTTTAGAAGGGCTTCGGGGTTAGATGACGTTGTCAACCACGTTTTATTCTTACTCTCAAGGGCTTCCAGTTGTAATTTCTCTTTCTTCAAAAGAGAAATTACAGTAGTCAATCCACTGACTATTTTGTCAAGTTGTAAATATTCTTCAGAGCTAGGTATATCGACAAGGCTTGAGCCGTTCTGAAGAAAATTTAGCAAAGCTTCCTGCGAAGCTATTCGTTGATCAACCCGGCTTTTTAGAAAACTAACATTAGGAAAAAACGGATTGAGCATCTCTTTACCTTCTGATAGCCATTTCCAATTGTCTATCCAAGGTTTATTGGCGGTTTTTACTTTTTCAACTAAACTGACCAACTGAGATTGAACATTTTTGATTAAATTGAGTGAGAGACCCAATTCGATTTTATTGGACGGCGACGGCGATAACGTGTCTTGCAGGGCGAGCTTTTCAATCTGTTCTGCATATTGATCGTAAATGACTTTTAGGGAGTCATACATTGTCAAATAAGGAACAAAATCAACGTATAATTTTCGAATGGAGATATTTTCAAAATGCTTTTTCAGAATATAATTATCAATAATTGTTCGGGTAATTTTCAGTGTAAACTCTCCACTTGGTGCTGCAGGTATGATTATTTCGTGTCTGGCCGGCTTTCCCGAAGTCGCGGGTAAATAGTTTAAATTGTTTCCATTGGCTTTATACGGAAAAACAGCACCATTTAGTGAGGCGTCTGAATTTAGAGCCGCAGCAAATCCAGGAGTATGTGTATTTATCAGCTTCTGATATTTAGACTCGGGTTGCTGTTTATCGGGGTCGTTTACAATAATTGTAACATCACCCGGTGTGTGGAAGGCGGAGAGAGTGGTGCTACTAACACGGCCGCTTTTGGCAAACTCAAGTGTAAGCTGTGCACGCACAAAGTTGCTTTGTAAAAAAGCAAGGCTAATAAACAGGAGTATCAGATATGGTCTCATATGAATATTGGGAATAATTAAACAAATTCGGCTTCTTAGGGAATGCGATTAGCCCTCAAAACTTCTTCTCCGTAGTTCGCTGGGGGTTTGTAGTATTTTATGCACCCCCCGTTAATCTGTTCGTAATCGTAGTCTCCACGCAACAATATGCCAATTACTTCGCCTGACATATTAAACACAGGTGCCCCTGAATTACCGTGAAATGCATCAAGATCCGAAAGAAAAGTCCTATTACTATAAGAGAACACTGTGGCGTTTAGAGTCAATTTCAACGGTAAACCATCCGGATGCCCCGCCATGTATATTGAATTTCTGGATTCTATAGAACTTTTGTTCAAAGTGGCTCGCTGCCAGGGCTGCAATAGGCGGTTGACCTTAATAATTCGGTAATCGTCAGCGGTAGAAATAGCAAATATTGCACTGCCCTCATATACGTCTTCTTTAGGAATGAACTGGTACTCCTGGCCTGGATAATAAACGTACCCGAATACGTAATAGAAATCATTATATTGTTTTCCGTTACTAAAGCAGTGATTCGCAGTTACAATTAAATCTTCTTTATAACCAAACCCGCTACACTCTACGCCGACACGTTGGTTAGCATATTTTATTGATTCGTTGTACACCTGATTGTTAAAACAGACCTCGTCAGTTGCTGAGCAGGGCTTTATATCAATGAATTTGGTTTCGCTCAGCGTGCCCGTTGTTAGTTCGTAAACATCACCTTTAAGCTTAAGTAATTTTTTCGGTATGAGTGCACAAACAGTTCGCGCATGGGCAATGTACTCATCATCTGAAGTCAGGAAGTCGTTCCGGTTCTTAACACCACGACAGCTAATATCCACGCGGTTATCCAATCCATAAATAGCGAATAGTTCGTAGGTATATATTTTCATCAAAAGATTATTAGACAAGGTATCGGGGAGGAATTCCGGCTCGCGCATAGGCAGCGTATCGAGCCGTTCAGCTATGGCGTCGATGTTTGAGATGGAAAACACTTGCTGCGCCTGAGTCGACCTCAATACCTTGCGCCGAATAAGCTCAGATCGAAGTTGGTTTAATGCCTCTACCCGATCAATGGCATGATCTTTTTTGAGCTTGGCTTTTAGAAGTATCCAAACCGTAATAAGACCGACTACAAGTAAAATAAGCGTAACATATTTCTTCATTTTGGTAGCTCAATAGGTGTTGCTAAAACAATTGATACTTTACAAAAGAGTTAGAATGTATTATCCGTTTTTTCTATTTTTCTTACCCTTTAAAACTTTTGGCTTGACGTTGACGTCCTACAAAATCTTGGACATCGTAAATTAGAGGTTTCGGGAGAACGTCAGCATAAGATTCTGTAAGAAATGTGTAAAGAAATATGCAGTAAGGTATATTTTTCATAGTTAAGTTGAGTCAGGAGGTGGGTTGATTACGAAACCTATAAATAATTTCACAAATTTCCAAACCCTTTTGCTTGTATCCTACGGGAAATTTCCCGTATTTGATACCGTATTTTTCCCGTATAAAAAGGGTGTTTTCCCCGTTGAGTACTTTTAAAGATTCGTTTACCTTTGAAATATAATTTTAACCCTTAAAATAACTAAAAATGGCTCTTGAATTATTTGCTCAAAATCAATGCGGCGTAGATGGCGATGAAATAGCTGAACGCATTAGAGACTTTACAGCACTTATGCCTCAAAGGGGTATGACACCGCCGGTTTTTACGACTATTCAGCATAGTAAAGCTCAAGGATTAATTAATTTTGATTTTTCAAAAGATATTATTCTCGCCCTTTTGGAGGGAGAGGATACTGCGGGGCTAAGAATCATACCTGCTTTAGACAAAAATGGGAATCTTACAGTAGTTATTACACCTTATGTCGACAACGGGGATGAAAAATTTGTAGATGGAAAATTAAAGGCAGACTGTTGCCCTCAACCGCCGCCACCCTTTAATAAAACTTCAAGGTTATACCATGAAATTTATGATGCTCCACTGCCTCCTCAATCTCCTTTGATTGCTTAATGGTTTTAGAGAAAGCCTTTTTAGAGCTATACCTCACTTCTAAAAAGGCTATTTTTACGTTAATTTTTATCATTTAATAAAAATGATAACATACATATTTAATACATTACTCTACATATATTTTGCAGTAATAATAGTAGCAGCTATAATCGGGACATGGTATAGAAATTCACTCATTTATCCATTAAATCGGATGTATATTTATTTATGGTTAGATGTTTTTGTTGAATTTTTGGTATTCACCTTGAGACAATTTGAAATTTCTTTTATGTGGTCTTATAATATCTTTGGGCCTATTGAATTTTTTTTTGTGTGTTGGCTATATGTGGTTTATTTTAAGTTGCCAATGGAAAAGTTAATCATTAAAAGTATCTTTCTATTATACACAATATTTACAATCTATCACGAATATTATTTAAAAGGATTTAGCGATTATAACCTTGTGTTTTTATTGAGATCAATGTTAATTTCGATATTGACTCTTTGTTATTTTTTAAAGATATATCGAAGTGACGAAATACTGAAAATTAATAAAAGCCCTTTATTCTGGCTTAGTATCGGTTTCTTTATATTTTGTACAACCTCCATTTTTAGTATGGGTTTGGGAACGTATATTATTCGCTTGAATATGACGATTGGCTACCTCGTTTACTTACTTAACCCTATTCTGAATATTTATTTATACATCATGTTTATTGTTAGCTTCAAATGCAGTCAACTGAATCCGGAATATTATTAATTATCATTCTTGGTACTTTAATCTTGGTATCATCCAGTACCTTCATTATTGTATTTTTATTTTATTTCCGTCGGAAACAACTTATTAATCGCCAAGAAAAAGCCTCCCTCCAAGCCCAACACCAGCAGGAAATTCTCCAAGTTCAACTCGAAATACAGAATCAAACGTTACAGCACATCAGTGGGGAGTTGCACGATAATATCGGGCAATTGTTGTCGTTGGCGCGGTTTCAATTGAATATTTTGGAGGCTGAAGAAGCACCTTCTCTTCAACAAATTGAGGAGGTGAATGATATTGTAGGCAAAACGATTGATGAACTGCGTGGTTTGAGTAAAAGTTTGGACGGCGATTTTGTGAAGAATTTTGGATTGGCGGAGAGTTTGGCGCATGAGTTGGGGCGTATCCGCAATACCGGCAAGTACCAAACGGAGATTCTTATTGATGGTGAGGTGTATCGGTTGGAAGGGCAAAAGGAAATCGTCCTTTTCCGGGTAGTGCAGGAGGTCTTGAATAATATCCTCAAACATGCGGGAGCCAAAACGATCCATATCTCGCTCCAATTTACCCCCGCTCACTTTCGCCTTACCGTGCAGGATGACGGCAAAGGGTTTGACTACGAGGCCGTTTTAGGTCGTGAACTGAGCCGTTCAGGAGCCGGGCTGCGCAATATCCAACGTCGTTCTGAAATGCTGGGTGGTACCTGCTTCTTCCAAACCGCACCGGGACAAGGTACGGCCGTCCACATCCAACTGCCTTCGCCTGCTTTAGAAAAAACATAAAAACAAGGGTAGATTTCCCGTATAATTTCCCGTATTTTTCATATACAAAAAGGGTGTTTTCCTCATTTTATGGGTAATTAAAGCCATTTAGCTTTGTGAAGTTAAATGAATTGTTTATCAATTAAAACCCTACTAAAGTATGTCAGGAATTATTTCACGAGACAAAGCCCGAGGCTACAACAATGCCTTTTGGACGTACAGTAGCCTAAACTTTTCTCCGGAGATCAAATCTCTTTTTTGGGAAAATTTGTTTGTTGAAGGAGAAGATTTAAGGGCGATATTGTCTCAAACGGACGAATTCGGAGTGGAGTGCAAAGACGTTAGGGGCTATCCCGGGCTCAGAAACTTAGCCTCGGAGGGCGATCCGGAGCAACTGTCGTTTACGATTATTTTGGTGGGAGTCGATGAACGCGGTGATAACATGTATCAAAAAGAAATCATTTTGCGCCGTACTCCGCCCGGTGATCCGGCTACCGTAATGGATCTGATTTCCGATGAGCATGAGCCTTGCAAACCACCTCCGCCGTGTCCGCTCTTGTAAAGCAAAGAAGAGGCATTATTTTTACGGAAATAATGCCTCTGTTGCTAACAGGCTATCTGTCGTATGAGAACTGCTTTTTACCACATCATTCAATTTTTGGGCGTATGCGCCGGCATCTATCATTACAAACGTCTGATAAAACCGACGGGACTGCTTTTTTGGCTGTTGGTTTATACGTTTATCAGCGAACTGGTCGCGCTGTACATTCGGCTCCACTACGGGAACAATGTTTACATCTATCATCTCTATAACCCCATCCAATATACGCTGATCACCTACGCTTTTTATTTAGAGTTGAGGAAATACCGTTTTATGCGGTACAGTATTTTTCTGTTTTGGGCATTTGCCCTGATCAACGGTATTTTTTGGGAGCCCTTCATGACCAAGTTCTGCTCCAATCTCTCCATGACAAAATCGATTCTCACTTCGCTTTGGGCCCTTCTTTACCTCAACGAGCTATTTAAAAAGGTGAGTGAACATAAACTCGCAGATTATCCGTTGGTTTGGATTTCTGTCGGTCTGTTGGTATTTAACGTTACCAATATTTTGGGATTAGGGCTATTTAATCTGTTAGACTCAACGCATAGGTTTTCAGCGGTTTTGCAAAATGTGCGCAGTGCTACTAATTATATCCTTTATTCGACATTTATCGGGGCTTTTTACAGTGCACAGAAAACCATTTTCTACACCCAAGCAAAGGAGGATTAGGCATGAATCAGGAATTTTTACTGACATTAGGGGCTATTTGTATCTTACTTTTAATGTTGGTGATTTTTATTATTGTCCTTACGGGGTTGTTTAAGAAACGCCAACTCGAATATCTGCAGGAGAAAGCGAACCTTCAGTGGCAATACCAACAGGAAATCCTCCAAACCCAGCTCGAAATCCAAAACCAAACGTTACAGCAGATCGGGCGGGAATTGCACGATAATATCGGTCAACTGCTGTCGGTGATGAGCATTAACTTAAATGTACTGGAAGAAGAAGCCGCCGATGAAAAGACCCAAACCCAAATCGCAGCAACCGGGAAGATCCTGCAACAAACGATTTTGCAGATTCGGCATTTGAGCAAAAGCCTGGACGGTGATTTTGTTAAGGATTTCGGATTGTCGGAGAGCCTGTCTCATGAGTTGCAGCGTATTCGCCACACCGGGAAATACCAAACGGAAATTCTGATCGAAGGAGAACCGTATCGGTTGGAAGAAAAAAAGGAAATCGTCCTTTTTCGTATAGTCCAGGAAATGTTGAATAACATTCTCAAACACGCCGCGGCGAAAAACATTCTGATAAGGCTGCACTATCGGCCGGCACAATTTTGCCTGACCGTGCAGGATGACGGGAAGGGATTTGATCAGGAGGCTGTTTTGAACCGCACACTGAGTACCTCGGGGGCAGGTTTGCGCAATATCCAACGACGTATAGAAATGCTCGGAGGAAGCTATTCTATTGATACATTTCCCGAAAAAGGGACGAAAATACACCTGGAGTTGCCGGTTTCGGTGAAAATACCGTAAAAACACCCCCCAAAAAAGGGGAAATTTCCCGTTGTCCCTCTTTTTCGTTTCCTCTATTTTCGTGTCATTGCATTGGCCTGACCTCTTGATCGTTATTTCATTTCAAAAAAAGAAAAACGTTATGAGCGGAGAAGTGTGGGCAGGTGTGTGCGCAGTAGGGGTAGCGGTGTTGTCGGCAACAGTCCTGATGATAAGGTACATCGTTACACAAAAACAAATATTCCGAGAAGCAGAAAAAAACAATCGTATGCAGGCAAATTATCGGCAGGAGGTGTTGGAATCGCAAGTAGAGGTACAAAAGCAGGCCTTTGAACGGGTAGGGTCAGAATTGTATGACAACATCGGGCAAATGCTTTCAGTGGCAAAAATGTATCTTTATTCGTTAGAAGAAACCGAGCTAAGTCAGGAACAGCGTACATTTATTCAACAAACCAACGATATTGTCGGAAAATCCATTACAGATTTAAGAGGGGTGATTCGGCACTTGGAAGGATATATGGCGCAGGATTTTGATTTGCAGGAATGTGTCCGTCAGTACCTTCAACGGGTTCGTAAAAATTATAAAGTGATCACGGAGTTGCAGGTAACAGGGGCGGCCTATGCCTTGGATTATGAAAAAGAAATCGTACTGTTCAAAGTGATACAGGAGATCATAACGGCTATTTTTAACGAATCAAAAGCAAGTTATCTCACCGTAAAACTCCGGTATGATCCGACCCCGTTAATGATCGTGGTAGAAAGCGACGGACAGGCCTTGTCCGACTCTAAAAAAAAACAGCGCAATGCTGTGTGGCAAGATATTCAACGACGGACCAAATTGATCGGCGGCAAGTGTACCTTAGTGAGTAAAGCAGGGATAGGAACCAGAGTAACGCTTGAAAAAAATATAAATTAATCACTAAAACTCCTCTTCCGGGAGAAAGGGTTATGATGAAAACGACCATTGCTATCGTTGATGACCACGAATTAATGGCCAAAGCCCTGTCGGGGTTGGTGCAGAAGTATGAAAATTACGAGGTGCTCTATGAAGCAACCAATGGGAAAGAACTCTTGGACCGCATCAAGCTGAAAATGGTGCCGGATATTGTCTTGCTCGACATCAGTATGCCCGAAATGGACGGCTTTGAGACCGCATTGTGGTTAAAAAACAATTGCCCCGAAGTGAAAGTACTGGCGCTTTCGATGAATGACAAAGAGGATTCGATCGTAGGGATGTTGCGCAACGGCGCACGAGGCTACTTGCTCAAAGGTTGTAAACCTTTTGAACTGAAGCAGGCCTTGGATGCCGTAGTAGATAAAGGATACTACTATACGGAGTTTGTGACGGGGCAGCTGATCAAAAGCCTGAATCCGGAAACCCTTCAAAACCCGCAAGACAGTTTGCGCCTCAACGAACGCGAATTGGAATTTATAAAATGGGCCTGCAGTGATTTGACGTATGTCGAGATTGCCGATAAAATGTGCGTAAGCCCGCGCACGGTAGACGGCTATCGCGAAAGTGTATTTCAAAAATTGAATGTAAAGTCACGCCAAACCTTGGCCATGGCCGCCGTACGGCTCAAATTAAACTAACCCCGAATAACTGTTTCTGTCTGCGCCTAACTTGTCGGAATACACGGCATTCAGCAGTAAAACAAAAGAAAGAACGATTGGAAAATGGCACAAACGATTCCTCTTTTTGACTGATAAGCAAAGCATGGACTTTTGGAGCGGAGGATTTAAAGTATAATTATGAAAACAACCATTGCTATTGTTGATGACCATGATTTGGTGGCCCAAGCGCTGTCAGGGTTAATCCAAAAATACGATGATTATGAAGTAATCTATGAGGTGAGCAATGGCAAAGAACTCATGAGTCGAATTCAAGCGAATAGGGTGCCGGACATCGTACTGCTCGACATCAATATGCCCGAGATGGATGGTTACGAAACGGCCTTGTGGCTCAAAATCAATTATCCCGATGTGAGGGTATTGGCGCTTTCGATGAACGATGACAAAGAGGCAATCATAAAAATGTTGCGGAACGGAGCCAAGGGGTATTTGCCGAAAGGATGTAAACCGCGCGAATTGAAACAGGCGTTGGATGATGTACGTTCAAAAGGACATTATTACACCGATTTCGTTACTGCTCAATTGATCAAAAGCCTGAATCCCGAAGCCGTACAAAGTCCGCAGGAAAAATACCAACTGAAGGACCGGGAAATGGAATTTATCAAGTGGGCCTGTACGGATCTGACGTATGCCGAAATTGGCGACAAAATGCACGTAAGTTCTCGTACCATAGACGGGTACCGCGAAAGTGTATTCCAAAAATTAAATGTAAAATCGCGCCAGACCTTGGCCTTAATGGCCGTTCGGCTTAAATTATTTGATCTATAGAAAATCGTTTACTGTTCGTAGTAATACCCGAAAATAATCCCCATCTCGTCTTCACTCGTCAGACCGAAACGAACGGCTTTGCCGGTTGTATTATTATAGGTGATTTCAGACTTCAACCCTTCACCGGCCTTAAATTCGAGGGCTTCGGGAAAATTTTTGATCAACGGATGTTCCCAATCGGTGCTTTCGTAAACGATTTCGCCATTGCGGGCACCGCCTACAATTTTGATGACAAACTTCTCACCCAGTTTGTGGTTGTGTGAGGTCAGCATGAGCACTTTGGTAGGTTTGGAAAAAGTAAACGATTTGGTAGCTACTGTGCGTTGCCCGGCGGGTAAATTCAAACTTTCATTGGCTAAGTTGAGCGAATTAGCCACAATTTTTACCTTCGATTTGTCTAATTTATAAAGATTGACATATACCTCCCCGGGGATTTTCCCCGAAGTCTTGTTGACATAGTGCGAGTTAAAGTCAAACGAATAATCGGGCGGAATGCGCAGTGCTACACCTTCCGGAAAACTGTAGTCGTGTTCCTGCGTTTGCGTGCCGGCCCAAAAAATGTGGTTTTGCATACTCAAAAACGTCAACAGATTGCTGCTGCCGTCGGCATTGCGAAGGTCGCGCACTTGGCCCATAGCGGGTAAATTGGCCAAACTCTTGAAATCGTACAAGATAAAATGGTGACTTCCCGGCCGCATACGCGACTGAACCCGGTTGATGTACAATTCGGTGGTGTTGCCCACCGGTTTGCGAACAAACAACTCCCGTTCGTAGGTATTGGTAACCTCAAAAGGCTCTAAATGCAATTGAAGACCCTCCGTGGCTTTGGGCGGTTCGAGGGCCGTAAAGGTACTGCCGAAAGTAGAGCCGCATAAGGGTACAGAATTGGTAATCAAGGAGGCGTCCACCGACCCGCCCGAACGCGGAGCGCCTGATTCGATCCATTTTCTTATAAACTCAATTTCCCCTACCGACAGGCCATTGGCTCCCAACGGCATAGGGTTGCCGTACTGCCGCCCGGGCAAAAGCGAAGCCGCACTGCAATTGAGTTTTGTAAAAAGAAAACTCTTGGCCACATTGCCCGGCATCACTAACCGCAACGAATCCGATTGGGCGGCGAAATTTTTCGGAAGTTTATTCACCAGATTATCGTAGGAAACCTTACCGGTCAAAATCAAGCCGTGCTGCTTAAAAGCCGCATCCTGCTCTGAAGCATGGCACCCGGAAGTGGCGCAGGACTTGTCAAAAATCTGCGTTTGGATAAGCTTGAAAGAGCCATCTTCCAATACCGCTTCGGCTTCTTTATTTTGGCAGGAAACAATCACAATGGCTATGACAGTGATAGCCGACAGCGCAAGGTAGAAATAGGGACGGGTCTTCATTCCGATTTGATTAAAAACTGCATGAAAATAACGTAAATTTTTGAGTTTGAGGTATGTTGCCTCAATTAAAATACGACTCCTCTGCGGCAAATTCAGATTTTAAGCAGATTTTGTGGTTGACTGCCTATTGAAATCAACTTAAAATCTGCTCTTTAGCTTAGGACAATTTAGGAAGCGGTAAGTTTAAGGAAGACACCGCTGTTTTTTTCAAAAGCATGGGCTAATTCCCGAAGGCAATCCGGACAAACGCAACTGTCATAATTGGTACGCAGATAGTGGGTAACTTCACTCGGAAGGTGAAACTGAAAACAGACACAATCTGCCCCGGAAGCGGGTTGGCAGTGAAAAGCCCGTCCGCAACGCGGACAAGTAGGGGGAGTAAGCGAAGGCGATGAAGCAGGAGTCATGGTTCTTTTAACAACTTTAAAGTTAGTCGGATAGGGCGGTAAGGCAAAATATTTTTTACGGAATCCATTGTATATATAAAAAACTTATATATATTTGTTCACATAAATCACCTTTACAATTTTATGGAAGCTACAAGTAACGAATTTTTACGGGGGACGCTCAAAACCATAGTGTTGAAGCTGTTGGCAGAGCATCAGCGCATGTACGGCTACGAAATCACGCAGTCGGTAAAAGAGCGTACCAATGGTGAAATAACCCTGACCTTCGGAGCGTTATATCCTGTATTGCATAAGTTAGAGCAGGAGGGATATTTACTGACCGAATCGGAAGAAGTGGATGGGCGGTTGCGTAAATATTACAGCCTTACCCCCGACGGAAGCGCGGCCGCCATTCAAAAAGTTTCTGAGTTTGAACGTTTTGTCGAAGCCATGCAGGTATTACTTAGACCCTCTGAGAACGGGTTATCTTTGAGTCCGCTGTAGATTATATACGAAAGATTATATTGTTTGGAAATATGAAAAAGCTAACTCCGCAACAGCTCACTAAACTGCACGACCATCTGATCCGCAACAATACCAACGATGTACTCCTCAATGAATTGCTCGACCATCTTGCCTGCGAAGCCGAAGCGTATTTATGGAAGGGCTATAATTTTGATCTGGCCTTGGAAACCATAGCTCGGGAAGCCAATACCAAGGCGGTGAAATACTTGAGTGAAACTTACCGACACGAAGTGGCGATGACCGATGAACAACTGCGGGAGGCCAGTTTGGACGATATTATCTTCGAGTTTCGTAACAAAGCTTACGGGGCTTATGATCTGCGTCAATCCTACCCCTTTGCTTTACGCAGCGCCCTTATCTTGGGCATTGGCTTATTTCTGATGTTGATGGCTTTCCTGTCAGGAATGGCACAGGGTTCGTGGGATTTCTTCTCGGCGTCGGGGGCTATGTGGATTGTTGGGCTCTGTGGAGTTACCTACGCCATCGGTACCTGGTTTTTTAAAAAATCACCCCAAAACTACGCCTTACCGGCGTGAACCGTTACATTTTAGTTTTGTGTCTTTTGATAGCCGGAATATTACAGGCACAGAAGACAGAGGATGATATTGTTTACTGGATAGTCGAAGTAGCTCCCCAATTTCCGGGAGGAACAATCGCTTTGAATGAATACCTTGAAACGAATCTTCGGTACCCATCCAAAGCCCGTAAAGCCAACATCAGCGGAAAGGTGATTGTGCGGATATTAGTAGAAAAGGACGGAACTGTCAGTGAGTCAAAAATCCTGTTGGGGCTTGACTATGGATGTAATGAGGAAGTGCTTCGACTGATTGCTGCTTTTCCTAAATGGGTACCCGGCAGTCAAAGCGGGCGCTTGCTGCGAACTTATACTCAATTTGTGGTTCACTTTCGTCAGAAGTAATAAAACCTGTTAACAGCTATTTCAATTTTTCTTTAAACTTCGGCAAATACCGAAAATGAATCGGTGGGCACTTCAGCCTCGGTTTCAGTTCATTTTTCATTTTTTACTTTTTCCTAAACCCTTATGCTTATGAATCTTCATTCATCGGTTTGGCTATGAATTGCCTGCTTGACCGCCGGACTCACTTAAAGTACTGCTTTTTCGTCTTAGAAACTCATCTAAACTAATTCAATAAACCTCCATTTTAAAAGCCATGGAAATCTTTGTACAACCTCGCTCGGCAACGGCCGAGTTGAGCGAAGCTATGTCGTTAGACGACATCGTCTTTCTCCACCGCCACCGCGATTACGGGGCGTATGATCTTCGGAAAACCTATCCCAACGCCCTCCGAAAAGCCGTTTTATTGGGTATCGGCCTCTTCCTGTTGATTTTCATCATTCCCACGATTTATGGAAAGCTGCATTCGGAAAAGGTGGAATACTTAACAACTCCCGTAGAACTTACGGATGTAAATTTGGCCAAAAAAGAAGAAAAACCGCTGCCCGAATTAGAGAAACCGAAAGAAATCCCGAAACAAACGACAGTGCGTTATCGGATACCGGAGGTGGTAGAAAATCCTGAAAAAGAGGAGTTACCTCCTCCTACGGATGAAATGGAAAAAGCCGATCCGGGTCAGGAAACCGTAGTAGGAACGGAGGATGAGGTAGCGATTGTAGCACCGCCGGAGGATTTACCGGCATCCGAAGCCACCAAACCCGCTGAAGTGGAAGCCAAAGAACCGGAAGTGTTTGAGCGAGTAGAGATTCAACCCGAGTTTGCGGGTGGGATGGAAGCCTTTCGTAATTTTTTGATCAAAAATCTCAAATACCCGAATGCCGCGCAACGGAGTAATATCCAAGGGAAGGTCTACCTGAATTTTACGGTAGAAGCCGACGGCTCGCTTTCCAACATCACCGTTTTGCGCGGCATTGGCTTCGGTTGTGATGAAGAGGCCCTTCGCGTGATGAAACTAATGCCCAAATGGAAACCCGGTAAGCAGTCAGGGCGGGCGGTACGAGTGAAATTCAATATGCCAATCGTGTTTACGTTGGAATAACCGTTTGAAATCCACGCTTGTAAAGTAAAAGAAAGGGACTGTGGGCTTTAAAAATTACACCATGGCCTCTTTCTCATGTTCCGTCAGCTTCCGATCCTGTTGCTTGCCTTGATATTGTGCGTTTGCACCTGCGTGAGCCCGTATGATGTGCGATTCAATAAGTCGTTGCAAATACTGACGGTAGAAGGAACATTGACGGATGAAAACAAGGAACAAAAAATTCAAATTGCCGAATCGGATTTTGTGAAGGATGCTTTGTTCAGAACACCTATCAAAAATATGGTCGTTGAACTATTGGTCAATGGAAAAGACAAGATTCGGTTAACGGAGGGCGAGCAGGGGTTCTATTATTTACCGCTTACGTTTCGAGCAAAAGCCGGCAATTCCTATAAATTGATGTTTCAGAAATCGGACGGGACGCAGTACGAGTCGAGTGAGGAAATCATGAAAGCCACTCCCAAAATTGACACGATCTATGATAGCTTCACTACCGAAGGAATACTGCGCGGTAATAAACGTATTCCTACTCACCGCATCTACGTAGACTATCAAGATGCCCCCAACACAAAAAACTACTATGTCTGGTCGTGGATGTTATGGGAGCGTCAGTATATCTGTAATTCAACCGATTACTATGATTTGTATTGCAATCAGGAATGTTGGGAAATTCTGTATAACGAAACGATAGATATCGTCAGCGATATATTTACGGATGGCAAACAGGTAATAGGCAAATTGGTGGCCGAAATTCCTTACTATCAGACCAACGGTGCTTTATTTGAAATCAAGCAACTGCAAATTTCGGAAGAAGCGTATCGCTTTCTGAGGTTACTGCGGGATCAAAATCAAGGCACCGGCACGTTGGTAGATACCCCGCCCGAAGCGCTTATCGGAAACATTCGCAATAAAACCGACCCTTCTGAAGAAATCGCGGGGATGTTTATGGTAGCGAGTGTTTCTTCAGTCAAGTACTGGTTAAACAGAGAAAATGCGCTTGGAAAAGCTAAACCCGTTGGACTATTGGGGCGCGACCCAATCGTAAGTCCCGTAAGTGTTACGGTTCCTTGCTATGAAAGCAGCACACGGACCCCCACTAAACCTAAAGGGTGGCGGCCTTAAAAGAGAGGATTATTGACGACCGCCAAAACGGAAATTGATACCGGCCGAAAGAAAGTAAGGACTTCCCAGAGCAAGTTCGCCGTTGAGTCCGATGTTTTCGGTGATGTATCCGCGCAAGCCAAAGGCAATCAACTGAACTTGCGGCATAGCAAAACCGCCGCCCAGTTTGTTACCGAGGAGCGTACGCCAAATACCGCCGCCGCCGGCTTCTTTGAACACCTCGTCCAATTTGCTGTCTGCCAGGCTTGAGTTGGCACTTACCGCCCAAATGCCAATCCCTAATCGCACGCCGGAGTACATGTCAATACGGTTGGCATTACCGTAATGAAACAGAGCTCTTGCTCCGAGCGTCACCCGAGAGACCCCCAGCGTAACGTTGCCCAAATTCTCCGTTTTTTTGTACTTGACATCGTTCAAGTCCAACGAAACTTTATTATAACTGACTGCCCCGCCGATCGAAAACCATTGATTCACTCCATAATCATACGCCAGATTGAGCTGCGGAAAGTTGCGGGCAGTACCCGAAGAAAAAGAAACGGTCGTGTCGGAAGATTCCTGAGAGGCAGTAAGGGTGCCGCGGAAAGGAGAGAACAGACTCACGCCCGATTGGACACTGATCACGTTCCTGTACTCTTCATTTTGAGCGGCAGAACAAAAAGCAAAAAGGCTGAAAGTCAGAAAAAAAACGTATTTTTTCATACCGGTGTAATTCATTGGCTGTAATGTGTCGAAATGTGTTTGCGGCAAAGATACAGCTTCTAACTTTCTCGGCCCACCAAAAACTCCGCAAATTCGAGCATGGGTTTTTTGCGCGGGGTATCAACCGCTAAGTTGTGCAGGGCCTCAAAACCTTTGGTAAAAAATTCATCGGCTTTCGCTTCTGCAATTTTATCAATGCCCAATTGTGTGTATATATCCGTCACTGCCGCTACTTTGGCAGCGGTATCGTATTTGCCCTGTTCTAAGCTAAGCCAATAGTCTAAGTTGTGTTTGGCGGCTCCTTCGGCCAACAAAAGTGCTTCGATCAACATAAATGTTTTTTTGTTGGCAATGATATCCCCTCCTACCTGCTTCCCGAATTTCTCCGGGTCACCATACACGTCCAACAGGTCGTCTTTCAACTGAAAACCCAGCCCCATATTGACACCCGCCTCGTAGAGCCCTTGCGTGGTGGTTTCGTCAGCGCCGGCAATAATGCCCCCCAATTCCATGGCAAAGCCCAACAATACCGAAGTTTTCAGGCGAATCATTTCAATGTATTCTTCCTGAGACACATCCCGCCGGGTTTCAAAATTCATATCCAATTGCTGTCCTTCACATACTTCAGCAGCCGTCCGATTAAATCGTTTGATCACTCGGGGCAAATGAGCCGGCTCTACGTTGAGCAGCAATTCGTAGGCATTCACGAGCATCACATCCCCCGACAGGATCGCGGTATTGGCATTCCATTTTTCGTGGACGGTCGGTTTGCCGCGGCGAAGCGGCGCGCAGTCCATGATATCGTCGTGCATGAGAGTGAAGTTGTGAAATACTTCTACGGCAATGGCCGGTTTGATACATTGCTGCCAATCGTCGGTAAAAAGATTTGCCGATAGAGCGGTCAGGAGCGGCCGCAGGCGTTTGCCCCCCAATGACATGATATAGCGAATAGGTTCGTACAGCTCGGCAGGATGTTGTCCGTAAACAGTATTGTCAATTTGTTTGGAAATAGCTTCTAAAAAAGGCTGAAATGTCATTAGAAATCAGAAGTTATCAATCAATCGTCCATAATAACGACCGATCGGTAATGGGTATCGGTTCAAAATTAGTGTAACTTACAGGTACAAACACCGAGATAGCGAAAAAGTTTTGAGTAATTTGGCGGCTGAAAAAGAAAAATGGATAAAGCAGTCGCTCAATAGTATTGATAATCAAAGATTTAAGAAAAAGAATGCGCTTGTTTCAAACTCTCCCTTTATTATTGGTCAGTTGGCTGCTGTTTGCCGGCTGTGCCGGATCGCAACCCAAGGTTTCCTCCAATCAAACAGAATCACCGTGGAAAAATGTAGTGGCGTCGTCACCGGTATTTCGGCAAAATCATACCGGATTTGCCCTTTATGACCCGGAAAAACAGGAAATGGTGGCCGAATACCAATCCGATCGCTACTTTACCCCGGCGTCCAATACCAAATTGTTTACTCTCTATGCCGGCTTATCTCTTTTGGGCGACTCCCTTCCGGCGTTACGCTATATGGTCAAAGGCGATTCCTTGATTTTTTGGGGAACCGGAGACCCGAATCTACTGCATCCGGACATGCCCGCGAGCGGCGTATTTGATTTCCTGAAGAGTTGGCCGGGCAAGCTTTTTTATTACCCTTACATTTATACCGGCAAGCGATTCGGCCCGGGATGGTCGTGGGGTGATTATGCCGATTATTATCAATGTGAAATTTCGGCATTGCCGCTTTACGGCAACGTTGTTCGTTTTACAAACCGAACTGTCAGCCCGCGTGTGTTTAAAGACAGCCTTCGTACGGCAGGATGGTCGGAGCAATTTAAACTGTCGCGCGATGAATTCAACAATGCTTTTTTTTCGATGGGATGGCCCTCTAAAGCGTTTACGGAGGATGTTCCCTACCGGGTTTCGCCCCAAATGACCTCTTTTTTGTTGGCTGATACTTTGAAAAAAGACGTAAAAATCATAGGGCGGTTGCCCGCAGGTACACCTTATCGTACCTTGAAAGGACTTCCGGCAGATACCCTGTATCGTAGGATGTTACAAGTGAGCGATAACATGTTTGCCGAACAGATCCTGCTTCTGTGCGGTTCCCAATTGGATACCAACAACGCAGGTTTTGATGCAGAGAAAGGTATTGAGTATGTCAAAACCAAACTTTTGACGGATTTGCCCGACGAGCCGATTTGGGAGGACGGCTCCGGGCTGTCGCGGTATAATTTGTTTACTCCGCGTTCTGTGGTCAAATTATTGCAGAAAATTTACGCCAAAGTGCCGGAGCAGGAACGTTTGTTCGGTCTGATGTCTATCGGCGGCAAGGCCGGCACTCTTCGGAATCAATACAAAAATCGCCCTCCGTTTGTTTTTGCGAAAACGGGGTCGCTTTCCAATGTTTACTGTCTGAGCGGGTATTTGCGGACCAAGAAGGGAAAGGTTTTAATTTTCAGTATAATGAATGGGAATTATGTGCGTAAAACCGCGGAGATACGAGGCGAAACGGAACGAATTCTGACGGAAATCTATGAGAAATATGAGTAGTCCACAGTTTACAGTCCATAGTAGACAGACTGCCTTTACCTTTACACTTTAATCTTTACACTTTTTTCCCATGGCAGTCACAGAACAGATCAAAGAAGCTGATGCAGGTCGTAATCCCTTGCTTTTGGCGCGTAAATACGACCGTATGGCCGAAGGTTTGTACCTGTTTTTCAGGGCGACTTCTTCGGTCTTTTATCAAGATTTTGCGAAACATTTTTCGACGATCGATGCGAGTCGGGTGTGGGGGTGCGGGGATTTGCATCTGCAAAACTTCGGTACCTATAAGGCGGAGAATCGCTTGGTCTATTTTGATATTAATGATTTTGATGAGGCATTGCTGCTGCCCGTTTCGTGGGAATTAAGTCGAATGTTAACCGGTATTTATTTGGCCGGTGAGGAATTGGATTTGGAAAAAAAGGAGTGCGATACCCTCGTAAAAGCCTTTCTGAACAGTTATACAAAAACACTGTCTTTGGGAAAACCGGTAGATATTGAGCGCCGAACCACCACAGGGATGCTGAAGGATTTTATGGAAAATCTGGAAAAACGTCGTCGGCGAGACTTGATCAAAGAGCGCACAGTGAAAGGTGATGAGGGACGAAAGCTCAGCTTTGATACGGGAAAAGTACTGCCCGTAACGTACGAACAGCGAATGAAAGTGGAAAAATTGTTGCAGGATTGGCCAAAGCAACACCCCAATCCGTTTTTTATGCGTATTTGCGACATAGGCATCCGGGTAACAGGCACGGCGAGTTTAGGTTTGGAACGCTACGTGGTCATGGCAGAAAGCCCCAACGAAAAACTGTATTTGCTTGATTTGAAAGAAGCCCGGCATTCGGTTTTGGCCCCTTTCGCTACTTTGCCTCAACCTGCCTGGCCGACGGAAGCCCACCGCATTGTGCATATTCAGAGCCGCGTCAATAATGTCCTTCCGACGCTTCTGAGTGCGGTAGCGACGTTTGATCAATCGTTTGTGCTGAAAGAATTACAACCGGAGCAGGACAAGTTTGATTTTCACGAGTGGGACGGCGAATTGGAATCGTTGGAAGAGTTGATCCGAATTATGGCCACTATTACGGCCTCGGGGCATTTGCGAAGTGCCGGACGCCAAGGCTCTTCTATCGCTGACGAACTGATCGACTTTTCGAAGCAGACCCAATGGCAGAAGGATTTATTCACCTATTGCCAAGAGTACCCGAACAAAGTGCATCAGGATTATTTTGCTTTTTGTGAAGCATACGAAGAGGGCTTTTTTGATGAATAAGCCGCTGTGGAGATGCGGCTTCCGGTAGTTTTTTTAACGTTTATCACTTATCAGGCTGATTGGGTAGTGAAATCAATCCTATTTCTTCAGTTTATTACAACACTCGTCGTCACCGGCATTATTTTTTATACCTTCACGGGAGGGCGCTTTTCCATTGCGATTCCGGGCGAATATGAGGTCTGTTGAGCCGGACATGTAAGTTTTTAAGTTTATATTCGTTCTGAAAATGGGTCAAAATCATTTTTTCAGAATTTAATGAAGCTATTTCTATTTGCGTTGTCTTTTTTGTGCAGTGTTACGGCATTCGGCGGCGGTATCAAAGGGGTGGTAAAAACCGCAAAGGGCGAGCCGTTGGCGTACGCGGCTATTGCTGTCAAAGGTTCCAATTTGGGAACAATGGCCAACGCAGACGGCCGTTATGAGTTAGTCTTGGTTCCGGGGCGGTATGAGATCATTTTTCAATATTTAGGCTTTAAAAATATCATCAAAACGGTTGAAGTCGAAAACGATTTTAAAACGTTGGATGCCAATCTGGAAGAGCAGGCGCTGAATATCAACGAAGTAAAAATAGGCTCCAAAAGCGAAGATCCCGCTTATACCATCATGCGTCGGGCGATTGCAAAAGCCCGTTTTCATGCCTTGCAGGTAGAAACTTACAGCGCCCGCGCTTACATCAAGACCACCGGCGTAGCTACTTCCATTCCTTTTTTTGCCGAAAAAGCCCTGAAAAAAGAAGGCATTGAAGAGGGACGGCCGATATTGAACGAGAGTGTGAACGAAATCACGTTTCGTCAGCCCAATAACTACAAACAGCGCGTGATCTCGACCCGCAACAGCTTGGATAACAGTGCCCCCAGTCCCAATGCTTTTGTGTTAGCCAGTTTTTATGACCCTACCGTGGGCGATGCCGTGTCGCCGCTGTCTCCCAAAGCTTTCGGGTATTATAAATTTGAATACCAAGGGTCTTTTCGGGAAGGTGATCTGGAAGTCAATAAGATCAAAGTCATCCCGCGTTCGTACGGGGAAGGTGTCTTTAAAGGGCAAATTTATATCATCGAAAATACGTGGGCGATTCACAGCCTCGATCTTCAAACTACCGTTCAGAGTTTGGATGTGGAGGTAAAGCAGGTATTTAATCCGGTGCAGGAAGTATGGATGCCGACCGGTCTTCATTTTCGTTTCGGCGGTTCGATGATGGGTTTTTCGGGAGAATTTAAGTATGTTATTTCGATGAATTACAAAAGCTTGAAGGTCAATCCGGCCTTTAAGGAGACCGTCACGGTATTGGACGAAAAATTTGAAAAACCGGATAACGATCTTTCAAAAAAGGATTTGCGCACCAAAAAACTGAACGAGTTGGCCGCGCAACAGAAGTCATTTTCGACCAAACAGCTCCGGAAAATGATGAAGGAGTACGAAAAACAGGATAAAAATGAGCGAAAAGCCCAAAAAGAAGACGTCAATGTAGTCCGAAATGATTCGATCAGTGTGGATTCGATGGCGCATAAACGCACCGATGCTTTTTGGAACGAAATTCGCAGCATTCCTCTGACCGAATTGGAAACCAAGAGTTACCGACATTCCGACAGTTTACGCATCGTCAAAGAGATCAAGATCAAAGCCGACAGCACGAAAGCCAAGCGAGACTCTACGAAAGTCGATTTTATGGGTGTCATGGCAGGGCGTACGTTCAAACTTTCCAAAAAGTGGGTACTGGAGTATCAGGGACCGCTCAACCCGCAAAATTTGACCTACAATACCGTAGATGGCTACGTGGTCGAAAGTAATTTTAATTTCAAGCGACAATTCAACCGCGACAACGCTTTTTATATCAAACCGTTGGCCCGTTATGCCTTCGGCCGGGAGGCTTTCTCCGGAACCGTCGCTACGGGTTGGCAGGGACGGCGTCGGGGGCTGTCGCGCACGGGCGGAAGGTACGTTTCACAATTCAATGCCAATAATCCCATCACTCCCAATGTCAATACGACGGCGACATTGTGGTTTGAAAACAACTTCATGAAGATCTATGAAAAAGATTTCGGCCGACTGTCGTTTTATTATGCTCGTTTGGCCGATGTTTTCAGCATTGCGGGCAGTTTGGAATATGGACGAAGGTATGAGTTGGAAAATCTCGAAAATGCCCGTCCTTGGATCAGGTGGAATCAATTTGCCTTTACACCCAATGCCCCTTACAATCAGGAATACAGCGAGCGTCTCAAGGCCGCCGAGTCGTATTATCGTTTTTCGCCCCACGAGGCGCTTACTTTTGATTTCTCCTTAACGTGGCGTCCGGGACAACGATACCGCCTTTACAATGGGCGCAAACGGTATTTGAATAATAAGAACCCGTCGGTAATTTTTCATTATTCCAAAGGGATACCAAACGTAGCCAACAGTGTTTCGGACTTTGACTTGGCCGAAGTGACGGTGCGTCAGGAGGTACAAACGGGCGTACGGAGTGAACTGCATTATTCCTTTGCTGCGGGAGCATTTTTGAACAATCGAAATGCCTTTCTGATGGATTATAAGCACTTTTTGGGAAACCAAGCTTTTGTTCAATACGGCGATGCTTTCACGACTTTTCGCGCGTTGCCCTATTATCGTTTCAGTACATCAGAACGGTATTTTGAGGCACACATTGTCAACGAGTCCCGCCGTTTGTTGTTGACCCGTATTCCTTATGTTCGCTTGGCCGGTCTCAAAGAAAATCTGATGATTCACTACCTGCAAACACCGGTCATCTCGCCTTACATGGAAGTGGGATATGGATTAGACGGGTTGATTCCCGGTTTTCCTTTCTTCCGGGCAGAAGCCATTGCCGTATTTCAAAACTTCAAATACGATCGTACCGTGTTCCGGTTGGGAACGACGTTGAAATTCGGCAGATAAAGGGGGACTTTATGTAGGACGCCCGGAGAGAAGTTCTTCATTGATAATCAACATTACTTTCTCCGTAGCCCCTGCATTTTGGCTGATGTATTGCGAGCAGATTCGGGCTTTTTGTTGCCGCAATTCCGGATTCTCGTACACATCCTTAAAAACAGTTTCTAACTCCGTACTGTCGGCCACGGTCGCTGCACCTCCTAAGTGGAGGAGGTCATGAGCTTCCTGAAATTTTTGATAATGAGGCTGACCGAAGAAAACCGGCATTCCGAAAACGGCAGGCTCTAAAATATTATGCAATCCGTCGCCGAAGGCTCCGCCGATATACCCAAAATCTGCGTAGCGGTACACCGATGAAAGCATCCCAACCGTATCCAGAAAGAGAATGTCGAACGCAGAGTGCAGAATGTCAAATGAATTATTTTTTTCCTCTTTGCTATCCGCCGATTTGCTATCCGCCGACTCTAAACGGTAAATGGTAAACCGTACACTTGATTTTTGCAGTTGCGACTGCCATTTTTCAATTTGTTCTGCGTTGATCTCGTGAGGAGCGATAATTACTTTAAGCGGTTGTGTCCGGTGATTCAAAAAAGGAATCAGTACCTCCATATCATCGGGCCAAACTGAGCCGGCAATCAGCAAAGGCTCAGAGCCTTTAAAGGCTTCAAGGAGCGGATAGGTTTTGGCTTGGGCAGCGATTTGTGCTACTCGGTCGAGGCGCGTATCACCGGCGACTGTCACTTGGGAATAACCCACCGAATGCAGCAATTCTTCGGAAGAACGGTTTTGTACTAAGATTCGATTAAAACAAAACAGCATATTTCGGTAAAAGCCGCCGTAGCTTTTGAAAAACAGCTGCTCCGGACGAAAAATGGCCGAAAAAAGCAAGGTTGGGATGTGTCGTTTTTTTAATTCCTGCAGATAATTGTGCCAAAACTCGTACTTGATGAACAAAGCCATGTCGGGCTGAACCGTATCCAAAAATCGGTTGACATTGGCAGGTGTGTCGGCCGGAAGATAGCTCACGACGTTGACCTGATCATAGTCTTTCCGGATTTCATAACCCGAGGGTGAAAAAAAGGTCAGTACTATAGTTGCCTCCGGGTATTGTTTTCGTACGGCCTCAATCACCGGCCGGCCTTGTTCAAATTCGCCCAACGAAGCGGCATGAAACCAAAGAGTGAATGACGAATTCGGAATGACGAATGATGAACCCTTTTTTTTCAGTAACTGAGTAATGTGTTTTTGCCCTTCGACCCATTTTCGCGTTTTCTTATGAAAGAATGCCGCAAATCGGGCCACCATTACGAATAAATGAATAACAAGGGTATAAAGAAAGGCGAACAATTTTGAAAGGAGTTACGTTAGGAGTGTAAAAGTATTCACTCAAGGATTTATTCACTAATTCAGGCTGTAAATAAATGAACTGGAATCAACTTATCAATAGTGCCCAATTGGAAGAAATCAAGAAAGAGTCACACCAACACCCCGTTCTGATTTATAAACACAGTACCCGTTGCTCGATCAGTTCGGCAACGCTCGGGCGGCTGGAGCGCGCTTGGAAATCCGAAGAAGTAGGTGATTTAAAGCCTTATTTTTTGGATTTAATTGCCCATCGGGCCCTTTCCAATCAAATTGCGGAGGAATTCGGGGTATGGCACGAATCGCCGCAGGTATTGATCATTGCCAACGGAGAGACGGTTTATGACACCTCTCACTTTGACATTTCTTTTGATGGCATCAAAACCCAAGTAGCTGCTTTGGTATAAATACAATGCAGGGACGCTGAATTCAGCGTCCCTACTGTTCAATAGCCGCAAAATATTCTTTGATCTTTTTGGCCTTGTCTTTTCCCACAAATTCGGCGATTTTTTCTTCATCGGCTTCCCGAATGGCTTTCACTCCGCGAAATTCTTTCAACAGGTTAGCCGCTGTTTTTTTGCCGATCCCTTCAATGTTTTCCAACTCACTCACAAAGGCATTGCGACTGCGCTTGTCGCGGTGGTAGGTGATGGCAAAGCGGTGGGCTTCATCCCGTATCTGCTGAATCAACCGCAGTGACTCCGATTTTTTATCAATGTACAACGGCAGCGAATCTTCCGGAAAATAAATTTCTTCCAATCGCTTAGCAATACCCACAATAGGAACTTTTCCGTAAAGTCCCAAGGCTTTGAGCGCATCGCAGGCGGCACTCAACTGCCCCTTGCCTCCGTCAACCACAATCAAATCAGGCAATTCGGATTGTTCTTCCAATACGCGGGTATAGCGGCGGGTAACGACTTCGTGCATACTGGCAAAGTCGTTGGGGCCGATCACCGTCTTGATGCTGAAATGTCGATAATCTTTCTTGGAAGGTCGTCCTTCTTTAAAGCACACCATAGCTGCTACCGGATTGGTACCCTGAATGTTGGAGTTATCAAAACATTCAATGTGGCGCGGGAGGCTTTTGAGCTGAAGGTCGGCTTTGAGTTTGATCAGAACCCGGTCGCGACGATTGGTGGTGGCGCTGGCTTCGATCAGTTTGCGTTCCGCTTTTTCTTTTCGGAAATAGTGCACGTTTTTAAGCGCCATATCCAGCAAACTGCGCTTATCCCCGATCTTAGGAATGGTGACCTCGGCCTTAAAATCGGTCGTTATTTCGATATTGGAAATGATCTCTTTGGCGTCGCTTTCGTAAGTTGTTCGCATTTCAAACAGCACCAGTGCCAAAATTTCGTCATCCGGCTCGTCGAGTTTTTTCTTTACCTCCAGCGTTTGGGTAGCCATGATGTAGCCATTCACTATTTTGAGGTAATTCACGTAGGCCGATTCCTCGTCGGAAGCAATAGCCACGACGTCCACATTTCCGATCTTCGGGTTGACCACCGTTGATTTTGCCTGAAAATTTTGGAGCAGGTCGAGTTTTTGCTTCCAATCGTGAGCTTTTTCAAACTCCATCTTCTCGGCAGCCTCCATCATATTCTGTTTGAAGTACTGTTGCGGTACGCTCAGTTGTCCTTTTAAAATTTGATGGATCTGGGTAATTTCACGCTCATAATCTTCTTCCGATTGCAGGTTCATGCAAGGCCCTTTGCACCGCTTGAGGTGGTACTCCATGCACACTTTGTACTTGCCGGCCTCAATGTTCTCACGCGACAGGTTGAGAGCGCAGGTGCGTAGAGTAAACAATTCCCGAAACATATCCAGCAAATTGTACATCCCCCGCAGATTGGCAAAAGGACCGTAATAAGTTCCTGTTTTTTTATCTACCCGACGGGTCGTTTCTACCCGAGGAAAGGGTTCGTTGAACACCTTAATGAACGGATAGGATTTGTCGTCGCGAAGAAGAATGTTAAATCGCGGTTGGTATCGCTTGATGAGTTGGTTTTCAAGCAACAAAGCATCAAATTCAGTGTGGACGATGGTAAATTCGATCCGACGGATTTGGCTCACTAATCGTCGCGTTTTACGATCGGCGTGGTTTTTTACGAAATAACTGCTGACGCGGTTTTTGAGGTTTTTGGCCTTTCCTACGTAAATGATCTCCTCTTCTTCACTGAAATAACGATACACGCCCGGTTCGGCGGGGATTTTGGCTAATTCGGTTTTATAATCAAACACAGTCATATCGGTTCAGCGTCTGTAATTGGTAGGAAGCACAAAGTTCGCCAAAGTTTGGGGCAAAGAAAAATGGATAGCCGCAGTTGGTTATTCGGATCAGCTTTGCTTTATACTTGATTGCGCTCTTGGCGGTGAGAACACCGACAAGCTCTCTGAAGTTGGTGAAAAAGACCGGATTCAGTTTAATTACATCCTGCAATCTGCGTTTTAAAAACTGTGCCGGCTTCTGCCTGGAATCCCGGACTGAGCGTAACGGAACTGCCCGCCTGATAGGTGACAGTCGTAGAGGCACCGGTGATTTTATTGGATGCATTTATCGTAACATTTGTCTGTTTCAATACAATACCGCCGTTATAATCATCGGTTGGACTGACGAGGGCAATGGCTTCAAAACAAGGATTTCCATTGCTGATGACCAAAACGGGACCGGTGGTATTGCTGCATCCGGTGGAGGTCTGTGTAAAGGTAAAAGTGACGCTTCCGATACCGACGCCTTTAACTGCACCGGCGTTGGTGACGGTCGCTTTACCCGGGGCATTACTTACCCAAGATCCGCCTGTTGTCGGAGAAAGTTGCGTTGTACTGTCAACCGCAATAGTATCTTGGCCCGTAATGCTCACGATTGGCAAAGGATTAACGAGTACAGTGGCTCCCGACGAATTAGCAGGACTGCACACCCCGCTTTTAACTACGGCCCGATAGTACATCGTTTGGGTTAAGTTATTGACAGTAAGTACAGAAGCGGTATTGGGAATATCACTCGGAGAAGTAAAGTCAGCACTTACTGCTGATTGCCATTTTTGCACGCTTCCCGTAAGTCCGGTTAACGTTAAAGCAGTATTGTTTACGCCCGAACATACGGCCGTGCTTCCCGAAACATTCCCGCCGACACTGACCGAATCAACGGTGAGAGTGGCGGTAGCCGCAGCGCTGCATCCGTTGGTAGTAACCGTATAAGTGAGGATGCTGCTGCCGGCAGCCATACCCGTAGCAAGGCCGGTAGTGGGGTTGATAGTGGCTACTGAAGTATTGTTGCTGCTCCAACTGCCCCCGGAAACGCCGTTTGATGTAAAGGTCACTGTAGCTCCCGTGCACAGGTTGAGCGGGCCGCTGATCACGCCGGCATTGGGAGAAGCCGGGTTACTGAGGATTTTGGCGGTGGCATCGGTGCCGATACATCCATTATTCGTGATCGAAAAATTACTGTAAGTTCCTGCGGCTAAATTGGTTAAAGTAAATGTGTTAGAGGCAATGGAAACGGTCCTCGGGCTGCCTGAACCCGTGAAGGTCAAAGTATAATTTCCGTCAGTTAAATTAGCAGTGGTGAAAGCAATACTGCCATTCGTGCCTCCGCAAGTAGTGGGGTTGGTGACCGTTCCGGCAGTCAGGGAAGGGGTGAGCGGGTTGGTAAGTGTTTTTGACGTTGGCTCTGTGCCGGTACAGCCATTATTGGTGATACTGAAATTACTGTAAGTACCTGCCGCTAAACCGGTCAGGGAGAAGGCATTGTTGCTGATGGTAATCGTTTTAGGGCTGTCTGTTCCGCTGAAAGTCAACGTATAATTTCCATTGGTTAAGTTGGCCGTCGTAAACGCAATACTTCCGTTGTTGCCGCCGCAAGTGGTTGGATTAGCCACTGCTCCGGCAGTAAGGACAGGCGAGGTGGGGTTAGTAAGTGTTTTGGAAGTTGGATCAGTACCTGTACAGCCATTGTTAACAATCGTAAAATTGCTGTAGCTGCCTACTCCCAGCCCGTTTAATATAAATGAATTATTCGTAACGGTTACGGTTTTCGGACTCCCATTCCCCGTGAAAGTGAGCGAATAATCGCCGTTACCCAGATTAGTAGTCGTAAACGCAATACTTCCGTTGGTACCTCCACAGGTGGTTGGATGGGTCACAGTACCGGCTGTAAGAGTCGGGGTAGGCGGGTTAGCAAGTGTTTTTGACGTTGGCTCTGTACCGGTACAGCCATTATTGGTAATGCTGAAATTGCTGTAGGTGCCTGCCGCTAAACCGGTCAGGGAGAAGGCATTGGCAGTTACCGTAACATTTTTAGGACTTCCGCTGCCTGTGAAAGTAAGGGAATAAGTACCGTTAGCCAAGTTGGTACTTGTAAAAGCAATGCTCCCGTTGGTACCACTGCAAGTAGTAGGGTTAGTGGCTGTTCCGGCGGTTAAGGTTGGTGTTAGCGGAGCGGTAAGCGTTTTTGACGTTGGGTCTGTTCCGGTACAACCGTTGTTGGTGATGCTGAAATTGCTGTAAGTTCCTGCGGCTAAATTGGTTAAGGTGAACGCGTTGGAGGTAACAGTTATCGTTTTGGGGCTGCCTGAACCGGTATAAGTCAGTGTGTAGTTGCCATTACTTAGATTGGCTGTGGTGAAAGCAATACTTCCGTTGGTACTGCTGCAAGTCGGATGGGTAACGGTTCCTGCCGTAAGAATTGGGGTGGGCGGGTTAGTAAGTGTTTTTGACGTTGGGTCTGTTCCGGTACAGCCATTGTTGGTAATGCTGAAATTGCTGTAAGTTCCTGCGGCTAAGCCGGTTAAAGTAAAGACGTTTGAGGTGATCGTGACGGTTTTGGGGCTGCCGCTGCCGGTATAAGTGAGCGTATAATTGCCGTTAGCCAAGTTAGTACTTGTAAAAGCGATACTGCCGTTAGTACTGCTGCAGGTAGTTGGGTTGGTGATTGCTCCTGCTGCAAGCGTAGGCGAAGGCGGGTTAGACAAGGTTTTGGAGGTTGCATCCGTTCCGGTACAGCCATTGTTTGTAATGGAAAAATTACTGTATGTCCCTGCCGTAAGTCCGCTTAATGTAAAAGCGTTGGAGGTTACGGTGACGGTTTTGGGGCTGCCGCTGCCGGTATAAGTGAGCGTATAACTGCCATCGGTTAAGTTCGTGGTGGTAAAGGCGATACTTCCATTGCTCCCGCCGCAAGTGGAGGGGTCTGTGACAGTTCCTGCCGATAATGTGGGAAGTAAGGTGACAGAGACATTGACGGAGCCGGTCATGGGGGAAGCAGAACAACTGACCGAATTTGCCTCGACGGTATAATTGCCCGCAATGGTTTGCAGGCCGAAATTAATAGCAGATCCGGTACCGGCTACGGGGCTGCCTACGGCACTTCCTCCCCGTTTGAGTTGATAATTTACGCCCGTTTGTGAGCCGCTCAGGCCTACCGCTACGCCGGTGCCTCCGGTGCAATAGCTTCCTCCGCCGGTCACCGTATATTGGGTAACAGACGCGCAGGTTAAATTAACGTAATAATCTTCGGTTTCACCATACGAATACGTACCGCAGGGATTGGTAGGGGCACTGCTGAAATTTAAAATAATACGCATCCTTGTTTTGCCTAAAGTGCTGTTGGCAGGAACCGTAAAGGACCCGCTGAGTGCCTGAGTAATAGCTGTTGTGGTAGTATATATCTTTTCTCCCGATTGAAATTGGTGATCCCCGTTTAAATCGATCCAGATGGCCAATTGACTATCGTTATAGTAACCGTCCAATGTAATCGTAAAATTGACGTTTTGCCCAAGGGACAAATCTTTAACGGGGGAAGTAAGGAAATTATAGCCGCCTGAAACACATCCTGAAGCACTGCTCAGGGTAGTGCCGCCCATTTGTACCCCGGTGATAGCTATGCCGTAGCTACAACTGTTGGTATGACTTGTAGTACAGTAGAGCGGAGGGGCGGTGGTACTGTTGGTTGTAAATGTACCTACGGCATACTCTGAACAATTAACCTTTACTCGCCAATCATAAGCAGTATTGGCAGTTAAAGAAGTTAAGAATTTGTTTTTGCCGCTTGTCGTTCCCGCAGAAATCCAAGTAGATGAAGAAGCGGGTTTATATTCGACAGTATAAGTGCCTGAATCGTGGGTCCAAGAAATCAATGCTTGGGTATCGTATAACTCCAGGGTGGTTAAATTGGTAGGGGCCGCCGCACTTCCTAAACACGCTTGGGTAAGATTCCGGATGAGATTACCCGGTAAGGTACCGAAACCGTTGGCGAAATTAATACCATAATTGGTTAAATGGCAATAACTCATAATTGTCCCTCCGTTGACGGGTGCCGGGCCGGGGGCACAACCTCCTTCCGTAGTATAACAGTTATCAATAGCCCCTCCCGGCCACGTACAGCTTTGGGTATGCGGTGAACCGAAATTATGGCCTAATTCGTGGGTCACCACCTCCACATTCCAAGAGTAGGTCGGTATATTGGTAATCGTGGTGCTAAGACTGGCACTGACCCCATGGGCGTACGATTTCTCACAAAGAACATCAATGTAGGCTATGCCCCCTCCGAGGCTTCTGCCCGAAAGAAGGTGAGCTAATCGCCCGTTGAAATTGGTGCCGACAGTAGTTCGAAAATCGGTTAAAGCAGCACTTGTGGAAGCGTTCTCTACATACGGGTCTGTGGTATCCCATACTTTTATTTCGGAGATAACCGCTGAAAGCCCTTCATTGCTGTATAAAGTAGCTACGTTATTAAAGAGACTTGCTACATAGCTGAGAGAATTAGGAATAGAGGAACCTAAGTTTTGATACAAAGCATTATCTACCTCAAAATAAATTTCTACGGAACCGCAGGCCACATTGGTAAGGGATGACGTATTTTTAATCAAATTTTGTCCCATGGCTCGGGTTGGCAGTTCAGTTGTTCCACAGGTAAAATCTAACTTTTTTTTGAGGTCTTTGTCGTTATAAAAAATGTAGTTGGGAGTATTACGCTCTTTGCCTAAATTATAATTCCCGGCCTTGTTGGAGATGATCCCGCTGATTTCGCCGTCGATGATGCTGATAGCCGCAACGGATTGCTCATCGCCTTTAATGATGCCTCGGTAATGGGCGCCCAACGACATCGGAGGTACTTTCTCACCTTTGGCATTGGTTAAGGAAAAAGAAGGGGAAAAAATCGTTTGCGGAATCAACTCCAATTCCATGGTTTGGCTCGATGTAAGCGGAACAGTCAATGTAAGAAGTTGCGCAGGCTCGTTTTCTATTAGGTTTGCTGTCGCAGGATTTAAATTAAATCGGTAAACAGTAGCCCCCTCTGTAAAGACACTATCAGCAGAAAGAGATGCGACGGAAGTTATTTTGGTAAAAGGCTCGTAGTGTTTGGCCAACGTGGTGGCCCGGATTTGGTTGAGTTCTTCGGCAATGCGCTTTTGAGCAACAACCATTTGCTGAAATGACAGCAAAACAAAGAGTAGGAAAAGACGTAAATTACTATTCATTAAATGAACGACTGAAGTTGAAATCTGAGACATACCGGATATTTTTTTCAAAGGATTGAGTAATAACGTTGAGTGGGCCATGTCGGCTTATCCTATGAGGACAAAGTTCGTAAAGTTTGGGAACATAGATATAGGTGTTTCAAAACTTCTTTTACCGGTTTTGAGATAATAAAAGTTATCAGACATAAAATCATAAATGAAGATAAATGATAATTACCCTTACTATGCTTTTTTTATGGATAATACGATACGATAAACGCACGAAAAGCGTTAGAAAGCGCCGATGTATTTCTTTCTAAAATAAAATTCTAAATGAAGACAAACCTTTCCCGCCGCGATGCTATCAAAACCTTGGGTGCTTCTGCGGCAACCTTATCTACCGCATTAACGAATGAAGCCATGGCTGCAGAACCACTTAAACTGAAAGGCAATATCAAGCATTCCGTGAGCCGTTGGTGCTATGGCTCTATACCGTTTGAAGAGTTGTGCCAAGCTTCCAAAGAAATGGGGATTGAATCTGTCGAACTCACGGGGCCTAAAGAATGGGCCATTATGAAAAACTACGGTCTTACTTCAGCCATGGGCTGGGCTGATCCGTGGCCGGAAAAAACGGGACTGACGAGTTTTTTAAACGACCCTAAAAACCACGATGCCATTGTCAAATGCTACGAGGAGCTGCTGCCTCAGGCAAAGGAATACGGTGTGACCAATGTGATTTGTTTTTCGGGAAATCGTCGGGGGTTAGGCGATTATCAGGGCTTACTCAATTGCCAAAAAGGATTGCAGCGACTGATGCCCTTGGCCGAGAAATACGGCGTGACACTGACGATGGAGCTGTTAAGCTCACGGGCAAGTCACCCTGATTATCAGGCCGATAATGTGGAGTGGGGAGCAGTGCTGTGCGAAATGGTAGGTTCGGAAAAGTTTAAATTGCTGTACGATATTTATCACATGCAAAGTATGAGCGGCGATCATATTCGTAATATCCAACGCTACGGCAAATACATCAGCCATTATCATACGGGCGGACACCCGGGGCGTAACGAAATCGACGAAACTCAGGAGATTTATTATCCGGCGATTGTGAAGGCGATCGTAGCAAGCGGTTATAAAGGATATTTGGGACAGGAGTTTGTCCCCAAAGCCAAAGACAAAGCAGGGATGCTGGAATCGCTGAAAAAATGCGTATTGATCTGCGACGTATAACTTTTTGATAGGATTTAATAAACAAAGAGCGCCGAGGTTTTTCGGCGCTCTTTGCGTTTAAGGCAGATAAGGAAAGAAGGTTAAAAACAAACAGATGAGACCTGGTGTTGCTGTTCTTTTCGCAATATCACCTCATTGGTATGTTTGGTAAGGATAAAGCCGTGTTCGTACAAATACTCCAAGTTCCAACGGCGCACCATGCCGTGTTGCATCAATAGCGGGCTTTCTACTTGATTAATAAAATGCCCGATACCGTAGTAGTTTTCCATTTCTTGCGGAGTAATACTGAAAGGTGCCGAGGGAAGCAGCGGGAAATACTCCAAAGTAATTACCAATGATTGAGTGCCGACGTCGGTCAGGCGATCAATGGCCCGCAAGTAGGCTTTGCGCATCTCATCAGGCAGGGCTACCAGCGACGCCCGGTCATATACCCAATCTACCGCTCCGATGTCTTCGGGAGTAAGAGCCATAAAATCTTTGCGCAACAGGGTGATGTTGTCTGACACGTACGTTTCATCGTCGATTTGTTGGTAGGGACGCTGATTCTCCTCAAAGAACTCTAAAATGGCTTTTTCAACGATTTCAACCCCGATCACTTTATCAGCAAAAGCAGCTAAGTAGATCATATCCAAACTTTTGCCGCAAAGGGGGACAAGAACGGTTTTACCTCTCAACTCCGTTGGATTGAGGTATTTCAGCACGTAAGGGTGAATGTCGCGGCGGTGGAAAGAGGTGTGAAACCCGCCCTTGTCCCAAGAATCAAACCAAAATTGAGCATTCATAGCTGTTAACGTTGAGTAGTTTTAAAAAAGAGTAACGTTGAGTCGTAATTGATGATACAAAGCTAATCGGGAAGAATTCGTCCGGCAATATCGACTTATTGAAACGTATTTTCGAGTGATTAAAACGTGGAATTTGAGAGGTAAACCGTCTGCCTGAAATAGAAAAGTGGGTGGATCATCCCCCAGTCTCTTTATTTGTGGTTTTCCTGTTTTTGCAGCCACTTGTCTAACAGCGGACGGCATCTTAGATTGGCCGCGTGTTGATAACTTTTCAGTCGCGTGTCTAACGCCTTTCGCAGTTTTCGTACCGCCGGTACATAATCAACGCCGGAATCCTGAAATTTTTTGATGGTTTGAAGGATGGCTTCCGTTTCGGAATAAAATTGTCCGTCATAAAACGTATGAGTTCGCTCCATACTGTCCTTAAATTTTTCTGCCATCCTTAAAATTCCTGTTTGAAGAGGTTGGGCAAAAAGTTGTTTGTTTTCTACGTCATTGTCCGCCAGGAAGCGAAAAACTTCGTCGGCCCACGGGGTTTGTAAACGGTCGGCGAGATATTCCTGCCATTGCGGATTGGATTTGATTTTGGCAAGGGCCGCTTCCCGTACGGTTTTGTCTTGGTATTGGGTAGTAAAAGTCAAAATCAGAACCATTTCGGTCATGGGGTTATTTCGTTCAATTTGGGCTAAAAACTCCTGTCGGCGAGTGTCGTCGTAAGCTTTTCTTGCAGTTGCCCGTTGAATCATGTTGCCCGGAATACGCACGAGCCATTCCCCTACCATCAGCACACAACATAAAATGCTCACGAATATAATAGCCTTAAATGGCCACTGCCAGACAGCGCTCGGCACATACGCCTGCAATGAAGGGTTCAGCAACATAAATCCGCCTGCTAAAACGGGCGGTATCAGCCGGATAATGGTATATTTTCCGAGAAATTTAACAATCCACGGCGCACCGCCTTCACCCATAGCAGTGTAAAAAGCCATCACCAACAGAGATGTTATCCCGGCGACAACCAATGAATTTCGAAGTGAATTTGTAGTTGAACCCCAATCAAAACCACCTTTCAGAAAAATGATGACGGTAGTGACGATGAGTCCCAGAGTTAGCCCGGCAAATAAAAACAAAAGAGCAAGTGCGTGGCCCATGCCTCTGTCGCCTCCGGGAATGGGTTTTCCCGCCATAGAGGCCAAACCAAAGTAACAGAGAGTGGTAATGATAAGGGCTACATTGCCTATGATATTCATTGATTCAGGCTGTTTATGAGAAATTTCTCAAAACTATCACTGACTGTATTCCCTTCCTAAAAGCATTCGACAAACCGCTTTTTCAGAATTATAAGGCGTTGGATTTGGGTTTTGAGGCGTTTTGGGAAACAAAAAAAGTCGGTTGTTGCAAGCAACCGACTCATTATAAACCTGTAAACTTAAAAACCGCACGGACGGCCCCGCGTAAACTATTTTAATCCACCCACCATGTCTTCGGGACGAACCCATTCGTCAAACTGCTCTGACGTCATGTGCGTGAAGTCCAAACCTTTCAATTCAAACTCTAAGGAAGCCTGTTTGAGCGTAATGCCGCGTTTGTGGGCGTCCTGTGCGATGGCAGCGGCGTTGTAATACCCGATTTTTGGATTCAAGGCCGTGACCAGCATCAATGAATTTTGAACGTGTTTGCGGATATTTTCAGTCAATGGCTCAATGCCTACGGCACATTTGTCATTGAACGCTACGCATACATCACCGATCAAACGGGCCGAGTGCAGGAAGTTATAGATCATCACCGGCTTGAAAACGTTCAACTCGAAATGACCGTTGGAACCGCCGATATTGATAGCTACGTCGTTGCCCATTACCTGACAGGCCACCATTGTCATGGCTTCGCACTGCGTAGGGTTTACTTTACCGGGCATGATAGAGCTGCCCGGCTCATTGTCCGGAATATGGATTTCACCGATTCCTGCACGCGGTCCTGATGACAGCATCCGGACGTCATTGGCAATTTTCATCAAACTCACCGCCACGGTTTTCAATGCGCCGTGCGCTTCTACGATGGCATCGTGGGCGGCGAGGGCTTCAAACTTGTTTTCTGCTGTGATGAAAGGCAGGCCCGTCAAAGCAGCAATGTGCGCTGCTACATTTTCCGAATAACCTTTTGGTGTATTGATTCCCGTACCAACTGCCGTACCGCCCAACGCCAGTTCTGACAAATGCGCCAACGTGTTTTTAATGGCTTTCAGTCCGTGGTTCAATTGCGACACATAACCCGAAAATTCCTGACTGAGCGTCAGTGGCGTCGCATCCATAAAGTGGGTACGACCGATTTTTACCACGTCTTTGAAGGCTTCCGACTTAGCTTGGAGCGTATCACGGAGTTTTTCGATGCCCGGAATGGTCACCTCGCTCAAAATCTGATAGGCGGCAATGTGCATAGCGGTCGGGAAGGTATCATTCGAGGATTGCGATTTGTTGACGTCGTCGTTGGGGTTCAAATATTTCTTTTCATCCAACAATGACCCGCCGTTGATCACGTGGGCGCGGTAAGCGATCACCTCGTTGCAATTCATATTGGACTGAGTTCCCGAACCTGTTTGCCAAACGACCAGCGGAAATTGGTCGTTGAGTTTGCCGTCCAAAATTTCGTCACATACTTGGGCAATCAAATTCTTTTTGTCTTCGGGAAGGATACCGGCCTCAAAGTTGGTGAGGGCAGCAGCTTTTTTCAGGTAGGCAAACGCCCGAATGATCTCTTTGGGCATTTTGTTGATATCTTGAGCGATGGGGAAATTCATGATGGAGCGCTGGGTTTGTGCGCCCCAATACACATGGGCCGGTACTTCTACCTTGCCCATAGTGTCTTTTTCGATACGGTATTCCATTCGTATTAATGAGTGAGTAAGTGAATTAGTGAATTGTGATTGAGTTGGTTGGACTCATAGACAAATGCAAAAGTAAACACAAAACGCTGAATCACTTTTGACAGAAATCATAATCTCTCTAAATTTACCAAAAAAACAAAAGATAATGGCAGCACCGGCAACTCTCCGAAAACAACGTCTCATGTTGGATATACAGGTGACGTCTAAACAAAAAAAAGCGTTGATGAGTGTTCTCAAGGCATTGGATATTGAAATAAAGCCGCGCGAACTTACCGAAGAAGAAGAAGATACGGCCTTGTATTTAGCAATGGAAGAGGGAAGGAAGGAAGGGCGGTTATCAGATCAGGAACAAAGTGATTTTTTAAAATGGATGGAAGATGCGATTTCAAACCAATAAATCCTTTGAACGAGATTTAAAGAAAAGTCCCGTTTCTGTATTGAGTGATGTTCTTCTCGTATATAATCAAGTAGCTGAGGCGTTGGCTGTAAAGGATATTCCCAACCTCAAAAAACTTTCGGGTTATAAAAATACCTACCGAATCCGGATTGGAGAATACCGTATTGAGCTTTATTTAGCCCGAATTTTACCCCGAAAAGAGATGTATCGCTTTTTTCCATAACTTACCTGATATGTTCCATAAAGTCTTAAAAGTAAATTCCAACGATAATGTTATTGTTGCACTACGCGATTTAGCTGCGGGAGAAGTTGTTGATTTTGAGGGCGAAAGCTACGTATTGCCGTATACCGTTTATGCCAAGCATAAATTTGTGACCCAAGACCTGGCCATCGGCGATGCCGTCATGATGTATGGCGTGTTGGTGGGGCGCGCTTCGCAACCCATCAGGCGCGGTGAGCCCATTACCACCTATAATTTAAAACATGATTCGGAACCTTACAGCACGGCCAAGCGCCAACCCTACAGCTGGACACCGCCCGATGTGAGTAAGTGGGTAGGCAGGACGTTTAAAGGCTACCGTCGTTCGGATGGTAAAGTAGGGACGTATAATTATTGGTTGGTAATACCGCTGGTTTTTTGCGAAAACCGCAATGTGCTGACCCTGAAAGATGCGTTTGAGCGTGAATTGGGCTATGCTCAACCCGACCTCTACCGCGATCAGGTACGGGAGTTTTTGCATTTGTACCAAAGCGGGCAAATGGATGTCATAAAGAAAATAGAACCGTTTTACTCTGTTCCCCCTTCGGGGGTTAGGGGGCCTCGTCCATTTAAGAATGTAGACGGTATCAAATTCCTTACGCACGAAGGAGGTTGCGGCGGAACGCGACAGGATGCGCACACGCTCTGCTCATTGTTTGCTTCGTATGCGGTACATCCCAATGTGGCGGGTATAACGGTGTTGAGTTTGGGGTGTCAAAACTCCGAAGAGAAGATTTTGATGGACGAAATTCACAAACGCAGCCCGCATTTTGATAAGCCTTTGTACATTTTTGAACAGCAACAGGGCACCGAAGCCGAGATGATGTCGATGGCTATTAAACAAACGTTTCTGGGATTGATAAAAGCCGACAAACACGAGCGCGAAGACGTACCCATCACTGAATTGGTGGTTGGCTTAAAATGCGGTGGTTCCGATGGGTTTTCAGGAATCTCGGCTAACCCTGTCTTAGGTCAGGTGTCAGATATTTTGGTAGCCTTGGGTGGAAAAACGTTATTGGCGGAATTTCCCGAACTGCACGGTGTCGAGCAGGAACTATTAAATCGGTGTGTTACGGAAGAAAAAGCAGCTAAGTTTGAACGCCTTATGCGCGATTATTCGGGCAAGGCCGATGCGGTTGGGTCGGCGTTTGCATTTAATCCTTCGCCCGGCAATATCAAAGACGGACTTATTACGGATGCTATCAAATCGGCAGGCGCAGCCAAAAAAGGCGGCTCGGCTCCGATTCAGGACGTGACCAATTACACCGAAATATCGCCCGAAAAGGGCCTGCAACTTGTGTGTACACCCGGCAATGACGTCGAAGCGACCACGGGAAAAACGGCCGCGGGTGCCACGGTCATTCTGTTTACCACCGGTTTGGGAACACCAACGGGCAATCCGATTTGTCCCGTCATGAAAGTGGCTACCAACTCGACGTTGGCTAAAAAAATGTCGGATGTGATAGATTTTGACTGCGGCCCGGTCGTGACAGGCGAGCAAACCATTGCCCAAAATGCCGATGCGTTGTTGGAGGAAATTATCCAAGTCGCGAGCGGAAAACTAACTCATGCTCAGCGTTTGGCCCAGGATGACTTTATTCCGTGGAAACGAGGCGTTTCGTTGTAGGAATGAGCCCCTCCAATCGATTTTATACAATTGGAGGGGATGTCTTTATTTCTTAAAAACAGCTTTTTCTGCCAATTCAATATCCCGCAGGACCTGCGGACGAAGCAGTTCCCACGAAAATACGGTAAAATTCTCTTTGTAGTTTTGAGTAGTTACGTGGGGCGTAGGGAGGTATCGGTTTTTGGTTAAAGCCACTACGTTATCCCAGTGGGAGAGGGCAATTTTTAACAACTCAACTGACTTCTTCTTTTGCGCTTCGTCACCGGTTTGACGGTATAATTCCAAGGCGATACCGGCCCGCAGTTTTTCGGCAAAATACAACCCTAAATACGCCCACGTGGCGGCATCGTCCAGTTCCGAGGTAAGTGCTCCCGATTGTTGAGTTACTTTTTTACGCAAATCAGCGACCAACTCAAGCACTTTTTGGCTGTCTTTTTCGGAAGAATCAGCCAAGGTGAGTGGTGAAGTTTGAGCACTTTTTTGGGATTGCAGTACATTCGCCACGTAGGCGGGGATGAACAGTAGTTGTGGGTCCAGCGTTTCGTGATAAATGAATTCATCAATCGAAATAAAGGGCGACGAGCGGTCAAAAACGCCTTTGGAATCGGAGGGCTCGGCTTCGATGAAACCTTCGGAATAGAGCGTATAATCCCACGTAGAGCGGTGAAAAGAGGCCAACCGCAAAGGAACAGTACTCGCCAATTGATAAGCTTGAAGCAATGTTTTTCCTACGCCTTTCCCGTATTTCAGGTCAAAAGCAGAGGCAAAAACAGTGTCGGGTGTGGTAGGATTATACAGCAGCCTTCCCCATGTTTTGTAAAATAACCACTGTTTTTCAAAGGCATATTGCCATGTTTTGACAGGAGAATCTACGTGTGCATAATCCTTAGCCGGAATATACCCCTCAGAACCGATGAAATAGCCATTGACGTAGTCAGGCGTATTGGCTGCAATGTGTTTTCGGATAAAATCGGGTTGCCCCCAACGCAAAATAAAGAAATCTTCGTTTCGAATCATCCATTGGATGCGGTAATTGGCAGGAGCCGGCGTCCAAAAACGCTCATCGAGCTTTCCCGAATGATAATCGTGCGTAATGGCCAAGGTCGGTGTCGAATGCCCGTGCGACCAGTTGAACTTGATTTCGACCAAAGCAGGTTCAGGAAGTTTAGCGCGGTCGATGACGCCGCGCATGGCCATCGGGTCGCCGGCCAATACCGAACGGTGCAGAAATTTAACGGGTCGTTTGGCGGCTTTCATGCCTGCTACAAATGTACTTTCAATCCAATCTTCCCGTTCCTGCGGTGACATTTTGCCGTCAAACGTCCCCATCCAATCAGCAAGCGTGACGCCAATCCCCGTCAGATCTTCATATTCATCAATGAGTTGCGTGACAGACTCTCGTGTGTATTGCTTCACCAATTCCGAACGGTCATTGTATTCTTTGGCGTTGTAGGCTTTGGCAAATTCGGGTGAGACTACGATGTTCCAATTGACAATGAACGTTTGGATGCCGCGCTCTTTCGCCATTCGAAACAGGGCTTTCCAAAAGCGTTGCCAATCTTTCATTTCCGCCTCGTTGAAGGGCGTAGCCAATGGAAAATTAGCGGAACGAATCAGGTACGGAAACGGATGATTGTTCCAGAGCGACAGCACATTCAACCGATTTTCGGCCATCATGTCCAGAAATTTTTCCCAATACCGTAAATCACGGCAGGTTTCAGTATGCAGTTTGGTGACAGGGCTATCGCGGTAAGGAGACCAAGGCAAGTTGAACTTGACAATGCGGTATTCCAACTTGGGATTTTCGGTTTTGTCCGGCAAGGTTTTAAAAGTGCCGTTTATTTGCCAATAGTCAGCCAATTCCAGCATGCCGTATTGTGCTCCAAGCCCATCCTTTGCCAAAATAAGAAGTTGACTTTTATTCTTGATCCACCGATGCGCATACCCTTCGGGTTGAATCGCCGCCCACTCTTTTTCCGAAATGAATGCTGTTAAAGACTTGGGTAAATCCCTTTGAGAAACTACCCAAACAGCGGCTTTTTCTTTGGCTTTGACTGTCACCTTTTGCCCCTGCTGCGCTGAAACCCGGTAGAATTTTTGGAGCGCAAACGCAACGGGTGCAACGGTAGAATCGGCCCAAACAGTGACCTGAGCATGCGTGTAGTAGCATCCGATGAGGAGCCAAAACCAAGCAATCAGTCGAGTAACCATAGTACGAAAAAGAAAAAGCCTTTTTTAGTCAGTTATTGACTCAAAAAGGCTTTTTCCGGGCGTTCCTATCTGATTTCTGCGGACTTTAATTACTTCCCGAAGGTCGTAGCAAACGGACGGTGACCGGATTGGCCATCGCAATGGCGTTGCCGATTTTGTTGCCCTCGGCATCCTGTTCAAAAAGCATCGCATGGATGGTCAGGTCAATGTAATTGTTATTACCAAAACCCGTGCAGCTCTGAGCCGTCAGTTTACGCCCGTCCCATTGAGCGGTATTGTCTCTATAATTGCCGCTTTGACCGTTGGCAAACAGGTAGTCAACGGAAAGGTCAACATAGTAGCGACCTAAATCGCGGGAAGAGGTATAAAACAGACTGATTTCAAACAAACTGTTCCCATTCTGACATCCATTGACCTTCACCAAACGTTGCGTTGCGCTTGTGACGTCGAAAGTAGGCATGGGGTCGTTTTTTTTAGAGCAGGAGAATGCCGCAGTCAATAAGGCAATGATGAGGGATAATTGAAACGTTTTCATAGTTGTGAAATTGAGAGGTAAATTGATTGGTTTTGATGGAGACAAAATTCGGGGATTTACAAGCGCTCGTAAATCCCCATTCCCCTGTAATTCTCTTCGATGAAAACCTGTATTTTGGGTTTATAGGTAAACCTGTAAGAAGAGGTAAAATAACTTTATAGTTTCAGACAGGTTTTCTTAGATTTTTAACGGTCGGTCGGTTTTGAACCGACTGACCGTTAACTTTGTCGCACTATGTTACAGAAAACAGCCACGCTTTATCGAAATGCTTACGGCGGAATCTCCCGCGAGATCTGGCTTTTGGCCTTTGTGATGTTCATCAATCGCTCCGGAACAATGGTGATTCCCTTCATGAGCGTGTATCTGACGCAGGCGTTGCATTTTACGTTACCGCAGGCGGGCTTGGTCGTGAGTTGTGCCGGAGCGGGCGGAATATTAGGAACGTATTTTGGGGGGAGATTGACCGATAAAGTAGGCCATTATTATGTTCAAATGGCCAGTTTGGCGATGGGTGGTCTGATGTTTTTTGTATTGATGCAGATGCGAACCTTGCCTGCTTTATGCCTCTCTACTTTTTGTTTAAGTTTGGTAGGAGAGGCCTTTCGCCCCGCTAATTCCACGTCCATTGCCTTTTACAGTACGCCCGAAAATCGCACGCGGGCGTATGCCATCAATCGGTTGGCCATCAATTTAGGGTGGGCTATCGGTCCGGCCTTGGGAGGTTTTTTTGCGACGATTGGCTACAAATACCTGTTTATCGCCGACGGTATTACGAATATTTCGGCGGCGTTGGTCTTGGTATTATTGGTCAGAAATCGTAACAGTGCCCATAGAGACGAGCATACCGAAGAGGCTGCGCTTACGGCTTCGCAATCGGCTTTTCGGGATGGCGTTTACATGCGCTTTGTGGTATTTACCATTCTGTTTGCCGTTGGGTTTATGCAGTTTTTCAGTATTGTGCCCGTTTTCTGGAAAACACAACTGCACGTCAACGAATTTTACATTGGCTTACTGTTGGGCGCGAACGGTCTGTTGGTGGCCGCTTTTGAAATGATTTTGATTTACAACATTGAGCCTTTGCGCCCCAAACTCACTTTTATCAGTTGGGGTGTATTGTGTTGTGGATTCAGTTATTTGTTATTTATTGTTTTTCAGGGCTTTGTTTGGATCCTGCCGCTGACGGTGATCATCATTACCCTCAGCGAAATGTTGGCCATGCCTTTTATGAATTCGTTTACGATAGAACGTTCTACACCGCAAAATCGGGGGCAATATTCGGCCTTATATTCGATGTGTTACTCTATTGCGCAGGTAGCAGCCCCCACGTTGGGCGGACAAATTGCTGCCTCTTACGGCTATTACGTACTTTGGGGCGTCATTATCGGCTGTATGCTCCTTTCTTTTGCGGGCTTTCGGTGGGTACAAACGTTGATGGAAAGAGAAAAAGCAGGGTACATCCGGAATTCATTGTATAAATGATACCTTCTTAGGGAAGTGGCAGGTAAGACTGATATGACCCCTAAACGAATAAAGTAAGTCAAGGAGGCACCGTTTTGCCATTGGTTTGATACTTTGGTTGAATAAAAGATAATCAATCGTCCATTTATTTACAGATAATGAAATCTCCCGAAGAATGCGAAAATATGGCGGACATTCGCGCTGAAATTGATCGGCTGGACCGGCAGATTATTCAGATGCTTGGGCAGCGGTTTGCGTATGTAAAGGCCGCCGCTCCCTTTAAAACCTCCGAAACGGCGGTAAAAGCCCCTGAACGCTTCAAAGCTATGCTGTGGCAACGGCGGGAATGGGCAATTCAGGAAGGTTTGAACCCTGACGTCATCGAAAAAATGTATGTTGATTTGGTGACTCATTTTATTGAGGAAGAATTGAAATATTGGAATAATCACTCCTCCTGATATTTACTGCCTTGCCTAAGAAAATCCTGATCGTAGCTTTTGGCTTTTACCCCGAATCACACGGGGTAGCACAGGCAGCCTATCGCCAAGCCTTGGGATTGTCTGAGTGGGGCTATTCGGTAATAGTGATCACACGGACCCAATCGTCGGAAGAATTGCCTTTTGAAGTCATTATCCTGCATCGTAAATCAGACTATCAAACCTACTTACAAACCACGGACGCGGCTATTATTTTCCTGCACGGGTGGCATAATTGGGCGTCGGATTGGGCGCTTCCCGTTTTGCCGGTCAACGCAAAGACCATCCTGGTCAGCCACGGGACAAATCATAACGCTCGTTTCGGCGGTTGGCGAGGCTGGGCTTGGTGGCTTAGAAAACGCTTTCAAGCTTTTCGTTTTCCTCCAAAATTGAAAAAATTCGATCATTTTGTGTTTTTGAGTGATACGCCGGAGGTTCAGCGAATGTCGGACGTGGTTTTGGCCAAGAAATGGGGATTAAACCGGTATTCCGTAATTCCAAACGGGGCACATCCTGCACTGTCGGAGCCGATACTCGGTAATTTTCGGGAAAGAATCGGCGTGGATTCGGCACCTGTTCTCTTGTGTGTTTCTAATTTTCAACTCACCAAAGGCCAAGGCGATTTGGTCGATTGGTTTCTGAAATTGAATCTGTCGAATGCCGTTTTAGTGTTAATAGGAAGTGAATTTAACGCATTTTCGGGCCAACTGAAAAAACGCGCCGGCCACAAGTTGGATAAACGCATTTTCCTGTTTGAAAAATTAAGTGTTTCGGAACGGCACGCGGCCTACAAAGCGGCCGATGTGTTTGTTTCGGCGACTTATACGGAGGTGCAGCCTCTGATGTTGTTGGATGCTATGGCGGCCGGAGTACCTTATTTATGCCGGAAAGTGGGTGTAGTACCGGAATTGGGGGGCGGTCTCTGTTTTAAGGATGAACCCGATTTTGCCGAAAAATTACAATGGCTGTTGGCTCATCCTTCCGAACGTAAAAAATGGGGAGAAGCGGGCAAAGCTGCCGTGAAGGAAAAGTATAATTGGAAAAGAAACGCGGAGTTATATCATCAACTGATCCAACAACTGCTTTCCTGAATCTCCAAAGGCTGCCTGAAATTCAGTTTGTGCTGCTTGCAGGATTTATTTGGTTTTACCTGATTGACCGTTAAAAAAACGGTTTACTGCCCTCTCCGAATGACTTACGTTGCCAATTTGAGTCATAATAGGCAAAGCGGTTTATTATTTGATGGGTTGTTTAAATGATTATCGTAAAACTCAGCGGCGGTTTGGGAAATCAACTGTTTCAGTACGCCTTAGGACGGCATTTGGCGATTTTGAATCGGACAGAATTGAAACTGGACGCTTCGCAGTTGGAAAAACCGCATCAATGGCCCTACCGTACGTTCGGTTTGGGTGAATTCAATATTGCGGCAACAAAAGCTACAAAGTCGGAGATAAAACAATTGATTGGACAGAGAAACCTGTTCCGACGTTTAGGCGAACTTTGGGGGAACCGCTCCTCGGCTTATATCAAAGAACCTCATTTTCATTTTTATGAATCGGTTTTAAGCCGGAAAGACAATCTCTATTTGGATGGGTACTGGCAATCGGAAAAGTATTTTTTGCCCGTGGCGGATCTGCTGCGCAACGATTTAACGCTCAAATTGCCGCTTTCGGACCGTGGTCAATTAATAGACAAATCTATAGCGCAATGTACGTCGGTCAGTGTGCATGTCAGGCGCGGCGATTACTTGACTCGTTCAAAAGCCAATCGTTATTTACGGCCTTGCGGTTTGGAGTATTATCACAAGGCAGTGGATTACCTGAGCCAAAAGTTAGAAAACCCGGTCTTTTTTGTTTTTTCGGATGATCCGGTATGGGCAAAGGAACACTTGGTCTTTCCTTTTCCCACGCATCATGTCCAAGCAAATGCCGCCCACGAAGATTTGGTGTTGATGGCCTCCTGCCGGCACCACATTATAGCCAACAGTACTTTCAGTTGGTGGGGTGCTTGGCTGAATCCGGACCCGGATAAAATAGTAATCGCTCCGCAAAAATGGTTTTCTGCGGAGCGATTGGATACGTGCGATCTGTTGCCGGTATCGTGGATTCGGCTCTGAAAATCAGACCTTATGTTTGGCCATGTATTTCAGATAACTGACAATTTCTCCCAATTCTTTGTCGGATAAGTGCGTAACGGCGGGCATTTTGCAGTCGTTGCGGTACGATGACGGTGCTTTCACAAATAGAGTAATGTGCTCCGTTTGCCAATATTCCGTAATGCTTTTAGGGTAATTGAGCTCCGGGCCCATTTTACCTCCCACTTTGTTGAGCGAGTGGCAGGTAAGGCAGTTGACTTTGAATAACTCAAACCCTTTTACCTGCGTATCATCGTCTTTCGGGAACAATACCGCCAACTCTTTAGAAGCCGCCGACAGGCTGATTTTGACCAAGTTATAGGGCCATTTGAAGGTCACGTCTTTGGCCGGTACATCGGTATAAACCACATAAAACGGGGCCATTTTCATTTCATGGGTGCCCTTTTTAGGATTGATCCAATCCTGTCCGGCAGGCGCCTCCGTATCTGAAATAGCCAAATACGACTGCTTTTGCAGTATTTTTTCCAGCGACATCGAAGGATTGTAGCCGTCTTCGCATTCAAATACGATTTGGGTTTGTTGGAGGTCTAAGTGCTTATAAGCCGGCAAAAATTGGTCCAACACCGTTTTGAGCGGAACGGCTTTGTAAGTTTTGGACTTGAAAAACACCGGGTCGTCCTTGACTTCTACCGTTTGGGCGGCGGGAAGGGATGCTTTGATGTCCGGCAGATAGACGCTTAATGAGTCTTTCTTCGGAACCGCGGCAAGACTGCCTGTGGCTGCAGTAGTGTCAATGCCGGTCTGATTATCAGACTTTTGAGATGTATTACAGCCCAAAACAGTTAAGAATAAAAGGCCGCAAAACGGTTTGAACATAAGAAAACGGGTTTAAAGTTAGGTGGGTAAGACATTGGGTAAACGGTCTCGTAATTGCTTATTTGATGGTAGAAAAATCAGTGGCTTTCATATAAACCGACTCCACCTTGGCCGCCAGTTTACCGTTTTTCTCCGACTCATCCCGTGCTTTAATCCACACCGGGTCAGCTCTGAAGGCCTCAAACGCTTTCTTCCCTTCTTCTTCACTTGGGTGAGCCAAAATATAGATCAGCGTATCGTCTTTGCCATTGACGGTCCAGTAAGCTACGTTGGTCATGCCGTGTTTTTTGAACAGTTTAAGGGTATGATCTCTGAAACGCGTCAGCAATTCAGGTAACTTTCCGGCATTGGTCGTGTAGGTTCTTAATTCAAAAACACGTTCTTTTTTGCTTTTTGAGGCTTTAATTTTCGGCGAAAAATCGGTGGCATCCATGAAGATGCTTTCGACTTTGGCTACGATTTTACCGCTTAGTTCTGACTCGCTTTGTACTTTTTTCCATTCAGGATCAGCCCCGAAAGCCTTCCAGGCAGCATCGCGAGCGGCGCGGTCGGGATACGAAAGCACATAGATCAGCTTGTTTTCTTCGTGCAAGGGTACCCAATACCCCACGTTGGTCATGCCGTGTTTTTCAAATATTTTGGTCGTATGTTCACGAAAACGGGTCAATAATGCCTCCAACCGGCCCGGATGTGTATAATAAATGCGGGTTTCATAGCAGCGGGTATCTTGGGCATTGGAGGGTACTGCCGCAGCCAAAAGGAGCATAATGCAAATAAATTGTTTTATCATCTCTGTTTATTGGTTTGTTTGTTTCTATAAAGACAAATCCAAATAACTTCTATGTTACAACCGACAAGTTTCTTTAGGGTTCAGTGTAAGGAATCCGACTCTTTTTCAAAAAGGAGTTCCTCCAATCAGACTTTGGCACAAGTATTGAGATAAAATCTTTGACGCTTAAGGTAAAGCGCAACGTTCCTATTGGAAAACCGTTGAACACCTAAAACAATAATGACATGCGCATCATTACACAGCCTTCATCACCAATAAAGCCCAAGACGCGGCCAAAATAAATGAATTATCAAGTTAATCGACCTTAAAATGCAGTTGTTTATTCTTATTGCCTTCCGTCTTTTTGGGTTATTCCAAGAACCGTTGGAAAACAAGTTGGAAAGTTTCGTCGGAAAAAGACGGGTAGTGGTCGTTTACTGTCCCAAAGTATCGGATTCCGAATTTAAACTTCAAAAAAAGTGGCTCAGTGAAGTAGGAAAGGATATGTTGGAGCGGGATTTGACCATTATTGATTGTGTTGAAACCGGTTTGGCGGAAACGGACGCTCTTCATCTGAAAGAGCGATTCCATTATAACCCCGACCGATTTTGCATTTGGCTGATCGGCAAAGACGGGGAAATCAAACACATCAGCGGGAAGCCCGTGAAGCCTGAACTGCTTTTCGGATTGATAGATGCCATGCCGCTGCGGCGAAGGGAAACGGGAAAGAATTAATCCCTTTTAGTTTTTAGCTGCAAGAATTAAAATCAGTAATCTTTCCCGGTCTTCAAAAGCGTTTAATACCACAACCTTTTACTAATATTGCACCTTCGGAAGAACCGAATCCATTACTTTATCATTCGGTGCCTTTTAACCCAACCCATAGTAATTTACATTATTTATATGCTGCAGGCAACATTACGAAGTCTAATCAACAAACTTTGGGATAGATTTTGGAGTGGGGTATCTCCAATCCCCTCAATGCCATTGAACAAATGACTTATCTTCTCTTTATGAAACGTATTGATGAGTTGGATACTCAAAAATTGCGTGACAAGGAAAAAGGATACCTTCAAAATTACACCTCTATTTTTGATGGTACGATTGATTTGCCCAATTTTAAAGACCCAATCCCAAAAGAAACACTACGCCGGAGTGCGATGGAAGGCATGAAAGATGACGAAATGCTCTATCATGTTCAGCAAAAAGTATTTCCATTTATCAAACAGCTTGGCGAAGAAAACTCATTTTTCACCAAACACATGGACAATGCCGTTTTTCTCATTCCCAAGCCATCGTTGATGCGAGATGCGTATAGAACAATTAACGAAATTTACAGCGAAATTGACAGGGAAATAAGTGAAGGCACCAAAGATGGCTCACAGGATTCAAGAGCTTTATTGAATGATATTCAGGGAGATGTGTATGAACACTTACTGGATAAGTTGAAGAATGCGGGAAAAAACGGACAATTCCGTACCCGAACGCATATTGTTCAATTGGTGGTTGAATTGGTATTTGCCGATATTACCGATAAAAACGTATTCTTAGACGAAAACTTCCGTATCGCCGACCCGGCCTGTGGCAGTACCACATTTTTATTGGGTGCCTTCAAATATATCCTGACTCAATTTACGAGTGATAAATACATAAAACCTTCGGACGACAATTTTATGATTGGCACTACCGGTGACTTATTGCCGGCCGATGGGCATAAAAAATTAGAAGAAGATACCTTTTTTGGGTATGACATTGACCCTACGATGGTGCGTATCGGGCTGATGAACATGTTAATGCACGGCATTACCAAACCACACATTGACTACAAAGATACACTCAGCAAAAATTATAACGAAGAAGCACGATATAAGGCGGTTTTTGCGAACCCTCCCTTTACGGGCAGTATTGATAAAGAAGACATCAATGATAACCTAAGCTTAAAGAAAACGACGACCAAAACCGAGCTGCTTCTTATTGAGCGAATTTATAAAATGCTTACCGACGATGGCACAGCAGGTATCATTATTCCCCAAGGAGTATTATTCGGCAGTGGCAAAGCTTTTGTTGAAACCCGTAAGTTGATGATTGAGCAGGCCGAACTCAAAGCCGTGGTGACAATGCCGAGCGGGGTTTTTAAACCCTACGCAGGGGTAGCTACGGCCATTTTGATTTTTACAAAGGGGCGCAGCACCGAAAACGTTTGGTTTTATGAAATGAAAAGCGATGGTTATACCCTCGACGACAAACGAAACCCGGATTATGCCAACAGCGACTTGCAAGACATCATTGCCCGTTTCAAGGCTCGAAATCCTCAAACCGATACCGACCGTACGGGCAGCGTGCAAAACTGTTTCTTCGTATCCAAAGCCGAAATCGTAGAAAATAACTACGACCTCAGTCTCAATAAATACAAAAAACCAATTGAAAAAGACGTGGTTTACGTTCCCCCTAAAGATATTTTAGCCAAACTCAAAACCCTCGAAGACGACATTCAGAAGGACTTAGCTGAACTTCAAAGCATCTTTCAATAATGATAGAAATAACCGACAACCAGGCTTTTAAGGATTTTGTGGCCGATATCAAGCAACGTATCAAGGCCGCTCAATACCGCGCATTGCAGGCTGTCAATAAAGAACAAATTGCCCTTTATTGGAGTATTGGTGAGGCCATTGTGCATCGTCAAACGCAATACGGTTGGGGCAAAAGTGTGGTAGAAGTATTGGCGGCCGAGCTTCAAAAAGAGTTTGTTGGCATTAATGGCTTTTCGGCTCGTAACCTTTGGAGAATGAGGGCTTTGTATGCCGAATATTCGGCCGGTACAATTCTGCCGCCAGTGGTGGCAGAAATTAGCTGGACCCACAACATCATCATTTTAGAAAAATGCAAAGACGAACACCAACGCTTTTTTTATATAGAAATGACTCGGCGGCATGGTTGGTCTAAATCGCTGCTTATCAATGCCATCGAAGCGCAAACCTATGAAAAAACACTCATTAATCAGCAAAATTTTGCAGACCAACTGCCTGCCGAACAGGCCCAACACGCCGATTTGGTGCTGAGAGACGAATACACCTTTGATTTTTTGAACCTAACCGAACCCTACACCGAAGCCCAGTTGGAACAAGCCCTCGTGAGCAATATCCGAGATTTTTTGGCCACGATGGGCGGCGATTTTGCCTTTGTGGGCAACCAGTTTGGGGTGAAGGTAGAAGACAAAAACTACGAAATAGACCTGCTTTTGTATCACCGAGGACTGCAATGTTTGGTAGCTATTGAACTCAAAATTGATGACTTTAAGCCTGAATATGCCGGTAAAATGAATTTTTACCTCTCTGCCCTCAACGCCTACCACCGAAAACCTCACGAAAACCCCGGCATTGGCATCATTATCTGCAAAAGTAAAAGCCGCACTGTAGTAGAATTTGCCTTGCAGGACCTCAACAAACCCATTGGCGTAGCCACTTATACCCTTACCGACACTTTACCCAACGAATTGGCCGCTTTTTTCCCAAGCCGAGAGGCTTTTGTAGAGCGTATTGAAGGCATTACCGAAAACCTGAAAAAGAGAAAATGAAAGAAGTGAATTGGGTTAAAATCGGAGAATTATTTACCATAACATCAGGAGGTACACCAAATACTTCTAACAAAGAATATAGCCAATCGCAAACGAATGCCTCACTTGGAGAAAAATTTTCTCAGAATTCCATTCTTAGAAGAATGTATGACAATTGGCATTTTTTAACAAGCAAGGTATTATTTTTAATCCCTGACACACCGAAAACCCACCGTCGCATTGCGCTCAAACCCTTCGGATACCCGCAACAGAATTTGCTGATGTGGGATGGGCTGTGTGCCCCCCTGCACGTACCACCAACTGGAAGTGGGTTTGAAATAACTGCCTCCTTTGAGCATAATATAGCGATATTGACCTGCTTGGTATTCGTCGTCAGTCAGTTGCCAAACGACCCCCTGTAAGTCGTTCAACTTTGACAAAGTTTGAAACTTTGTCGAAGTTCGGTTGACCGAATCTTTTTCTGCGGCGTATTGCCATTCCCGCTCGGTAGGCAAGCGTTTCCCTGCCCATCGGGCATACGCTCGGGCATCTTCCAACGATACATACACCACCGGTTTGCTTTCTTCTCCCTTGGGTATTTGCCCGTTTTTCCAGTGTTTCAGAAAATTAGCCGCGTCTTTGGGTTTATAGTGGGTAAAGATCAAAAACTTTTTAAAATCCGTGTTGGAAACCAACTGCTTATCTATGTAAAAGCTATCCATACGCACGAATGCAGTATCCGGCTCAGGATAAGGCAAAAACACGTCGCCGTGAGTAGGTTTGAAGTAAAACGCTCCCTTCGGTACCAAAACGGCATTTTTATCCGTGATTTTTGTCACCGCGGTTCTTTTTGAGTGACTTATCAAGCGAGGTTTGCCGGGTTGAATAATGATGATTTGCTCATCCAACAATTCGTCTTTCGCATCGAATAACTGAACAACGATTTTCCCTTCGTAGCTACCCCATTGCTCCGTTAATGAGAAATGATGATTTCCTGACGCATAGACAACTGCCGGTTGTTTTTCATAAGAAGGATTGCTTTGCCAAACTTTGATCGTCTTGCCTGTTTTTGACGAAATATAAAGTTCATCAGAACGTAGATTTACGTTCAAAAGAGCAGGCATTTGCGCAAGGCACCCAACCGCTCCTTCATTGTTGGTACCGAGAGCAGATTTATCAAAGGCCGCCGTCATTGCCGAAATGTACTTTTTGCCGCCCTGTACGATAAGGGAAGGGGTTTGGTGGTTTAGCATATCCACAAAATGATACCCTGTCTTTTCGGTAACCTCAAAGAGCGGTCCGCTGAAACCTTCGGGAATCAGACTGAAAATCGTCCAAAGTGTTTTGTCAGAATCCTGCCATTGGTTCACATAGATGCCGTCGCGGGTGGTGGGAATGAGCGGCGTGACATTTTTGCTTAAAAATACCGAACTGTTTTCCCGTAAAATGCGGGTGGTTTGGCCTAAAAACCGATAATCTTCTTCGACCCAATCGGGTGTGCCGGCCTGAAAAACGTTCAATTCGGTACCATAACCATTGAAAAAACTCGTGGCAAATTCGCGGCGAATGCGTTCTTTAAACTGCTCGGCTACCCGAAAAATGGCAAATTCGGGCTTAATAAACTTGTTGAGATTCAACAGCGGCGGGTAATACAGGGCATTATGAACGCGTCCGGCCACAATGCCCGGCATATCTTTCGGAATTGCCATGCCTTCGCTGTACATCACGACGCCCTTACGCACTTGGTCGGCGGCCTCCTGTAGTTCTTTACTGCTGCTGCCGCGCGTATCCAGCACGACTCCGTCGGCGTCGGTAGCGGCAATGAGGTCAGAAAGACCTTTCAGATGCGCTTTCGGGTTGTTGGCATCACGGGTAGATTCGTCCCACGGGTTGTAGCACAAAAACAGTTTGGTGCCTTGGGCCCGCAGTTCGGCTCCCATTTTTTTAAGTCGGGGCAGACCGCCGGGCAAATCTTTGAACAAGTCAAATTGGTTGCGTTGGTCGAGACCGAGCGTAGGCCACGTGGGCCAAATACCCAAAGCCCCCCAGCCCCCAACGGGGGAGCTATCCGTAAAGAATTTTTTGGAAAATAAGGGATTTCTTTTGTCCCAAGCCATCATCAAGCAAATGGTATAAGTCTTTCGGATCCATTGCAGATCGGGACGCTCAAAAAGGGTGTTGTCGAAGGTCGGGAGGTCGTAGAGTTTTCTGTTTTGGAACATTTGCCGTAATCCTTCCTGCCAATCGCCCGTGTAAGTTTCCAACCAAAGATGGTACGTAACGCTGCCGTTGGGGGGCAAAATGGTTTCAAATCGTCTTCGAATGGCTTTATCCCATTTCACCCGCCGCATCAGGGCACATACGTTTCGACCGGGTGTTTTTATTGCCGAAAACCCCAACTCCCAAGCATTGTCGGGAAGAATCACGTTGACGGGAGCAAAGCCGGGACGAAACAAATGAGCCCGCGACAACGGATGCCGGCCCAAGCCCGTCAGATAAACGTGATTTTGAGATTCGCCCAGCGGTACTACATTGCTGAGCCGCAGCGTATCGGCTGAGGTGTTGGTAAAGGTAATAACTGCTTGGTAGTAAGCGTTTAAGGAATCTGTTTTGGAAAACGAAACATTCAGTTTATTCTCTAAAGTAAAGGTAAGTTTCCCGTTCTCGTTTTGAAAGGCTGTTCGTTCAGTGGTTGCGTATTTGCCGTTCAGCACGTAGGAAAACAGAGGCGGGGTTGATTGGAAAGGTTGGAGGGTTTCGGCTCCGTCGGTAAACCGGTCAACGCGCAGAAAACGGCCCTCGGCAAAGGAAGGGGCAAGTTGAGCCACTGCCCAAAAAGGGGCAAAGAAGGAGAAGGTCAATAATTTCAGGAACTTCATTCCGACATGATTTAGCAGGCAAAGATACAGGATGGCAACTGCTTCAAAAGGCTTATTTCATTTTTTTGACAAACTTAAAATGGGTTCGTTCCAAGCCCTGTCGCTCGTAGAAACGATGCGTATCGGTACGTTTTTTATTGGCCGTTACTTCCAAAATTTCAAAATTTTCCCGTTCGGCTACCTGCATCAATGCTCTGATAAGTAAACCTCCCACGCCCTTGCTGCGATAGTCCGAAATGACAAACATTTCCTGAATTTCTCCGACTTTACCGCAATGATGAAGCAGCCACTGCGCATGAACACTTGCATAACCTACGCAGAGAGAACCGTCGAAGGCCAAAAAATAATGGCAGTCGGGGTTTTGAAGGTTACGTAAAAAGAGTTGTTGAAAAAGAGTAAAATCAAAGGTTTCTTCCTCCAACTCGCAGAGAAAATCATAAATGGATTGTACATCGGAAATTGAAGCCGGGCGTATTGCTGTTTCCATGAAGTTTAAAATTCCTGCATGACGTCTGACTCGTACACGAGGGTGCCTTTTACGTTGCTGGAAGTGATCGCTACCATCGCTTTAGCTACTTTTTGGGCTTCAATGGCGCGGTATTTGGCCGGAATAAGAAATTTGAAGAAGGCGGTCAATTGCTCCCCGATCTTCTCTCCGAGCCGTGATTCGGGCCGTTGACCGACGAGCAATGAGGGACGAAAAATCAGCAGGGTTTCGTAGCCCAATTGTTTGAGGGCTTCTTCAATATCCCCCTTTACTCGGTTGTAGTAAAATAGAGATTTAGTGTCGGCTCCCATCGCCGTGACTATGGCAAAGCGGGTAGCTCCGTTTTCTAAGCCCATTTTGGCGATTTCGTGGGGGTAGGTAAAATCTACTTTGTAGAACGCTTCTTTGGAACCGGCTTTTTTCATAGTGGTTCCCAAACAACAGAAGATATCGTCTGCTTTGACCTGCGCAGCATCGGGGCGGTCGAAATCAAAGATAACCGATTCCAGTTTGGGATGGATCAAATCGAGCGGTTTGCGAACCAATACTTTCACCGGGCCGTATTTTTCGGAAGCTAACAGTTGCGTTATCAATGTTCCTCCCACTAATCCGGTTCCGCCTATTACCAGTGCTGTACGTTTTTCGGAGGTCATGTCTGTTAAGAATAGTTATATGCTTGAATAATAGGCGAATAGCTGTACGGATAAATGCCCGCAATGTAAATTAAAGAAAAAATAAATTTCCGTAAAATAATTGTCCGGCATTTTATTTAACGGTATGACAATTAAAAATCAAACTCAATCACTTCCGGGTCATTGAGAAGAATCTTGGTTAATTTCTCATGTTTTCGCTCCGACCCCTGTACAATCCAAGTGCCGGTGATCGTATCCCCCACACGACTTTGCACCCCTCGTTTGGCATCCAAATGCAATTCTTTGAACAGCATTTCGTATTTTTTGAGGGTTTTCTGCTGGAATTTACACACAATACGGTAATTGCGAAGCTGATTACGGCGTTTGATCAAATTTTGGATCGGTACCAACGCATACAATACAAAGAGGACAATTCCCGAAGAAACGGTGGCCACTTCATAGACACCGATACCTACGCACATTCCTAAGGCAGCCGTGGCCCAGACCGTTGCTGCCGTAGTAATACCGACCACGCGGTTGTTTTCGCGAAAGATGATACCGCCCCCGATAAAACCGATGCCCGTGACGATGTTAGCGGCAATACGCCCTGCATCGCCGCCTAATTTGGCCGAAATAATCGTAAACAATGTAGAGCCGACCGCAATGAGAATCATAGTACGCAAGCCGGCCGATTTACTGTGGTATTCCCTTTCCACGCCGATCAGCGCGCCCAAACCCGCAGCAATGAGCAATTTCAGGAAGTCTTCGGTCAAAAATGCGTTCACTTCTTTCGTTGGCTTACAGTTTAGGGTTTACTGTTTAAAGGTTGTTAGCTATAGGATAACCGTAAACCTATCAACCCTAAACCTATTATTGGTTCATTAACTCTTCTATTTCCTCGGCTTCAATAGGGATGTGCGCCATCAGGTCAATGTTGCCGGTTTCGGTGATCAGAATGTTGTTTTCCAAACGAATTCCCAGCCCTTCTTCCCGAATGTAGATGCCCGGTTCGCAGGTAAAGACCATGCCGGGGGCAAACGGACGGTAGCGACTGCCTACATCGTGTACGTCCAGACCGAGCAAATGCGACGTGCCGTGCATAAAGTATTTTTTGTAGGCCGGCGAGTCCGGGTCCTGTTTCTCAATGTCCGGTTGGGTCAATAGACCTAAGCCGAGCAGCTCACTTTCCATCACTTTCGCCACTTCGGCTTGGTAGGCATCCAAGACATTCCCCGAAACTAACATTGCTTTAGCGGCTTTCAAAACGCGCAACACCGCATCGTACACTTCGCGCTGTCGGGGGGTAAAGCGCCCGCTCACCGGAATGGAACGGGTCAGATCGGCGTTGTAATTGCCGTATTCGGCAGCTACATCCAGCAACAGTATGTCACCGGCCCGGCAAGGCTGGTTGTTTTCGATATAATGCAGAACGCACGAATTTTTGCCGGAAGCAATGATTGGGGTATAGGCAAAGCCTTTGGAGCGCCGGCGCAGAAACTCGTGGGCAAATTCGGCCTCAATTTCGTATTCCTGCACCTCCGGTTTTATGAATTGGAGTACGCGCAGAAAACCCTCGCGGGTAATATCAATGGCTTTTTTCAATAACTCAATTTCCTGCGGTTGTTTGGTGGCACGCAGATAGTAGGTTAACGGCGCCAAACGTTCTAAACGATGCAGCGGGTAGCGTTCTTTAAAATCCCGAATATAGCGAGCATCGCGCGACTGTACTTGCGAATCGCCCCGAGCGTGTTCGTTGGTATTGAGGTACACATAATCGGCCTCAAAAACCATTTGACTGAAAATGGACTCAAATTGATGTGTCGAATAAATGCGCGAAATGCCCGAACGCTCCGTTGCCTGCGCTTTGGTGAGTTTTTCCCCTTCCCATACGGCGATGGTTTCGTTGGTTTCGCGCAAAAAAAGTACTTCCCGAAATTTGGGGTCGGGATGGTCAGGAAAAAGCACAAGAAGGGTTTCTTCCTGATCAATGCCGGACAGATAGAACAGATCCGAATTTTGTTGAAAACCCATGGTGCCGTCGGCATTGGTGGGCATGATGTCGTTGGCATTCAAAACCGCCATGCTTTTGGGCTTCAGTAATCGGTACAGCCGCCGGCGATTTTGTACAAAAAGTTGGGAATCAATGGGAGCGTAACGCATTCGCTTATTTTTGATTTTATATTCTGACGTCGGATTTTAAGGCCGACGAGGTTCCAAGCTTCGCCGACACTTTTTCCTCCTCGACGTTTGTGTTGTGGTTATTATCTCAACCCTTCGATTTCGCTGATGGTCTTGGGGATCGGGTCACCGAGCAAACGGGCACCGTTCGTAGTAATGAGATAGTTATCTTCAATACGTACCCCGCCGAAACCCTGATAGGCTTTCAGTTGAGCATAATTGATAAACTGTTCAAATTTCCCCTGACTTTCCCACAGATGGATCAGTTCGGGAATAAAATACAAACCCGGTTCGACGGTCAATACAAAACCTGCTTCCAGTTCTTTGGCCAAACGTAATGATTTCAGGCCAAGCAAACTGCTGCGGGTAAGACCCTCGCGGTAGCCGATGTATTCTTCTCCGAGATTTTCCAGATCGTGCACATCCATACCGATCATGTGGCCGACACCGTGGGGCATAAACAGCCCCGGTACACCCAATTCGGTCATTTCGTCGGGGTCGCCTTTGAGGATACCGAGGTTTTTCAGTCCTTCGGCCACTGTCCTCCAAGCGATCAGGTGGCAGTCTAAGTATTTTACGTCAGGTCGCAGCTCTTGGATGACGTTGAGGTTGGCTTCTAAGACAATTTGGTAAATTTCTTTTTGTTGCTGAGTGAATGTTTTGTCTACGGGCCACGTACGGGTAATGTCACCCGCGTAATGGGAGGCCGTTTCTGCCCCGAAATCACCTAATACGAGCCGCCCTGAAGCCAATAGATTGCCATGGTAGTGATTGTGTAAGGTTTGTCCGTCAACCGACAAGATGATTGGATAGGCCAAGTCGCCCCCGCCGCTGCGGGCGGTACCGTGTACTGTACCGACCACTTCGTATTCGTACTTACCGGCTTGGGTAGCCCGAATGGCGTTCAGGTGCATTTGTCCCGAAATATTGACCGCTTTGTCCATTTCGATGATTTCCTCATCCGTTTTATAAGACCGTTGATTGATCACAGTCCGAATAAACTCCAAGGAGGCTTTGTGGGGAATTTCTGCCAACGACCAATCGGTCCATTGGTGGAGTTTGAAGGTGTGTTCGGGGCGGTAAGGCGGCAGGAAATGTACCTCGCGCCCGCTGCTCAAACTTCTCTTGATCTTGGCTTCGAGGGCAGATTTAGGTAAGATTTGGGCGACTCCCACGCGTTCGGCCTGCTCACGTAAAGTAGGTTGAGGCCCCGCCCAAATGATATCGTCCATGGTGATCTCGTTACCTACGATCCATTCTTCCCCCGATTCGACGTCAATTATGGCCGCGAAACCCGGCTTGTCCAATCCGAAGTAATACAAAAAAGTACTGTCCTGACGGAAATGGTAAGTATTGTCGGCATAATTCATGCCCGTTTCGTCGTTGCCTAAAAAAAGCAATACGCCTTTCTCAATGGATTTTTTCAGATGCTGACGCCGTCCGACGTAGGTTTCTTTCGGAAACATAGATGGAAAAGATTGAGTGATGTTGTGTCGGCAATATTAACCAATCCGCGGGCTAATCGCTACGATTATGCCCAAAAATCATTTCACGGGCAGCGCTGACTTTGGCGTACAAAATAGCGGCGACCGTTCAGCCCGATTTCATTGCCGGCCTGTCGTACCGAAATCTCGTATTGCGACACCTGACCGTCGTTGGCTTTGAGCAACAAGACAGGTACATTGCCGCGGGCAGCGATTTCCCAACGACCTTCGTTGCCGGAACGCCCTGCGTAGGTAAATCCGTCGGTGAAGGTTTGGGAAGAATACGAAGAATCATCCTTTCTGAAAAATTGACCGTTGCTGCATAAGTCAATCGAAAACTTATCGGAAAGGCCGTTGGACGTATTCAGGTACAGCAGTTCTTTACTTTTCAGGCGATTTTTCCATTGCTCGGTCAGCGGAGAAGTTTGCGGTTTGGAGAAAGCGACCGTATTGGCGATTGTTCTCAAGGTATTGGTGAGGATTTCATTGTAAAGCGAGGCAGGCGATAAAGAGGTGATATTTACTCCGCCGCCGTTGGGCGAGATTAAGGCGATGGTAGCAATGGTGTAGGCTTGCCCTTTGATGGTGCCGTTGAAAATGACCCACGCACCGGTATTGCTGTAAGGTTCAACCCGGGCGTTCAGGTAGGTATTGGAGGCCGGGTCCTGTACGTTTTTGGTGTCGTTTTTCAACGCGTTCAGATCGTTGTAGTTATGCGGCGTCACCGTGATAGCCACCTCCTTACCCGGTTGGCTGAAGGCAAAGTTGCCGTTTTCTTCTTTAGTTTGCCAACCGGCGGGGGCATTGAATGAAAAGCCGATGAGGATATTGCTTAATCGTGGCCCGGTGCTTCCCGGAGCAGTAGTCGGCAGGGGATTTTGTTTGGCAGGGGCTGCTGCGGTTATTGAGGTGTTGGAAGTGCGCTTCATCGGAATATTCACCCCTTCCGTAGTGAGAAAATATTGTCCTGCCATTTTGGTAAGTGTAAAACCGATCTTCGTTCCGTTGTCATTGTACGTACCCGAAAGTCCTCCTTGCTGAAAAACAGCTTCACAAAGGAAGCGTTGGTTTTGAACGGTAAATTCTCCTTCAAATCGGTTGGTTTTCTTTCCGATCGACAGAACGATGCCTGTTTCATTGCTTGTAAAAATACCGGCAAAATCCGATTCGGATTGTGCCGTTGCGGGTAGTCCTGTAAAAAACAGAAAGAAGAGGTTTCCGACAGTGGCAGTGAAAAAAATAATTTGCTTCATACAGAAGAAGAATTGGTTGGTGAAGGAAGATTTATTTCTTTTCGGATACGTTTTTTTGCCGTTTTCAGTACTTTTTGTTACCTATTTGTTAGGTAACGGCATTGGGCATTTTTCCCGAACAGACACAGGTATTGTGGCTTTCTTCAGGAAAAGTTAGATTTTTTTTGTTATTTAGCTAAAGTTTTCGGCACTGCACCCCGAAACCTCCGTAAACGACGTTTTCTTATCCTTTGAACATTACGAAATGATTATTTTTCGCAAAAGCAGTTGGTTGCTTCTTTTGACATGGAGTACGTTTTCCTTTGCTCAAAAACGCTATTGGATATTCCTCAAAGATAAAAATTTACAGGATGCCCCCGCTATTTCGCCTCTTACTCTTCAAAATCGATTGCAAAGGGGATTGCCGTCATGTGATGAAACCGACTTACCGGTCCGCAAGGAATATTGGAAACAACTGCAGAAGACACTGCAACAGGCAAAGGACGAAGAAATGGCTTCCGGTCATTCGGCGCAACTTCTCCGGTGTCAATTGCTGAATACCTCCCGTTGGCTCAATGCCGTGTCGGCTCGGTTGACGGAGCATCAGGCACAGCAATTACAGGCTTTGCCTTTTGTGGCGCGGATTCAGCCCATGGACGGTCGTTTCTACGTAGCCAAAAATGCAAATGCACGACGCTCGGCCATGGCACCGGTCATGACCCAAATTCAGGCAGAAGAGTTTAAAAAAGCAGGTCTGACCGGAAAAGGAATCACCATCGGGGTGATTGATGCGGGGTTTTTAGAAGCCCCGGCCAGCGATTTGCTGAAACATATTTTTGACAGAAATGCAATCTTAGACAAGCGGGATTACGTCAACCCCGCTTTGAATCTATCGGAGAAATTTTATTCTACGCCCGAGTCTTTTTCTGATTTTCACGGAACGGAGGTAATGAGCGCCATAGCAGGTACCAACCGTGCCGAAAATATGCAACACGGATTGGCTACGGATGCGCAATTTTATCTGGCTCGTACTGACCACGGTACGCGCGAGTGGCGCGGGGAAGAAGACAATTGGGTGGCGGCAATGGAATGGATGGACAGTTTGGGCGTTCGTCTTATCAATACATCGCTGGGATACGCCAAAGGCTTTACCGACCCGAATGACAACTATCAGCCTAACCAAATGGATGGGCAAACGAGCGTAATCAGTCGGGCGGCGCAAATCGCTGCGGACAAAAAAGGGATTTTGGTAGTAGTATCGGCGGGCAATGAAGGCGATGACCCGAGTTGGCGCATTATTTCGACACCTGCCGACGCACAAGGCGTTTTATCCATTGGAGCTACTAACCAACGCTACTGGAATCGAATCGGTTACAGCAGCATCGGCCCCGAATTTTTGCCGTACCTCAAACCTAATGTATCCTGTTTTTCTCTCTACGGAACCTCACTTTCGGCTCCGGTGATTACGGGTTTTGCGGCTTGTTTGATGCAGGCTAATCCTACTTTGACCAACAAACAATTGATTGCTCTTATCGAAAAATCAGCCCATTTATATCCGTACGGGAACAATTTTATCGGCTATGGAGTACCGTTGGCTTCGCGGGCTTTAGTCTTGCTTCAGAACCCCGCAGAATCTAATTCCACCTATTCCAGAGAGGTAAAAGCAGAAGGAACTACGTTTACGGCTAAACTCCCCGAAGCGGGCGATATGGTGTCGGTGTTTCACAAAAAAAGCAACACCCACGTAATGACGCAGGAAATCGTACGTCTTCGTGACGGGCAACTCACCCTTAAACGCCGCGAGGGAGAAACCCGCACCACCATTGACCTCAAGAATGAGGTCATTGAGGTGATTTGGGAATAGTTCTCTAAAATTTCTCTCCTGCCTTCAGAATATTTTCCTGATCGCCGAAATCCGGATTTTGGTAGATAGCTACTCCGTTATAATATTCGGTTACCGGTGTATCTGCAGGACGATGACGGTGAAAAGGTTGTGCTTCGTGGGTAGAATAATGGCAAACGTAGGATTTGCGGGTGCGGTCGGGATTGGTAATGATATCGCCGCCGTGGGCCAAAGCGGCGTGCCAAATCAGCACATCTCCACGCTTAATAAGAAGCGTGTCTTTGGGATAATTCAATTCGGGACAAGTTTTATCCAGATACTCGGCAAATTCCAACGGAGTTCGGGAAGAGCGTTGGTTGAACAAAATCCCGTTCCCGAAATTGAATTTGGGCATTTTATGCGAACCGATGTAATAATAAAGCGGACCGGAATCAATTTTTATGTCTTCCAGCGGAATCCAAGCCGCGGCTAAATGGCTGGGTACTTTCGCCGTTACCCAAGGAAAATCCTGGTGCGTAGGCTGCTGACTGCCGTACATGAACGTCAGGCTTTGCATCACCACTACCTGCTGTTGAAAAATGGCATCCAAAAACGTCACAATAGCAGGATGGGTCATGAGTTTTTTACCCGCTACCGATAGGTTATGAAAGTCATTGAGTTTTACATATTTTTCCTTTAAATCTTCTTTGGGAAAGTCTTTGATGTGGCGTTCGCGTACGGGGTCAAATTTGGGAAGGTCAATGCGTGCCCACATTTTGTATTTTTCAGGGTGTTCTGTCAATTCTTCAACGTCTGCCCAAAACACATCAAGCAATTCTGATTGAATGGATTGTTCCAGAATTACATAGCCGTTTTTCTGCCAAAATTTCAACTTTTCGGCCAAGTCATACGACACTTGGAAAGGAGGTTGGTAGGTTTTTATGAATTTATCTACGTCAGCCTCTTTACGGTCTATCCAAGGGAGGGTTGCTGCTTCAAATTCTGTTTGCGGAAAGAGGTGTTCTTTGGCCGCCAATACCTTTTGTTTGATTTGAGATAATGCACTCATAAGAAGAGAGGTTGGGTGTTGGAAAATCAAATATACAGAGAGAACGGCGACTTTTAAAACCTTCCCTGCAACAAATACTTATCGGTACAGGCGCACAGAGAGGAGTACAAAGTCAAATGCGGGCGATTGGTCTCTATCCGTTTTTCAACCCGCAAAACAGGAGTTCCGGGTTGAATACGCATGATGTCGGTGAGGGGAGCAGCAGCAGAGGTGGCCCATACTTTTTCTTCGCCTCTTTTTACAATGACGTTGTATCGATTGCGTAAAACACTGAACAACGAACGATTTTCGAGTTGTTGTTTATGAAAATCGGGAACCTCGCTCGCGGGAACAGCGACTTTTTCGTAAAAAATCACTTCATTATTGACCAAGCGCAAACGTTCAAAACGGTAGAATACATCGGTGGTGATCGGAGGCGTAAAAAGAAACCCTTCGGGGAAAGGGCCGAAAACGGGTTTTTGAATAACTTCGGTACGTATCTCATCTGTATCAACCGACCGGACAGGGTCGTAAGGTTGGATTGATAACATGCCTAAGCCGATAGGAAGCGGTTGTACGACACTGCCTTTGCCTTGGTATTTTTTGATAAAACCTTCTTCGGCCAACATAGAAAGCGCTTGCCTTACAGTAGGTTGGGTGAGATGATACGTTTGTTGCAGTTCTTTTTCGGAAGGTAATAAATGGCCCACCTCATAGGCCCCTTTAAGTAATTGCTGACGGAGTGTTTCGTATAAATGTTGATAATGCGGCAGGCGAGCGGGCGTATCAGACATGGAGTAAAGGTTTTATCGGGGCAAAGTTAGCACCTCTTTTTTGAATATTTTTCTTAACATTGCATCATGCAACCAATCGTTCCCCTCCACTATTTTTTGCTTGTCGCGGCGGCTTTGTTCAGCATCGGTATCGCCGTCATTATTACCAAACGCAATACGATCGCGGTATTGATCGGGATTGAATTGATTCTGAATGCCGTCAATCTCAATTTAGTGGCGTTTGCCCGCTATGATCCGGTGCGTTTGACGGGGCAAATGTTGGCGTTGTTTGTGATAGTGGTAGCCGCCGCAGAGTCGGCGGTGGCATTGGCTGTCATTTTGAAAGTGTATCGCTACTACCAAACTACTGATTTAGATAAAATAAGTTCAATGAAAAAGTAGGGATGGGTATGCTATTCAGCCGGTTTTGACGTTTAAATAGGAGAAATAAAAAGAGAAGAGTAAGTAACCGGCATTGCAGATAAAGGGGGAACGATTCTTTCTCTCGGGACAAATTACTTATACTATTGCATCATGAAAAGGTTTGTATTCCTTCTTACGTTATTGGTATTCTGTCAAGTCGTTGAGGCACAGCAAAATAGCAAAAATAAAAAGCGAAAAAACGATGCTGCCAATGCCGCAGATATCAATAAAAACTTAGAGGATATTACCATCCTCGGAATTAAAAGCAAATTTTTGGCTAAAGACTCCACCGCCATTACAATTTTTATGCGGGTTGATTTGAATAAGCCCAATAATATTCCGGTCCGTTGGAGAGAGTTTGCCGATAAATTCACCCTCAATTATGTTTTGTATCCCGACTTTTCGTCACGGGAGCGCTTAGGTTATGGTAACATTCCTTTGAATGAACAAAATGTGGTTCAGCTCAGCAGTACGAAATTTATGGTGCGGTTTGAAGTAAAGAAGCCGGCTAATCAAACGGCGGCCGTGTTGCTTTCGGAAATTTCGGAAATAGGAACAACGAAAAAAGTGCTCAACGACTTAGCGGTGAAATTCAGAGGAACTAAATTGAGCGAACGCTATTCGTTGTTTGAACGTACGGGCCAAGTGCCAATGCTCCAAAATTACGTGAATATCAACGACACGATTTTGATCAAAGACATGAACAAAACCGTCAAGCCGTTGTACGTCATGCGTTATAAGCACGATTTTGAAGCGGCTTCGTCGCCGATGAATACTACTCCTCGTAATGCTCCCCGTACATTAGGGGTAGATACCACCTTTATGATTAATACAAGTACTCCCTTGACTTTCAAGGAGGAAGGGTTGTACTACATGACCGAAGATACAACGGATGCGGCGGGCATCGGGTTGGTGGTGACTAATAAGCGTTTTCCTAAAATGACCCGTCCGAATGAATTGATTCGTCCCGTGATGTACATGAGCCAAAATCAGGAAATTAATGAATTGCTGGCTTCCAAAGATCCCAAAAAATCGTTGGATCGCTATTGGCTGACGTTAATGAGCGGCAATACCGATTTAGCTAAACGAACCATCAGCGTATTTTATAATCGGGTTGAGGAAGCCAATCGCCTGTTTACGAGTTACAAAGAAGGCTGGAAGACCGACAAAGGAATGATCTTCGTTATTATGGGGCCACCCGATCGGGTACAGCGCAGCAAAGATCGGGAAGTGTGGGTGTACTCGCAGCGGGCCAATTTCTCCGAAATCAATTTTACGTTCAATCGCCGTCAAAATCAGTTTGTTGACGACCATTATGAACTGCAACGTTACGTAGAGTATCAACCGATTTGGTATCCGATGGTCGAAGCTTGGCGCACCGGAGCGGTGAGAGAGTAAGTTTTAAAGTGTCGAGTTCTCAGTGCAGAATGTCGAATGAACAAAAATTTGAGGGTCAAATGCAAAGTGTCGAGTTCTCAGTGCAGAATGTCGAATGAATAAAAAGTTGAGGGTCAAATGCAAAGTGTCGAGTTTTAATTCGACATTCTGCACTTGACCCTCGACACTTATTAATTTTGTCTTTTTTTACTTACTTGATTCTCATCTCAAAAGGCATTCTGGCTTGAATTCCTTCCATTTGCTGCAATTTCTTGAGTGTTTTGATATAAGGAGCGAAGGTGCCGAGTTTTTGTTGCATCAATTGTTCTTCGGCGTCTCCGGTGAACTTGTTGATCAATTCCTCTAATACATTCTTTTGAGCGGGGTATTTCACACGATAATCTCCTTCTTTCAATTTGGCTGCTTGGGCCGCGATTTGAATGGCCTTGTCTAAGCCGCCGAATTCGTCAATCAAACCGTTGGCTTTGGCTTCTTTGCCCGACCATACGCGTCCGGAAGCTAAGGATTGCAGTTTTGCCAATGGCATCTTACGTCCTTCGGCTGCTTTTCGAGTGAATGTCGCGTAAATATTTTCGGTACTGCGCTGAATCCGATTGTTTTCAAAAGGAGTCATGTCACGCGTTACGCTGGGCCAATCCGAGTGAGCATTGGTATTGACGCGGTCGAAGGTGATGCCCAACTTGTTACGGAATGCATTTTCAAAATTGAACAGAACGCTGAAAACACCGATGGAACCCGTAATGGTATTGGGTTGGGCTACAATTTTATCACAGCCCATGGCCATGTAATAGCCGCCTGAGGCCGCTACGTCGGACATGGAAGCAATCACGGGCTTTTCTTTACGGGTCAATTGTACTTCGCGCCACATGACATCAGAAGCTAAGGCGCTGCCGCCCGGTGAGTTGATTCGCAATACTACCGCTTTTACTTTTTTGTCTTTGCGGGCTTTGCGTAATTCCTCCGCAATCGTTTCGGAACCGATGTTACCGTCACCGCTTTTGCCCGAATAAATGGCGCCCTCACCGATGATCACGGCAATTCGGCGATCAAAAGAGCCTTCCTTTACGTGTTTTTCCGATTTGACGTATTTGCTCAAACCGACAAACTTGATTTTGTCGTCTTCCTTCATTTTCAGCTCATTCCGAAGGGCCGTTTCTACTTCATCGTAGTAGCCTACGTGGGTAATGAGTTTGTACTTGAGGGCATCCTGAGGGGCATCAATGGTCAACGAATCGGCTAAATTTTTCAGTTGAGCAACGGGAATGTTACGGGATTGTGAGATTTTTTCAATGGCGTGATCGAATACATTGTTGATCAACACCTGATTTTGCAGACGACTGGCATCACTCATATTTTCGCGGAAGAAAGGCTCAACGGCACTTTTGAATTCACCCACCCGAAACACCAGCGGCTTTATATCCAGTTTATCTAACGTGCCTTTGTAGAAATCGTACTCCGCACTCAAACCGTTCCACTCCATGCCTCCTGCCGGATTCAGGTAAATCTTATCAGCTACCGATGCCAAATAATAGGCTTTCTCGGTCATAACTTCGCCGTAGGCGTACACGAATTTCTTTGACTTTTTGAAGTCAATGACAGCATCGCGAATCTCTTCGGCCGAAGCCCAACCCACCATCGGGTATTGAACATCCAAATAAACCCCTTTGATTTTATCGTCGAGTTTGGCATTGGCCAAAGCCGATTTGATGTCTAACAAACCGATCACATCACCCTGACCGCCCGAAAATTCGGCAAAAGGATTTTCGACCGAAACTTCCTGAATAGGGCTGTTGAGGTTGAGTTTCAGCACAGAATTACTCTCCACAACCGTTTTTTCATCAGACGAGCCCAGAGCTGCCGCCAAGCCGATAAACAGGAAAAAACCGAGCAACGAAAAGATAAATAAACCAACGATGGTCGCAAAAACGTACTTAATAAATTGCCACATTTTTATATGCAATTGATAAATGGGTAAAACATAAATGACCAAACAGATATACGATAAAACAACAAACAAAAGTAGTATTTTGATAGGGGAGGAGGGGCGGTTTATGTTAAGTGGCGGTATCGGTTTACGAATGGGAAAATGCCGGTACGGAAACTGTTTTCTTAAAGTTTCTTAACGGCTTTGTCTCAGTGAAACGTTTCGGGTAGCTTGCCGGCTATTCTGAACAATATGCTACCCGTAATTCTTCTTTTTTATCGAAATTTTCGAATAGTTACCCACGCCGTGGCTTGGGGTGGCTGGTTGGTGGCCGGTACTCCGATGGGAGAAAAGTTGTGGTCTTTTTTAGCTTTGTTATTTTGGCTGAAATTAGCTTCGTACGGCGTGATTTGGGTGCTTGTGCATACGTTTTTTCGCCAAGTTTACCTCTTTTATCAGAACTTAGGGTATTCTGTTACTGTGCTTTATGCGGGGGCTTTCGGGCTGGATATGTTCTTGTTTTTCGGGTTATTAACGATTATTTCATGGAGCAGTTCGCTGTTTTAGAGGCCGACAGTATCGAATTGTCATTTGGAGATCGAAAGATTCTCCAAAATATTTATCTCAGAATACCGGGCAACCGGGTAACGGCTGTTTTGGGACGAAACGGCGGAGGAAAGTCTTGTTTGCTGCAAATCATTTTCGGAACGTTGACACCTACCTACAAGTCAGTCAGATGGAATGGGCAATATATCAAATCGCCTTATCGAACACCGGGGTTGGTGCGTTATTTACCTCAACATCCCTTAACGCCTGCTTCCATGCGGGTAGGAGAGGCATTTGAGTGGTATGGCATCCGGACTGATTCGGTGAACTGCGAAAAAATGCCTCTTTTGAAAAACCAACGTATGGGCCAACTTTCAGGAGGAGAACGACGGTTTTTGGAGACGTTGATGCTATTGCTTTCGCCTGTACAGTTTGTATTACTGGATGAGCCGTTTTCTCATTTGTCGCCTCTTTATGTGGAGCAGTTGAAAACAATAATTCAAACACAAAAAGCAAATAAGGGCATTCTGATTACTGACCATCTCTATCGAGAGGTCTTGGATGTAGCCGATCAAACCTATTTACTGCAAAACGGTACAACGTATTTGCTTTCCCATCCTCGGCAGGAACTGATAGATAGAGGATATATTCCGGAATGAGGACAAATCCAGTAAATACTATTTGCTCAAAAATTCGTTACTTTGCCTTGTTGATTATGGTTTACGGTTAGGGATGTTTAGGGTGTACGGTGGAGGAAACCCCCTTGAACAGTAAACAACAAACGGTAAACTGAAAACAGAAAACTGCAAACTTAAAAAAATGGCAAACGGAATTTTAGAAGGTAAACGCGGCATCATTTCAGGTGCGCTTGACGAAAACTCTATTGCGTGGAAAGTGGCTATGAAGGCCAAAGCAGAAGGGGCTACTTTTACGCTCACCAATGCTCCTATTGCAATGCGTATGGGCGAGATCAAAAAATTGGCAGAGGCTTGCGAAGCCGAAATCATTCCCGCCGATGCTACTTCTGTAGAGGAAATTGAAAACCTTTACGGAAAGTCAATGGAGGTTTTGGGAGGAAAAGTAGATTTTGTATTGCATTCCATCGGTATGTCGCCCAACATTCGTAAAGGCCGGGCCTACGGTGATTTGAACTATGAGTGGTTTTTGAAAAGCATAGACGTATCTGCGTTATCGTTTCATAAATTTTTGCAGGTAGCCGAGAAAATGGATGCTATCAATGAGTGGGGAAGTGTAGTAGCGTTGACTTACATGGCGGCTCAACGGACGTTTCCGTTCTATACCGATATGGCCGAGGCCAAAGCCATGCTTGAATCTATTGCGCGCAGTTACGGCTACCGCTACGGCAAACTGAAGAAAGTACGCGTCAATACCGTGTCGCAATCACCCACCAAGACAACGGCCGGAAACGGGATCGGAGGGTTTGATAAATTCTTTGATTTTGCCGAAAAAATGGCACCCTTGGGTAATGCCTCAGCAGATTCCTGCGCCGATTTTGTAACCGTACTTTTCTCTGATTATACTCGTATGGTCACCATGCAGAACCTGTTCCACGACGGCGGATTCTCCAATGTAGGGATTTCAGCAGAAGTACTGGAAGGGTAGGTTTTTTAGAGATGAGTGATGAGTGATGAGTTAAGAGTGATGAGATTTCTTATCACTTATCTCTCTTCACTTATCACTTAGTCCGTTCAAGGATACAACAAATACTTCTCCCTCATTTTCTTGTAGTTGGAAAGACCCGGTTCCCAACTTTTACGTATTTTATCTTCGCCGGTTCCGGTACTTATTTTTTTAAGGTTTTCGCTACCGGCCAATTGGCTAAAGTTGTCCATTGGTTTGCTTTGACTCATATCAAAAAACGTGTCTTGGGAAACCTACCGATACCTGATTTTATGACGATTGATCGGCTCCTGTAATAATTTTTTTGGGGGCTTGCTTCCCTTGTTGGCTATGGGTAAACGAACCCAATATCATGAATATTGAAAAAACGGCGAATGCCGATAAGGGTTCCATGAAAGAAGAACCGGTTGAATGCGGCAACTTACGTTAAAACAAACAGCTATTTATTTTCTTCCTGACTCCCCGCTTGGGCGGTTCCCGCAACGGTTGAAGGTTGAAACGGTGAAAGAATCAGTTTTCGTACCAGTTCCTGATGGGAGTTGGAAATCAGGTGTCCGGCTTCGGGCAAAAAAATGAAATTGGCACATTTATCGGCTAATTGTCGACGGGCAAAATCCAGATTGGCCGGGTCAACAATCCAGTCTTTTCCCCCCTGAACGACCGTTGTAGGAACCTCTAACTTGCACCACTGCTTGCTTAAAATTTCCAATTCCTTGGCATGGGCAAATTTTTCAAAAGTTGCTACATTGATACGGTGCGGCAGCCACATGCGTACCGGCCAAAATTTGGCAGGCTTGGAAAACCACCAGAACTTTTCTTTGGCCGGATCAATGGCCGGTGCCAGCATGACCAATTGTTCGAAATATTGTGGCTTTAAAATAGCGATTTGAGCCGCGATAGGAGCACCGAAAGAACGTCCCAACAAGATGCCTTTTTTACGCGAATGATTCAGCGATAGGGCCAAAACAGCGGCTCGGGCCTGCGTTTCTATGGAAGTAACGAAGCGTTTTTTGCGGAAACTGGAATGATTGTAACCGAGTCGATCTACGGCAATGATGTGAAAGCGGCGTTGCAGCAGGGTATCATCAATCATATTGAGGTAGCCGTACCAAGCCCCGGGCGCCCCGTGAATAAGCAATAAAGGAGGCAAAGTATCAGCTCCTGTGGTAGCAACAAACAGTTTTAAACTGTCGTTTTGAATGGTGTAGAAAGTCGGCTTTATGTTCCGATTGGCGTAGTGTTCCCGAATATCACGGTCGTTTTTTCGCCATGATCTGAAACACGAAGATGTTCCCCAACCTAATCCGCAAATACAAGCCCACAAAATGAGTTTTCTGAGCATAACTACGAAAATTACTGATAATGAATGGATTTATTTAAAATAAACTTAATTGTCGGTGCGATAGCTCCGGATAATGGGCCGGGCGGAGTACTTCCGGGACGTTCGAATTGACTTTACGGTTGCTGATCATCCGTCCTACAGTATAAGCTTCCATCAGTTCTTCATCCAAAGGTTGCGCCATTTCTTTTAAGACCGATTTATCGACCTCAGATTGCAACCAAAGCGACTCGGTACCCGGTACTAAAATCAACGGCATTCGTTGTTTGGTATTGTGGATGCGTGCCATCAACGGATTAGCCTCCGTGGTTATTACACTAAAAGTGTGCCAAACGTCATCGGCATAAGCCGGATTTTGCCAGCTTTCCCAAATCCCCGCCATGGCAAACAGCGGTTGATTTCGGAGATGAATGAAGTAGGGAAATTTTTGTTTGCCCACCGTTTGCCATTCAAAGAAGCCCGTAGAAGGGATCAAACAGCGCTGTGCATCCTGCAACGCATACTTGAAAGACGGCTTTTCGTCCAGCGTTTCTGCCTTGGCATTGAGCGTTCCGGCACGCAGTTCATTGGCTTCTTCCCGACTTTTAGCCCAACGGGGAATAAGGCCCCAACGATAAAATTGAAGGCTGTCGGGAGCCTGAGCGGTAATGACCGGCCAAGTAGGATATTCAAACCCATTTCCATGATAAACAGGCTCATAGTCAACTGTTTTAGGTTCTTTTTTAACCCCAAAACGCTTTTCTGCTTCTTCGACCGTGGCGGTTAATGAATTGTGAAAACACATAATAAGTTGATTTTTCTGCGTAGTTTTGGATGAAAGATTTGATTCTTTGAAAGCGAATTGCCCACCTTCATGTAACAAATTAGAACTCTATGAAATTCAAATTATTGGGAAAATCCGGTCTTCGCGTCTCCGAAATCTGCTTGGGTACCATGACCTTCGGCACCGAGTGGGGATGGGGGGCTGACAAACACGAAAGTAAGAAAATTTTTGAAGCTTATGCCAATGCCGGCGGCAATTTCTTAGACACTGCCAACCGCTATACCGAGGGTACGTCGGAGAAATTTTTGGGCGATTTTATTGCGGCCGACCGTGATCATTTTGTGGTGGCTACCAAATATACGTTAATGGACCGTGACGGAGACCCCAACTTTGCGGGTAACCATCGTAAAAATATGATTCGTTCGCTGAACGAGAGCCTGAAACGCCTCAACACCGATTACATCGACCTGTTTTGGGTACACATGTGGGATTTTACCACTTCGGTTGATGAAGTAATGCGAGGGTTGGATGACCTTATCAGCAGTGGAAAAGTACACTATATCGGTATTTCGGACACGCCTGCTTGGGTGATTTCGCGGGCTAATATGTTGGCCGAATTACGCGGTTGGCGGCAATTTACCGCCTTGCAGATCGAATACTCTTTGCTTCAGCGCGGGGCTGAGCGCGATTTGCTCCCGATGGCGAAAGCCTTGGACATAGCTGTGACACCTTGGGGAGTAATCGGCGGCGGCGCTTTGACGGGCAAATACCTGCGGGGAGAAGGCGGGCGCGTACCCGAAAACAGTCTTCGACGCAATGAACGCAGCCGGGAAATAGCCCAAGAGGTAGTGGCTATTGCGCAGGAATTGGGCGTTACTCCGACGCAAATCGCTATTAACTGGGCGCGTCAGCGAGTAGCCAACGTTATGCCGGTGATTGGGGCGAAGAGAGTAGAGCAATTACAGGATTCATTAGGTTGCCTAAGTTTTTCCATTCCTGACGAACTTATGGAGCGTCTCAATGAGATCAGTAAAATAGAATTAGGTTTCCCGCACGATTTTTTGTCGTCGGAAGGAGTAAAACAATCGGCTTTTGCCGGTACTTACGATCAACTCATCAATCATCATTGGTAGAACGAAAAAGCAATTGAAAGTACAACTCTTAGAATACCTTAAAAATCACTTGGATACGCGAATGCAGGCGGCTTTTGACGCCATGCAATCTGCCCAGAATTCAGCTAACGAAGAAACCAAAAGTTCGGCAGGCGATAAATACGAAACCGCTCGTGCGATGGCACAGATCGAACGCGACCGCCATGCGCAACTGTACGATCAGATAAGTCGGGAACGGGCAGTTTTAGAGCGCATTGACCCCGATTTTGTTTTTCAGAAAGTAGGATTGGGGGCGTTGATCCAAACCGGTACCGGCTACTTTTTTGTGGCGGTCAGCACGGGAATGGTTGAAATTTCCGGAGTAAAAATCATTGTTGTCTCGCCTCAATCTCCTTTGGGAGCCTCTTTGATGGGCAAACAACGCGGCGACAGTTTTCTGTTTCAGCAAAAGAAATGTATCATTGAAGAAGTAGGGTAGTGCCGGAATTGATTATCTTTGAATAGTTTACAATGTTGGTGAGATTCAGTATCTCGTCGTCTCTCAATAATAAAAAAACAGGAACTGATATGGTAGCTGTTTCCGCCAAGCGCAAACGCATCCGAACAAAGTTTGCCAAACATGAAATCCCCAAATCGTTGATTTATGAAGAGTACGACGGAAAACCTATGTACTATCGGGGTTATAAAGATGTATTGAATCAATTAAAAACGTTGGAAGAAATTATGGGCGAAAGCGATACCCAAGCCATAATTATCGGAGTTTTAATGAAATACCTGTTGAAGCATTTAGACGGAGAGAAATACTTTGTAATGACCAATGAGGTAGGTTTTCACCTTAAAAAACGCAGTAATATTTCCTCGGACATTGTGATCTATGAAAAGTCTATGCTGCAAAATCATCCTTTTAAAGATAAATACTTTGAAATTCCGCCATTAGCCGTCATTGAAGTGGATATTCAGGCTGATACCGTCGATTTTGGAGTAACAGAAGTGGATTATTATGGACTCAAAACGAAAAAGCTTTTGGAATTTGGTGTTGAAGAAGTGATTTGGTTTTTCTCGGGCATCAGGCAGCAATTTATAGCTCGTAAAGGACAGGATGGTGTTATTTCTGATTGGGACAGAAACGTAACACTACTCGGTGAATACCAATTCTCATTGGCTAACCTGCTCCAAAAAGAAGGTTTTACATTGTGAAAAAGATAGGTTCGCCTTTTGTAGTTTTATTAGTCATTCTACATTCGTCATTCGTTATTTTTTCCTCCTTTGCCCAAAACTCGCCCTACGCGCTTCCCCCTCATCTGCAAACGGCTTACCATGAAATTTTCAAACTGAAGCTCAGTACTGCCCGCCAACTTTTGGCCAAAGAAGAAAACAAAAGCCGGACCAATGCCTTTGCACTTTATGTCGAGGATTATGTTGATATGGTGACGTTGTTGGTAAGCGACTCTAAGCCTCTTTTTGAACAATTGGCGCCCAATTCGGACAAACGATTGGAAGTATTGGCCGACTTGCCGCCTGATTCTCCCTATCAGCGGTTATGGCAGGCCGAAATACGGTTACATTGGGCGTTTGTCAAACTGAAATTCGGAAAAGAGGTAAGTGCTTCTTGGGATATCATCAAAGCGTATCGCCTCTTGGAAGAGAATGCGCGTATCTTCCCGGAGTTCATTGCCACTTACAAATCACTTGGATTGCTGCACGTCCTGATCGGCTCAACGCCGCAAAACTACCAATGGGTGGCTAAGTTGCTGGGGTTGAGGGGGAATATCCAAACGGGGATGCGCGAAATTCAGCGAGTTGTGCAGAAAGACCCGCTGTTTGACAAAGAAGCCAAATTGATTGAACTGTTGTTGCAATCGTACATACTGGGTTATACCGAAACCCAAAATGAAGACCTGCTGCAATTGATTAACCGTCAGCCGGATAATTTGCTGCTTCATTTTTTTGGAACAACTGTTTCGATGAAAGACGGGCGGGGGGAGCAGGCATTACGATTGCTCAATGAGCGTCCTACGGGTCCTATGTATGCTCCTTTTCCTTTTTTAGATTATTTGAAAGGCGAAATCCTGTTGCAAAAGAGCGATTATGAAACTGCCCGAATTCATTTGAATGCTTTTTTGACGCATTATAAGGGACAGAATTTTTTGAAAGATGCCTATCTGAAATTGTTTCTGAGCCATTGGCTGGCCAATGAAGACGGGGTAGCAAAACCTTACCTCAATAAAGTAGCAACGGTAGGGACTGCCTACGTAGAGGCGGACAAAGCCGCCCAAAAATTTGCCGAAAATTTTACAAAAGGCACGGTCTCTGCCCGGCAAAAAATACTGATGAAAGCACGATTGGCGTTTGATGGAGGGTACTTAACAGAAGCAATGAACGGATTGAAACCGTTGCAGGAGACTTCGTTTTCGGAGGCTCGTGATAAGGCCGAATTTCACTACCGATCAGGTCGAATTTTTCAACGCCAAAATCACCCCGATTCAGCCATCCGGCATTACGAACGGGCTCTCGTCTTGAGTCAGTCACCAAGTTTCTATTTCGGGGCTGCCTCTGCTTTGCAATTGGGGTATATTTACCAGGCTAAAGGACAAAAAACCAAGGCCGTGAGTTATTTTAAACAAGCGCTCAATTACCCCAAGCACGAGTATAAAAACAGCATTGACAATAAAGCCCGTGCTGCTTTGACCCTCATGGGAGTGGAATAGAGGTTTACTGTTTTTAAGTATGCGGTTTATAGGTTAAACCCTTGACAATAAACTACCTACAAATATTTCAAGAACTCGTTTTTGGTAGCTTCTTCTTTAAACTTACCCCCGTAGAACGTTGTCACGGTAGTGCTGGTGTCGTCCTGAATGCCGCGAGAAGCTACGCAGAGGTGTTTCGCATCCATCATAACGGCTACGTCTTCGGTTTGAAGAATTTGTTGCAGTTCCTTACCGATCTGCACCGTCAGTCGTTCCTGAACTTGCGGACGTTTGGCAAAATATTGGACAATCCGATTCAGTTTAGATAAGCCGATGACTTTTCCGCTCGAAATATAGGCGACGTGTGCTTTACCGAAAATAGGCACAAAGTGATGTTCGCAGTTGGAATAGAAACTGATGTCTTTTTCTACCAACATTTCATTGTATTTGTATTTATTCTCAAAGAGGGTCGCTTTGGGCTTGTTTTTGGGGTTCAGGCCGCTGAAAATTTCTTTTACGTACATTTTCGCGACACGCCGCGGCGTTCCTTTCAGGCTGTCGTCGGTCAGGTCAAGCCCCAAAATTTCCATGATCTCGCGGAAATGCAGCTCAATTTTTTCTACCTTTTCGACGTCACTCAATTCAAAAGCATCTTCTCGCAGAGGCGTATTGTAAGCACTCAGCCCGTGTTCATCGCCCCACTCGTCCGGCGTTAATTCCACGAGGTCGGCGGTGTTACGCGGGGTATTCCACGAAGTTTCGTTCGGTTTCATAGAGTCTGATTTTCAAGTCTAACGTGGTCGCCAAGTGCCCACGTAAAATGTTATAAATGACAATAGCAATGTTTTCGGCACTGGGATTGAGGTGCTTGAATTCCTCCGTATCCAAGTTTAGGTTTTTATGGTCAAATTTTTCGAGCACATACCGCTCAATCAAACTGTTCAACCACCCCAAGTCAACAACGTAGCCTGTGTCCGGGTTGACGGGTCCGGTTACTTGGACGATCAACTCGTAATTATGCCCGTGATAATGAGGGTAGTTACATTTTCCGAATACCTGCGCATTTTGTTCCTCCGACCAACTCGGATTATTCAAACGATGCGCAGCATTAAAGTGGGCCTTTCGGAACACGGCCACTCGAGGGTTGTTCATGCCGATAATTTATCAATCAACTTGTTGCTTATACGTACGTGCCGAGGAGTCGTCAGAAAGTTTGTCTGCAACACCCTCTCGACCGTTGGGCGAGGTACCGAATGCCCGAAGGTAAGTATCGTTTCCAACACTACGATAAACGTCTTACACTTTGAAATAGTTTTGATTTTTGGCCGGCAACCAACACTTTTGTAAATTTTAATTTGCTTAATATGCTGATTGCTAAAGTGTTGATAAATAAAATAAGAATTGAATTTGGGCTATTTTCTTTTAGAAAAAGCAGGGATTAACAGAGAGTAAATAAGACCGAATAGCAGTTGAGCCAGTGAAGTGACGGCTACGTAGACGGGCAGTTGCAGAAAATCTTCCATCATTTGAGTGGCATTTTCGAAGTTTTCGTCAGAGGTTGCGGTCATAGTCAGCCACTCGCGGCCCCGAAGAAGAAGATCATTGAAATAATCCGGATTGATAAACCGGTAATAAAGACTCTTGACCACTATAAATCCAATCACCCAGTAAATACTCAACTTCAGGAGGGATTTAAACTCTTTTCCAAAACGGCGACCTGTCTTACCGGCATATTCGGTCCGCAGAAAAGCAATGTAAAACCCGGCGATCAAAATTAGCCACAATAAACTGGTAAAAGGAAGCCAATCAACGATGGTATTATGATAACCGAGCAATTTTTCACCAATAAGCCAAATAAGACTGAAAATGAGAATATAAGCGGTGTATTTGAGAGTATTATTCATTTTAAAATGCATCATAGGTTAAAAAAAAGTTCGCAAAGCTACTTATTTTGGATGAGTTTTTCAGACAGAATCCGTTACTAAGTTCTGATCCTAAACGGCCGTTTTCAAGATAAATATAGCATCGGTCGGTACTCACTTTTATCAAAGTAAATTCGTATAAGTAGAACGGTCGCTCAATCCCTTTAAACGTAAACGCTTCATTCACATTTCCTTTAGACGCCGGAAGAAAACTTGTTCTGAAAAAGAGTTTGTTTGGACGGATGACTGTGTTTGTCGGAAGTACTTTTCAACGCCGGGCGACAGGATGAGTCGTTATGTTTTCACTTCTAAGCAATGAGCCGATGAAAATTTTTATTTCGCTAATGATGATTACAGGCATAAGCAATGCGCTGTTTGCCCAAAAAACAGGTTGGACCACCCTCTTTGACGGCAAATCTACGGAGGCATTGCGCGGGTATAAAATGGACACATTCCCTGAAGGCGTTTGGGTAGTAAAAAAGGGGGCATTGACCGCAGTGCCGAAGACGCAGAACGTAGATTTGATTACCAAAGAACGTTTTCGGGATTTCGAATTGGAATACGAGTGGGCCGTGGATACGGCAGCCAACTCGGGTGTATTTTTCCACGTTCAGGAAAAAAAAGCCATGGAGTCGGGTAATGGAAACAGCCCTAATTGGTTGGAGAATTTTGAGATACAAGTGTTAGACGACAAATACTTTAATGATACCGCGGCTGTTCGGTCGGCGGGCTCGGTCTATGATTTAATAAAACCTAAAAACAAAACCCTGAAACCGATCGGACAATTCAATCAGGCAAGGCTGATTCATAAAGCAGGGCACGTAGAGCATTGGCTGAACGGCGTAAAAGTAGTCGAATTTGAGATTGGCAGTCCCGAGATGAAAGCTATTTTAGCCAAAAGCAAGTTTAAGAATAACCCTAATTTCCATACCGATACCGAAGGGCATTTAATGTTTCAGCACCACGGCCAACGGGCGTATTATCGCAACATTCGAGTCAGGCGACTATAAAAAAACCATGGAATGAAGCAGCTATGTCTATAAAAAAAATACCTAAACCAACGGAGGAGGAAGTCGTCGATGCGTTTGTGAACACCTTACGCTCCAATCCGCTGTTTTCGGAAACGCAGCAGGTCAGAGAAATTATTTTGCAGGCAAGTGATAAAATCGCGGAGCGTATCAAATGGAATTCGCTCAGCTATTATACTTCCGCCGATATGCTGACCTTCAACCACCGAAAAGATAAAATTCTGTTGGTCTTTCATCATCCGGCCATTGTCGGTATCCAATCAGAACTGCTTTCGGGAGATTACAAAGACCGACGCTTGGTCTATTTTGAAAACAAAGTGGAGATTGAAGCTAAAAAAAATGAATTAACGCGAATTATCCGAGAGTTAGTCGCGGAGATAGATAACCGGTAAAAAAGAATGATTTACATTACCCAACTCATTTATATACAGGAAGGACAGGAGGAGGTATTCCATGCTTTCGAAGACGTAGCCATTCCGCTCATTGCCAAATACGGCGGAAAATTGTTACTGCGTTTACGCCCGACGGCAGAAGAAATCATTGAGAGTGCCATGGAACCCCCGTATGAAGTCCACTTCGTTCAGTTTGAGGCAGAAGAGGATCTGAATCGCTTTATGAAAGATGAAGAGCGAAAAAAGTTTTTGCATCTGAAAGAGCAGTCGATTCGAATGTCAGTGCTGATCAAAGGTCAGTCTTTCTGAGCATTGGCCGATTTGGTGCTGATGCAATCCGTTGTTTGGGCAGCCACACCTGATGTTAGTATAGGTCGTATCGGATAGTTTGAGCCAACTCACTCTAAAATAAATTCAACCTTTAACTAAAACACCATGAAAGGTTTCAGCTGTGTTCTCATCACCCTGTTTTGTGGGGTGACTTCTTCGGCTTTTGCGCAAACTTGGAGCAAAATCGGCCTGTTTGACGATCGTACAGATGTCGGTAATCCGGTGATTCAGGGAAAAGCGGCTTTTGATGCCAATACCCAAGAATATACCTTAGAAGGAGCAGGCATCAATATGTGGGACAAAACCGATCAGTTTAATTTTCTGTACAAAAAGATCAAGGGAGACTTCATCATCAGTGCGAGCATCCGATTTATAGGCGCGGGTACCAATCCGCATCGTAAAATCGGTATCATTGCCCGAAACAGTTTAAACAATCATTCAGCCTATGCCGATGCCTGCGTACACGGCGATATTCTGACCTCCCTGCAATACCGAACGGCGGTTGATTCGGTGACCTATCAGACAGAGCTTTCTACGTATCATCCTGTACACATTGAGTTTCAGCGAATCGGGAACGTGTTTACTTTTTCGGCAGCTACCCAAGGAGAAAACTATAAGTCGGTCTCTAAAGAGATGGTGCTGAATGAGGAACTATTTGCCGGTTTGTTTCTTTGCTCTCACGAAGAAAAAGTGGTAGAAAAGGCCGTATTCAGCAATGTAAGAATCACGATTCCCGCCGCCAAAAATTTTAGACCGTATCGCGATTACATCGGAAGCCAAATAGAAGTGATGGAGGTAAAAACCGGTTTGCGCAAAATCCTGCACACGGCCACCAACTCGCTGCAGGCACCCAATTGGACCAAAGACGGGAAATATTTGCTTTATAACAGCGAAGGATTGATGTATCGCTATACCTTAGCTGACGGTAAGATAGAGGTGTTGAACACGGGGCCGCAAAAACAAAACAATAACGACCATGTCATTTCTTTTGACGGTAAAATGCTGGCGATCAGTAATCATTACGGTCAAAAAAGGACCTCAACCTTATATACACTTCCCGTTACAGGCTCAGACAGCCCCGTACAGATCACCTCGCCGGAATTAGGGCATTCCTATTTGCACAGTTGGTCGCCCGATGGAAAACAGTTGATCTTTACGGGGCAAAGAAACAATCAATACGATATTTGGGCCATTGACATAGCCACCAAAAAAGAAACACCACTGACCAATTCACCCACCTTAGACGACGGCCCCGAATACAGCCCTGACGGTAAGTATATTTATTTCAATTCGGTGAGAACGGGTACCATGAAAATTTGGCGTATGAGGCCCGACGGAAGCCAACAGGAACAAGTAACGTTTGACGAATACAACGATTGGTTTCCGCACTTTTCGCCCGACGGCAAACAAATCCTGTACATTTCGTTTCCGAAAGAGATTAACCCCACCGATCATCCCTTTTACAAAAAAGTAATGTTGCGTATTATGCCTGCAAGCGGCGGAATCCCGCAAACCATCGCTTACATTTACGGGGGACAGGGGACTATCAATACTCCTTCTTGGTCACCTGACGGTAAATCGGTGGCCTTTGTGAGTAATACGAAAGTAGAAAAACCATAAAGAAATCTCACCGGATTACGCTAATTTCGCTATTTCTTCCGTTATTTTTGTAAACCCAACCTTTTACAGAATGATGCGATTGTTTAGCGTAGGTTTGATTTTGTCGATGGGTCTGTACCTGAGCTCGTGTGCTGTATTTAAATCTTCACCCTCTCCTTCCAAAACCTCTGCCTCTAAACGACCCCTGCTTGTAAAACCGAAAGGAGTCTATGCCAATTATGTACGTGATATTGTGCGAACAGCCCGCACCTATACCGGTACTCCCTATCGCAGCGGCGGTAACGACCGAAAAGGAATAGATTGTTCGGGGTTAATCTGTAATGTTTATTCGGAAGTAGGCTTGAAAGTGCCGCGTATTTCATGGCAACAAGCTGAATTCGGTACGGAAATCGAAGAAGTTAAAGATATTAAGGCGGGTGATTGGATTTTTTACGTGCCCGATGCCGGCAAGGCCGGATATGTCTCTCACGTGGGTATTGTGACCGAAGTTCGCAATATAAACGAGGTTATTTTTATTCACGCTTCCTCTTCCAAAGGGGTAAGAGAAGACAATCTTTATTCCAAATACTTCAAGAATCGGTTCGTAAAAGCCATGCGCCCTTTTTGACTTGACTGCGTAGAATTACGTGTTTTACCGTAGAATTACCCGATTTGAAATCAGGTAGTTATGCGCTTAAATTTTTTTGGAATTTCTCTTACTTTTGCGCTGTCGTTTCACAAAGCAGCTGTTTTTTCAGCTTGTTGCAGAACGGTAACCTTTACTCAATGTTATTCATAAAAAAAACGAGACAACTCATGAAAGTTGTCTCGTTTTTTTTATGTTCAGCCAATAGAACCGATTTTTCATTGTGACACCACCCGAAAGCCGATGGTAGGGTCTCGGAAGGTGGTCGGGTCAGCCACGGCCAGTGCAAAGAGAGTGCCTCCTCGGAAAGCAACCCGGCAGTAAAGGGCGCCGTAAGCATAGGAACCGCCCCGGTGCACCCGGACGGTATTAGTACCCGTCTGTTGGGCAGGGCCGGTTGGATTAAGGACCGGCTCTTTGGTAACTGTATAAGGGCCGTACCAATCGCTGCACCATTCCCAGGCATTTCCGCTCATGTCATACAACTCCAACTCGTTAGGTTTCTTTTGCCCCACCGGCATAATACTTCGACTGTTGTACCAACCAACGTCAGAAAGGGTATTGCTGCCCGAATAGATAGTGCCGGTACTTTTAATGCCGCCGCGTGCGGCATATTCCCACTCCGCTTCGGTAGGCAGTCGGAAATGTTCTCCGGTTTTTTCGCTTAACCAAGAGCAATAAGCCACAGCCTCATCCCAAGTCACGTTCGTGACGGGATGATCATCCTGTACCTGCCCCGCCGGCATGGCTCGACCGGTATCCTCGCAAAAATTCCGAAACTGTTCGACAGTCACTTCGTATTTACAAATGCTGAAATCATCCACCGTTACCGGATGCGGCACTTCATCATCGGTCGGTTTTTGCGTATCCCTTGTGGTGTCGTTGGCGCGTCTTCCCATTTGAAAAGTACCGCCCTTCACATAGTTCATCAATGGTTTGAGATAAGGCTCTTCCCATTCGCATCCTGCCAAAAAGAACAAAAAGAGACAAAAAAAAGCTTTTTTCATGGTGTAAGCTATTGAATATCTTTATAATAAAAACGCTTAAAAACGATAGTGCAGGGCCAATCCCCAACTTTGTGAGGAAGGATGAATTTGCAGTGCAGACTTTTTGTCTTTCGGCTTTTTAAGCAACAGGATGGTTTCTGCAATGGCCGCCCCGGCCGCCACTCCGAAACAGGCTTTGTACAAACCGTTCTTATTTTGGGCTGCTTTCACTTCTTCATAAGCAGCTCGTCGCAGCCGATATTCGGAGGGCTCACTGAACGAAAAATAGTTTTCCAATTTCTTTTGATACTGACTGTTCAGTACAAGAGCGTAACTGATAGCTCCCAATCCGACCGCGGCAGTAGCTATTTTCGGAATGAGGCGTTTGTTGGGAGCGGGCGATTGCTTGAGTTCAGGATCTGATTTCGTTTCTTTTTTTACCGTTTCGGGTTTCGGTGTCTCCGTCTTTACCGGTTCATTGGCTTTTTTTTCCGGAACCTTAGCAATCTCTTTCGGCGGTGTTGCCGGCTCCTGTTTGGCGGTTTTGGCCGCTTCTGCCTTTTTATCGGCTTCGGCTTTGATTTCCCGGTCTGCGTTTTTGATCAAGCCTGTCAGCGAAGTCGAAGTACGGGTGTCGGCGTAAGGGAGGGCTTCTTCGTAACTTTTCTTCGCCTCGCTGTATTGACGAAGGGCATAGTATTGATCTCCCTGTTGACGCCAATAATCTGCTATTTTCAGACGGGCAGCCACATCTTCTTTATTCAACTCCAATACTTTTTTCAGGTGGGCAACGCCTTCTGAACCGTTGCCCCGTTGAAAAGCATTATCGGCATCTTTTTGTAAAGAAGCTGCCTGACGGCTCAATAATATGCGCTCTTTGGCATAGGCAGTTTGTGAAAATCCCGGCAGGGTCAGGCAGGTTTCGTATTTGGCTAAAGCTCCTTCGTAGTCACCTTTTCTGAACAAATCATCTCCTTCTTTCTTTTTTTGCTCGGCCATACGAGCGCTTTCCGATTCGCGCTCTTCCCGTTTGGGTTCGGTTGAGGTTGTCTTTTTAGGAGGGGATTGAGCTGCCTTTTTCAGAGCGTCGTTGGCACGTTTGAGCCGATCGAGGCAGTATTTGTCGTCATTTCGGATACGCAGCGCCCGTTCATAATTCTCCTTAGCACAAGTATAATCCTGTTTGTTGAAACAGGCATCGGCCCGTTTTTTATAGTCGTCAAACGTGACGGTTTGGGCATACGAAAGGGTGGATAAACCCACAATAAAAATAACCGAGAGCAGCGTTTTCATGGACGTTCAGCAGGTCTAAATGGTCATAAACGACATTCCCGGAATGAGGATGTCTGACCGTTCTGAACACCAAATTAGGGTACATTCTTCTTAAAATCAATAGAATACAGCCGAATCTTAGTTAACGGTAATTCCGGAAAGAAGTTGACTCCCCGCCACGTATCCGGTCGTCCAAGCGGCTTGGAAGTTGTAGCCGCCGGTGATACCGTCAATGTCCAAAACTTCGCCCGCAAAAAACAACCCCGGCACTGGGCGGCTTTCTAAGGTCTTGGGATGAAGGCCGTTTAACTGCACACCGCCGCAAGTAACAAACTCTTCTTTGAAAGTGGTTTTACCCTGAACATTCAATTGAAAATTGGTCAACTGCTCTACCAATCGATTCAGGTTTTTGGCAGGCAGGTCTGTCCACCGCATCGTATCGGGAATGTGAGACAACTCGGTGAGTTGCTTCCAAAGCCGTTGGGGCAGCCCGAAAGGGGCCTGCGTTGCCACGTATTTGTTACGCCAAGCCGAATCGCGTTGAAAGTCGTTGAGCTGTTGTGCGATCTCGTTAGGCTTTTGATTGGTAAAGTTGACCAACGACACAAATTGATAATTTTTGTCGGACAATTCGCGGGCACCCCAAGCCGATAGACGCAATACGGCCGGGCCGCTGATGCCCCAGTGCGTAAACAGTAAAGGGCCGGAGTCGGCCAATTTGCTGCCCGCCATTTTTACTCCTACCGGCCCCACCGATACCCCCATTAAGTCTTTCAACGGCGAGGCGGGAATATTGAACGTGAACAAAGACGGAACCGGCGGAACAACTTCTACCCCTAAATCGGATAACCAATCATACCCCGTCAACTGCGGATGACCGCCGGTGGTCACTAAAATACGATCGGCATGAAGAATTTCTCCGGATTGTAAGATCACATCAAAGCCTTCCGGTTTTGATGCAAGACGGGTGACTCCGGCACCGGTACGGATATGCACTCCGACCCGCTGTGCCGATTTGATCAGACAATCAATGATGGTTTCCGAATCGTTGGTAGCAGGAAACATCCGCCCGTCGGGTTCGGTTTTGAGCGACACACCCCGACTTTCAAACCATTCGATCGTGTGTTGATTATTAAACAGTTCAAACAAAGGGCGCAGCAGCTTGGCCCCTCGCGGATAGCCTTTCAGCAACTCAGGCAGGGTAGGGGCGGCATTGGTGACATTGCAGCGACCGCCGCCCGAGATACGGACTTTGTTAAGAACACTTTTGCTTTTCTCTAAAACGGTAACGGTAGCTTCCGGAAAAGTTTCGGCCGCTGTGATGGCTCCCATAAATCCGGCAGCGCCGCCGCCGATGACAATAATGTGTAGTGATTGCATTTAATTAGACAGCACCTGACTAAGGCAGAATTCGAAAATAAGGTTGAAAGTGGGGAAACTTTCGGGAAGTTCAAAAAAACTTTGTATTCTTCCACCTTCCTGTGCGTTCTTTGCGTTTATTACAAAAATGTAAAGATTCGGAAGATGTATCGCAAAGGCTTACGTTGGGGAAATACCCTCTTTTTACTGTTTGCGTTTATGGTGGTCGGATTGGTGTTGCACTATCGCGGACGTACCAAACCGTTGGTGGCTTTCTGGAACGATGTAAAAAGCGTGTTTGTCTACGACCGAAAACCCGCCGATCGAGGAGATAACCCGTATAAAGTGCCCGAGCCTGATAACAAAGCGGAAGACGACCGCACGGGCGATGTGGCAACGGATGATCGTACCCGAACAAAAGACGATCGCTCTTTATTGGACAAAATCGGTTTGGGAAAATCGGATGCGTCAGAAGAGGAAAACAACGAACCAACGTCGTCAGAAGGGCCTGATTTTGCCAAAACAAAAGATTTTAATCTGCCTGCCATCGGCTCAAACGATCAAATTGTGCGTCATCATCGCTACACCCTTCGCTACCGCGAGCAATACGAGCAGGCCGATTGGGTAGCTTATAAATTGACCGGCGAAGAATCCCGCGCATACCTGTCACGTGAGGGTAATAAATTTGTGCCTGACCCGCTTGTCAAAACAGGCTCGGCTACAACGACTGACTACACTCGCTCCGGCTATGACAGAGGGCATTTGGCTCCGGCCGGTGATTTTAACCTGTCGCCCGATGAAAAACAAGAGTCCTTTTATATGAGTAACATCAGCCCGCAAGTGCCTGATTTCAACCGCGGTATTTGGAACGACTTAGAGCAGAAATTTCGGCAATGGGCCGAGCGCGATGAAGAACTGTACATCGTGACGGGGCCCGTACTGAAAGCGGGCCTGCCGACAATCGGGAAGTACAATGAGATCGCTGTACCGGAGATGTACTACAAAATAGCCCTCTGCCTTACCGACGACCAACCGCGCATGATCGGATTTTTGATGCGTAATGAGTTTTCAAGCGAGAATCTCAAAACCTTTGTCGTCAGCGTGGATGAAATTGAACGAGTCACGGGGATTGATTTTTTTCCGAAACTGCCCGATGCTTTGGAAAAAAAATTAGAAAGCGTCGCCACGACCAAGGGCTGGTTTTCGGCAAAAAATTAACGATTGATTCGTAAAACCACTATTCCGCTGTGCTTTTTTATCTTTTGCAGGTAATCGGCCAATGGCTCGGCAGAAATCACTACCTTTTTGGCATCAGAAGAAGCATGCAACAGGTAGGCTCGGTTGTTTTTTTTAAGGATAAAGCCTTCATGGTTAAAATCTAAACCGGCGATACCGGAGGTAATGCCGATCATGTCGCCTTCCTGCAAATCAGCTTCTGTTTCCGCGACTTTCTGTTTGGGAATAAAGTGCCAACCGGTGTCGCTTAGGGCTTTTTCCGCTTTTTGAATTTCCTGAAAAGCAGCCTCATCTTCCAATGCCGGATACAACTGTCGATGGGTGCTCATAAACTGAATGGCGGGTTGTGTACGAATACCGCCGAGTGATTCGGTGACGTCCGAAAACAGACCGGTGGACTCGCCTTGCCGTTTCCATTCTAAGAAATAATGCAACCGTGAGCCATAGCCCTCAATGTTACCGTTTCGGTAGCGCATTTGGCGCAGAAACGTTTGGAATTGCAGATACGATTTTTGATGGTGGCGAGCAAGAGTGACGGCTAAGACGGATTCTACAAAAGTATAACAATCAAACTCAGACAAGTTGCATACCAATTTTTCAGGAACCTGCTCTAACGTATGGGCTGTATAAGGTTGTCCTAAAAAACTTTTTGCTATGGTGACGGCTGTCTCTGCTTTCGAAGCTCCTTTTTCCAATTGCATCTTTTCGGAAAAGATGGCTTGGTTCAGGTCAATAGCAGGACGCTCTGAGCGAATGCCCGAAGGGGAGAACCCATTCAAACTGCTGAAGCAAAAGAAGAACAATAAAGGGAAACAGTTCATCATCTGATTTTTTACTTTTGGTCTTTGACCGCCCCTTCAACGATGAAGTTTCCCCGGTTGTTTCGATACTTTTGAGGAAATCTTTATCGAAAGGGCAATATATCGCGCGATATTTGCGGTTGTTGTTTGAAAATGAGCAAGTTGAGTAAATAATGTACTAAGTTGGCGGTTCTCTGAGATTGGCATAGTTTTTTGGATGATTCAACAGAAAACAGTACTTACGACGTTCTGTAAAGCAAGTTATGGTTTGTAAAAAAAAACTGAACCATAAACACCATAAAATAGTTTATTTCGGCGAACGGTACCCGCAACTTTTTTACCCCTTTTCGCGTACATTAACTTGACAATAAAAAGTATTTTTGTTAGATTTAGCTAAATTTTTGTTACGCCTGATGAAATCGTATTCTATAGCTTTAGCCCTTTTGCTGGTTGTTCAGGCCGCCTGGAGTCAGCAACGTCGTACCAAAACCAATTTGGAAGAAGAGGAGGAGGATTACGCCACTATTACTACTTACGGTATTACGACCAATACCAACTCGGGATTGTTGGGCGGCTTAGTATTCCGGCATTCCACACGCCTTGATAATGAGCTTTTCGGACGACGCCAATATCGTTACTTAGGTTTGGAATTGGTGAACGTTCGCCACCCCAAAGAATTGTCGCAATCAAGCAATACCGGTTCGCGCTTTACCCCCGGCAAACAAAATTATCTGTTTGTACTGCGTCCGCAGTACGGTCGTGAGATTATTCTGTCCAACCGCAGCAATGACGAAGGAATTTCTATCAACGGCATTGTGGCTTTGGGAGCCTCGTTGGGAATTTTGAAGCCTTACTATATCCAATACCAAGTGCGCCCGGGTGTCGTTCGTACCGAAGCGTATGACCCCGTCAAACATACCGATCTGGGAAATATTCTGGGTTCCGGCAATTTGTTGCAAGGCTTGGGTAATTCCAAGATCATTCCCGGGGTGAATGCCAAGATTGCCTTCAGTTTTGAATTGAGTGCTTTCCGCAGTAACCTTACCGGTTTGGAGGTCGGTTTTCTGACCGAGCTTTTTGCCAAAGCACCCGTAATCATACCTTTTGCCGAAAACCGTAGCTTGTTCACCTCCGGTTACGTAACTTTGTTCTTCGGAAACAAAAAATAAGCCGTTATCTGTTATCTGTTATCCGTTGGCAGTAAGTTCTGTCGGATAACGGATAATCGATAACTGATAATGAAAAGAGAATGATTGAACTTCCTGTCATTACCTCCGAACGTAAAAAACGTCCGGATTGGTTAAGAGTCAAATTGCCCGTCGGGCCGGAATACCGCAAAGTTCGGACAATTGTAGATACCAATAAGCTTCATACGATTTGTGAAAGCGGCAATTGCCCCAATATGGGCGAATGTTGGGGAGAAGGCACCGCTACCTTCATGATATTAGGTAACGTTTGCACCCGCAGTTGTTCCTTTTGCGCCGTGGCTACCGGCCGTCCCAATGAGTATGATATTGACGAACCCCGCCGGGTGGCAGAAGCCATCAAAACGATGGGCGTCAAGCACGCGGTCATTACTTCCGTCAATCGTGATGAATTGAAAGACCGCGGAGCGGAAATATGGCATCAAACCGTTGTTTTAACCAAAGAATTAAGCCCCGCTACTACCATAGAAACGTTGATCCCGGATACCAAAGGTAACCGGGAGGCGTTGGAACGCATGATCTCAGCGGGACAAGAGGTGGTATCGCACAATATGGAAACGGTGGCGCGTTTGTATCGTGCAGTACGGCCGCAAGCTCGCTATGAGCGCAGTTTGGAGCAAATCCGTTGGACCAAAGATTTCGGCAAACGTACAAAATCGGGTATTATGTTGGGTTTGGGCGAAACGCATGACGAGGTAGTTAAGGCTATGGATGATCTGGTGGCTCACGGGTTAGATATTTTGACGCTCGGGCAGTACCTGCAGCCTACCAAAATGCACCACGAAGTAATAGAATGGATTCACCCGGATACGTTTGCCATGTATCGGGAAGAAGGACTCAAACGAGGATTGAAATACGTGGAATCGGGGCCTCTGGTACGTTCGAGCTATCATTCTGAGCGTCACGTCAATGTGCCGATTTAAATTGTGATTAATATGAAACTAACTGCAGTAATTGAAAAAGCCGAAGAGGGAGGCTGGGTAGGCCAATTTGAAGAGTTTCCCGCCGTGATTGAGCAAGGAGAGACAATTGAGGAGCTTAAGAGGAATATGATTGCGGCATTAGACTTTTATTTAGATACTCAAAAATGGCTTTTTGAGCAGCAATTAGGCAAACGCCAGGTTCGAAAAGAAATTGTGGAAGTAGCCTGATGAAAAGAATATAACTTATTAAGCATTTAAAAGCTCATGGGTGTATGCTGCTGAGAGAGGGAGGCGACCATACTATTTTTTACAATCCTGCCACCGGACAACAAGCCCCAATTGGCCGCCACCAAGAATTGAAAAATATACTCTGCAAAAAAGTTTGTAAACAATTGGGTATTCCGGAAATCGGGTAGCATTTTCATGCAAAAATATGACTTCATCATTGCGGGGGGCGGGTTGGCCGGGCTGAGTTTGGCCTATTACATGAACCAAACCATCTTGCGTGAAAAATCCATTTTGATCATTGACCAAGATACCAAAACCAAAAATGATCGTACTTGGTGTTTTTGGGAAAAGGATAATCAAAGTCCGTTTGATGCCATTGTTCACCGCAAATGGCAAAAAGTCTATTTTCACGGGACCAATTTTTCCGAGGCACTTGATTTGGGCGATTATTCCTATAAGTGGCTGAAAGGCATTGATTTCTACAATTTTGTCAAACTTAATTTACTGGACAACCCCAATATTACGTTTGTGAACGAACGGATTGAGCGACTGAAAGATACCCCGGCAGGAGGGTTTATTATCACTACCGAAAATCAGTACTTAGGCGATTATGTCTTTGACAGTATCAAGCCGCTCAAATTGGATTTGGAAGATTGCCACAATATGTTGCAACACTTTAAAGGGTGGGAAATTGTAACGGATAAACCGGTATTTGACCCCACCTGCCCGACGATGATGGACTATCGGGTGGAGCAACGAGGCGTCGGAGTACGATTTATGTACGTGTTGCCCGAAAGCCCCACTCGGGCTATGGTAGAATACACGGTCTTTTCGGACAAACTGCTTTCTCCGACCGAATACGATATTGAACTGCACAGTTACCTTAGGCAATTTCTGAAAATCGAAAAATTCAGCATAGAACACGAAGAATTCGGGGTCATTCCGATGACCGATGAGCCTACTCCTGAGTACGTAGGTGATCACATTATCCGGATCGGGACGGCCGGGGGCTATGTGAAAGCATCTACGGGTTATGCCTTTCAGCGAACGCAGCGATTTACCCAAGCCTTAGTCCGTAATCTATTGACCGGAGAAAAACCCGTATATCCCAACAAAACACTCAGTCAACGTTTCAAGAGTTTGCTCGACAGTACCTTATTGAATGTTTTGTTGGAAAATCGGGCTTCCGGTAAAGACGTTTTTACGGCTTTGTACAAAAAAAATCCCACGCCTCTCCTTTTTGCTTTTTTGGATGAAGACACCACTTGGCGTGAAGACCTGCGCATCATGACCACTGTGCCTTTAGGGGCGTTCACGATCGGGATGTTGGATGCGTTGCGAAAAAGGTTTTAAGTCGGGTTGGCGGCTTCGTCTACCCACAAGTGACTGTTGGTGTGCAATTTCAGCGCCGATGCCGGTAGTTTTTCGCTGACGGGTTCTTCCAAAACTCGTTTGATAATCTCTTTTTTTCGTGGTCCGTTGGCTAAAACTATGGCTACTTTCGCTTCGGCAAAATGCCTCAATCCTACCGTAATACCGTGGGTAAGCGGGGTATCCGACAAAAAATACTTTTGTCCGACGGAGGCCGTCACAGGTTCCAACTCCGAGACATGCGCGTAGGTGTCAAAAGAAGTACCCGGTTCATTCAGACCCAAATGCCCGTTCATACCGATGCCTACCATGATGATGTCTAAACCGCCTTTATCGGCAATGAATGCATTGACCCGTCGGCATTCCGCTTCCAAATCGTCGGTCAGGCTGTTGAAAAACGAGACGCGCTCCGCAGGAATTCCCAAGGGGGTGATCAGCGGTCCGTCGATGTAAGAACGGCAACTGCCGGGGTTATCGGGAGCAATGCCTACCCACTCATCCAAGGCAACAAACGTTACTCGGTCAAAGTCGCCGGGTTGGGCATCGGCAACGATTTTCTGAAACGTTAACAGGGGAGTTTCGCCCGAAGCGACGCAAATGATGGCATCGGGTTTTTGGCGGACATAGGTCAAAATAAATTGAGCTGCGTGCGAAGAGAGAGAGTCGTAGTCGGGAAATATCCGGTAATTCATTCTTTATATTTTTGTAATTCGAGTAATAATTCACTGACGTGTTTATCGGAAAACAACTTGATCCGGCCTTTGATATTGACGTTTTTGTATAAGTCAAACAGCATCACGATCTCATTATGAGGACCGGTACCGTGTCGGGTGTGTTTGCGAAGTTTAAAGGTTCTTGCCCGTTCGGAATTGAGCATGACAGATACCCGAAATACATTCCCGCGGAAGACAATGTTTAAGTCGGTACCGTCCAAATAATCTTCCCGTAACGAATAACTGACGCGTTCGAACAGGTCGGATTCCTGACAAAGAACGAAAAAATGAAAGTCGCGAATAAGCGACGGGAAACTCCGCAGCATACGTGCCCGTACTGCTTCGGCCGAATACGTGCGGAGCGTTCCCTTTCGGAAGTACGAAATTCGATGGTCGTCGGCTGACTTAAAATACTGGCTGAGGTAATAATTCCAAAGTTCAGTTTCGTTGGGTAAGCGGCTTTTAAAAAAAATGAATTTATAAAAGGCCAAGGCAAACGGAGGTAACTTGGCTTTCTCTACCTCCGGGTCTTTACGCAGGTTTTCGCCGCTGTAAGAAAAATCCCGTACCTGCTCTTCTATTTCGTTGGCGCTCCAGTTCTTGTGCCGGATCAGTATGGCCGTATTTCCTTCAAAACGGACATCGGTGATGGAATCACCCTCGTAAAGCGAAGAGACAGCCATGGGAGGTTCAGGTTATTTCAAACCAAAGAACAATCGCAGGATTTTTACTCGTTTGATGACCAACCAATATAACCCGGCACTGAGAAGTAACGATAAGGTGCTGATTACAAAAAAGCCGCCCCAAACCCCTAAGTGGTATTGGAGAAGATAATAACCGATCACCACGATAACGGTTTGGTGCAGAATGTAGAAAGGATAAACACCTTCGTTGAGTTTGGCCAGAATCGGATGATTGCGATTGATATACTGATACCCGTAGCCGACAGTGGCCAATACCGAAAACCACGTGAGACAAAAAGAGTTAATGTCCCAAACCACATCAAACCATTTTACATCATCCCAAGCCGGATAGACAAAGCGAACACAAATGTATAAGCTATACAAAATAACGGTCGTAATGACCGTAGCCCAACCGTAAATACGACGTTGGTCGGCCGTGATTTGCCAAAGTTTCGGGCGGCTTATGAGTACATATCCCCCCCAAAACAATAAGATATTGAAGGCGAAATAGGCCCAATCGTCAATAAGGGCGTGGGTTTCGTCCGGATAAAAAGGCTGTAAAATGACCTGACTGATCGTAATCACTAAAGCGTACCACAGAGCCCCGCCTTTGCGGGCAGCGATGGATTCGATGCGGTCCATAAAACGTATTCCGCCCCGGGATTTCATCCAACGAAACAAGGGGATACTGACTAAGGAAAACAGAAACAAATAGGCCACAAACCACAAATGATGCCAACTGAAACTGCCTTTAGGGTAAGGCACAAAGTCAAAAACGGTTTTGTAAAAGTCGGCGTAGTCGGCAAACCGAACGCCTGTAAAAAGGCGCTCATAATAGATCTGAGGCGGGACAATGACAAACATACCGAAGACCAAAGGCACAAAAAGGCGCTTGATACGCTCACGGGCATAGCTGCCGTAGGAGCGCTTGCTGAGTGCAAAGTAGGTACCTGCGCCGGAAACAAAGAATAGCAGCGGCATACGCCAATAATGCAGCCAAATCATAACCCACCGCATTACTTCACTTTTTTCTTCACTTTTGATGTGCCACCCCCAAGGTACGTAGATCATACCCACGTGATAATACAATAAAATAATGATGCAGACAACGCGGATCCAATCAAGATCATAGCGCCGAAGGGCGGGGAGTTGCGTTGGGCTGTCGGTTGCGGCGGAGGAAACGGGTTGCGGTTTCATGGATGTTGTTTTTTTGCAAACCAAGCATAAAAGGCGCGGTAAACACTTATCTCCCGCGAAAATCGAAGTTCGTGCTTATCGGGAAGAAGGTCAAAACTGACAAATGTTCCGCCAAAAACTGATTTTCGTCATAATCCGAGGAGAATAGGCAACGCATTTTTGAATAAATGCAAACACCCATTGCTATGTCTCAAGCTACTCCTATCGTCGAAGTACAGTGCTACCATTGCGGAGCTGACTGTGAAGATAAACCTATCCTTCATGATGACAAAGCCTTTTGCTGCGAAGGTTGCAAATTGGTCTATGAATTACTGCAGGAAAATGAGCTTTGCAGCTATTATGATTTTACACAAAATCCGGGAGTATCGCCCGATAAAAACTACTACGCCGGTAAATACGCTTATTTGGATTTGCCGGAAGTACATGATCGTATTCTGGAGTTTACAGACGGGCACCAAACCCACATCAACTGGTACTTGCCCCAAATGCACTGCAGTTCGTGCGTGTACCTCTTGGAAAACCTGCATCGTCTGCACCAAGGGGTTATTTCATCCTTGGTCAATTTCCCGGAGAAGAAAGTGCGGGTGGTGATGGATCAACAAAAGATCAGCCTGAGCCAATTAGCGGAACTGCTTACCCATATCGGGTACGAACCTTACATCAGTCTTCAGGACGTAGAAGCCAATCAGGCCCCCAAGAATAATCGTTCACAATTATACAAAATCGGTATTGCGGGTTTTGCTTTCGGGAATGTCATGATGATGAGCTTTCCGGACTACTTTGGCTTGGGCAATACCCAAACCGACCACCGGTTGCAGTCTATGTTCAGTATTTTCAGCGTAGTGCTGGCACTGCCTGTCTTTTTTTATGCTGCTTCCGAATTTTTCGTATCGGCTTGGAAAGCCATTCGCAACCGGTACCTAAACATTGATGCGCCTATTGCTTTGGCCATCTTGGTGACTTTTGTGCGCAGTCTCTACGAGATCACGACCCAGACGGGGGTGGGCTATTTAGATTCCATGACCGGCATTGTGTTCTTTATGCTTTTGGGGCGCTACTTTCAGGACAAAACCTACGCGGCCATCTCGTTTGACCGCGACTATAAATCCTATTTTCCGGTAGCAGTAACGTTGCTGAACAGAGGGCAAGGGGCAAAGGAGCAAACGCAAAACCGCAGTCAGGAAGAAAAGGGTACTGATCACCAATCACCAATCGCGCGGCGAACCGTCACCAATCACCAAGTCCTCGTTACTGATTTACAGCCGGGCGATTGTATTTTGATTCGGAATAAAGAGTTGATTCCGGCAGATGTACGGCTGATCAGTGAGCGGGCCATGATCGATTACAGTTTTGTGTCGGGCGAGTCGGCACCGGTAGAAAAGACCCGAAATGAACTCATTTATGCCGGCGGTCGCCAAATCGGCGGAGCGATTGAAGCCGAGGTCACCAAGCGTGTTTCGCAAAGTTACCTGACGCAACTTTGGAACAAGGACACCCAAAAACAACAAGGTGACCAAAAGGACATGGTAAACAACATCAACCGTTACTTTACTTGGACGCTTTTGGTATTGGGTCTTGCGGGTTTGGGCTATTGGGCTTGGCTGGGCGATCTGCCCCGGGGTATCAATGCCGTCACCACTATTTTGATCGTTGCTTGTCCCTGTGCGTTGTTACTGTCTGATACCTTTACCAACGGGAATATGTTGGGGATGTTTGGTAAGCATAAATTTTACCTGAAAAATGCAAAAGTTATTGAAAACCTCTCGGAAATTGATACAGTGGTTTTTGATAAAACAGGCACGCTCACCTTGGCGGATGATGCCCAAATCCAATTTATCGGAAAACCGCTCAGTCAAATCCAAAAACGGATCGTACGTACCTTGTGCGAGCAATCTTCGCACCCGCTCAGCCGACTGATTGCCAAATCGTTCAGCTCAGTACCTAAAGAAAAGATACTCAGTGATTTTCGGGAAGCGGAAGGAAAAGGAATTGAAGCAAAATTGGGCGAAGATTGTGTCATTCGATTGGGGTCTTTGCCTTTTGTCGCCGAGCTTGCCGACGGCATATCGGGTGCTGAATCAGACAATCGCACCAGCCACGTTTATTTTTCCATGTCCGGAGATGTGTTGGGGTATTTTGAAATACGAAGCCAATACCGCGACAACCTGCCTCAAACGCTTCAATCGTTGAATCGGAAAAATTACCAAACCTTCCTGCTCTCGGGCGATAAACCGACCGATGTAGAAATGTTATCGGAGTTATTCGGCTCAGCGGCTCAACTGAACTTCAACCAAAAGCCCGACGATAAACTTCGATTTATCCAACAACTTCAGGCACAGGGCCGTAAAGTGCTGATGGTGGGCGATGGATTGAATGATGCCGGGGCACTCCTGAAAAGTGATGTAGGCGTAGCGGTTTCGGATAATATCAACAACTTTTCCCCCGCCTGCGACGGCATTTTGGAAGGAAGCTGCCTCTCGCAACTGCCGCAGTACGTTCGATTGGCTCGTGCCGGACGGCGCATCGTTGTTCAGAGTTTCAATATTTCGTTACTCTATAATATTGTCGGCCTCAGTTTTGCCCTTACGGGGACCTTATCGCCGGTCATTGCCGCTATTTTGATGCCGGCAAGTTCGATTTCCATTGTCGTTTATACCACTCTTTCGAGTCGAATCGTTTCGCTTCGATTGTTGAAATAGGGGCTTTTACCATACCCTGACGGCTATCAGATTGATAGCGGCATTGACTGCCAAAGCTATTAAAAACGCAACGGCAATGGAGAATTCTTTCAGCAAAAAGGCTTGCAAAAACAGAAACGTGGTAAAGCCGGTCAATCCGATCATAATGCCTCTCAGAATGGTGATAGTGGCTTTGCTGCCTTGTAAATAGTGCGTAAAAACGGCCAAAATAGAAGTAAGGATAGGAAACGGAGTCAGAATGCCGCTTTTGGCAGGACCTAACACTTCGGCGGCACCCGTGATCACCACCACAAATAGAGTTGCTACCGCCATTCGAAACAGAATGTCATATTTCAATCGTTTGGCAACTCTTGCTTTTTCAGTTTCAATAGGAACCGGAAAATAACGAAGAGCGATAAGAATGCTGCCGATGGCTAAGCCGTAAATCGGCAACAGCGAAAAATGCAAAAAATCCAGCAGCAGGGCCGTCGCTAAAAAAAAGATATACGACAACAATAGAGTGGAGGGCCATTTTCGATACTTCGATAGCAGGGCATAAGTGTAGCAAAAAACTACTAAGGAGACGATGCCCATCAGTATTCCCGGAATAGACTGTATTCCGAATTCCCGACCTTGTTCGACGATAAAAAAAACCAATATCGGTCCGGCTACCCAAGGCATACTTCCCAACACGCCGCCTGCTTTGTTTCCCCATTTTCGGCTTGCCAGCGTAATTAAGCCGATAACTGCGGGTATGATGGTCAGTTTAAAAATCAGAATATTCATTCGTAAAACGCTTTGTCATACAAAACATCGGAGGTTATCTCAGAAGAATTCCGCCTTCCCGATTTTAGTTCACAGCCAATGGATATTTTGAGAGGTAACGGGTCTTTGTCGGCAAAATAACTGACAAAAGTCACTTTTCAGGGTTGACATCGCTCATCTTTCGGCGTTTTCTCCAAATGTACTTTTGGGCTAAAGCAGTAGAGGAAATCTTCATTTCAGTTTCTCTACCCCCAAATAACAACTCCTATGAGCGCTCTTATTCTCCTTCTCAGTGTCAGTCTGTTGGTAGCAGGCGGTTTTTTGATAGCCTTTATTTGGTCGGTACGACAGGGGCAATACGATGACGATTATACCCCTTCCATTCGCATCCTGTTTGACGACAAAGAAAAATAATTCATCTCTTCAATTATAATATAAACTCCTCAATTTAGTATGGAACCAATTACCAAAACTACTTCTACCGTGGCAATGGAAGAGTTTGAGTACGACAATACCATCGTGCGCAACTTTGCCCTTGCCTCTATCGTGTTTGGGATAGTGGGAATGCTGGTGGGTGTCATTATTGCCTTTCAGTTGGCATTTCCGGCCCTGAACTTCGATATTCCTTACACCACCTTCGGCCGATTACGCCCGCTGCACACCAACGCCGTCATTTTTGCTTTTGTGGGTAACGGCTTTTTCATGGGATTGTATTATTCAGTCCCCCGGATTCTCAAAACTCCCATGTACAGCAAATTACTCTCCAATATCAACTTTTGGGGATGGCAACTGATCATCGTTGCGGCAGCTATCACGCTCCCTTTGGGGTTGACCACCGGTAAGGAGTACGCTGAATTGGAGTGGCCTATTGATATTGCTATTGCGGTAGTTTGGGTGGCTGCCTTGCTCAACTTGGTATTAACCATGGTCAATCGCCGTGTTCAACACATATACGCCGCTATTTGGTTTTTTGTAGCTTCTTTCGTAACGGTAGCGATGCTGCACGTAGTCAACAGTGTTGAGTTACCTATTTCATTGACTAAAAGCTACTCGTGGTATGCCGGGGTTCAGGACGCGCTGGTACAATGGTGGTACGGACACAATGCGGTAGCTTTCTTTTTGACAACTCCTTATCTGGGTTTGATGTACTACTTCTTGCCCAAAGCTGCCAATCGCCCTATTTATTCCTACCGCCTGTCTATTGTTCACTTTTGGTCCTTGATCTTCTTATACATTTGGGCCGGACCTCACCACTTGTTGTACACTTCGTTGCCTGACTGGGCACAATCGCTCGGCACTGTTTTCTCCGTCATGTTGATCGCTCCGTCTTGGGGAGGGATGATCAACGGCTTGTTTACGTTGCGCGGTGCTTGGGATAAAGTGCGTGAAGACGTCGTGTTGAAATTCATGGTGGTAGCCGTGACGGCTTACGGGATGGCCACTTTTGAAGGTCCGATGCTTTCGTTGAAAAACGTAAACGCCATTGCCCACTATACTGACTGGATCGTAGCTCACGTACACGTAGGTGCTTTAGGATGGAACGGTTTTATGACCTTTGCGATCATGTATTGGTTGTTCCCACGTCTCTACGGCCGGCCGTTGCACTCTATGAAATTGGCTAATTTCCACTTTTGGATCGGTACTTTAGGAATTATTTTCTACGCCGTTCCGATGTATTGGGCCGGTTGGACACAGTCTTCGATGTGGAAAGAATTTACCGAAGAAGGGTTCCTCAAATATCCTAACTTCCTCGAAACGGTGACTCAATTGATTCCTTTCTATGTATTGCGCGGGGTAGGCGGTACGTTGTTCTTAGTGGGGTTCTTGGTAGGTACATACAACTTGGCTATGACAGCGTTAAGCGGCAAATTGATCCGAAACGAACGCGCTCAGGCTCCGTCTTTGGCCTCTATTTGGCATCCTTCTGCGGGCGAGTTCTGGCACAGCCGTATTTTCGAACGTAAGCCTGTTCTTTTGACGATCATTGCGTTAGTGGCCGTAATTATCGGCGGGATTATCGAATTAGTACCTACGTTCATGGTAGAGTCAAACGTACCGACCATCGAAAGCGTGAAGCCTTATACCGCACTTGAATTGCAGGGACGCGACCTGTACGTACGGGAAGGTTGCTACACTTGCCACTCGCAGATGATTCGTCCGTTCCGCAGTGAAACCGAACGTTACGGGGAATACTCCAAATCCGGTGAGTTTGTGTATGACCACCCCTTCCAGTGGGGGTCAAAACGTACCGGACCGGATCTGCACCGCGTGGGTGCTAAATATCCCGATTCGTGGCACTACAACCACATGGAAGACCCGACAAGTATGTCGCCCGGTTCGATCATGCCGAAATATCCGTGGTTACTCGAAAACGACCTTGACTTAAGTACTACCGCAGCCAAAATCAGCGCTATGCAAACACTGGGTGTACCGTATGACAAAGGGTATGAAGAAACGGCGGCCGCGGATGCTCAAAAACAGGCGGAACAGATCGTAGCTAACCTGAAGAAAGACGGTATTAAAGCTAATTCGAACAAAGAAATCATTGCGCTCATTGCCTATTTACAACGTCTCGGTACCGACATCAAAAATCAATAAAAACATGAAATTCAGAAACTACCTCCAAACAATTGACGGAGTGGCCATCTACCCGCTCATTGGGCTGCTGATTTTTGCGGGCATCTTTGTAGGATTGGTTTGGTATCTTGTTCGTATGGACAAAAAAACCATTCAAAATATCAGTAATATTCCGCTTGAAGACGGCACGGTCCGTCGCGGACTCTCAATAATCGCGTTGTTCTTTACTTCAGTAGCGGCATTGGCGCAGGATGCTAAACCGGCAGGTAATCAGGAATTGGTGAACTACCTGATTATCTCTCTTTTACTTTTGGTCATCATTGCCGTCATTGTGGTCTTGATCCAAGTGTTGATGCTCCTCCGCAAAATTGCCCGGCCGCAAAATGCGGAAGCAGAAGCCAAAGAAGACGTACGCGGCGATTCAGCACCGCTCTTCAGTGAGCGTTGGTGGCAGCGTTGGTCAGGTTTTGGTGTGCAATTGAAAGATGAGCAACGGATTCTGATCAAAGGCCACGATTACGACGGTATCCACGAACTCGACAATCGTATGCCGCCTTGGTTAGCGTTCTTGTTCCAAGGAACGATTGTATTCGCAATAATTTATTTGATTATTTATCACCTGACAGGTTTCGGCGATTTGCCAATGGCCGAGTTGGAAAAAGAAAGTCAGGTAGTGGAAGCCAAGAAAACTGCCTTTTTGGAAAAAGCAGCTGCCAAAATCAACGAAAACTCGGTGACATTGCTGGCAGATGCCAAAACTTTGGAAGAAGGAAAAGCCATTTTTACGGCCAATTGCGCGGCTTGCCACGCTGCTGACGGCGGCGGAACGGTAGGTCCTAACCTGACCGACGAATATTGGCTCCACGGCGGCGGTATCAAAAATGTCTTCAAAACCATCAAATACGGAGTTCCTGAAAAAGGGATGATTTCTTGGGAGAAACAATTGAACCCGCTCAAAATGCAACAGGTAGCCAGCTATATTATCTCGCTGAAAGGTTCAAAACCGGCTACGCCTAAGGCTCCTCAAGGAGAGATTTATACCGAAACACCCGCTGCTGCGGATAGTACTATAGCGGCTAAATAACCTCAACCCCGTCCTTTGGACACCCCTTCTCCAAAATGGAGAAGGGGATGGGGGATGAGGCTAACTTCACATTCTCAATATGCAACCCCTCGAAACACACCCCGATTTTGATGAGTCCTTCCGCGACAGTTTTGCTGCGGTGGATGATACCACAGGAAAAAGAAACTGGTTTTATCCCCAAAAACCAACCGGAAAATGGCATAACCGTCGTGTTTGGTTTACCATTTTTCAATTGACGGTCATGTTTGGCTTACCGTTTCTGAAAGTCAACGGACAGCCACTCTTCCTCTTTAATATTTTAGAACGTAAGTTTATTGTATTCGGCATATTCATCGGTCCCCAAGATTATTGGTTGTTCGGGCTGATGATGATTTCCTTTTTTGTATTTATTGTGCTTTTTACTACCGTCTTCGGGCGGGTGTGGTGCGGATGGGCTTGCCCGCAAACCGTTTTTATGGAAATGGTTTTCCGCAAAATTGAGTACGTGATCGAAGGCGATTGGAAAGCGCAACGGGCGTTGGACAAAGCCCCGTGGAACAACGAAAAAATCATCAAGAAGGCCGGTAAAGCCTTGGTTTTTCTGACGCTCTCGTTTCTCATTGCCAATTTATTGTTAAGTTATTTTGTCGGTATTGACCGCTTATATCGCATCGTGGCCGAACCCATTTCAGAGCATTTGACCTTGTTTTTAGGAATATGCGCGTTTACGCTCATTTTCTTCCTCAATTTCGCCTGGCTTCGCGATCAAGCCTGTACCGTCGTCTGTCCTTACGGTCGTTTGCAGGGGGTATTACTGGATAAAAATTCAGTGGTAATTGCCTATGACTACCAACGCGGCGAGCCACGTGAAAAACTCCGTAAAGGCACTGAAAGAACCGCGGGTGATTGTATCAATTGTTTTCAATGCGTCAATGTATGCCCTACCGGCATTGATATTCGTAACGGTACGCAAATGGAATGCGTCAACTGTACCGCCTGTATTGATGCCTGCGACAACATTATGGACAAAGTAGGGCTGCCCAAAGGGTTGATTCGCTTTGATTCGGAAAACAACATTGCCAGTGGCAAAAGCAAACTCATTACCACCCGCACCATTGCTTATGCCGTAGTATTGACCGGGCTGTGGGTAGGGTTGGGCTACGCACTTTTAACCCGCAATGATACCGAAACGACGCTTCTGCGGGCGCCGGGTTCTCGCTATATTGAAAATCCGGACGGAACGATAAGCAATCTTTATACTTTCAAACTGTTCAACAAAACCAACCGGTCTATTCAACCCGATATGCGGTTGCTGTTTCCTAAAGGAACGTTGAAGTTTGCCGGTGTTCCGAATCTGAATTTAGACGGGGCCGGAATGGCAGAGGGATCAGTATTTATTACTATTCCGAAATCGGAATTAAAGAGCCGAAGAACCGACGTCAAATTGGCGATCTACGCCAATAATGAGAAATTAGAAGAATTCACCACCACCTTCATCGCACCGGAGGAATAAAATATACAATTATGAAACTATCTTGGGGTACCGGTATTTGGGCTTTTTATGGCCTGTTTGTATTGATGATACTGACAATGGTAAGTATGAGTGTCATCCAAAAAATAGATTTGGTCACCGACAATTATTACGAAGAGGAAATCGGTTATCAGGGCAAAATTGATAAGATCAGTAACGCCAAGGCACTATCCACCCCGTTGAAATGGGAAGTGACCGAGAGCGGTATAGTGATTGTTTATCCGGCCGGTTTTAAGTCAGTCAGCGGGGAGGTTCGTTTTTATTGCCCGGCCGACAACCGTAAAGATTTCAAACTGACTGTACAGCCCGACGCCACAGGCCGTCAGTTGATTTCTACCCAAAAAATACCCTCGGGCCGCTACCAAATTCAGATTGACTGGAATGCCGGCGGGGTAGGGTATTGGAATGAAGGAATTGTGAATATTTGAGTGTCAAATGCCGAATGCAGAGTGTCGAATTGGGGTTAATCCGGCACTCTAACCTCGACATTCTCCACTCTGAACTCGACCTTTAAAAATGTTTTATCTCGCTTTTTCTCTGGGTTTAATGAGCAGTCTGCACTGCGTTGGCATGTGCGGGCCGATTGCACTGGCCTTGCCGGTGCATCAGCGCTCGCCTTTGGGAAAAATAACGGGTGTTTTGCTCTATAATCTCGGGCGCACTTTTACGTATACCCTATTAGGGTTTTTGTTGGGATTTATCGGCAACGCGCTCAATTTGGCCGGTTTGCAACGGGGCCTTTCCATCGGTACCGGGGTAGTAATGTTAAGCGCGGCAGCTTATTCTTCACAGTGGCTTGACCGATTGGCGACTCCGTCTTTCCTTCAAAAAGGGGTACAGGCGGTGAAGAAAAAATTAGGAAACTTACTGCATAACCGCAGTTTTTCTTCCTTGTTCCTGCTCGGAACGCTCAACGGGCTGCTGCCCTGCGGGTTGGTGTATATGGCTCTCATCAGTTCGGTAGCTGCCGGCAGCGTTGGCGAAGGGGCTTTATTCATGGCCTTCTTCGGGTTAGGAACGGTTCCTGCTATGAGTGCGGCGGCATTTATAAAAAATCTGTTTTCTGTATCGCTTCGTAACCGTGCCCGCCGATGGATGCCTGCGTTTGTGGCAGCAGTCGCTGTTTTACTGATTTTACGCGGTTTGGAAGTGAAAGGCTGGCCGCTTCTCGGTTCTGAAAGCCGGGAAATTCCTATTTGTCATTCTTCTGCCGAATAAAAAATAGGGTATTGAACCCGGATTTTCCCCTTGGTTAGATCTCTTCGGCCTATTCTAAGTCCGACATTTTACCAATTTGCTGACAATTGTCATATTTTACTTTTCCAATCGGGTGCATTTTTGATAAAATACCTATTGACCATGAATACGCATCTTCTTCAAAAATACAATGTACCGGGCCCGCGTTATACCAGCTATCCGACCGTGCCGTACTGGGACAAAGCTGAGTTGGCAGAAACTCGTTGGAAAGAACTCGTGAAGGATACGTTTGAAGTAAGCAATGCCTCTGAAGGAATCAGTTTATACCTTCATTTACCTTTTTGCGAGAGTTTATGTACCTATTGCGGCTGTAATACCCGGATTACCGTCAATCATAAAGTAGAGCAGCCTTACATTACTGCATTGTTAAAGGAGTGGCAACTCTACCTTGATTTTTTACCGACGCGCCCTAACATTCGAGAGATACATTTAGGGGGAGGAACACCTACGTTTTTCAGTCCCGACAATCTTCGTACGCTGATAAACGGCCTGTTTGAAAAAGCCGAGATTCATCCCGAGCATGAATTCGGTTTTGAAGCCCACCCGGCCAGTACAAGCGATGAACACCTGCAAACGCTGTATGAGTTGGGTTTCCGAAGAATCAGCATCGGCGTACAGGATTTCAACCCGGTGATTTTGGACCTTATCAACCGTCCGCAAACTTATCAACAGGTAAAACACGTCACGGAAAAAGCACGTGAAATCGGCTATACCTCGGTTAATTATGACTTGGTGTACGGATTGCCGCAACAGAAAGTTTGCGGCATGACCCAAACCATTAACGAAGTAATCCGACTGCGCCCGGATCGTATTGCTTTGTACAGCTACGCTCATGTACCTTGGGTAAAACCCGGCCAACGCAAATTTACCGAAGCAGATTTGCCCGATGCCGCGAAGAAATTGGCCATTTACGACGCCTGTTGCAATGCGCTGGAATCGGCCGGTTATACGGATATCGGTATGGATCACTTTTCATTAAAAACCGATACGTTGTACCAAGCAATGGAGCAAAACCGGCTTCACCGCAATTTTATGGGCTATACTACAACGCAAACACGGTTGTTGATCGGTTTGGGGGTTTCGGCAATCAGTGATTGTTGGTGGGGATACGCCCAGAATGAAAAAACGGTAGAGAAGTACTACGAACGGCTCAAAAACAATGAGTTACCGATATTCCGCGGGCATGTATTGACTCGTTCGGATTTGATTTTACGACGGCATATTTTACAATTGATGTGTCATTTCGAAACAAATTGGTTTGATTCTAAAGAGCAATGCTCCGAATTATATGAGGCGCTTTCGCGATTGGAAGAGCCTGAAAAAGACGGACTTGTCATTATTGAGCCGTATCAGCTGAAAGTTACTTCAAAAGGTAAATCATTTATACGGAATATCAGCATGGCATTTGATGCGCGACTTTGGGATAATGTGCCTCAAACGGCCATTTTCAGTCAAACTTTTTAAAGAATTTTTGGAAAAATCACCGTAACCTCCGTATTTGGTATGTTAGAAGTATTTATTCAGCAAACCCAAGCGATGAGAAGACACGTCGAAATGTTGGATGCACTTTTTAAAAGTGCAACCGAAGGAATTATTGTCGTGGACTCTTGGGGGGTTATTCAACTGGTCAATCCAAAAGCGCAGGATCTGTTTGGCTATGAGAATGCAGAGCTGGTCGGTAAAAAGATTGAATTACTGATTCCGCACCGATTTGCCCATAAGCACGTAGATCATCGAATGAACTACGCCCAACACCCCAAAGCCCGAAGTATGGGAGGAAACATGGAACTTTATGCTAAGCGTAAAGACAATAGTGAATTTCCCGTCGAAATCAGTTTGAGCCCCTTTTCCACCAGTGACGGAGACTATGTTGTGAGTTTTATCATTGATATTTCTCCGCGAAAAAAACAGGCAGAGGCCTTGCTGGAAGCCCATCATCAAATTCAAAGCCTGAATACTGATTTGGAAGCTCGGGTACAGCAGCGTACACGTGAGTTGGCACAGGCTCTGGAAGAGATCGAACAGTCGAAGCAGGAAGTGATGCGTGCCTTGGAAAAGGAACGCCAACTCAATGATATGAAAACCAAATTTGTCACTATTGCGTCGCACGAGTTTCGTACACCCTTGGCTACAATTTTATCATCGGCTTCACTGATTGGGCGTTATATGACCTCAGAAGATGAAGAAAAACGTCAAAAACACGTTCAACGTATTAAATCAACCGTTAATAATCTTACCGAAATTCTGAACGATTTTCTGTCGCTCGGCAAACTTGAAGAAGGACAGATTCGTAACGTGCCTGTGGTGTTTAACCTGCCGGAATTTTGTCGGGAATTGGTCGAGGAAATGCGTTCTGTTTGTAAAGAAAATCAACAAATCCTGTACACGCATGAAGGAGAGGCGGAAGTATGTATTGATCGTCATCTGCTGAAGAACGTACTGATTAATTTGCTCTCCAATGCTACAAAATATTCGGAAGCAGGGAAGAAAATATTTCTGCGTACCCGCAAAAACGAGAGTGGAGTTAAGATGGAAGTGCAGGATCAGGGAATCGGAATTCCCGAGCAGGATCAGGCGAATGTGTTTGACCGCTTCTTCAGAGCACATAATGCAGGCACGGTTCAAGGTACAGGTTTAGGACTTAATATTGTAATGAAGTACGTGCAATTGATGCAGGGTGAAATTCGGCTCGAAAGTCAAGTCAATCAAGGAACGACAGTATATGTGGAACTTCCTAATGGGTAACCGATGAAAACGATTTTATTGATAGAAGATAATCCCGATATGCGGGAAAACACGACAGAAATTTTAGAATTAGCGCATTACAACGTCGTGACGGCTGAAAACGGTAAGAAAGGAATCAAATTGGCGCAGGAGCAGCAGCCCGATCTTATCATTTGTGACATTATGATGCCCGAATTGGACGGTTACGGGGTGCTTCATCTGCTTAGTAAAGAGTCCGAAACGGCCGGTATTCCGTTTATATTTCTGACAGCTAAGGCCGAAAAGTCCGACTACCGAAAAGGGATGACCTTAGGAGCTGATGATTATCTGACCAAGCCGTACGATGATGTGGAGTTGTTGAGTGCGGTAGAAACTCGCCTGCGCAAGAATGAACTGCTCAAAAACGAATATTCCCGTACAGAAGAAGGACTGAATCAGTTTCTGAATGAAGTAAAGTCGTTTGAATCGCTCAAAAAACTTTCAGAAAATAAGAAAACCAAAATCTATAAAAAACGCGAGATCGTTTATTCGGAAGGCAGTTATCCCAACGCCGTTTATTTCCTGAAAAACGGGAAGATCAAAAATTCCAAGACGAATGAATTCGGGAAAGAATACATTGTGGAACTGCACAAGCCCGGCGATTTTTTCGGCTATTTAGATTTGTTGGAAAACACGCCGTATCAGGAATCGGCCGTAGCTTTACAAGACAGTGAGGTGGTCATTATCCCCAAAGATGAATTTAACAGTTTGCTTTACAACAATCGGGATGTAGCGGCCAAGTTTATTAAAATGCTCTCCAACGAAGTCAGAGAGCGGGAAGAGCGATTGTTGAAGTTGGCGTACAATTCCGTGCGTAAACGCGTAGCCGAAGCTCTCATTATGCTGGCTAATCGTTATCAGGAAGATAAATCCAAGCCGTTTGCCATTTCTATTACGCGCGAAGATCTGGCAAGCATCGTAGGAACCGCAACCGAAACGGTAATCCGGACTCTTTCTGATTTCAAAGACGAGCACCTGATCGAAATGAAAGGCAGCCTGATTACCGTATTGGATTATGAGAAATTGGCTCGAATGAGAAACTGAGTCGGAGGTTATTCCAACGCTTCCATTTCCATAAGGACTTTCTCCCACTCGTCGGTTGCCGAAGCAATCTTCTGTTTAATATCCGTATAAAAACGGTTTAATTCATTCAATTTTACAGGGTTGGAATAAATCTGTGCATCGGTCAATTGGGTTTCGGTATCCGTTTTACGTTTTTCCAGTTCTTCAATTTGTTGCTCCAATTGCGCTACTTTTTTCCGAAGAGCCTGTACATTCCCTGATGGATTTGATTTGGATGGAGTGGGAGCCTGCTTCGTTTCAACTGTTTTCACAGGGGCACTTGCGGTTTCTGCGGCAGTGTCTTCTTCAGCACGATCTTCCTGCCACCACTCGTATTCCTGATAAGTACCCGGATACTCTTTGACTTCCTTGTCTTCGATGTACCAAATTTTCTCGGCAATGGCTTCTACAAAGAAGCGATCGTGTGACACAACCACAAAAGAACCTTCGTATTGACGTAAGGCCTGAATCAAAATATTGACCGACTGCATGTCTAAGTGGTTGGTCGGCTCATCAAGCAATAGAAAATTAGCTTCTGAAACCAATACTTTGGCCAAAGCTACCCGCGATTTTTCGCCTCCCGACAGCACTTTTATTTTCTTGAAAACGTCTTCGCCCGTAAACAAGAAGCAACCTAAAATCGTCCGACATTCGGTTTCGGTTTTAGAAGGGTTCGCGTATTTCAATTCTTCCAAAATGGTATGTTCCACGTTCAATGATTCCAATTGGTGCTGAGCATAGAACGTAAACAGTACATTGTGGCCCAAACGTCGGACTCCTTCGATGGGCTCAGTACCGGCAATGACCCGAAGCAAGGTGGATTTCCCCTTTCCGTTGGCTCCGATGAGGGCAATTTTATCGCCGCGTTCCATGGCGATGCTTGTATGCTTGAGGATTTCCTTTTCGCCGTAGGCTTTCGATACGTCTTCCAATTGCAACACATGCCGACCGGGCTGCGTCGTAAATTGAAATCGAAAATGGACTTTGGCATTTTCATCTACCACGGCTTCCACTCGGTCCATTCTGTCCAACATCTTGGCGCGGCTTTGAGCTTGTTTGGCCTTTGTTGCTTTGGCTTTAAAACGTTCGATAAAACGTTCCGTCTGCCGGATTTTAGCCTGTTGATTTTCGTAAGCACCGCGCTGAATTTCGTTACGAAGGGCTTTTTCTTCTACATAAAACGAATAATTTCCCCCGTAGTAATTTAATTTTTGGCCGCTAACTTCCACCGTGGTATTGCATACATTGTCCAAAAACTCACGATCGTGCGATACGACTATGACGGCATTTTCGTAATTCTGTACGTATTTTTCCACCCATTGAATAGAGGGAAGGTCCAAGTGGTTGGTAGGCTCATCGAGCATCAGCAGAGCGGGTTTTTGCAACAACAGTTTGGCCAGCATCACCCGCATTCGCCAACCGCCCGAAAATTGACGAAGCGGTTTATGCAGATCGGTGGTTGAAAAACCCAATCCTTCCAAAATTTCTTCGGCTTTGGACTGAATACTGTAACCGTCTAACGCCTCAAATTCTTCCTGTACTCGCGCCAGCCGATCCACGAGTTTATCTTGGTAATTGACCTCCATCTCATGAAGGATGGCATCGATTTGGCGTTGAAGTTCATTTTGCCGCTCAAATGCCTGCATCGCTACCGACAATATGGAGTCGTCACTTTGATACGAAAGCAGATCTTGATTCAAAAAACCGATGGTGCATCCCCCCGCTTTGGAAATAGTGCCGGCATCGGGTTGATAGTTACCTACGATCAAATGCAATAAGGTAGATTTACCGGTTCCGTTGAGTCCGATAAGTCCGATTTTATCTTTGGGCTTGATGTGGAGCGAGGCGTTTTCGTACAACGCACGGTCGCCCAGATAGTAAGAAAGGTTCGTAATTGAAATCATGCCGCAAAGTTAGCGGATTTTGTATCTTTGTCTGACAAGTTATCTTAGAATGACGCTCATTATCCCGCAAAGCAAGTATGATTCTGCTCACTCACGCGAATATCCGGCGTTGGTGTTTGAGAATGAACCTGAGGCTCTTTACCGTTTTCGGCATTTCCGAGTGTCGTGGTTGTTTAATACACCGCTGCATGTAGCTCATCAGGGCGCTTCAAAAGTAGTTACGTTTGTATTGGCTGATGCCCAAACGCAAAGCGAGGTACACGGTATCTTCCATCTGTTTATGGAAGAAGAAAAAGGTGTTAGCCCTTACCGTGCTTCGTTTGGTTCTTTTGAAGTGGCTGAGTGTGTCAGTCATGCTCATTTTTCAGATTGGTTGACCTTTATTGAATCCTTTGCTCAAACGCAGGGGATACGCAGTATAGAAATCAGGCATTATCCCAATTGTTACCATCCGGCCAGAAGTACCTTTATCCGAAGAGGGTTGTTGCGGCATCATTTTGAGATTGTAAAATCTCTTGATAATCAATTTATTGAAGTTAAAAAGGGCGATTTTGAAAAGAGCATTCATGCGTCTGAACGCCGACGTTTGCGCAAATGCCTGCGCGCCGGTTTTCAATTTGAAGAGTGGCAGAATCCGCCTGCCGGTCCGGTCTATGAATTCATTCAGGCCAATCGTCAACAATTAGGCTACCGTCTTTCTTTCAGTTTTGAACAATTAAGCGAGTGGTTGAAGGTATTTCCTGAGCATTTCCGGGTTTTCTGCGTCAACGATGCCGATACGATCGCTTCGCTTACGTTGACGGTTCGGGTAGGAGAGAAAGTACTCTACAATTTTTGTCCTGCCGACAATCTTTCCTATCGGACGTTCAGTCCGGCGGTATTGTTGCACAAAGGGCTGTATGAGTACGCTGAAAATGAGGGTATTCCTATTTTGGATTTGGGAGTTTCGGTAGATGCGGAAGGATTGCCGAAGCCCGGCCTTCGACGGTTTAAACACAACTTAGGAGCGAAAGACAGCGAGAAATACGTTTTTTTCAAAACGCTCTAAAAAAAGACCCGTGGCATTGCCACGGGTCAAGTCCGTTTCCTGTTATGGCATTTCTTACTTCGCCGCTACCTTCCCCCAAGTGTCTTTTAGCCCTACGGTGCGATTAAAAACCAACTTATCTGCGGTTGAGTCGGTATCGGTGCAAAAATAACCTTTGCGCATAAATTGGAATTTGGTACCGACCGCCGCATCTTTTAAAGCAGGCTCAGCATAACCGGTGATGATTTGCAACGAATCCGGATTGATATGGTCTTTGAAATCACCTTCGGCCGAGGCAACATCTTCCACTTTGAAGAGTCGGTCGTATTGACGGATTTCTACGGGCAGGGCCCCGTCAGCCGATACCCAGTGCAGTGTTCCTTTTACGTTGATACCGGAGGTGTCATTCCCGCTTTTGCTGTTTTCGAGGTAAGAGCATCGCAATTCAGTTACTTTCCCTTCTTCATCTTTTACTACTTCATCGCAACGGATAATGTAAGCACTTTTCAGGCGAACCATTTGCCCGGGAGCCAAACGGAAATATTTTTTAGGCGCATTTTCCATAAAATCCTCCTGTTCTACATAGATCTCACGACTGAAAGGCACTTCACGCATACCCCCTTGGGAGTCTTCCGGATTGTTTTCGCTGTAACAGATCTCTGTTTTTCCTTCGGGAAAATTGGTAATGATGACTTTAAGCGGGTCGAGTACCACCATACGCCGGGCAGCCACTTTGTTGAGATGTTCACGGATACAAAATTCCAACAAACTCACATCAATCAAATTGTCGCGACGGGCAATACCGATACGGTCGCAAAAGTCACGAATCGACTCGGGCGTATATCCGCGACGGCGTAACCCGGAGATAGTAGGCATGCGAGGATCATCCCAACCGGTTACGTGTCCTTCGTTGACGAGTTGCAGCAGTTTCCGTTTGCTCATGACGGTATAAGTAAGATTCAAACGCGCAAATTCGTATTGTTTGGAAGGAAAGATTTCCAGATTTTCGATACACCAATCATACAACTCGCGGTGAGGAACAAACTCTAATGTACAAATGGAATGGGTAATTTCTTCAATGGAATCCGATTGCCCGTGCGCAAAATCGTACATCGGATAAATGCACCATTTGTCGCCGGTACGGTGGTGGTGTGCAAATTTGATCCGGTAAATGATCGGATCGCGCATGATCATGTTGGGCGAGGTCATATCAATTTTGGCCCGCAGAATACGACTTCCTTCGGCAAACTCCCCGTTTTTCATTCGCACAAACAGATCCAAATTTTCTTCGATGCTTCGATCACGATAGGGGCTGTTGGTGCCCGGCTCGGTAGGTGTTCCTTTCAGGGCGGCCATCTGCTCTGAGGTGGAGTCATCGACATAGGCCAGGCCTTTTTGGATCAGTTTAAGCGCAAATTCATACAATTGATCGAAATAATCGGAAGCGTAGAATTCATTGACCCATTGGAAACCCAGCCATTGGACATCATTTTTGATAGAATCTACGTATTCGGTATCTTCCGTCACCGGATTGGTATCATCGAAACGCAGGTTGGTAGCGCCGCCGTAGCGTTGGGCTACGCCGAAATTCAGGCAAATGGATTTGGCATGGCCAATGTGCAGATAGCCATTGGGTTCGGGAGGAAAACGCGTCAAGACTCTGCCTCCGTGCTTTCCGACGCGGAGGTCTTCTTCAATGATTTGTTCGATGAAGTTAAGCGATTTCTCGTCGGTGGGTTCTTTGGTAATTTCACTCATACTCTTTTCCCTGATTTGTTATTCGTTAGCTGTGGCAGATGAATCGGCTCAAAATGAGTAACGTATAACTCTTTCTAAACGTATTGAAACGCAAAACTAACATTTATTCAGTGCGAATGAAACTAAACTTAGGTTCCGATCAAGGCAAAAAAAGGGTTAAAACCGGATATGAAGCATAGATTTGCTGTTTTTTCAACATAGATTTAAGTCAAGGAAAAGTACTTTTCCGCCACCGGATATCCGTATCTTCGTCCCTGATTTCAGTTAAGATTATGGAAAGTACACTTCAAATCCCTTACCAAACCAAAAACCACGTTCGTATCGTCACTGCCGGCAGTCTTTTTGACGGGCACGACGCCGCCATCAACATCATGCGGCGCATCATGCAGTCGTCCGGGGCAGAAGTGATTCATTTGGGGCACAACCGCTCGGTACAGGAGATCGTGGATTGTGCCATTCAGGAAGATGTGCAGGGAATCGCCGTGACCAGTTATCAGGGGGGGCACGTAGAGTTTTTTAAATATATGTATGATTTGTTGCAGGAGCGAGGGGCCGGACATATCAAAATTTTCGGAGGCGGCGGAGGCACTATTTTGCTCTCCGAAATAGACGAGCTTCATGCTTACGGCATCACCCGTCTGTATTCACCCGACGACGGCCGTGCCATGGGATTGCAGGGAATGATTGATGATTTGTTAAGCCCCCTAACCGGCAGCCTCCCAACCCCCAATGGGGGAGTTTTTGACTTGACAAAAGAGTTAAAAACCTCCAATCATCAAACGATTGCCCGATTAATCTCTCAAGCAGAAAGCGGCAATTTTACTCCCCTGTTGGGGGGGAAGGGGCTTGGTCTCGTTTTAGGAGTTACCGGTACGGGCGGAGCGGGAAAATCTTCACTGGTGGATGAGTTGATTCGACGTTTTCTGTTGGATTTTGAAGATAAAACAATAGCTGTGATTTCCGTTGATCCGTCGAAACGTAAAACGGGCGGGGCCTTACTCGGCGACCGCATCCGCATGAATTCCCTGCATCCTGACATCGCACAGGGGCGCGTTTATATGCGTTCATTGGCAACGCGACAGTCCAATCTGTCATTGAGTCGGCACGTAAAAGAAGCGATAGACATTTGTAAAGCGGCTCACTTTGACCTGATTATCGTAGAAACGTCCGGAATCGGGCAATCCGATACCGAAATTACAGAGCATTCCGATATTTCTCTTTATGTTATGACAGCTGAATATGGTGCGGCAACACAGTTGGAAAAAATTGATATGCTGGATTTTGCGGATGTGATCGCTATCAATAAATTCGACAAACGCGGTTCGTTGGATGCTCTCCGCGACGTACGCAAACAATACCGCCGTAATCATAACCTTTGGGAAACACCCGACGAAGAACTGCCGATTTACGGCACCATGGCCAGTCAATTCAACGATGCGGGAATGAACGTGCTGTATACCAAGGTATTGGAACTGTTGGAGGAGAAAGCGAAAAGGGACAAGGGAGAAAGCGGAAAAGTATGGACGAAGGGAAAATTATTCACAAACTCACAAATTCACCCTTCCCCCTTCATCAATGCGGTCATCCCCTCAGACCGGGTTCGTTATTTGGCTGAAATTGTGGAGAATGCGCGAAATTATGAACAGTTTGTGAATGATCAATCGGCTTTGGCCCGGCAACTCTATCAGTTGGACGGAACTCTCCAAACTTTGACAAAGTTTCAGATCGTTGACAAAGCGGATCAACTCAAAACCATTTATGCGGAGTTGGAAGCTCGCCTTCATTACGATTGCAAACGATTACTCGAAGCGTGGCCCGAAACGATCAAAAAATACCGAGCTGACAACTATCAATTTAAGGTCAGAGACCGTGTCATTGAACAGGAGTTATGGACCGAGACCTTATCTCATCTTAAAATCCCTAAGATCGCCTTACCTAAATACCGGGATTGGGGCGATATTTTGCAGTGGTTATTGACCGAAAATGTACCGGGAGAATTTCCCTACACTGCGGGTGTGTTTCCGCTCAAGCGCGAAGGAGAAGACCCGACGCGGATGTTTGCGGGCGAAGGCGGCCCGGAACGCACCAATCGCCGATTTCATTATTTATCGAAAGATATGCCGGCCAAGCGCCTTTCTACGGCCTTTGACTCGGTTACACTGTATGGAGAAGATCCTGATTTACGACCGGATATTTACGGAAAGGTAGGAAATTCGGGAGTGAGTGTTTGTACCCTCGACGATGCCAAAAAATTGTACAGCGGCTTTGACCTTTGCGACCCAAGTACGTCGGTTTCGATGACCATCAACGGACCGGCCCCGATCGTTTTGGCTTTTTTTCTTAACGCGGCTATTGACCAGCAGTGTGAGAAATATATAAATCAACAGCCCCTGTCCCCCCAATGGGGGCTGTTTAAGCAACAGTCGGCAGCTCCCCATTGGGGCGGGGGGGGGGATATCCCCGAAGGCAACAACGGCCTCGGCTTGCAGCTTTTAGGTACGACCGGCGACCAAATGCTTGAGCCGGAAGTGTACCGAAAAATTAAAGCTCACACCTTGCGTCAGGTGAGAGGTACGGTGCAGGCCGATATTTTGAAAGAAGATCAAGCGCAGAATACCTGTATTTTCAGTACAGAATTTGCCTTGAAACTGATGGGCGATATTCAGCAATATTTTATTGACAATCAGGTACGAAATTTTTATTCGGTGTCGATTTCCGGGTATCACATAGCCGAGGCCGGTGCCAACCCCATTTCTCAATTGGCATTTACCTTGTCTAACGGCTTTACCTTTGTGGAATATTACCTCAGTCGAGGGATGCACATTGATGATTTTGCGCCCAATTTATCGTTTTTCTTCTCCAATGGCATGGACCCGGAATACACCGTTCTTGGACGAGTAGCGCGGCGAATTTGGGCCAAAGCCATGAAAAATAAATACAAAGCCAACGAACGAAGCCAAAAACTCAAGTACCATATTCAAACCTCAGGGCGCAGTCTGCACGCGCAGGAGATCGCCTTCAATGATATCCGGACAACGCTCCAAGCTTTGTTGGCTATTTATGATAACTGCAATTCTCTGCATACCAATGCTTACGACGAAGCCATCACTACTCCTACGGAAGAAAGCGTACGGCGGGCCATGGCGATTCAATTGATTATTAATCGTGAATTCGGATTGACCAAAAACGAAAATCCGCTGCAAGGGTCGTTTATCGTTGAAGAACTGACCGACTTAGTGGAAGAAGCGGTGTATCAGGAGTTTTTGAGTATCAACGAACGCGGCGGCGTATTAGGGGCTATGGAACGCATGTACCAGCGCAGCAAGATTCAGGAGGAGTCTATGGATTACGAAATGCAAAAACACACGGGGGCCTTGCCGATTATCGGGGTTAATACGTTTTTAGACGACAAAGGCTCGCCAACTGTTTTACCAATGGAGGTAATTCGTTCGACCGACGATGAAAAACAATATGCCGTCGCTTCACGCTTGGCATTTCAGGAAAAAAATGCGGAACGGTCAAAAGCGGCTTTGGCCCATTTACAGCAAACGGCTCTTCAAAACGGCAATTTATTTGAAAGCTTAATGGAAGCCGCCAAAGTGTGTACGTTGGGTCAAATTTCGGGCGCTCTGTATCAGGTAGGAGGGCAGTACCGACGCAATATGTGAGTTTTGCGGAAGGAAGATCGAGCGTAAAGTACTAAGTAATTTATAGTTTACCTTTCTTTTCTAACTATATCTAACTTTTCCCAAATTCTGATTTCATGAGACGGTTTATTACTTCAATCGTATTTATATCAGTTTTAACCGTAAGCAACGGGGGATGGGCGCAACAAAATTCACCCTTTTGGCCCCAAGGAAAAACCGTAGCCCTCAGCCTCAGTTTTGACGATGCTCGCTTGAGTCAGGCAGATGCCGGGATACCCCTCTTTGATCAATACGGAGTAAAAGCTACTTTTTTTGTGCTGACTTCGAGCGTCAGTAAGCGATTGGAAGCTTGGAAAAAAGCGGTAGCTACGGGGCATGAGATCGGAAATCACTCCGAAAAACATCCGTGCAGCGGCAATTTTGCCTGGGCAAGGCCGAATGCTTTGGAAGAATATACGCTCGACAAAATGAAAAACGAGCTGGTAAGAACAAACAAAGCCTTGGAGGAACAATTGGGCGTTACGCCGCAGGTTTTTGCCTATCCCTGCGGACAAACATTTGTGGGGCGCGGGCTTACGGCTAAAAGCTACATCCCGGTCATTGCTGAGTTGTTTTCGGTGGGCAGAGGGTGGCTCGACGAAGGCCCCAATGACCCCACCTATTGCGATATGGCCCAATTGACAGGTATGGAAATGGACGGCAAAGATTTTGAACAAATCTTGCCGCTCATTGAAAATGCCAAAAAAACGGGCAGTTGGCTGGTATTGGCCGGGCATGAGATCGGCGAGGCAGGCAATCAAACCACCCGAATGGCGATGTTGAAAAAATTGTGTGAATACGCCCAAAACCCGGCCAACGGCGTATGGATAGCTCCTATCGGAATTGTCGCTAAGTACGTTCAGGAAAAAAGAAAGTAAAAAGCTTAGAAAAATCCGCTTTTATCCGTGCTGCTTACATCTGTTTTACCCGCGTTCTATAGTATTTATCAGTTGACCATCCATTGATTATTATGCGATATATTGCACTTTTTACTTTGTTGACCTTCTTTTCTTACCAACAAAAAACACCCACACTGTCATCGGAGCACCAAAAAGCGTTGGAATCACTCCGGGTTATGGACGGGTTCAAGGTAGAGTTAGTAGCTGCCGAACCGCTCGTGGCTGATCCCGTAGCTATGGAAGTGGACGAAGACGGCAATATGTACGTCGTCGAAATGCCCGGCTACCCGTTGGACATGAACGGAACGGGAAAAATAAAATTGTTAAAAGATACTGACAACGACGGATATCCCGATAAAAGCATCGTTTTTGCCGATAATTTAAAACTGCCGACGGGTATTATGCGGTGGAGAAAGGGCATAATCGTTACGGATGCGCCTGATTTGATTTATTTGGCGGATAACAACAACGACGGTAAAGCGGATATCCGTAAAAAGATGCTTACCGGTTTTGCACTGTCCAATCCGCAGCATAATCTCAATTCCCCTCGCTTTGAATTGGACAATTGGATTTATCTCGGTCACGAAGGGGCGGTCACTCCTTTTGTTTACAAAAAAGAATTCGGCGATAAAGGAAGTAATATCCTATTTCCGGATAATCCTGCGGCACCGACTCTGGCGCCCAATGCGAATGGACGAGCCGTACGGTTCAAACCCGACAGTTATGAATTGGAAGAGTTATCGGGGCGTACCCAATTCGGTCACACCGTGAATGCCTGGGGGCATCGTTTGTACACAAGCAATGCCAATCATTTGTATCATGAAGTGTTGGCTAATTCCTATTTGAAGAACAATCCGGCATTGATCGTGTCTAATCCCACCCAAAGTATTTCTGACCATGGGGAAGCGGCCGAAATATTTCCGATTACCGAATCTCCCAACCACCAGTTGTTGACTGATGTTGGAGTCATTACGTCTTCTTGCGGCGTGACATGGTATACCGGCGGGGCGTTTGGAGAAAAATATAAAAACGTGACGTTCATCGCCGAACCCGTACACAACTTGGTCCATGCAGATGTTATCAAAGACAACGGGGCTACGTTTACGGCGAGCCGCTTGAATGAAAAATCGGAATTTTTGGCGTCGAAAGATGCTTGGTTTCGACCGGTTAATTTTTATATCGGTCCCGATGGGGCGTTGTATGTCATTGACTATTACCGTCAGATCATCGAACACCCCGAATGGATGTCGGACGAAATTACGAAGTCAGGAGCCTTGTATAACGGTACGGAAAAAGGGCGCATTTACCGAATCGTTCCTGACAAAGGACTCCCGATGAATTGGTTGGGGAAACTGAATCTCTCTCAAAAACCGGCATCGGAATTAGTGAAATTGCTCGACCACGAAAACAGTTGGTATCGTCGTACAGCACAGCGTTTGTTATTGCATCGGCAGGCGAAAGAAACGGTACCCGCTTTGCAGGAAATGTTGGTAAAAAGCCTGCGTCCTGAAGCCAAAGGGCATGCACTTTGGCTTCAGGACGGCCTGTTGAGCATCCGCCACAGCGACATCTCTGCGGCCTTGAAAAGTAAAGACGCAGGGGTAAGAGAAAACGGAATTCGAGTGGCGGAAAGGTATTTGAAAGGCCCGTTCAAAGAGGATTTAGAGAAAGAGTTGCTTACGTTACAAAATGACGATAATGCAAAAGTGCGTTTTCAATTGCTTAATACGTTGGGTTTTATTGCGTCGCCGGAAGCCGAACAGGCACGATTGGCTATTTTGAAAAAAGACTTCCGCGATCGTTGGGCAGGCTTGGCCGGAATTGCCTCCATGCCCGGAAATGAGCTTCGGATCTTTGAGGTGGCCGTGAAAGAGTTTACCCAAAAACCAACACCCGAGGCGGAGGAATTCTTTTTCAATTTGGCAACGACCATTGCCAATGGGACAAATAAGGAAGCTTTTGCAGAAATGATGAAAAAGACACTGACTCCCGGTCAGGGGGGAGATTGGTGGAAGGCTGCCGTCCTGAACGGCATTACCAAAAACCGACAATTTAAGAAAAATACGGCCCTTTTATCAGAAGAGGATAAAATGCAATTGTTAAGCAACTTTTCGCCTAAAATTGCTTCCGGGCTGCGAACTGCCTCTTTAGGACTGTTGGACGGGGCAAGTTTGCCGCAGGGTAAGTTGTTGGAAGAAAAACGGGAGTTGGCCGTCCAAACCTTGCAATCGCCGGCGGGGAAAGTCGCCTCAGCCAACGCCTTCCGAGCCGATGCTGTTACCCTTCTCGCTTTGGCCGATTATCCGGAACTGTCCCCCCTATTGCAGCAGATCCTTACCGGGAAAGAATCGCCGGCAGTGCAGACCGCGGCCCTGAAAGTGATGAGTAAAGCCGAGGATACGTCCGCTGATGTATTTTTGCTGAAAGCAATGAACCGTTTTGCTCCGCCGGTGCAGGCAGAAGCAGTCAATGTGTTTTTATCCAAACCCGAACGTATCCGAATGCTGTTGAAGGCGATTGAAAACAAAGAAGTGGACAAATCGGCGGTAGGATGGCGTCAGATGGTTCGTTTGATGAATTATTATGATACCGAGATTCGCGCCTATGCGCGCCGGGTATTGTCGGTAAATGAAGACCGGAAGGCGGTACTGAACAAATACATGCCTGCCTTGGAAATGAAAGGAAGTCAGGCCAAAGGAAAGCCCGTATTTGAGAAAAACTGTGCTTCCTGCCATCAGATCGAGGGCGTCAAAGGAGTCAATTTCGGTCCCGACCTTTCTACCCTGCGCAGCCGAAATGCGGCTTCGATATTGACCGAGATCATCCATCCCAATAACTCCATTGCCGATAATTATGACTATTGGACCTTAGAGCTTAAAAACGGCAAAACAGTGTCGGGGATTTTGCTGAATGAAAGCAACAACAGCTTTTCCGTCCGGGAACCGGGCGGCACCGAAAGCATGATTCAGAAAAAAGAAATCAGCAAAATGCTGAAATCAGAAACCTCTATCATGCCCAACGGTTTCGAGAACTCGATCAGTCTTCAGGAAATGGCTGATTTGATGGCCTTTATTAAGAAGCAATAGGACCGACTTACAGTTTTATTCCCGAAAATTTGCCGTTGTTGCGACGCCAAATCGTTGCATCATTGGCGTTGATTTCGCCGTCCAAATTAAAATCGCCGCTTTTGTATATCCCGAATTTTCCGTTGTTTTTCACCCATTCCGAGAAATCGTTGGCATTGATTTCTGAAAACGAAGCCTTGGCTGCATCAGAGGCAAACAGACAGTAAGTGCTGCCCACCTGAAGTTGTCCGGAAGCGGCTAAGTTGTTGGGTATGTATGATTGATTTTTGGTGAAATCGTACGTAAGTTTATTGTTAACAATCGGAACGGCAATGTGGGAAATGGCTCCGATATGATTCCGGTGTTCAACAACGACAAAAAACGACTGTGTCGGGTTAAGGGTCGGGCAATTGGCAAGGGTTGTAACCCTGCCGTCTTTACGCAGCAAAGCGGCCGTTCGATAAATGGTAGAGGCAGCATCTTCAGGAGCAGTTCGAAGCGAAATCAGTACCCAATCAACAATATCAGTGGTATAGACACTGACCGATTCGGGTCCGTTGTAATTCCACGGGTCCTCTTTGTAAGGTTGTCCTTCGGGAGTCGGGGTTGCTAAGGCACTGACGGGTATTTGTCCGGGAAGCAATCCCTGCTGATTAAGCTTGGCAGTCATGGTACTGCCGCTCATAGCCCCTTCCAACAACACTTTTATCTCAATACAAGCGGGAACTGCCGCCGGAGCGATGATTTGTACACTGATTTGGGCTCGGTCGCTTTCGCAGTTGTTTACTGTCTGGTTGACAAAATAATAACTCGTTCCTACGGTGCTTGTAGAGGGGGTTGGCGCAGTGCTGCTTCCCGTACCGCCCGTCGCTGAGGTAAACCATTTTAACTCACTCCCTACGGCAAAAAGCACTGCCGGGGTTTGGCCTTGGGTATAACTGATAACCGTTGAGGCAAGGGGTTTATCGGGTTTGGGAAGGATGGTTACTTCTATTTTTGCCCGTTCGCTCTCGCATCCGTTACCGGTTTGGGACACATAATAAGCGGTGGTGCCGACTGAAGCGGTTGACAGAGCCGGGGCTACACTATTGCCCAAACCTCCCGTTGAGGAAGAATACCATTTCAAATTGGTGCCGTTGGCCGAAAGGTTCGGTACCGTTAACCCTTGGCAATAACTCAAAGGTGACGTTACCTGCGGTTTATCCGGTTTGCTTTTTATGGTGACATTAAGGGGCGTACGGATACTTTCGCAATTGTTCAAAGATTGTGAGACGAAATAACTGAACACAGAGGGTACCGCCGTAGAAGGAATCGGAGCCGTTGTTTCACCGACTCCGCCCGAAGCATCAACATACCATTTTAAGCTGCTTCCGGCAGCAGATAGTGGCTGTGAGGTCTGCCCCTGACAATAAGTGATGTCAGAGACATTCGGCGCATTAGGTTTGGCATTGACAGTTACCTCAATTTTTGCCCGGTCACTTTCGCAGCCGTCGGCAGTTTGTGAAACAAAATAAGCAAAAGCCCCCGCTGTCGAGGCAGAAGGAGTAGGAGGGGTGCTGTTACCCGTGCCGCCCGTCGCAGCAGAGTACCAAAGCAGTGCCGTACCGCCGGCCGACAGGACGGAAGTTGCGGCACCTTGACAGTAATTGATAGCGGATGTCACCTGCGGTTTATCCGGTCTTGCTTTTACCGTGATGTTAAGCAGGGCCCGGTTGCTTTCGCAGTTGTTGACTGTTTGAGTGACATAATAACTTAATAAACCGGCCGTGGTCGTGATCGGTATCGGAGCAGTAAAGTTGCCGATGCCGCCCGAAGGTGTAATATACCACTTCAAATTTGTGCCTTCAGCGGCAAGGGGATTGGCCGATTGACCGACACAATAGGCAATGTTGTTCACTAAAGGTATTGCCGGTTTGGGATTGATATTCACTTCGATTTTTGCCCGATCGCTTTCGCAACTGCTGATCGTTTGCGAAACAAAATAAGCAAATATCCCCGCAAAGCCGGTACCGGGAGTCGGGGCAGTCAGTATGCCGGTACCGCCGGCGGCTTCATTGTACCATTTCAGATTGGTTCCGCTTGCAGAAAGGGCGGGTGCCGTTTGCTCTTGGCAATAATTCAAAGGCGACGTCACCTGTGGCTTATCCGGCCTTATTTTTACGCTGACGTTGATTTGAGTCCGGTTACTTTCGCAACCGTTCACGGTTTGAGAGACAAAATAACTGAGCAGGTTAGGCGACGCTGTGGAAGGAATCGGAGCGGCAATGAGACCGGTGCCGCCGTAAGGAGCCGTGTACCATAATAAATTGGCACCGTTAGCGGACAACGGGGCAGCTGTCTGTCCCTGACAATACTCCATATTAGTAGCCGAAGGAGCACCGGGTTTTGCATTAACAATTACGTCAATTTGCGTCCGTTCGCTTTCGCAACCGTTGATCGTTTGTGAGACGAAGTACGAGGTAGAGCCCAAAGAGACCGTAGCCGGCGTAGGAGGGGTTGAGCTTCCGACTCCGTCGGTTGGAAAAGAATACCATTTTAAATCGGTCCCCGCAGCGGTCAGCGGCGTGCTGAGTTGCCCCTGACATAAATTGACGGGGGAGGTAACCCCCGGTTTGGCTACATTAGCACAATCGGCTTCCCGACCGAGGGTTCCGATCTGTGATATATTGGCATCGAGCCAATTCAGGCGTTGTTGCGTCCAGTTTTTAAACCAATCCACTTCTTCCTGATACGTGTTGCCATAGTAATAATTAGGCCATACCCATTCGCCCAAAATAGGCCAACGCTGAAAGTTGCGTGCTTGAGATTCATTCAGCAATGCCGCATTTTGATTAATAAACGAGGTGATGTTTTGCGTATTCCATTGATTTTGACGAAGCTGTTGCCAACGGTCGCGTACTTTAATACAAAAATCACGGTCTTCCAATAAGCGTGCCCACCAAAACGGTACTTGTTTATCCTCACTCGGACAAAATTCCCGGATGAAATCATAGGCCCAGTGGTTGGTTTCCCAACCGCGGCAAAAATTGGCATTGCCGTAGGCATGGTCATAGTCCCACGGAGCGCCCATTTTAATTTTAGAGTTACGGCTGTCGCGGTCTTTGTAGAAGAAAATACTTAATCGGAAAGCATCTATGTTATAGGTTAATTCCGTCAGCAGGAAATAATCAATAAAGCTGTCGGTGTCAATGTATTTGGCATAGCCGTTGACCGGATCTTTAAAAGCAGCAGATTTCAGAACTGTTTCAAACTCAGTAAAATGATTTTTGATATAGTTATACTGGGCATCGGTAATGACATCTTTTTTGGGATACTCGATCATAATATCAATCTCCATATTATGGTTGGCAGGATAGGGGGATTTCCAGTAAGCATTAGGAGTACCCGTATTTTTGTCGATTTTCAGAATATATCCTCCCGTCAACGCATCTCCCGTGTTATCCGTGTTTTTTAAAGAAGCTATATCAATGCGGTTGGCGTCGCGCTTGATTTTTTCCATCATAATATAAACCCCTCGGTATTCGCCGTTCAATACCAGTTCAACAAACTTGGTCCGTGACGCATAGCGACCCATTTGATTGGACAGGTGATAAGTAAGCACATCACGAAGTAAGGATTTGTCGGTGTAACTCGCATTTAAGATCCAGTCACTTTCGGCAGGCATTCCCAAAATCGGCACTTTTATACTTTTATCTGTTCCATCGCGGGTTTCAAAACCGTAAGGTTTTTTAGGGAAAAACTGAGAAGCCGAACCGCGCAACTCAATACCGACCGTACCGTTAAAGTTATTGAAAGGGTCCGGCAGGTTGTTGTTGAGGGGGTTTTTGTAATAATTGCGATTTCCGGTACCGTTGTCAATGATCCCCATTTTCACGTTGACCTTAGGCTCATCCACAATGGTTTTTCCCTCCGTATCAATCACTACGATCGGTAAATTGGAAGATTCAAAATTTTGTGCCCGGGCAGTAACAAAAACAATCTGCAATGCTGTCAAAAGGGCAAATAGGTATAGTTTAGGCATAGTCGTTGAGCAATCGTTTCGCTATTGCCTTAGCCCTGCTCAAAAATCATACCATTTTTGCGTGCCGGAATTTTGTACCTTTGTCTAAAATTCGGGTGTTAACGAACACCGCCAAAGAAGAGATGGAATCCAAAAGACAACAGAAAGTCGCTCGACAAATTCAGAAGGATCTGAGCGATATTTTTCAAAAAGAAGGTCGAACTTGGTTTGACAATGCCTTTATTACGGTCACTGTTGTGAGAATGTCCCCCGATCTGGGAGTAGCGCGCGTCTATTTGAGTTTTTTAGCTGCAAAAAATAAAGGATTGCTTTTAGAACAGATCCAAGAACGCAGCAAATCTATTCGTCAATTATTGGGGCAGCGCATCCGGCATCAATTGCGTATTGTACCCGAGCTGCACTTTTATCTGGACGATACGGCCGAATATGCCGCTAAAATGGAATCGTTGTTTGCCAACTTAACCATTCCTCCGGCCGAGGAAGAAGAAAACTAATTGAATTCAGGCCCGGCCGTAAAGTAAACGGCCGACTTCTTACTCTCTACCCTTTAAATATGACCTTAGAAGCTATCCGCCGCGAAATTGACTCCCTCGACGACCAACTTTTACTTCTGCTGAATCGGCGTATGGAGTGGGTTCAAAAAGTAGGAGAACTGAAAAAAGCCACTAAAACCGTTATTTATCGTCCTGAGCGCGAAAAAGCGATCTTGGATCGTGTCAAAAAGCAAAACAAAGGTCCCCTGACGGCTGAGGCTATTGAAGCAATCTATTTAGAGATTTTTGCCGCTGCCCGGAACATCGAATTGCCCGAACGCATTGCGTATCTCGGCCCCGAAGGCAGCTTTACGCACCAAGCCGCCGAAAGTCGTTTTGGAGCGATGAGCGAATACATGACACTCCCTACCATTAAATCGGTATTCGAGGCGGTAGATACAGGCAGGGCAAAATTTGGGGTAATTCCTATTGAAAATAACCAGGAAGGGATTGTGTATGAGACGGTTGATTTACTCAATGAGACCAGTATAAATATTGCAGCCGAACTGAAAATACCCGTCCATTTTGCCTTGGCAACGGAGTGTGAGAACCCCTCAAAAATTAAGCGAATTTATTCCAAAGACATCGCCTTTCGGCAGTGCCGCGGATTTTTAAATAAGTATTTTGAACAAACCCAACCGGAAGAAATTCAGGTGGAATCCACTTCCAAAGCGGCTAAGTTGGCGGCGGAAGATCCCGAAAGTGCGGCGATTTGTTCGGTCATTGCGGCCCGTTTGTTCAGTTTACCCGTGTTGTTTGATAACATTGAAGACAACGGTAACAACCGTACCCGTTTTTTTATATTGGCCAAAGATTTTGTCAATCAACCAAGCGATAATGACAAAACGACGCTCATTGCCCGCTTGCCGGATACGGATAAACCGGGAATTTTGGCCGGCTTTCTTCAGGATTTCAAACGGGCTAATATCAACCTGACCAAAATCGAAAGCCGTCCTTACAAAGGAAGCGAAGATTTTAACTTTTGGTTTTTTATTGAACTCGAAGGGTATTTCAAGGACGAAAACGTCCAAAAAGTGTTCAAGAAGCACCGTAATTATATCAAGTGGTTGGGAAGTTACGTTAAAAATACCTGACAGACAGATGCCTCTTAATTTCAACGACCATTATGATTTCTTGGCAGGATTTTGAAAAAGTAGAACTTCGCGCCGGTACGGTTGTTCAGGTAGAGGATTTTCCTAAAGCCCGCAAACCTGCGTACAAGATTTGGGTGGATTTAGGCCCGGAGATAGGCATTAAACGCAGTTCCGCGCAGGTAACCCGGCGCTACACGAAAGAGGAGCTTTTGGGGAAACAAGTGATATGTGTGACAAATTTTCCCCCGAAGCAAGTGGCTGATTTTATGTCGGAAGTGTTGGTGACGGGGTTTGTACTCCCGGAGGGTGAGGTGATTTTGGCGCAGTCTGAACGGGCCGTTCCAAACGGGACCCGTTTAGCGTAGCGAATGACAGAACCGGTGTTTTTATGAAAAAAACGATTTTCCTGTTTTTCTTCTTCGGAATACTGACCGCTTGGTCGGTTTTCAGCCAAAACAAATACGGAATTCAACCCAAACCCCTGCGTTTGGACGCTGCCGAAGGACAATTTGTGCTTTCGCAACATCTGATTATTGCCGTAGCCGGCACCGATGCCCAAATTCGGCAATTGGCGGAGGGATTTGCGCAGCAAGTCGGGAAAGTGGCCGGGCGCGATACCAAAGTATTTGCGGGCAATTTTCGGGTCAAGGACGGGATCAATTTTGTCATCAGTAAAGACCCCAAATTGGGAACTGAAGGCTATTTTTTGGAAGTGACACCCAAACGAATCGTTATTACGGCAGAACAATACGGCGGATTTTCCCGCGGCCTGCGCTCTCTGATGCAACTCATGCCGGCCGAAATTTTCGGAAACAGCCGAGCGCAAGGCGTTTATTGGAAGATTCCGTGTTGCTATATCGAAGATCGCCCGAATCCTTAAAAATTAAAGGCTGTTTTTTACATTTATAAAGCACTTGCGAGGTTGTTTTGATAATTTTGTGTGTCCTTTGATTGTATAACCTACCTTATTCGTTCCATAACAACAGTATGAAAGAAAAGACAATGTCGGTTAGACCTTTCCGACAGTTTATGTTTTACGTTTTTTGGCCGGTCGTTTTTTGTGCTTTCTTTATTTCCTGCCAATCGCCGAAAGTAACTCAACCGAAAGCGCCTGTGGAAGCATACCAACACACCAATATGGAAATTCAGAGTGAAAAACATAAATCGGTAGTACATGTACCGGTTGAACTTTCGATTGCCGAACTTTCAAAACACTTGAACGTACAGGTGCAGGGGTTGATTTATGAGGATAACGACAAACAGGAAGGCCTCCGAATCAAAGTATGGAAACGCGCCCCGATTGTAGCCGATGCCCGCGACTCCTTGTTGTTTTATACAGTACCTTTGAAAATATGGGGCGAAAAAGCGTATCAAGTCTTGGGGATCTCCGGCGCACAAGCGACAGAATTTCAGGTGAATCTTAAATTTATGACTCGTTTCGGCGTAGATCCGGATTGGAAAATTCGTACGCAAACCGTCTCGGCGGGGTTTGATTGGGTTACCAAGCCAAGTATCAGAGTGGCGGGTATTGATATCCCCATTACGGGGTTGATCAGTCGTAAGATTTCGGAAAATCTGGAAAAATTTTCCAAAGCCATTGACGAAAATGTACGGGAAAATTTCGTTGTAAAACCCTATGTTTTACAGGCTTGGAATTTGATTCGGGAGCCGCGTCTTTTGTCAGAACAATACCGCACTTGGCTGGTCATTACCCCTACCGACTTATTAATGACTCCTTTTCGTATTGAAAACGGAAAAATCAGTGCTACGCTCGGTATTCGCGGTTTTACACAAACCTTGACGGGAGAAAAGCCGATGATAAAACCGGCAGTTACTGTTCCGGATTTGATCGTAACAACGGATATACCGCACGGTTTCCAAATCGGTTTGATAGGGGTAGTACCTTACGAAGAAGCCACCAAGTTTGCGGCGGCACAATTTGTGGGGAAAACATTCGAATTTAAAAATGGCAATTACAAAATTGAGGTGACCGGCATAGATATTTACGGTCAAAACGATAAGTTAGTCATCAAAGCCGGATTGAAGGGAAGTATCAATGGTGTTATTTATCTGAAAGGAATTCCCCATTATGACCCAAAGACCCGGATGTTGTCATTGAAAAATGTGGACTACGACCTGAACACGCGGAGTGTATTGGTTCAAACGGCCAATTGGTTGTTGCAGGGCCGATTTGTCAAACAGATTGAGGAAGAGTTCGTCTTTCCCGTAGGTGAACAAATGGATGAAGCACAAAAAGCTATTCGCCAACAACTTACTAACCGGAAAGTGGCCAAAGGCATAGATTTCGGCGGACGTTTGGACGCCTTCGACCCCGATCAGGTCTATCTGACCCCTACCTCTTTGGTGGCTTTAATTGTGGCAAAAGGACGTATCGAAATCAAAATTGACGGACTCCTTTAAGCCAAAAAAATGAAACTCTGTTTATGGTTTTTACGATTTTTTTCTTTTTATTTGATTTTTAAAAAGCACAACTCTTCATAGCTTTGTGCCCAATAGCGTATCAGGGCTGTCTTATCGTTTCGAACCTGACGAAAGTCAGGAGCGGGAAGGAAAGTCCGGACAGCATAGAGTACCGTACTTCCTAACAGGAAGGCAGGCAGTTGGTGACAAATGTCTGACAGAAAGTGCAACAGAAAGTATACCGCCTCGAACTTGTGTCGAGGTAAGGGTGAAAGGGTGGAGTAAGAGCCCACCGCTCGGTTGGTAACAGACGAGGCATGGCAAACCTTACGGGCTGAAAGACCAAATAAGTGCCGATTGTAGAATGACTCGTTCTATCCTCCTCAAAAAGGTATCGGCATGGGTAGGTTGATAGATTCCGTCGGTGACGTCGGAACCAGATAAATGATAAGAATCCCGATGCATATCGGGAAACAGAATCCGGCTTACAGGCTCGATGCGCTATTTTTAAAATTAGTTTATAGTCCCTTTTGCAGTAAACAACGCTCATTGCCCATGAAAAAAATCAATTTACTGTCCACTCTATTACTGTTATCGTTGGCACTGACGAATCTCAATGCCCAAACCCCTGCGCCTAAAGGTGCCGGGTACGAAGGTCCCAACAAATTAAATACTTGGGCGATTTCCATTACTCCTGCTCTCACGCAGTTCTATGGGGATTTGCGTCAATACGACTTCAAATTGGGGCCGGAAGAACACCTCACCGGTGGATTAGGGCTTGCTTTACATAAGCAAATTACTCCGATTTTCGGAGCCAGCCTTAATTTTTGGACAGGCAACCTGAACGGCTCAAAGCAGCGAATCTACAACGCGCATTTTGAAAACAAAGGATTTCTTCAAACTTCTATTAATGCCCACGCCAATTTAAAACCTATTTTGTTCGGTTACGATAAATTGAAGCGTTGGAAATGGGACGTATTTGTGGGCTATGGCTACATGTGGTTCAATTCACGCGTTTATCGCTTAGGAACCAATAATGGCGTTGAACTCATTCGCAGTAACACGAATCGAAGCTCTAAAACAGCGGGTGAGTGGGAGCGCGACGGATCAACGTATACCCGGGAGATTGTATTTCCGGTGGGAGCTGCCTTTCACTATGAGGCTTCATCCCGTATTGATATCGGCCTTGACTTTACACTAAACCATGTTAACTCCGAAAAACTGGACGTAACTTACGGCGGCGGGGGTACTGAACAATATCCGCGACAAGACATCTGGTTGTTTAATAAAGGAGATTCCAAGCAGGATAAATGGGGAAGTATCGGTCTCTCCATTACGTACAAAATCGGTAAAAATGCCGTTATGGCCAAGAAAGACGCTTCCGGGAAATGGGTACATGATCCCACCAAAGGACGTTATCACTTGCGATATACCAACCCGTTGGCTTTGATTGCACCGCCTTACAATCCTACCATGAAAGATGCGGACTCTATTGCCAAAGCTAATATGCCTAAACCGGTGGATCCTCGCTTATTTACAGATTCAGACGGTGACGGTGTAGCTGACTTGTTTGATAAAGAACCAAGTACACCGGCTAACAGCATTGTTTCCGGCGGTGGGGTCGCGATGGATCTTAATAAATACATTAAGGATATCATTGAGAAGAATTTGCCGAAAGAAGAGTGTGAAGCGATGTTTGGCAATATTGAATTTGATACCGATAAGGCCATAATCAAAGACCCGTCGCAACAAATATTGAAACAAGTAATCGACTTGCTCAATCTGCGTCCTAATTGCCGGGCCGTTATTATCGGACATACCGATGCGCGTGCTTCGGACAACTACAATATTCAACTTTCCAAACGCCGGGTTGAAGCGGCGAAACGTTACATGATCCGTAACGGAATGCAGGATCCAAGCCGTATCATGGTAGAATACTACGGTGAATTGCGTCCGATTTCTGATAATAAATCTGTTGAAGGGATGACTCGCAACCGTCGTGTCGAAATTCGGATCATGCCGATGAACGACTTACGCTCTAAATATCCGGCAGGTTTCCGTACGGGTAAGAAGAAGGATCAAGAACCCGGCAAAGTGGCTAAAGAACCAAGACAAAGAAACTAAGGTTCAGCTAACAGTTATGAAACAGGCTTTGTACGCAAATACAAAGCCTGTTTTGTTTTTTAATCAAAACGCTGTACTTTTGCGGCCACGTTTCACCCGAAGGACGTGTTCCTTCACATCGTAAACTTTTACAAATACAATGGTAAGAATTCGTTTAGCGCGTCGCGGACGCAAAAAAGCGGCAATGTACGATATCGTCGTAGCCGATGCCAGAGCACCACGGGATGGTCGCTTTATTGAAAAATTGGGAACGTATAACCCAATGACAAACCCTATCAAAGTTGTTTTAAACGTAGATAAAGCGGTAAAATGGCTTCTTAACGGGGCTCAACCAACGGATACTACCCGCTCAATCCTGAGCCATGAAGGCGTCATGTTGCGTAAGCACTTGCAGGTAGGTGTAATCAAAGGCGCTATTACTCAAGAAGTAGCTGACGAAAGATTTGCGACTTGGAAGCAGGAAAAATCAGGTCGCGTTGAAAGCAAGCAAGAGGGCTTGAACAAAAAACAAGCGGATGCTAAGCAGGCTCAATTGGAAGCAGAACGCAAAGTAAAAGAAGCACGTGCTGCAGCCATCGCTAAGAAAAATGCAGTAGAAGAAGCTCCGGCTCAAGAAGCGGCAGCGGAAGCTCCGGCAGAAGAAGCGGCTGAATAATTTTTAGTCCTTTACCGGTGGTATGGGTCTGTCTTTAACAGGCTCATACCATTTTTTGTATCATAAAAATATGCAGCATAACGACTGTTTTCAGCTGGGACACATTACTCGTACGCACGGGACCCGCGGCGAGGTAGTGATTTATTTGGACGTAGACTATCCGGAAGATTACGAGGAATTAGAGTCTGTATTCGTAGAAATCAAAGGCCAACTCATTCCTTATTTCGTAGAGAATATCAATGTTCAGAGGGGAAGTAAAGCCATTGTCAAATTTGAAGATATTCATTCTATTGAAGCGGCAGCTCTTTTAATTAACTGTCCGCTCTTTTTGCCGGAAGATAATTTGGATGAATTGGATGAATCGCAGTTTTACTATCATGAGATTGTCGGTTTTAAAGTAATGGATGAAACTTTAGGCGAACTGGGAGTGGTCTCGACTGTTTACAGTATGCCTACCCAGGACTTGATTGCCATGCATTACCGTGATCATGAAGTGTTGATCCCCGTCAATGATACGATTGTGCCCGGCATTGACCGGCAGAAAAAAATACTGAAGGTGCGCCTTCCCGAAGGATTATTGGATGTTTATACGGAGGGCGACAGTACTCCGGCAGATGATGCCGATACAGAACCGGAATAGATTTTAGCTCCCTGACTACCCCTTACTGTCATGCGTATTGATATTATTACTTGTTTGCCTCGCCTTTTAGACAGCTTCTTTGAGCATTCTATTCTGAAACGTGCTCAGGAAGGAGGGCATGTAGAAGTACAGGTGCATGATCTGCGGGATTACAGTTTACAAAAGCAAAAACAAGTGGATGATTATGCTTTTGGGGGCGGGGCCGGTATGGTGATGACCATTGAGCCGATTGCCCGCTGTATTCGCCAACTTCAAAGTGAACGCCGCTACGATGAAGTAATCTATGTAACACCGGACGGAGAGCGATTTGCCCAAAAAACAGCCAACCGTTTATCCATGACTGAGAACCTGATCATCTTATGCGGGCACTATAAAGGGGTGGATGAACGGGTACGAGAACACTTTATTACCAAAGAAATCAGCATCGGTGACTATGTACTTTCCGGCGGCGAATTGGCAGCCTGTGTGATTTCTGATGCTATCATTCGCCTTATTCCGGGAGTACTCAACGATGAAACATCCGCACTTACCGATTCTTTTCAGGATAATTTATTAGCTCCTCCGGTATATACTCGTCCTGCCGATTTTGAGGGATGGGCGGTTCCCGAAATCTTACTTTCCGGCCATGAAGCTAAAATTTCTGATTGGCGTTTTCAACAATCATTGGAAAGAACCCGTTTACGTCGTCCGGACTTGTTATCTTAATAAAATGGCACGAAATTTGTGCTTCCCCTTCCTGTCTTTCTCCTATCGGCTGTTCCTCTCACAAGGATACTTAATTGTTTTTAAAAACGCTTCATTTTGACTCATTTAGAATAGGGTCTTCCTTTTTGGTATAGTTTTTGTCCCATTTTATGTGACGAAAAACCGTGACTGAGGCCAATAAAAGAAAAATAAAAAATTTCGAAGTATTTTTCTTTCGTTGCTCTTTTCGACCGCTTTCGCTGGAAGTGCTATATCAAATTAGCAATACTTTACCCTACTCTCTATGTTATTTTTCTACAAAAAACACATAGAGCTCAACCGTCAGTTGAGCTCTATCTTGAAACTTGTCTTGGGCAGGGCAGGGTTCATTTCCACACCGATTGTCCTGTTTAGCATACTCAGTTCTCACCTGATCGCTCAGAACCCGCTTTCATCGGCCGGTAAGTTTAATGTCTTTACACAAGGTAATGTCACCTTGGTGACCAACGAAAGCGAAGGGCCTATTGCCATAGGAGGTAATCTGACTGTCAATGGAAATTATCAGGTTGCCTTTACGAACGTCGGAGATCTTCAGGTAAGTACTATTCCTATTGGCTTAGTCGTTGCCGGCGGAGTTACTTTGAGTGCGGGTCAGTTACAGGTCAATAACAAAGGCTACGTTAAAATAGGGGATTGTACAGGACTTAAGGTATGGTACAAAGACAATAATGATGCTTTATCCCCTATTCGTATCACCAAATCCTCTGATTCGTACCCAAGTCCTTCTGCATGGATACAAATTAATACCCAAGCCGACGGTTGGCCGGGATATTCACAGCCGAATCAAGTAAGCGAAATCAATAACCCTGTATGCCAAACGAGTCCGGTTAATTTCTCTACGGCTTTTACTGTTTTAAAAGCAAACGCCGCTTCTTTAACCCAATGTACCGGAGTTTCGGTGGTTACAGAAAATGCAAACGGGGATGTATTGGGCAGTATTGCCGGGCAAAATCTTTATCTCGACCTGCCCGCCAATCCTACTGCGGACAAACCGCGTATTTGGAATGTGTCAGGCGCCGACTTGAACAGTATCAATGAGTTAAATCTTCGTTTTACGCCTACGGCAAGTCAGCCTTTGATTATCAACGTTTCGACAGGAACTTCATTTACGTGGAATGTAAAGAACCAAAATGTTTCGGGGGCGATGAAGTACATCCTTTGGAACTTTCCAACGGCTACTACCATCAATATAGAGGGTAATGCAACCATTGAGGGAAGTATATTGGCTCCCAACGCAACCATCACCAAAACCGTTAATCAGTCCAATATTGAAGGACAATTGATTGCCCAATCGTTTACTCATTCGGGAGGGGAAATGCACCACTATCCTTTTGAAGGAAATGCAGATTGTACCACTACTGTTTGTGTGAAACCGAATGCGGGTAAAGACACCACAATCTGTGTTGCCTCCGTTCAGCTCAATGCGCCGGCGCAGGGCGAAGTTTGGGCGTTTCTTTCTTCTTCAAACGCAAATACTCCCACTGTATCTACCGGTGGTTTGGCCTCCGGTTTGACGGTTTCCGGACAATATAAATTTGTATTGAAAAAGCAAAGCGACGCAAATTGCAGTGATACAATCACCGTGACCCGTGCTAACTTTATCATTGCCAAGCTTTCTGATCAGAATATTTGTCCGGGCGAGATTCTGACATTCGGCTATCAAGGTCTTTCCAATGTTACTTACAATTGGAGTACCGGTGCTACTACTCCGACGATTACCGTAAGCCCGATGCAGACTGCCGATTATACCGTAACTGTTACCTCCGGTTCAACCGGTTGTGTAGTTAAAGATACCGTTACAGTAACGGTTGATCCTAAACCTAACGCCGGTGCTGATACAGTATCCTGTACCGATACACTTAAAATAAAAGCTGCCGGTCAGGGCGAAACATGGTCGTTCTTGTCGTTCAATGATCCTAACAATGCCAACAATACCGATGTTGCCGCCATTGATAACCAAGGGAATATTACCGGATTGGATAAAAACGGATTTTATCGTTTTATCTTAACCAACAGCAATGGATGCGCGGATACGATAAGGGTTCAAAAGACCTCAGTGACTATTCCCGTAATCCAACTGAATCCTATATGCCCGGGAACGACCCTTTCCTTCGGTTATAACAATACCCAAGATTTTAATTACAGTTGGAGCACAGGAGACATGACGGCCCAAATTTCGGTAAAACCCGATTCCACTACCGATTATTACGTGACAGTAACGGCTAAAGCTACGGGCTGCTCTGCCACCGATACTGTTACTGTGGTCGTGAAACCTGCCCCCGCAATTACGCTTGTGTCTTCTGTATGTACGCAGGCAAATACGAAATATGTGACTACTGTCACGGTAACCAACGGAGCAACTGTTACCTCTAACGCCGGAGTGGTCAGCGGCAGCGGTACCTCCTTCACCGTAACTGTGGGAAGCGATACCACACAATATACCCTCACTGCAACTTTGGATGGATGCAGTACAAAACTGACTGTCAATAAACCGAATTGTTCTTGTCCGCAGATCAATAATCCCGTAGCGCCGGGAAGCAGTATCTGCGGCTCCGGTTCTGCTACCTTATTGGCCATAGGTTGTATTTCAGGAACAACTGCTAAGTGGTACAGTAATGTAGGCTTAACAAATGAAATTGATGCTGACAGCAGTTTTACGACTCCTTCATTAAGCCAAAATACAGATTATTACGCCGCTTGCGTAAGTAATAGTAATACACTGTGTAAAAGCAATGGCATAAAAGTAACGGTAACGGTCAATCCTTTACCTACTTTCAGCGGAATCAATACTAATTGTGCAGCGGACAATTCGGTTTATAGTGTCACAGTCATATCAACCGGAGTCGTTACCATAAAATCACCCGCAACAGCTCAAATCAGCGGCAGTGGCCCTTACACTATCTCCAATGTACCGGCAGGCCAAAATTTAGTATTGACTTCTACATTGAACGGTTGTTCGGCAGACAGTACGATTACGGCTCCTAACTGCGGTTGTACCCCGGAACTGCCCTCTGCCTTAGCTGCGAATGTAGGTATATGTGCGGGTGACCCGATCCCTACACCTACGTTCACGGCACTTGTAGGGGCTAATACTGCCGTGGATTGGTACAGTGCCTCAAGCGGCGGTACACTTTTGGCTTCCAATACGCTGACTTTTACGGCTCCGGCAGCCGGTACCTATTACTTGCAAGCCAAAAGCACAGCCCAGGGTTGTAACGGGCAAATCAACCCGGTGCGCATTCCTGTTACTTTGACGATCAGTCCGAAACCTGCCTTCACCGCAGAAGCCAAAGACCCGACTTGCCAAGGCGGAACGGCCCTTAATGACGGAGGAGTGCGGATTGTTACGGGGACTGTCGGAAACAGTTATGCATTTAACACTACAGGTGCAGGTAGCTTACCCACAACAGCCTCCAATGCCAATGCAATCAATGCTCTGCCCGTCATTATTGCTCAAAATATTCCCAACAATACCCCGACACTTACCTACTATATCCGAGTTTTCAGTAATGAAGGTTGTTATAAAGACACTACCGTTACCGTACAACCCAAAACCTGCGTGAGTGATTGCCCCACGATAACAATGGCTGATGCTGCGGATACCCTTTGTTCCGGTTATTATGGAGAACCCATCATTGTGACCGTCTCAGATACTTCCAAAATCGTTCGCTTCGTATATTTCACTTCACCACAAACCGGAAGCAGTATGTATTCCGGCGGAACGTTGATTGAGGAAGTCAAACCTGTCGGACCGATAGTAGGAGCCCCTAACGGTACTCCGGGACTGCAATTGCCGGCCAATAACGGAACTGTACCGGTGAAATACTACGTCTATGCCGTATTGAAAACACCTCCGACAAGCAGTCCGAATTGTTTCCCTTATGCTGAGAAAGTTTATACAGTTTTGCCGTTGCCTAAGTTTGAAATGGATTCTATCCCGGCTTGTACGGGCGATACGTCCTACACGGTCAATTTGTCCATTGCAACTTCGGGAACTTTCAAAGTGTACGTAGCAAGCGGTGTGGCTTCTATCGGTAACGGCCCGATACCGACGGGAGTCAGTCAAACATTGACCAATGTACCGGGAGGAGGACAAATCACCGCTTTGACGCTGAAAACGACCGGCAATAGTTTCATAATCGTTCAGGATGCGAACGGATGCGCAACGGCGGGTGTTGCCCCTGCCCCTTCGTTTAAAGACTGTGAGGGACTCTACGATCTAGCCTTAGATAAATCGGTCAGTAAGAAAACCGCGCAGGTAGGAGAGGACATTACTTACACGGTCAAAGTTTGGAATGAGGGGCAAGGCACAGCTACCAATGTATCGGTGAAAGATACGTTGAGTCCCGGGGTTGAATATGTCACCTATGCCACGGCTACCGGTAATTACAATGCCGTTACTAAAATTTGGACTATCGGAAGTTTGGCTCCCGGTGACACCGCCATATTGCTGTTGGTGGTAAAAGTCATCAAGCAGGGGGTATGGTTTAATACGGCTGAAATATGCAGTATGACTGAAAAAGATGTGGATTCTACCCCGTGTAACGGAGACGATGACGAAGATGATATTGATCGTGAATGCTTCTCGGTACCGTTAGAAGTATGCCCGGGTGAGGCAATTCAAGTGGCTGTACCGCAAGGCTATACCAATGTGAAATGGTTTAAAGACGGCGGTACAACAGAAATAGCGACGGGCAATGAAATTTTAATCTCTGACCCCGGCACCTATACGTTCACCGCCTCAAACAATACTTGCCCGGCTCAAGGCTGTTGCCCGATTATTATTCAACCCGGCAATAACTGTTGCCCTGACAACTTGTGTGTTCCGTTTGTGATTAAACAAACTAAAAAGGGAGGGCAACTTCTCAAATAGTACTCGTACTCTATTCTATTTCATTTTAACTACGCTGCCCCATGGCTACTTTTACAATTTCTCCTCACTTAAAAGGCAGACAAGTGCTGCCTGATAAACTGTCTTCCCTTTATCTTCGATTTTTATTGGGAATACTGTTTATGACCTTTTCTCATTTTGCATCAGCCACAGATGTAGGAGGGCGTGTTTATTGTGATAAAAATGGAAGCAATACTTATACCGCCGGCGAAGAACTCACTGTGGTTGAAGTAAAGGTGTATAATAATACGACGAATGCCCTTTTAGGGACTGTTTATACAAATGATTTGGGTGTCTATACCTTAAGTCCTGTCGCAAACGGTACCCCGGTTAGGGTACAGTTGACTTATAACGGCATCAATTATACCAAAACAGGAACCTCCCCCACTACTTCCTTAAATGTGCAGGTGACCTGTAATGTAGACTGTAACTGTCCCAATAATGCTCTGACCAATGGCAGTTTCGAAGGAAACGTGGATGGTTGGAGTTTTTCAGGAGGTAACTTTTACAGTGGTACGGGTTATCAGGTATGCGGCAACAATAATGCGTATTTAGAAGCTACCACATCCTCTGCCCGTTTTTGGCAAAATGTAAATGTAACCCCGGGCAGTACCGTCAGCCTTTCCATTTGGGCGGGTACACACCGCCCCGATTTAGATCACCGGATCAAATTGAAGTTTTACAATTCTTCTAACGTACTTTTGAGCAGTTCTGAAGTGCAGGTAGATAAAGACGTAGACATTGGACCTACTCCGCTTACTCAGCAATATTTTCTGAGCGGTACTGCTCCGGCAAATGCAGCTTATGTGCAAGTTGAAGGAACCGCCAATGGAGACTATATTAAAGTGGACTTGGCTTGTTTAACCATCAATTGCCCTACGGTTACTAATCCCAATCCGTCGGCTGCCAAATCGATTTGTGCCGGAAGCAGCGTTACTTTTTCAGCAAGTACGACAGCATTGTCTCCCGTTACCATTGAATGGGTGCGATTTAATGTGGCGGTGGCTAATCCATACACTGCAACAGGTAATGGAAAGACTGTTTTAGGATCGGGAAATATCTCTGCGGGTTCTGCTTCATTGACTTCCTCTAATTTCCCCGCAACCGACGGTCAGGTAAAATCATACTTTGTGTACGCCTGCTTGAAAGGAGCAACGAGCAATTGTACTCCTTTTGTGAGTTATCAGGTAGATGTCATAAAACCAACAGTTTCAGCTACGGGCGGTATTCTTAAATGTGTGCCCAATTCTTTACAAATTACCTCAACAGGCAGTCCGACGACGGGAATTACTTCATCAAGTTACTCTTGGACAGGCCCAGGCGGTTTTACAAGTGCCGTCCAAAATCCGTCAGTAACAGTGGGCGGTACCTACACCGTAACGTATTCTGTAACGAAAGCCGGCGTAACCTGTACGGCTTCTGATACTGCCGTCGTAACCGAGGATAAGACCGCTCCAACGGTGAGTTTAAATTCGGTAAATTTAACTTGTAGTGCGCCAAGTAAAACGCTGACCGCCACGGTAGGCGGATTGAACGGCGGAACGGCGTCGTACGCATGGACGGTACCGGCGGGCGTAACCAATCCGGGCAATGTGGCAAGTTTTGCCGTGACGGTTGCCGGAACCTATTCGGTGGTAGTGACCAATTCCAAAAACGGTTGTACCAAGTCAGCAAGTACGACGGTGACCGAAGACAAAACGGCTCCGACAGTGAGCTTGAATACCATTACGTTGACCTGCGCGTCGGCAAGTCAAACACTGACGGCAACAGTAGGGGCGTTGAACGGCGGAACGGCGTCGTACGCATGGACGGTGCCGGCCGGCGTAACCAATCCGGGCAATGTGGCGAGTTTTGCCGTGACCGTAGCCGGAACCTATTCGGTGGTAGTGACCAATTCCAAAAACGGTTGTACCCAATCAGCAAGTACGACCGTGACTGAGGATAAAACAGCACCAACAGTAAGCTTGAATACCATTACGCTGACCTGTGCGTCTGCAAGCCAAACGCTGACGGCTACGGTAGGTGGATTGAACGGCGGAACGGCGTCGTATGCATGGACGGTGCCGGCCGGCGTAACCAATCCGGGCAATGTGGCGAGTTTTGCCGTGACCGTAGCCGAACCTATTCGGTGGTAGTGACCAATTCCAAAAACGGTTGTACCCAATCAGCAAGTACGACCGTGACTGAGGATAAAACAGCACCAACAGTAAGCTTGAATACCATTACGCTGACCTGTGCGTCTGCAAGCCAAACGCTGACGGCTACGGTAGGTGGATTGAACGGCGGAACGGCGTCGTATGCATGGACGGTGCCGGCCGGCGTAACCAATCCGGGCAATGTGGCGAGTTTTGCCGTGACCGTAGCCGAACCTATTCGGTGGTAGTAACCAATTCCAAAAACGGTTGTACCAAGTCAGCAAGTACGACGGTGACCGAAGACAAAACGGCTCCGACAGTGAGCTTGAACACGATTAATTTGACTTGTGCTTCTTTGAGCCAAACCTTAACGGCTACGGTGAGTGGATTGAACGGCGGAACGGCGTCGTATGCATGGACGGTGCCGGCGGGCGTAACCAACCCGGGCAATGTGGCGAGTTTTGCCGTGACGGTAGCCGGAGCGTATTCGGTAGTAGTAACCAATTCCAAAAACGGTTGTACCAAGTCAGCAAGTACGACGGTGACCGAAGATAAAACAGCCCCAACAGTAAGCCTGAATACGATTCTCTTAACCTGTATTGCCCCAAGTAAAACCTTGACAGCTACGGTGAGTGGATTGAACGGCGGAACGGCGTCGTACGCATGGACGGTGCCGGCGGGTGTAACCAATCCGGGTAATGTAGCGAGTTTTGCCGTGACGGTAGCCGGAACTTATTCGGTGGTAGTGACCAATTCTAAAAACGGCTGTTTTAAATCAGCAAGCACGAATGTTACTGAAAATAAAACAGTGCCAACGGTAACTGTGAACGGAGGAGAATTGACGTGTACCACGTTGAATTTGCAATTAACGGCCAATGCATCTGCCAACGTTAATTATTTGTGGAGCGGTTTAGGAGTTGACGGGCAAACGTCACAAAGTGTCAGTGTATCTGCCGCAGGTATTTATCAAGTAACAGTTACTAATAAAACAAGCGGTTGTACGGCTTCAGATACGGCCGTGGTCACGAAAGACGTAGACAGACCGATTGTAATAGCCACAGGCGGTGCCCTCACTTGTATCAAGTCATCAATTACTATTGAGGCGCAGGCGGCACCTCCCGGAGTGACGTATGCTTGGACGGGCCCGGGCGAACCTTTCCCTGCTAATTCATCCATTACCACACAACAGGCAGGGGTATATACAGTGACAGTAACTAATCCGGATAATGGATGTACGGCTTCCGATACCGCAGTGGTTATCGAAGATAAAGCCCTCCCTAACGTAGATGCAGGCCCTGCCAAAGTCTTGACCTGTGATACGCTCAGTGTCAAATTGCAAGGAAGCAGTTCAACACCCGGCGCCGTATTCAGCTGGACAGGGCCAAACGGGGCTGCTTTTGACCCAAGCAATACAGTGGCCAACCCGACTGTTAATGTAGCGGGCACTTATACACTGACCGTGACCGGTCAGAATGGCTGTATGGCAACCGACGCAGTGGTCGTGACTGAAGACAAGGTGCCGCCGACTGTTTCGGTAGCGGGAGGAATACTCACCTGTACCAAAACTACATTGACCTTAACGGCCAATGCTTCAAGCGGAGTAACTTACTTGTGGAGCGGTAAGGATATAGATGGGCTAACTACTCAAAGCGTTTCAGTCGATACAGCAGGAGTTTATACCGTTATTGTGACTAAGTCGTCAAACGGTTGTACTGCCTCAGATACCGCTATTGTATCTGAAAATAAAGTAAAGCCGGCGGTAAGTTTGAATACCGTCAAATTAACCTGTACCTCTCCAAGTCAAACCCTGACGGCGACCGTAACAGAGGGAGGTACTCCTTCTTATTCATGGACAGTACCGGCCGGCGTAACCAATCCGGGTAACGTAGCGAGTTTTACCGTGACTGTACCGGGTTCTTATTCCGTAGCGGTTACGAATACCGTTAATGGTTGCTCAAATACAGCAAATACCGTTGTCACGCAGGATACGCTTAAACCTACAGTAAGTTTAACTCCTCTCACGTTGACCTGTGCTTCTCCAAGCCAAACCTTGACAGCAACGGTAACCAATGGCGGTGCAGCTCCTTCTTACAGTTGGACCGTTCCGAACGGAGTAACTGATCCGGGCAACGTGGCGAGCTTTGCCGTTACAGCTACCGGTACTTATTCCGTAGAGGTAACTAACACATTGAATGGTTGTAAAGCGACGGCTTCTGCTTCAGTTACTGCCGATACCGCTAAAGTCAGAGTGTCATTGAACCCAATCAAATTAACGTGTGCCTCTCCAAGTCAGACGTTAACGGCTGCGGTAGTAAATGGCGGTGCCAACCCGACCTATGTATGGACGGTTCCAAACGGAGTAACTGACCCCGGCAATACGGCAAGTTTTGCCGTTACGGTGGCAGGAAACTATTCGGTTGAAGTTACAAACGCTTCCAATGGTTGTAAAGGCACGGCTAATCTGACAGTGATTGCCGATACCGCAAAAGTATCCGTGGTGTTGAATCCTATTACCTTGACGTGTATTAAGCCAAGTCAAACATTGACCGCGACAGTAACAAACGGCGGAGCTACTCCTGCCTTTGTATGGACAGTACCGAGCGGTGCTGCCAATCCGGGAAATGTATCTAATTTCATTGTTGACAAAGTCGGTTTTTATTCAGTGGAAGTGACCAATTTGACAAATGGCTGTAAAGCTACCGCAACTACTTCGGTAACCGCTGACACCGCCACGGTAACCGCGACCCTGAATCCGATTACCTTAACGTGTGCCTCACCCAGTAAAACATTGAAAGTGAGTGTATCTAACGGCGGAACTACTCCTGCGTATGTGTGGAGCGTGCCGAACGGAGTAGCCAATCCGGGCAATGTTGACAGCCTTATTGTAAGCGTAGGGGGAGTTTATTCCGTTGAGGTAACAAACACCGGCAGCGGTTGTAAAGATGTGGCTACCGTCACTGTAGCCGTAGATACGGCGAAAGTAAGTGTCACACTCAATCCGATTACACTGACTTGTGATGCTTCGAGTCAAACACTGACCGCTACGGTAGTAAATGGCGGTGCCAATCCAACCTACGTGTGGACTGTACCCGCAGGCGCTGCTAATCCCGGCAACAATCCCGCAGCCACAGTTACCGTGGCCGGCCTCTACTCGGTTGAAGTTACGAATACACTCAATGGTTGCCGGGGAACGGCAAGCACAACCGTATTAAGCGATACCAATCGGGTAACAGTCTCCCTGAATACGATTAATTTGACTTGTGCCTCTCCAACGGCAACTATAGTGGCTACTGTAAACAATGGTGGGGCTAATCCGAAATATGTATGGCAGGTACCACAGGGGGTAGCCAATCCGGGCAATGTAGCAAGTTTTACCATCAGCGTAGCGGGGACTTACTCGGTCGAAGTAACGAATTTGCTGAACGGCTGTAAAGGAACGGCGAATACCACCGTTAGTGCGGATACTGCTAAGCCCATCCTCGAAATTTCGGAACGTACCTGCGCGGTTGATTTTAAAGTCTATTCGGTGAAAGTTATTTCAAACGGATCAATTACAACCACCCCGCCTTACAATGTAACTGATAACGGAGGCGGCCTGTTTACCATTACCGGTATTCCGGCAGGACAAAGTGTCTTGATTACCGCTACATCCGCTTCGGGCAATTGTAAAACTACGTTGGAAGTAGCAGCGCCTGATTGTAATTGTCCTTCTGTTGACCCACCGGTGGGTTCAAGTCAGACCTTCTGTCAAGGTGATACAACGGCTAAGTTAACCGTAGTGGTAGCTGCCGGAGCAACGGCCGATTGGTACAGTGCCGAAACAGGCGGTACGCTTTTAGCTTCGGATACGTTAGCTTTCAGACCTACGGCGGCAGGTACCTATTGGGTACAAGCCCGTAAAATTGACGGCACCAACTGTACCAGTTTACGTATCCCGTTAACCTTGACTTACAATCCGCTGCCAACGTTATTGGTTAGTCAACAACCGAAATGCGCGGATAATCGCCTGACCTACAATTTCAAAGTTACCTCTAACGGGACAGTCTCAAGTGATTTCGGAACGGTAACGGATAACCTTGACGGAACATTTACGGTATCCAATGTGCCTGCCAATCAAGATGTGATTCTTACGGCAGTATCCGCTCAGTCTTGTGAAGCAAAACTGACGGTAAAAGCGCCGGCTTGTGATTGTCCGCCGGCGAAATGTGTGCCTTATACGGTTGTAAAGAAAAAAGCAGCCGGACTTAATCTTAATAATATAGGAGGAAAGTAAAGAAAGCGAAAATGAATGAAAATGAAATGGGTTGGTCATTTACCAACCCATTTCATTTATAATGTCAGAAGCAATTAAAGCCGGTTGTGTACATTTTTGCGCTGCTCGATCACCGGCTGCTCCGTGTTGATAAACGCCGAAAATGGCTGCTTCCGCCGGTGAAATACCTTGGGCCAATAACCCCGTGATGATACCGGTAAGTACGTCTCCGCTCCCTCCGGTGGCCATGCCCGGATTGCCCGTTGAGTTGAAGTGAACACTACCGTCCGGTAATGCTACCGCGGTATGCGCTCCTTTGAGGCAAACAATGACTCCGTATTTTTGCGAAAAAGCGCGCAACAGTTCCAATTTTTCATAATCATTTGCCGGGTCTTGCCCCAATAAACGCTGAAACTCTTTAGGGTGAGGGGTCAGAATGGTGTTTTTGGGGATAAGAGAGAGTAAGTCGCGGTTTTCGCTGATTAAATTCAGCGCGTCTGCATCCAATACCAATGGCTGAGATAGGCCAACCAACAGTTTTCTTAACATGGCAAGGGTAAGCGGGTCTTTGCCTAAACCGGGGCCTATCCCTAAGGCCGAATAGCCGGATAGTTCCGGAACAGTCGTATTGACCATCCAATGCCAATCAGGCAAGGCCATCGCTTCCGGAACACTTGTTTGCAGAATATCGTACCCGCAACGCGGAATTTGTACTGTCAGCAACCCTGTCCCGGATCGAAGACAGGCCTTAGCCGAAAGCACCATCGCTCCGATTTTCCCGTAACTTCCTCCGATCAGCAACGCATGGCCGAAGGTGCCTTTATGAGCATATTTTCTTCGGGGTGGCAGTAATGCCTTGATTTCCGGTGAAGCGGTATAAAAATAAGGCGTGACGGCAGTTTGTTCGTATTCCGGCAGCAAACCGATATTTACTATTTGCCAATCCCCCACGTAATCAGCACATTGAGGTTGAAAAAAGGCTAATTTAGGGCATTGGAACGAAACCGTGTAGGTAGGTTTAACAATGACAGCTTCGGGGTTGTTCGGAGAATCAGCAAACAGACCGCTCGCAATGTCTACCGAAATAACCGTCGCATTACTTTGATTGATTGCCTGAATGGCAGCAGCCGGGATACCTTCGGGAGAGTGGGAAAGGCCCGACCCCAACAAGGCGTCTATGATGCGGTCATGGGAGGACAGTGAAGGCAGATCGGTTTCGTTTTCTATCCATCGAATCGGAGTTTGTAACTCCAATCGTTTTAGGTTTTCGTTAAAATCGGCAGAACCTTTTTCGCGGTGCTTAACGACAAAGACCTTGATAGTATAGTGTTTTTGAATCAATAACCTTCCGATGACCAACCCATCGCCGCCGTTGTTACCCATGCCGCAGAAAATGTTGACGCATTGGCGGTCGTCAAAACGCTCACAGAACCATTTGACAAAGGCCGAAGCAGCGCGCTCCATCAACTCCAATGAAGAAATAGGTTCATTCGCAATGGTAAAGGCATCCCAAGCGCGTATTTGGGGGATAGAAAAGACGTTCATAGATTTAGCTTAATTCTAAACCATCCAACTCTTCATAAACGGAGTTGTTACTGATGAATTCAGGGATGATTGTCTTCAGATAAGTGACCATTAACGCCTTGTCTCCTTCCCGCAGGGCTTTTTTGAGGTCTTGCAGCGCCGTGGCAATTTCCCCGAAGGATTGATCATCAACCTGAGCGATTTGAATCTTGGGGTGATAGGTAGGCATGGTATGCTCTTTATCACTGAGAAGTTCTTCAAACAGTTTTTCGCCGGGCCGAAGTCCGGAGTAGGTGATTTGAATGTCTTTATCGATGCGTAAACCGGAGAGTTTGACCATCTTTTGCGCCAAATCCGCGATTTTGACGGGTTCGCCCATGTCAAAGACAAAAATTTCACCTCCTTTGCCCATACTTCCCGCTTCCAATACCAATTGGCACGCCTCAGGGATGGTCATAAAATAACGAATAACGTCGGGGTGAGTAACCGTAATAGGCCCGCCCGCTCGAATCTGTTTTTGAAACAACGGCACTACCGAACCGTTAGAGCCTAATACGTTGCCGAAACGAGTCGTAATAAAGCGGGTACTTTTAGGGAAACGATGATTCAGGCTTTGGACATACATCTCGGCCAAGCGCTTGGTCGCTCCCATTACGTTGGTAGGATTCACGGCTTTGTCGGTAGAAATCATTACAAATTTCTTTACGTTCATTTCTACCGCCAAGTCAGCCACCATTTTAGTCCCGAATACGTTGATTTTTATTGCTTCATAAGGGTGCTCCTCCATGAGCGGTACATGTTTGTAGGCTGCGGCATGGAAGACAAATTGCGGACGATATTGGTTAAAAATATGCCGCATCCGAATGTCGTCGGTGACATCCGCCACCTGTAAGATTACCTGCGTGGTATCGTTCAGATAACGGCGAAACTGCTGTTTCAATTCGTTGTCCAAATCATATAATCCGGATTCAGATTGGTCGATAAGAAGTACTGTTTGCGGTTGAAAACGAACCAATTGTCGCACGATCTCGCTTCCGATTGAGCCGGCAGCCCCTGTGACTAAGGCTACTTTGCCGGCCAATTGCCGACTGATATTTTGGTTATCGATTTGGATAGGCTCTCTCTCCAGTAAATCTTCAATTCTAATATTCCGGATTTCGTCGGACTTTAACTGATCGCTGTTGATACGCTCATAGACCGAAGGAACTACCTTGACGACAATATCTTTTTTCAGAAAATTGTCAATGATTTGATTTTTGCGCTGCGATCTGATCTGATGGATAGCCAAAACAACCTCAATATCGGCGGGTTCTCTATCGTCAATAAAGCGCTTGATGGCCTCTCCTTCGGGAAAAACGGGGACTCCCTCTACGGTCTTAAAACTGAGCGAAGGGTTATCATCAATAAATCCGAGAATGTTATACTTTTTGTGGCGATTGCGGAGAAGGGTATTTTTGGTCAATATACCCAAAGCACCTGCCCCGTAAATAAGTACGTCCACTTTCTCGCCGGGAGCGTTGGCAATGAGCGTTTTGTAAATATTCTTTACCAAAAAACGACTCGCTATCATCAATGACAACGAAATAAAATACTCAATAATGAGAATGGAAATGGGAATATAGAAAAGAGTATTGTCAGTAGTGTGGGTGAGAAATACGGAGGCGATGATTGTCAGCAGACTGCTGGTTGAGATGGCCTTAAAAATCAGAGAGGCATCTTCGACACTGGTATGGCGTACTATGCCGGTGTAAGAACGAAAGTACAAAAAACACAAAAAACGGTTGACTGACAGAGCAAACAAATAATACTTATAAAGAGCCCAATTGATGCCGGAAACATTGAGATTGAAACGCAAGATACACGCAATAACGAAAGATACAACAACGACCGCACCGTCGATAGCCAAAATCAAGTGGCGGGATACGAAGCGATTGGAATAATTCGTCAAAAAACGTTCGATCATATGAATTAGGGTATCGTCAATAATACCTGTTACTTTTCGCTACATCGGTGTCTGCCGGTCTCAGATACCTCCTAAGTTTATCAATGTGTACTTTTCAAAGTTAAAAAATCATTTCTAAATCGCATTCATCTTAACTCATAATTTACTTTTTGGTCAAATCGTTTAAAGCTGCCGCAACAGTTTCAAATTGATAGGTAAAATTGGTTTCATTCTTAATGCGCTGATTTACAACGAAATTCCCGCCTAAGACGGTGTTGGCCATTTCACCGTATAAAATTCGCAACACAAAGCCCGGAATCCGGGGGACCCACAGCGGACGGTGCAGTATCTTGGCTATTTGACGGGTCAATTCCCGGTTTGTCACCGGTTCAGGGGCTACCGCATTATAAACGCCGTGCCATTGCTCATTTTCAAGAGCCGTAATAAACAGACGGCATAAATCATCCAAATGGATCCAAGACATCCACTGACGTCCGTCTCCCAAGGGCGCACCTACCCCCCAACGAATCGGTAAAGAAATCTTAGGGAGGGCTCCGCCGGTATTACTCAGGACGATTCCGATGCGCAGTTTAGTGGTGCGAATCCCTACATGATGTATCAATTCGGAGGCATTTTCCCAATGACGGGTAACGTGAGCTAAAAAATCGCTGCCCGAAGGTGTTTGTTCCGTAAGGTGTTTGTCGCCCGTATCTGCCCCGTAAAACCCGATAGCGGAAGCCGAAACAAAGGCTTTGACTTTATACGGTCGTCCTTGTAACTCTTTGGCAATGAGTTCTATAGTGGCAGTTCGGCTTTGAATGATTTCCTGTTTGCGTTTGTCGGTCCAACGGGCATCGGCGATGCCGGCTCCCGCTAAGTGAATGATATAGTCGGCTTCAGTGAGGGCTTTGGGATCTATCCATTTCTTTTCAACATCCCATCGATATACTTTCACCTTCGGAACCGATTCCTGTTTTCGGCTTAAATAAGCTACCTCGTATCCCTTTTCCTGTAAAAGTTGGGTGAGACGTTGCCCGACCATACCCGTACCTCCTGTAATTAAGACTGTTTTCGCCATTTTCCGTCAATTCTGGATGGTTATGTATTATTAACTGTGGAGAGAGAAGAAACGTTATTGAACCGGTTACTTTTTTTATAGGCCTGACTCAGAAGAATATATAATTGTTCATTAAAAAAACTTCGGATTATTTTTAACTAAGCTCTTAATTGGCATAAAAGTTGTAACGGATTAAAATTGTAATATAATAGAGTAGGGTAATCTGGCATTAGCCTCACCTCTTTGGGGTGAGGCCATGTTTTTTACAGGCATCTGAAATCGAACTTTTAGGGGTGTTTTTGACGTTATATAGGTTACGCTAACTGCTCTGTTTTATGTCCTTTGAACTTATCTCTGACTATCAGCCTACCGGCGATCAGCCTCTGGCCATTCAGCAACTTGTAGAGGGCATCCGCAACGGAGAACCGGCCCAAACCCTGTTGGGGGTGACCGGTTCGGGGAAAACCTTTACCGTAGCCAATGTCGTTTCCCAAATTGACCGCCCTACGTTAGTATTAAGCCACAACAAAACCTTGGCGGCGCAGTTGTACGGTGAGTTCAAACAGTTTTTTCCCAACAATGCGGTAGAGTATTTTATCAGTTACTACGATTACTACCAACCCGAAGCCTACATTGCTACTACCAATACCTATATAGAAAAAGACCTGATGATCAATCAGGAGATCGATAAACTTCGACTTTCCACCGTCTCCTCGCTGATGTCCGGCAGGAGAGACGTATTGGTGGTTTCTTCGGTATCTTGTATCTACGGTGCCGGCAACCCCGAAGAATACCGTAAAAGTATTGTGCGTATCGGGGTAGGGGAAATACTAAGCCGTAATCAATTTTTGTTCCGATTGGTTGAAATTTTATACAGCCGTACCGAAGCTGATTTTACCCGGGGGTCTTTTCGGGTCAAGGGAGATACGGTAGATATTTACCCCGGTTATGCCGATTTTGCCTACCGAGTTATTTTCTTCGGAGATGAGATCGAAGAGATTCAGCGTATTAACCCCACAAGCGGCAAAAAGATTTCTTCCGAAAAAATGATTGCCATTTTCCCGGCCAACTTGTTCGTGACCGGCCGAGACGTGTTATTAAACGCCATCCACGAAATTCAGGATGATTTAGTAGCGCAGATCCGTTATTTCGAATTGGAAGGCAGATTGCTCGAAGCCCAACGTATTCGGGAGCGTACCGAATTTGATTTGGAAATGATGCGGGAATTGGGCTACTGCTCCGGTATTGAAAACTATTCCCGCTACTTTGACCGTCGCCGTCCGGGCGAACGCCCGTTTTGTTTACTGGACTATTTCCCCGACGACTTCTTATTGGTCGTGGACGAAAGCCACGTAACCATGCCCCAGATACGGGCCATGTGGGGGGGAGACCGCTCCCGCAAAGAATCATTGGTAGATTTCGGTTTTCGTTTGCCCAGCGCCATGGACAATCGCCCTCTGACGTTTCAGGAGTTTGAAGAATTAGTCGGACAGGCCGTTTTTGTCAGTGCCACTCCTTCTGATTATGAATTGCGTCGTACCGACGGAGTCGTGGTTGAGCAGATCATTCGTCCTACGGGACTGCTTGACCCTGAAATTGAAGTACGGCCAAGCATCAATCAAATAGACGATCTGTTGGAAGAAATTGACAAACGAGTCAAACGGGGGGAACGTGTTTTGGTCACCACCTTGACCAAACGCATGGCCGAAGAACTGAGCAAATACCTGGACCGGGTGGGGGTAAAGGGGCGCTATATCCACTCCGAAGTAAAAACGCTTGACCGGGTGGAAATTTTGCGTGATTTACGGTTGGGTGTATTTGACGTGTTGGTGGGCGTCAACCTCTTGCGCGAGGGCTTGGACTTACCTGAAGTATCATTAGTGGCCATTATGGATGCCGATAAGGAAGGATTTTTGAGGGATATTCGCTCACTGATTCAGACTATCGGTCGGGCGGCACGTAACGAAAACGGTAAAGTGTTAATGTACGCAGATCGTATGACAGGTTCGATGCAAAAAGCGATTGAAGAAACCAACCGTCGTCGGGGCATTCAAATGGAGTACAATGAAGAACACGGAATTACGCCTAAAACCATTTTGAAGAGTCGAGAGGCCATTATGGAACAAACATCCGTGGCAGATTCAAAAAGTAACCCTAAGCGATATTATGTGGAGCCTGAAGAGGTTCGCATTGCGGCCGATCCGGTGGTACAATACATGGGCAAGCCGCAACTCGAGAAATTGATTGCCGAAACCCAACGCAAAATGGAAGCCGCTGCCAAAGACCTCGACTTTTTGGAGGCCGCCCGCTACCGCGATGAGTTGTTGCAATTGCGGGAAAAATTGAAAAATCAATCTTAATCAGCACGAGATTAATTCGGAAACTGATTAACTCACCTGCCGTTTGAAGGCAACTGAAACCTAAATTCAAATGCTCCCTAATTCCGCTTATTTACATACGATTGAAGTAGCAGAAGCCGATATCGACGACATGAATCACGTCAATAATGTAGTGTATCTGCAATATACCCAAGATACCGCCACGGCTCATTGGGTGAGTCGCGCTTCTGCCGAACTTCAGGAAAAAGTGGTTTGGATGGTGCGGCGGCACGAGATCGACTATTTGAAGCAGGCTGTTTTGGGGGATACCCTCCACATCAAAACGTGGGTAGGCGACTATACTGCCGCTACTTGGGAGCGTTTTTATGAAATTTATCGGGCTTCTGACAATCAACTGTTGGCCAAAGTCAAGAGTATTTGGGTTCCTATTGACCGCCAAACCCTGCGACTGAAAAGAATAGAGGGCGAATTGTTGGAGTGTTTCAGATAGAAGCTTGCGCCACTCGCTGTTTTATTTCTTCGAGTCGAGCGCTTTTTTGAGGTTGTCGGTATTTTTGGGCATAAGGTGTATGATAACTGTGGCTTTCCAAAAACTTGATTTGAATGTTATCCCAAGTCAGTCGGTTGTGCAGAAGGTTCACGTTTTGTAATTCCTGAAACAGGGATTCGCTGATGGGGTCAAAGTCACTTCTTCCCAAGTAATCCAAATCAGCATCACAGATAATTTGCTCCAATTTTGTTTTGGGGTATTGCGGCACTTTGGTAGCCAAAATCAGTCCCGAAATCAATTCAATCTCTTCTCGGTCAAACCCGTACTGCGGGAGCAGTTCATGGGCAATGGCTACTCCTTTTTCTTCGTGGTCGCGGTAGGTATATAAAAAACCGATGTCGTGAATGAGCGCGCCGGTTAGAAGCAGTTGTGCCTCTCGCCCTTTGATTTTCAGACGTTTGATATACTGTCGGCATACATTCAGCACATCCTGAACGTGATGTACGCCATGATAGGTTAGGTCAGGAGAAAGATGGTTGGTGAGTTTGCGGATAACAAACTTTTTAAGTTCCGAATACCCTTTTGTTTTAACCATTGATTTATAGACAGGCAAATCAAGATCACCTAAAAAATCACTTTTTAAGTGCTTTTTGACAGTAAAGCTTTTTGAGTGCAACAAATTACTCAAAAGAGATAGTAAACTATACCCGTTAACGACAATTATTTTTATTAATTGTAAAGTGACAAGGAGGTTGAAACACCAACTTCCTTGTCACTTTCATAAAAATTCGGGCTTTTGTATACGATAAAACTATTCGGTACTTACAAACCCCGCTTTAGGATACTTCACTGAATACCCAAGCGAAAATTTGCGTTGTTGAGCAGGGTCAAGAGATACTCGCCAAGTTACTTTTCCCGTTTCTCGGTTGATTTCCGCCTCAGCAGCCAATTGGTGTTCTATTTCAATGTCTTTGGAACGGGAGAGCGGAAATTGGTCAACAATCACAACGTTGATGGGTTGCTTTTTTAAGTTGCGTACCGAAATATCATAACGCCGGGTTTCGGTTTGATTGTTGCCGAACGTCTGTTTTTTGGTAAATTCTTTTTGCTTAACTCGGTTCACAACAACGCCTTTATCCCTACCCAATGCTAATGAAAGTGTATCGCCGGTCGGTAAGTTCATGGAAGATTTTCCCACAAAAACACCTTCAAAAAATACATTCATATCGCCTCCCAACAGTCCGTATTGTTCCCAATTCAACACCTGAGCGGTTAAAAATGCATCCGGGTCAATTTTTGGGGTGCAGATATATTCGTAATGAGCAGGTATCTCTTCATTTTTGATTTCTACAGTGTACGTTTTTCCGTCGGAAGGAATGGTATAAGGTACTTTGATTTCAAATTGTAAACTTGTCATGGCTTCCGTCTCTTCGACGATGGGAATGGAACTCTTACCTCTTATTTGAACGCCGGATGCTTTACCGGCAACGGCTCCGGTAATCTCTTGTTTTTGTTGCACTCCATAACCCACTATCACTACTTCATTAAGTGCGGCAAGGTCTTCCGTTAAATCAATGCTGAGTACGTTGTTGGTGACAGTCCGTTCTTCGGTTTTCATTCCTACCATGCTGAATATCAATCTTTTTTGTTGGTATTTCAAGTCGGGGGGGATCGTGAGATGATAGTTCCCGCCGGCATCAGTAGTTGCACCGAGAGAGGTCCCTTTCAACAAAACAGCTACTCCCGGCAGTGGCATTTTATCCCTTGCGGAGCGTACTGTACCGACAATTTCATTGTCAGCAGCGAGCGTAGTGGTAATCGAATTGAAGTAATCATTATAGTTGTTGGGAGTTCCCCAGTACCAAGATCGAAGTTCGGGCGCTTGATTGTTTTTGCGCGGATTGGCAGTGGAAAGGATTAATTTTATGTTGTTCCACTCTTCGCCGGAATATTGGTAAACGGTGGCTTTGTAACCAATTTCAAGCGGGTGCGCCACATCCATGACCCGTAGATCGTAGGTAGGGGTCCAACCTGCATTAGGCACAAAATAACTTACAGTTAGGTCGGCTTGGGGTTGTACGCTTTGACTTTGAACAGTCACTACAATTTCTGAGGTTGTAGTTTCCTGAGTAGGAGCAATCAGTGTCAGTTGTGCATTTAATTTTTTGATTTCCTGCTCTAATTCTCGATTGGCTTTGTTAAGATCCAATTGTTTAGTCGCCAATTCTGTCAGACGACTTCGGTGAAAATCAATGGATTCTTTCAAGTCAGCTACTTTTAAAACGGTCGTTCGGCCATTGATTTCTTGATTTTTGGCCAACATAGCTTCTTCGTGTTGGCAGACAGTTAACAGCGCTTTGTTGAGGGTGATTTTTTCCTCCAAACTTCCTTTTTGAGCTTCCAAGCGGCTGCGTTCCTCCGCCTTTTTGGAATCAGACAAAAAACTTGTTTGATGTGCCACCGATAAAATGGTAAAATTGCCGCCTGCCTGAAGGCTTTGCTTGTCGAGTTGCGGAGAAATGCCCTTTAAAATCAAAGTCGTTCGGCCCGTGCTTAAATTCGTTTTAGCGGTACGAGTTATTTGAGCACCGCTTTCATATAAGGTTACCGTTTCAATTTTACTTTCAACGACTTTAGGGCTATTTTCTTTTTGAGCCAAAGCCGGTAAACTTATTAAGCAGAGAATGATTAGTTTTCTCATAATATCAGACGTTTTTCTTATTGGATGCAATGTAGAGTCATTTTCCATAAAACTAAATAGGCAAATTGTTACTTTTGTCAAAAAAATCAAGAGTAAACCATGGATTTTGACCCAACCCGATTACATCCCGAACTTCAGTTTCAAACGGCCCGAAGCGGCGGGAAAGGGGGACAAAATGTCAATAAGGTGGAAACGAAAGTGGAACTGCGTTTTGATGTAGTAAATTCGGCCTTATTGAACGAAAGTGAGCGGCAAATTCTATTGGAAAAACTGACGAATAAATTGACCGGTGAGGGAGTTTTGATCCTGACACACCAAACCGAGCGGTCACAATTGGCCAATAAAGACAAAGCCGTCGCGAAGTTTGATGCGCTGCTGCGGAAATGTTTTGAAAAACAAAAGCCCCGAAAGCCCTCCAAACCTACGGCCGAATCCAAAGAAAAACGGCGATTGGCCAAACAGCGCACCGCCGAAATCAAAGTCATGCGACGAAAAGTAGAAGAATGAACCAACGGCCTGCCTTTGCCATACACCCTCTAAACGACATCGACAAGATCAGTGAGTTGGGTCGTCAAACCTATTTGCCGCATTATCCTCATTTATGGTACGACGGAGGAGTAGAATGGTATATGAAGAAGTGTTTCAGCAGTCAACAGCTCGAAGTTGATTTGGCCAATCCCTTTTTAAGTTATTATGCGATTTGTGTGGAAGGAAAAGAGGCGGGATTGTTAAAATTGGTCAAATACAAAGCTCCTTTTGATCTAACTCCCCAGACCTTTCTTTACCTCGAAAAGATCTATTTTTTGAAAGAATTTACCGGATTGGGTCTTGGGCAAAAAACAATTGCTTGGGTCGCCGAACAAGCCCGCCTTTGGGGAATGACCGATATTTGGCTAATGGCCATGGACTCTTCCCATAAAGCGATCGCGAGCTATGAAAAAGCCGGATTTGAGCGCATAGGTCGTACGCGATTGGACGATGAAGAATTCAAATTACTGAAACCTGAACTGCGCGGTATGGTTGTTTTGCAGAAACCCCTCGTTTGAAATACTTACCTGCTGTTTTGTAATTCTGCTCAAATCCTGCACTTTTGCGTCATGGATATTCGTGATTACATTCGTTTAGCGATCGCCGAAGACGTAGGTGACGGCGATCATACTTCGCTTTCTACTATTCCGCGCGATGCCGAGCGCCGTGCCCGATTACTCGTCAAAGAAAACGGCATTGTAGCAGGCGTAGAGGTAGCCAAAATCATCTTTGAAGAAGTCGATCCCTTATTAGAGGTGGAATTGTTCATGCAGGACGGACAGCCTATTCAGAAGGGAGATATCGTCCTGCACGTCAGCGGGGACGCCCAATCTATTTTGAAAGCTGAACGGCTGGTGTTGAATACCATGCAGCGCATGAGCGGTATTGCTACCTACACGCATTCGTTGGTACAATTACTGAACGGTTTGCCGACCAAATTGTTGGACACCCGCAAGACCACTCCTAATTTTCGTCTTTTTGAGAAAATGGCGGTCAAGATCGGAGGGGCGGTCAATCACCGTTATGCCTTGTACGATATGATTCTCATCAAGGATAATCATGTCGATTATGCCGGCGGTATCGAAGCCGCTATTACCCAAGCCAATGCCTATCTGCAACGCACCGGACGTGATCTCCATATTGAGATTGAGGTTCGGAGTTTAACGGAATTGGAAGAAGCCCTGCGGATAGGGCAGATTCAGCGGATCATGTTGGATAATTTCAGTATAGAAGACCTGCGTACAGCGGTGCAGCGCGTAGGAGGTCAATATCCGACAGAAGCCTCGGGAGGTATTCGGGAAGATACACTGAGGGCCGTTGCCGAAACCGGCGTGGATTTTATCTCCTGCGGGGCGCTTACCCATCAGATCAAAAGTTTGGATCTGAGCCTGAAAGCTTATTGATATTAGTCTATCGGAAAGGTAAGGCCGACAAAGAGCAGCGGCGACCGATACCGAAAACGGCGATTATCATCCGTCAGCAGTTGTTCGGTACGGTATTCACCGGTCGTAAACAGGTAACTTATTTTCAGGCTGACTTGCGGTACTATGTGAATGCGGGCGTAAAGTTCGGTGTTTAAATTGCCGCGGGTATTGTCCCCTAACAACAGAAAATTGAACCGAGCCGGGCGCGCCTGCTGATAAGTGCGGTGCAGATTGAGCGAATCTACTTTATTATATCCTTTCGAACTGAGGTAAAGCCCGGCCCGACGGGCTCCCAGAGCAAATCCCAAAAGATCAACATTGGCACCGAGGTCTACGCGTTCAAAAAGTGAAAGTTGGGCACTGATCGCGAAATTGAACGAAGTGATCCCGGTTTTCATTTGTAAGGTGTCTATCTGTCGCAACAGAGTAGGGGCGTTCAAAGCCGCAAAGCCTGTTTTACCTTTGGTCAGTTGTGCGGGGGCGGTTGTAAAATCCAACTCCCTTCCCCGCAGGTGCGAAGCGCCCAGACCCCACCCCACTTGTAAGAAACCACGCCTGTCTATTTTTAAGTACTGATGGTATTGACCGTTGATCAACACCGCCTTGTCATTCCACCCCACACCGATCTCATAACTTGAGGTAAGTCGGGAAACGGGCTGCGCATGGGAAGGAAGGGTGATCAATTGAATAAACAGACTGTACAACAGGCAGGTACTCCAATACTTTTTCATTGATTTGTAACAGGCTCAGGTAGAAGGTTAGGTATCTTTAGCGCAAAAAACGGGTTTATTCCTGAAAGCCCAATAGTATGCCGATTATTTTTTTGTTGCGACATAAAAAAGCCGAAGACAAACGTCTTCGGCTTTTTTCCTAACCTAACCTATGAGAAAAAATCTTGCACCGTTTGGGTGCTGATTCAACCAAACCCGATACAAATGTCGTGCCTGCGGTTGAAATATTTTAGCGTAGAAATACCTGTTTTTCGAAAAACGTAAATTTACTTCAGACATTTATCAAACGGTTTGGAGATGCGCAACGCCCTTCTTAGCTTGCGACATTGTTAACCTTTTAACCTTTTTACCCTCACATGTCAACTGATGAAAGTAACCGCGGACGCCGTCCGGTAAGGGCAGGACGTTTTTTTACCAAAGAAGAAATCAAAGAATATCGGGATAGTTTTGTCAAATCAAAAGGAGGAAAAGCCGATGTCCGCAAAGGAGAGTTTTTCAGTAAAAGCCTCATTGAGCAGCTGCTGAGCGTAGAAAACTGCGACGGGCTTCGTATCTATTACGGTCTCGCTCCCGAAAACGAAGAAGGGTCTATTGACCTGAAAGCGGGTAAAACCCGTCAGCCTCGTTTATTTTTGGTACCCGTCACCGTCGGTCGGGATAGTGACGGTAATCCTACCGAAGAAAACAAAGACCAAACCTTTTACCTGCGCGTAGATACCGGTAAAGACGGTGGTGATGAATACGGCGGTGCCGGAGGAGGTTATCCTTGCCCTGCATTTTGTAATCAATAAGTGCAATGTGGGAGTTTGAGATTGCTCTTGCCGCTGATTTCAGTATTATAATTCCTCTATTTCTATTTATAGTAAGGAGGCCAAAAGAACTTCCTCTTTACTATAAATATATTATTACTTTTCTATTGTTGTTTTTTATTCGAAATGCAGCAACTTTTATACTTGGGGAATTGAATATTTACAATATGTACGTTTACAACTGGAGTAACCTGTTCAGTAGTCTTATTATAGGTCTGCTGTATTACAGTCTCTTTAAAAACAAAAACTTTAAGCGGTTTTCGGTTCTTTGTATACTTCTTTCAGTAGGTTCTGCTTTTTTAGATTATGAGTCGCTTTTTAATTCCTCCACTACTCATTTTAATCGTTTTTCCTATAATATTTCCGGATGTTCTATTATCATTTTGACCTTAATTTACTTCTATCAATTGCTGCGAGGCCTTCAAGTGACTAACCTTACTGCATTTCCTCTGTTTTGGTTTAGTTCGGGGGCATTAATTTACTATTCCGGAACTGTATTTTCTTATTTGTATGTAAATTATACGTTTAACAACCCTGATTTAGCAATTGTAAGGAGTTATTGGATGATTGATGCTTTATTATTTATTGTTTTTTGTGTTTTTCTAAGTTTATCAGTTTGGTACATGACATCTACCGAATCCTCCGAATAAATTTTGCTAAATGCTTGTGATAAAAGGCATAATTCAATACCCGAAGGTATTGAATTATGCCTTTTGTTTTTACTTAAATCAATGTCAGATTATGAAAAAAGCCCTTTTACCTATTTGTTTGGCTGCCTTTATTTTGGCATGCCAAAAAGATGAAGATGTGAGCGTAACGCCCACAAAAAGCTTGCTTACTGCGGAAGAACAGCGCGTAGCAGCGAGCATCGGGTCGGTTGTCTCTTTTAAAGATGCAAAAGTACAGATGGAAGAATATCAGAAGACAAGCCCTGACGAAATCAGAGGTGTTGCTTTTGGAAAAGATGTCATCGAAAAACTCATGAATCAAAAAGGGGTAGTGGGATTACGTTTTTATTTTGCAAAAGATAAAAACGGTAAAAATTCCTTGGTTTTTACCGGGATTGACAAAGAAGGTCGAGACATTACTACTATAGCCAATGCACGGACCCGTGAAGACGGATCCGCAGGTGGTGGCGGTAACCCATGCCCTAATTTTTGTAATCCTTAAATAGGGAATAAAAATTTTTAAAGCCGAGTGATGAGCTCGGCTTTTTTATTGACTGTATTTTTGATATGGGTAAAATAGTCTACAATAAGGCAGACGTACCACTTCAAATGGGGCAAAATATTCGCATCAATCTAACCGTTTACTAAAAAAAATACCGCGACACCGTTTTTCTGCGTATTTTTGATTGACTCAACATAGTCATTTAACCCGTATATGGAATCTCCCTACGTGATTATTATCGGGACGGGTATCATGCTGATTATGGCGTTGTTCATTGTGTTGTTTGTAATGTATTACCAACGCAAACAGATCGAACAACAGATGCGTGTCAAAGATATGGAGGCGGAGTTTCAACGGAAGCTTCTGGAAGTGTCTATGGCTTCTACCGAAGCCGAGCGCCGAAGAATAGCACAGGATCTGCACGATGATATTGGAGCTTTGTTGTCCGTTACCAAATTGACATTCAATGCGTTATATGGAATTCTGGGCTCAAAAGAGCAGGCAGAGCGTTTGGCGCAGCAAGTGAAGGAGGCGCTCGACGAAACCATCAGTCACGTACGGCGCATCAGCCGTGAATTAGTGCCTACAACCCTCGAACGTTTCGGTTTACCGGCAGCTTTGCAGGAGTTTGCGGCAAAAAGCAACGGTAATCAAACCCTGCGTGTCACTTTCGGATGCTCCGGTGACGAAAATCAGCGGTTGGACCCGAAAACCGAATTGATGCTGTATCGGGTAGCGCAGGAATTGATCAATAATGCCATGAAGCATTCCGGAGCTAAAAATGTACACGTCCAGTTGTCGTTGCCGCCCCATCATTTCGGCATGGTTATCGAAGACAACGGGCAAGGGTTTGATCGGGAAAGCGTTCGGTTACGGCCGTCACCGGGGTTAGGACTGGACAGTATCGAAGGACGCTTGCGCATTATCAACGGTAAGATCCACTATGAAACCGCCCCGGAAAAAGGTTGCCGGGCGGTAGTAGAGTTAAAGAATGGCCAAGCGTCAGAAAAACACGCGGTGGCTGACAGAATACGATAAGAAACGGGAATACGCACCTACTTTCCAAAAATACGAATAACAGAAGGTCAGATGAATAAGATAAAACTTGTTATAGCCGATGACCATAACCTTTTTCGGAAGGGAATGACGGCCATGCTGAATCAAATCAGTGATTTTGAGTTGATTGGAGAAGCTGCCAACGGCAAAGAGCTCTTGGATCTGTTGGGCAAAGTAACTCCGGACATTGCCCTGTTGGATTTGCAGATGCCGGTTATGGACGGCGTGGAAACAACGGAGCATATTCAGGTACAATATCCGAATTTGAAGGTGATCATTGTATCGATGCACGAAGAAGACCGTTTTATTATTCACTTGTTGGAAAAAGGAGTCAACGGCTATTTACTCAAAGACTCCGAACCAGGGGAGGTAGAAAATGCCATTCGTCGGGTAATGGCGGACGGCTTTTATTACAGCGATTTTGTATCAAAAGCCCTGCACCGCAAAGTGATTACGCGGGCCGCTCCTCCGGCTCCGTTGTTCAACAGCAAAGTACAGATTTCGCCGCGTGAAATGGAAGTGCTTCAACAACTTTGCGAAGGACTTTCGACTCTCGAAATCAGCGAAAAACTCTTTGTCAGCCCGCGTACGGTAGAAGGCCACCGATTAAGATTACTCGAAAAGACAGGTACCAAAAACACGGCCGGTTTGGTAGCGTATGCTTTTAAAAATGATTTACTTTGATTCGGAACCTTCTCCGATAAAAGAAAAAACAGGGACTGTTTTTCGAATGGTCCCTGTTTTTTTAGTCAAAAGTTCGTATCTGATTAACCCAGCGCTTCGTTCCAGTCGGGGAGATGCCCCAATTGGTGTAAGGTCGTGATATGAGAGCGTAAAGCTTTGCCAAACGTAGCGTTTTCCAAATAAGGAATACCAAACTCTTCAGCCGTTTGTTTCACAATTCCTGATAGTTGGGGATAGTGTACGTGTGAAATCTTCGGAAAAAGATGGTGCTCTACTTGAAAATTCAAGCCGCCTACGTACCAAGAAAGCCATTTGTTATCGCGTGAAAAATTAACCGTTGTATTCAATTGGTGAATCGCCCAATCGTTTTCGATGATTCCTTTTTCGTTAGGTAAGGGATGCATTGTGCCTTCTACCGAGTGAGCCAATTGAAAAATAGTAGTCAGAATAATGCCGCCCACAAAATGCATCAGCACAAAGCCGATAAAAACCTCTTGGAAAGGAAGACCGAAAAGTAAAACAGGAACTCCTAAGAAAATAGCAAAGTAGGTTATTTTAGCAAGAATGATTCTGGTCAAAATAACCGCATTTTGGGCTTTACTGTTGGTATTGACCCCGTTGTTAGTGAACGTAATAAAATTGACGAAATCTTTAAAAGTGACCCAGTAGAGGGTTAAAATCCCGTAAAAGAAAAAAGCATAGACCCATTGAAAACGATGGAAACCCTTCACCGGGGTGTGCGGCGAAAATTTCAAGACCAATTTGTCATTAATATCTTCATCCAAATGCACTACATTGGTGTACATGTGGTGCATGAGATTGTGTTGCAAGTTCCAGTTGAAGGTAGAGCCGCCCAACATATTCAGATAGATATTTCCAACCCAATAATTGACTCGGTCGTTTTCGGAATAAGCGCCGTGGCAAGCATCGTGCATTACGCTCATGCCCAACCCCGCTAACCCAATGCCCATAATAAACCAAAGAATAAGGCTGATGCCGAAAGACGGTTGAAACCACAACAGGGCGCTGAAAGGTACTAAATAGGCGGCCGTTAAGATGACCGTTTTCAGAATTAGAGCAGCATTCGCGTTTTTAGAGAGATTTTGTTCTTTAAAATAGGCGTCAACACGTTTTTTCAAGGTAGGGAAGAATAAGGTTTTGTCTTTGCTGACAAACCTCACGGAGTTTTTTACTTTCACGTGGTTAGGAATTAAAATTGGATAAAAGCAGGAAAAATTCAGCAAATATAAGGAGTTGATACAATAACAACTAATAGTAAGAAAAGCGTTGGCCGGAGGCAGTGAACGTAAATCCTTAAATACTATGAAAATGTGACGGAAACCCTTTATTTTACGTCCCAATTGAAAACGAAAAAAGTATGAAAAAAATATTGACTATCGCCTTTTATTTATTGTTTCATTTTATTTCTCAAGCTCAGACTGTTTTGCCGGGCAAACAGGAAATTGATAAATCTTCCTTTGAAGGGCTGTACGTAACCACTAAAATTGAGGAGAAATACTTGGGGAAATATTGGGAAGAATACCTCAAGCAATACGGTAAAGTCAACAGTTCGCGCGGAGGGGTATATCGAGTTGCTACGGCAAGCATCCCGAGTATTTCTTCGTCCTCTATCAATTTGGCCAGTCAGGTAAGTTCCAAAAAGAGCCTGTCGCAGGTGTTTATTTATCTGGATCTGGGCAACGGTTCGTATGTCACGCAAGGAACGAAGGGCTATGCCGAAGCCGAATTGTTTTTGAAGAAATTTGCCGAAGACGCAGTGTTGTACGATGAAGCACGGGTAGCGGAAGAGGCCATGAAAGAATCCGAAAAAAACTTCTCCAAACTCACCCGCAAAGGTGAAACGCTCAAAAAAGATATTGAAAAAACAGAAAAAGAATTGGCTAATCTGAAGAAAGACCTGGAGATCAACCAAAAAGACGCAGCTACTTCACAAACTGACTTGGAGGCAAAAAAGAAAGCCTTTGAAGAAGCAACAGCCAAAATCCCTGCCAAGCAATAACAAGAAGCGTAAACTCCTCCTTTTGATTACCGCGAATACACAACTTTTTGTGTATTCGCGGCAAAAGTAATTAAGCGGAAAACTCCGTCTGTGGCAGGGTGATTACAGCGTTTCACTCGCCTTTTTGAATTCTCGGGGTGTTTTGCCGGTCACGGCCTTAAAAGTTTTGGTAAAATGCGACAGGTTGTTGAAGCCGTTGCTGTAGCAGACATCGGTCACGGTGTGGTTTTGCATAAACATTTTACAGGCCTGTTTGATACGGTATTCATTCACAAAATCGGTGAAAGTCATTTGCATGATCTTCTTAAAATACCGACAAAACGAAGGGACAGTCAGATTGGCCAAATCGGCTACCGTTTGTAAGTCGATCTCATTTCGGTAGTTTTTCTCTACATACGCATAGATCTGACGAATGCGGGCTTCTTCGCGGTGACTGTGTTCGTAGCTAAGGCCGTTTATTTTGAGTAAATTGTATTCCTTAGTGGTGGCCAAGGTCTGCAAAATCAACAACAGTTGAATCAGACGGTCGAAGTGGCTTAGATGGGGTAGTTTCAGCATTAGGGCCGCTACCCGGCTGCGGGTTTTCCCGTAAAAGTTAAGCCCTTGTTTAGAAAGCTCAAACAGTCGCTTCACATCGCAGAGTTCCGGACTTTGCAGAAAGGTTTCTCCCAAAAAATCGTGTTTCAACTGAATCACGATTTCCTCGTGTTCGCTCTCTGCCCCATACCCGAAATTCAGGTGCGGCACATTCGGCCCGATAAACATCAATTCGCCTTCCTCAAAGTGAGAGAGGTGTTGACCGATATGCCTTTTTCCGGATCCTTTATGGATATATACAATTTCGTATTCGGGGTGTTGATGCCAAAAAAAACGGTCTTCGTGCGAACGCCACCGTAATACCCGGAAGGAACTGCCTCGGTCGGGAGTGATATTCTCGAACTCAGTTTTCATGCCTTATTGTCGTGAAATGAGGCGTAAATATGACCAAAATGTTAAACCGGAACAAATGATGGCAAAAAGGGAATAATTAATTAGGGAAATATTTACCGATATTTGCGCTATATTTAACGTGTCCTTTCAGAAGCTTTTCTCGCTACAAACCTATGGTGACTTTCTAAGCGGCTCAGGCCGCTTTTTTTACGTCATTCTTTTCCTTCTTGCTATTTTCTTTCTGCGCAGTATCTTTGTAACGTTCGAAAAGTGCAGTTGCTTCATCGGTAAACAATTATTCCCTTTTACAAGGATTTTCTTTGGTTAGTTTGTTATGAAAGTATCTACCGGTCAGCCTTTTACGATAGTCTATTCGCTGTTTCAACACGAATATTTGGGCTATTTATTCGGGTCGTATATGGTGCAGCTCAATAGTAAAGGAGAACTGACGCTCCTGAATCAGATCGTTTCTACCAAAAATGTACGGGAGTTTGCCGACGGCTTAGACAAAGACGATTTTGAGTTGGTCAAAATCATTGAGGCGATGCAGCAGGATACTGTTCTCAAGAAATTTAACCCTAAAAAACTTTCGGCCTTTGATTTCTTTCAAAAGGTTTATGACCCCCAAAAAGGCGATAAACTGCTTCAGGAAGCGATTGCGGGTTATTTGGAATCCTTGAAAGCCGATATTCTTCAACGGCTGCCACGAAAACGTATATACATCATGGGGAACGATAATAACCCCGCTTGGATGCCGTTGCAGCAGATGCCTGATCGGGCTAAAGTGTATTTTCACTTTGTACGTAATGAGGAAAATACCCACTATTTCCCGATTTTGAAATACAATGAGGAAAGACTTCAGATTCGGCATAAAAATGCCTTTTTGGTATGTGATGAACCGGCTTGGCTGATTATTGACGATAAATTATATCATTTTGATAAACACGTAGAGGGGAAAAAA
>JAXLVD010000005.1:0-424514 GCA_046329125.1 Spirosomataceae bacterium | reverse complement strand
TCTAAACAGTAGAAAACTTTTTTGAGTCTGAAGACGATCGAATCGGCAAAGAGCAAGTTTCTCAAGCAAACTTCTTGACTATCTGCGATATACCGTTGGCGTCGGTAGCATACGTCTGCCATTGTTCCAAGCGTTTGTCCATGACCGAAAACCAAAGCGGCGGTACAGAAGCCATCAAAATCATGAGAGGATACCCGAAGGGCAACTGCGGACTTTCGTCAAAATGCCGCAGTACCTGATACGGTCGTGACGCATAGGCGTGATGGTCAGAGTGGCGTTGGAGCTGGAACAGCACAAGGTTACTGAATAAATGATTGGCATTCCAGGAATGTAGCGGATTGACGCGTTCGTACTTACCGGGCGCTGTCTCGCGACGTACGATGCCGTAATGCTCGATATAATTCACACTTTCGAGCAATAAAACAGCCACCAAACTCTGCCCGAAGAAAAACGGAATGACTTCCCAAGCAAAGCGCCCTGCCATCAAGCTTCCAAAAGCCGTCAAAACACCGCCAAAAAGCAGGGGTAGCACAACCGCCCAAATCATATTGTTTTTTGCACTCCAAAAAGGAATATTGTTTTTTTCGAGCAAGCGTTTTTCAATCTCTAAAGCACTGCGAAAACTGCCCGTAATACTCTGCTGCCAAAATGCATACACCGATTGCCCCTTATGCGCCGTGGCCGGGTCTTGGGGCGTAGCGACCCATACATGATGCCCGCGATTGTGCTCTATAAAAAAGTGCATATAGCAAACCGTCATCAACGTAAGCTTGGCGTGAAATTGCGCGGCTTTACTGCTCCGATGCCCCAATTCATGCGCTACGTTGATCATTGTTCCGCCGAAAATTCCTAACGATAAAATATACCCTATCCACTGAAAGAGCGTCATTTCATACGTTAAAATAGCTATAACCGCCAAACACAACTGAATCAGGTGTACATACACCAACGAATAGACGACACCGTCAAAAAAACGGTCGTTCATCAATTGCTCAAAATCCTCTTTGGAAACGTTGTTTTTGTCTTTGCCCATCAGGAAATCTACCAACGGCACCAAACCGTAAGCAAACAATACCCCTGTCCAGGTAAATTGGCCGTCTGTCAGAATAAACACGCCGTTGGAAAGCAACACCATCAGGTAAATGGATAGAAATCCGAGTTTTTTGAAGGAGCTCATTGATCGTAAGGGTTCACTTTACTCAAAATTACACCAAAAAGAGTTCACTCAACTCAAACTTATACTTTTTCACCACGTACCTCACGGATTTGGCCACAAACCATTGGCGGTTTTCGAAAGAAATCATTGGTTTGTAACGATTTTTTCAATCTCCTCTAACAACCATGAAAAATTTTTTTATCTCCAAAATTGCAAAAGCAGGGAGCATCATTGAGCGAATAGTCCCGATTATAATAATTCTGTTTCTTTTGAGCGGGCAGCAAATTGTCTTTGCGCAACGAGACTCCGTAGTCATTCCCGATCCGGACGAATTTATGTGGAGTTCACATCTTTATTTAGGGTCTCCTATTGTCAATCTTAGCGTAAGTCATTTTGCGCAACTCAAGAATGCCCTTGAGCAACAAGCCATCGGCTTTTCAAAATTTCAGTCCAACTCCATGGCATCGTACGGTTTTGGTTTGCAAAGAAGCCGATTCAAAATCGGTTTGGATGTACTTTACGGTTTAGCAAATACCATTACAAAAAATACCGTTAAGACACGTCTCCATTTTCAAACTTTCAATTTTCATCTTGGGTATGCACTGATTTTCAAACGAAATCGTCAATGGTTTTTCAACGTGGGTATCGGTTCTCAGGAAACCCGAGTCAATATCTATTCGACCGCCTCCTCCCCACCCATTCCGTTCGGAAACTTGCTTACCGGCTCTTTGACAGGCCAATCGCCGACTTTAGTGCACAAAAATCCATGTTTGGAATTTTCGTTTGAACACCTGTTTCGTCCCAAGCGTCCTGTTTCGTTCAGTCCGGTGGTTAAGTTCGGTTATCGGACCGGAATAAAAAAGACAACTTGGGGAGGTGAAACGGGTTCCGTATTCCAAAACGCTCCGTCCGACAGAGTCAATCAGTTTTTTATCCAAAGCATTTTTGTGGTTAGCAAAAACTATAAAAAACTGAGCGTTGCAGAGAAAGAAGCCCGCCGTAAGCAAAAGGCCAATAACGATTGGGGGCTTAATCCAAGATAACAGCCATGAAAACTTTATTGATCGTATGGATGTGGCTGTATCCGGCAGCCAATGCCGAAGAAAACACGGCTGCAAGCGAGCGGGGCAGTTTGGTACTGTATCGCAGAAAAGATTATTTCGGCGCCGACTTTACCGTAAAAATCAATAACCAATTGGTTACTCAAAAATTCAGCAACAATGAATACCTTCAACTCGAAGTTCCTGCCGGGAAGGTGAAGATTGATACCGAAGGAGGGTTTATTACGGATAAAAAAAGTATGCTATTTTCGGTCAGAGCCAACGAAACGGTCTATCTCAAGGGCATTGTAGATTATGATTACCTGAGTAATGCCCTGTATTTTAAACGCACTGACAATGAGCAGGCTGCGCAGGAAATAAGAAAAACCAAATTGGACGAAACCGCTCTCAGGAAAATCGAATGAAACGTTTTTCAGGCTCATTCAGTCGTTTCACTTTTCTGCTGTTATCCGTAGCTTTTATCAGCTACCTGAGCTATCTGCTATACGGAAGCCTGAAAGCACAGTTTGGAGAGAATTGGCAGAATTTTGGTGGTTTTTTTAAATTTTTATTGAGTTATATCGCGCTGATTGGCGGAGTTTGGCTCCTCGGTTGGCTCAACTACCAAGGTCCTTTTCGATGGTGGTTTTTATCTTCTGAAAAAAGGTGGTGGTATTGGACCTGGATTGTGGGAGCGGCTTGGCTTCTTTTTGAACTTCTTCAACTTCGCCAAGACCATGATATTGAGTTTGTCGATGAAAACAGTTTGGTTACCCTTGTCCTGATGGGAATCATCATTGGCTTTGCCTTCATCGCCGATGCCTTCCGGGTGCGCCGCGAACAGTTGGTATTGCAACAACAAAAAACCGAAGCTGAACTTCGAGCGCTGAAATCACATATCAATCCTCATTTTTTGTTCAACACCCTCAATACCATTTATAACGAAGCCGATACGGCCCAAAACGAAACCGTAGCGGGGTTGGTGCAGCAGTTGGCCGGCATCATGCGCTTTACGCTTCAGGAAGCTGCTAAGGATTTTACAACGGTTGACCGAGAAATTGCCTTTCTGGAAAAATACTTGGCACTTCAGCGGGCTCGCCTGCCCAAACGTGACAGCTTACGCATTGATACCGACATTGATTACGATGGCCAACCGGCGCGCATTGCCCCGTTGCTGTTGCTTCCTTTCGTAGAAAATGCGTTTCAATACGGCATCAGTTTACAGCAGGACAGTTTTATTGATTTGAGGTTAACGATTGAGAATAATACGCTTACGTTTTCGATCAAAAACAGTATTTCGCCGCAAGCGGCTCTGAAACGCGGCCACGGAACGGGCATCAACAATGTAAGGCAGCGCTTGGCACTGCTCTACCCACATCGGCACCAAATGACTGTTGAAGAAAAAGAGGCCGTATTTACCGTAACTTTACACCTTCAGCTATTTTGATCTGACACATGTTGACCGCTATTGCCCTTGACGACGAACCGGCCGCTTTACAAATTTTGCAGCGCTATGCGGAAAAAGTGCCTTTTTTGGAGTTAAAAGCCACCTTTGAAAGTGCCCCGGAAGCCCTTCGGTATTTGCATCAATACCCCGTGGATTTGCTGTTTTTGGATATTCAAATGCCCGATATGCTCGGCACAGAGTTTGCCCGACTTCTCAAAAACACAGCGACCCAAGTCGTTTTTGTGACCGCTCACGCAGACTATGCCCTTGAAGGTTTTGAACTGCAAGCCCTTGATTATTTGCTCAAACCCGTTGAATTCAGCCGTTTTCTCCAAGCCTGCAATCGGGCCTTGGGACAAAAAGCCAAGCTTCCCGGCGAAGCCTCAAGTTTGTTTGTCAAAGACGGCTATGATTGGGTGCGGGTTCACCTTGACGAAATTCTGTACATCCAATCGGATACGAATTTACTTTTTATCCATGAGCGACACCGCAAAGTCACTACCCGCATGACGCTGAATGAAATCATCGGCCAATTGCCCGCTGAGAAGTTTTTACGAATTCATAAGTCATACATTGTGGCTTTAAATGCCATTCACAAAATAGAACGGCATCAAGTCACCGTCGGCAATGCCGTCATTCCTTTAGCCGGCAGTTATAAAACCGCGTTGGAAGAAAGATTGCTGCGATAGCCCTATCCGCCTTTCAGCGCCTTTTGATAGGCTTTCAAACAACGCTCTCTTGCAAAAGCGTGGTCAACAATAGGCTCAGGATAGCCGAAATGACTGACTTCCGGCACCCATTTTTTGATATAAACCAGTTGGGGATCAAACTTTTGGGTTTGAGATGTGGGATTAAAGATTCGAAAATAAGGCGCCGCATCCGTTCCCGACCCCGCTGCCCATTGCCAGCCTCCGTTATTGGCAGATAAATCAAAATCCAGCAGTTTGCGTGCAAAATAAGCCTCGCCCCAACGCCAATCAATCAGCAGATGTTTGGTCAGAAAACTGGCCACAATCATCCGGACGCGGTTGTGCATAAAGCCCGTAGCGTTCAACTCACGCATACCGGCATCCACAATCGGATAGCCCGTGCGCCCTTCGCACCATGCCTGAAACTGTTGCTCGTCGTGCCGCCACTCTATTTTGTCATATTCCGCCCGAAAGGCTTTTCCCTGCCCTACGTGCGGAAAATGCCATAAGATCTGCATATAAAAATCCCGCCAAATCAATTCATTCAGAAAAGTTTCGCTGAATGGTCGGGCCTGAACGGCCAACTCACGGATCGAAATCGTTCCGAAGCGCAAATGTACACTCAGGCGCGAGGTACCCGGAACAGAGGGTATATCGCGCGACTCTTTGTAATTTTTAAGCAATTCGTCTCTCACCTTTTTGGGAGGAAACGGCTGATCGGCGGCCTCAAACCCCAAGCTTTTGAGCGAAGGAAGTTCAAGAGGTGATGTTTTAAAGAAATGGGAAAAATAGGCTTCGTTCGGGTAGGATTTCAGGTAAAAATCATTGAGGGCTTCTTTCCATTTACGGCTGTAAGGCGTAAAAACGGTGTAGGGTGTTCCGGCACCGCTTAATACTTCATTTTTCTCAAAAATACACTGGTCTTTATGCGTATAGAAAGCTACTCCCAAGGCATTGAGCAATTCTCCCACGGCTTTATCCCGACCTATGGCATAAGGCTCATAATCGTGATTGGTGTGTACCTCGGCTATAGAATAGTCTTTTGCCAATTGTTGCCAAACTTTAACCGGCTTCCCGTATTTGACAATGAGCGTAGTGCCCATGCTTACCAACTGCGTTTGAAGCTCATTTATGGCCTGATAAATAAACTCGACACGCCGATCCTGCTTATCTTCCAATGGATCCAAAATCTCTGAATCGAAAATAAAAACCGGCAAAACAGGGCTGCCCGACCGAAGAGCATAGTACAATCCTGCATTGTCGTGCAGCCGCAAATCGCGGCGAAACCAAAAAAAGGTAATAGATGAACTCATGAAACAGAATTAAGCAGCTTATCAAGCTAACCCCGCTTTTCGGCAGAATGTTTAAAAATCACTCCGATTTGTTCAAGGGCCACCCGCTTAAACCAAAGATTCAGTAGTAAAAAAATAAGGCCCGACGCTTATACACAAAAAAGATATTTCCAAACCATGAACGCTTCTCCCTCACGTCGCGATTTTGTCAAAACAGCCGCTGCGGCCCTGCTTACTCCCTCTGTTATCTCTTCCGTAAAGGCACAACCTGCCGACGGCGACATTATCGGTCACGGTTCTCATCGTTATAAAATTCAGGCCAATTGGGGAAAATTGGACGCTTCCAAATTCCCGGTCAAGAACTGTCACGAAATGGTGATGGATAGTAAAGGGCGTTTGATCATGGTAACCGACGAAACCAAAAATAACATTTTGGTTTACGATCGTTCGGGCAAACTCTTAGACAGCTGGGGACACGAATATCCGGGAGGGCATGGTCTCACGCTTTGGAATGCCAACGGGGAAGAATTTTTGTTTATCTGTGATCCCAACTCCAACAAAGTCACCAAAACCGACATCAACGGCAAGGTACTTTTTACTATTGAGCATCCTTCCAAGGTAGGGGCTTATAAACCCGAGGACAAATTTCTCCCTACCGAAACGGCTATCGGTCCCAACGGCGATATTTACGTAGCTGATGGGTATGGGTCGCAATGGATTTTGCAATACAGTCCTAAAGGAGAGTTTATCCGCAAATTCGGAGGAGCAGGTGATGAAGACGGGCAATTCTCCACCGCACACGGTATTACGGTTGACTATCGCAATAAGGCCAATCCGACGTTGATCATTACTTCACGGGCGCACAATGCCTTTAAACGATTTACTTTAGACGGCAAATACCTCTCCACTATTTTTATGCCCGGTGCTTTTGTATGCCGTCCTGTTATTCATGGTGACAACTTGTATGCAGGAGTGTGCTGGTCACGCCTGCGCTATTTGAACCAAACCAACAATTCAGGGTTTGTCACTATTTTGGACAAGAATGATAAAGTAATTTCTAATCCCGGCGGTACTAAGCCCGAATATCGCAATGGTCAGCTGCAATTAATGGTACAGGACAAACCCGCCGTTGACGGCATTTTGATGCATTGCCACGATGTATGCGTGGACAATGACGAAAACATCTACATCTGCCAATGGAATGCTAAACAAACCTATCCGGTGAAGTTAGCACGAGTATAACAACCGTTGCTGTGTTGTCTTAAGCGGGGAAATAATTCCTCAAATCGGGATAAGCATACTTTTTTTAACTTATCTTTACCGAAGGGCGTTCTCAATTCGGGAACGGCCCTGTCCTAAAGAAGTATAAAAGTCAATGCTATGAAACTTACCCTAATTGCTCTTTTTACGGCGTTCTCTTTGAGTCTGCAAGCGCAATGCCGACCCGCCACCGAAGCGGAAAATCAGGCGTATGAACGCGTGGTCAAAGAACTTCAGCGTCAATTTACTTCTAAAATGCCCAACGGCAATTGGAAAGTCTTTGACGAAAATCACTCCATGGGGAGTTTGGAAGTCACCTCGGAATGGGGCGGATTTGTACACCTTTGTACTGACCGTTATGACCTGATCATGGAGCGTGCTGATATCACCGCCGCTCGAAAAGCCCAAACGGATACAACGAATAAGCCACAGGTTTCGCTTTATGTTCCGCGCGATACCATGTATCGCGAAAACCCGAACGCAATCGCTGAACGTTCTGATGATACTTATACGGTAAGTGTCGAAATGAACTTGGGCAATTACCGATTGCAAGACATGGAAAGTGCCCGTTGGGTCGAAAATTCTCAAGCTATTTCTGTACCGGGTGCGCCCGTAGCGTTGGAGGTTCGTTTGAAACCTGACCTTCGGGGCGCCGTCGGCCGCCAGGAAACGGTGATTTTATTAGGGGGATGGAACGCGAAGCCTGTTCAAAAAGGAGCAGATACCCGTTATCAACCTCATTTTAAAAAAGGAGGCAAATTGGTAGAAAATCTGGCCATTACCATTACAGCTCCTTTCGACCTTGCCCGTCAGATAGTAAAGCAAATTGATTGGAGTTCGATCAACGGTGTTTTATTAAAATAGGGTCATCAGAATCATTGGCTCCGTTAAAGTCCAATTTAAATCTTAAACAGCGAGTACGCCAAATTGCGGGTCGAGGACAAATCAAAGGTATAGGTAGCCGAAGAATCAGGTACTCTGACCCGCACTTTATAATTGAGCGTCCCGGTGGGTAATTTGCCGGCCAAATGCGTGAACAAAAACGTCTTTTGTTGCGCATTGTACGAGCCGAAAACCATCGGATAAGCTTGGTTATTTTGATAAAAACCACCCATCCACCATCCGTTATAATGCGCCTCAAAAGGTGTTTGCGGATACCCTCCCGTTATCCAAGTTTGCCCGCCGTCCGTACTGACATCCGTGAAGATCAGGGTTTGATTTTCAATGTGCGTTTTATAGGGCGCTATTTTTTTCTGGGCTAAAATGATACTCTCACGCACCATCGGGTTCACCTTGCCGACGGTATTAGCCTCCCAATTTACTACCCCGTAGTTTTGCAGGTTGGTAAACCCGACTACGGCATCATACACTCGTTGTTCAAAAATATCCGTAGTAGCCAATGAATAAGGGCTGAAGTTGTAAGTGCGCGGGGTAGGCTCCCAGTTGATAAATCCGAGCTTGGTAGGTTCGTGATAGCGAGCACAGTACAGTGTACTCCAAATCAGCAACATAAAGTGATCGTCGGTTTGCCAAACGAGTTCCGGTGAGGTTGTCGTTAGTTCAATCGTGTGTGTTCCGATCGGAAAATCAACTTCGGCAAAACCGCGCCAATGTTGAAATGTGACTCGATAGACTTGATCAGCCAAGCGAAGGCTGCCGTCTTGCGCGTGCAACGAAATGCGAGCGCGACGATTACCTGCGGGGTCGGCACCAATATCTACCACATGATAACGGGTAGGTTTTCCGGAAGTGACGTTAGTTTTAGGCGTATTTTTCAGGCGAATGATGTCTGTATTTCCCCAAGATTTATTCGTAGAATCATATTGTAAAATGGCCCACATGGCAAATTGCTGCACAAAATCCCAGCTTTCCATGTAGCTCAGTTCTTCATTTAAAGCCCGGTTATTAAACAGATTACGGAGCTTCCAAATGGGGTTATTGGGTTCACTCCAATTGGAATTGATATTGCCGTTGTCATCAAATTGGGAAAAAATAAAAGGGTCCATTTGATTGATCGGCCCGGCACCGTATTGCCACACTTTGGCACCTTTACTGTATAATTTTGTCTTATAGATCAACTCGGTAAAAACATAACTCCAACGATGTTGCACATAATCATAAAACTGTTTGTCATCTAAGTTTTTGAAATTAGGATCCGTGCCGCCGTTCAGTGAGTGGCGATATCTCCCGTTTTCCCATACCTGCCGTCCTCGAAGAATAGTTAGCCATTCGGCATTGGAGAAGGTCTCAATATCCCAACGGAGAAAACCCAATCGTGCATCCCCGGCATATTTACCGCGCCGATCTAACTCATACGCTGTTAATAAAAAAGGGTTCCATTTGCCGGCCTCGTCTACATTCTCAATAGTAACCGACAAAAAGGGGGCATTAAAGCACCGGAATCGTTGCCCTTGGGCTGATGTGGTACGATTTGGGTCGGGTAAGTAGATCGGATTCATTGCAAATGATTCCCCATCTACTGAAAAAGCCTCCCGAAAAGCCCCTTCGTTGATATCCGAATACCGATTTTCTTTGGGTTTGCCCTCGCCCGTACCTCCGAAAAAAGCTTTAAAGCCAAAATCACGAAAATCGGTGATGTCGTCCCATACCACTTTTTGAGCTTCAAACAATTTAAGCAAATGCCGAAAAGGCTCGTTTGCGGCAGTACTTGACAAGTCAAATGTGCCCAATTTTGTTGTCGGGATGTAGCCTTGCGGGTATCCTCCTTCGTCGGGTTCATAAACCACCTCATCGGGAATTCCCTGCCCGTACAAAGCCGTACCGAACAGGCAGAGTACCCAAAAAGTAAATTGCTTACATTTCATTCTCTCGTATCTTTTGCTTTATCAAAGGTTGATCCCTGAGAACAAGCCGTTATTGAAACTCCACAGAATTTTATCCAGTGCATTCACTTCGCCGTCCAAATTGATATCTCCCGATAAATAGCGGGCAAAAAGGCCGTTTTCGCGTTGCCAAAGCGACAGGTCGTTGGCGTTTATTTCATTACCGGAGGCTGATTTTTGCATGTCTCCTGCGTACAGCATGTAACGATTTTCGAAAAACTTTTGACCGATACCCGGCAATGAAGCAGGAATGTAAGACTGCGCATTGGAAAAGTCGTAAAAGAAACTTCCGTTTAAAAATAAGGTAGGATTCGCGGAAACAACGCCAATGTGATTACGGTGTTCTACCGCTACGTAGTAATTCGTAAAATCACGTAAACCGCCGGGACACCCTTTCACTACACTGACTCCGTCACTTTGCAATAAGGCAGCTGCTTTAAATACAGTAGTTGCCGGATCATCAGGATCCGTACGGAGAGATACTAAGATCCAGTCGGTGATGTTTTCCGGGTAGTTGCCGGTTGTTTCTGTTCCGTTATAATACCAAGGAAAACCATAATAAGGTTGTTTCGCCGGTGTTTTGATGGCCAAAGGACTCACGGGTGTTTGTCCGGGTAACAATCCCTGTTCATTTAATTTCGTATTCATTAATCCGATACCGGCACGATAAGCCCCTTCCAAAATCACTCGAACGGTTCCTGCACTTTCGGGATAAGGCATAGTGCGTACGGTCAGTTTGGCGTTGCTTACGCATCCGTTTCTGCCTGCTTGGGCCGTCAGATAAAAATCAGTGGATTGCGAATCAAGCGGAACACTCGCAGGGTTGGACAGTAAGGGACCGTCAAAACTTTCTGTTCTCCAAACCTGATTGGTAAAACTGCTGTAATTGGCCACCATCAGCGGCAAGGACAAAGGTCCGGTATGGCAAATTGTGGTATCAGAGGCAATTTTTAAAGGTATACAGGGTTCTATTTTCCATATTTCTGTTCCGCTTTTCCCGTCGTCAGCCGTAAAAAAAAGAGTATCTCCCAATGCGACAATGTTACTGACAGCGCTCCCTATTTCTCCCCTTTTGAGATCATAAACGGCTGTGGTGCCGGCCTCTGTGCCGTCTGACTTCCAAAGTTCCTGACCCGTTGTACCGTCATTGGCAATGAAATAAAGCCCGCCTTTGGTTTCGTTGAACATAATTGGGGAGCTGTTAGACCCTTCGCCACCGGGACGAATATTTTTAACCATGAAGGTCCCCGCTGCCGTACCGTCTGATTTCCATAATTCCCGTCCGGTTATACCGTTGGTAGCTGAAAAATAGAGCGTTCCTTTACTGTTTTTCAAATAATTAGGAGCACCCCCCGCGCTTCCCGGTTGAATTTCAGCAACCAACGACGTACCGGCAGCGGTGCCGTTCGATTTCCAAAGCTCATCCCCTCGGCTGCCGTCATTGGCAGCAAAGTACAAAGTACCGTTGACGTTGGTCAAAAAATGAGGCATGGCATTAAAACTGCCGGGCCAAATATCTTTTACCATGACCGTACCGGCGGCGGTGCCATCCGATTTCCACAATTCGTACCCATGGCTGCCGTTATCTGCCGTAAAATAAAGTACTCCGTTTACGTTGGTCAGTGATTTAGGCGAGCTGCTTGCCTGTCCGGCATTGATATCTTTCACTAAGACTGTGCCGGCAGTCGTTCCGTTTGATTTCCACAGTTCGTACCCATTGATGCCGTCGTTTGCCACAAAATACAGGGTGCCGTTCACATCGGTCAGGCTTTGCGGATTACTGCCTATGGCTCCGGCAACAATATCTTTGACGATGACCGTCCCCGCTTCTGTCCCATTTGACTTCCAAAGTTCGCTGCCGCGAGTAGGATCATTGACTACAAAATACAAAGTTCCGTTCACATTGGTAAGCCCACCGGGCATGCTGCCCGCACTGCCCGAAAAAATATCTTTAATGCGCACCGTCCCCGCAGCTGTCCCATCCGACTTCCATAATTCAAAACCATAACCGGATTGGTCGGCAACAAAATACAGTAAATTGCCGGCTCCCGTTAAATGGTAGGCAGTTCCCGGTAAATCGACAATTTTCACTGTTCCGGCGGCTCTTCCCGATGATTTCCAAAGTGCTGTTGTTGTCCCGTTTTGCTTTGCTGTAAAATACAAAACGCCGTTAAGATTGGTTAAAAAACGAGGGTCACTACCTTGAGAAACAGTCAGTACTCCGGCCGGGTCAGGCTGTAAGTTAATATCTTTCAAAAGAGTTGGAAACTGTGCTTGAGCCTGAAAAACGCTTGGGAAAAATAAGATAATAATAAGGGCGAAACAACGAAAATGATTTTTCGTAAGTCTATAAACGGTCTCCTGCCACTCGGCGATAGAAAGTTGTCCAACAAAAGTTTTGCAGAATAGTAGTTTTTTCACCGGCACCGTATTTTCTAATACATACAGAAAAGCGATACCCCTTTTTCACTGAGAAATGGGTAAAGTCTCCGTAACTACATCAAATAAAGTGCCAAAATGGTCAAAAAGAAGGGATTTTAGCTAAATAGCCATTCGACCGCTTTGGGAAACTCTTTGCCCCATCGCTGTTCGCTGTGTTCGCCTTTCGAATCTACAGACAGTTGGATTTGTAACCGATCAGCAGACCAGTTTTGGCCCTCCAACGATTCTTTGAGGCGCTCTGTGCCGGGTATCATATAACGGCCCTCTTTGCCGCCCCCATAGAGATACACCTTGGTTTCCAGCGGATTAAAAAATTCAGTTGCGTCAAAATAGATTTTATCCGATACCCAAAGAGAAGGAGAAAAAACCAGTAATCTTCCTATTGTTTCGGGATACATCAAACCCGCATAAATACTGATAAGCCCCCCCATCGAACTGCCGCCAATGCCGGTAAACCGGCGTTCCGGACGGGTACGATAATTTTTATCAATATAGGGTTTCAGGGTCCGAACTATAAAGTTGGCATACTTTTTACCGGCCCCTTTTCCGAATTTAGGATGCGTATAAGGGGCAAACTCATGCAGGCGATCTTCGTCTGCGTGGTCAATCGCCACAATGATCAAGTCTCCCTTTCCTTGGCCCGCCAAAATGGCCATCTTTTTATCAATTTCCCAATTACCGTACACGGAGCCGTTCTCAAACAGGTTTTGCCCGTCCTGCATGTAAAGTACCGGATAAGACTTGGAAGAGGTATGATAATCGTAAGGTAATAAGATACGGATTCGACGATTGCGGCTCAATTGCGGAATCTCAAATTCTTCCGATACGATTTCTACCGTCGGGATAAATCGTGTTTCGAAGGCTTGGCCGTTTTTTCGCCAATGCGGTACAAAATCGCGTTGTAACGTACTTTTGGCGCGTACTTTCCGATTTTGAGGGGCCTCTCCGAATACATCCAGTTCGACCTGATCCCAACCGCCGCGCGTGTACTTGTATTCAAGAGGTTGTTCAAACAAAAAATCAGGGGGAAATTGAAAATGATATTTACCTGTGGCTATTTTTTGCATCCGAAAACGCTCGATATCAGGATACCATTCGCAAAAGTTGCCCGAAACAAACACGGGTCGCTCGTCGTCAACAGGGGTTGTCAATTCAAGCGCTAAAGACGCATAACGATTACTCATTCCTCACAGGTTAATTGTGCCACATACACACGGGCAAAGATACAAATGTTTCAAAAAAAATTTAAAAAGTTGTCATTACTGCTCATTTATCGTCAGCCTGTTGGTACCAATATCGAATCACTACTTTCTGAAGTTCCCGTTTGACAATCAGCTCGGAAAGCACCCTCAAATTGGAATTTAAGGCTCCCGGAATTGCTTTTTTCAGTTGTTTTTCTGATAGATCTACCCGATTCAATACGTTTTTCAGCGAGCCGGCTCGTTGGAGATGCTCTTCCAAAGCCAATTCAATACATCGGCAAAGTCCGTCAAAAGAATAAAGCCGATCCGGATCCAATTCCACGGGTAGCAGCGCCGTTTGAAAATCTTTTACTAACTGAAGCAGCAAAGCGCGTAACAGATCCGGCATTTGAAGAAAATGTTCCATGCCCTCCGTCGGTAATTGTGTCAAATTTGCCATTTCCTTCGCCATAGTCTGCCGGTTTTAAGATTTGCAAAATAAAACTTTTCTCCGAAACCTTCCGTTATTTATAAGCCACATTAACCATGATTTCCGATATGCAATTTAAGTTGTTGAATCATAGAATATTTCTCTGCCTTTTCTTTACACTTTTTTCTTTACACTTTAGCCTCGTTTTGGCGCAGCCCAAAGTCAACGCAGCGCAGTTGAAAGCTAAGTTCCCCAATGACGAAATGGCTTACATTAATCGTTCTGAGCAAGTCAATATAGCATTGGTCAACGGAGAATTACAAATAGACGTACTTCACTCCGAAGATCGGGTATTTTTGGATGAACGGGCCAGTGTATGGGCCGATGAACGTATTTACTTTTCCGACGCTTTTCAGGAAATAAAGGACTTGGAAGCTGTTTCGTATATTCCCGAAAAAGCGGGATTTAAGCGTACACCGGTCACGGATTTTAAAACCGAACGCCCCAGCCCGGGCGGAGGAATATTTTTTGACGACATGCAGGTCAAAAAATTCACCTTTCCGGGAGCGAAACAGGGAGGTATCGGTACGGTTTCGTACCGTGAACGTATTAAAAATCCTTATATGCTGTCCGGGTTTGTATTCGGTAATTATGTCCCGGTGCTCAACAGCGATTTTTCAGTCACTTTTCCTGCCTCTGTTAAAGTTTCTTATAAAACGTACGGCGACATGAAAGGGATAACTTTCAAACAAACTACCCAAAACGGTAAAACTACTTTTGCTTGGAAAGGGCAAAATTTGAAAGCCTCTCCGTTGGAAAACGACTCCCCTTCCTTACGCCATTACGTGCCTCAAGTTTTTTTGTTTGTTGAGAGTTATACCGCCAACGGTCAAACCGTGGAGGTCTTGGGCGACGTACAGAAACTGTTCAATTATTACCGAAGTCTGGTCAAAGATCTCAATAAAAAGCCCAATGCCGCTTTACAAACCTTAACCGACTCATTGACACGCGGTAAATCAGAAACGGAAAAGATAAAATCCATTTACTATTGGGTACAGGACCACATCAAGTACATTGCTTTTGAAGAAGGTTTGGGAGGGTTTGTGCCTCGGCAGGCAGCAGATGTTTGCCAAAAACGGTATGGTGATTGCAAAGACATGGCCAGCTTAACGTCCGCGATGCTCAATTTGGCCGGCATCCCGGCCCATTTGGTTTGGATCGGAACTCGGGATATTCCGTATAAATATGCCGAAAACCCTTCCATGAGTGTGGATAATCACATGATTGCTGCCGTGAAACGCAACGGGCAGTGGCAATTTTTAGATGCGACCGACGACCGAATTGATTTCGGGCTGCCCACATCTCACATTCAGGGGAAAGAGGCGATGGTCATGACTTCCGAAGACAAGTACGAGGTCGTTTCGGTACCGGTCGTACCGGCCTCTGCCAATTTTAAAAGAGATTCTATTGTGCTTTCGATTGACGGAAAAACCCTCAAAGGCAAAGGAACTCTGACTTTTGAAGGCTTGTGGAAAACCTCTGTTAAATCTGCCATTCAATACCGTTCCGAACCCCAACGCGATGAATATTACAAAGGGCTCCTCAGTCGGGGTTCCAACAAATCGGCTTTAGAACAAAAAATGGTTTCGGGAGTGAATCAACGCGATGTTCCTGTTAAGTTTGATTATACTTTCAGAGTCCCGGATTATATTCAGGAGGCCGCGGGGGAGTTATTCATTAATCCTCATCTAACCCGCCCTTGGGCCGACAGACGCATGGAAGCAAGTCGTAAAAATGATTGGAAACACGAATTTACGCACAGTGAAGAGGATATTACGGTACTGCCTATTCCTGCGGGATACGAAGTTACTAACCTACCCGCCAATGCATCGTTTACGAATCCGGCGTTTGGCTTTAAGCTGACTTATGAACAAAAAAACGGGCAGATCATTATCCGAAGCCACTTGACTTTGAATACGTTGCTCGTTAAAAAATCCGCCTTCCCCGAGTGGAATAAAATGGTAGCGGCGCTGAATGAAGCCTACAGCGAAGTGATTTCGTTAAAAAAAATATAAAACGTTAATTTTTCTTCTTGGCCAAGAGTTTATTAGCCAAATCAGGCCGTTTGAGTTTGTTCAATCGGCTTCGTATCAAATCTCGGAACTCGGGCTTATACCAAAAGAAAAAGCGATTTTGATTTTGCTTTTCTTCTTTGGTTTTGGCGGTATAAACGGGTTTTAAAGTATAAGGGTGTACCCCTGAATAATAAATTACTTCCGCTACGGTCATCGGAGTAGGTGTGAAGTCCTGCACTTGCTCCAAGCGGAAGCCTAAATCTTTGGTTTCAGCGGCCAAATTGGCCATATCTACCTCTTCACAACCCGGGTGTGATGAGATAAAATAAGGGATCAAGGGCTGATTCAGGTTGTGTTTGTCCGAAATCTTATCGTACTTCTGTTTAAACAGTTTGAAGTATTTAAAAGACGGCTTACGCATCACGCGCAGGGTATCGTCCGAGGTATGTTCGGGGGCCACTTTCAGCCGTCCGGATACGTGACGGGTAATCAACTGCTCCATGTATTCGTCATGATTGCCGTCCTGATTGTTTTTATTGAAATCATCCACCAACAGATCATAACGAATCCCCGAGCCGACAAAGGCTTTTTTGACCTTGGGATGTTCGTCTACTTTTCGGTACAACTCCGTTAGGGGTTTATGCGACGTATCTAAGTTGGAACAGATAACGGGATGGATACAACTCGGACTCGAACAACGGGCACAGATGGATTCATCTTTCCCTTTCATGCGGTACATATTGGCCGAAGGACCACCCAAATCTGAAATATATCCTTTGAACTCCGGATGTTTAGTGACTTCTTCTACTTCCTTTAAGATTGATTTTTCACTGCGCGAAGCGATGAATTTGCCTTGGTGGGCCGAAATCGTACAAAAACTGCATCCGCCAAAACATCCCCGATGCATATTGATGGAGAATTTGATCATTTCGTAAGCCGGAATTGCCCCGCGATTTTTGTATTTGGGATGCGGCAAACGCGTATAAGGCAAATCAAAAGAGGCATCAATTTCCTGTTCATCCATGATTTTGAAAGGCGGATTGATCACTAACGTTTGATTACCCACTTTCTGAATGATTCGATTAGCCTGCCATTTATTGGACTCTACCTCTACAATCTTAAAATTAGCGGCGTATTTGATTTTATCCTGCAAACATACCTCATGGCTTGCCAACTCGACCGTTTCCCAATTTTTGTCATTCGGCAGTTCAACCGTACTTTCCTGTAAAAAGGCAACTTGGTTTATATTGTGTAATGCCTCAAAGTTCTCACCGTTTTTCAGCCGTTTCAGCATTTCCCGAAGAGGCTGCTCGCCCATACCATACACCAAAAGATCGGCTTTAGAATCGGCCAAAATCGTTGGCATCAGTTTATCCTGCCAATAATCATAATGAGTCACCCGTCGGAGTGATGCTTCAATTCCGCCGATCAATACAGGAACATCGGGATAGAGTTGTTTGAGGATATTACTGTAAACGGTAGTAGCATAATCAGGGCGAAATCCTGCCTCACCGCCGGGCGTGTAAGAATCGTTAGACCGCAGTCGTTTATTGGCCGTATAGTGATTCACCATCGAATCCATACAACCGGCCGTTACACCGAAAAAGTACTTTGGGCGACCGAATTTCTTGAAATCCCGCCAATCATCTTTCCAGTTGGGCTGGGCAACAATCGCCACCCGAAACCCTTCACTTTCAATGATGCGGCCAATCACTGCCGTTCCGAAAGCCGGATGATCTACGTAGGCATCGCCCGAAATCAGTACGACATCCACTTCATCCCAACCTCTTTTTTCAACCTCTTTTTTGGTAAGCGGCAACCAGTCGGTGATGGGTCTCTCTATCATGAGTATTGTTCTTTTTCTTGCGGAATAGAATGGGGTGTGGTAATTTTAAACCAAAAATACGCTGAAATAGTTTTAGTTACCCCAAAACGAAACAGTTCACAATCTACAATATATCACCTATCGTAAATTGTGAACTGCCAATATAACAAGGAATACTTACCGTGCTACTTCGATATTCACGGTTTTGCCTTTGATGGTATTCCCCGACATGGCTTCTACCACACGGCGGGCATCGCGCTCCGGTACATCTACAAACGAATAAGCATCAAAAATATCAATCGAACCAATCACACGACCCGGAATACCCGCTTCGCCGGCAATGGCACCTACGATGTCGCGCGGTTGAACGCGGTCTTTACGACCTACACTCACAAACAGGCGTACCATACCGGCCTCATTCCGTTTCGGACGCTCGCCGCCACGGCTGTCGCGGTCGCCGCCGCGAGCGGGCCGATCTCCAAAACGGCTTTCACCGCGCTTTTCAAAACGACCGCCGCGTTCCTCGCCGCGCATGCCGGCTCTGTCCTTAAACTTACGATCTTCTTCCCAAGCCAAATCGGTATCCGCAAACTCACTTTTCTGAATTCCCATATTGATTTTTACCAAAGCGGCTACGATCATCTCAGTAGTCAGCCCGGTAGTATGGTGCAGCATTGTGAGCATATCGCCATAAATATCCAAATCGCCTTCTACGGCTGCCTGCTCTACCTGCTCGATAAAACGCGCTTTGCGCACTCCTACAATATCTTCAAAAGTAGGAATCACCCCTTTTTCAATGCGAACCTTGGTATAACTTTCAATTTGACGCAAACGGAACTTTTCGTCTTTAGCTACCAAGGTCAACGCCTTACCGGTACGGCCGGCACGACCTGTCCGACCGATGCGGTGTACGTAATATTCTTCATCCAACGGCAGGTCGAAGTTAATAACCGCATCAACGCCCGAAACGTCAATACCGCGGGCCGCAACGTCAGTGGCTACTAAAATGGTCGTGGTACCTGCTCTGAATTTCGACATAACGTTGTTACGTTGCGCTTGGCGCAAATCACCGTGCAACCCCTCTGCCTGATACCCGCGCACCATCAAATCTTCGGTAATTTCGTCTACTTTCCGTTTGGTATTACAGAAAATGATCACCTGTTTGAGATCATAAGCGTCAATCAAACGGCAAGTGACTTCGGTTTTGGCGCGTTGTTTAACTTCAAAACAAACCTGCTCAATATTCTCGTTGGTTACCTCTTTACGGGTTACTTTCACCAAAACCGGGTCATTTTGGAATTTTTGGGTAATGGCCATAATGGGTTTCGACATGGTAGCCGAAAACAACACCGTTTGACGCTCTTCGGGAATATCTTCCAAGATATTTTCAATATCCTCGCGGAAACCCATATCCAGCATCTCATCTGCCTCATCAAGGACAACGTACTCCACTTTATCCAATTTCAGCGCCCGGCGCTCCATCATGTCCATGGTACGTCCCGGAGTTCCGACAACAATGTGAACTCCTCCGCGCAAGGAGCGAATCTGCCGTTCAATGGAATCACCGCCGTAAATGGTTTCGATTTTCAGGCCTTTTTTAAACTTGGCCAAACGGCGCATTTCTTCTGTCACCTGTACAGCTAACTCACGGGTCGGGCAAAGAACTAATACCTGTGTGTGTTTCTCCGTAACATCAATCAATTCGAGCGCCGGCAAACCGAAAGCAGCGGTTTTACCCGTTCCGGTTTGTGCCTGACCGATCACATCCAATCCTTGTAACAAGTGCGGAATGGCTTGCGCCTGAATGGGGGAGGGTTTTTCAAAACCCATTTCGTTCATGGCCTGCAACAGTTCATCTGACAAGCCCAACGATTGAAAATTCAAATTTTCTTCTTGCATTTTAAAAATAGTATTGAGTATTAAGTGGTGAGTAAAGAGTACAGCACGACCGGAGAGAAAGGTGATTTCTCAATACCAACTACTGAATACTCAATACTCGCGTAAAAAAGCACTGCAGCCCGAAGAGTCTCTGTAGACAATAACAGATGGCCTGCGTGTATTTTCTGAGGACGAAAAGAAGGGGATTGTACCCTGACACAAAAAATCGCAGAGACGAACGAGCCTGTTCGTGCAAAAACTTTTGCAAAATTAAGACTAATTATCGAAATAACGACAAGAAGGCTATTAAATTTTGTATTTTTTGTAGTAATATAAAATTTTGCGAAGAAAACTACTGTATCTCTGTAACGGCTCCCGCTTCACATTTGAGTACACGCGCCGGGTATTTTTTCAAAAAATCGTAATTGTGCGTAGCCATCAAAATAGCAGTACCCGCGGTATTAATGTTCTGAAATACCTGCATGATTTGCTCCCCTACTTCGGGGTCAAGATTTCCGGTCGGCTCATCTGCTAATAAAATCTGCGGTTCATTCAGCATGGCACGGGCAATGACAACGCGTTGTTGTTCGCCACCGGAAAGTTGGTGCGGCATTTTCTTCTGTAAAGTACCTAATCCCACCTGCATCAGTACTTCCGAGATACGATTCTTTATGCTTGCTTTATCGTTCCAACCCGTCGCCTTGAGCACAAATTCAAGATTTTCTTCGACCGTACGGTCAAAAAACAACTGAAAATCCTGAAAGACAATGCCTATTTTTCGACGCAGAAAGGGAATGTCCGCCCGTTTTAGCTTTTGAAGTTCATACCCGACGGCATTGCCTTTGCCTGATTCCAGCCAAAGGTCTCCGTACAGCGTTTTTAACAGAGAACTTTTGCCGCTCCCGGTTCTACCGATCAGAAATACAAAATCGCCTTTATTGATTTCAAAATTGACATCAGACAAAACGAGCTTATTCCCATTTTGATAAATATCCACTCCTTCAAGTTGAATAATAGGATCGGAAGAAAATGCGGTCATGATTCAGTAGTGAGTAGTGAGTAGCGAGAAGTGAGTAGTAAATTTTGTTACTGACTACTTCCTTCTGACTGCTCACTTCTGTTTTTATTGATTTCCTTTTTTATAATCGGCTAAAAACTTCTCCAAACCGCTGTCGGTAAGAGGGTGTTTCAATAGCGAAGTAATTACACTCAGAGGACAAGTTACTACATCTGCGCCCAATTCGGCGCATTTCAAGAGATGAATAGAATGGCGGACAGAGGCGGCTAATACTTCGGTAGTAAAGCCATAATTCTGATAAATAGTGACAATCTGTTCGATGAGGGCCATGCCGTCGGTCGAAACGTCGTCGAGGCGTCCGATGAAAGGTGATACGTAAGTGGCACCGGCTTTGGCTGCCAATAAAGCCTGCCCTGCCGAAAACACCAACGTACAATTGGTTTTGATTCCGCGATCGGAGAGGTGCTTAATGGCTTTTACTCCGTCTTTGATCATCGGCACTTTTACTACGATTTTTTCATCAATTTCGATGAGTTCATTGGCTTCTCTGATCATTCCCTCAAAATCGGTGGAAATCACTTCCGCACTTACATCACCGTCTACAATGTCGCAGATTGCTTTGTAATGCGCTATTATATTAGCCTTTCCTGTTATCCCTTCTTTCGCCATCAGCGACGGGTTTGTCGTGACGCCATCCAATACGCCTAATTCATAGGCTTCTTTGATTTCGTTTAAGTTGGCAGTATCAATAAAAAATTTCATAATGAGCGTTTTAAGTTATCGCTCGCAAAGTTAGGTAAAGGTCTCGTTATGCGAAATTTTTAAGTTAAAAATGGCACAAATTCGCTGTTTGAGAAGCAATAAATATAAACTTTCACCCTTGGCGGCTCCCCCTTTTTTAATTTTTAAAATTTGTATTATAAAAATTTATTATTGTAATTTGCTGTCCGGTTAAAGCGTTTGTGGACAATAAATACTTGGAACAATCCAAAAACCTGGTAGTGAGTCTGTTACAAATTGCTTTTCCGGCAGGTAATCATTAACAAAAACAATTATCAACCTATGATGAACAGTTTCCCATTAGTGGGGCGTGTATCTGTTACACGACCTTGGGCCGTGGCAAGCAACTATTTGCTGGCGGTTTTACTATCGGTGGTGTCTTTGGGCGTATGGGCTCAAGACAAGCAAGTGACCGGTAAAGTGAAAGATTCCGGCGGTACAGGTATGCCCGGTGTAAGTATCGCAGTGAAAGGTACCCAACGCGGTGCCAACACCGATGTGGATGGCAATTACAAAATTGCTGTTCCCGACAATGCAACCCTCGTTTTCAGCTTTGTTGGCTACAAGACGCAGGAAGTGGCGGTAGGCGGCCGTAGTGTAGTGGACGTAAGCTTGGCGGAAGACAACCAAGTGCTGAATGAAGTCGTTGTAGTAGGGTATGGTACCCAAAAACGTCAGGAGATTTCAGGTACAGTATCCAGCATCAGCAACAAAGAATTTAACGCGGGTGTGATTGCCAACCCTCTCTCTGCCGTACAGGGTAAAGTAGCGGGTTTGACCATCAACCAAACGGGTTCTGACCCTAACTCACGCCCAACGGTACGTTTGCGCGGGGTAGGTTCATTGGCCGCAGGTTCTGATCCGCTTTACGTAGTGGACGGTGTACCGGGGGTACCCATTCAAAACATTGATGCTAACGACATTGCCTCAGTAGACGTATTGCGTGACGCTTCTTCTGCCGCTATCTACGGAGCTCGTGCTTCTAACGGGGTTATCCTAATCACTACCAAGCGCGGTAAGTCAGGCAAAGCATCGGTTGATTACAATGCCCAATTCGGTGTAGATATGGTAGCCAAGGCACCGGATTACATGAGTGCTTCTGAATACCGCGATGCGGTTAAAAAATTCGGCTTTACGCTTACGAACGACCAAGGTGCCAATACAGATTGGTTTAAAGAAATTACCCGTAAAGCACCGATAACCAGCCACAATATTGCTTTTTCCGGCGGTACTGAAAACTTTAGCTACCGTGCCTCTATCGGTTATTTGAACCAACAGGGTTTGGTTAAAAAATCAGGTTTTGAGCGGGTAAGTGCCCGTATCAACTTGGACCAAACGGCTTTGAACGGTAAATTGAAAATTGCTACCAGCCTTTCATTGATCAGCGGCCGTCGTGACTATGTCAACTACGATGCGTTTACGTATTCTATTACTAACTTACCTACTGACCCCGTTTATACTACGGACAAAACATTTCAAACTCCGGGGGGTATTGCTGCCGGAACAGGCTACTTTGAGCGTTTAGGTGAATTTTCTATTTTCAACCCGGTTGCGGTTTTGGAACAAACAACCAACTACTCAAAATCCATTGAATATTTGGGTAATGTAAACTTGAAATATAGTCTTACTAAAGATTTAGTGTTTGGTGTAAACGGGGCCATGAAAGGATCTAACCAACAAGGCTACCTTTATCAAACTCGAATTCCTAAATCATTCCAATCTTCCGCAGGTTTTGCTCAGCGTTCGTCTAATCCGGTCGATCTCGGACCAAGCCAAGATAAATTGTTAGAACTTACGTTGAATTATAACAAAACATTCGGTGGTTTAAATTTCGGCGCTCTTGGAGGATACTCTTATCAAGATGTTGATTATGAAGGATTTAATGCGCAAAATAACAATTTTATTACCGATGGTTTGTTATTTAACAATTTAGGGGCAGGAGCCGGTGTATCTTTAGGGCAACGTTCCAATGACGCGGTTTCTTCTTACCATTCTAATTATAAATTGGTCTCTTTCTTCGGTCGTGCTACGGCTGCTTTGAACAATAAGTATTTTGCTACACTGACGGTTCGTCGTGACGGTTCTACCAAATTCGGACAAAACAACAAGTGGGGTCTTTTCCCTTCTTTGTCATTGGGCTGGACATTGTCTGAAGAAGCTTTCCTGAAAGGCAATCCTACGATCAACAACTTGAAATTCCGTGTGAACTACGGTCAAACAGGAAACTCGGAAGGTATTGCACCTTATCGTTCGTTGGCCTTGGTGGGACCAAGCAACAAGTACTATGACAATGGAAACTGGTTGCCTACCTACAAACCTTCACAGAACCCTAACCCGGACCTGAAATGGGAAGTGAACGAGAACTATGGCGCAGGGGTTGACTTTGCTTTGTGGAACTACCGCATCACCGGTTCTTTGGATTATTACATCCGTAACACCAAAGATTTGTTATACGAGATCACGGCTCCGCTTTCGATCAAACCTTTGTACCCAACTATTTTGGCCAACGTAGGGTCAATGCGTAACCAAGGACTTGAAATCTCTTTAAATGCGGGGATTGTTGATAAAGGTGATTTCCGTTACGATGTAACCTTTGCGGGTGCAACGTTGAAAAACGAAGTAACCGCTCTTGCCAAAGGTGATTTTATTGGTTCAGACAAAATCTTCCTTAACACAGGTTTAGGAGCGGCTACACGCGGTACCTCTGCTGTACCTTTCTCACTGATCAAAGTAGGTTTGCCCGTAGGTGCTTTCTACGGCGGTGTAGTAACGAAACTGGATGATAAAGGACAGTTTGTATTCAAAGATGTTGACGGTAACGGGTCAATCAGCGAAAACGATGCTGACCGTGAATTCATCGGAAGCCCACTGCCTAAGTTTACAGCTTCTTTGACTAATAACTTCAGCTACAAAGCTCTTTCGTTGAGCTTCCTGTTGAACGGTCAATTCGGCAACAAGATCTTCAATGCAGAGCGTATGTTGTTTGCTAACCCTAACAACCGTCTTCCTGCTGAAAACACATTGCGCGAAGCGGCTACTTCTCCCGTACGTGATACCCGTACCGGTGCATTCAGCTACTTCGTTGAAGATGGCAGCTTTGTACGTTTGGCTAACTTCCGTTTAGGATACCAAATACCCGCTAAAGGCGTATTGAGCCGGGCGCAAGTGTACATTTCCGGCAACAACCTGTTTGTATTGACCAAATTCAAAGGAGTTGATCCTGAGATGAATACAGGTTTCTCTAATGCCGGTATCTATACCAAGCAGCAGTTCCCTAAAGCTCGCGGCTTCCAAGTCGGGTTTAATTTGTCATTCTAAAAAAATACGATGTTCAGACGCATCCTAAAAGTTTTAAACATCGTATATAAACATACTGTTACTGTTTTGTAACAACTAAAATTAACTAATCAAAATGAAAAAAACATTCTCTTACCTTGCATTGGCCGGAGTGCTTACCATAGCCTCTTGTACCAATTTGGATGAGTCGGTTTACGGAGTTATTCCAAAAGACGGTTTTGGTAAAACTCCCGAACAATTAGCCGCTTTATTAGGTCCTGCCTATTCCGGTTTGCGTGATTATGCCTGGAACATACACAATGCCGAAGTTACTACGGACGTAGGTTTGGTACCTACCCGTGGTAAAGACTGGTATGACGGTGGTAACTGGTTGAATTATAACCGTCACACTTGGACTACCACTCACGGCCCTATCAATGATATGTGGGGTTGGATCTACGAAAGCGGTATCAATACCATCAATCAATTGATTCCTCAGGTGGCCGGTAATACGGCGGCAATTGCCGAATTAAGAGCCGTTCGTGCTTTTTATTACTACCTTGCCATGGACTATTTCGGTAACGTACCTTTGATCACCGAATCCACTTCAGGTACGGTTACTACTACTCCTCGTGCTCAGATTTATGCTTTCGTAGAGAAAGAATTGACAGAAGCGCTTCCCAATCTTTCTGACAACATAGGCGGTTCGTATTACGGTCGTATCAATAAATTGGTAGCCCAAACGTTATTGGCAAAAGTATATTTGAATGCAGGTGTTTATACAGGGACTCCACAATGGCAGAAAGCAGTGGATATGTGTGACATCGTCATCAAATCCGGCAAATACAAATTGGAGTCAAACTTCCTTTCTAACTTTGCAGTTCAAAACGAAGGTTCAGGCGAAAATATTTGGGCAATTCCTTTTGACCGCTTCCAAGCAGGCGGTATGAACATTGCTTATCGTACCCTGCACTATCAAAGCCAAAGCACTTACAACTTGAGCGGTCAGCCTTGGAACGGTTTCTGTACTATTGCCGAATTCTACAATTCTTTCTCAGACAACGATTTGCGCAAGAAAATGTGGATTTCAGGGGTTCAGTACGGTGCCGATGGCAAAGCGTTGAAAGACGACAACGGTAAAGACTTGGATTTCAACCCTAACATGACCAAAGACGAAATGACGTCGGCTGATCCTGAATTCCAAGGTGCCGGTGTACGTCTGGGTAAATACGAAATCCAACGTAATAACACGGTTTCTGACCAAGATAACGACTGGGCAATGTTCCGTTTGGCTGACGTTTATTTAATGCGCGGCGAAGCTTTGTTCCGCCTGGGTAAAGCTACCGATGCTCTTCCTGACTTTAACATTGTACGTGCTCGTGCCGGTGTTACGGCTTGGACCGCAGCTCAGTTGACCCTTGATAATATCTTGGCAGAGCGTGGTCGTGAGCTGGCATGGGAAGCATGGCGTCGTAATGACTTGGTTCGTTTCGGTGAGTTCAACAAAGTGGGCGGTAAGTTTACTTCTAAATTTATGAAAGAGCCGGCTGCTAAAACTCTGTTGTTCCCGATTCCTCAGCAACGTCGTGATGCTAACCCCGGTTTAACTCAAAACCCGGGCTATTAGTAGTCAATTACTGAAATTCAGTTCTCATTAAGCAGGTATTGGATTTCGAAACAATAAGGTCAGTTAACAAAGCGAGTGAGTTGAAACCTCACTCGCTTTTGTTTTTTAGTTAATTTTGTGAAATGATGTGCTGCCGCCGAAGAATAATGAAAGCTATAATGAAGACTTTAAACGCTTACCCTTCCTGCAATCTGTTTTTGCTGTTTATTCCCATTTTTCTTCTTACCGGTTGTGAAAAAAGTCCTGATCACGATTTGTTTGAAAACCTCCCTGCTTCACAGACGGGAATCGGTTTTGTCAACAGAATTCTTGACAAAAAAGAATTGAATATTTTTAACTATCGCAATTTTTATAATGGCGGCGGTGTCGCCATAGGGGATGTCAATAATGATGGCTGGGCGGATATTTATGTTACCTCAAACTTTGAAGAAAATCATTTATATCTAAACAAAGGCAAAAATCCGGCAGAACGCTGGCAGTTTGACGATGTGACCATTCGCTCAGGGGTAGGCGGTACAAAGGCGTGGTCAACCGGGGCTACGTTTGCCGACGTGAACGGGGATGGATTGATGGATATTTACGTATGTAATGCCGGAAATATGAAGGGCGATAAACGGGGAAATGAGCTGTTTATTAATCAGGGAATCGGCCCTGACGGTGTTCCTAAGTTTATTGATAAAGCCACAGAATACGGCTTACTCGACGGTGGATTCTCTACTCACGCCGCTTTTTTTGATTATGACCGTGACGGCGACTTAGACATGTATTTACTCAATAACAGTTTTACACCGGTTGACAAACTTCAGTATCAAAACTTCAGAAAATACCGTGACCCACTGGGTGGACATAAGTTGTTTCGGAATGACGGCCCCCCCGCTCCCGATGGGGGAGTAAACAATAAATCCCCATTGGGCGGTCGCAGTGGCACACCACCGCCGGGCGGACGAGGAGGCTTTACTGATGTCAGTGAAGAGGCCGGAATTTACGGAAGTTTGATCGCATTTGGTTTGGGAATAACCATCGGAGATGTCAATGATGACAATTGGCCGGATGTTTACATCTCTAATGATTTTTATGAAAGGGATTATTTATACATTAATCAGCGCGACGGAACCTTCAAAGAATCGTTAGAAGAAAGCATGAAACATATCAGCCTTTCCTCAATGGGGGCTGATATTGCCGATATTAATAATGACGGTCAGTTGGATATTTTTGTCACCGACATGCTTCCTCAGGATGACAAACGACTTAAAACTACCTCCGTCTTTGAAGGGTATGAACTTACTGATTTTAAATTAAAGCAGGATTATTGGCATCAATACATGCGCAATATGCTGCATTTGAACCAAGGAAGCCCCTTATCTGCTTCGGCGGGGGGAGTCAGTACCCCTACTTTTACAGAAGTGGGACAGTTGGCGGGAGTTCATGCTACGGACTGGAGTTGGGGTGCCTTGATATTTGACATGGACAACGATGGGCAAAAAGACCTGTTTATTGCCAACGGCATCGTCAAAAATTTGACCGATCAAGATTATGTGGCTTTTCTCTCCGATCAAAGTAACATTCAGGCCATGATCGAAGGAAGAATGCAATTTGACTATCGAAAATTTGTAGATATGATTTCTACAACACCAATTCCCAATTTTGCTTTTCGTAACAAAGGAGGTTTGCAATTTGAGGACAAAGCCGAGACTTGGGGGTTGGGCGAACCCGGGTTTTCCAACGGAGCCGCTTACGGCGATTTGGATAATGACGGTGATTTGGATTTAGTAGTTAACAACAACAACGCCGCTTTAGGCGTATACCGAAACCAATCGGTTGAAAAACTGAAAACCCATTTTTTACGGGTAAAACTGAAAGGTACCGGGGCAAACCCTCATGCCATAGGAGCAAAAGTCTTCGTTTATCAGAAAGGGCAGATACAATATCTGCAACAAATGCCTAATCGTGGATTTCAATCCTCAAGCGACCTGAATTTAATTTTCGGGTTAGGAAAAAATGCGATCATTGATTCGCTTACCGTTATTTGGCCCGATGATAAAAAACAATCACTCAAAAACTTGAAAGCCGATACGGAAATCAGCTTGGACTATGCCGCAGCGAATGATATTTGGAGAATGCCCGTTCCGAAAGCGATCAGTACCCCTTTCAAAGATATTACTGCGGCATCAGGCATAGACTTTCTTCACGAAGAAAACGATTTTGTAGATTATAATCGTGACGGTCTTCTTAAACAGATGTATTCTACACAAGGCCCCGCACTGGCCGTAGGAGATGTCAATGGAGATGGTTTGGATGACGTTTACATTGGCGGAGGAGCCGGAAAACCACGCGCATTGTTTATTCAACAAGCCAATGGACAATTTACGAAATCAGCCCAATCGACTTTTGCTACCCCTAATCCGGCAGATGAAACAGCAGCCACTTTTTTTGATGCTGATGGAGATAAAGATAAGGATCTGTATGTAGTTACGGGCGGCAATGAATTCCTGCCCGACAATGCTGCATTGGCAGATCAATTGTATGTAAACGACGGTAAAGGCAACTTTACTCTTTCTGCCGGCTTACCGAGATTTTTGGCCAACGGCTCTTGTGTTGTTGCTGCTGATTACGACCGCGACGGCGACCAAGACCTGTTTGTCGGTACCCGTATGATTTCGGGGCAATACGGTGATACCCCGAAGAGTTTCCTGTTACAAAATAATGGTAAGGGACAATTCACTGATGTGACCGGACAAGATATGTCCAATAATCAGTTAGGTATGGTAACGGACGCTCAATGGGCTGATTTAAACCAAGACGGTTATCCGGAATTGATTGCTGTTGGCGACTGGATGCCGATTGTGATTTTGCAAAACCAAAAAGGCAGTTTCCCTCAATCTCTCAATCGCAGCGTGGCCCATTCAAGCGGATGGTGGAATACCCTTACTCCTACAGATATAGACAATGACGGCGATTTAGATTTTATAGTGGGAAATTTAGGACGCAATACAAAATTGCAATGCTCCGAAAAAGAGCCGGCCCAACTTTATGTCAACGATTTTGACCGTAATGGCAGTGTCGAACAGATCATCGTTTGCTATAATCCGGACGGTAAAGCGTATCCTATGGTGCTGAAGCCTGATTTGCAGAAAGTATTGCCGGTAATCAAAAAGCGATTTGTGAAACATGTTGACTATGCCGGGCAGTCTATTGAGGCCGTGTTTACGAATGAACAGTTGAACGGGGTTCGGAAAAAATCCGTCTCTCAACCTAACAGTTCAATGCTTCTCAATGACGGTAAAGGTAATTTTGAGTTGAGTGCTTTGCCTTGGGAAGCTCAATTGGCGCCTGTTTTCGGCATTTCTACGACAGACTATGACCACGACGGAAAACTTGATATTCTGCTGACAGGTAACTTTTTTGATGTTTTGCCCGAAATCGGTCGTTACGATGCTAACGATGGGCTGGTATTAAAAGGAATCGGAAAAGGAACTGACGGAAAACCTCAATTTGCTGCCGTCAAACCGGCCCAATCGGGCTTTTCGGTGTCGGGCCAAGTACGCAAAATGCGTAAAGCCCGAACTTCCAACGGAAAAGAGATGATCATCTTAGCCAAAAACAAAGATAAAGTACAGGTCTTTGGTTTTAATAAATGACCGATTTATCTTCTTACCCCTCAAGAATACGTTTTAAAATAATAACCTATGATGATGAAAATGAAAGTAAGCACATGGAGTGTTTTAGTTATTAGCCTGTTTGTTCTTACCAATTGTTCTAAAAATCAACAAGATACCTCTGATGAAAATCCGCTTTTTATACCCGTTGCCGCCGAAAAAAGCGGGGTAAACTTTGTCAATGCCGTTCAGGACAGCAAAGCTCTTAATATTTTAGATTACCTCTATTTCTATAATGGTGGCGGAGTCGCGGCCGGAGATGTCAATAATGATGGCCTGACTGATTTATTTTTTGTTTCCAATCAGGGCAAAAACCGCCTGTATCTTAATAAAACAAAAAAAGAGACGGGAATTCAATTGGAAGATGTTTCGGAAAAAGCCCGAATCGGTGGCAGTGCCAATTGGAAAACAGGGGTAACCATGGCCGACATCAACGGCGACGGTTGGCTCGACATTTATGTTTGCGCCGTAAGTAACTACAAATCCTTTAAAGGACACAACGAACTTTTTATCAACAACCAAGACGGCACATTTTCAGAAAGATCAAAAGAATACGGCTTAGATTTTCAGGGATTTTCGACCCAAGCGGCCTTTTTTGATTATGACCACGACGGCGACTTGGATATGTATTTGCTCAATCATGCCGTTCATACCTCCATCTCTTATGACCGCGTCAATGTACGGGCACTCGAACGCGACGAATTGGCCGGTGATTATTTTTTTCGAAATGATGGGTCAAAATTTACTGACGTCAGCGCCAAAGCCGGTATCTATGCCGCACCGCAAGGGTACGGTTTGGGCATTTCCATCGGTGATTTGAACAACGACGGTTGGGAAGATATTTACGTAGCCAACGACTTCCACGAAGATGATTATTACTACATCAATCAGAAAAACGGCACCTTCAAAGAAGCCATGAGGGAGCATTTTATGCACACAAGTAAGTTTTCGATGGGAAACGACATGGCCGATGTGAACAACGACGGACTATTGGACATTGTCACAATGGATATGTATCCGCAAGACCCCAAAGTAGAAAAATCGTCGATGGGCGAAGACCCGCTGGATATTTATCTGTATAAATTGCAGTTCGGTTATTACAACCAATATACGCGCAATACCCTCCAATTAAATCTCGGCGGAGAACGCTTCAGTGATATCGGTGCTATGGCCGGTATTTCGGCCACCGATTGGAGTTGGTCGCCGCTGTTGGCCGATTATGACAACGACGGTATCAAAGACCTTTTCATTACTAATGGAATCGAACGCCGTCCTAACGACCTGGAATACATTAAGTATGTCTCTAATCCGATGATCGAAATGATGTTGGATAAAGGCAAAAAAAGTGATGACGAGGCGCTCTCCAAAATGCCGGCCGGCCGTTGGCACAATTACTTATATAAAGGTACTGACAGTCTGCTGTTTGAAGACAAATCTCTTGCATGGGGGTTTAAAGATATCAACTGTTCCAACGGCGCTGCTTATGCTGATTTAGACAATGACGGCGATTTAGAATTGATTACCAATAACTTAAACTCTCCCGCAGGGATTTATGAGAACAAAGCCAATGAACTGTTTCAGAATCGCTTTTTGAAGGTAAAATTGCAGGGAAAACCGGGCAACGGATTTGGTATCGGAGCTAAAGTGTACCTCAAAGTCAATAATAAGTGGTTGTACCAACAGAACATACCTACTCGGGGTTTTATGTCGTCGGTAGAACCTGCGCTTACATTCGGATTGGGGAAAAATGAAAAAATTGACTCGCTGATCGTAGTTTGGCCTTCGCAAAAAGCGCAAATTTTCAGTCATATTGTCTCCAACCAAACCCTTACGCTTCGGCAGGAAGCCGCCGTGGAAAGTTGGCAATTTTCGGTTCAGAAAAATCCTCTTTTTGAGGACATTTCCGCCCAAATCCCGATTGCTTACACGCACCGGGAAAACGAATACTATGATTTTACCCGTGAACCGCTGATGCCCTTTAAGATTTCGACTGAAGGTCCGAAAATAGCAGTGGGTGATGTAAACGGGGACCGGTTGGAGGATTTTTACGTGGGAGGTGCCAAATACCAAGCCGGCAAACTGTTTTTACAAAAACCCAACGGGCAATTTAACGAGAGCCAACAGGCGGCCTTTCTCAGCGATACCCTTTGCGAAGATATCGATGCAACCTTTTTTGATGCCGATGGTGACAAAGATTTGGATCTGTATGTGGTGAGCGGCGGAAATGAGTTCTTCGGAAAAGATGAGCCTCTCTTGGATCGCCTTTATCTCAATGACGGCCAAGGAAACTTTGTCCGAAACAGAGCGGCTCTCCCTGTGGCTTACGGCAATAAATCGTGTGTTAAACCTTTTGATTTTGATCAGGATGGCGACTTGGATCTATTTGTGGGAGGCCGTGTGGTGGCGTATCATTACGGCGAAGCACCGGAGACTTATTTACTTATCAACAACGGCAAAGGCGTTTTTGCCGACCAGACATCCCAATGGGCACCCGAACTTCGTAAAGCGGGCATGATTACGGACGCGGTTTGGGCCGATATCGACAACGACAAAGATGCTGACTTGGTAGTCGTCGGTGATTGGATGGGAATAACGATTTTTGAAAATAAAGACCATAAACTCAACATTCGGCCTTCTGTTCTCGACACCCAAAAAGGGTTTTGGCAGACCATCAAAGCGGCGGATTTGGACGGCGACGGTGATATTGATTTTGTGGCGGGAAATTTGGGCGAAAACACCAAATTCCGGCGGTCACAAAATGCAGTACTGCGCATGTACACAAACGATTTTTTAAACACAAGACTTAAATTCGACCAAATTTTAGCATACAGTGAAGGGGAAGAGTTTTATCCCGTTGCTGCCAAAGATGAACTGGGTAAAACCTTACCGTTCTTAAATAAACGCTTTCCCAACTACAAAGATTTTGCCGGAAAAACCATCGAAAAAATCTTTAAGTCCGCCGAATTGGATGCCGCGCAATTGCACGAAGTAAACACGTTTGAAAGTGTTTGGCTGGAAAATACCGGTAAAGGCGACTTTATTGTGCATCGTCTGCCAAGTGAAGCTCAGGTATCTAAAGTCTTCGCCATCCACATTGCCGATGTCACCAACGATGGCAAACCGGATATTTTATTGGGCGGCAATTATTACAATGTCAGCACCTATCAAGGTCGTTATGATGCCGGCTACGGCCTCATTTTACAAAATAATTTTTCAGCCTCCGGCAAAACCTTCAAGCCCTTGTTGCCTACGTCAACGGGCTTTTTACTTACGGGAGAAGTTCGTGATATTCAAACCATTCGAAGCGGTACCCAAAAACGTTTGTTGGTATCTCGTAATAAGGATAAGTTGATGGTTTTTAAGCCAAAACAGTAACCAAGGATTATTTTGTTTTAGGAGCAGCCGGGTATTACAAAATGAAATAGAATGAGCAGCGTTTTAGCTTTGTACAAAAAATGAATCCGCGTTTTTATGATTCTTGTTAAAATAACCTTAGGCTTATTTTGTGCACTGCTTTGTACGGGGCACTTGTTATCAGTTCAAACGGCGACTGATTTCGATATTTTTCAAGCGCTTCCTAATGACCGAACAAACAATACATTTTGCAGTTTTCCTTGTGCTTCTTTTCGTTTCAGCGGGCGGGAAGCGAAGGTGGTAAAACCGCTGAAACCCGCAAAGAATTTTCCTTGGATTTGGCGAGCTCGGTTTTGGGGCCATGAACCGCAGGCCGACAGTGCCTTGTTAGTAAAAGGTTTTCACGTAGTATATTGCGACGTGGCCGAACTCTACGGCAATGCCGAATCCATTGCCATTTGGAACCGGTTCTATGATTTTTTGCACAAAGCCGGCTTGTCTTCCAAAGTTGTGTTGGAAGGATTCAGTCGAGGCGGAGTGTATGCCTACAATTGGGCCATTGCCAATCCCGAAAAAGTAGCTTGTGTCTATGCTGATGCACCGGTACTTGATATGAAAAGTTGGCCGGGCGGCAAAGGACGCAGTGCCGGCAGTCCGAAAGATTGGGAATTGTTTAAGCAGGATCATAACCTCAAAACCGAAGAAGAAGCGATGCAGTTTAAAGGCAACCCGCTCGACAATGTGGACAAAATCGTCAAAGGCGGCTATCCCATGCTGCACGTATGCGGGGATGCTGACGAGGCAGTGCCCATAGAGGAAAATACCGATTTGTTTGAACAACGCGTCAAGGTGCTCGGCGGTACAATAAAGGTAATTCGCAAGCCGGGCGTCAGGCATCATCCGCACAGTCTGAAAGACCCGACCCCCATTGTTTCCTTTATTTTGGAGGCGGTCGGCTACGAAAAATAATCCTATTTATTCTTCTGCAAGGGTCTGAATTAAAAATGATAAAGGCATTTTCAGTATTTTTTCTTGTTTCGCTGCCTATCATTGCGCAAGTCAGCATAGACAGGTCGGCGGCTACAATTGCGGCCCGTTTTGCCCCGCCCGTCGGTTTTGTACGAAATGTTGCTGAAGATGGCTCTTTTGCTGCCTATCTGAGGCAATTACCCCTCAAAAATTGGAATGACAAAGTATTGTACTTTGATGGACGTTCTAAAAATACACCGAATGTGTCTATTTCCGTAGTGGATTTACCAATCGGGAAAAAAGACCTTCACCAATGCGCCGATGCCGTCATGCGTTTACGGGCCGAATACTTATATGCCAACCGCCGTTTTGAAAAAATTCATTTCAATTTTTTGTCCGACGGCAAACCGCGCTATTTCAAAGACTTTGCCCGGGGCGACTATTCCTATCCGAAATTTTGGAAATACCTGGAGTCGGTTTTTGTCTCGGCCAATACCCGTTCGCTGCATGCAGAACTAAGCCCTGTTCCGATGGCAAAGATGCAGATTGGTGACGTTTTCATTCAGAAAGGCGTACCTTTCGGTCATGCCGTCATTGTGGTAGACATGGCAGTGCAGCCACAAACGGGCCAAAAGGTATATATGTTGGCCCAAAGCTACATGCCCGCCCAAGAAATTCAGATTTTAATAAACCCAAACAATGCATCAATCAGTCCTTGGTATGTACTTAAAAATGAAACGATTGAAACACCCGAATGGACGTTTGAGCCGATGGATTTGCGGCGGTTTTCTGAGAAATAACAATATCCTTATTTATCCGCGGTGCGTAGCATCCGTTTTATCCGCGCTCTATTTTTATTCAACAGCCTCAGCTCAATCTGAATACCTGAAAGCCTATCCCGACCACATTGCTCGGGTAACTGAAAATCAAATCATTTGGAAAGACTCCACGATTATGATCTTTGATGACGGCAAAAAAAAATCCTTTGCCGAACTCCTCCAAAACGCCGATTTAGAAGACCAATTGCTCCAAAAATACCCGCTAACCACTTTCCGCTATCCGCCCGTGACCAATCTGGACCCGGGCCGTTTTCGGTATGAACCTTTTTTTCGGAAGATGTACGGCAATACGCAGGAAGAAGTACGCAAAAATCTGACGGAGATTGTTTGGCTTCCCAAAACGTTGAAAAAGAAACTGTTGGTAACTAAAATCAACGGAGTTGACAAACACTTTCAGGCATTGTCTGACGAATTGGAACAGCACCCCGAATTGATGAAATACGTTAATAATCCTGCCGGTACTTTCTCTTATCGCGTTATCAGCGGCACCGACCGACTCAGTATGCACAGCTATGGCGTAGCTATTGACATCAATCTGAATCTTTCGCACTACTGGCAGTGGGATTGTAAATGCAAAGACGAAAACGTCCCTCTTACTTACAAAAACCTCATTTCGCACAAAGTTGTCGAAATCTTTGAAAAACACGGGTTTATCTGGGGGGGCAACTGGTATCACTACGATACCATGCACTTCGAATACCGGCCTGAATTGCTGCTGAAATGACCGTAAAATAAAGATTGTGTAAAAATTACGCAAAATATTTGCTACTTGAATTCGGATTCTGTTACTTTGTGTCAATAAAACGCAAAGTAAAATGCAGAATGACCTTTCTCAATACCCTCGCCCTTCCGTTACCATCGACTGTGTCGTATTCGGTTATGCCAGTGAGCAACTGTCGGTATTGCTTCTGAATCGAAAAGAAGACCCTTTTGCCAATCAATGGACTTTACCGGGCGGTTTTTTGAATTTAGAAGAAACCTTCGAAGTGGCCATCGAACGCATTTTGTCCTACAAGGCGGGCTTGGTCGGCTTGTACTTGGAGCAGTTATATACCTTTGGCGGGCTTGATCGTGACCCGCGCGGAAGGGTACTTTCTATTTCTTACTATGCGTTGGTTAATCCGCAGCAGTTTGAGTTGGTGGTAGGGCAAATGGCCAACGACCTGCGTTGGTGTTCTGTGGATGATTTGCCTGAACTGGGTTTTGACCACCATCATATCATCGAAATGGCCCGTCAGCGTTTAGCGGCAAAGGTTACTTACCAACCTGTCGGGTTTGAATTATTGAATGAACAATTCACAATGACGGAGCTGCAAGACCTCTACGAGCGCATTTTGGGGGAATCGCTTGATCGCCGCAATTTTTACAAAAAAATCATGGCTACGGGAATTCTGAAAAGTACGGGCGAACGCCGTACCGGCCTCAAAAGCCGCCCTGCCGAGCTTTTTACGTTTGATAAAACCCGTTATGAACAACTAACAGAAGAAGGATTTCAATTTAAAATTTAACACAACCTCCATGAAAACACTCCCCGTACTTTTGAAAGATGGTTACAAAGTAGGCCACAAGTTTCAATATCCCGAAGGAACCACCTTAGTCTATTCCAACTTCACTCCCCGCAAATCACGCAATGCCGAAATGGATGAAATTGTGTTTTTCGGGTTACAATATTTTATCAAAGAATACCTCATTCGGCAATTTGACGAAAATTTTTTCCGATTGCCCAAAGACGAGGTAATGCGCTTGTACAAACGTCGGATTGATAACTATTTAGGTAAAGACAGCATTACTTACGACCATATTGAAGCCTTACACGATTTGGGTTATTTGCCCCTTGAAATCAAAGCTTTACCCGAAGGCAGTCGCGTACCGATGCGTATCCCGGTACTGACTATTTGGAATACAAAATCGGAGTTTTTTTGGGTAACCAACATGCTCGAAACGCTCATGAGTGCTATTCTTTGGAAGCCTTCTACGTCAGCTACCACAGCTTTTGACTATTTGGAAACGTTTACCAAGTATGCGCAGGAAACGGTGGGCGAGGATTTGAGCTTTGTGCCGTGGCAAGGACACGATTTCTCGTTTCGCGGTATGTCGGGCATTGAGGATGCGGTAATGAGCGGTGCCGGGCACTTGTTGTCTTTTACGGGAACAGATACCATTCCGGCCCTGGATTTCTTAGAGCAATATTACAATGCCGATTGCGAAAAAGAACTGATTGGAGGCTCAGTCCCGGCAACAGAACACAGTGTAATGTGTATGGGAACACAAGATGCTGAAATTGACACTTTTGAACGCCTTATTACTGACGTGTATCCTTCCGGCATTGTTTCTATTGTTTCGGATACGTGGGATTTTTGGCAAGTTATCACTGAGTTTTTACCACAATTGAAAACACAAATCTTAGCCCGTGCGGGAAAGGTAGTGATTCGTCCCGATAGCGGCGACCCGGTCAAAATCATTGTCGGCGACCCGGAGGCACCGGTCGGAAGCCCGGCCTACAAGGGCGCAATCGAATGTATGTGGGAGACGTTCGGGGGAACCGTTACGGCCCGAGGTTTTAAATTGCTGGATGGGCATATTGGCCTGATCTACGGTGACAGCATTACTCCTGCCCGTCAGTTGGCCATTTTAGAAGGATTAAAACAAAAAGGGTTTGCGAGTTATAATATAGTACTGGGCATTGGCTCTTACACCTACGAGTATGTCACCCGCGATACGTTCGGTTTTGCCATGAAAGCCACTTACGGTGAAGTAAATCACCAAGGCCGTGCTATTTTCAAGGATCCCAAAACCGACGACGGTACTAAAAAATCAGCCAAAGGGTTGATGGCGATTCACACCGACCCTGTTACCAACAAATACATATTGCAAGACCAATGTACTTGGGAAGAAGAAGCCAAAGGGGAGCTTAAAACGGTATTCAGAGACGGAAAGCTACTGATTGATTGGACGTTGGAAGAGGTGAGGGAGAGGGTTAGAAAGGGAATTTCAGCCTGAGTTTTTGATAATCTTATGCTTGTCAGGATTTGCAATCCTGACACTGTCTGAAAAGGATTTACAATCCGTCATTTAAACATTAAGAAACCATGGGCCTAAAAAACAAAATCAGTGAAGGCTATATCTATTTTTTGACCATGACGGTAGTGGATTGGGTAGATGTTTTTACACGCCCTATTTACAAAAACATCATTGTGGATTCTCTCCAATACTGTCAAAAAGAAAAAGGCTTGGAATTATATGCTTGGGTATTAATGACCAATCACTTGCATATGCTTGCCTCTGCCAAAGAGGGCAGTAATCTTTCTGATTTTCTTCGTGATTTTAAGAAATTTACTTCTAAGAAAATTGTAGAGGCAATTTCAAATGAAACGGAAAGTCGAAGGCAATGGATGTTGTATCGGTTTAACTATAATGGTTTTTGGCATCCTAAAAATCAACAGTTTAAGTTTTGGCAAGATGGAAATGAGGCTAAAGAAATTCATACAAATGAGTTTGTATTTCAAAAATTACACTATATACATGATAATCCTGTAAGAATGGGTATTGTAGAGTATCCGGAAGAATATATATACAGTTCTGCCCGTAATTATGCAGGGAAAAAAGGACTATTGGATGTTATTGTAATTTAAAAAGCCGGATTGTAAATCCTTATCAGTAAGGTTCGGGATTGCAAATCCCGAACAGCAATAACTGTGAAAGATTAACAGTAAAAACTTATATTTTCTTATATCCCTCATATGGTTTAATTTTTTTTTAACCATAGAAGAAATATAAAGTCGTATAAAGGAAAAAATCATGAATTACAATCTCAATTGGCTCTTGGCGCAGCAAAACCCATTAAAATACCTATTCTTTTGGGGCCATCACCCGAGTCGGGACGGGAGCATTACCAAAGCATGTTTGAGCCAATGGTGGGAATGTGCTTTTGAAGTGCAAGGCTGCGTTTATCTTACGACAGAACATTGGATGATGGCTCAAAAGGCCCGACTGTTTGGCGACAGCGAAATAGCAGAGAAGATAGTACAGGTAAAATCGCCCGCCGAAGCCAAGAAATTAGGGCGTTTGATCCCTCATTTTGATGAAACGGTGTGGCTTTCGGAAAGAGAACACATTGTGATAGAAGGTAATTTTCATAAATTCAGCCAAAACAAAGAGCTTCGAGCCTTTTTACTTCAAACGCAGGAGCGTATTTTAGTGGAAGCAAGTCCGGTAGATGCTATTTGGGGGAACGGCTTGGCGGCAGACCATCCCGATAGTACGCATCCTGAAAAATGGCAAGGATTCAACTTATTGGGCTTTGCTTTGATGGAAGTGAGAGATCAATTACGAACCTAACGACAACGGCATGGGAAGAGTACTGGCTATTGGCGACATACACGGCGGGCTACGGGCACTTTACCAAGTGCTTGAGCGTGCCGCAGTGACCGCCAAAGACACCCTTCTCTTTTTGGGCGACTACGTAGACGGTTGGAGTGAGTCGGCGCAGGTCATAGATTTCCTGTTGGAGTTGGAAACTCGCCAGAAGTGCCATTTTATGAAGGGAAACCACGATCTGTGGTGCGAAGGATGGTTGGAGGGAGGAATTGCCCCGCATCATTGGCTCATGCACGGCGGGAGCAGTACCGCCAAAAGTTACCAATCGGTGGACGCTGAAAGACGGGCAGTGCATTTGGATTTTTTCAACCGTATGCCCTATTACCACATTGATACGTCCAACCGTTTGTTTGTTCACGCCGGGTTTACCTCTTTGTACGGACCCGAGCACGAGTATGACGAAAGTAATTTGGCGTGGGACAGAACCCTTTGGGAAACAACGCTTTCCATTGCGCGCGGTGTCAGCCCCGATTTAGTTCCGCGTCGTTTGAAATTGTTCCGTGAAATATTTATCGGCCACACGCCCACCATCAATTACGGAACGGATGCTCCGATGAACCGTTGGAATGTGTGGAATTTGGACACCGGCGCTGCCTTCCACGGCCGACTTACCCTCATGGATGTAACTTCAAAACAGTTTTGGCAAAGTGATACAGTACAAAATTTATACCCCGACGAAAAAGGGCGCAACCGCTAAAAAACAATGATACAGCCGACAATGAAAACACTCAATCTCATTACGCCCGCAATTTCAGACATTCCTTTTCAATCCTTTACTTTTCCCGACGGGCAACCTCACCTTAAACTGGAAACAAACTTTTCCGCCCGGGAAATCGCCCGATGCCGTATCGTTACACGCATCGCCAATCCCGCAGATCTGCTTCGGGTACTGTTGGCCAAAGATGTGTTGGAAGAAGCCGGAGCAGAACAAATTGATCTGATCGTCAGCTATTTGATGGCGGCTCGTATGGACCGGGTCATGACGACCGGAGAGCCGTTTTCTCTACGGGTCGTCACGGATATTTTAAACCAAGCCGGTTTTCATAAGATAGCCGTGTTTGACCCTCATTCCGAAGTCACTGCGGCGCTGCTGCGTCGTTCGGCAGTCATTCCCAACTATCTTTTTGTTAAGGATTGTTTGACTGATTTTTTAACCCAAAAACAGGAAACGGATTATTGGCTCATTTCTCCCGACGCCGGAGCCTTAAAGAAAATCCACGCCGTAGCTCAATATACCGGAGCGGAACAAGTGGCAGAATGTATGAAAATGCGGGATGTCAGAACCGGCAATCTGTCCGGGTTTAAAACTTTGGAAACCGATTTTAAAGGACAAACTTGTTTTATTGTGGACGATATTTGCGACGGAGGCGGTACGTTTGCGGGGATTGGCAGTTTGCTCAAAGAACGTAATGCCGGGTCGGTGGTATTGATCGTCAGTCACGGGATTTTCAGCAAAGGCTTTGCCATTCATTCTATTGACTTTATTTATACCACTGACTCCTTCCGGCCTTTGCAAGAAGTCCCGGCACATGTCATGGTGAAACCAATTACCGATTATATATAAATCGCTGTTTCGGATTTAAAATCCGAAACTAACTGATTCGGGATTTTAAATCCCGAATAACTATTTCATTAATTCTCTCAATACTTCTAATGATTTGATCTCGCCCAAGCCTTCGAGGTGGATTTTATAATAAAACACGAGCGTATCCAAAAGTTTGCTGCGTTGCAGGCGAGTTAAAGAAGCAGAATAGTCCAAGGGCAGATGCAGAAATCCCTGTAATGCTTCCCGCATGGCGGGTTCCATAGAATGAGGATACAAATTTTCGGTGAGTTGTTCTTCCATTTCACGAACACTTTCGGCTCCGAAACCCAAATAAAAAGCAAGTTTTGCCAAAAATTGCAAATGAAAATTTTCAAAGTGCTCATCCGCCTCTTCCAAATAGACAATGGCTTCGAGTAAAAACTGAAACAGCGGCTCGTTGGCTTCCTCTTCGCGCAAGGTTTTGACGAGTAACTCCGTGATAAACAGCGCAATGCTCGACTTGATAAAGTCAAAAGGCAAACTCCGAAAGGGCAAACTGCATCGCACCTCTGAAAGCCGGTGAATGGTTTGTTCTTTGCTTTTATGATACACTACCAGATCCAACAGCGTGAGCGGCTGGAACAGGGCAATACGATTGGTTTTCGATTTGGCCGAACGAATCCCGTTCACCATGTAGCTTTGGATGCCGAACTCTTCGGTATAAATTTTAGCAATAATGGATGTTTCGCGATAGCGAATATAATTGAGGGCGATACCGCGGGTTTTGTAAAGCATCACGTTTGGGGCTGAATTTCATGAATCAGTCGGGAGAATTTGAGTAATTTGCCGACAGAAATACATGTCAAGTTTATGGAAAAATTATTGGTTATTAAAATCGGCGGCAACGTCATTGACAAGCCCGAATCCCTTCAGCAGTTTTTACAGGCTTTTGTCGAACTCCCTCAGCGTAAATTGTTGATTCACGGCGGCGGAAAAATCGCTACCCAAGTGGCGGATAAATTGGGCCTCGAAACACTCATGGTGGAAGGGCGCCGTATTACTGATCAAACGATGTTGGATGTGGTCATCATGGTCTACGGCGGGTTGGTCAACAAAAATATCGTAGCCCAATTGCAAAGTATGGGCAGTAATGCCATAGGCTTGACGGGGGCGGATGCCGGAGTGATTCGTGCAAAAAAACGCCCGGTGAAAGAAATCGATTACGGGTTTGTCGGAGATGTGGAAAAAGTAGACAGCGCCCGATTTACCTTATTGGTAGAAAACGGATTGGTACCGGTTGTTGCTCCGCTGACGTTCGATCCTGCTTTGGGGAGCATGCTCAATACCAACGCCGATACCATGGCTTCCACCATTGCCGTGGCTTTAGCCACCGATTTTGAAGTAAATTTGGTCTATTGTTTTGAAAAAAAGGGCGTATTGTCCGATCCCAATGACGATGAAGCTGTGATTCCCCGACTGAACCCGGCTTCTTATAATGAGTATAAAACTTCGGGAGTCATCAATAAAGGAATGATCCCTAAGTTGGATAATGCCTTTGCTGCCCTTCAAAACGGAGTGGCACAGGTCACCATTTGTCACGCCGATGAACTGACAAAGGCCGTAAATGAAGGAATTGCAGGAACACAATTAACCATAGCATAAATCAAGATGTCAGCAGAACAAAACCTTGCCAACCTCGGCATTACCTTACCTCCTCCTCCGGCCAAAGGAGGTGTTTATACACCCGTGGTCGTTACGGGCAACTTAGCTTACGTATCCGGACATATCTCGCTCGACCTTGACGGCAGCGTCATAGCCGGAAAAGTGGGCAGAGATCTCACCGCCGACGAAGCCAAAGAAGCCGCCCGCAAAACAGGCTATCTGCTGCTTTCCACGTTGCGTTCACAATTCGGCAGTCTGGATAAAATCAACAAAGTAGTGAAAATTCTGGGGATGATCAACACCGTACCCGAGTTTGAGCAACACGCCTATGTAATGAACGGGTGCAGTGAATTGTTTGCCGAAATTTGGGGAGACGAAAAAGGCGTAGGCGCTCGCAGTGCCGTAGGCATGGGTTCCTTACCTCGGATGTGTGCTATTGAAATTGAAGTAATTTTTGAATTGACTTAACCTCACCCCTAAATCCCCTCTCCTTTCAGCAGAGGGGGCTTTGAAATACTCCCTTCTCCTGTAAGGAGAGGGGGAAGGGGGGTGAGGTTATAGTTCCGCTACGTTAAATCGCACCTGAATCCCGCCGGCAGTAGTCGAGCGCCGGAATGAATTAAGAACGTAAGGATTATTGAAAGTACGATCAAAATAGAATTGAATACTCCACAACTTGCTGACGGTATAATTGATTTGCGGACGTAATTGGAAGTTATAATTCCCCGCAATAGCCGTTGGAGGTTCATCAAAACGCCGTTGAATAGCCCGGGTATCTCTTACGGTGAAGTTGCACTGGAATTGAAGGTCATTCTTCAGCTTCTTGAACTCCCCATTGATGCGGAACGGAATCCGAACATTGTTGCGTGTAAATCCAACCGAGGCCGTAATGTCACGGTTGAAAAGTTCCGCCATTTGCGAGTTCGACAAATTGAGTGAAATATTGCGGTCTTGATTATAAGTCAGGCGCAGGTCTATTTTGTTTTGGGTACGGGCACGAATTCCGATTAGAGGAGCAAATTTTTCCGACAAAGAAATGGTACTCATCACAAATACCGGAATGGCTTGGCCGTTTTCACCGGGGAGAATCGCCAACGGATAGTTCATGACTGCCAGATTGACAAAGACAGCGCCGTAGTCCAAAGAAGAAGTAAAATTACCGACACTGTACGTGGATTGATAACTGTGCTCAAGGGTAAATGAACTGAAAATATTCTTAAAGGCCGGCAGTTGAGAAAGACCGTTATAATCTACCCGCCAGTTAGGAAGCGGGAAGCCCAAAAACGGATTGGTGCGTACTTTTGAGGGGTCTTTCTTTGGGTCTTTACCGTTGTAGGCCGCAAAAAACGCTGCGATCAATACATCTTGTGAGTTAACATTGTATTCTCCAAGAGTTGCATTAGGGTTCTTTCTCAGTCGCTCCTCCGTTAATATCCTCACAAAATCCTCGCGATATGACTTGAAACGGTCAAAAATCGGAGAGGTATTATCGCTGTTGATTTTCGCAAAGGCCGTACGGAACGACATAAACGACATTTGGAAGTTACCGTTCCGGATCGGGCTTTGTACTTCATACGGTCCGCCCGGGGTAGAAGGACGATAAAACTCACGGTATTCGTCGCCTCGGGTAAGTCGGGCTTCTATTTGGATCCGAAAATCTTTAAACGGCTCCAAACGGGTATTCATCCGGAATGTCCGATTAAGCGTTTGCATGAAGGGCAGGTTGAGCATAGTGCTTTGCGATAACCACCCCTTTTCGGCCGCGTCATAATGAATCGTCCGATCTTGGCTTCCGAAGATAAACGGTAATCCCGGAGCATTGATCACATCCACGCCAAAGGCCTTAGGGCGAGAAGGTAAGAAGCCGGGCAAGGTTGTTGTTTCCTGACGGGTATAATCTACGTCTATCCCGCGTACCGTCATCACCAACCGAGTAAGGTTTTTGAGTAACCGGCTTGATTCACGTGTGATTTCCTCATCATCCCCGGGACTGCGGGCGAAGTTTTTACGCGGAGGAGAGGGGTTGTTGGCAAAACGCAGGTAACGCAACTTATTATACAATTTGACAAAGTCAACTTTGCCGCGAATACTGCGCTCTAAACTATTGCGAATAATATTTCCGTAAGCAATATTCAACGTATCCCGAATACCCAATGAACTGGCTTGGTATTGATAGTTGATACTGTGACTGTAATCCGCTGTCATCCAGTCCAAAAGCGGAATTTTATCTAACGGCAAGCGGTAGGTAAGCCGTACCTTTTGATCAAAATTTTTCATCCGCCCGAAGTTGCGGAAGTTCCGCCAAATAGAGTCCTGCTTGGCGCGCGTATTGATGTCTCCGTTGGGTTCGTCCACGGCGGCATTGGCCAAGGCACTGTAAGTCAGGACAATGCTTTTGGTCAAATTCCAGGAAAGATCATAGGCTCGGTTGAACAGAAAGTATTTTTCAAACAACGGTGCCTGTCCTTCGGCCGTTAAGTCAGCACTTCGGTACTGCGTCCGGACAAAATTTCGGTCGGCGTCAAAGCGAACGGCGATTTGGGTGGGCAACAACGAAAGATTGAATTCTTTGAGCAGTTCCAGATACGGGCGTTCCAAACTCTTTACCGTACCAAACGGTGCCCAAGAACGTTGAGGGAAGCCGTATTGATAAACGATACCGCCTCGGTACTGCCGTTGGGTATAGTCGGCAACCATGCTGTTGCGGCGCGTTTGTTCATTAAAGGCATAAGTAAACGCAAAGTTCTCAAAATCCCAAAAATTCCGCCGCGCATTAGGCTTGGTTTTGGTCTTTCGGACATTCGAGAAATTGAATCCCCGTCGTTCGGCTCTTTCAGTAGCCGAATTCTCCAACTGCACCCTTCGGGGGTCATTCTCCGCATAATTGGACAGCGAAGTGGCCAAAGGGGTATCAGGGTCGTAAGGGTTGAAGTGAGGGCTTACATTACGAAGATCGTAGTTGACATACAGCGGAATGCGGAAGCCCCATTTTTCGGGCAAGAGTTTATCTACGGCAATGGCCGACGAAAGGCTGAACTCATGGGTATTATCACGAGAGCGGTCGGCCAATTTTTGCTGTACGCCGCCAAAACCAAAGGTGGTCAGTTTGCCTGCTAATTGAACTGTGGCGAAATCAGCGAGTTTTAGGTCAAGACGAGCGACGGCTGCAGTACCCGACTGATTATCAAATCCCTGCACATGGAATTCGTCTACCCAAATACAGAAACTCTTCGCCTGTTGATCTGCAGAGCGAGGATTGCGCATCCCGATCATGATGATCATAATGTTGCTCAAATCAGGTTTTCCCATAACGGTAATACGATACACTCGTCCTAAGGCATCGGTTTTCGTAATGGTGTAAGGGGCACTTAGAGAAACTGTAGGTTGCGAATCACGCTCTTTTTTTGCTTCTATCAGCCACTTGGTTTCAATATCAATCTCGTTTTGTTCCGGCCACACCTCCGTAGGCGTATCAATATTGGGTCGAGATGCGCGCAGTTGGGTTACTTCAATTTCATAGTAGTGTTCCGACACGTCGGTCCCCAATCGCATAAAAGCCGATACTTGTCCGTCTTCGTCTTGGTCGTTATGCATGTGCACAAACATTTTCAGACGTTCACGGAAAAGCAAATTTTGGCTTGTTACGTTTTTGAAAGCAGCACGGGAGTCGCCATCGCGCAGGTCGGTAACGCACAAACTCATGGACTGTTCGTTCAGCGGGCGTTGGTTAGGGGTAGTGAAGTCCACATCCCGTTGCCAACCCGGCGGCACAGCATAGATATTCCGACGCCCCCCGGTAACGGTCTTAGCACTGTTTTCTTCCACGCTGACGGTGGCAATCTTAAACTGCGCATCATACGGTTCGGGTACTTCCTGCAAACCGCGGGCATTCAGGTCGCCCGTATATTTACGGTATTGGGTAGCGACCATTTGCAACTGAGCAAAACGTAACACCACGGGTTGCTCCCAACCGGTCATGTACATCCGAATAAAACGAATGGATTTAAAACCGTTGATATTCCCCATCTTGCGCGTAAACTCTCTTACAGGAATACGGAATAAATACCAGTTAATCGCTTCGCCACTACCGTTAGTGGCCGTAACTTTATCCACAATATAGGGTTTGCCTACGTCTAATTGGCCCGGTTTGAGATCTACTTCGTATTCGTAGTAAGCTTCTTGGTCATTGATGGTATTGTCAGTATTGAGGTCTTCCCCGTCGGGCAAGTTAGTAGCAGCCGCAGTGATAGCAACGTTGCGTTCAAACTCAGGGGTATTGTTTTCAGTACCCATGTAGTTTTTATAACGTTCGACGATTTTTTGGTTGGCACTGTCGGCTTTGGCACTGAAATAATACTCAAAATCATCCCCCGCGGGGTCGGCCAAAATGCGGTTACGTGCTTCCGTTTTCAGGTTGGCAGGAAGCTTTTGCAGATAATCTTTGAAAAACTCCCGTTCTTCGCCATTATTCAACCCATCCAATCCGATATCCTGCTTGGGGCGGGCACCGGGCTCGTTAGTGAAGGCGTTGATGATATATTGCTGCCGGGTACTGTACCCCCAAGGGGTTTTAGCTACCGTCGCAGTAGGCTGAGTAGGGGTAGGAACATCGGTTTTCTCTCCCAACGGCAACCCGTTCTCAAAATCATAACGGCCGTTCTTTACGACGTCTTCCGATATTTCTCCTAAGTTGAAGTACAGCTTTCCTCCTGTCGTGTTATTGCGGTTAAAAAATCCGTCTTTCACTACCCCGTTAGGTCCTTCTTTGAAAGGGTCCATCATCCAGAATTCCAAAATCTCGATATTGGCGTTGTCAAAATCTACGTCCGAGCCGATAGCCCGTGTCACGGCACCAAAATTTTTGCGGGGGTCTCTCAGGCGACCGTCCGGGTCAAGGTCGGGGTTATAATTGTACATCCCTCTTTCGTGGGGGAAGTAGGCGAGGTCCAGAATATTTTCGGGGAGGTTGACCAAATATTGGCCGCGACCGGTAAAGATCTCCTGCGGCGTAAAAAGGCGTTCGTAGAAATTGTTAAAGTCTTCCGGATTGATATTCGGGCGTTGAGGTAAACCGATCTGGGCTGTGGGTGAGAAAGAAATATCTATCGAATAGGCTGAAATTTTGGCGCGGTTATAAGCGTATTCCAATGGATTGGCCGGTGTACCTTGCGGGAATTGCAACGGTGTTGCTCCCGTACGCCAGCGAGTAGGCTGGCGGGTGAGGTCAAATTGCGTCCGGGCCGATTCAAAGTCGTCTACAATGATTCGGTTTCTTACCTGCGGGTGTAAGCCGGCAAATGACTGAGCCACTTCTCCCTGAAACTGAATACTTGACATTTCTTTGGTTTGCAACAAGGGCAATTTGTCCAAGAATTTTGTCAAAAACGGGGCATCTTTGCGGTAGGTAAAATCAGCACCGATGATGCTGTTGCTGACGGGGTCGTTGCCCAAGGCCGCACGGGTTAAGTAACCGGCCGGTGTTTCGCGCAGGCGCATGGCCGTTACTCCCACCTGCATGTCTCGGTTGACGGTATAATTGAGACGGGTACCGAGCATCGTCCGAATTTGATTTTGAAACAGATCCGGCTGCTCGTAGCAAACTTCGATATCACGGCCTGAATTAATGACACTTTCATTCATGATCCGGACGGCCGATTGCCCTTCCACCATATAGTCAATGCCCTGCTGAAGCTGAACCCCGCCCGCTCTTACCAATACCGACTTTTCGGAAACACCGAAAGGTAATTGAACGCTTGCTCCGCCCGAAGCGCCTTGATACGAACCTTTCAAAAAGAATTTGTTTTTCTCCGTGATTTGCTGTGCATCAATTTGGGTAGTGCGGTAGAGTTCATTAAAGACGTATTTATTGGCCAATATCTCATCCCCCTGAAACTGTTTTGCCAAATTGGATCCGAAGGGCTCCAAGACCGGGAAAATAATCCGTCCGAAACGGCTGTCCACGGTCGCACCTTCCACGAAGTCAAAGTTACCGTCACCGATAGACCTGCCGCTGTTGTCTAAGACGGGGTCATTGAGCGGATTCAGTTTATCTAAGCCCATGACGCGCAATAACGGAACATTGGCGATCGGGCCTTCCTGTAAGTTCGGGTTGTCAATCCCCGTTAAATCGTCTTTATAAATGACGCGAAGTTGGAAGTTTTGTTTGCCTAACTGAGTGGTATTCAATGAATAAATATTCTTCATCATCAAATTCCACATCGGGTGATTGGTATTATTCCGAATGGTGGAGGACTTCAGCAATTTCATAACCAGCACTTCATCATCGCGCCGGGCTTGGTAATCTTCGGTCAATTCCCCTACCTTGTATTTTTGGCCATTGAGTGTGTATTCGTAAGCTACGGCCAAAATCTCGTCGTTTCTCAGCGGAGTTAACAGCGAAATGTAACCCAGTTCAGGTTGAAATTTGTATTCTCGTTCGGTCAGCTTACGGGCACCGCGCAGCAGGTCGTAATCATTGCCTCGCTGAAGGTTGTAGGTACCGTCAAGCGCAAAGGTGGTTTGATCGGCCTGCCGGATATTGGCATCATTGGCTACTTTTTGAAATAAACCGTTGGTGTTATTATTTACCGGACGATTAGGCACAATCGGTTGAAGAGCCGGATTAGTCCGATTGTAAGGATTCGCTTCCCCCAAATCAGAAAAACCTACGATATTGCGCAGGGTTTCGGTATTGTTGGTGCGGTTGGTGGTATAAACTTCCAAACGTGTAATGGTGACTCCCGACATCAACATGGGCAGATTACTCATCCAACGCTCGTAATTGTCACGAAAAAATTGCGAAAGGAAGAAATGTCGATTTTCATCATAAGCATCCGCCCGGATCTCAAACGGACGATTTTGAACTCCTCCCCGCAACGTAATGCATTGTTGACGCGAACGCTGTTGAGAAGCTACGACCGTGGCCGTCAGGCGACCGAAACGCAGATCCACTTTGGCACCGAACAAGTTTTGCACTCCGGGTATTAACTGCGACGGAATTTGCCAATTGACATTCCCTGCCTGAATGCCCTGAATAATACTTTCGTTTTCGGGGATATAATCCATGGGCCCGAAGCCGGGTTGCCCTAAATTATTTTGCCCTAATCCATTCTGTCCCATTCCGTTTTGCCCCATGCCGGGTACATTGGAGGCATTCGGTAGGGTAGAGGAGGTCTTACCGGGACGATAATCTAATTTGAGTTGGTTCTCAAAATTAAAGCTGGATTTGGTGTCAAAATTGGTCAACATACCCAATTTATCCCCGATCTTCCCATTAAAATTGATGTTAATTTGCTCGTTGAAGATAAAATTGGTAGAACGCCGCTGACGAATGGGCACCTGCGGATTATCAATATTTTGGTGTAGTACCCCAAAATCCAGCAACACAAAGCCATTCGGTTTAAAGTCAACCATATTGCTGCCGAAAATGCGGTCAAAACCGGGGGGTAGATCTAATTTCGGTAACAATCCTTTGGCTCCGAGGGCACCTTTACCGTCTTGTTTAGAAGAATAATCGCGCCATAGGTAATTGAAAACCCGCCTGTCCTGAAGTTTTTGAAAGTCTTCGTAGGTCATGCTCATCGGGTTACGGTAATTGAGCGGAGAGGCTTTCGGTTCACCGATGCGCTCATAAACCGACATCCGTTGAGTGGTATCCAAGCGAAATTCGTTAGAAAGGCTTTTGGGGTCACGCAGAAACAGAGACGAACGCGGCGGGACGTAATTGAAGCGATTGCCGGGACGGTCGTTCCATTGAGAATATAATAAACGCCGGCTTTGGCGATTATCTCGGCTGGTATCTTGGGCTATCGGCCGCCGATTGGAGGGTTGATTTTGAGCCTCAACCACATGAGCGGTTAACCAAAGGCTCAAGGATATCCCCGGGATAGCGTATGATTTAATAAAAATAAGGTAGAGTTTGTGTTTAATAATGCCCACGATTCTTCAACGGTCTTACGTACTCCAATTCTTAACGGCCAAAACCTTGCCAATCGTCTTTTAGAGAACAGATATTTTTGAGAAAGCGGGCTAAAGATAAAGATAGAGACGGGAAAAAGCAATTTCGTCCCAAAAAAGCATACAGAATCAAGGCATTATCGGAGATCGTTAACCTCATTTTGTTCCCCTATTTATTGACTTTTGTCTTGTTATATAGCTAAGAAGTAAATGGGATGCAGTCGGTACTAAGTGGATGTATTATTATTTTTTTTATGTTTATATTCTGTATATTTTAAAATATTTTTGAATATAATATTTATTTATCGCATTTTTACCATCGCTTTCCGTCAATTCACACTATTTTTGGTTCATGTTCAATGATCCGACTCAATGAAACCGCTAAACCGTCGTGTATTTGTTAAAACTGCCTCTTTGGCAGGTATCAGCACCTTGCTTGGGGCTAATGCCTCTGCTGACAACTTTCCCGTCGTAAGGACCAAAGCCGCAGAGCGTAAGTTCAACAGCCCTGCAATCGAATCGGCGATTGCTCGTATGAAAAGTGTCATTAAAGACCCCGAATTGGCTTGGCTCTTTGAAAATTGTTTTCCCAATACTTTAGACACAACCGTTCATTTTAAGGTCAAAGACGGTCGCCCCGATACCTTTGTGATCACGGGGGATATTCATGCCATGTGGTTGCGCGACAGTACCGCACAGGTATGGCCTTATTTGCCTTTGATAAAAGAAGATGAAAAACTGAAACAATTGATTGCGGGGGTAGTGAATCGTCAAACAGAATGCATTCTGATCGACCCTTATGCCAATGCGTTTAATGACGGTCCCGGGCACAGCGAGTGGCTCAAAGACCACACCGATATGAAACCCGAACTTCATGAACGTAAATGGGAATTGGATTCGCTTTGCTACACGGTGCGTTTGGCCTATCATTATTGGAAAACGGCGCAGGATACCGGCATTTTTGATGAAAAGTGGTTGAAAGCGGCCCAATCTATTATTGCTGTCTGTCGCGAACAACAGCGATTCAAAGAACGGGGTAAGTACCGATTCGGACGTACCACATCGTGGTCAACAGATACGGTACCCGGAAACGGTTATGGGAACAATACCAAACCCAATGGGCTTATTCACAGTATTTTCCGCCCATCGGATGATGCCACGCAATATCCGTTTTTGATTCCTTCCAATTTATTTGCCGTCGTGTCTTTTCGTCAAATGGGAGAAATTGCCGAAACTGTCTATAAAAATGCCTCCTTTGCGACAGAATGCCGAACCTTTGCCAATGAAGTAGAGCAGGCCATTAAAAAACACGCGGTTATTAATCATCCGCAATTTGGTCTTATGTATGCTATGGAAGTGGATGGATTTGGGAATTGTCTTTTTCAGGACGACGCCAACGTACCAAACCTTCTCGGACTGCCCTATTTGGGAGCGGTTAAAGCAGATGATAAGGTATATCAGAATACAAGGCGCTTTGTGTTGAGTGAGTCGAATCCGTATTTTTTTAAAGGAAAAGCCGCTGAGGGAATCGGCAGCCCGCATACACTGGTCAATCAAATCTGGCCAATGAGTATCATTATGCGAGCCATGACCTCGTCAAATGATGCCGAAATTTTGGCCCAATTGCGCTTCCTGAAAAGTACTCATGCCGGAACAGGTTTTATGCATGAGTCGTTTGATAAAGATAATGCGAGCCAATTTACCCGTAAGTGGTTTGCGTGGGCCAATACACTTTTCGGTGAGCTGTTGTTGAAAATTGAGCGAGAACGTCCTCACCTGCTAAGTCAGAAACTATAAACTGTTCGGTAAAAAACAGACTTAGGAATGAGCCCTCAACCCATTATTTTTCGGAAGGCAACGTTAAGTGATGTTGAGGATTTGGTTCGCCTTCGAATCGCTTTTTTAAAAGAACTGCAAAAGCCGGAAACGCGTCGACTCGACGATGCGGCTATGGCCGAAAGGCTGCGAGATTATTTTCGGACAACTATTGAAAGTGAGGAGTTTGTGGCTTGGGTAGCTTTGCAGAAAGGAGAAATAGTGGCCACAAGCGGCTTGTGTTTTTTTCATATTGCTCCGGGATTTACGCTTCCGGAAGGAAAAAAAGCCTACATTCTTAATATCTATACCCTTCCTGAATGGCGCGGGAAAGGAATAGGAACAAAGATTTTTGAATGTATTTTGGAAGAAGCCAAAAAGCGAGGCTATCAACGCATTTCGCTTCATGCTTCTGAAGACGGCCGCCCTGTATATGAAAAATTCGGCTTTCGTTTGACCGGAGATGAAATGGAGTTACGATTATAATTTTAATACTGAGAATCGGGTCTTTTGAAGCAAATGTTGCCCTAAAAATAAGCTGACGAATGAAAAAGCATTACTTACTTTTACTAACTGCATTCCTAACCCAATCCCTTTTTGCTCAGCAACATTCGGAGCAAAACCACAGTAAATACGTGGCACCGTCTGACCCCAAGGTCAAAGAAAAACTGGGGCAGTGGCAAAATGTTAAATTCGGATTGCTGATGCACTGGGGTACGTACAGCCAATGGGGTATTGTGGAAAGTTGGAGCCTTTGTCCCGAAGATGAGGGGTGGTGTGAGCGTCGCGGACCTTACAAGGACAATTGGTATGAATACAAAAAAGCCTACGAAAATCTCCAAAATACCTTCAATCCGACGCAGTTTGCGCCCGAGAAATGGGCTGCCGCCGCCAAAAACGCAGGGATGAAATACGTAGTGTTTACGACAAAACACCACGACGGATTTTGTATGTTTGATTCGAAATATACGGACTATAAAATCACTAAATCGCCCTTTGGCAGCAATCCGCGCAGCAATGTAGCCAAAGAAGTATTCGGCGCGTTTCGTAAAGAAGGCTTTATGGTTGGCGCTTATTTTTCCAAGCCCGATTGGCATACCGACGATTATTGGTGGTCGTATTTCCCTCCCAAAGATCGAAACCCGTCGTATCATCCCAAAAAATACCCGCAAAAGTGGGAAAGCTTTAAGAAGTTCACTTACAATCAAATTGAGGAATTGATGAGGGACTACGGAAATGTAGATATTTTGTGGTTGGACGGTGGCTGGGTACGCCCTTTCAGTACCATTGATACGACGGTTTCGTGGCAGAAAACCATTCCTTTCGATCAGGACATTGACATGGCACGGATTGCCAAAAGAGGAAGAGAACTGCAACCCGGTTTATTAGTGGTAGACAGAACAGTATCGGGTGAATTTGAAAACTACGTGACTCCCGAACACCAAATCCCGGACAGTTACATGGCTATTCCGTGGGAAACCTGCATGACCATGGGAGATTCGTGGAGTTATGTTCCGAAAGAAAATTATAAATCCGCGCGAAAGTTGATTCATATTTTGGCCGATATAGTCTCCAAAAACGGTAATTTGCTGCTCAATGTAGCACCAAGCCCGGAAGGCGATTTTCATCCGGAAGCTTATCAGCGCCTGAATGAAATCGGGGCGTGGATCAAAGCAAACGGTGAAGCTATTTATGAAACGCGCGGTGATAATGAAGTAGGCCCGCAGGGAAAATGGGTGTTTACGCACAAAGGCAATACTACCTATGCAATTTACCGAGCGGATGAAGGAGAGGCCATGCCGCAAACCGTGGAGTTAGCAAAATTGAATTTGGGAAAGACCGCCAAAATTACAGTAGTTGGCCATGCTGAAAACCTTAAATGGGTAGCGAAAGAAGGAAAAACAACCGTTCTGATTCCCGAGAAAGTAGCTAAGAAAATTTCGAATAGCTATGCGTATGTATTAAAGATTACAAGGTAGTAATGAACACTTTCCAAGTTTCTAAAACCTGAGAAGGCTAAGTAATTGTGCAGATTTAAAATAGATTTAGGTTGATTTAAATAGTTGATTTACACCCAAATCCATTAAAATCCAATTATGACCAAGTACTTATCAGAAAATCCCTTTATACAACCGGTACTCATCAAAACCTACAAACTAATGCAATCAAGAAGAAACTTCATCCGATGGTCGGCGTTGAGCCTTCCTTTGCTTTCGCTCAGTAAAGCCTTTTCGAAGAAGCAAAACAGTGTCGTTACCAAACCGATTGTGGTTTCGACTTGGGACAGTGGTTTGCCGGTCAATAAGGTGGCTTGGAAAGTTTTAAAACAACCGGCCGGTCGAGCCTTGGATGCGGTAGAAGCCGGTGCTCGTTCCATTGAAGATACGATCAACTGCTGCGTAGGGGTTGGCGGTAATCCTGACCGAGACGGAAAGGTGACTTTGGACGCCTGTATCATGGACGATAAGTTTAATTGCGGCTCAGTAATGGCGTTGGAGCATATCAAACATCCTATTTCGGTAGCACGGAAGGTAATGGAGAATACGCCGCATGTTCAATTGGTGGGTGAAGGGGCCTTGCAGTTTGCCTTAGCCGGCGGTTTTCAGAAAGAGCCGGATGTCCTTTCGGCTGATGCCGATAAAGCCTATAAGCAGTGGTTGAAAAAATCGGAATACAAACCGGTCATTAATATTGAACAACAGCAGGGAAAAGGCCAGAAAACCAAAGGAGGTCCCTTTGCCCCTAACTTTTTTGACGACGGTACGCCCAATCACGATACGATGGGTACCATTGCCATGGATGCGGTGGGTAATCTTTCCGGGGCTTGTACGACGAGCGGCATGGCCTTCAAAATGCACGGTCGGGTAGGCGATTCACCGATCATCGGCGCGGGCCTTTACGTCGACAATGAAGTGGGGGCAGCCACCGGTTCCGGACAAGGTGAGGAAGTGATTCGGGTGGCCGGTGCCTTTCTGATTGTGGAAATGATGCGGATGGGCAAAAGTCCGGAAGAGGCTTGTAAAACAGCGATTGACCGCATTGTCAAAATCAATCCCGCCAAAGCCAAAGATTTTCAGGTAGGATTCATTGCCATCAATAAACAGGGAGAATATGGCGCTTACTCCATCCACCATGGGTTTAATTTCTCAGTTACTCATTCTGACGATGGCGGTAAGGTATTTATGGCAAAAAGTCATTTTCCGAAAACTAAGTAAATCGGAAAATGAGCAGTTACCGACAAATCTATTATCAGATTGTTTTCGGTACTAAATACCGCCGCCCTACCATTGCCGAAGCCCATTGTGAGGAGTTGTATCGATATATTTGGGGTATCATCAAAAATAATAAATGTAAACTGTACCGAATTAACGGTATTGAGGACCACCTTCATATTTTTTGTGATTTACACCCTTCAGTAGCCTTGGCAGATTTTGTAAAAGATATCAAAGTGGCGAGCAGTATTTGGATGAAACAAAGCGGGCTTTTTCCCGATTTTGAAGCTTGGCAGGAGGGATATGGGGCGTTTACGTACTCTATCAGAGAAAAAGACAAAATCATCAATTACGTAAAAAAGCAAAAACAACATCATAAAAAAGAGACGTTTTATGATGAATACAAACGACTTTTAATCGAAAACGACATCGAATTCGATGAAAAATACTTGCTTTAACCTCAGTGCTGTCGGCATCGGTGGGTTCGACCCACCGCCATGTACATTTAAGCCCTCCGGGCTTTCCCAACCCCAACGGGGTTCAATTCGATTAACCGCGAGTAGTACCGGTGGTTGTCAACGCAATGCAAGTACAACTCCTGTACCGCCACAACCCCAACGGGGTTCAATTCGATTAACCGCGAGTAGTACCGGTGGTTGTCAACGCAATGCAAGTACAACTCCTGTACCGCCACAACCCCAACGGGGTTTAATCCGATTAACCGCGGGTAGTACCCGTGGATTTCAGCGCATCACTCACATGATTGCTTCTCTACTGCTCGCCGGCCTGCTCTCCCTCACAGCAACCTACGCTCAGTACCAACCCCATTGGCAAAGTCTTGACCAACGTCCGACACCGACTTGGTTTGAAGATGCCAAGTTTGGGATTTTTATTCATTGGGGCCTTTATTCTATACCTGCTTGGGCCACCAAATCCAACGCAGACGGTTTTGGCAGCGGTTATGCCGAATGGTATTGGCAGCGTCTGTTTGCCCCGAATCTCAAAATACATCCGGAGTTCGTCGAATTTCACAGAAAAAACTACGGTAATCGAACTTATCAGGATTTTGTGCAGGACTTCAGAGCCGAACTCTTCAATCCGGAGGATTGGGCCGGTATGTTTGAAAAGGCCGGCGCAAAATACGTAGTCCTGACCTCCAAACACCACGAAGGTTTTACGATGTGGCCGAGTCCTCAATCTTGGAATTGGAATGCCGTGGACGTAGGCCCTCACCGTGACTTGGCAGGTGATTTGGCCAAGGCTGTCAAAGCCAAAAATCTGCACATGGGCTACTATTATTCATTGTATGAGTGGTTTAACCCTACCTACAAAACCAACGTCAACGAATACGTGGCAGAACACATGATTCCTCAAATGAAAGACTTGGTCACGCGCTACCAACCTGATATTTTGTGGACTGACGGCGAATGGGACCACCCTGCCAAAACGTGGAAAAGCGAAGAGCTACTGGCGTGGTTGTTTAATGAATCACCCGTCAAAAACAGGATTGTGGTCAACGACCGTTGGGGAAACGATACTAAAAGCAAACACGGCAGCTTTTACACATCCGAATACGGTCACGGTGGAACAGAAAATAATGAAGTAAACGGTTTTGTGCGTCCTTGGGAAGAATGTCGCGGTATGGGCGAATCATTTGGCTACAATCGAAATGAAAATTTGGACAGCTACCGAACCGGCGAACAGCTGATTCATCAACTGATTGATATTGTAGCGCGCGGAGGCAATTTGCTGCTAAACATCGGTCCTACTGCCGATGGCCGTATTCCGGTGATAATGCAGCAACGATTGCAGGAAATCGGGGATTGGTTGAAAGTAAATGGAGAAGCCGTTTATGGGTCACGCAAATGGGAAAAAGCCCCTAAATACAATAAAGATTCTCAACTCTACTTTACGCAAAAAGCTTCCAAACTGTACGCGATTTCTCAAAAATGGCAGGAAGAAATACAAATCGAAAACGCTCCTAAACCTGCCAAAGTGAGCTTGTTGGGTTTCAAAGGTGAAGTAAAATTCTCGTATAAAAATAACGTGTTACGCATTTATGCCCCTTTGGTCAATCCCAATACGATTCCCTGTCAATATGCCTGGACGTATGAAATTGTGCCTTAGGTTTCAGGGGATGGGAAAATAAAATGTGGCCCATCCCCTGAACGTGCTTATTTAAAAGGGTCACTGAATTTAGCATCGGCCGCAATGCCCGTATCGGTCAGGGTTTTCATGAATGCTACCAACGCATTTTTCTGAGCAGGGCTCAGATTGAGGCGCCGAGGCTGCCCGTTAGGCCCGCGTAATTGAGGCGAAAGATTAACGTGCGGTTTTACTTGGCTGTTGTAGTGCTCTACTACCTGTTCCAACGTGGCAAAACGCCCGTCGTGCATGTAAGGAGCTGATTTTTCAATGCCGCGTAAAGAAGGAACTTTAAACAGACCGTTTTGGGTAGGGTTGCCGGTATTGGCACCAACACCGTTGTCAGTAAAAACAAGGTCCAGGCCATTATTTCTGGCGCCCGGAGCCGAAAAAGTCTCGGCTACGTGGCAGGTCGCGCAGTTGCCCTGCGTAAAAAATAATTGTTTGCCCAGGTTTTCTTCGGCCGTAAAATTGGAAAAATTGGTATTTCCGGGGTTCTGATTATTGTTCAAAGCGGCTCGGCCTGTATCGTAGTTGGTGCGATAAGAAACCATAGAGCGAATAAATTGAGCCAAAGACCGAACAATCCGCGCCGAGTCGATGGTAGGAGAGCCGTACGCATTTTGAAAAAGAGCAGAGTAATAAGGTAGGGTTTTCAACTTTGCAACTACGCTTGGCATGGTCATTCCCATTTCGACAGGGTGGACAATGGGGCCCGAAGCCTGCGCCTCGGCTGAAGCGGCTCTTTCGTCCCAGAAAAAGCGACCGTTGGGGTAATACACCGCATTGAGCAGTGACATAGAATTGCGGGTAGTAAGCCCTCCGGCAAAACCTCTGCTGAAGCGTTGCGGGTCAGAAAACGAGTTGGCTTGCTGATGACACGAAGCACAGGCGGTAGTGTTGTTGAAACTCAGACTTTTGTCATAAAAAAGCACTCTCCCCAACGTCGCTCCCTGATTTGTAACGGGATTGTTGTTGGGGGTATTGATTTGATTTCTGACTTGCGGGGTATTAAGGTGAGCCGGCAAAGCCACCGCGGCATAATTGAACGGCGTTGCCGGTAAGTTAGGCGTGAGAGCGGCTTCGCGAACGTTTTGAACCGTCGGGTTGTCATATTCAGCCGTTAAGGTTTCTTTCTGACAACTGACAACAGCTCCGAAGACAAGCAATGCGACAAGGGTTCGAACTAAGGTAGTTTTCATGTAAGGCGGTGATTTAAGTAATAAGTAAATAGTGATGGGTTAGATGAAGAACCGCCCGAAAACTTGCGCAGAAAACTCAATCTTTTTTGTAAATTTTGAATAACGACTTTTTTGTTTTGAATAATTGTCTGAAAATCAGACCTAAACCTGTTTCTATGAATCGACTTATTTTTGTTTTTTTCTTTTCAGCCTTCGTTCTGCAGGGCGTTGCCCAAGATTGGCTTTTGGCACCTGTTTCCCAAAAAAGCGAGGTGAAATTGCTGAAAAATGGCAAACTCATTGAAATCAGCAATGGGCTTATCGCCCGTCAAATCCAAATTTCTCCTAATGCCTCAACCGTCAGTTTTAAAAATTTGACTACCAACGAGCAATTTGTACGCTCAGTCAGACCGGAGGCGAGAGTAACCCTCAACGGCAAAATCTATAATGTAGGAGGCCTCTACGGCCAAAAAGAACACGCCTATCTGTTGGAAGAATGGACGAATCACTTTACAGCCAATGCCGGCGATTTTCAGTTTGTTCGTCACGAAATCACCAATAGCAAACCTCATTTTGATTGGAAACCCACCACTTGGACAGCCAATAAAAACCTACCGACGGGCAAAGAGCTGATTCTGTATTTTACTTCCCAAAGTCCCGATTTGAAAGGGGTAGAGGTGGCGGTGCATTATGAGCTATTTGACGGCATTCCGGTATTGGACAAATGGGTGACGATTGGAAACAAGTCGGGGAAGTCCCTGAAAATCAATCAGGTAGTAAATGAGATTTTGGCGACACCCGAAGAGGAATCGGCCGTAGTGGGAAAGCCGGAGAAAATGAAAAAACCGCAAAAGCTGTACATCGAAAATAACTTTGCCTACAACAATGCCATGCGCTACGAACTGTCGGACCAAGCCACGCATTGGAAGATTGACAGCAGTTATACGTCGCAAGTCAATTACAACTACGACACCCCCTGCGTAGTGGAAGTCTATCCGTTTTTGGGCGTGGGCATTGACTTATCGGCTAATGAGCAATATAAATCCATTCGCTCTTACGAACTGCTGCTGGACTCATACGACCGCGAACGCAACGGGTTGGCGCGCCGCAAAATGTACCGCACGTTGTTTCCCTGGACAACCCAAAATCCAATTTTCATGCACCTCATCAGCACCGACCCGGTCAAGGTGAAAAGCGTGATTGACCAATGTGCCGAGACCGGATACGAAATGGTAATCCTGAGTTTTGGCAGCGGTTTGAATATGGAAGATGCCTCAGAAGCAAACATCGCCAAGTTCAAAGCCTTGGCCGATTATGCCCACAGCAAGGGCATCAAACTGGGCGGTTATTCGCTGTTCAGCAGTCGCCGTATTGATGACGAAAACGATGTTATTGACCCCGTCACGGGCTTGCCCGATAAAGCGGCTTTTTTTGGCCACGCACCCTGTTTGGCGAGTCATTGGGGGATTAATTACCTGAAAAGTCTGAAAAAGTTCATTGCCGAAACCGGCTTTGATTTGCTTGAACACGATGGCCCCTATCCGGGCGATATTTGCGCTTCGACCAAACATCCGGGACATAAAGGTTTGGAAGATTCACAATGGGTACAAATGACCCTGCAGAAAGAGTTTTATCAGTGGCTCAACGGCCGCGGCGTGTATATCAACGCCCCTGATTGGTATTTTCTGGACGGTTCACACAAGATTGCCTTGGGGTATCGGGAAGTGAATTTTTCGTTGTCGCGAGAGCAACAAAAAATCCTGAACCGGCAAAATATCTACGATGGGCTGTGGGAAAAAACACCGTCGATGAGTTGGGGATTTGTACCTTTAACTAAATATCAAGGAGGAGGATCGGAGGCTGTTTTAGAACCTTTGAGCGAGCATTTGACGGATTATAAACAACTGATGATGCAGTACTACGGTGCAGGAGTACAGGCCTGCTACCGCGGTCCGCGGTTGTACGATACAGACGTTACCAAGCAAGCGGTCAAAGAAACTATTGATTGGTACAAAAAATACCGTGACATTCTCAATGCCGACATTCTTCACCTGCGCCGCCCCGACGGCCGTGATTGGGACGGTATCATGCACGTCAATCCGACTTTGAAAGAAAAAGGGTTAGTTATGTTGTATAATCCTTTAAAAGAGGCTATTACGCGAACCATCCAATTGCCTTTGTACTACACGGGACTGAGTAAAGCAGCTATGATTCGTACGCAGGAAGGTAAGGCAATAAAGTATCTATTGGATAGAGAATACAATGTCACTATTACCGTCACCCTTCCTGCCGAGGGGTATAGTTGGTTGGTGGTGGAATAAAATCACTCTTTAGTCGATGATAAAAACTTGTCACCCCGACGATAGGAGGGGTCTGAGTCCGAAGCAGACACAGGCTTTTCCTGACGTCAGGGTGAAAAAAGATAATATATAAAATATAACATTCACAGATATAGTCTATGAGAGAACATAACTACTATGTGTACATTTTGACTAATTTTCAGAAGACAGTTCTATACGTAGGTGTTACAAATGATTTAGTGAGAAGATTGAACGAACATCGACAAGGCGTAAGTACGTTTACGGCAAAATACAACTGTTTTTATCTTGTTTATTGGGAGCATCACCAGTACATAAATAACGCAATCGAAAGGGAAAAAGAAATCAAAGGCTGGCGACGCTCCAAAAAAGAAGCATTTATCAATAATTTTAACCCTGAGTGGAAGTTTTTGAATGAGGAAATACAAGAATAGGATATAGACCCCTCCTGTCGTCGGGGTGACAAAAAATATATTATCCATAAAATAATCATGAAACGAATACACACACTTCTCCTTTACCTTCTTACTACCCTCACTTTCGCCCAAACGCCCGCTGATATTACGTGGTGGAAGCCCTCCGACAGCTCATTCCCGGTCATTGACGGGCAGGCTTGGTCTGCTGAAATGCGGGATACCATTCAGCGCTTCCCGCCTCGGGCGGAGGCGTCGGTCAGAAAAGCGGTTTGGAGTTTGTCCCGCAACAGCGCCGGGCTTTCGATTCGGTTTGTGAGCAATGCCCCTCAAATCATCATTCGCTATAAAGTGACAGGGGCTGTCAACATGCCGCACATGCCTTCAACGGGTGTCAGCGGGGTGGATCTGTACGGTATCGACAGCGACGGCACTTGGCAGTGGGCCAACGGCAAATACAGTTTTAAAGATACGGTGCAGTATGTCTTTGCCCAACTCCGCCCCAACGACAACTACCACAAACTGGGGCGCGAGTATCGGCTCTTTTTACCCCTGTACAACAGCGTCCGTAATTTGGAGATCGGTGTACCGTCGGGAAGCCTGTTCAAAGTGCTGCCGCAGCGCGCTGAAAAACCGATTGTGGTATATGGTACCTCGATTGCCCAAGGAGCCTGTGCTACACGTCCGGGAATGGCGTGGACCAATATTTTGTCCCGTAAGCTCGACCGAACAGTAATCAACTTGGGTTTTTCGGGCAATGGCCGATTGGAAAAAGAAGTGCTTGACCTCATCTGCGAAATTGATGCCAAGGTGTTTGTGTTGGATTGTTTGCCCAATCTGATCGTACCTATCGTAGAGCGCAAAGAACTGCAAAAACGTTTGGTAGAATCGGTAAAGGCCATTCGGGCCAAGCATCCGGATACTCCCATTCTCCTAACCGACCACGACGGTTATACCGAAGGCTATTTGATGCCTCATCGGCAATCGTTGTTTGAAGATGCCAACAAAGACCTGCGCGAAGCGCTCACGCAACTCTCCAACGAGAAAGTACCGGGCGTGTATTCCCTGTCTTTATCGGAGATCAACATCGACCATGAAGGGATGGTAGACGGCACTCATCCCAACGACATCGGTATGATGCGCTATGCCGAGGCCTACGAAAAGAAACTGCGGGAGATCTTACAGGAGCCTTCCGGTACGCTCAAAACCCAAATTCCGACCCGCCAAAATCGAGAGCCGGGGAGCTATGTATGGGAAGATCGCCACAACGAGATGCTGAAGCTCAATCAAACCGAGCCTTCCAAAATTCTGCTGATTGGCAACTCTATCATGCACAATTGGGGCGGAAAGCCTTTGAACAACCGTATCAAAGGAGCCGATTCGTGGCAAAAATACCTCGAACCGCTGCTGGTCAGAAACTTTGGTTTTGGTTGGGATCGAGTGGAAAATGTGCTTTGGCGGGTTTATCACGATGAATTGGAAGGTATCGCGCCCGAAAAAATTGTCATCAATATCGGTACCAACAACCTGCATCTGAACACCGATGAGGAAATTGTGCAGGGTTTAAAATGGCTCGTTCAGGCCGTTCGCATGCGGCAACCCAAAGCAAAAGTAATTTTGATGGGCATCTATCCGCGCCGCGAACAGGAGGCACGGGTAGTTGCTTTGAACAAAGGCATACAGGCATTGGCAAAATCAGAAGGGGTTGATTTTGAAGATATTGGCAAGAAACTGTTGCTGAAAAGCGGTAAGATTGATGAACAGTTTTTTTCCGACGGACTCCACCCCAATGCCGCAGGGTATGAAGTACTATCCAAAGAGATTGAACCTATTTTAAAACGATAATTAATCAAAAACCACACTGTAGAATGAACTCGAATTATCTAAGAATGGCAAAAATCCAGCGGTCAATCTTACTTTTAAATCCTATTACAGATAAAATCAATCGAGGCTTGCAATAGTTGGTTGTATGTCAAGGAGTCTTGTTCCTCTTCAAGTTTTTCTCTAAATTTGTTATAATCAATACCAATTCCAACATGCAAAAGGCCACAAAAAAAGAACGGGTTTACTTCTTTAAAAAATTTAAGACCTACGATGCAGAAGAGATTTTGGCGGCAGGAGGAACTACGGCCTTCGGAAAACTAACCGGGTATGACCCCCAAAAACTGTATCATCTAAAGGGGCACCCCCTTTCAGAAGAAGATTATCAAAAGGCCATTCAAATGTTAACGAAGTAAAATGAACCTGCTTTTTGATACCAACATTATTCTTGCTGTCGTGCGAGATGCGTCGGGATATCGTTTGTTGAAATACCTCAATCCTAACGAAGATTTAGTCTATGTATCTTTGGTAAACGTAGCAGAACCGCAATCCATCGCGTTTCAAAATCGTTGGGGTTATTCAAAAATGCAGATTTTAGAAGACTTTTTTAGTTCAGTCCGGATTATCAACATCAGCGATTTATTACTTCCTACCTACATAGGCATTGACGCATATAGCCAAAGAACCCACCCCGAATACGGGGAGTACCCTTTTCAAACCCCTCGAAATATGGGTAAAAATGACCTTTGGATTGCAGCAACTGCCTCTCTGCTCGGTTTGGAATTAATAACGACCGATGCGGACTTCGACCATTTACACAATAATTTTGTAACACTTCAAAGGCTTTTACCTGCTGATATTCAGCAAATTATAAAACAATAATTAACCTTACTCAGAAAGCTTGACTGATGATGTTAGGCAGAGCTTAATCAAGTTTTTCAAGTATGAATTGTAGAAGACTCATTTTCATTTTCCTAACAGGTATCACCATTAGTACATTCGCCCAAACCAAAACCGATGAATTTAAAGTCGTAGGCTACTACGTTCCCTCCATTCCGCCCGAAAAAATCCCGATTGATTTGTTGACCCACATCAATTTTGCCTTTGCCATCCCTGCCAAAACCGGCGATACGCTGGAACCTCTGCGCAACCCCGACGCACTGAAAAACTTGGTCAGTTTCGTCCACAAAAACAAAAAACAGGTATTTATTTCCATCGGTGGTTGGGGCATTGGCGACGGGGGCGGAGACGATACCCGTTTTCATAAAATGGCCGAACGCCCCGAAGGTCGGCATACGTTTGTTCAAAACGTGATGAAATTTGTCGCTGCTTATCAAGTGGATGGCGTAGATCTGGACTGGGAATACCCCGACGAAGACAGCCGTTCGGCTGATGATTACGTGGCATTGGTCAATGAACTGGGTGATGCGCTTCATGCCCAAGGCAAGAAACTGACAGCGGCAGTAATTTCCTACGGTAAGAAAGGCTACGGTACCAAAAAAGAAGCCCTTGATAAAATGGATTGGGTCAACCTTATGGCCTACGATGATGATTATGGTCCGAGTTACGTGATTGCCCATTCACCTTATTCTTTGGCCGTAAAAAGCTTGGATTATTGGACCAAAGAAAGAAGCTTGCCTGCACAGAAAGCCATTTTGGGTTTACCCTTTTATTCCAAAAAAGGCATGGGCAACTACGGTCCCGATTATAAATCCCTGCTCAAAGACGGAGCCAGCCCTTATGATGACTATTGGAAAGGAGCCTTCTACAACGGTGTGATCACCATCGAGCAAAAAACACGTCTGGCCAAAGAACGAGGCTGCGGCGGTGTGATGATCTGGGAAATCTCATGCGACACCACCGACGATAACTCGTTGTTGAAAGCCATCCAACGAGGTCATTGAATTAAGTGTAGAGGTTAAAGCGAGAAAGGTTAAAGTGTTATATTTCATTTACACAGGTCAGACGACAGTCAGGCTTGTGTACAATCCCTCCCTCACAGGGGAGGGGTAGGGTATCACTTCCCAATTGCTCTTCTTTACCAGACAAACGTGGCTACCGTTTTAGCGCTTAGGGCTGTTGGGACTTGTTTGCCTTTGGACCGAATGTTGAATTCAACCGGTTTGTCGCTTTCATTCATGACAATAAGCACGGTTTGACCTGCGGGTGTTTTGAAAGCTACGTTGGGCAAACTCATCGTGCCGTTAGAGGCAATGCGTACGGAACCCGGGCGCACAAATTTAGCGGCATGAGCAATAATGTAATACGCCGGATTACGACTCACGGTTTCGCCAATCGTAACGGCGCCCAAACAGGCCGTGCAGCCCCCGTCAGTGAAAGGTTTTTGGTTGGGGTCGGCGGCTAAATTCCATTCCAATACCGTTTTGGCCCAATTTTTCGAAGCACCGATAATCAGATTTTTAACGTGCCACAGCAAGTCACCGCCAAAATTGGCCGGTGCGCCGATCCACTGTTCTGTAAAATAAACGTTTTTATCCGGGTGTGCCTCATGCACGTCATTTAAGGCTTCAACATTGCCGCCGTACAGGTGAAAGGCCGAGCCATCAATGTATTTACGGGCTTCAGGGTCGTTGAGAATACTGATGGGATAATCGGGACGGTCGGCGTTATGATCATAAACGATGATCTTTGTCTTGACTTTTGCCGCTGTAAACGCCGGTCCTAAGCTTTTTTTGATGAAAACTGCCTGCTCATCCTGCGGCATCAAAAGACTGGGATTATTGCCGGGATGCAGGGGTTCGTTTTGTACCGTGATGGCATCAATCCGAATCCCTTCTTTCTGCATTTCCTGAATGTATTTCACCAGATAACGGGCGTAAACATCATAAAATTCGGGCTTCAGACTGCCCCCTTTGGAAGTACCGTTGGTTTTCATCCATGAGGGTGGTGTCCAAGGCGAACCCAAAATTTTGATTTGGGGATTGATTTTCAAAATCTGTTTCAAGACGGGAATAAGTTCCCTTTGTTCTTCGGCTAACGTAAACTGAGACAAAGTAGGGTCGGTTTTACCGGCAGGCAAATCATCATAGGTGAATACGTGATCACTAAGGTCGGAAGCACCGATGCTGATGCGCAGGTAGCTGACCCCAATATTAGTTTGGTCGGTGGCAAATAGCTCCTGAAGCAATTGCGCACGGTCGGCGGCATTCATACGGGCAAGCAACTGTGTACTTCCTCCCGTGAGGGTATAGCCAAAACCGTCCATGATTTGGAATCGCTTGGTATCATCCACGTAAATACTTGGCAGGGTGTTGGTTATAGAAACGAAGTCGGATTTGTTAACTTGTTTTTGAAACAAAATGGATTGGTCCGACTTCGTAATCCAAAGTTCGGCCTGCTGGGCGTGGGCGACCAAAGGTAAAAAGAACAGGAGCAGATAATTGATTTTCATAAAGAGCCGATTGGAAGAAGGTAATTTTAAACAAGCAACCCCGAAAAAGCCATAATAGAGCTGTTTTCGGGGTTGTTTTCAGGAAGCTAAAACGAAAGGATTACAATTTTCTAACCCAAATATTACGGAATTGAGTTTTATTGCCGTGGTCTTGCAGGTGAATTACATCATCGCCGTGCGCTTCCGGATAGTTATGCAACCCGATATACAACGTTAATCCATTGATAGTCGAATTGTTCTGAACCAATACTCCGTTTAAGAAAACGGTAATGCGGGCAGGGGAATCTAAGCGACCGTCGGCTTTGAAACGGGGCGCAGTATAAACCACATCATACACATTCCACTCCAACGGGCTGCGCATGGGGTTGACCAAAGGAGCATGGTCTTTGTAGATACTTCCGGCCTGACCGTTACGGTAGGTACGGTTTTGGTAAGAATCCAAGATTTGAAGCTCGTAGCGATCTTGAAAAAACAAGCCACTGTTGCCGCGCCCTTGGCTGGCACCTTCCACTACGTCCGGGGCACTGAACTCAAGGTGAAGTTGACAGTCGCCAAATTTCATTTTGGTCTTGATATCACCGCTTCTCGGTACGACTTCCATGTGGTCGCCGTTAACGATCTTCCAAGGAGCAGGGCTGCCGTCTTTAGAAGAAACCCACTGAGAAAGGTCTTTGCCATTAAAAAGTACAATCGCATCCGAAGGCGGATCTCCTGCATTTTTACCGGGAGTGACGACGGCTACTTCGGGTTCCCAAATTTCGGTCATTTCGGGTTTCATCGGCATGGGCGAAACGGCAGGAGGGGTACCGCCGGGAGTTTGGGCAAAACCAACCGCCGCGCCGGCCATTAAGGAAAGGGTCAAAAACGTCTTTTTCATCATTTGTTATCTAAAATTATTGGAAGTTTAATTACAGAAACTGTTTTTCATGTACAAAGAACGTATATTCTTTTTTATAACGTCACAAAATTAAGTTTCTGACCAAAATCCGGACAAACAAATTTTCTCGCCCCGGCTTTTTGAGCCAAGCAGGCAGCGAAACGACCTGATACAGACCGAAAGAGGTAAGATAGCCCTAAAAATCAGCGGGTCCTCAAAAAGACTTTCATTTTTTAAAATCCGTAATTATCTCTTAAGTAGGCCACTTCAAATCCAAGTTTTCCCCAATACAAATAAGCGGGGGTATCGCGGGTAGGAGAAGGTTTTTCAAGGTCGGTTGAAAACAAAGTCACACCTCGTTGCAGGCCGTCCTGAACGATTTTTTGGTCTAAAAAGAAATCTTCTTCAAAGGTTGGGGCCATAATTCCCGGAACGGGGGCATCCATGCCGAGCCAAGCGTTTTCGCCGTTGATAATCATCGTTCGGGCAGCGACAATGCGGCCGTTTCTCCGAAAAACATACGCGTGAAACCTTGGCTTGTCGACTAAATTCAACAGCCAAGGCTTGGTAGGCATTCGATAAACAGCATCTATAAAATCAGCCCATTCGTTGGCTGTTTCAGCAGTAATCTCCTCGACAGAGGTGCCTTCGGGTACCGGGATAATTTCTTTCAAAAGGCGGTTGTCGCGCCAAATTCGTTCCCAACTTCCCAAATGTCGCATTCCTTTGTCGGTCAGTTGTTTGACAAAGTCGGATGGCTCACTGAACGGTGTAACATGAATGTAAAAAGCGTTGATGTTTTTACATTCAAACAGTTGCAGTACGCTCTCTAATTGTTGCGGAGCCATAGGCTCCGATATTCCTATACCTAAAGGTGTGTTGAAATGCCGAAACGGGATTTTTTGACAAGTCAAAACACCCATGTTCGCCAACTTATCCACACTGAAGCCGAATGACTGTTGATAACTCTCCGGCAATTGTTGATACATCCACTCCCAAGCATCGGCGTCAGTTTGTTCAAGTCGGCGTGCTTGTACAACGGTTAGATTTTGCGTTATTTTCATAAGTTTACTTCCGGGTCATTGTCCGACGTGACCGGCCGGGCTTTTTTCCCCCCGTCATTACAGCATTTGATCCAAATCTTTCTCAGAGTAAACGGGTGCCGGCATAGGGGTGTCTGATTTCAGATGGAGTCGGTCTCTTGAAGAAAACATTCGACCTGTTTTATCTGCTTTCGGGGCGAATTTCATAAAGCCGACGTTATCCGTATTCAGATATACGCCTTCCATCCCGCCCTTCATGCAGTAGGCTTCGTGCCAAAAAGAAGTGCCCTGCGGGTCTTTCAGAAAGTCCTTCCACCATTGTTGGTGAGGTAACGAACGCGTCCATTGCTCCATCGATTCAAAATCACGCCAATACTGACGCATCCCGACGTGCAGCGGGAAAAAGCCGAAATAGAGGTTTTCGTGAAGGAGCAGTCCTTCGGGTTTAGCCGCTACCGCTTTATCAATTTGCGGTCCTACCTTCATGATAGTGCGCAATCCTTTGAAGGAATCGTGGGTCATGCCGAGGTAAATAACCACCATATTAGGATAGTCGGCAAGGTTTGCAGCCAGTTGTTTAGGTTTCATGTTTTTAAAGAGGGTTTTGTACTGTTTGCCCTATATACATCAAGAATAAATTTTTGGATTTAAAAAATTCATTCAAAAATGAAACCCGGTACAACGTTGCTCTTAAAAGGAGTACCCTACGGCGATGTTAAGAACGAGGTTTTCTTTTCGCCAAGCTTTGTTTTTCAAGTCAAATCGATCAAATACCCAACGATCATTTTCGGGCAACCAAGGTTTACGGAACGGCACGGCGAGGTCAAATCGTAAGAGTACAAAAGGAGTTACAATGCGAAGCCCTAAACCGCCGCCAACAGCCACCTGTTTGTAGAATTGATTGGTAAAAACGGCATTATCTTCCGGTGGATAGAATGAATCGTCGAAATTGCGATACATCCATATATTTCCTGCATCGGCAAATAGAGCTCCTTCAAAATAGTTAGTCATTCTCAAACGCAGTTCGCTGTTTGCCTCCAGACGAATATCACCGTAGGAAGCATTACCGAAAAGACCTGAAGTTAAAGAACTCTGTTGATAGCTTCCGGGCCCTAATGTACGTGCTCGAAACGCTCTGATTCCGTTTGTTCCTCCTGCAAAATACTGCTTAAACTGAGGTAACGACAGCGAATTTCCGTAAGGAATCCCCAATCCCATTAAAAAGCGATTGGCCCAACGAAGACGTGGACTTATATTGCGATAATAACGGACTTCGGCGTCAAAACGGGCGTATTGCTCATAGGGAATTCCGAACACCATTCCCACCTCATCACGACCTTTTGCAATCAGTCCGGCGATGTTTCCTGCAATGTCAACCCCGCCGGTAATAACAAAACTGTTTTTGCTCAACGGACGCGGTGTAGGAGTATAGATAATGCTGTATTGAGCGCCCAGAATGAGGCGATTTTCCAAAATTCTAAAATAACGCAGCAAATCCTGTGGAGTGGCATTGGGAGAAAAAATACTGTCTACCAATGCAGTACTGATATTACTTGGTTGAACCACGTTCAAGGCAATGGGCAGGAAGGTGTGTTCTATTTGGGTGTTTTTTCGCCAGCTGTAACCCCAATTTAATTTAACGGAAGTTTGGGTATAAAGCCCTTGTTGGGTTAGCCGTTCAAAACCTGTAGTAAGGGTGGTTTTGGGTAAAGTTTGATTTTTATCCGGCCGTACCCGATAAAAAGGTAAAACGAAGCGTGGGAATGATAATTCGGCTTCAAAACTCGTTCGGTAATAATTTCGTATCTTAGAAGTAGTATCAACTCGCCCTCCTACCTGAAAGTCTAAGCCCGCATTGCCGGTGAGACGTAATTGCTCGGCACCTCGAAACATGTTTCGATTGAGCCAAGTCAAACTCAACTGTGAACCTGTCAGGTTGTTTGATTTGGTAACGGCGCTTATTTCTGCCCGCAGGGTTTTCTTTTTTAATGGGGTCAAATAGTAATAAACGTCCAGTAAGGCCGAATCGGAGCGAGGTAATAACTCAAATTGATTTTTGACAAACTTAAAATTTTTGAGGTTAATCAATCGCGAAAGCGACACATCGTGCAATTCGCTGTTGTAAAGTGTACCCCGACGAAATCCGATGGCATCATAAAAAATGCGTGGACGATACGCCTGTGCCGCGTCGATGACCCGTATACTTCCCCTTCTTCCGGTAACACCTGCCAACGTATCACGTTTCAGCCGCCCATCGTCGGAAATGACGTAGATATTCTGAATAAAATACGTTTTCAGCGCCAATTGCGTCGTATTTGGTTTTAGTTCAACGTATAAATTAACTTGATGGTTATTGAGATTTGTATCTGCTTTTACAATCAGATAATCAGGGCGAAAATAATAAAACCCGTTTTTTTTCAGTTCTCGTTCAACACGGTTACGCTCTTCTTCGATCATTGCCAGCCGATAGGGGTCGCCTTCTTTCAGCAATGTGTTTTTTTGAGTAAGGACCAAATTTTTAGAAAAGACAGAGGAGTCTTTAATAATAAAAGAGATATTTTTCAGGGTATATCGTTCTCGCAGCCCTACGGTATAAATGGCTTTGGCCTGCCGTTTTTTTTCAATCAATTGTCCGGAGGCTGTTGAGTGAAAATAACCTTCATTGTTTAAATAATTGGCAAGGTAAGCACTGTTGGCGGTGACAGCACGCTTGCTTGCAAAAACGGGAGGCTCTCCAAAACGTTGCCGAAACCATCCTTTAAAACTCTTTTCTTTTTTAGGTTCTCCCAAAAAGTAGTACATCCACACTTTGTACGGAAACCCCAGAATTGTTTTGTTGGGTTTGGGCCGCAGGATAGGCTCCAATTCCGATTGTACGGTTTTTGCGGTTTTGGCAGCTACGTTGGAATCGGGTACTACCTTTACTTCAGCTCCCACATACAGACTCTCATTAGGAGGTAAGTAGCGGGAAACGGAGCACCCTGAAAGAGCCGCCAACCCTACTGAAAGAAGAATATAAGTAAATCTGAAAATCATTTTCTGAACATTTCTTTCAATTTGTCGTAATCCATCACAACCGCAAAACTTACCCCTGTTTCTACAATAAACCCTTCTAAGACTGCCTGGTATTGGTTTTTGCGGTAGGCTCGAAAAGCGTAGCGGCCGTCACGGGTTAAGTTATAATTGATATTGACGTTGTCGATGATTTCGGTAGAACGGGAAGCCCTGGCTCCGTTTTCAATTTCAAAATTACGCCCTACATTGACCGTCAGACGATCGTCCAGAAAGGCTTTACTCAAGCCTACATTCAGATCGGTTTGGGCTGCGGTGCCGCCGGTGGTAGCCACCGACGTTGAGTTCAGATTAAAATCCAGTTTTACCCCCTTGATCAAATCAGAAGCCAACATATTCAGTTGGTCGGTTAAGAGTTTACTGACACTTTCGCGGGCAATCAATTCAGGATTCACACTCGAAAAGAAGTCGGAGGATTGTTCTCCTGAAAACTTATTCAAAACCAACAGCGAAAACACCTGTTTGTTCATCAAAGCGGGGTTTTGCGAACTAATATCTGCAAAAGCAAGGTCGCCTCTTATTTTCTCGACTTCGTTGGCCGACAGTTTAGTATTGTCAGGCTGAATATCGAAACTGATTTCCGGTTTTTGCAGATTACCCTGCATTTTCAGTAATACCTGAAGGGGTATTTTTTTATTTCTGTATTCGGTGGAATTGGGCGTGAGGACTGACATATCGGCCGAAACGGGATAAACCGCGGTAATGTCAACGTCCGCTTTCATTGGGTCTCCGGTCCAAATCAGCCTGCTGCCTTTTTGAATGGTAAATCCTCTTTTTAAAATTTCAAACGTCAGGTCATAGGAACCTTGGGTCAGTTCATACAATCCCAAAATAAAGACCTGACCGCTTGGGGAAATTCCTGCGTTGAGTTGGGCGTTTCCTCTCACTTTCAGATTGTCTCCGTTGAGTTCATCTACCACAATGGTCAATTGCGAACGGTCATCAGCTTCCAGATTGAGGGAGATTTCCGAGGCATAATCAATCGGAGCATCAGCGGCACTGTCTGACTCTGCGACAACAGGTTTATTCGGGTTAATAAATTCCACAATTCCTTCTGTATCACCGCCTCCTATGTTGTTGTCGGGTAAAATAATCGTAATGTCGCTTCCCTGTTTCAATTTCACGGAACCATCAATGGCGGGTTCTGTTCCTACGCCCACTACGTGCAGATTAGCATCCACGATGCCTTTACCGTAGAAAAGCTCATTTTCTTTCCTCGTCGCATTAAGCACCGTAAAATCCTGCCCTACAATGCGCAAATCGTACGATACATTCGGGATTTTGGCAATGTTGATCTTTCCGTCAATTTGTAAAGGTCGGTTGGCTGTATCGCTGACCACGAATTTTTGCAATACAATGTCTGAGCCTTTGAATTGCAGACGATTGTTGTTGATACGATAGGTAGCTCCCAGTTGCGTTACGTTGAAGGATACACTGTCAAAAGCAACACTGCCGTTAATTTGCGGTTTATCAATCGCTCCTTTAACGGTCGCATTTCCGGTCAGGGAACCGTGCGTACGTCGTAATTGGCCTAAACTGAAAGCTTCAACCGTTTGCATCCCCATTTTGCGAATATCCAACGTCAAATCGAGCGGTGTTTTGCTTTTGAGAAAATAGTTACCGCTCAGGCGCACATCGTTTTGCGGGCTTTTCAACGTAGCTTCGGCAACGATATTCTCGGCCGATTGATTGGCTGCTTTCACGTTCAGGTTACCGATGAGAATGTCCATCAATGCTAAATCGCGGATGGAAAAATTGCCGGTAAAAGCAGGGGTAGGTTGAGTATAATTTTGCAAAACCACATTGCCGGCCAAGACGCCGCTTACCAACATTGAATCGGCAACAATCCCTACCAACGGCCGTAAATTGAGGCTGTCCATTTCTATCCGAACAGGACCGTTAGGCGTATCAGTTTGGCTATTTACAAACAACCGTTGGCGATTTTGTTCAATTTTAAATTGTTTGACCAACAGCCCGTCTTTGCCAAATTGAACGTATCCGGTAGAGTCAGAACGCCAATTTTTATAATCAAGCAACAAACCGCGGCGGCGTAATTGCAAACGATAATTGCTGCCCGCCGAAGTTAAAAGCCCCTCCAAACCGTGTCGGTCTTTGTTGACCGAATCTTTCAGCACGAAATTGAATCCCACGGTATTGTTGGCGATCTCACCGGTAAGGTACGTACGTTGAATAGGCGTGGAACCGGAGGTGATTTTGTCGACATAGGTGGAATAATTGGCTTTGTTATCGGCACCTGCCACGGTGAAGTTAACCCGTTCTACCAAGATACTGTCGTATTCTACCAAGGGGGCCTGTAATTTTACCCGAAGGGTAGTATCCTGCTGACTGTTCAACTGCATGGAAAATCGTACGGTATCCATCCGCGTCAGTTCCGGAACAAAAGCCTTGATCGCCGGATGATTGGCCACTTTTCCGTCGAGTGTAAACCGATAGGATTCGGTGACCGGCTTGTAAGGAATGTCGGGTAACGCAAAATACCGATTGATCTCGGTTAACAGCAGATCAGCCAAGCGGTCGTATTGAAACACGCCCGTGGCTTTTGCTTTCAGAAAAGGCGCTTCAACGACGGCTAATCGTTCTCCGTTCTCGTTCTCTAATTTGACTGATAAGGTTTGCAAAGGAATCACTTTGTCATCCTGCGTCAGTACGCCCTCCTGAACCAGCAGGGTTCCGCGCGGGTCTTGGGGGTTGGTAGATGGAAAAGCCGCCGTTATTTTACCCCGGATACCGATATTTTCGGAGTAAAGATTCAGCGGTTTCAGTTTCAGTTCCTGTATAGCAACCTCCGTCGAAACTACGGGATATTCCGGACGCAGGTCGGCTTGCACGGTCATCTGTAAGTTGGCATTAGGATCAGCGATAGCAGCGACAAAATCAGCTACCTGTTGGCGGTAGGTACCCGTCAATTCCAGATCGCGATAGGTATACCCTTTTACATCGGCGCTCAGTACTTTTCCTTTCAACTCTGCCTGAAGTGTTTTGGGGTCAATACCCTGCCCGTTCACCGTAGCCGTCAATGAAAGTTTACCTAATTCTTCGGGCGATTGTTTCAGCAGTTGGCCGGCATTAAACTCCTTCAGTATCAAGGTGCCTTCGTAACTCTGACTTTTGGCCTTGACAAAGTTTTTGAGGTTGCCTTCAAACGTGGCTTCTCCCATATCCGTAGCCAAACGAGTACTCAAGGTAAGATTGTCGAGACTGCCTTTGACATCGCCCGTTAACAGCATCTTGACCGGCAGTTCAATGGACGTCGGTAAGGCATCTTTGGGGGCCAAACGCTCAATATCCCTGCGTACGGTCGTCAATTCGCTTACCTTGAGGTCAAGTACCATTTTTTGCGGTACCAGCAGGCCGGCAATTCTTCCGTCCATACGCAGTCGAGTTTCGTCAAGTGCGCTGACCTCGACTGCTTTTACCAGCAAATTATTCACCTTGCCCGTTACTATTCCGTTGACTTTTACAATAGCGGTCGGGTTTTGGTCAAACGGAGGTGTTTTGCGCAAGGAGGGCATCCAAGTCAGTATATCTTTAAAGCCTATCTGACTTTTTTGCAAATTTATATCTACGTTAACATTGCCGATATTTTTTGACAATTCCTCCAACGAGTGGTAGCGAAGTACGGCCCGATTGCGAAGCAGGGTTTCGTTGGTTTGCAGATATAGATTTTCGAGCGAAGTTTGGGTATTGGAATACGCAAAATCGGTTTTCAATTGCCGCAGCGTAAAGCCTCTTTTCTCCACCATACTCGCCGATTTCAGTTTTCCGGCTATGCGATCGGGAGTAAAGAGAAAGTCTTCCAGTTGGGTATTGAATCGGCTGACATCAAAAGCCAAACTGTCGGTTCGAAAAACCAAACTTGTATTTTGTACCCCCAGTTTTTTAAGCGATACGGCTAATTTATCCAAATAAACATGGTCAGTCACTACGTTTAACTGCCCGATTTTGCCGCCCGTTTTCAATTTTTGGGTTTCGTCTTCGTAAGCTAACTCAAAGTCTTTCACCTGAATGTTTCCCAATTTCAAATCAAGTGAGTCCGAAGGGTTGGCCGCGACGGTGGCGCTGTCCGATCCGGATTGGGGCGGACGAAGCGGGGCATACATCCGAACGGAGCCTTTGCCCGCATTCAATACGGTACCGGTAAAATGGTACCTATTATAAGAAGGATTAAAAGCTGAGAAAGTAACGTTGGATTCGTTGAGCCACAGATTGGCATCAGTTCCGATGAGGGCATCGCGATAAAGCACGCGTACGTTTTTCAGTTTGAGGGCATCCAAACGCATATCCAACGGAGCCGCTGCAGTGTCGGGCTGTGCTTCGGGGTCGGAAAAAGCTTTCGTAATAAAAGCAAAATTGAAGGTAGTGTCGGGTAAAGTACGGTGTACATGCAGGTAGATGTTCTCCAATTGTACTTCATTGATTCCTACTTTGTTCTGTAACAATCCCCACACATCCAAATCGACATACAATCGTTTCCCCATTAAAAGTGTGTCACGATGTTCATCTTCCAAATAGACGTTTTGTAACTCTATCCAATCCGGCAGTTGAAAACGAACATGCGCTACCTCTACGCGGGTTTGGAGTTTTTGGCGCAGGTAAGAAACCACTCGGCGCGTCAGCCAATCTTGACCCGAGCCTGTTTGCAACCAAACAATGGCCGTTCCGACAACCAATAATAATCCGATGAAGGCCAGAAGAACTATTTTGCCAACTTTTCTCAAACCCATATAACGATGTTACCACACAGGTGGTACGGTGGTTAATCTCTTTCTTTATCGGTCGGTTGAGGCCGTCGTGAAACGACGGCCTCAAGTTTTGTCTCTAAAGACACTTATCTTACAAAAGCGGTATCGGCAATGGTGGGGTTGAACTCCATGACAGTGGTCACTTTCACCGGTTTTTTATCAATACTGCTTACTAAGGTGGTTTCTGACGGATACGAAATACCGTAAGCGGATTTCGCATATTGCGTATGGTCACGGGTCTGTATTTCATTGGTCGAAAGCGTCACCTTCTCCCGAACCAACAATCCGCTTGCAGTGTCAAAAAACAAGTTATACTTTACGCCTTTTCCCTCCAACTCGACCTGAAAGGCAGGTTTACCGTTAATTTGTTCTGTACCTGCTACCGTAGCAATGTACCCTTTTTGGGTGTAATCTATAAAAGGCCCCGGCAGATCTCTCAGTTCGCGACGCATGTTTTCGCGCTCTTTATCGCTCAAATCACTCGTCTGAAATTGGCTGACCTTATCCCGGCTGCCAATTGGTATTTTGAGCCATCCGTCTGTCCCTTTAATGCCGTAGATAAAATCCCGTTTCATGATGGTTCGTGTTTTGGAAAGCGCTTGCAACGGGAGTGACGCTTTTACTTCCAAATCGTAATCATTAGCAGTACCCGCCCGGTAGGTTTGCTTTATGGTATAGGTTTGGATACCGCTCCAAAGTTCTTTACCGCCGGTGGCTTGGTAAAATTTATTAAAAATACTGTCGGCTGTCACTACAGCTGTTTGAGCTTGTAATCCGAAACTGCCGATTAGGGTTATTACTAAGGTTGATAAGATGCGTTTCATTGTTGAAAAAGATTTTTGGATGAATAACTCCAAAAATAATGGTTTTATGATAAGTTAAGCCCTAAAAAATCATGCCAAACAAAAAAAGCCCCTTTCGGGGCTGAAAAGTTATCGGTGATTTGTTGGCTGTTATTTAAAGTTGAAGGTCTTAAATTCCGGTTTCTCGAAAATCTTTCAACAATGAATAACTACCTGATAACAGTCAATAAATCAATGACGGTACATAACGGATTTTACCGCCTCAATGGTACGCTTGACACTGGGCAGCGTTGCTTCGACCAAGGTAGGAGCGTAAGGCAGCGATACATCCATGTTGTTGACCCGGATCACAGGCGCATCCATGTAATCAAACGCTTTACGCTGAATCATATAAGTTAATTCGGTAGCGATAGACGACAAAGGCCATGCTTCTTCTACCACCACACAACGATTGGTCTTTTTCACTGAATGGATGACTGTATCGTAGTCAATCGGGCGAACGGTACGAAGATCGACCAATTCAGCATTGATACCCATTTTAGCGAGCTCTTCAATGGCCGGATTCACCACTCGCGGAATCATCTTTCCGAACGATACAATAGTGACATCCGTACCTTCTTTCTTTATTTCCGCTTTGCCCAAAGGAATAATATATTCCTCTTCAGGTACCTCGCCTTTATCACCGTACATCAACTCAGACTCCATGAAAATAACCGGGTCGTTATCCCGAATAGAGGCTTTCAAAAGTCCTTTGGCATCGTAGGGATTGGAAGGAACCACCACTTTCAGACCCGGCGTATTGGCATACCAATTCTCAAAATTTTGCGAGTGTTGTGCTCCCAGCTGACCGGCGTTTCCGGTAGGTCCGCGAAATACGATCGGGCAGCTATATTGGCCGGCCGACATAGAAAGAATCTTTGCCGCCGAGTTGATGACTTGGTCAATCGCTACCAAAGAGAAATTAAACGTCATAAATTCAACGACAGGACGTAAGCCGTTCATACCCGCTCCTACACCGATACCGGCAAAACCCAATTCGGCAATAGGCGTATCAATGACCCGCTCCGGCCCGAATTCGTCAAGCATTCCTTGGCTTACTTTGTAGGCTCCGTTGTATTCGGCAACTTCTTCGCCCATCAAAAACACGCTCGGATCGCGGCGCATTTCTTCACTCAGGGCCTCACGCAAGGCTTCACGGAAAAGTATTTGTCTCATTGTTATGTGTAAAATTCTGAATTTGGGTTGAAAACGGCCGTAAAAATAGAAATTTTTTCGGAAATTAACGGGTATCCACTCCCTTCTTCCTTTGTGCCTTTAGTACCGCGAGGCATATTTTGTCCGCTTTTCCGTCAACCCGCTGTTTGTTGCTGTTCGTCATAGAAATTATAATCTATTCTCTTCGGGAAGAGTGCCGGCCTAGGGAGAAACTTGATTTTGATGCAACGGGATACTTTAACAAAGTATTTTTAAAAAAAATTACGAAACGAGTGGTAAAAAAAAGCAAGAAATCAGTTTATATAGTAGAAAATCAACACAAACCCGTTAAGTTTGTAACGAAAACCTAACTATTAAACATCCACTTTTAACCTCATAAAATAAAAAAATGAGAAAAATTATTTTGTTTTCCTTGTCAGTAATCGTATTCGCCTCGTGTAACAAAAAACAGTTGGCGCAACTAAACAAAGAAAAAGCAGAACTTCAGGCTTTATTGGATAAAAACAAAGCGGATTGTGATGCTTTGTCCGCAAAACTGAACAACGACATCAGTGATTTGAAAAACCAAATCAAGATGAAAGATGGAGACATTACCAATGAGCGGGCAAAATTGAAAGCACTTGAGGACGAATTGGCGTACTTGAAACGTACCAATACCAACCTTTTGGATCGCCTTTCAGATTTATCCATCGTGAGCAAAGACGGTGCCGAAAGTATCAAAAAGTCACTGGATGCGCTCAATCGCCAGAGTTCTTATATTCAGGATCTGAACTCAAACTTGCGCCGCAAAGACTCCCTCAACCTGGCTTTAGTGATGAGTCTGAAACGTTCATTGGACAATGTAAACGATCAGGATGTAAACATCGAAGTAAAAAAAGGAGTAGTTTATATCTCCCTTTCCGACAAAATGTTGTTTAAATACGGCAGCTACGAAATTACTTCACAAGCCGAAACCGTATTAAGCAAAATTGCAAAAGTGGTTAATGACCGTAAAGATTTCGATATCTTGGTAGAAGGCCACACAGACAACATGCCTTACAATAGTGCGTCTGTATTGGAAGACAACTGGGATTTGAGCGCCAAGCGTGCTACTTCCGTAGTACGTACGCTTCAGAAGAAATACGGCGTAGCTCCTGAGCGTATGACTGCCGGCGGCCGTGGCGAATATGTACCTAAAGTGGCTAATTCAGACGCGGCAAGCCGCAGCACCAACCGTCGTACTGAAATCGTGATTCTGCCTAAATTGGATCAGTTCTTCCAATTGTTTGAAGCGGGAAAATAAGGTAATAATCGCTTGCCTTTTACAAACGAGCAATGTCTTTCGGGGCATTGCTCGTTTTTTTAGGGAAAATGCATAACTTCGTCAGCATTTTTCGTTAAACTACAGAAACAACCGAAATCCCTCAGAACAGTGCTGTTCTGATAAATTAACTCTCCTTTGGGGCAGGAGATTTTTAACTTCCATGAAACATTTACGTAAACTTACCTTGGCTGTCGTCTGTGTGGTTGGATTGGGATTTTTTGCGTTCCGCAATGACGAGCGTTTTTTTGAAATTGCCCGCAATTTGGACATCTATGCCACCCTTTTCAAAGAATTGAATCGCTATTACGTGGATGAGATCAATCCGAATCGTCTTACCAAAATGAGCATAGAGTCCATGCTTAAAAATTTGGATCCTTACACTAATTTCTACGCTGAAGACGAAATTGAGGATTATCGCACCATGACCACCGGCCAATACACCGGGATCGGGACCGTGATCACCACTGTCAAAGGAAAAAATGTTATTTATTCGATTTTAGAGGGTTCTCCTGCCGAAAAAGCAGGGCTGCACATCGGGGATGAAATTGTTAAGATTGATGGCGTAGACCTGACGGTGCGCAAAGATGCTAATCCCGATAAATTGATGAAAGGCCAGGCAAATTCGGTCGTGAAATTGGCCGTGAAGCGGGTTGGAAGCAAAGACCTGATTGAAGTAAGTGTTACACGTGAGTTTGTGAAGACAGGCAATGTACCTTATTACGGCATGTTGACGGACGAAGTGGGATATATTGACCTCAAAGATTTTAATCAAACAGCGGCTCGGGAAGTGAAAAATGCCTTGGTCGAATTGAAAGGCAAAGGGATGAAAAAACTGGTGTTGGATGTTCGCGAGAATCCCGGCGGATTGCTTGACCAAGCGGTTTTGATCTGTAATTTGTTTATTCCTAAAGACGCCGAAGTGGTGTCTAATCGCGGTAAAGTGACCGAATGGAATAAAACGTACACGGCACCAATGGCCCCCGTTGATACCGAGATTCCGTTAGTAGTGTTGGTCAACGGTCACAGTGCCTCCGCTTCGGAAATTGTATCGGGCGTAATTCAGGATTACGATCGCGGGGTGTTGATCGGGCAACGTACCTACGGAAAAGGCTTAGTTCAAACTACGCGCGATTTATCTTACAATACCAAACTGAAAGTAACCGTAGCTAAATACTATATCCCGAGCGGGCGTTGCATTCAAGCGATTGATTATAGCCACCGCAATGCCGACGGCAGCGTAGGAAAAGTGCCGGATTCGCTCAAAGTTGCTTTCAAGACCCGTAACGGGCGCGTAGTGTACGACGGAGGCGGAGTGGAACCGGATGTAGCCACCGAATTGGTCAACCGCACCCCGATTACCAACAGTCTTAACGCGAAAGGACTCTTTTTTGACTATGCGCTTCAGTACCGGGCCGCTAACCCCACTATCAAACCGGCCAAAGAGTTTGAAATGAGCGAGGCAGACTATCAAAATTTTGTCAATTGGCTTAAAGACAAAGAATACGATTATACCACCCAAGTGGAGAAAGACCTTGGGGAATTGGAAGCATCGGCCAAAAAAGAAAAATATTTTGACGTGATTCAGGATCAGCTGAAAGCCCTGAAAACCAAATTATCGCACAGCAAAGAGACCGATTTGATGATCTTTAAAAAAGACGTTAAGCATATGCTGGAGCGTGAAATTATGTCGCACGTCTATCTGCAAAAAGGCGAACGCGAGTTTGTGTTCCGTACCGATCCGGAAGTCAAAGCGGCGTTGGATCTGTTTAAAGACATGCCTCGCTATGAAAAAATCCTGAAAGGACAGAAATAAAATGATTTCGCGGCATTTATTGCCTTTCCTGTCAAAGCAAAAAACATCCCTTTCGCATTTCAAGCAAGGGATGTTTTTTTATTAGGATACAGTCAAGAAAGAATGGTTCATTTTTTTTATTCCGATAAAATTTAAGGGCGGCCTTTCTGCCTAAGAGGTAGTCTTCCTACCTTTGTACCTCATTACGAATCAAATTTATGTTTTTAAACAGAATTAAGTCGAAGGATTCCGGCCTGTTGCTGTACGGTATTACCCCGCCAAAATTACAAACCGCTCCCGAAAGAGTAAGTGAAATTGCTGAGAAGACATTGGCACGTCTTCACGGTTTGGATATTGATGCCCTCATTGTGTACGATGTTCAGGATGAATCGGCTCGAACTGCCGAAGAGCGCCCTTTTCCGTTTTTGAGCGCTTTGGATCCTTTCGAATTTGCCCGTGATTATTTGCACCCGCTTCAAGTACAAAAAATCATTTACCGTCCTGCCGGTAAGTTTACCCGTGACGAGCTTCGTCAGTGGGTAGAAAATCTAACGGCCCTTTCGTTTCTTCCGGTTTTTGTGGGCGTTCCCTCGCCCGATTTTCAGCCCGTTACTTCGTTGCCGGAAGCTTATGCTGTTTGGCGTGATTATCAGGAACAATCGGTTATCGGGGCAGTAACGATCCCCGAGCGCCATGCCGTACTCAAGGATGAAGATCAACGTATTTTGGATAAAATGGCTAATGGCGTCAGTTATTTTATTTCGCAGTGCGTTTTTAACGTTGACTATGCCAAACGCATGTTGGTCGATGTAGCCCGTACCTGTGAGGCACAAAATCAATCCATGCCTACGGTGATTTTTACCATTACGGCCTGCGGTTCCAAGAAAACCCTTCATTTTATGGAGTGGTTGGGGATTCACATTCCCGAAGATGTCAAGGAGAATCTGTTGGCATCCGAAAATATTTTAGAAACCTCAGTGGACTTTTGTCTTCAAATTGCTGACGAGCTGACCGCTTTTTGTACCGAACACCATATTCCATTTGGATTTAATATCGAAAGTGTGGCCATTCGAAAAGAAGAAATTGAGGCTTCCATTCGTATGGTCAACCAAATTGGTGATATGCTGAAACATCAAGGAATCAGGAAATAAATGTAACTATAAGAATATGGCCGACCGTCCCCTTTCTACCGCAGAATTCCTTTTTAAAGCTCGGACTGTCCCGATTGTTGACGTGCGCTCTCCGTCGGAATATGCGCATGCCCATATTCCGACGGCGGTAAATATCCCGCTTTTTAATAATGAAGAACGGGCTAAGGTCGGTACCTGTTATAAACTTTTCGGACGAGATGCGGCTGTTAGGTTAGGATTGGAACTTGTCGGGCCTAAATTGGCCGATTTTGTCAAACAGGCCGATCTGTTGGCTCCCGACCGTGAAGTGCTGGTCCACTGTTGGCGCGGCGGAATGCGCAGCGGCAGCTTTGCCTGGCTGCTCCGCACGGCGGGTTTTCGCGTTCACACGTTGGAAGGGGGGTACAAAGCGTATCGAAATCAGGTATTATCGGATTTTGAGCGGGCTCAAAACCTGATCGTTTTAGGAGGACATACGGGTAGCGGGAAAACCGATATTTTGCGGGAATTAGCAAAATTGGGTGAGCAGGTAATTGATCTGGAGGCAATCGCCCATCATAAAGGGTCTTCGTACGGAGCGATCGGCCAAGCACCGCAACCCTCCTCTGAGCAATTTGAAAACCTGTTGTATGAGCATTGGATTCAATTGGACCCAACACGGCGGCTGTGGTTAGAAGACGAAAGCCGGCATATCGGTACCTGTTTTATTCCTTTGGCCCTTTGGCAACAAATGGAGCGGACTCCGAAACTGGTTTTTGTGGACATGCCTCAACCCTTACGAATTCAGCGCCTTGTTCGTGAGTATGCCTGCTATGACCACCAATTGCTCGGGCAAGCTACGGACCGGATCAAAAAACGGCTCGGCGGCCAACACCACAAAAAAGCGATGGAAGCTTTGGAAGAACGAAATTACGCGGAGGTAGCCGCTATTTCGCTCAATTACTACGACAAAGCTTACCTGCACGGTCTCTCTCGCCGACCGACTTCTTCTGTAATGAAAATAGAAGTGGCGGAAGATAACCCCGCGGCTACAGCAAAGCGAATACGGGAGCAAATCCGGGATTAAATACGATCAATCAATTCCTTCACTTTTCGTATTTCCCGCCCGGCAATGTGGTCAATGATTGCAGCGGCGTGGTCACGTCCGTTTTCAATAAATACTTTTTCAGTGTGAATCCCGGCCAATACCGTACCGCACAAATACAGGCCGGGTACGTTGGTTTCGTAGGTGTCGGGATCGAATACGGGGATAAGGCTTGTTTCACGCAGTTCAATGCCGCATCGTTGCAGCAAGGCACCGTCGGGCAGATAGCCTACCAACATCAAGACAAAATCAGCCTCGGTCCATTCTTCTTCGCCGGTCAGTACATTTTCCGTCAGAATGCGCTTCGGTTCGATTGCTTTCAGTAAGCTGTTAAATTTGGTTTTGATTTTTCCCTCTTTGACACGGTTTTTTACGTCGGGAATCAACCAATACTTCACGGTAGAACGGAAGTCTTCTCCTCGGTGAACGACCGTCACATCTACGTCGTGGCGGTACAGTTCTAAGGCGGCTTCTACGGCGGAGTTGGCCGCTCCGATAATGACCACTTTGGAAAATGAATATTGAAACGGCTCGTCGTAGTAATGCGAAACGTGAGGCAGATCTTCGCCCGGCACTCCCAACCGGCGCGGGAAATCAAAATAGCCCGTGGCAATAATGACTTTACGAGCATGATATACTTCGCCACCGACCGTCTGTACTTCAAAAATCTTCTCCCGGTTGAGGACTTGTGTGACTTCGGTAAACAGTTTAAAATTCAGATGATAGTAACCGGCTACCTTGCGGTAGTATTGCAATGCTTCGCTGCGATTGGCCTTCACTTCTGATATCGGAAACGGAATGCCGCCGATCTCAATATTTTCGGCCGTCGAAAAAAAACGCATTCGTTTAGGATAGCGACGAATGGACTCCGTAATACTTCCTTTTTCAAGAATGAGATGACTTAAACCGGCTTTGGCGGCTTCAATGCCGGCGGCCAATCCGCACGGTCCTGCCCCCACTATTACTACATCGTATAACTGCATAAAGTAACGGTCTTTTTGGATGTGCAAAATTACGGCTTTCGCTTCAATATTAGTCTCATTCATCCCGGAATACAACCTCATTTTACAGTTTTAAAACGATAAAACCGACTTTTCACTTTTAATTTGGCGTTCACTCTGTTTTATTGCAACTTTAGTAAATTTTATTCCCGATTTTATTTTCACTACCAAACTAAATGCCCTTATGAAAAAAAGCGTACTCTTCTCAGCCATTGTACTGAGCAGTTTCTGTTTTACCCATGCCCAACAACGCCCTGCTGACCGTTCTTCTACCCCTCCCACTGCTCCTGCGGCGACTCCTAAAGAAGAAAAGGCCGCGGAAAGTATTCCTTTTAATCCGGACTCTTACGTAACTACCGAACATGAGGTTACTGTGAAAGGCCAACGCGTGCCTTACAAAACGACGACGGGAATGATGCCTGTTTGGGACGAAAACGGCAAAGCATTAGCCGGATTGTTTTATATGTATTACGAACGTACCGATGTGAAAGACCGCGGCACACGACCGTTGGTCATTTCGTTCAACGGCGGCCCCGGAACGGCATCTGTTTGGATGCACTTGGCCTATACAGGGCCGGGCCTTCTTAACATTGATGATGAAGGTAATCCGATACAACCTTACGGCTACAAGAAAAACCCGTATTCTATTTTGGATGTAGCTGATATTGTGTTTGTGGATCCCGTAAATACGGGCTATTCGCGGGCTGTAAGTAAGGACATTCCTACTTCTAAGTTTTTTGGGGTCAATGCCGATATTAAGTATTTGGCAGAGTGGATTCGGACTTTTGTCACGCGCAATAATCGTTGGGATTCTCCCAAATACCTGATCGGAGAAAGCTATGGGACCACACGGGTTTCGGGCTTGGCTCTTGAACTGCAAAGTGCTCAATGGATGTACCTTAACGGTGTTATTTTGGTATCGCCTACTACGTTGGGTATTGAGCGCGGAGAGGCTTCTGAAGCGGCGTTGAAAGTGCCTTACTGTGCCGCTACGGCTTGGTATCATAAAAAATTGCCGGCTGATTTACAACAAAAAGACCTGACGGCTTTCCTGCCCGAAGTGGAAGCTTTTACAATCAACGAACTTCTGCCCGCAGTGAGCATGGGCGGTTTTGTGGATGATACTAAAAAGAAATCAATTGCGGCTAAATTGGCCCGTTATACCGGAGTTTCTGAAAAAGTCATTTTGCAAAATAACCTGAATGTGCCATTACAATACTTTTGGAAAGAACTCCTGCGCGATGAAGGCTATACCGTAGGACGTTTGGATTCCCGATACAAGGGACTTGACCGTAAAGATGCCGGAGATCGCCCCGATTTCAACGCCGAACTCACCTCTTGGTTACATTCGTTTACGCCGGCCATCAACATGTACCTTCGCAACGAACTGAACTACAAGACCGATCTTAAATACTATATGTTCGGTCCTGTCAATCCTTGGGACCGTTCTAACGATCAAACGGGGGAGAACCTACGTCAAGCGATGGCGCAAAATCCTTATCTGCATTTGTTAGTGCAGTCGGGTTATTATGACGGGGCTTGTGACTATTTTAATGCGCAATACAACATGTGGCAAATGGACCCCGGCGGTAAGCTTAAAAGCCGCATGAGTTGGAAAGGGTATCGCAGCGGTCACATGATGTACCTGCGTAAAGAAGACCTTCAAAAAGCCAACGAAGATATTCGGGAGTTTATCCGTCAATCTACACCGAAGCCCAACGAGCCGGCAAAATATTGATGTTTTCAAGCTGTTATAAATCGAAAAAAGCGCCGCTGAACGGCGCTTTTTTCGATTTATGTCTTTTGTCAACACCGACCTTACGGCTATTTTTTTTGTTAGCCCTTTAGGTAACAGTAAAATTTTAGGGCTAACTGCTTGATAGTGTTGTAAAAACCAGCACGCTTTATGAAGACATTTTGCACCCTGATTACTGCCTTTTTTGTTTTCGCCCTACAGGCAACCGCTCAAACTAAATCCATTAAAAATTCGCCTCCGTTGGCCGATGCAGCTCCCGAAACCGTAGGTATATCGTCGGAACGCCTCGCTCGGTTGGATGGTATTTTACAAAACGGAGTTACTCAAAATGCAGTCCCGGGGGTAGCGGCTATTGTAGTACGCAACGGGAAAATCGTGTATCATAAAGCCTTCGGTATGGCCGATAATGAAGCCAATCGCCTGCTTAAACGCGATGATATTTTTCGGATTGCTTCGATGTCCAAGGCGATCACATCTACGGCGGTAATGATGCTGTGGGAGGAAGGTAAGTTTCAGTTGGATGATCCGATTTCCAAATACATTCCGGAGTTTAAAAATCAAACTGTTTTAAAAACCTTCAAATTTCAGGACAGTACTTATACCACTGAGCCGGTCAAATCAGAAATCACCATTCGGCATTTGCTGACGCACACGTCGGGTTTGGGCTACGGGGCAATCGACGGCGACGAGAAATTCAAAGCGCTTTATTACAAAGCAGGGATTGTTGATCTGTTTACTACCGAACCCGTCAAAATCGGAGACAATATCAAAAAACTCGCAAAATTGCCGTTACATCATCACCCCGGCGAAAAATTCGTTTATTCTGAAGGATTGGATGTATTGGGCTATTTTATTGAGCTCATGTCGGGGATGTCGTTCGATGAGTTTTTACGGAAGCGTCTGTTTGAACCTTTGGGGATGAACGATACCTATTTTTATTTGCCGGATGCTAAAGCGTCGCGTTTAGTGGCCGTCCAAAAACCGCAAAACGGCAAATGGGTACGGTATCCTTTTACCTTTTACGACCCGGAATATCCTGTCAAAGGCGCGAAATCGTTTTATTCGGGCGGAGCGGGGTTATCGAGTACGGCCAAAGATTACGCCACTTTTCTGATGATGTATCTGAACGGGGGCGAATTGGGCGGTAAGCGGTTTTTAAGCCGTAAAACCATCGAGACCATTTTGAGTAATCAAGTAGGGGATCTTTTGGGTGGCGACAAAGCAAATTCTTCGCATGGGTTGGCGTTTGGGTTATTGAACAAAGCCGGCGAAGAAAAAGGGGCGAAAGGAAGCGCCGGGACGTTTGAGTGGGGAGGGTATTTCAACACCAATTATTTTGCTGACCCAAAAGAAAAAATCATTGGCGTCATTATGAAACAGACCCAAAGCAGCGGCGACAATCTCAATAATCTGTTTCGGCAAATCATTTATCAATCCATTGATGATTGAGACCCCCTACCCGCACGGACGATCCCGCTCAATGGGAAAATAATATAAACTAATGCTCCCCCATTGGGGGCCGGGGGGCTTTTAAACCCAAAAAATAACATGAAAACGAGCCTATTCTTTTGTTTAACATTCTTTTGGGTAGCACTGAATGTGCAGGCGATTGACCCGAAAACCCTGGAGATCGGCACTAAAGCACCGGATTTTAAACTGCCGGGAACTGACGGAAAAACGTACAGTCTGGCGAGTTTCAGTAAAGCAAAGGTGTTGGTAGTGGTTTTTACCTGTAACCATTGCCCTACGGCTCAAGCGTATGAAGACCGCATTATTCGTTTGACCAACGATTACAAAGCCAAAGGTGTGCAGGTCGTGGCTATCTCCACCAACGACCCTTCAGCCGTGCGTTTAGATGAATTGGGATACACTGATTTGAGCGATACTTTTGAAGAAATGAAGATTCGCTACAAAGACAAGAAATATAACTTTCCGTATCTCTACGACGGTGCGACACAAGTTACTTCATTGGCTTACGGAGCCGTGGCTACGCCGCACGTGTTCATTTTCGATCAAGAGCGCAAACTGCAATACGTAGGTCGCTTTGATGATGTGGAAAAACCTACAGAAACTCCTAAGATCAATAATGCCCGTGATGCGGTCGAGGCGTTACTGACCGGTAAGCCAATAGCCGTGCAAAAGACCAAATCGTTTGGTTGCTCGGTAAAATGGAAGGAAAAATCGGATTGGATTGAGAAAGGCAAAGCCGAATGGGCCAAAGAAGAAGTAAAACTCCAATCCTTAAACCCGGACGGCCTGCGAAAACTGTTAAAAAATGACAGCGAAAAACTACGTGTCATCAATGTATGGGCTACTTGGTGCGGACCGTGTGTGGTAGAATTCCCTGAGTTTGTGACCATGAACCGTATGTACCGCGGTCGTGATTTTGAATTTGTCAGCATTACGACCGATAAACCGGCTCAACGTGAGAAGGCCCTGAAATTCTTAAAAGGCAAGCAAGCATCCAATACCAATTATATTTTGGACGGAATGGATGTGTATCAATTTATTGAGATAATTGACCCGAAATGGCAAGGGGCTTTACCTTATACCTTGATCATTGAGCCGGGCGGGAAGGTGGTTTATACCAAGCAGGGGGCAATCAATGCGCTCGAAATCCGAAAAAAGATTGTGGAAAGCCCTACGGTGGGGCGGTATTATTAAAGGTTTAACCTCACCCCTGCCCCCTCCTTTCAGCAGAGGGACTTTGTGAAAACCCTTCTCCTGAAAGGAGAGGGGCAGGGGTGAGGTTATCTGCAAATTAAAGCGCCAATCCGTCACGTTTCAGCATGGCATCGGGCTTGGGCTCACGGCCACGGAAACGCTTGTACAAGACCATCGGCTTTTCGGTACCGCCTTTTGAAAGGATATTGTCACGGAAAGAAGCCGATACTTCTTTGTTGAAAATGCCTTTTTCTTTGAATGCTTCAAACGCATCGGCATCCAATACCGACGACCACATGTAGGAATAATATCCGGCCGAATACCCCCCGGCAAAAATATGTTGGAAAGCTGTACTGACGGCCGTTCCGGGTACGATGGGATACAAGTCTGTTTGTTCGGCCACTTTCTTTTCCACTTCCGCTACAGATTCACCCGTAGGGGCGCCGTTGTGCCATGCCATATCGGTAAGGCCCAAGTTGATTTGGCGCGTCAGTCCCATGCCCGACATAAAATTGGAAGACTGTTTGATCTTCTCGATCAACTCTGCGGGGATCACTTCGCCGGTCTGGTAATGCTTGGCAAATAGCTTCAATACTTCCGGCTCAGTGCAGAAGTTTTCCATAAACTGACTGGGCAATTCTACAAAATCCCAAGCCACGCTGGTACCGCTGACCGTTTCGTATTTTACGTGCGACATCATGCTGTGCAAGGCATGACCGAACTCGTGGAAAAGGGTTTCTACCTCCCGGAAAGTAAGTAAAGAAGGTTTGGTATCCGTCGGACGGGTGAAATTACACACGTTGATCACGTGCGGGCGGATGTCGTTGGTTCCTTCAAAGTGTTGCGACAGCGTACCTGTATTCCAGGCACCGGCACGTTTGCCCGGGCGAGGGAAATAATCGCCGTACCATACGGCCAACAATTGCCCTTTTTCATCAAAAATCTCGTAGGCTTTTACTTCCGGATTCCACACCGGAATGGTTTTGTTTTCCTTGAAAGTGAGCCCGTACAACTTGTTGGTTAAAGTAAAGAGGCCGTCCAATACGTTTTCCAATTTAAAGTAGGGTTTCAACAACTCGTCGTTGATGCTGTATTTTTCTTTCTTCAATTTTTCGGCATAATAGCTCGCATCCCAACGTTGCAGTACCTGTTCTTCAAAACCGTTTTTCTTGGCAAAATCGGTCAATTCTTTCAACTCACGCATGGCTGCCGGTTTGGCGTAGTTCAGAATGTCGTTTTCAAAGGCCATTACCTTTTCGGGAGTTTCGGCCATGCGCTCTTCCAAAATATAGTGCGCCCAGGTTTTATAGCCTAACAATTTAGCTTTGTCGTGGCGCAGTTTTACTACTTTCTGAATAATGGCCTGATTGTCGTTCTTGTCGCCGTTAAAGCCGCGCTTGTTGTAAGCCAGCCATAGTTTTTTTCGCAATTCCCGATTGTCGGCATATTGCATGAAAGGGCCGTAACTGGGAGCTTGAAGCGTAATGACCCATCCTTCTTTGTTCATGCGCTTTGCCGTAGCTTTGGCACCTTCTTTCACGAAATCAGGTAAACCTGCCAATTCTTTCTCGTCGGTTATCTGAAGGGCATATTCATTGGTTTCGGCCAAGTTATGCTCGTTGAATTCGATGGAAAGTTGCGACAATTCTTTGTTCAGACCACGCAGCTTTTCTTTATCGGCGGCATTCAGGTTGGCACCATTGCGGGAAAAAGACTTGTAATTCTTTTCCAAAAGCATAGCCCCTTCGGTATCCAATTTGAGTTTGGCACGCTCATCCCATACGGCCTTGACCCGCGCAAAGAGTTTATCATTCAGCGAAATATCATTGCCGTATTCGGTCAACAACGGACTGGCTTCTTTTACGGCTTTTTGAAGTTCAGGCGTGGTTTCAGAGCCGTTCAAATGAAAGAGAATCGGAGTAATGCGGCTCAGCAGATCGCCGGCGCGCTCCAAAGCCACAATGGTATTTTCGAAAGTCGGCTTGGCCGGATTGTTGACAATAGCGTCAATTTCCTTACGTCCCTGTACCATCGCTTCTTTGAGGGCCGGCAGAAAATGATCTACTTTTATTTTGTCATAAGGAGGTGTTTGATGCAGGGTGGAGAAAGGCTGCAATAAAGGATTATCACTCATAATCGGGGTATTGGTTTGTGCAAAAGCTATGCTGCTCAGCAGTAAGCTTATTAATAGAGCTTTGGTTTTCATGGAATGAACGAGAAGTTAGTTGAAAAAGTGTGGCAAGTTAGTACCGGATGCTTGGAAAAACAATCACCCATTGTGAGGGATTACTTCATGTTTATCAGGAGTCTTCCTTCAGTACGTAACCCATTCCCGATTTGGTATGAATCAGTTTGGGTTCAAAATCGCGGTCTATTTTTTTGCGTAAAAAGTTGATATATACTTCTACGACGTTGGTGCCGCTGTCGAAATTCATGTCCCAGACTTTTTCGGCAATGTCGGTTTTGGAGACAATGCGGCCCTTATTTCGTACCAAATATTCCAGTAAAGCCAATTCCTTAGGAGTCAGATCAATATTCTGACCGGCCCGGATTACGGTTTTCGTATCCGCGTTGATCTCAAGGTCAGCTACCCGCAGTAAATTTCCGCCGGCAGTTTCGGTATCCGACTGAGAACGCTTCAGGAACACATTGACGCGGGCTAATAACTCTCGAAAATCAAAAGGCTTAACAATGTAATCATCAGCGCCTACATTGAATCCTTCGATCTTGTCATCGGCTTCGCCCAGAGCGGTCAGCATCAGCACCGGCACATTCGGATCGCGTTGGCGAATGTTTTTACACACTTCGTAGCCGTTCATGGAAGGCAGGTTGATGTCCAGAATGATCAGGTCGAAGTGATTGGCTAAAGCTATTTTGCTGCCGATCAGTCCGTCGTAGGCCACTTCGGTATCGAAGCCTTTTTCGCGGAGACCTTTGCTGATATTTTGGGCAATGCGGGAGTCATCTTCGACGATGAGGATTTTTTTGGTATCGTTGGTCATTAATCAGGCTCTCAAGTTGGTTTATGAAAGCATTAGTTTAAGGGAAAACTCAAATCCGGGCAAGATGTTCTCACCCGACAGTTTATTATTAAAATCAATTACTTTGCTGATGGTTCCGTCGGCTCGGTAAATAAAAACAATTTGTGCAGAAGGTTGAATTAACCAAGCCAATTGTACTCCATTTTGGATGTACTCCAACATTTTTTGCTGTGCCTTTTTCAGGTTATCGCTTACCGACATAAGTTCTGCTACAAAATCAGGAGCAATGGGAGGAAAACGTTCCTGCTCTTCTTCGGTCAGACTTTCCCAGCGTTCATTGCTTATCCAAGCGGCATCCGTGGAACGAGTGGCAAAATTGGGAAGTTTGAAAGCGGTTGAAGAGTCGAAAACTTTTCCTCCGTAAGATTCAGACCAAATGTCCAAACGAGAAACAATTTTTGTGTTTCTGATTCCTGTTTTTCCTCCTGTATTAGGCATGATCAAAATGGTCCCGTCGGGATTGCGTTCAAAGCGAAGATGGTCATTGCGGCGGCAAAATCGGTAAAACGCTTCCTCATCCATTTCGTCGGCCAATTCCAACATAAACGGCTCGGTTTCTCCATTCATCCACTCATTGACAAGTACAGCAGTCATCCGTTTTTAATTTTTATACGGTAAATATAACAAGTTTTGAGAGAATTTAGTTGTTTTAGGCCAATTACCCAATCACTTACTGCTATGCAATTGCACGTTATTGATGCCGGACATTTCAAGCTCGACGGAGGGGCGATGTTCGGCGTGGTTCCGAAAACCATCTGGAACCGCCTGATTCCTGCCGACGACAAAAACCTCTGCTCTTGGGATATGCGCTGCCTGCTTGTCGAAGACGGCAATCGATTGATGCTCATTGATACCGGCATGGGCGATAAACAAGACCCGAAATGGCAGGCGTTTTATGAGCGTCACGGCGACGGCGATTTGGTGAGATCGATTGAAAAAGCCGGCTTTGGGGCGCATGAGGTAACTGACGTGCTCTTTTCGCACCTCCATTTTGATCATTGCGGCGGCGGAGTGAAGTGGAATGCCGACCGAACGGGTTATGAACTGACTTTTCCCAACGCCAACTATTGGACCCACTCAGACCATTGGCATACGGCTACGTTTCCTAACGCCCGGGAGAAGGCGACGTTTTTCAAAGAAAATATTCGGCCGATTCAGGAAGCGGGGCAACTCTATTTTTCGGATAAAGTAAAAGATCCGTTCGGAGCAAATGTTCAACCTATATACGCAGATGGCCACACGGAGAAAATGACGATGTTTAAAATCAACTACAAAGGTGAGACGGTGGTGTTTATGGCCGATACGATCCCATCGCACGCACACATCCCGGTGCCGTATGTGATGGGCTATGACGTACGCCCGCTGGAGACGATGAAAGAAAAAGAAGCCTTACTGAAAGAAGCCTTGGAGCACAATTATCTGCTTTTTTTCGATCATGACCCGGTGGCAGATTGCTGTACGGTAGAAATGACCGAAAAAGGGATTCGGGTAAAAGAGAAGGGTTTATTAGGAGATTTTGTTAAGTGAGTAAAGTGCCTGACGGTTTTGAACCGTCGGTCACTTTAATAAAACAAAAAAGCGCCCGACGATGTATACCGCCGGACGCTTTGAGTGGAACTCTTGGTAACTATAGATTGGGTTGTTTATTGCTGAGTAAATTCTCCGACAGCTCTGAGTTCTACCTCTTCAGAAACGGCAGGAGATGCTTGGCCTACCCCGAAATCGGTACGTTTGATGGTACCCGTAATTTTGAAACCGGCTTTTGGTTTTTGGCTGCCCATACCTTGTTTCACACCGGTCACTGTCATGTCCAAAGTAACCGGCTTTGTCACCCCTTTCATGGTCAAATCGCCCGTCAATTTGTATTTTTTATCGGCCACTTTAGAAATAGAAGTGCTTTTGAAAGTCAAGGTCGGGAATTTTGCCGCATCGAAGTACTTGTCGCTTTTGAGGTCATTATCTCGCCTTTCCATATCGGTATCTATACTGTTGATATCGGCAGATACTTCAAAAACTGCATCTGAAAAATCTTCTTTGGAAGAAGTAAGGGTAGCATCAAATGTTTTGAAATTCCCATCCACTTCCGATATCATTAAGTGAGTAATGGTAAAACCTATCTTGGCGTGAGCTTTGTCCACTTTCCAAGTTTGAGCAAACGTTGAGAAGGATACGAGAAGGGCTGTTGCGGCTAATGCGATTTTTTTCATTGCAATCGTATTGGTTTGTTTGGGTTAAAAATTGATTTTGGCAAAAAAAGAATAAAATTTTAAATGGATACGGCAGCTTTCTGCGATTGGTTGCTTTTAATCGGCAAGTCGGCTGATTATTCGATAAATCCGCTTGATAGAGAGAACCGGATAAAGTATCGTTAAAAAAGGGGAGTAGGCAGAAAAAGACGATAACGACTCGATTAAGAAGCAGTTGACATAGTATTTCCTGATTGTTTTCCTGTAATTTTGCGGGCTTTGAACCCTGCTTCTTTAGATTGTTCCGCATCCGACTAAAGGCAGATTTTGTTGCTCCTTATGCAAACTTTCATCAAACGTCACCGAATTCTGCTGCTACACCTTTCGTTTTGGTGCGTTTATTTTTCTTTTTTCTTTTATCAAATCCGTTTTCCTATCCGGGGGCAGGAAGTAAGCTTTTTGGACGCATTCAAGAATACGTCGTTTGAAGTACTTTTTATGATGTTGGTGGTGTACCTCAATTATTTTTTCTTTTTGCCAAGGTTTCTCAATCACAAAAGTTTATTACGTTACATTTTAGAGTTTTCCATCCCGTTTGCGGTATTGGTACGGGCTTTTATTTTGCTGAAACGGTATCTGATCGACGGTAATACCCAAAAAATCTGTTATTTCTACGAAGATAAATTTACGGTCAATGTCGTATTAAGTACGCTCTTTATTGTGGTTTTTGTGGGTATGCTCAAATTTGCCGAAGGCTGGCTTGAATTAGAAGCCAAAACAAAAGAGATTGAAAATGAGAGGCTTACTTCTGAGTTGCGCTTTTTGAAAGCACAGATCAATCCTCATTTTTTGTTTAATACCCTCAACAATCTGTATTATTTGGCTTTTACCCATTCGCCCAATACTACTGAGGTGATCGCCAAACTTTCTCAAATGATGCGGTACATGATCTACGACTCCAATCACGCCAAAGTGCCGCTGAGCAAGGAAATCGAGTACATGAAAAATTACATCAGTTTGGAAAAACTCCGCCTCAATGAGCCGATTCCGATTCATTTTGAAATAACGGGCAATACCAACGGTATTTTGATTGTTCCTTTGATCTTTATCAGTTTCCTCGAAAATGCGTTTAAACACGGCGTCAGCAACAACTTTTCGGGCGCTTGGATCACGGCCGATATTGTATTGGAAGGAACAGCCTGTATCTATACCGTAGCTAACAGCAGACTGCCGGATAATTTAATGAATAAAGAAGAACAGTCCGGTATCGGATTGAATAACGTAAAACGGCGTTTGGAGTTGAGTTATCCTGACAATTTTGAACTCGAAATTGAAGACAAGGCTGATGAATATCGTGTACGCTTAAAATTAAATTTGGTATGACCTTTACCTGCGTAGTTGTAGAAGATGAACCTTTAGCTCGTAATCTGCTCGAACAGTATATTCTCAAAGTCACTCATTTACAACTTGTCAAATCTTTTTCCAATCCGTTAACGGCCTTGGAGTTTTTGCGTACTCAGTCGGTAGATATTCTCTTCTCTGACATCCAAATGCCCGAAATTACGGGAATTTCATTGTTGAAGATCCTTCCCAAAAAACCGCTGGTAATCCTTACCACAGCCTATTCGGAATATGCGCTGGAAGGTTATGAACTGGATGTGGTGGATTATTTGCTGAAGCCCATCACCTTAGAACGATTTCTGAAAGCGGTGGAAAAAGTAACGCAACGACTGAGTCCGCCGGCGGCGGCGCCTTCTTCGGAACCCGCACCGGTCGTTGAACCGTTGCCGCAATCTATTTTTGTGAAAGACGGGACAAAGTTGGTCAAAATTCGTCTCAACGAGATTTTGTACATTGAAGGACTGAAAGACTACGTTTCCATTTATACCAAAGAAAAAAAGGTAGTAACCCTGCAAACGTTAAAATCACTGGAAGCGCAACTGACGCCTCACCAATTCATCCGTGTACACCACTCTTACATCGTATCGTTTGAGGCAATCGAAACCGTTGACAAGGAAAAAATACAAATCGGGAAGGTATGGATTCCCGTCAGTGATACCTACCGAAAAAGCTTTAAAGAGTTTCTGGAACGCAAACAGAACTAACGCGACATCCGCATCGGAATGCCCCGTTCGTGCAAATACTGTTTCAGCGCCGGAATCTCAATTTCTTTGAAGTGAAAAATGCTGGCCGCGAGCCCGGCATCGGCATAGCCGGCCGTAAAAACATCGTAAAAGTGCTCCATCGTGCCGGCACCTCCCGAAGCAATCACGGGAATGTTGGCATTGCGGGAAATGGCGGAGGTTAATTCCAACGCAAAGCCGTTTTTGGTGCCGTCCGTATCCATAGAGGTTAACAAAATCTCGCCTGCCCCCCGTTCTTCCACTTCTTTGGCCCAGGCAAGGGTGCCGAGCTCGGTAGGCTTACGCCCGCCGTGGGTGTGGACCAGCCCCCTAACCCCCAATGGGGGAACTGTTCCCCCATTGGGGGTTAGGGGGCTTCTCGTATCAATCGCCACGACAATGCACTGACTGCCGAATTCTAAGGCCAATTCGTTGATCAGATCGGGGTTTCGTACGGCGGCGGAGTTAATCGAAACTTTATCAGCACCCGCGTTAAGCAGGGCCGAAACATCCGCTTTGGAAGAAATACCGCCGCCTACCGTAAAGGGAATATTGATCGTATGGGCTACCCGCCGAACGAGTTCGAGCAAGGTACCTCTCCCTTCAACCGTTGCCGTAATGTCCAAAAAGACCAATTCATCCGCTCCCTGCTCGGCATACACCGCCGCTAATTCTACAGCATCGCCGGCATCGCGCAGATTCACAAAATTCACTCCTTTGACCGTGCGCCCGTCTTTGACATCGAGGCAGGGTATGATTCGTTTGGTAAGCATGAGAATAATGTCGAGTTCAGAATGACGAGTGTCGAATTGAGTTTATAACAAAAGCTAAATGCGGTTGAGCCGTTTCTCTTTGCTTTTTCTAAATCAGTATTTCGTAAAATTGATTTTCTCCATCATTCGTTCCGGACGGGCGAGGTCGGCGAAGCCGTAGTACCGGTACAACCCGTGGGCGTCAGCCGTGGCCAATGACCACCGACGGAAACCCTGTAATTCGGGGATTTGATTGAAGATACAATCCATCAGCCATTTAGACAGTCCCAAGCCTCGGTACGCTGCCGATACAAACACGTCACCCAAATAACCATAAGTCGCAAAATCAGTAATGACTCGCGCAAAGCCTATTTGCCGGTGTTCGTGATAAATGCCGAAAGACAGCGAATTGGCAATGGAACGTTCAATAATTTCGCGGGGAATATTTTCGGCCCAATAGGAGTCTTGGGACAGGTAACGATGAATCAAATCAATATCTAATTTCGACTTGTCGGTAGAGATCCAATAGTCGTCTTTTTCAAATTCATAAATGAGCGTATCGAGCAGAGACATAGGCGGGAGTCGTCTTTTGCCCGCAAATAACCGAAAAAATGACGGCTTTTTGTACCATTATCTGACGATTTCCGTTTTAAGTACCCCGAAATTCTGCACAAATCGGGCAAAAGGGGCTTGGCAATTTTGGTAAGAATCTTTGGCTATACGGCCGGCACTTCCCAAATGAGTATAGGCGGAGTCTAACATATTGTGGCGGTGGGCCGGCGAGTGCATCCATCGTTCCACTGCATACTCCGCAAGGCCTTCATAATGATACGGAGAAAAAAGTTTTCGATTTTCACAATCAAAATACTCAAAACTTCCGTCACGTTTGCGGCGGCAACAATACTCATCAGCAGTATCAATGACTTGGTATTGACCGATATTTTCGGCTGTTTTCCGAAAAGCCCACGTATGCATTTCCACTCGTTTGGCAAGCGTGGCTAAAGCCGGACTATACGGATGAACATGGCTGTAAAAATTCATTTGGATCATATCGGCGGCATACGCCTCGGCAGTCTTATGCAACCCCGGATCATACTGAAAGGGTGGTAAGCTGAATTGCTTTCGGACTTTGTTGGCCGCGTGAAAGAGAGCGGCATCCAACAATAAATAATCGGGCTTGATGGCATCAACCGGGCGCTTTAATTCGGGCAAGGAAGCAAAGACTTCCGCGGAAAGTTCATAGTAATTCGGCCGGTCGGCTTTCCATGAAGCTATCAGCAGCAGTAGCGAAAGGAGACAGATTATCCGATTCATGGCAATAAAAGGTGGAGATTTGGCCTTATAAATATAATGACTTCCGGAGTAAGTTGTTCACTATATCCCCATCTAACCCGTTTTTGTGGTACCTTTGCGCCATAAAAGTTGAAATAGTCACTCAATCACTAATTTACAATTTACAAATTTATAAATGGTTCGAGTTCGTTTTGCTCCCAGTCCTACCGGCCCGTTGCACATAGGCGGGGTACGTACGGCTTTGTATAATTATTTGTTTGCCCGGAAAAATGGCGGAAAGATGTTGTTACGTATCGAAGATACCGACCAAAATCGCTATGTGCCCGGCGCGGAACAATATATTTTGGACGCTCTGAAATGGGTGGGTATTGAGATAGATGAAGGGCAAGGTGTCGGCGGACCGCATGCCCCGTATCGTCAGTCGGAGCGTAAAGAAATGTATCGCCAATATGCCGAGCAATTGATCGCCGCCGGCAAAGCCTATTATGCTTTTGACACGGCCGATGAGATCGAAGCCATGCGGAAGCGTTTGGAAGAAGCCGGAGCCGATGCCGCTCAATACAACGCGATTACGCGTCTTCAAATGAGTAATTCATTGACGCTTACGCCCGAGGAGGTCAAACAGCGTATTGCCAACGGCGACCCTTACGTCATTCGTATCAAGATTGATCCGAAACAGGAAGTACGTTTCAACGACCTGATTCGCGGTTGGGTAGCAGTTCATGCCTCCACGTTGGACGATAAAGTTTTGTTGAAATCAGACGGAATGCCAACCTACCATTTGGCCAATATTGTGGATGACCGATTGATGGAGATTACGCACGTGATTCGGGGAGAGGAGTGGTTGCCCTCGGCACCATTGCATCAATTGATCTACCAATACTTTGGCTGGCAAGCTCCTCAATTTGCCCATTTGCCCTTATTGCTCAAACCGGAAGGCAACGGTAAACTTTCCAAACGGGACGCTGATTTGGGCGGATTCCCCATTTTTCCGTTGCAGTGGCAAGATCCCGGCAGTGGTGTACTCGCCCGCGGATTCCGGGAAGACGGTTATCTGAAAGAAGCAACGGTCAATTTTCTGGCGTTTTTGGGTTGGAATCCGGGTACGGAGCAGGAGCTGTTTACGATGGATGAACTCATTGAGGCGTTCAGCATTGAACGCATCCACAAAGCCGGGGCACGTTTTGACATTACCAAAGCTAAGTGGTTCAATCAACAGTATTTGAAGCAGTTGAGCGATGAGGAGTTAGTGAAATTAGTGTACAGTTTACAGGCTACAGTAGGTGGCATTTCGGTTGATGATGCAGACTCGCAACTGCAAACAGTAAACGGTAAGCCTATTAACTTGTTGAAAGTTTGTCATTTGATGAAAGATCGGGTGACTTTCCCACAGGAGATTTTAAGCGAAACTTCTTTTCTTTTTGAAGCACCTTCTGTCTACGAAGAAGCCATAGTGACAGGCAAATGGAACGCCGATGCGGTAAAAGCAATTACGGCGTATGCAGAGGATTTGAAAGTATACGAAGGGGAATTCATAGCCGATTCGGCCAAAGCGATTTGGGCGGCTGCGGCCGAACGGGCAGGAATCAAAATGGGGAAAGTGATGCAGGCCCTTCGCTTGGCCGTAACGGGTGCGGGCCACGGCCCGGATTTGATGCTTACGATGGAAATTTTGGGCAAAGAGGAAGTAGTCAGCCGATTGGAAAAAGCATTAACTGTCTTGCCTCAATCATAATATGCTGACCAATTACCACAGCCACAGTCATTATTGCGACGGCAAAGGATCGCCGGAAGAGCAGGTACAAGGCGCGATAGCCCAAGGGCTTCGCGCTTTTGGGTTTTCATCGCATTGCCCCGTTCCATTTGAAAATCAATGGAGTATGAAAGCGGAGCGATTGGCGGATTATTTGGCCGAAACCCGTGCTTTGAAAGCTAAATACGAAGACCGAATTGAATTGTATATCGGCTTGGAAGTGGATTTTTTGCCGGCAACCCCACCCCCTGCCCCTCCCCGGTTAGGGAGGGGTACTCCCTTTCCCTCAGAGGGTCGGACCGCCGCGCGGAAAGGGTTGGGGATAGGGCCTAAAGACTTCCCGATGCTTGACTATTGTGTCGGCTCCGTGCATTATGTGGGCCTGAACCAATTTGGAAAGCCTTGGGAGATAGACGGCAGTTCGGTGGAGTTTTTGGCGTGCTTGGATACCTTGTATGGTGGTGATATTCAAACCGTGCTTCAAAAATACTACGCCATCATTCGTCAAATGGTCGAGACAGACCCACCGCAGATCATGGGGCATTTGGACAAGATCAAAATGCACAATGCCGCTCGTCCGCTGTTTGATGAAGCAGAAAAATGGTACGCAGACGAAGTAGAGCATACACTTCAAACGATTGTCAAGGCCGGCATCATTGTCGAGATCAACACCCGCGGCAATTACAAACGAGACTTAGACCTGTATCCTTCGGCTTGGATCATCCGACGAATGAAAGAATGGGACATCCCGATCTGCATCAATTCCGACAGTCACCGCCCTGAAGAAATCACGGCGTCGTTTCCCTTAGCATTTGAAACCGCCAAAGCCGCGGGTTATAAAGAAGTTCGGGTATTGTTAGGGGGTAAATGGCAGGATGTAGGATTATAAATTTTACCTGATTGTCGATTCTTTGCACTTTTTACATGACACTTTTACCTTTTTTAATGACTGAATGCATACTGAAACGTATAGGTTTTGCCCTTTTCTTTGAAAGTTTCGGCAATTTTCAGCGAAGAAGAAGTCAATTCAAGGATGGTCCATACTACTTCAGTACCTCCGTCTTTCGTAATTTTTATGATACTTTCTTCGGATTCAAACTTCCATACCCCTTGGATGTAAATTTGAGGGTCGCCGATATTACAACGACTTGCTCCTTCATCGTGGGTAAATTGATAGGCAGCCGAAAAAGTCCAACGGTCGTCTCGCCAACATTGCGGTGCTTTGGCAAAATAATCTTCTCCCACAAGAATTCCAATGCCAAAAATGTCATAAGCGGGTGAAATCGAGCCCGCTACCCATTGCCAGCTTTTGCCGGTCAATAACTCTGTTTTGGTAGGAGGAGTGACGGCTTCTTTGCACGAAAGACAAAGTACATAGAGCAATAAGGCCGATAACGATTTCTTCATGCGAATTCTGTTAGACAAGGCAAAATACAAAATTCATTCCTGAAGAACGAATAATTGCCTGCATTTCAGGAAGAAAATCGCTTTTGTGTTTCCGTCAGAGACACCGGAGACAGCATCTCTGACGGAGAAGGCATCAATCTTCTTCGCCCAATTCAAAGATCGTCTCGACCGGCTTGCCGAAATACCGGGCAATTTTTAGGGCCAATACCACCGACGGGACGTATTTGGCGGCTTCGAGTGCGTTGATGGTTTGACGGGATACGCCTACGGCAGCGGCCAAATCCGCCTGTGTAATGCGCCGAATAGCCCGCTCTACGTGAATGGTGTTTTTCATGCGGCAGCCCTCCTTTCCTCCAAATACGGCTTCACGTACACAATCCAGTGAAAGCGGGCTAAAAAGACCAACGGAGCCGTCAGCATATTCCACGATAAGAAAGCATAGAAGGCCAAGCTGTATGAAAACCAGACAGACAGCAGAAAACCGCCCAAATGCACGTAAAAAGCCCATAGAAGGGATTCAAGCCGAACGCGCATGATCCATTCGTCGTCGGTACGCTCGCGGGAGAAAGCCACAAAAAAGAAGCCCAAAGCCGTAAGAGTCATCAGGATTTCTCCGGCAAGATCATTGGAACTTTCATCAAACAGGGCGGCCAATGTCCCTTTTTCGGCTACTCTGATCGTGGTCCATTTAGACAGAATGTGGTCTCCGTCGAAAAAACTGACACTTGGGTCCAATTGAAGAATACTCAGGATGGTCAGGATAAGGCAAGGGACGAAAATGATCCAACCGATGCGTTTGTAACGATTGGGCAAAAGCAAATGAGTGTACATAGCTGTTAATAGGTTTGGTAAAAATTTGATTTCGCTGTAAATGTAAAATAAACTTTACATTAAAACAAATATTTTTTACATAAAGACAAAAATAAAAGCGCATCGCACTAGTGCGATGCGCTTTGAAATAGGTATAGATTCCTTCGGAATGACAAATGGTGCCTTTTATTCCGCAGCAGTCTCACCGGCAGCGCCGGGATAGGTTACTTTAGGGATTTCCATATCAATGGTAAAACGGCCGATGCCTTCCTCACCGATCACGTCAAACAATTCGACCTGACGACGGGCAATGTATTCTTCTTCGATCTGCTCCTTCACAAACCACTGCATGAAGTTTTCGGTGGCATAATCATCATGACGGCGGCTCAGCCCCACAATGCGGTTGATCGCCTGCGAAACAGTGATCTCCTGCTCAAGCGCCGTTTCAAACACACTGCGAAACGAAGGGTATTCCTGCGGGATATTGACTGTTTCAGGCGTGATTGCCGTGCCGCCCATATCGCAGATATACTTGAAGATTTTAAGCATGTGGGCGCGCTCCTCTTCAGCCTGCGTAAAGAAAAAATCGCCGCTGTTCGAAAACCCGTTGCGGTCACACCACGCGGCCATGGCTAAATATTTGGACGAAGATTCCGCTTCCATTTTCACTTGCGCATTAAGCGCCAACTCCAACTCTTCTTTTAAAGACGTCCGCAGACGCATCAAATCTTTCATGGTTCCTAACTGTTAGGTTATTTCTCTCTTTTGTTTCAGCAATATTACAATCTTCCCGCTGAAAATGTTTTGTTTCAAATGGGTTCGCCTAAAATTTGGAATGAGTCTGAATTTCGAGCCGGCGTTTGGGATAAGATTTCTGATAAAAGGCAGGTAGATAAACCGTTGCCCCTGCATTTAATCTCATCAAAGATTCTTTTTCAGCCTATGTATCGCCTTTTCCTTTTTTTGTTTTTGTGGGCTTATGCTCCCGTTTTCAGCCAAAAAGCAAACCCGGTCCCGGTGCTGTTTGATACCGATATTGCCGGCGATTACGACGATGTGGGCGCGATGGCCTTATTGCACGCTCTATCCGACAAAGGCGAAGCCAAGATCTTAGGGATTATGTCGTGCAATGCTTTTCCCACGACCGTGCCCACGATCAGCGTGCTGAATACGTATTTCGGTCGGCCGAATCTTCCTGTGGGGATAACCAAAAGGGCGTTGCCCAACAAAGATTGTTCGCAAAAATGGGCTGAAGGTATTGTGGCTGCCTTTCCTCATGCGCTGAAATCCAACGCGGAGGTGCCGGATGCGGTGAGGCTGTACCGCCAAATCTTGGCCCGGCAGCCCGATCGTTCGGTCACGATTGTGTCAGTAGGCTTTTTTACCAATTTGGCCGATCTGCTGGACTCTCAACCCGACGAGTATTCTGAATTAACGGGAAAAGAACTCATTCAAAAAAAGGTAAAACAGTTGGTGTCTATGGCTGCCGGGCTGCCTGAAGGCAAAGACCGCTTTCACGAATACAATGTGCACGTCGATGCCAAAGCCTCGCAAAAGGTGTTTACCGAATGGAATACACCGATATTGTTGAGCGGTTTTGAGATCGGCAATAAAATTCATACGGGTATGCGATTGATTTCCAACGAGGCTATTCAAAACAGCCCCGTCAAAGAAGCCTACCGCATCGCGCTGACGGCCGACAAAAACACCAAAGGCCGCATGAGTTGGGACCAAACGGCAGTCTTGGTGGCGGTGCGCGGCATTGAACCGTATTTTTCGAGTCGGAAACTCAATTTTGAAATCACCGACGATGGTACCAATATTCTGATTCCGGGAGAGCGCTTCACTTACCTGACCGAAAAAATGCCGGCGGCCGAAGTAGCGCAGGTTATTGAAGATTTAATGATGCATCTGCCTGTGAAGTAACCCCCACTAAATCTCCCCCTGTAAGAGGAGACTTTATTTGTTGGACTATCTAATCGGTTGATATTCAGTCTTTTGAAATAGTTGTAAAGGTTTGAATATGACTGTTTTCATTCCTTATTAGCCATAACAGGAGAGTGAAGGTGAGTATCTTCCCGGTTGTTTATTTATTTGCGTTGGAATTCATCTTCTCATGGCAACCTAACCGAATTCAAGTGAAAATACTAAAGCTGTTTTTGTGTTTTTTATTGGCTCAATCGCCAAGGTCTGTGTCTTCACAGACCTTCCCAAAGGTGAGCTCCCAAGCCGTCCCCAATACCGCTAAACCGTGGACCTATTGGTGGTGGATGGGCAGTACCGTCACCGAAAAAGACATTACGTGGCAACTCGAAAATTTTGCCAAAGCCGGATTGGGCGGTGTACACATCATTCCGATCTACGGCGTGAAAGGCCTGGAAAGTCAGGCGATTCCTTTTTTAAGCCCGCGTTGGATGGAAGTGCTCGGGCATACCGTGCGCGAAGGAAAGCGCCTCGGCTTGGGCGTAGACATGACCACCGGAACGGGGTGGCCCTTCGGCGGACCCAACGTCTCGGCTGAGTTTGCGGCTAAAAATTGGCAGTACACCGACGGGCAACTGCAAAGTGTGTTGACCAAACAGGCAGTCAAACGGGCCGCTCCGGGCGGTGCCGGATTAGTGCTTGACCCGTTTTCGGCAACAGCGATGCCGCATTACGTACAGCGGTTCGATTCGGCCTTTGCCGCTTTCAAAGACCGCCCCCGCGCTATGTACAATGACTCTTATGAGGTGTACGGGGCCAATTGGACCGATGATTTTCGGAATGAATTTAAGAATCGGCGGGGCTATGACCTGCAAAGCCAATGGAAGGCTTTTACTGACACGACGGAAGCCTTGGTAAAAATAGATTATCACCAAACATTGGCGGAATTGCTGCTGGAAAACTACGCGAAAAAGTGGACCGATTGGTCGCGGAAACAGGGGTTTCAGACGCGTTATCAGGCCCACGGCTCCCCCGGCAATCTGTTGGACCTGTACGAAGCTGCCGATATTCCCGAAACCGAATCGTTCGGCAGCAGTCGGTTCCCGATCAAGGGCCTGCGCGTAGACGATCAGTATGAACCCGAACGCTTCGGAACGCCCAATCCCTTGGCGATGAAAATGGCAAGCTCAGTGGCGCATTTGAAGGGCAAAAAACTCGTCAGTTCCGAAAGTACCACGTGGTTGGCCAATCATTTCAAGGTGTCGCTTTCGCAGATCAAACCGCAACTCGATGAGCTTTTTGTGGGCGGGGTCAACCATATCTTTTACCACGGCACCACCTATACGCCCCAAAACGAGCCTTTTCCGGGGTGGCTTTTTTATGCCTCTACCAACTACGGCGTACATTCGCACTTTTGGAAGCATTACCCGTTGTTGAACCGGTACATTGAGCGCTGTCAGACGATTTTGCAAAACAGCCGAGCCGACAACGACCTCTTGGTGTATTTTCCGGTGCATGACCTGTGGGCCACTAAGGCGCGGGCAAGCGGCGGTATCCACCTTTTGGAAGTACATCATGTGGATAAGTGGTTGCTGAAGTTGCCTTTCGGGCAGTTGAGCGAGTGGCTGTGGAATAACGGCTTTGCGTTTGATTTTATTTCCGACCGTCAACTGAAGCAATTCGACCCGAAAGCGGCCAAAAACTACAAAACGATCCTTGTGCCGGCCGTCACCTATATGCCGGAAGCAACGCTTGCGCGTTTGAGCGAATTGGCAAAATCGGGCGTGAACGTGGTGTTTATGGAACACTTGCCTGCACAGCCCACGGGCTTTTATCAGCAACGGGAACGTAGCGAAGCCTTCGGGAAAGTGAAACAAACGTTGGCAACAAACCCAGTTTTTCCAAGTTTCAAAGACTTGGAAAGACTGAATCTGCGTCAGGAAACGTGGGCGAAAGAAGGCTTGAAATACATTCGTAAAGTGCAGAATGGCAAAGTGGTTTATTTTATTGCTAATCAAGACCAAAAGTTCAGCGAAGGGTGGATCACGTTATCGACACCCGCCCGAAGCGTCAGCCTCTATGATCCGATGACGGACAAAACCACCCGTTTGCCGCTCAAAACCGCAGGAGGAAAAACGCAGATTTACCTAAAATTGCTTTCGGGTGAATCTTGTTTTCTGCTGCCGGATGCCAACTTTGACAAAGCTTCAAACTTTGTCAAAGTGACTCAGCCGGTAGCTTCACAGACAATCACATTACAAGGCTCATGGAAATTGGAGTTTTTGGAAGGAAAACCGTATCTGCCCCAACCCGCTACGCTCAATCAACTTGGCTCTTGGACCTCCCTTTCTGACTCAGCCGGTTATTTTTCGGGGACAGCCCGGTATTCGCTCACCTTTGATCTGCCGACGTGGTTTCCTACGTCCCAAAAAACGGTTTTGGATTTGGGCGATGTGCGCGAAGTGGCCGACGTGACCCTCAACGGTCGCAAGATCGGAACGGCGTGGAGTTTGCCTTTTCGGTTGGAACTGCCCGCCGATTTGCTGAAATCCAAACTAAACAAAATAGAGATCGAAGTGACCAATCTATCGGCCAACTACATGCGCCTGCGCGATGCACAACAGCCCGAATGGAAGAAGTTTTTGGATGCCAATATCGTTGATATTCAGTACAAACCCTTTAAAGCAAGTCAGTGGGCGGCCATGCCTTCGGGGCTGTTAAGTGACATAACCATTGAATCGTTTTAGGATTAATCGTTTTTTAATCTCCTTTATGCAACGAACTTTCTTTGGCAGACGTAATGTCAAATAATGAAGATGATTAGATAGATAATCGTATTCGTTTTTATGGCTGTTAGAGAGAGAAATCCCCGTTGGTACTACCGATGGGGATTTTTTGTTTTGTGTTTGTTTGGAAAGTCATCTTGGAGTTACATTTGAAGATGTTTTTTACTAACACAAAAGAATGCAACTTCCCGAACATCACCGTTTAGACATTGCCAAACTTTCTTCCGTTTTTCGGGATACTACCAACTCCTATAAATTTTATTGGTTTCTTTCAATTCTGGACAGCTTGCGCGATAATGGTGAAAACATCATTTCACAAAAAGATATTGCACTGCGAATGCTGGCAAATGTCTGGTATCCTTTGGATTACTTCAAATTATCGTTCGGCTCACAAGATGGATTTAAGAAGGTAGCCAAATTAGTTTCTTCAAAAATGACGGTTGATAATCGTCCGAATTCGCCAAGTCTTTTTGACCAAATTAAGCGAAGATTTTCTGACGTTGAATTAGAAAAACTTTCTGTTGAAGTGAAAACACTGTACCGATATGTACCTTATCGGTTTGTCCGCCCTTTTTTTGGCGCAGAAACACACACGATTTCTGACCATTTGGTAAAAAATCAAATGATTGGCTTGTGCAATCAATATTTTGAAAGTCAGCCTTATCGTGTTATGTATCGCTTTGGAGAAGGCTCTATCGAATTAAATCAAATTTGGGTAGAGTATCTGCAACAGCACCAAGGAATCTTACGCGGATTTATTCATTGGCATTTGGTCAGGTTTGTGCAGAAAAACAATCCAAATGTGATTGGCCTTTCGGAAAAACTTCAAAAACCTGCAGAACCTGATTTGAAATTAGCTAATCGCTTTTGGAAGGGTTATTTGGCTGAAAATCCCGACCTCACCTGTATTTATTCGGGACAAATTATTACAGAGCAAAACCTGAGTTTAGACCATTTTTTGCCTTGGTCTTATGTTGTTCATGACCAAATTTGGAATATTATTCCTGCTCCCAAAACTATCAATTCAGCAAAAAGTAACCGATTGCCTTCTTTAGATATTTACTTTGAAGCCTTTTCGGCCTTACAATACAAGGCAGTTCAATTTTATTTAAAGAAAGGAAATCAAAAACTTCCCGAAGACTACACCTATCTTTTTCGAGAAAATCTACATGGCATGTCACTTGAAACCTTTCAGGACGTCTTAAGGAAACAGATAACGCCTCAGTGGCAAACGGCTCAAAATCTGGGTTTTCCGTATCCATTTATTTATGTGGAAAAGTAGATGACTGATTTGCAAAACCCCAATACGCACTTAACAGCGAAAGAACGCAGCACCCCCTCGCTACCTGCGCGTATGCTTTATGAGCGTCGGCTTATTCAGGGAAAAGTCTTGGATTTCGGTTGTGGCTACGGGAAAGACGTTGAATTTTTGCTTCAAAAAGGAATGGATGCCCAAGGGTTTGACCCGCATTATTTTCCGCAATACCCTTCGGAGAAATTTGACACTATCCTTTGTTTTTATGTGTTAAATGTACTTTTTCCCGAAGAACAAAATCAGGTTTTGATGCAAATCTCAAGTTTGCTCAAACCCACGGGCCGGGCTTATTTTGCCGTTCGGCGCGACATTCAAAAAGATGGATTTCGTACGCATCAGGTTCACGGAAAACCTACCTATCAATGTTTTGTAAAATTACCTTATACCTCTATTTTTCTGAACGAAAATACTGAGTTCTATGAGTATCAGCCTATCAATCAACGGGTTGATAATCAGCTAAAATGTCCGTTTTGTAAACCTGCGGCAAGATTACAATTATTGGCAGAAACCCCTCTGAGTTATGCGGTGTTGGATGGTTACCCTGTTGCCAAAGGCCATACGCTGATTATTCCCAAACGTCACGTTGCCGATTATTTTGAACTGACGTTTGAAGAACAAAAAGACTTGGTTCAACTCTCCAATTTTGTTCAGAAACGCATCAAAGCCGACTTTCAGCCCGACGGTTTCACCACGGGTATGAACATCGGCAAAAGTGCCGGCCAAAAATTCCCCCACGCAAGCCTGCACCTCATCCCGCGCTATACGGGAGATTGCAAAAACCCAAGCGGCGGCATTCGGAATATTTTGAAGTAACAATATTAAGAACAGCATAATTGTGCAAGTAGCACTTGCACAATTATCTTAAAACCCGGAGATTGCAAAAATCCCGACGAAGCTAATCAACTTATTTTAAGGTTTTAGCGACCCAAAAAATTTCCCTTACCTTTGTCGCAATTCAACCTTCAAACGGTGCATAGTCATGTAATAAGTTGCGCATAATCTCCCGTGAATCAGCGCCTGAATTTCAGGCGTTCCGTAACTTTATTATCATAACTTATACAAAAAATGAATGCATAATTACGTAGGGCCTTATATGACCCCGAGACTCGTCATTCGCTCATTCGTAATTCGTCATTGATTTCAGTAGTAACTAAGTTTACAATGGCTATTTCAACAAAATACGGTCGTACGTATCACTTCCCCTTTTCGCCCGGGACCACAAGCGACGACCGCATCTATTTCGATTATTGGCACTCTTTTTCCAACATTCCCTCCTTGATTCATACCGAAAAAGTGGACGGAGAAAACAATTGTTTGAGCAAAGCGGGCGTTTTTGCCCGTTCCCATGCAGCTCCCACTACGTCGCCCTGGACGGCGCAATTGCGGCAGCGGTGGCAGTTGCTCAAACACGATTTGGGTGATCTGGAGCTGTTTGGCGAGAACCTGTACGCGATTCATTCCATCGAATACCGGCAGTTGCCGGCGCATTTTTTTGTGTTCGGCGTCCGTCATCACGACGTGTGGCTCTCGTGGGAAGAAACGGCGTTTTATGCCGCCTGTTTTGACTTCCCTACTGTCCCCGTTTTGGACACCGTAACGATGCCCGTTGCCAAAGAAACATTTGAGGCCAACGTTTTGCGGTGGGCACAGCAACCGAGTGCCTTTGCTTCTTACGATACCGCCACACAGCAGCCCTGTTCGCGAGAGGGCATCGTGACGCGCAACGCCGCCGACTATCCGACAGACGCTTTTGCGGCCAATGTCTGCAAATACGTCCGAAAAGGACACGTAAAAACGGATGAACACTGGACCAAAAACTGGAAACGGGCACGTCTAAATGGGGAAGGAGGTGAGCGTTATGTGGACATTAACAACTGACAAAGAATGGGCACAACTGGAAAAGGCATTTGATTGGGTACGTGATATGAAAAATACACCTCAGGATGCCCGACACCACGCCGAAGGCGACGTGTCCGTTCATACTCAAATGGTGCTGCAAGAATTAGAAAACTTGCCTGATTATCAGCACTTGGACGCGCAGGCGAAGGAAGTGCTGTGGGCGGCGGCGCTGATGCACGACATCGAAAAACGCTCTACGACGGTTTTGGAAAGCGATGGACGTATCACCTCAAGAGGTCATGCCAAAAAGGGAGAACTGAGCGTCAGAGCGTGGTTGTATCAACATACCAACGTGCCGTTTGACCTACGGGAGCAAATCGCGAAATTGGTACGCTATCACGGCCTTCCATTGTGGTTTTTGGAAAAACCGAACCCCGAAAAGGCGCTCTTACAGGCGAGTTGTGAAGTCAATCTGCACCGATTGAGGCTGTTGGCGGAGGCCGATTGCCGCGGGCGGATCTGTGCCGACCAAGCCGATCTGCTTTACCGAAACGGCCTGTTTCGGGCGTATGGAGAAGAACTGAAGTGTTGGGAGCAACCGTTTGCCTTTCCTTCTGATTTAGGGCGGTTTTTGTATTTCAGAAAGGAAGACCAAGTCCCCGACTACGCTCCTTTTGATACCGCCGACAATCAAGTGGTCCTGCTGTCGGGCTTGCCCGGAACGGGAAAAGATACCTATATCCAAAACTACTTGGCGGGATACGAAGTGTTGAGTTTGGACGATATTCGGCGAAGGCTGAAAATAGACCCCACCGATGCCAAAGCCAACGGACGAGTGATTCAGGAAGCCAAGGAAACGGCCAAAGGGTTTTTACGCAAAAAACAACCGTTCGTATTTAATGCTACCAACATCAGCCGTTCGATGCGTGAGATTTGGATTGATCTGTTTACGAGCTACGGAGCCAACACCAAGATCATTTATTTGGAAGTGCCTTACCGTCAGTTGATTTCTCAAAACAAAAATCGGGCGTATCCTGTACCGGATGCTGTTTTGTCTCGGATGCTGAGTAAGTTGGAAGTACCTGCGCTTTGGGAAGCGCACGAGGTGAAGTATGTGGTTTCGTAAAAGTATAGTAGGTGAAGGATGAGGCCGGTCGGTCCATCCTTCATTTATTTTTGTGCTGAGCAGAAGGTTAATGGAGCTAATAGGAAGGTTGGAATAATTGTGCAAATCCAATTGCACAATCATTTGTTTGATGGATTTGTAACCCTAACGAATCAATGAGTTACGATTTTGGCGTACAGCTTTGATCTCATTCATAATTTCTTCTTCAGTAATATCCGGTTCGGTTTGAGGTAATTAATGCTGCTGAGAGTTCTGCCCACCTTGCCCTAAAATCTGTTGTCGGTTCCGTCTTTATTTTTAAGAATCTCAGGTTCTTTAACAGTTCCATGACAAAAGGAACTTTATTGTCCCGGATTTCAATCGTAAGCTGCATAGCGATATACTTTATGAGTACAACTCAAAGATAACTTATAGAACGGTTCCCTCAAATAAATCTTGCCGGGTTTGTGTCTTACGGTAACTCCACATCTTTCAAACTAAACGGCACGGATTTGACGGAGGCGGGTGTTTCGATGAGGATTTTGATCTTCCACTTCGGGTTGGGTTTTTCGTCGTAGCTGTAGGTATGCAGGTGATCGCCTGAGATAAAGCGCCCGCTGCGCCGCACCTCTTTGCCCGTTTCATCTTCTATTTTGATGTCTACCAATTTGCCCGTATCACCGTTGACGTAAAACGAAAGTTCGTTCTCGCCGGCCATCCCCGCGCCGAAGCCTTCCACCAAGGCCATAAGTCCGGCGGCGATTTCTCGCGTGGCAGGGTCAAGTTGTTTCATTTTGGCTTCGCGCTCGGCTTTTTCCTGCTTCGCCATTTTTTCGACCGATTCTTTGGTAAAGAACACGACCGACAACGGCGCTTTTTTAGGTAATATATTGACATTGGGCTTTGCCTGAAAATTGGCGGCTTTGACGATAGCGCCGTTGGCTTCGGTAGGGTTGTACAGATCAAGCGTTCCGGCAATCTCTTTGATGGATGTGGCTCGGCGCATGGGGTTTTTTAGCTCAATTTTGAGCTTTTCTTCCCCGATCTCGGCATAATCGGCTTTCTCCGGTTTATCGTTGAGCAGGTCGGTGCCTTCGCTGTCAACAGCGCGGCTAAGTTTGCCGATCTTGACGTATTTGTATTTTTTGGCTTCGTCGCCCGTCGTTTTGATTTCGAGCTCACAACGGTTTCCGAAATAAGAATTTCCGATAGAGCGACGGTCTTCGAGGCTCACCAAAGTGACTTTTTGGCTCACCGCTGTTCTGATGGACAGTAAGGCAATAAAAAGAAGCAGGTACGTTTTCATATATCTGAACAAAGCAAGGTTTTTGGAATTGTTGTACAAGTTTAGCTAAGTTTGCTTTACTTGCCGAACCTTAAAATAAATAGCCGTCGTTTATAGGAATAAGGCACCGTAAGGAGGAAAAAGCAAGCGTTACTTCTAAGGATAAACGTTTCTTTTTCGATAAAAAACAATCAAAAATGTCCCTCAGTAAAGAACAAATTTTAAAGCAATATTTCGGTTACGATACGTTTCGGCCGTTGCAGGCGGAGATCATTGAATGGGTGTTAGCCGGCAACGACTGCCTGGTGTTAATGCCGACGGGCGGCGGGAAATCCATCTGTTTTCAGGTGCCGTCGTTGATGACCGACGGAATCACGGTGGTCGTGTCGCCGCTGATCGCCCTCATGAAAGACCAAGTACAGGCCCTGCGCGCCAACGGCATCGAAGCGGCCTTTTTCAACAGTACGCAGAGCAGTGCCGAGCAATACGCGGTGGAACGTCAATGCTACGCGGGCGAGATAAAACTGCTGTACATCGCCCCTGAGAAATTGCTGACGCCGAGTTGTCTGGATTTTGTAAGGGCCTTAAAGGTCAATTTGATCGCCATCGATGAGTCGCATTGCGTGTCGGTATGGGGGCATGATTTTCGTCCGGAATATACCCAATTGCACGTGCTGAAAACGGCCTTCCCTGAGGTGCCCGTCATTGCTCTCACTGCAACGGCCGACCGGGTGACGCGGCGGGATGTGATGAAACAATTGGGTATTCCCGATGCCCGTACCTTTGAGGCTTCTTTCGACCGCCCCAACTTATCGCTCAATGTATTGCCGGGAAGAAATCGGATCAAGGTCATTGAGCAATTCATTAACGACCACCCCAATCAGTCGGGGATTATCTATTGTTTGGCCCGAAAAACCACGGAAGACATTGCGCTCAAATTGCGCGCCAAAGGAATTAATGCCCGCCACTACCACGCCAAAATGCCCCCCGAAGAGCGTTCACAGGTGCAGGATGCCTTCATTCGCGACGATGTACAGGTCATGGTAGCGACGATTGCGTTCGGGATGGGGATTGACAAATCCAACGTGCGTTGGATCATGCACTACAACATGCCGGGCAACGTAGAGAGCTTTTACCAGGAAATCGGTCGGGCCGGGCGCGACAACCTGAAAGCCGATACGCTGTTGTTTTACAGTTTTGCCGATTGGATCATGCGGCGCGATATGATCGAAAACTCGGAACTGCCGCAACACATGAAAGACATTCAGTTTGCGAAACTCGACCGAATGAAGCAATATGCCGAAGCCGACCACTGCCGGCGGCGTATTTTGCTGAGTTATTTCAACGAGGCAGTAGATCGCGACTGCGGCAATTGCGACGTATGTCGTAATCCGCGCTCTAAATTTGACGCTACGGTGTCGGCGCAGAAAGCGCTGTCGGCCATTGCCCGCACTGACCAAAAGATCGCTATGGGTTTACTGATAGATGTGTTGCGCGGTTCGCACAATCGAAACGTGATCGAACGCGGCTACGAACGTATCAAGACCTTCGGGGTCGGCAAAGACCTGCGAGGAGAGGAGTGGGCCGAGTATTTGACCCAAATGCTCAATTCCGGCATTATGGACGTAGCTTATGACGAAGCCCACGCGCTCAAACTCAACGACATCTCGTGGCAGGTATTGCGGGGAGAGCGGAAGGTAGAATTGGTGAGGTTTGAGTCGTACGAAGAAAAACGCAAGCGGCAGGAAGAGCAGGTCGAACCGGTTAAGACCAAGAAAGAAGTCATTCGGGATGAGTTGTTTGAGCGTTTGCGCAAGGTACGTAAGCAATTGGCTGATGAATTGAACGTACCGCCGTTTGTGGTGTTTTCAGACGCTACGCTGTCGGACATGGCCGAAAAACGCCCCATTAATCGTTTTCAAATGTTGCAGGTATCGGGGGTAGGAGAGACGAAGTTTGCTCATTACGGTGAAGCCTTTATCAACGAAATATTGGAGTATGCCCGTGCCAAGACCCAACCCGGCACGCGGGTTGTCAACGGTATGACCTACGTTGAAACGCTGGAACTGTACAAACAGGGATTTTCACCGAGTCAGATCGCACAGCGCCGCAATCTCAATGAATTGACAATCTATTCGCATTTGGCAAAACTGTATGAAGATGGCAATGACATTGATGTGTGGCAATACTTGACTAAGAGTGAATACCGCGCTATTACCGATGCGGCCGAGCAGCTTCAAATCACACCCGGCGGGGCTCTGAAACCGCTCTTTGAGCAGTTGGAAGGAAATTATGAATACTATAAACTGAGAATTGCGTTGGCTGTTTGGGGGAAAAGAGAAAAATAATAGCAATAAAAGTTGCAAATTATGCAACTTTTGCGTTACTTTTGGTATGCGAATTATTGCAAAAAGTACTTTAAGAGATTTTTGGCTTAAGCACCCAACTGCTGAATATCCTTTGTTGGATTGGTATAATACTGTAAGAGGGGCAAATTGGGACTCGCCCAACGAAGTAAAAAAAACGTATGGCAGTGCAAGTATCGTAGCTAATAACCGAGTGGTTTTCAATATTAAAGGAAATACATATCGCTTAGTTACAGAAATTGACTACGACTATCAGTTCGTATTTATTATCTGGATCGGAACTCATAAGGAGTATGATAAAATTGATGTAATAACCATAGAATACAATGGATAATCTTGAAAGTGAAAACCATTACAAAATGGCTTTGAAAAAAGTATGGGAGTTGATGAAACTGAAGCCAAAAAAAGGTTCGGTCGAAGGGAATGAGATGGATATGTTGGTGACATTGATTGAGGCATATGAGAGTGTTCATGTACCTATGCAGGCCGGTGATCCTATTGCTTTTTTGAAGTTCAAAATGGAACAAGATAACCTTAAGCAAAAAGACTTGATCCCTTATATAGGGGATAAAACGAAAGTATCAAAGGTATTAAATCACCGGCAGGAACTGACGGTGCCAATGATTCAACGCTTAAGCAAAGGGCTGAATATCCCAATCAATTTTTTAATTCCGGCCTGACTTTTAGAATAGTTGACTGTTTTTCTCGCACTCAATCAACTATTCTAATGGTTAATTCTTACTCCCTTATCCCCAACAAATTCAGCATAAAGGCATATTCCAATGCTACATCTTTCAGCCGTTTAAAACGACCCGAAGCGCCGCCGTGGCCGGCTTCCATATCACAATGGAGCAGGAGCTGATTGTCATCGGTTTTGAGTTCCCGAAGTTTGGCTACCCATTTGGCCGGCTCCCAATACTGTACCTGTGAGTCGTGCAGTCCGGTCGTAATGAGCATATTGGGGTATTCTTGCGCCAAAATATTATCGTACGGACTGTAAGATTTCATGTAATGATAATAGAGCTGTTCGTTAGGATTGCCCCATTCTTCGTACTCGCCCGTAGTGAGAGGAATACTTTCGTCCAACATCGTAGTGACGACATCCACAAACGGTACCTGCGCCACTATGCCTTTGTACAATTGCGGGGCCATGTTGGCTACTGCCCCCATCAACAATCCGCCCGCACTGCCGCCCATGGCAAAAAGACCCTCGGGCGAGGTCCATTTTTCTTGGATCAAGTAAGCAGAACAGGCAATGAAATCGGTAAACGTATTTTTCTTTTTCAGCATTTTGCCGTTTTCGTACCACTGTCGCCCCATTTCATGTCCGCCTCGGATGTGGCAAATGGCAAAGGCAAAGCCCCGGTCCAATAAACTCAAACGCCCCGAACTGAAGCTCGGGTCCATCGAATACCCATAAGAACCGTACGAATACTGCAACAAAGGGCCTTTGCCGTCTTTTTGGAAATCTTTTCGGTATACGATTGAAATAGGAATACGGGTGCCGTCGTTGGCCGTGGCAAAAAGCCGCTCCGTTTGGTAAACTTCTCTGTCAAAATCTCCCAATACGGGTTGCTGTTTCAATAAAGTACGTTCCCGCGAAACCATATTGTAGTCAAACGTACTGCTCGGTGTGGTAAGCGAGGTATAGCCGTAGCGCAGCGTGTCTGTATCAAAATCGGGATTGGTACCTACATAAGCGGTATAGGCAGGTTCTCCGAAATTGAGATAATGCTCGTTTTGGGTTTCCTGCTCTATAATGCGGATTTGAAGCAACCCTTCGGTTCGTTCCTGTATCACCAAAAAATGCCGAAATACTTCTAACCCTTCTAAATAGACAAAAGGACGATGCCCGATTACTTCCTGCCATTGATTGGGGGCATTGTGTTGCGATTCGGCGGCCTGCATCAATTTGAAGTTAGTGGCTTTATCGCGATTGGTACGAATATAAAAGCGGTCTTCAAAGTGCTCTACGTAGTATTCGTGGCCTCGTTGGCGCGGCAAAAAGGAAACAAACTGTCCCGTCGGCCGATTAGCTTCCAACAAGTGATACTCGGTAGTCAGGCCGTTTTGGTCGGACAGGATCGCGATATATTTTTTCGACTTCATCCGTTCCAGACCCAGATAAAATTGGTCGTCGGCTTCTTCGTAAACAAGACTGTCGTCGGCGGTATCGGTACCGAGGCGATGCCGCCACACCTGATAGCCCAACAGCGTTTCGGTGTGTTTGCGAATGTAGAAGATGGTTTCGTTATCGGCCGCCCACGCATAATTGCCGCCTTCGGTATTGGGAATGGCATCAGGGTAAAATTCGCCCGTTTTCAAGTTCTTAAACCGCAAGGTATACAAGCGCCGGCTGACGGTATCTTCCCCGAAGGCCGCAATGGCCTCATTATCCGAAATATCGGGAAAAGTGGCATGGTAATAAGAGTGCCCCTCACTGAGAAGGTTTAGGTCCAACAGAATTTCTTCTTCGACCTCCGTTGTCCCGTACTTACGACAGTAGATGGGGTATTCGCCGCCCTGTTCGTAGCGGTAATAATACCAATAATTCCCGTCTTTGTAAGGAACCGATTCGTCGGCTTCTTTTATGCGGGCTTTCATCTCCTCAAACAGCTTTTCACGAAGGTCTTTGACAGGGGTAAGTACCTGTTCGGTATAGGCATTTTCAGCGTTCAAATAATCAATCACTTCTTGATTTTCGCGGTCGCGCAACCAATAGTAATCATCAATACGAAGGTCGTTGTGCAAAGAAAGAGAGTGCGGTTTTTTGGGAGCTTTCGGTGGCTGTAAACGTATTGGAAGGTCAGTCATAATGATTCAAAACGGAGTTTTCAAAGGTGAAAAGTACAACAACTTTTGAGAAATACTGTATTTTTGTCAAAAAACGCTGCAATGATTACGGACATCCATTCCCTTGACCCTAATGGTACTTATACCTACGCCGATTACCTCAAATGGCGATTTGACGAACAGGTAGAGCTTATCAAAGGGAAAATCTATCGAATGTCGCCGGCACCGAAAATGGCGCATCAATGGGTGTCCAATAAACTGTCTTTTATGCTGAATAAGCATTTCGAGGAAAGCCCTTGCAGCGTATTTGAGGCTCCGTTTGATGTACGATTGCCGATTGGGAATGAACGTTATCCCGAAAAAATCTATACTGTCGTTCAGCCCGATATTTGTGTCATTTGTGATGATGCCAAACTGGACGAGGACGGTTGTTTGGGTGCACCTGATTTGATTGTAGAGATCACCTCGACTTCTACTTATAAAAAAGACTTCAACGAAAAGTTTAATTGGTACGAAAAAGCAGGGGTACGGGAATATTGGATCGCTATTCCGAGCGAGAAGGCAATTCAAGTCTATTATCTCGAAAACGGTCAATACCAATTAGGCGGAATTTATGACAAATCTCCTGCACAATCGGTGGTTTTTGAAGGGTTTGAGGCGGTATTGGAGAAGGTCTTCAGGTTTTAATCATTAAATCAAACGCAAAAAATAGCACATGGCGGGTTTTGTATTGATACAATATCCTGTTGTTTTCTCGCCTGTTGAATCAGTAAAAATCTGTACTTGAGCACATTGATTGAAATTCGCTTCATCAATAGGCAACTCTCTCTGTTTTTGGTAAGCCTCCGTATACTGCCGAAACTCTCGTAAGGTATGTAAGACCGTCGGTTGAAGGGGGTTAGGGGTAGGGGAAAGCTTTTCAATAAAAGGCGCTATTTCAAAGGGGTCACTTACTTGCCTTGCTTAGGTTGGATTTAAACTGTTTCCTCCCCCGCTTGAAACCACCCCGCGTACATCACATAATTGGTAGCGGTACGCATAAAAACCTCCCCTAAATCAGGGGTTACGTCTTTGAGGTACTTGGCGGGGTTGCCGGCCCACACGGTGCCGGGCGGAATCACTTTGCCCTGTGTCACCACGGCTCCGGCGGCAATGATAGAGCCGGTACCGATGTGAACGCCGTCCATCACTATCGCCCCCATACCGATCAGTACTTTGTCTTCGATGGTACAGCCATGGACGATGGCGTTGTGCGCTATCGAAACATGATTTCCGATGATTGTTTTGGACTTTTGATAGGTACAATGTATGACAGCCCCGTCCTGAATATTGACATAATCACCCATTCGGATGGTGTTGACGTCGCCGCGTACCACGGCATTGAACCAAACGGTGCAATAGTCGCCCATGATGACTTCACCGACGACGGTGGCGTTGTCGGCAAACCAACAATGGGGGCCGTATTGAGGGGAATTACCCCGAACTGATTTTATAAGAGCCATAAGAAAATCCCCGTAACATTAATTCCCCCATTGGGGGTTAGGGGGCTTGCAAAGATAACACTCCATCGGTTTTATTTCCGTTTCCTGCCGATTTTTGGCAACTTCGGGTCGGAATTGTTGCCGATTTTCTGCGGATATTTTTCTTTTGATTAAAAACAGACAAATGCTTCGACAACTCTCGCCTAAAAATCAAATTGTTGCTGCTGTTATCTCTATTTTATTGGGTATCTCTGTCCTGATGAGATGGTATGTGTTTGAGGTAGACATTGTCACCAATTTGGCATTAATGCTCGTTTCAGGAGGAGTAATGATTGCTACTTGGCTGTTTTTCAGCTATCTTCACAGCTATCTTGATCAGATTTTTCCTTATGAGAGAGGCATTATGTTGCGCATAGCGCCTCAAGTCCTCCTAAGTTTTGGTTTTCTTTTCTTACTGACACGGTTGATTTTTCCGTTGGTAGTAACCCATTTTAATTTTGCAAGTCTCATCAATAAGCAATACACCACCTTAGCACAGATTGCGGGGTATTTTGCGCAGTTTTTAATAGTAGTCTTGCTGAATGTGCTTCATCTGACGGAATATCTGTTTCAAAAATGGCATGAAAATGCCACTCGTGCCGCCAACCTCGAAAAGGAAAAATCACAGGTTCAGTTTGATAATTTGAAAAATCAGTTGAACCCGCATTTTTTGTTCAACAGCCTGACCTCTTTAGATAGTTTGATCCAGGATAACCCCGATTTGGCTCGGCAGTTTTTGCAGCAACTTTCCAAGGTGTTTCGGTATGTATTACAACACAAAGACAAAGGAGCAGTACCGCTTTATACCGAATTGGAATTTATTAAAAATTATATTTTTCTGCTTAAAATAAGGTTTGAAAATACTTTGGAAATAGATTTTCAGATTTCAGAGATCAGCCTTGATAAAAAAATCACCCCGGTGACGCTGCAAATTTTGATTGAAAATGCGCTCAAACACAATATACTCAGTGCTGATCGCCCCCTCAAGATTCGCATTTGTTCCGATGAAAATTATTTGAAAGTGGAAAACAATCTTCAGCTGAAAAAGCAAGTGGAAACGTCGAATCGACAGGGGCTGCAAAATCTTAAAAATCTATACAGTTTTCTGACAGACAAGCCTTTTGAGGCTATCGAACACAACGAAAAGTTTGTAGCCTATATCCCATTGATTGATTGAAGGGAGAGAAGAGAGAAGTTTAAGATTCTTGCCGCATGAAGAAGGGCCGATCATACCTCCTGTTTTCTACTTCTTATCTCATTTTAACCCCCTTTTAAAATCCAACGTATGCAAATACTGATTCTCGAAGATGAGCTGCTGGTGGCTAAAAATTTGGAAAAGTCGGTTCGGCAACTTCTTCCGGATGCCACGATTCAAGGACCTTTGGCGAGTGTGGAAGCCGCCTTGGCATGGTTCAAAAAACACGCGGAGCCTGACCTTATCCTGTCGGATATTCAGCTGGCCGACGGGGTCAGTTTTGACATTTTTCAGGAACTGCGTCTGACGTGCCCTGTTATTTTCACGACGGCCTACGATGAATACGCCATACGCGCCTTTAAGCTCAACAGTATTGACTACCTGCTGAAACCGATTGATAAAGCGGAGTTGGAACGCTCCTTTGAAAAATTTCAACGTTGGAAAAATACCCCGCAACGTGAGCTGTTCTTGCCGCAATTGCGGGAATTGTTGCATGATATGGGAACTCATTCGGTCAAAAAATACAAACATCGCTTTACAGCTCATTTCCAGCGTTCGGTTGTGGCGGTAGCCGATACGCACATTGCCTATTTTGTGCGAGAAGAAGTCATTTGGCTTGTGACGACGGAAAATCAACGACTTATTACCGACTATCAATCATTGGATGAAGTGGAAGAATTGCTGGATCCTGCCGATTTCGTCCGCGCCAATCGGCAATACATTGTGCGCAAGGCAGTCATTGAAAGTTATCGCACCCATTATTTGGGGAAAATTGAGTTAACTCTTTCCGTTCCTGTCAAAGAAGACATCGTAATCAGCAAAGACAAAGCGGCCTCTTTTCGGGTATGGTTTGAAGAATAGACCTGATGCTTTCCGAATAAACCTTATAGGCTTTTGAAACCTATAAGGTTTGGCTAATTTTGCAGTATGGAAAAAAATGCCAAAATCTATGTAGCCGGTCACCGAGGTATGGTAGGCTCGGCGATTGTACGTCGCTTGCAATCAGAAGGCTGCCAAAATATCATTGTACGAACTTCGCGTGAGTTGGATCTGCGCAACCAAGCGGATGTCACCCGGTTTTTTGCGGAAGAAAAACCTGAGTACGTATTTTTGGCCGCGGCGAAAGTCGGCGGTATTATGGCCAATAATAGTTACCGGGCCGATTTTCTGTACGAAAACCTACAGATTCAAAACAACGTCATTCATAACGCCTACCTGAACGGCGTAAAGAAATTGCTATTTTTGGGTTCTTCCTGCATTTACCCTAAAATGGCTCCTCAGCCCCTCAAAGAAGATTACTTACTAACCGGCCCGTTGGAGTACACCAACGAACCTTATGCGATTGCCAAGATCGCGGGCATCAAACTGTGTGAATCGTACCGTAAACAATACGGTTGTAATTTTATTTCGGTGATGCCCACCAATCTTTACGGTCCCAACGACAATTATGACCTGAATGGGTCGCACGTATTGCCGGCCATGATTCGGAAGTTTCATGAAGCCAGAACCGAAGGGAAACCGTTTGTTGAATTATGGGGCACAGGCTCACCCTTGCGGGAATTTCTTCACGCCGACGATTTGGCCGATGCGTGTGTGTATCTGATGAAAACCTACAACGAAGAGCAATTTGTGAATATCGGGGTCGGAGAAGATATTTCCATTAGACATTTAGCTGAGTTGATTCAGAAAACAGTAGGCTACGAAGGCGAGCTGCGTTGGAATACCGATAAACCCGACGGCACACCGCGCAAACTCATGGATGTATCGCGCCTGCACAGCATGGGCTGGAAGCACCGGTATAGTTTGGAGGAAGGCATCCAACTCACCTATCAGGATTTTCTGGAAAAAGAAAAAGAATACGCCGTGTAGGCAATCTCTGAAAATTTGCTATATTCGGTAAAAAAGAGCTCTTATGGACTTAAAAGCGGTTGAAATCGTAGAAGTTGAAAACGAATTGGAAGAAACTATATCGCTCAATCATTCACGCCTTATTTTTCGTTTGAGTTATTTGTTGGCGAGTTATGATGATGAGTTTGACATTATGCCTGAACTGGAATTAGAACTTCTTACCGGACGGGCCAAACCCGATATTTCTATTTTCCCTAATTTACAATACAATTGGGAAGAAGATATCATTCGTTTTACCCAACCTCCGATTTGTGCCATTGAAATTCTCTCGCCGACGCAGGCTTTTGACGAGTTAACTACTAAAATTCGAAAAATTTACTTCCCTGCCGGAGTTCAATCTGCTTGGATCGTAGTTCCTTCTATCCAAACTATCCATATCTTTACCCCTGATCGTCAGGTAGTTTCTTATTCAGGAGGTAATTTAGAAGATGCTGTTACCAAAATTTCACTACCGCTTAAAGAAATTTTCAGATAGTAAATTCCTGCATGACTTCTTCTATGGATTTGGCATCGGGGAAGAAAGATAATAATCGCGTTAAAACTCCTTCAATGATGGCATCCGGGCAGGAAGCCCCGCAGGTGAGCATAATGGTGACTTCTTCTTTATCCGGAATGTAGTTTTCGGTAGTTTCTTCTTTTTTGGTGTGGAGATTGTAATGAACGATCAGTTCGCGATTTAAAATTTTATTGGCGGATTCAATAAAATACGAGGGTAATTTTTGTTCACACAACTCGACGATGTGTGAGGTATTGGAACTGTTGTATCCTCCGGCTATTACCGCAAAGTCAGCTTTTTCTGCCAATAGCCCGTAAGTAGCTTCCTGATTATCGTTGGTAGCGTAGCAAAGCGTATCGCGGGTGTTGGCAAAATGTTCTTCCACTTCCTGAGGAGCTAATTCATAATGCCGGATCATGACACTTTTCAGGTAATCGGCAATGCCTTGGGTATCAGAGGCCAACATCGTCGTTTGATTCACGACGCCGATGCGTTGCAAGTCTTGTTCGGGGTCAAAACCTACCGAATACTGACCGCTGAATTCCTCAAAAAAATCTTCTTTGGTTCCCTCTCCTGTAATATAGCGGGCCAAACGCTCGGCCTGTTTCATGTTTTTGACCACTACGGTCGGGGCGTTTTCTTTGCTGTGCGAAAAAGTAGCCCGGGTTTCTTCGTGCAGCGGCTTGCCGTGTACCACAATGGTATATTTCTTTTGCCCGATTTGGGAAGCCCGGTTCCACACTTTTTCCACAAACGGACAGGTAGTATCGTATTTGTAGGCGTCGATTCCCAATAACTGAAGTCGATTTTGTATTTCAATGGTGGTACCGAAAGCCGGAACAATCACAATATCCTCGGGCTTCAATTCTTCCCAAGGGATGATTTGACGTCCGGTGGTTTCCATCAAAAAACGAATGCCGCGACTTAACAGATCTCGATTGACATCCGGATTGTGGATCATTTCACTCAGTAAAAAAATCCGTTTACCCGGGTTGTCCGCAATGGCACGGTAGGCAATTTCAATCGCATTTTCAACGCCGTAACAAAACCCGAAGTGGCGGGCGATCAGGAATTTGACGGGACCAAAGTCCAAAACCGTCGGCGAAAAATCGCGTTTCAATTTGTCGTTTTTACGGCGCAGTTCTTTGATCGGACTGATGATTTGGCTGCGGTAAAATTCGGGGATGTGGAAAGTTTTCATGCTGAAAAAGCAGGATTTTATAAAAAACGGCAAAATGAATTGTTTCCCTGTCGCAAAGGTACGACATCTTTAAAACAACCTAACGCAGTGCTTTGTTTCCGCCAATACGCTAAAAAATCTGCTCGTTGATTTTGGCCTGCGTTTCCGGATTGAATTGGTAGGTGTAGCACTGTCCTTCGGGACGGGTTTCTACAATGCGATAGCCACGATAATCAACGCCCCAGTTGCCTCCGAAATGTCCGTCGAAAAAGGCAGGTTTAGACGTTGTTTTTCCTACGTCAATGGCGTGGTCATGTCCGTGAAACATAGCTTTCAAATTAGGGTATTTGGTCAAAGTTTTCTCCAATTCGGGGCAATCGGTGCCGTGTGCTGACCACATTTTCGAGGGAATATGCAGAAACAAAAATACGTTCTCTTTTTGGGTTAATCCCGCTAACTGACGGTCAATCCAAGGAATGTCAGGACAGAGATATTCCCCCTTTATATTGGAAGTATCACCCAAAAGGATAGCACTGCGGCCGATTTCGACGCTGTGATTGAGGTCGTATCCCCACGTTTGTCGCCACTGTTCCGGGCTAGCGTGGTCATGATTGCCGCGAGTGACGTAATAAGGGAATCCTAAACTGTCGAAAATTTGCTTGACCTCGGGTAAAAAGGTAACATCGTCGTGGAATAGGTCACCGTTGAAGACCACAAAATCCAATCCTTTTTCCATCCGCTCTTTCTTGAGGTTTTTGACAATAGCTTCATGGTACGTCCGAAAGTCAGTTTTGGCCTGACCGTAGTGGCCGTCGGACGCCACAGCAAAGCGGAGTGCTTTGCCTTTTGTCGTGGCCGGTCGTTGGCAACCTGCCACGGTTAGGCCTAAAGAAACTTTTAAAAAATCGCGGCGACGAAGCATTTTATTTTTCAGTTTTATGAATGACGTACAGGACATGTGGGGTCAACGGGTGGTTTGGAAGCAATGGATGGTCAAATTCTCCTGCTTTGCTCATTCCGATGTTGATCATAACCCGTTTGGAACGCAGATTGGTTTTAGCCGTAAAAGCATAAACAGTCGAAAATCCTAATTGTTCAAAGGTATAATGTAAGCAGGCGGTTGCTCCTTCGCTAGCGTAGCCTCTGTCCCAAAAATCGGCGTGAAGGCGCCAACCGATTTCTAAACAAGGGGTAAAGAAACTGTCAAAGCGCGGATGCCCGATCCCGATGAATCCTATAAAAAGCCCTGTCGAAAGCTCCTCTACCGCAAAGAATCCGTACCCCGTCCGGTCAATATGGCTTTTGAGACGTTCTGCCATAGCCAATGTTTCTTCGCGAGTTTGGAGTGCAGGAAAAAACTCCATCACTCGGGTATCTTGGTTCAGCTCGACAAACGGCTCAATATCACTATCCTTCCACTGTCGAAATCCTAATCGTTTGCTTTGGAAGAAATACATGATACAAGTTAGTTTACCCCTGATTCCAAATCTCCCAGGCTTTCTCAGCCTGTAATTGTAACATCGGCAAACCGTTATGGATAGCAGCGTGTTGCACCTTCCCTTTTTTCAAAAACAGCGTTTCGGTAGGATTATAAACTAAATCATACAGTAAATGGGTTTCGTTGAGCAGGCCGTAAGGCAAAACAGGACATTCTTCTACATGGGGATAGGTGCCCACGGGGGAGGTGTTGATAATCAACGCATGGGTAGCCATGACCTCTGCGGTAAGGTCTTCGTAGGAAATCGTGGCAGCGGTTTTTTGCCGAGATACGATTTGATAGGGAACTTGCAAATCTTCCAATGCCGCAAAAACAGCCTTCGCGGCTCCTCCGTTCCCCAAAACCAATGCTTTCAATCCTTCAGTATGTCTGTTTAATGTGTGTAACCATTGCTCTAAGGATAATCGAAAACCATAATAGTCGGTATTATAGCCTTTCAATCGCCCGTCCGGAAGTACTTTGATGGTATTGACTGCTCCGATACGGGCGGCAGAGGCAGTATCCAATTCGTCTAAAAACGGGATGATGTTTTGCTTGTGCGGAATCGTTACGTTTACTCCCACCAACTCAGGATGAGCCGCTAAGAGTTTAGGAAAATCGCGGTAATCGGGCAATTCGAGTAATTCATAACGGCAATCCGGTATTCCTTCATTCTGAAACTTCTCAGTAAAGTATTTTTTTGAAAAGGAATGGGTTAAAGGATAACCGATCAAGGCAAATAATCTCATGGTTGACTGATTACAATTTTTTTACTTTGACTGAAACTGCCGCTTGATACTTTCAAATGGTAAGTGCCGATGGGTAATCCGCTAAAATCCAACGGCTTTTGCCCGTTCAGAACAGGCACTAAAATAGTTTTTACCGGTTTGCCCGTCATATCAAACAAAATGATGGTAACATCGGAAAGGTTTTCCAAGGCTTCTACGGTCACCTTACCGTCTAAACTGGGATTAGGATAGACGCCCAAACCCGTGTCGGCATCAAGTACAAAATTATAGGGGGCTGATGTTTTAGAGGTACAGGTCAGCGTGGAGCTGTGTTGAATGGAAGCCGTTACGGTGTAGTTACCGGTTTGGTTGGCTTTGATCAATGACGAAGTCCCGTTGTAATTACCTCCGTTCACTTGCCATACATAAACTGCTGAAGGGGCCGTATTACTTACCTGAAGGGTATAGATACCTGCCTTTTGAATGATCGGTGTAGGTGGTAATGTTTTGGCCTCTACCCGAACTGCGCCCGAAAAGGAAGATTGACAACCGATTTCGTCGCTTACCCGAGCGGCATAGTTGCCGGATTGTTTAGCTATGATTCGTTTTGCGGTTTCACCGGTGTTCCAAATAACATCGTAGGGTGTTTCTACTCTTAAGCCCACTTGATCGCCCTCACAAAATGTGGTTCGACCCTCTGCAATAACGGATGGAACTGCGGGGAGTTGATTCACTCTAACGGAAACCGCATCTGATTCGGGAGAAGGGCACCCAAATTGATTACGAACCACTAATGTATAGTTTCCGGCAATGTTGACCGAAATAGTTCGGGTATTGGCTTGGTTAGACCATTGATAAGCCCCTGATTCAGGTGCCGTCAGGGTAACGGTCTTATCGGCGCATATCGTGGTAGGACCGCTAACCGAAATAGTAGGTTTATCAGGAAGAGGGTTTACTGTCACACGAATGGCCGGGGAGGAAGGGGAAGTGCAGCCCGTAGTAGGGTCGGTTACCGTAGCTGTGATATCACCTGCAGTATAGGTCTTAATACTTCGACCGCGCTCTCCGTTACTCCATTCAAAAATAGTCCCGCCGGACGTAATAGTCAGCACGGTATTGTCAAACAGACAAAAGGTGGTAGGGCGCTCATTTACTACGGTAGGTGCGGCCGGTAATGGGTTTACTGTTACGGAAAATCCATCGGAAACAGATTCGCAACCGTTACCGTCTCGATAACGAACTCGGTATTCTCCGCCTGTAACCGCTTTGATGGTTTGAGAGGTTTGAAAATTGCTCCAAGATAATCCGGAAGTATAATTGGTGGACAAAGTGACATTGCCGCCCTGACAAAAGGCCGTCGATCCTTGTGCGGTGATAACAGGTTTAGGCGGTAAAGGATTGACCGTCACCGAAATAATGTTAGACGAAGGGGATTGACATTGATTGGCGTCGGAAGTCCGCGCAGAATAGCGACCGGGCAAATTGACCGTTATAGTTTGGGTAGTTTGCCCATTGCTCCAAATGTAGCCGGTCTGTGATGAGGAAGTAAGGGCAATAACCTCATTTTCACAAATATTAGGCGAACGATCGGCCGAAATAACGGGCGCGGCCGGAAGAGGATTGACTTTTACATTGACGGTTTCGGAAGACGGTGAAGTACAGCCGTTGCCATCCGTTACAGTTAATGAGAAACCTCCGGCATTCCGAATGGTGATACGCCGGGTGCGGGTACCGTTGTTCCAATTGTATTGTGCTGAGGTATTTGCTGTTAAAACGGTGCTGTCTCCTTCACAAAAAATGACCGGTCGCTCACGAGTGATGGATGGGGCGGCAGGCAGCGGATTGACCGTTACCGTAATGTTATTGGAAATACCGTCACAACCATTTACATCGCGAAAACGTACGTTGTAAGTGCCGGAACGGGTGACTACAATATCTTTGGCAGCTTCGTTGGTATTCCAAATATTGCCGCTCGGATAATTGGAGGACAGTGTAATCTGCCCGCCTTCGCAGAAAGTTGTCGTACCGGAAGCTGTAATTGTAGGCGCGGCCGGGGGCGTATTGACCTGAACATTGATACTTGCCGGCTCAGAAATACAGCCCTGTGCATCCAATACGCGTACTTCGTAGGTGCCGCCGTTACGGGCTGTTACTGTCTGTCCGCGGTCACCGGTAGACCAACGGTATTCTGTTGCGGAAGAAGAGCTTAATTCAACCGAGCCTCCCTGACAAAAAGAAAGCGAACCGGAAGCACTGATCGTTGGTTTGGCAGGGGGAGGTGAAGTGACAGTAGTGACCGTAACAGCGGCGTTGGTAGAACATCCGTATAAATTCTTGGTAGAAACAGTATAGGTTCCTGCAGCTGATACCTCAATACGTTTGTCTGTAGAGCCGGTATTCCAATGATTATCCACATTACTGCTGGAAATCAGCCCGATACTGCTGCCCTGACAAAGGGGAAGTTTGCCGTCTACTGTGATATTGACGGGAGAGCTCTGAATATCGTTAGGAACATTAATAAAAGGGCTGCGATACACATTTCCGGCCGCATCCCGAATAGTTGCTTGGTAATTGCCCGGCCCGAAATTACCCGACGGTCCGTTTACGCCGTTATTCCATTGAACGGAAGTGAATGTTCCCTGAACGTTGATATTTAATTGATTCTCGCCTACACAACTCACCGAAAAACTCGGGAAATTGCCCGTTTGCGGAAAACAGGAATTAAAAAAATTATCATCCAATGCTCCGTTCCAGGCATTAGCCGCGTCATTAAGCCCTCCGTTTTGAAAGTGAACTCCATCCGGACGCGGAATTTGAATATCGTCAGTATTCGGACCAAAAAATACGGATTGATTGGATAAAACGGCTTGGTTTTGCCCGTTGATTACTTCTTGACTCCTTTTATTACTGTAATAAGATACCCGCGCCACCATCCATCCAATCGTTTTGCCGTAGTGTTGACGGGATTTATTAATGATTTTTTGCAGATTGGAAGCATAAACCCCGGCCGATGTGTTCAATTGATTGTCGGCCTCTCCCTGATGCCACAAAACGGCACGCAAGCCCGTTACGGAAGCGTAGTAATTTAGTGCCATCCTCAGATTTGCATAGGGTTGCCCCACCGGATAATTTTCATTGATATAGATACTGCCGGTCGTGCCGCCGTCTACTGTTTCACTCCAGTTTTTAGAAGCTGTGCCTTCCCAAGCGGCATTGTAAAACAAAATGGGAACGTTAAGCCGGCTCGCCAACATGTCGCCCAATCGGCCCCAACACCAGGCAGAAAGCCCTCTGGGGCTTATGTCGCTGTTGTCGCTCATTTTTACGAACGAAGGTGTGGGCAAGTCCAGATTTTGGTTCGTACCATTACGATAATTAACGCAGTTAACACGGTCATCCCCCGGACCGGGCGCCCCGTAATTGAAAAATCCCTGGGCGTTGGATTGTCCGGCTATTAAGAAAACTTCACCGATTCCTACGCGTTGAAGTTCGGCGGTACTGATTGGGTTACCATTTGATATACCGCGCACCTGAAGTTCATACCAGCCTCCTCTTGCGCTCAAATTGCCCGAATAAAAACCGCCTTGGGGATTTTGTTGAATGGTTCGCCAATCGGTTTGTTCACCCTGCCCGGGGTTCATAGGGATGACCCGAGCTTCAATGCGATCAATGTTTTGGGAATATTGCCCTGTAATATAAATAGTACCGTTACCGAGGTTATCGCGTTGAAAAACAATTCTGCCGGTAGGAAAAGTAATATTGATTTGTCCGTAAAAAGTCAGAGGAAAAAGAAGCCATGCCAAAAGGTACACAATGCCATGCAGGTAATTGCTCAATTTCATTTGTTCAGGTTTTGGTGGAATATATATTCGTGTACTGCAAGTATGACAAACTATATTGACCTCCTGACATTCTCCCCGCTCACTCCGAATCATTTATGGGTTTAATGTCTTCCAAATCAGGTCTTTCATCTCATTAATCCCTTCCTGCGTAACCGCTGACGTAAACACGTAAGGCACATCCGAAGGCAGGGTTTTTACTAATTTTTTCTTAGTTTTTTCATCAATCAGATCTCCTTTGGAAATCGCCAATAAACGCTCTTTATCCAACAGCGCAGGATCATACAGTTCCAACTCTCTGAGCAGCGTCCGGTATTCTTTTCCTGCATTTTCGCTCGTGGCCGGTACCAAAAACAACAGAATCGAGTTGCGTTCAATATGTCTTAAAAAGCGCAATCCCAAGCCTTTCCCCTGAGAAGCCCCTTCGATAATTCCCGGAATATCGGCCATTACAAAGGACTTGTAATCCCGATAAGCTACCACACCTAAATTGGGGACCAAAGTGGTAAACGGGTAATCAGCAATTTCGGGCCGGGCGGCCGAGACAGTCGAAAGCAACGTGGATTTTCCGGCATTCGGAAACCCTACCAGCCCGACATCAGCCAGCAACTTAAGCTCCAATATGATCCACTCCTCTAAACCCGGTTCGCCCGGTTGGGCATAAAGCGGAGTTTGATTGGTGGCTGATTTGAAGTGCGTATTCCCTAAGCCGCCGCGTCCGCCTTTCAGTAAAATCACTTCCTGTCCGTGCTCGGTAACTTCCGCTATAATCTCACCCGTTTCGGCATGTTTAGCGATTGTACCCAGAGGTACTTCTAATATGACGTCTTTTCCTTGCTTTCCGTTGCAACGCGCTCCGCTTCCGCTTATCCCCGCATCCGCTTTGATGTGTTTACGGTATTTAAGGTGAAGCAACGTCCAGTGTTGTGAGTTGGCCTTCATTATGACGTGTCCCCCCCTACCTCCGTCACCTCCGTCAGGGCCGCCTTTATCAACAAATTTCTCACGGCGGAAATGGGCGGAACCCGCTCCTCCCGCCCCTGAGCGACAGTTAATTTTTACGTAATCTATAAAGTTGGAAGTTGCCATGTTAATCAATAAAAAAACTCGTGCAGCTTATCAAAAAGCAGCCACACGAGTTACAAAGTTGCTAAAGAAAGAGCAGAGTCTGTATGAAACTCCGGTTAAAATTTATTATTCGGTCTCAATGGCAGTACAAAGTTGATCAAAAATAGCTTCAATTTGACCGATTCCGTTCACGACCGTCAGCTTGCCCTGACCTTCGTAATAAGGCAAAACATGAACCGTTTTGTTAAAGTATTCATCTATCCGTTTCACTAATTTATCCTCATCATCATCCGCACGACCGCTTATTTTTTTGCGCTCTGCAATGCGGCGTTTGAGTTCTTCTCCATTCACATCCAGTTGCAACACGGTTTTGATATTGCTGCCTTTGGATTCCAAAAACGCATCCAATGCTTCTGCTTGAGGGACTGTTCGAGGAAAGCCATCGAAAATGATCCCCTTGGCGTCCGGATTTTTTTGAACTTCTTCCTCCAACATGTCAATCGTAACCGAATCGGGCACCAAAATACCGTTGTCGAGCAGGTCTTTTACCCTTTTGCCCAGTTCGGTTTGTTCTTTGATGTGCATCCGAAACAGATCGCCAGTGGAGATATGTACCAGTTGATATTTTTCAATGAGTTTAGCAGCTTGGGTGCCTTTGCCCGCACCCGGAGGGCCAAAAAGTACAATGTTAAGCATCTGACTGAAAGGGCTTTGTGAGGAGGTAGTGCTACAAGTTTGAATAAGTGAATTGCAAATTTACAATTTCGTCACACTACTTAACTGATTTCAGTCACAAATAAAAAAAGGATTTTGCTAAAATGAGGTAGGTTAATAAAAGAAAATGGCAGCTTTCATCGAAAGCTGCCATTTTCTGCGGAAGGCAAACAAAGTCGTTTACTCCACTACAATGCGTTTTACAGTCCCGTCTTCATTCTGCACCACACTGATAAAATAGGTGCCTTTGGCCCCTTTCCCCAATTCCAATTGGCCAACGTAATCGCCTGAGAAATCTTTGATCTCCTTTTTGGCTACTTGTTTTCCTTTGGTATCGGTCACGGTGATGGTCACGTCGCCTTTATTAGGGGCATAAAAACGAATATTGAGTTCGTCTTTGTCCGGGTTGTTAGGAAATACCTCTAAACCGCGAACAGAAGCCGGCTTGCCGCTGCCGCCGATATTGATGTCGCTGTGCCAAAAATCGCGGAATTTAGGCTCAAAATCACGGCTCCAATCTTCCATGTTCCGTTCCAGTTTCCGCATTTGCGGCTCAATTCTTTTTTCGATACGTTTCATGCGATCAGCAAAAGCGTCTTCGTCAAAATCAAAATGGAAGTTGCGGTCGTTGTCCCAACGTTCTGTCCGACGCTCTTTCGGGTCGTATCTGTAAATCCGTACGCGGTCTTTTCCGTCACGGGGAGTGATCACAATGCGATCGCCGTCGGAATGAAAATTATTCGAGTGATGCCCTTCCCCTTCTTCAATAGAAATACTGAGTCGGCGGTTAGCGGCCTCTTTGTTGGTACTGCGCAAAGAATCTACCAATCCCTTTATTTTAGCTTCGCGTTCGGTTTCCGACAAATTGTTATAGGTATAGGTTCGTTCAAAGGTTTCGGTTTTGCCGTCTTTTTCTTCGCTCATGCGAATACGCACGGTCACTTTGTCTTTGTCGGCATTCTTATTTTCATTCTTGTTGTCTTGCGACACGGCGGTTGCGGCTACTCCCAGCCCGGCAACCAAAGCAATCATGGCAGCTGTTGTTTTCATGCGTTTTTTGATTTTAGAATTTTCGAAATATCCGGGATTTTCCGAAGGGCTTGATGTTAAAGTTTCTTAAATTGTGTTAAAGGGTTGGTTGAATTACGTTATTTTGGTGGCTTTCTAACGAAACTACTGTCCGTTGTGAACAGATGCTTTCAACATGACAAAGAAAAGGTCGTATTTCTTTAACGAATGTTGCACGGGATGGAAAAAAAATGATGACGAAACGAAAAATACGGTTATTGATCACCTTAATGGGTATGGCAGTGCTGGGATTGGTAGGTTTTCAGTGGCACTGGATTTCAAACGCGTTGACTCTGCGCAATGAGCAGTTTGATTTGAAAGTTTCTGACGCCATGCAGGAAGTAGTACGAAAGTTGGAAAAACAGGAAATCATTTACCTGATCCGTCAACGGGAAGAAATCGAGCAGCAACGTCGCAAACTTGAAGCACTTAATAAAAATCGTTTGGCTAAAAATACGCAATCACCCAAACGAAACTTACCGGAAGAATATACCGGCACCTCCGGTCGAGGCGACCGATTGACCGGTTCCAATCCTACCGATGCTCTTACCCCACGCAATCGCTCCATGACTGATTTTCAGGCTAATCTGATCAATGAATTTTTGAATCAGCGAAGTAATGAACTCCCGCATATTGAGCGTTTTCTGCGTATTCATGCCGAGCAGGAGCGCCTTTTTGATGCTTGGTTTGAACAAATGGGGCGCTCACTTTGGCCAACCGACAGCGCTTCCAACAGCTCGGTGCTGATGACGGTGAGGTCATCGGTTCAAAAAGCCCGACAGTCGGCAGAAGCGCCTGTGGATAAAAAACGAAAAAACCAAGAGACGGCAGTTCCCGAAAATCCTGTTTCTCAAACCGACTTTTTAAAAGATGTGTTTAAGGATTTGCTTTTCAGCAAACGTCCGGTAGAACAGCGGGTCAATCGGCTGATGGTTGACTCTCTCCTGAAAAAAGCCCTTCGGGAGCGCGGTATCGGTATCGCTTACGAATTTGCCATTCAGAACGATGTTCACAAAAGTATTTTATTTTCGACTGCTTCGTATCGTCCGGACAGCACGGATTCAGAACTCTTTCGGGTCGGGCTGTTTCCTAACGAATTGAACGCTGTTCCCAGTCAGTTGTTGGTTTATTTTCCCCAACGTCAGGCGTTTATTTTAGAAAACATGGGGCTTTCGCTCGTGAGTTCGGTACTGCTGCTGTTGGTCATTTTGGGCTGTTTTTACGTAGCTGTGGCGACCATTTTAAAGCAAAAAAAGCTGGCAGACATTAAGAATGACTTTATCAATAACATGACCCATGAGTTCAAAACGCCGATTTCGACGATTTCGTTAGCCGTGGGCATGGCGAAGGAACAAATTGAAATGAAGGCTGATGCAACCAAAGTTCGGCGTTACTTAGGCATCATTCAGGACGAAACCCAACGGTTGGGCGGACACGTGGAGAAAGTCTTACAAATGGCTCTTTTGGATCGCGGGGAAATCAAACTTAAACCTACGGCAGTCAACATTCACGATACCATTGAAAAAGTTTTAAACAATCTCAGTGTACAATTGGAACAGCGGCAGGGTGAAGTCGAGTTGAGCTTTGACGCCGCTCATGAAATTGTGGAGGGAGATGAATTGCACCTCACCAACATATTGACCAATCTGATTGACAACGCCAACAAATACTCGCCCGAAACACCGCACATTTCAGTGCACACCCAAAGTGACCCAAATTATGTTTACGTCAGCGTGAGTGATACGGGTCAAGGCATGACCAAAGAGCAACAAATCAAAATTTTTGACCCTTTTTATCGGGTACCTACCGGAAACATTCACGATGTCAAAGGGTTTGGGTTAGGACTGAGTTATGTCAAAAAAATGATCGAAGCCCACGGCGGTACCATTGAGGTAGAAAGTAAGCCGGGTAAAGGAAGCACATTTACGATAAAATTACCGTTGAAAAAGAAGGAGGCAGAAGAAAGCTATTCAGTCTGACGGAACGTCTGACCTGTGGAATCGCAAAGAACAAACAAGTACAAAAAATAGACCATGAACAAACCGCCGATCACCAAGATTCTCCTTACGGAAGACGACCCGAATTTGGGTCAATTGTTACAGGAATATCTCACCAATAAAGGGTACACAACCGATTTGGCTACGGATGGGAACGCGGGATTAAAACGTTTTCTGGAAGGCTCGTATGATTTGTGTCTTTTTGACGTAATGATGCCTAAAAAAGACGGGTTTTCGTTAGCCAAAGAAATTCGCCTTACTGACAAAGACGTTCCGATCATCTTTTTGACAGCCAAAAGCATGAAGGAAGACACCATTCAGGGCTTTAAAACGGGGGCCGATGATTATATCACCAAACCGTTCAGCATGGAGGAACTGTTGCTGCGGATTCAGGCAGTACTGCGCCGTTATCAGAAGACCGCCCTATTGCCGGAAACGCAGCAAACGGTATTTCAAGCGGGAAGTTATACCTTTGATGCCGATCGTCAACTCTTAACCCGCAACGGCATCTCCCAAAAATTAACGAGCAAAGAAGCAGGTCTGTTGAAATTATTTTGCGAGAATAAAAATCAACCGATTAACCGCAGTTTTGCGTTGAAACTCATTTGGGGCGATGATTCCTACTTCAATGCCCGAAGCATGGATGTGTATATTACCAAACTGAGAAAATTCCTGAAAGATGACCCGGGTCTTCAAATTATGAACCTACACGGTGAAGGGTTTAAAATGTTGGTAGATGAATAAAGTCTTATAAAAAAACCTCCTAAGTCTCCAAGACCCGGGAAGTTGCACTTACGAAGACATGTAAGGTTTTCAAAACCTTACATGTTTGTTTCTTACTATTACTTCTTTTTCCTTTTCTTCTTATCCGTCGGTGCGGGTTCAGGCACGGGCTGCTCTACAGGAGGCACAATCGTCAGATCTTTGACGCGAATATTTCTAAATCGCAAGGTATCGCCGTGGCCCAGAAAGCCAATATAGCCCGAGGTGCGGCTCAAGCCCGGGTGGTCGCGGTGGTCGGCAGTGCCGTTTTTAGAAGCTTCGGCCAGGTCACCATCCAAAATCACAGTACCGTTGAGGGTTACTTTGACTTTAGAGCCTTTGACTGCCACTTCCTGATAGTTCCATTGACCTACCGGTTTTAAATAACCACGTTTGGCAGGAATAATCCCGTAGGCCGAGCCGTGGTATTGATAAGGTTGCAGGGATTTATAAATCTCGGCCTCGTTATCCAAAATCTGCAATTCAGTACCGACATAAGCGGCATCGCCCTGAAGCGGGGCGCGAATTCCCAGACCGTTGTTGGCACCGGGTGTCAATTGGAACTCAAAACGGAATTCAAAATCACTGTATTCATCCTTGGTGTATAGATTCCCTTTACCTCCGCGATTGGGATAAACCACCATATCACCGTTTTCAATTACATAATCCGTCAGGTTGCCTTGCCATTCAAACATGTTTGTTCCGTCAAAAAGGACTTTAAAGTTCTCTTTTTTTTCCTGCTCGCTCAACACAAACGGCTCCGGGCGGGGTAATTCTTTGACGTATATATCACGATAGGCTACTAAAGTACCGTGCGCCTGGAGTTCCAATTGTTCCATGGCAAAAATGGGCTGCTTGCGATCCCAGTAGTTTTCCAATATAACATTATCCACGACCAATTCTCCGTTGAGATAAACTGTCACGCGGTCGGCTTTCATGATGATGCGGAACGTATTCCAGTCGCCGATGGCATTGTCCGCTAATTTAAGCGGTTTGCTTGGATTTTTTTGGTTGTTGTAAAGCCCGCCCGAACCTACCTGCGCGCCTACTTCCACGCGTGAGGTATCCCATACCTGCACTTGCGGCGAACCGCGCAGATAAATACCGGCATCGCCTTTCGGCTCAATTTTCCAGTCTGCGTACATTTCAAAATCACCGTATTTTTTGACCGTGCAAAGGTTGTCGCCATGTCCCGTAAACACCAATTCTCCGTCTTTGACCATCCATCCTTTTCGCATTACTTCATCGGCTTTTACCTGTTTGGCAGCCAAAGTATCGGGGTGCATTTTAGAACGTGCAATGGGATTGGCAACCAATCCTTTCCAACCTGTTAGATCTTTTCCATTGAACAATGAAACAAATCCCTCTCCTTTCGGCATTTCGGACAAATACTTCCGAGCAGCTTCTTTTTGAGTGTCATTTGAGATAACATTCATTGCTTTGGTTACGAAGGAACGAATGACTTCGCCCTGAAAATCTTTGTTGGCCAAAGCGGCATTGAGCACCACCTGAGCGGCGGTTTGTTGGAGGGCGGCATCCTCTAAGTACGGACCTGCCAGTAAAAACGCGTTGAAAGTACGGTTACGAACCAACTCCTTCAAAATACTTTCTTTCTGAGCCGATGTTTTTGCAATGTCCAATGCCTTGCGCAACGAAAGCACCCGTTGTGTAGGGTTTTGTTTAGAAGCCGTTACCGCACGGATAATTCCCGCGACGGCCTGTTCCGTGAAAGATGCGTCTGAAGTGCTTTTGCCAATTTTTTGCAATTCATTAATCGCGCTTACATCCGACCAATCGGCAAGGGCAGAAAGAGCCGCCTGTTGAGCAGAGGCAGAGCCGTTGGAAAAAGAGGTGCTTACAAACTGCAACGCTTTGCGGGTACCGATGTTGGCCAAAACGCGCAAATAGGCAGACTTTTTATCTGCACTGACGTTGTTGATTTGTCCCAATAAAAGTTCCGTCTGTTGGTTGGCATTGCCGGTACCTTTCAGGGCAGCCGTGACGGCTTCCTGCGTAGCCGACAATTCGGCAGGGGCGGATACAACCCCCAATAATTCGTATAAAGCTGGTAAATCTTTGGGCATCGAAACGCGCTTAAGGGCCGAGAAAGCCGCCTTTTTAACGTTCGCGTCGTTGCTTTTAAGCTGATCTAATACCACGTCGATTTTTGCATCGGCGGCACGAGCGGCCAGCAAATCAAGCAAGGCAACTTGGGCATTCGGCGGCAGGGCAGGGAGTGCGGCAGCGGCTTGATTGACCACAGTTTCCCCTTTGAGCGATAAGAGTGCCGTCTGTACCGCTTTTACCTCTTCGTCTGTGCTTTTTTTCAAGACGCCCAACAAATTCTTTAAAACACTCTCCTGACCTATCTTGGCAACAGCGCCGATAGCGGCCATTTTGACTATACTTTCCTTATTAGTGAGTTGTTTAAGAAGGGAAGGCAGCACTGTTTTGGCTTCGGCCTGCCCTAACATGGTGATAACTTCGGCCTGCGCTTCCGGTTTGAAACGTGGCAAGGCTGCCATCCATTGTTGTGCAGTAGTCGGAGTAATCAGTTTTTGGGCCAATTTCAACGCGGCAATGCGTTCTCCAATCACGGGACTTTCCACCGCTTTTTGAAGGGTTGGAATACTCAATGCCCCTTGTGCATCGGCCAAAATTTTCAACGCAGCCATACGCACGGGGGATTGCTTAGGAGAACGGGCGCTTTTGAGGAGAGCCGTTGCATTCTTAGTCGCTAAAGCTTTTTGCCCATTTTCAACCAAACGCTCCAGATAGGTAAGGTACGATGAGGCAGCATTAGTAACATCATAATTATAGCCGGCCTTTCCGGCGGCATTCGCCAAAGTACCCACCGACGAAGGGGCACCGATTTGAGCAAGGGCATAAAGCGCCACTTTTTGTAAGTCAGCACTCGCACCGGCAGCTATTTTTTCAATGGCGGGGGCAGCTTCGTTTAGTTTTGCGTCACCTAAAGCCTCTATGATAGAAATTTGAGCCTCGCCCGTGGCGTTGGCAAGAGCTTGGGTTAAGGTCTTGCCTGCCAACGCCGTCCCGATTTTCCCGAGGGCACGCGCCGCCGGGCCGCTCAATTGTTTATCTGTCAGGTAGTTGGCAAGTGTCCCTACCACTTCGTCTTTGCCTACCTGTTGAAGTTGAAAAATCAGAAATGCCTGATTGTTTTTATCCGTTACTTTCGGGAGTGCTTCTGCATAGGCTTCCGCGGCCATTTGCCGTCCTTCTTCTTTGCCCGCTTGGGTTACATAGTAGGTAAAACCTCCCACTGCATATTGTACTTTCGCATGTTCCGGTTTGCCAGCCGACGAAAGTTGAGACGCCAGTGTTGCAATTCCCGCTTTGCCGAGCGCCGCCATGTCCTCCATGTTTTTTTGCTGTTGTTTGGCATTCTGAGCGGGAAATTGTCGTAAGAGGTTGGTAATTCGGGCATCTACCTGCGCCATCACCGTCGCAGTACTCACCCAAAGTCCTAAAAACAAATGTTTTGTATATTTCATAGAAATTCGAAAGTCATATATTGGAAAGAAGATAGCGAAAATTCGTCATTCGTTACTAAAGAATTACATCGTCCACGGTCCGCGCATGGGTTGGTCTATCAGGCGATTGGCCCCTTCGTCATCCACAAAAAGCTGTTTGACCGGGTCAAATTTCAAGGAACGGCCTAAACGAAGCGCCGCTAATCCCATATTCACAAGGGTGCAGGAACGGTGGCCGTTCTCTTCATTCAAGGCGAATTTTTGACGTTTCCGTACGGCTTCGGCAAAATCCGTCACCTGAGGTTCGGGATCAGGAAAGGCTGCTAATTTTTTCTCCAAATCAGGAATATCAGAGCGAAAATTAGGATAAAGTTTTCCTTTCGGCCCTTCGATATAAGGTACGTTCTCATCTTTTCCTTCACCATCAAGGATGATTTTACAGCCGTCGGCGTAGGTATATTCGATGCGTCGCCACGTACCAACGGCATCGGTATGTTGTTGTGGCGCGTCAACTTCGACACTGATGGGGCTTGTGTCGTCTTTGCCCAAAAAATACTGAATAGGATCCAGGTAATGTTGTCCCATATCGCCCAAACCGCCGCCGTCGTAATCCCAGTAACCACGGAACGTGCCATGAACCCGGTGCGCGTTATAAGGTTTATACTGCGCCGGTCCGAGCCATCTGTCGTAATCCAGTTCGGTTGGAACCGTTTCCGGCATTAAATCAGTTTTTCCGACCCAGTAAAACTTCCAATCGAAGCCCGTATGACGGCTTACGGTTACTTTGAGCGGCCAGCCCAATAAACCGCTTTCGACCAATTTTTTAATAGGTTTTACGGTAGTATTCATTCCGTAAAAATTGGATTCAAACCGAAACCACGTATTCAGACGAAAAATACGGCCGTGTTGTTGTACAGCTTCAACCAAACGTTTTCCTTCACCGATGGTGCGGGTCATGGGCTTTTCGCACCAAACATCCTTTCCCGCACGGGCTGCGTCGGCGGCAATGATTCCGTGCCAATGCGGGGGAGTGGCTACGTGAACGATGTCCACTTCGGGCAATTGAATCAATTCTCGATAATCTCCAAAGGTTTTCACTCCGCCGGCATTAGTTCCAAGGTCATCAAGTGCCATTTTGAGGTGACGAGTGTCAACATCGCATACTGCTACCACTCGCGTTCCTGCATACGGAATGTGCCCGCGACCCATGCCGCCGACGCCTACAATTCCTTTGGTAAGTTGGTCGCTGGGAGCGAGATAGCCTTTGCCCAGCACGTGTCGAGGTACAATGGAAAATGTGGCTAAGGTAGCCAATGAACCTTTGAGGAACTTTCTCCGAGAAGTTTGTAATGTCATAGCAGGCAGTTAATTGGGTGCTTATGTCAGTAAGGCGATAACAACCGCACATTACTCATTTATTTTAAGATAAGGATAAGATTTATTGAAAAATATTGATAAGTTCAATATAGTTTCTTTCTCCGAAAAGAATACGACGTAAGCAGAGAAAAGTACTAATAATGACAGTGAATGATAAAAAGCATAAAAAAAGCCTGTCTCGTCGGAGCAGGCTTTCAGAGGTATAAAATCGTTTAGCGGATTATCCTTGTGACAAGGCTTCGGCACCACCCACAATTTCGAGGATTTCTTTCGTAATCGCTGCCTGACGGGAGCGGTTGTATTCCAAACGCAATGATTTTAAAAGCTCTTGGGCGTTATCAGTCGCTTTGTCCATCGCCGTCATTCGGGCACCGTGCTCAGAAGCATTGGATTCAAGTACAGCACGGTACAATTGGATTTTGAGCGTTTTGGGAATCAAATCCTGTACAATTTGTTCTTCGGTAGGCTCAAAGATATAATTGGTAGCCGTGACCGGCATTTTTGCTAATGCATCGGCGTTAGCAACAATAGGGAGCAATTGTTCGGTTCTGATAATTTGAGTGGCTACGTTTTTAAACTCGTTAAATACCACTTCTACCACGTCGTACTTACCCGCCTGAAAATCTTCCATAATACCTTCAGCGGCTTCTTTCACTACCCCGAAACTCAACCGAGAATAGACGTCCATGTAGGCCGTATTGACTTTAAAGCCGCGACGTTGGAAAGCTTCCCCGCCTTTTTTGCCGAATGCCAGTATTTCTACATTACCTTTAGCAGTTTGAGCGGCGTATTTTTCCTGAATCAGCAAGGTCGCTGCTTTGATCACGTTGGTATTGAACGCTCCGCAAAGCCCGCGGTCAGAAGTAACGGTCACAATCAACACCTTTTCTACCGAACGTACTTGCTTAAAGGGGCTTTCGGCCGCAGTTTCCGCTCCTGCTGAAACGGTAGCGAGCATTTCGCCCAATTTTTTGGCATAAGGGCGCATTTGGATGATAGCGTCCTGAGCACGACGAAGTTTAGCGGCGGCCACCATTTTCATGGCCTTCGTGATTTGTTGCGTCGAGTTGACCGACGTGATTCTATTGCGAACTTCTTTAAGTGAAGCCATTGTGTATTACCGTTATCTGTTACTTGATAATAGTTTTCCGCACGGGATAAAGCTATTCTGACTTAATCTGAAATTAGTTGACTTTTCTCAGCCAAATACTCGACCCGCGCCCGCGAGCGGCATAGGTCGGCATGTGTTTCGAAAGCCAATCGGCGTAAAAAGTTTGAAGAAAATCGTTGTGAAACAATATTTCAAACTTGTCTTGATACATCAAAAAGGCCCGTAAAATATACGCTTCATTCCATCCGAAACGCCCGTTTCCGTCAATAACCCATGCTTTGGGATACTCAAACGGATAAAAGACATCATGGACGTGAATAATAACGCCCGGTTTCAGACGGGGAAACAATTCAAAAAGAAAATAGTTGACATCACTGCCTGTTTTTGACACGTGAGTAGAGTCAATAAACAGAATGTCGTTTTCTTCTAATTGCTCAAAATATTCGACGGGAATATCCTGCAATGTTTTTTCAAAGATCGTTGTCTTTTCTCGGTCAGCAGGAGTCAACAATGAATACAAACGGTCGGGATAAGGCTCAATAAACGTAAACTTTACGCTTTGATCCAAAAATCGCTCGTTGGTATCCAACATCACTGCCGACGAAAATCCTGAACCGGCTTCAATGATCTGCTTAGGGCGAAAGTGCCGCATCATGCAGTGAAGCGTGGTTGCATCGGCGTGGATGAAGTATTTGTTAACGAAATAGTACCGAAAACCCTCCTGAGGCTCATCCGTAAACGGAACAGTTCCAAAGTAGGATTTGGCAAATGTCTGCATTAAAGCTACTTGTGCTTCTTCGCGAAGGTCCAGTCCCGGCAACGTCCGCGGGGGCGTAGGGTAGATTTGGGCTTCACGTTTACGCACTTCGTCCACAGATACGATCGGACTGTAAAAATGCCCGGCAGGTACCCGTGTGCGATATTTTCCGATAAATCGGGCTACGTCCCCAATAAGAGGCGTAGCCTTTACGATTTCTTTAATACTTGACATTCAGTAGAATCGCCGAAGCGGATGATTAGGCGTATTTGGCAGCTAATTCGCGGCCTGCTTTTTTAATAATATCGGTAGCGGCATCGTCCAATTTACCGGCGGCTAAACTCTTGATAACCTCAGGGTGAGAGGCTTTCAGCAAAGCAATAAATTCATTTTCAAATTCTTTTACTTTCGCTACGTTCACTTTATCCAATACCCCGTTGATAGAGGCATAGATAATCGCTACTTGGTCGCCCACACTTACCGGGGAGAACTGACCTTGTTTCAGAATTTCCTGATTACGACGACCGCGGTCAATGGTCAATTTAGTGGCAGCGTCAAGGTCTGAACCAAACTTAGCAAAAGCTTCCAATTCACGGAATTGAGCTTGGTCAAGTTTCAGCGTACCTGCTACTTTCTTCATGGATTTGATCTGAGCGTTACCCCCTACGCGTGATACCGAGATACCTACGTTGATGGCCGGACGAATCCCTGAGTTGAACAGGTTGGATTCCAAGAAGATCTGACCGTCGGTGATAGAGATTACGTTGGTCGGAATGTACGCCGATACGTCACCTGCTTGAGTTTCGATGATCGGAAGGGCAGTTAATGAACCGCCGCCTTTGACTTTATCTTTCAGCGAAGGCGGTAAGTCGTTCATATTTTTAGCAATATCGTCAGAAGCATTTACCTTAGCGGCACGCTCCAGCAAACGGCTGTGGAGATAGAATACGTCTCCGGGATAAGCCTCACGACCCGGCGGGCGACGAAGCAGCAGAGATACTTCACGGTAAGCTACGGCTTGTTTTGACAAGTCATCATAAACAACCAAGGCAGGACGGCCGGTGTCGCGGAAATATTCGCCGATAGCGGCACCCGTAAACGGAGCAAAGAACTGCATCGGTGAAGGGTCAGAAGCAGCGGCGGCTACAATGACCGTGTAGTCCATAGCCCCGTATTTACGCAGGGTAGCTTCTACAGCTTTTACTGTGGAGGCTTTCTGACCGCAGGCAACGTAGATGCAATAGACGGGCTCCCCTTTATCGTAAAATTCTTTTTGGTTGATGATGGTATCAATACAAACGGCGGTTTTACCGGTTTGACGGTCACCGATCACCAACTCGCGCTGACCGCGTCCGATAGGAATCATGGCGTCGATTGCTTTGATCCCGGTTTGAAGCGGCTCTGTTACAGGCTGACGATAAATTACCCCCGGGGCTTTGCGCTCCAGCGGCATTTCGAAAGTCTCTCCCTGAATCGGGCCCATGCCGTCAATTGGCTCAGCCAAGGTGTTCACTACGCGACCGACAATGCCTTCGCCTACTTTGACGGATGCAATTTCGCCGGTACGTTTTACGGTATCGCCTTCTTTGATTTCGTTCGATTCGCCGAGCAATACCGCTCCGACGTTATCTTCTTCGAGGTTCAGGGCAAGAGCTTTGAGCCCGTTCTCAAACACGAGAAGCTCACCTGCCTGTACTTTGGTAAGGCCATAGATACGGGCTACCCCGTCACCTACTTGCAGCACCGTACCTACTTCTTCAAGTTGGGCTTCGGTTTTGGCCCCGGCCAATTGCTCCCGAAGTATCGCCGAAACCTCATCCGGTCTTACAGCTACCATATTATGCTATTAAGTTTATAGTGATTCATAAATTTGCCGCAAAATTAGTGATTAATTTGCTTCAATAACAGGGAGTGTATAAAAAATATACAATTTTTTGCTAAATGACCGGTAGATGCGAAAAACGCTCTCAACAGGGTTTTTTTATAGCAAAGCGTCAATGCATCACTACCGAGCGATTCATGACGGAATAAAGGGGAAGGGAAAACAGGTATCGGTAAAATTTTATTTTAGATTCCTGTTTTGTTCTACCTTTGGATTACTTTTGTTCCCCTAAAATTTTGACACCAACCCAGAAAGGTGGTATGAACCCGGTCGCAGTAGTTATCCCGATATATAAATCCTCATTTACCCCGTACGAGCAAATTTCTTTCACGCAGTGTCTGAATATTCTGAACAAATACCCCATTAAACTCGTTAAGCCAATTTCGCTCAATCTTGACTTTATTTTAGAAAAACACCCGCATTTGGCGGTGGAGTCCTTTGACGAAAGCTACTTTAAAAGTGTGCAAACGTACAATCGCTTGATGCTTTCTGCGGAGTTTTATGAGCGTTTTTCCGATTATGAATACATGCTTATCTATCAATTGGACGCTTTTGTGTTCAGAGATGAATTGAAAGAATGGTGTGCGCAAGGGTATGACTACATCGGAGCCCCTTGGCGTATAGAAAGAGATTTTACATCTGTGGCCGATCGGGTGTTTTTTCGTCTAAAGAAACAATTGGCGATTTGGTTTAAATTGAAAGATAAAAGACGGCAGAATCAACCGCTGGATGTCATTCTGAAAATGACGGTTGGAAATGGCGGATTTTCGCTGCGTAAAGTCAAAAAAATGTTGGCTGTTGTTCAGAATAATCGCTCAAAAATTGAACAATACTTGGCAGGAAAAGGGCCTTTTTACAATGAAGATATTTTCTTTTGCATTGAAATGAATCGGTATTTTCCCAAAATACACTTACCTCATTGGCGCAAGGCACTTCAATTTGCCGTAGAAGATTTACCTTCTAAGGCCTTTGCATTGAATCACAGTCAGTTGCCTTTTGGGTGCCATGCTTGGGATATCCATGAATTAGATTTTTGGAAACCTCACTTTGAGAAATTCGGGCACAAATTGTAAAAAATGAAGAGAAAATACAGCGGCACCCCTCGTGAAACCATCCCTTTGAAGGTAATTGATTGGCTTGTAGATATCTATGCGAAATGGATCTATAAAAAAAGGCGAAAAAATCTTATCAGTCATACCCCAAAGGTTTTGATAGCCTCATTAGGGCATATGGGGGATGCATTGACCGTATCCTATCTGTTCCCTATTATTTTTAAAAAGTATCCAAACGCCGTTATTGACCTCATTTCGCCTACGTGGTGTAAGGCGGTAAATGACTCTAATCCTTATATTCGCCACGTATTCTGCATTGATCACTTTCTAAGCAATCGAAGCAAAATCAACAGGTGGCAAAAACTCAAACAAAATTACCGTACTTTTCGAGACGCCCTGCCTGATTTACAGAAAGATGAATACGATTATTACTTGGACGTTCGTACCTCTTACGCTGTTTCGCATTTTATTCTTCCCTTTATTCATGTCAAAAAGGCAATCGGCTTTAATCGCCGGGGGTTAGGTGGTTTGTTGGATGTGGAATTGGATATTCCCAAACAGGACACTTTTCATCATTTCGATACCTATTCGGCTCTATTGAAAGAAATGGGAATAGAAGCTAAACTGGAAGAGGTGGTTCCTTATTTTACGATTAACCCAAGTATTTCGCAGGAACAAATCGAACAAAAACTGTCTTCAAAATTGCCGAGTCCTTATATTTTACTTTTTCCGGAAACGGGCGAAGAGCATCGCCAAATGAGTTCAAAATTTTGGGCAACACTGGTTGGAAGTGTGTTGAATAATTCAAATTATACCTTCATATTGTGCGGCCAAACGGATTTATCCGCCCGAATTATTAAAAATATTCAGGAAATTACAGATTTTCAATTTTCAGAACGGGTATTGGATGCGTCGAAACGTCTGTCGGTGCAGGAATTGGCTTTTTTGGCAACGGGAGCAGCATATGCTTTGACATTGGATTCGTTTCCTGAACATCTGTGTTGTATTTTCTGTAAAACAGTTACCATTTATAAAGCGTCAGGGTTGCCATTCTATCCCATTGCCAATTTTCCCGTTTTACTGCTACACAGTCATACGCTGAGTTTGGGGGTCGAGTATGTTCGTAAAAATGTTGAAATCTTATACTGCGAATCTATGGAAACGGAAGAGGTGAAAAATCTTATCGCAGAAAGAATAAGGATATAAGTATAAACAAAAAGTGCACAAGCATAACCCGCGCACTTTTTGTTTAGGATAGAGTATGCCTAAAACAAGATAGTTAGGCCAACACCCGCGTTTCTTTATTTAATACTTCTAAAAACAAATCGGCTTCGTTTTGAGTAAGGGCAAGCGACGGCAACAAACGAATGGTGTTTTTGCCTGCTACCCCTGTAAACTGATGGTGCTCAAAAAGCAATTTGTTACGCAACTCTTCGACAGGAAAATCGTATTCAATCCCTATCATCAGCCCGCGGCCGCGGAGTTCTTTATATCCGCCGATTTCGGCAATGCCTTTCATCAGGTAGTCACCCACCGTCGCTGCATTTTCCATCAGATTTTCCTGCTCCATAATTTCCAGCACCGCAATTCCTGCCGCACAAGCCAAGTGATTGCCGCCGAATGTAGTTCCTAACATACCGTATTTGGCTTGAAATTTAGGAGAAATCAGGACTCCCGCAATCGGGAAACCGTTCCCCATGCCTTTGGCCGTGGTATAAAGATCAGCGTGAAGGTTGGGATAATGTTGGTTAGAGAAAAATTTCCCCGAACGCCCGTAACCGCACTGAACGCTGTCTAAAATAAAGACAGTATTGCTTTCGTCGCATTTTTGGCGGATGGCCCGCAAGAATTCTTCGGAAGCTACCTGAATACCGCCAACCCCCTGAATTCCCTCTACGATGACCGCACAAACGTCAGTCATGTCATGCCGGTGCACTGCTTCTGCGTCGTTGAACGGCAGAAAGGTGACATGCTGATTGTAATTGACAGGTGCCACAATCGACGGGTTGTCAGTAATAGCTACTGCGCCTGCCGTACGACCGTGAAATGACTTAGTAAACGCTACTACTTTGCTGCCTCCGTTGTAAAATGAAGCCAATTTGAGCGCGTTTTCGTTGGCTTCTGCCCCTGAGTTGCATAAGAAAAGGGTATAATCGGGGTATCCGCTGAGGTTACCCAATTTTTGAGCTAATTCATCCTGCAACGGTATCCTGACAGAGTTGGAGTAGAAATTGATTCGTCGCAACTGTTCCGTCATTTTTTCGACGTAGTGCGGGTGGCAATGACCCACAGAAATCACGGCGTGTCCGCCGTAAAGGTCGAGGTACTTCTCGCCTTTGCTGTCCCATAACCAAGAGCCTTGCGCTTGGACGGGTTCGATGTCGTAAATCGGATAAACGTTAAACAGATTCATGGTCAAAAAACTGAAAAATTTGACAAAGATACCTAATGTAACGTTATCCGTTAACGATTATCCGTTATTAGTGGGGAAATATATGCTTCCAAATCACCTCATACACCTCTACGGCTTCTAATTCTTGCTGTGGCAAAGGCTGGTTAGTGACGCAGATGGGATAAAATTCTTTAGGGGCATTGATGCCGCCGTGTGAGCCTTTAACCAACGTAGCATCCAAAGGGATAACGTCCATTAAATACCTGAATCCGAGTAATTTACGTCCTAATTTATACCCGGCTCTCAATTTAATGAACGGGTTTTTAGGATCCATAAACATCTCTACGGGATCATAGCCGGGTTTGCGGTGAATATCCACCAAATGGGCATAATCCGGGGCTTTGGCATCGTCAAGCCAGTAGTAATAAGTAAACCAACTGTCAGGCGAAGCAACAGCCACCAAATCACCGGAACGTTCATGGTCAAGATGATGTGTTTTTTTGCCTTCTTCGTCCAATACCATTTCAATGCCCGGGGTTTGTTCCAGGCATTTTTTCACCCGTTCTTTTACCGACGGGTCGTTGATATAAATATGAGCAATCTGATGGTCGGCGGTAGCAAAGGCTTTGGAAGCCCCCGCGTCCAACAGTTCATACCAACGCTCGGTACGAACGGCAATCAAACCTTCTTCCCGTAAAATTCGATTGATATGTATGGGTCGATGGACAGCGTTAATGCCGTATTCGGAAAGCAAAATGATGTTGGCATTTTTGGCTTCGTAAAACTGCACCAATTCCTGCACTACTTTATCTATTTCGTTTAATTCCTTACTGATCTGAGAAAAATCAGGCCCGAATTTTTGCAGGCAATAATCCAAATGGGGTAAATAGATCAGGGTAAGTGTAGGATTGTGCCTGTTATCTACCCACATGGACGCCTCTGCTATCCATTTAGTAGATTTGATATTGGCGTTGGGTCCCCAAAAACTGAACAAAGGAAATTGGCCTAAATCCTTTTGCAGTTCGTCGCGCAGACTTGCCGGATAGGCGTAACAATCCGGGGCTTTGACCCCATCTGCATGGTATTGAGGTCGGGGAGTGACCGAATAATCGGCCGTAGAGTACATATTGTACCACCAAAACATCTTGGAACAGGTAAAGGTCGGATCCAAACGCTTGGCGGCATCCCAAATTTTTTCGGCTTTTACCAAATGATTGGATTGTTTCCAAAACTTCACTTCCGCATCATCGCGGTCATACCAGCCGTTACCGACGATGCCGTGCTCTGAAGGCCATTTGCCCGTTACGTAACAACTTTGCGGCGTTGTGGTCACTGCCGGCAAAACGGGACGAATGGGTGTAACAGTGCGGGATTTGACGTAATCGGCCAAGAAAGGGGTATGTTCTCCAATCAGATTGGCGCTCAGGGCCACGATATCAATAACGACGGTTTTTTGCATTGTTTCAGAAAGAAGTGTCGAGTGCAGAATTCAGACGGGGTCGCCCGTGCGATGTCGAATGTAATTCCGTTATTCGATACTCTGAATTCTCAACTCGACCTTTAACTTGTATTATTTTAACTGCTCACTCACCCACTCCAACTCCCGTACAATAGACTCGCCGATAGGCTTTTGCATATCGGCGGGTAATACGCCCCACGTATACGTTTCCACTTCCAGATGTTGGGTAAAAGGCGTATTTTTCTGTACATCAAGGGTTTGTATAATAGCCGCTTGAGTAGAATTGAGTAAGCCGTATGATTCGATGAAAAGCGGTACGTGGAAATGAATCCGCCATTCGGTTTGTCCATCGGTATCAGCGGCTAAGGCTTCGGGCAAATCGCCGTATTTCTGAAAACTTCCATCGGCATTTTTGGCAACTACCTGATGCAAATACACCGGCTCGTCGAAGGCTTGTATAGCTTTTAATTTCGCTTCTTTATTTTCCCGTAAATCAATTTTAACGGCCGAACTGATCTGTATTTTTCCCACCCGAATGCCTATTTCATTCAACTGATTGATAATCGTTTGCGGGTCTTCGTAACTTACCGCAAAATGGCAGACATCGTAGCACAATTGGAGGTGGGTCAGCAGCATTTCTTTGGCCTCTTCGGGTGAAAAAGGATGGGTGTCCTGTAAATAGGCAATGCCTTTCGGTAAAAAATAATCAGCGTACCAATCCATAAATTCGCGGCCGTTTTCCAAGATACCGTCGGGTTCGGGCTCAATGTCCAGGTGCATGATTTTGCCCGTGGTTTGACGAAGCTCAATCAGCGTTTCAGTCACCTGCAAAATATTTTCCGTAGCGGTTTTGAGCGCCTGTTGGGTCGCTTCTGCACTGTTCCACCAATAACGATACGACAAAGGAGAAGTAGAAACACCGCCTTCCATGCCATCGGGTAACAGTTGGGCTAAAATTCGGAAGAGGCGCTTGGTGTATTCGGTACGGTCTTGGGTTGTCCAATCGGGGGTATGTACATCGTCTTTCACGCGGGTAGCATGAAAACCTCCGTAGGGAAAACCGTTCATGGTAAACACATAAAGATCATTGGCCGCCAACCACGCTTTAAATTCTGCCAAACGTTCCGGGTTAGAAAGTTCAATCGAGGCCTCGTTGGCCAAACGCAAGCCCAGTGCCAAAGGGGCATTAGGAGAAAGTTGGCTTTTGATTGAAGGAAGATTTTCCTGTAAAGTTTTAAAATGCTCGTCCCAACGTTCGCCGGGGTGAATATTGCTGCAATAAGTGAGGTGTCCGTGTGGGGTTTGCATCAGGTCTGACAGTGAAAGAAATGACGTTCGGTCAACATACGAATTTCAATAGAAAAGGAGCCGGCAGGTAAAAAATACTTTGCCACGCCTCAAAAGCCTTTCGGCCCTTTCAGCGTGGCAAGGCAAGAAATTTACCGATATTAACTCAGCAACAAACTCGAATAGTGACCTTCCAGATAGTCCACTGATTCGGCAATGAGATCGGGATTCATTTCGTGGACTTCGACGCCTTTACCGATTTTTTCGAGCAGCATAATGGTCAATCTACCGCCTAAATGTTCGCGAAACTCCTGTAAACCGTTTCGAAGATTGCTCTTGTTGTTTTCGGCGAGTTTGGGGTGATACAGGTCAAACCCGAGTTTTTGGATCACCGTTAAAATACGTTGTAATTCTGCCTCGCTCAATCGCCCTTCTTTGCCGGAATAGACACTGTCCAGGGCGATACCGATGGCTACGGCTTCGCCGTGTCTTACCTGAAAATCAGTCAAATACTCTAATTTGTGGGCAGCCCAGTGACCGAAATCTAAGGGGCGCGAAGAGCCGAACTCAAACGGGTCACCACTGCGAATATGCTCCAAATGCATTTCGGCACAGCGGTGAATCAAGTAGGTCATTGCGTCTTCGTCACGTCGGGCAAGCGCTTCGGCATGGGTTTCTATCCATTCAAAAAAGGCGCTGTCTTTGATCAAGGCCACTTTTATGGCCTCGGCAATTCCCGAACGCCAATCGCGATCATCCAAGCTTTGCAAAAAGGAGAGGTCATTAAAGACCGCCACCGGCGGGGCAAAGGTGCCTAAGAAGTTTTTCTTACCCTGATAATTGATTCCGTTCTTTACGCCGACTCCCGAATCGTTTTGGGACAATACCGTCGTCGGAATCCGAATGTGCTTGACTCCGCGATGCGATACCGCCGAGGCATAGCCTACCAAATCCAAAACCGCACCGCCGCCGATACCCAATACGAACGAATGGCGATCAATGCCGTATTCGTCAATAGCCTCCACGATTTTTTCAAACAAATCGGGGTCATTTTTCGCTTCTTCTCCGCCCGGCAAAACAAGCATCGAAGGGATTAATTTTACAACGGATTCTAACGATCGGAAATAAGCAGTGATCGACTGCTGAAGCTGAGGATAATGGGCCGCAAAACCGCTGTCTATCACGACAAGCGCTTTTCGTTGAAAGCCGGCCTCCCCAAAAGAGCGAAAAAAATCACACAAGGCAGTGTTCTGAGGATGGAACAATCCTTTGGTGAAAAAAACGGAATAGGTATAGGATACCTGAAATGATTGTTGTAGGGCTTGCATAATAATTACATTCGCTATGTCACCGCGAAAAGGCGGGCCAGTAGTATGGACAACGGAAGCAGTAAAAGAACACCAAGGGCAACCGGCAGGTTCCCGAACGCAACGCACCAAGCAGCATTCATTACAATCAGGGAGAGTACCCCCGCTTTGACGGCTTTCCCGATATTCGGACCGATGGGATTTTGGAGGGCATTCCACAGCGGGCGACCTACTATCAGCGCGTGCAACGCAATCAGCAGCAAAGCCATTGACCCGTTGCCCTGATTCAGAGCTACCAAAAATTGTACGGCATGAACACTGATGTAAAGCGAGGCGGCAATGTAAAGCGAGCGTCGCTTCCCACCGTGTACTTCGTCCTGACTGATCAAGGTAATGGCCCCGATATAGAGGATAGGCACGAAAGCCAACCAACCCCACTCCGGTAATGCTTCAGGCACAGAACTCATCCCCAGCAGTAAATTGCCGCCGCGGCAAAATCCCATAGTAATCGGACCGAATAAGGCGCTGTGTTTGGCGTAACGATTGTACAGAAGTGCCAGTAATGCCACGGCTGCGGCGATTTCGCCGCTCAATAGGCTGAACATCCCTGCGGCCACAATGCCCCCGGCCAATAGGGTCATGCCCATTGCTGCGGCGGCTCCTTTCGACACTTTACCGCTCGGAATCGGGCGTTCGGGGCGCTCTGCGGCGTCCAACTCGGCATCAAACACGTCGTTCATCACCACCCCGCCGCCGTATAAGCCCACTGTAGAAAGCACGAGCCAATAAACCGGTCCGATGGTAAAGGCACTTTGGGCAATAGCCATACCGGCCAATATATCAGCGACAGCCGTGACAATATTGGCCGGACGGGTCAGTTGCAAATAGGCTTTTATCACACTCACGTTATCGAATCAATAAAGCATCTTTAGCCACGCGCGGTTGTTGGCCGCCGCGTAAAATGGTATTTCCGTTGAATTTCTGATTTTGATCTACTGCCAAACCGTTCTCAAAATCGCTGATATCAATTTGGCCGCTTTGTGCAAACGCATCAATGGCATTTTGGTAAGTTACCAAACGAATATTCTCCTCCGAAATGCCGCACATTTTCATCAATGCCGCCGTTTTCGGGATGGCCAACGGGTCAGAAATACCCCAATCAGCTGCCGAATTGATCATGATGCGCTCAGGGCCGTATTGCTCTACGATTTTTACCATGCGCTCATTGCTCATTTTGGTAAACGGATAAATGGTAAAAGCCGCCCAAAAGCCCTGATCCAAAACACTTTTCACGGTTTCCTCATTATTATGGTCCACAATGACCCAAGACGGGTCGAGTCCGTGTTCGAGGGCAATCGCCATACTGCGTTCCGTTCCTTTCTTTTTATCGCGATGCGGCGTATGGATCTGAACGGGAAGCTTAGCTTTTTTGGCTAATTCCAATTGGAGGCGGTAGTATTTTTCTTCGGCGGCGGTTTGGTCGTCAAACCCGATCTCGCCTACCCCTACGACCCCTTCTTTGTAAATGTACAGGGGCAAAATTTCCATCACCTGTTCTGCCAAGGGTTCATTGTTGGCTTCGCGGGAGTTAAGGCCGATGGTACAGTAATGCTTAATTCCGAACTGCGACGACCGAAAGCGTTCCCAACCGACCAAACTGCTGTAATAGTCTTTGAACGTAGAAAGGCCGGTACGGGGCTGACCCACCCAAAAAGCGGGTTCGATCAAGGCTACAATTCCCGCGTCCCGCATGGCTTCATAATCGTCGGTCGTGCGGGAAACCATGTGAATATGCGGATCAAAAAAACGCATTCCGCGGATTAGATCGCGGTAGTCGTCCCACTTCATATCACGGTGGGTGACAATCTCCTCCGACTCTTCAAAATGAGAGGGATTGGGGGTTACTTCTTTATCTGTTAAGCACATAAGTGTAGTATCAATACATTTCAAGATGGGTCCAGGTCAATTTACCGTTTTGGACCGTTTTTTCCAGTTCCGGATAGTTGGAAAGCAATTGCTTGGCCGGTGCATAATCGGCCTGATGGCAGGTCAGAGCCGCCGCCTGTCGATCAGCAGGAGAGTCCGACGCAAACAGTCGTTTCATATCCGACAGCAGTGTCTCATTCAAAAACTTACTGACCAATCGCCATACTTGCGCCGGTACGGTTCGATCGGCCGCCCAGCGTTCGTGGGCGAAATCAGAGAGGGTGAAGGCCAAATTTTCATTTGCCCGTTCTTCCAATCCGACGATCAAATGAATCGGTTTGTCGTTGAATATAGCCTTCAACACCAATTGGTTCCACGCCAATTCCGTAAAATGAGTTGAAGGAAAAGGGTTCCGCAAAGCAATAGCGTCAAAGACTACCCCCATGTTGGAGCGAACGGCGTCCGTTGCTCTGAAAAGCCATTTTTCCGGGTACGCCAATAACGGTAAGGCCGAATACAATGCTACCAACTCATTCATTTCGGCAGTATCAAAAAGTGTCTCAATGTGACGACAGTAAGACGCTTTATCGGCATTGGATAAATTGCCCAGCAGCCATACCCGACTCAACCGGACTACTCCCCAATCTTCTGCCGAAAATCCGGGTAATAGCTCATTCAATTCGAGGGTATGCTCTACATTGGGCTTGACTGTACGCTTAGCTAAAAAACGGGGTGCCGCTACAAAAGCGGTCATCAATTCCAGCGCCTCTGTCTTACCTTTTTCCTGAAGCCATTTTGCTTCGGAAGCAGTAATATGTTCGCAAAGAATATCCCAAAGAAGACTGTTTATCTGATCCGGCATACTGATTTTTACGTTACATCCCCTTTTGTTCCTCCCTTCTATCCATTCCGCACAAAGGTACAACGGTAGCAAAAGGGTATAGATAATAAAATGATAAAAATTAGAAATTGCACAAAAATAAGCCTTGTGTTCATCATATTTGTATTTAAAACCAAGGAACGAATGTCTCTTACTCATTTAAATGCCGAAGGAAATCCAAGCATGGTGGATGTGTCGGAAAAAGCAGTGACGAAACGGGTAGCCAAAGCACGCAGTATTGTGGTATTGGGAGAGGAAATTATGAATTTACTTCAAAACGAAGAAATCCATACCAAAAAAGGCCCCGTTTTTCAGACAGCGGTCATTGCGGGAGTGATGGCGGCCAAACGCACGGGAGAGCTGATTCCGCTGTGCCATCCGCTCGGTTTGGAAAATTGTCAGGTAGAAATTACGGTCAATGAAGCCCGTGAGGTAGTGATCGAGTGTACTGCAAGTGTTACCGGAAAGACCGGCATTGAAATGGAGGCATTGACAGGGGCAAGCGTGGCCGCTTTGACGATCTATGATATGTGCAAAGCCATGAGTCAACATATTATCATCAAAGAAACCCGTCTCGTTGCCAAGACGGGTGGGAAAAAGGACTTTCTCTGGGGGGAATAAACGGAGTTTTGCCTTTTAAACGAGCAATCGTTAGCTATTTACTTCTTTTTTCGCAAATACACATTACCGCGGGTGGTACGAATGGCTATTTTGGTTTGAGGATCATTGAGAACATACTTAGGTGTATTACGGTCACCGTCCCATACTTTGTCGCCAAAGGTATAATAAAACCCATCTCCATTCGCGATATAGACATTACTTCCGCTGTAGGAAGTGCCGATGGCCGGTTTCGGAGTAGTAGCCGTATAGGTTTTGCCGGAGATATTTATATTTTGACCGGAAGCTGTTTCGGCCTCGGCTTTCACTTTATCTTCGGATGACCAAGCGGCAGATTGGCTTCGTTTGATGGCTCTTGTGTCTTCTAAGGCTCTTTTCTCATCTTCAATCACTTTAGGGTCGGGCGTATAAGGCTTTAAGTCTAAATCGGTAAACATATTACCGTCGGAAGAATTGATACTGAACAATACCTTTGACTTATCAGCTATACTGATATCTACATCTCCGCCGTAGCTGACAATAGAGGAGGGCTTATCGGGCATTTTGTCATCAAAAATAACCTTGATGTTGCCTTGACTCGAATTGGCAACAATCGGTCCCGTAACATTGGTAAGTTTAATCGACTCATAATTGGTATTGACCTCTATACTTCCTTCCATGCCCGTAATCGACATACCGTTTTCATTGCAGGAGCAGGAGTTACGCTTTTTGACAGCCAATCCCAATTCTTTAGGCATTTTAATTTTGTAAAGCGCCTTTCCTTTCATTACAACATTGATTTTGAGCACATCTCCGTTGGGATAAGCTGACAACCCAACGTTGGTGTTATCCACACCGGCTGCCGATAGTGGACGCAGTCCGTCCGCTTCTTTAGGTACCGACGGAACATCAATTGCTTCGATGATGACTTCATCACCGTTGTACCCTTCGATGTCCAATTGTTTGGCATCAATATCCATAATGACTCGTTTGTTGGCTCCGCTGAACTTGGTTTTATACGTTTTTGATTCTTGAGCATAAGTGCTGCCGGCAATGACCAGCGCGCACAAAGAAAGCATGAACTTTTGCATGGCTTTATGTGAGTTATTGTTTGTTTACGGTTTGATTAGCTGGTTTTTGATAAAATTACTCGGTAATCATAGACAACTCTCCGATGCTTCTGCCGGCCAAAAGTCGTACAGATTCGTCTATTTTTTCATCTTTTTGTATTTGTTCAAAAATGGGTAAGCTTTCTTTTACTTTCATCCGAACCAGTGCTTCTATCAGCGTGGCTTGCTCGGCGGGTTCGTCGGCTGTCCGGAGTTGACTCACCAATACTTTCTTCACATCCTCTGTTTGTTTAAAGTGCTCCAACGTTTCGATGGTTGAGAGCCGCACATTAAGGCTTTCGTCTTCACGCAGCGTTTTGATAAGGGCTTGAATCACTGCCGGTTTGGGGTCGTTAAGGGCCGCGGCATAATTCAGTCCTTTCAATCTTTCAGATGCCGAACGATCTTTTAACAGGCCCAAAATGACCAGTTCCTGTGTCATTTTCATTTCGCGACGCAGCGACGCAATTTGTTGCGCAATCGTTTCCCCCTTCGGCGTTTTTCCGACTCCTTCGGGCAAACTGACCAATTCGGTTACTGATGTTGAAGGGGGCAATGTACTGTCTGAGGATTTAACCGTAGGAGACACTGCGGTAATCGTACGATACTCAACCTTTACGGGTGCTGTTTGACGACCTACCCAAAAAGTGATCGCAATCCCGGCCACTGCTGCTGCAAAACGTATGTAATTGCGCCACGGTTGAGGTTTAATGGCTACAATTGTTGTTTCAAGCATTTTCTCGCCCTGCAACGCCCGATAGAACTTAGCGTCCATGTCCACATCCGGCTCGGCTTCGACATTTTGAAGAACTTGCCATACACGCCTCAACTCCTCAACCTCCTTACGTAATACGGGGTCGGCGCAGAGACGTTGTTCAAACACCACCCGTTCTGCCTCAGAAAGGCAGCCCAGCAGATAATCGGTTATGATTTGTTCGTTTAACATTGTTTTTTTATTTAAACAGGCAGTGTAGCTTGAATTTCGATGGCTTTTTTATTTACTCTTACTCACTGCTTACATTAAAATACAAGTCTCGTAATTTTTGCATGGCCCGAAATACCCGGACTTTTACATTCGCGACAGAGAGGCCCAGGGTTTGACCGATTTCTTCGTAGCTCATATTTTGAAACCGACTCAGTAACAACACCTCGCGGTACTGTTCGGGCAATTGGGCTAAAGCAGAATGCAAGTACCGGTACTGTTCTTCTGTCTCATCGTACGAGTCGCCTACATCAGGCACTTCGACCAAATCAGTGTGCGGTGGGTTTTGTTTGAGATAATCAAAGAAAACATTCCGCGCAATTTCCAACACCCACGTCCGAAACGAGGCACCTTCACGATAGGTATGCCGATAGCGTAACATGCGCAGAAATACCTGTTGTGTGAGGTCACGGGCATTTTCGCGGTCGTTTTGTCGGTAAAGGAAGAAGTTCAGCAGCGACTTCTTGTAGCGCTCGTACAAGATAGCCGCCTTGTCTAAATCTCCTTGGCTTACGGCATACATGGCCTGTTCGTCGGTCATGGGCTGTTTGGGTTTTCGTAAAGAGATTACTGAACGAAGGCGGGAAGGTTACACTATGAGAACAGAAAAATAATGAACTGAAGAATATAAAATGAAAAATTGCTGTAATACAGAGAGTTATAAATTTATTTTTTTGAAATATAAATCAAAATACCCGCTCTCGACAAGAATAGGAAAGCGGGTAAAGAATATTTGAGTGCTGAATTTTATCGCTTATTTTTCATTCGCTGACTTTTAGTCCAAGCCGTCCAGTATCCGTTTTAATACCGCCTGCGCCGACCACAAACGATTGCCCGCTTGCTCTATTACAATTGACTGCGGGCCGTCAATGACCTCGTCGGTCACTTTCACATTGCGACGCACGGGTAAGCAGTGCATAAATTTGCCGTGGTTAGTCAAATCCATTTTTTGTTGCGTAATCATCCACGACGTATCTTTGGTAAGTACCTTGCCGTATTGCTCGTAAGAAGACCAGTTTTTGGCATAAATAAAATCTGCACCTGCAAAAGCTTCGTCCTGATGGTATATCACTTTAGCATTGCCCAAATAGTCAGGGTTGAGCTCATAACCTTCGGGGTGCGTTACGACAAACTCCACGTCGCGGCGGGTCATCCATTCACAAAACGAATTGGCTACGGCCTGCGGCAAAGCTTTAAAATGCGGCGCCCATGTCAACACTACTTTGGGGCGAGAAGTGGTTTTGTACTCTTCAATGGTAATACAATCGGCCAAAGATTGCAACGGATGGCGCGTAGCCGACTCTAAATTTACAATAGGTACACCGGCATATTTTTTGAACTGATTCATCACCAATTCAGCGTAGTCTTTCTCTCGGTCCTGCAGGCCTGCAAATGCCCGAACGGCTAAAATATCGCAGTATTTCCCCATGACCGCGGCCGCTTCTTTGACGTGTTCGGCATTGTTTCCGTCCATCACTACGCCTTCTTCCAACTCCAATCCCCAGCTGTCTTGCCCCACCGTCATAACCATCGTGTTCATCCCCAAGTTTTGGGCAGCGCGTTGCGTACTTAAACGGGTGCGCAAACTTTGATTAAAAAACAACAACCCGATGGTTTTGTTCTTTCCTAACCGGTCAAAGGCAAAAGGAGATTGTTTGTGCTGAAGTCCTTCCTGCACAAGTGCATCAATGTCCGGGACATCGTGAACAGAAATAAAATGTTGCATTGTCAAAAAATGAAGTCAAAAGCGGTGGAGTTATCTGAAAACAAAATTGCACAATTGTTTTTATGATTGCCTGTTTTAAATAGATACCAATGTAAAAAAGGGATTTGAAAGTCATTTTGACTTTCAAATCCCTTTTTTATTGAAAATATAACTTTACGAATAACTGATTTTCTTTACTCTTCTTTTGTCGAAACACGGGCAGGAAGAAGGAAAGAGCGTACTCAGGGGTTCGGTCAGATGCCTACTGCCGCTTTAAACTCTTCGCTGTCGGGCTTGATCTTAGAAGCGAAGAAGTGGGTCAGTTTGCCGTTTTCATCAATAACATATTTGCAAAAATTCCACGTAGGCGCTTTGTCGTTCCAACCGTTGAGGCTTTTGTCTGACAACCATTTATAAAGCGGATGTTGGTTTTCGCCAACCACGTCAATTTTAGAAAACATAGGAAAAGTTACGCCGTAGTTCTTTTTACAAAAAGTGGCAATTTCTGCATTGGAGCCGGACTCCTGCGCCCCGAAATTATTCGCAGGAAAACCCAATACTACCACTTTGCTGCCGTACTGATCGTAAAATTTCTGCCAATCGGCATACTGAGGAGTATATCCGCAGGCAGAAGCCACATTCAATACTACTATTTTTTTGCCTTTGTATTTGCTCAGGGAAATTTCTTCATTGCCCTCTAAGGCTTTCATTTTAAAATCGTACACGGAAACAAGAGGTTTGATATTTTCAGCATTTTCTTTGACCTCTTTTTTATCAGCAAAAATTCCGGTAATCAATGATAAAAGCATAAGAAAGAACAGTTTGACAGTTGCCATATTGATAATGATTTTGGGTGTTTCAGTGTTTAACGAAGCAGACGACCGGATTGTTCGGGCATTGACGGACTAATTTGAAAAAAACTCAAAACGCACTTAATATTTCCTGATAAGAGATCAGAAAAATAGCCAGAACGGCTAACACTAACCCAACCTTATTGAGCGGTTGGAGTGTTTCTTTGAAGAGTATCCACGCCATGAACGCCGAAACTAACATGCTCAGAATGTTGTAAATAGGAAATACAAAGGCGGCGCTGTTGCCGAAGGAACTCAACGCCCCGAGCAGAAAGTAAAAGGATAGAAAATTAGGAAAGCCGAGAACCAATCCGCCGATAAGGCTGCGCCAACTCACTTTTTCGTTAGTAAACAAGACTTTAAATAATAAGAAGGCTGTTCCTACCAAAATGGCTCCCGTACAGGCAATTGCGGTAAAAAGTGCGGATTGCTCCGGACGATAAAAGGCAGCACTGATGTAGTTGATGAGGGTATTGTTGGTACCACTTCCGAGAAACAACAAAATCGGCAGGAACAAGACCCAACCCGTTTTGGTAACGCTGCTGCCGCTTTCTTTCTTTAACGTACTGAACGCCAAAGCAACCAAGGCCAATAGTAAGCCGATATAATTCAAGAAAGTGAATACTTTATTATTGTTTTGAAAGATAAACAGACCAAATAATACCGGAATGACCAACGACATATTGCCGGCCAATGAAGCTACCGTCACCCCCGCCTTGGCAGTAGTGAGTCCGATGAGCAAAAACACGATTACAAACATCGTCCCTAAGGCCAACGTCAACAAAGCAGGCGTTGATGCCCAATCGGTATGGAAATAATCAGAACGATTCGGCATCAAAGCCAAGCCCATACCTACACAAGTGTAGTAATTGAAAATGACGGCGTGAAGCGGATTGACCCGGTATTTCGGAAATGTCCGCATGATAAGATACAGAGCAACCGTAAAAACAACGGCGAGAATAAAATAGAGCATAGTCGGGTTGTAAGCAGAAAACCAAAAGGCTTGACGATGCGATTTAAATAAAAACGTTTATCTAACCAAAACAGTCCGTAATTTTGCTCATTCCATCAGAACTTTCTTATTCATGCAATTAGACAGAACCATCCCGCCTGATTTCCGAACCATTCAATCGGTTCATTTTCCAACCCCTCAGGCAGTTACTCTCGACAACGGGCAGCCGCTGTATGTCATCAACGTAGGGGCGCAACCCGTGGTTCGCTTAGAGGTGTTGTTTGAGGCGGGTACGTGGCACGAGCAGACGGAAAGTGCCTCCTTTTTTACCGTAAAAATGCTTTCTGAGGGTACCAAAAACCATACATCCGCTCAAATCAGTAATCATTTTGATCAAGTTGGGGCTTTTTTAGATCTAAGCCATACTCCCGACCGCGCCAATATCATGGTCTACGGTTTGACCAAACACTTGGGAACAATACTCGAAATGGTATCGGAAATGCTGGCGGAGGCCGTTTTTCCTGAAAAAGAGTTTAACGACTTACGCAATATCACGCTTCAAAACCTCCGCATTAATCTCGAAAAAAATGCGTACGTAGCTACCAACACCTTCAAAGAACGGCTTTTCGGAGATTCGCATCCGTACGGAAGAGTACAGAAAGAAGAGCGTATCACAGCGTTATTAACCTCTGATCTGCAAAATTTTTACCATCAGCGCATCAAAGCCCGGCCTTTTCGCGTATTCTTATCCGGGCAGGTAGGCGAACCGGAAATTGCATTAGTCAATCAGTTTTTGGGGCAATCGGCTGTAAATGAAATACTTTTAGAGACTACGCCTCCGCCGATAGAGACACAAACGGCCCCTTTTTGGTTGGATAAAGAAGACGCTGTTCAGTCCTCGATTCGGGTCGGTCGGAAGTTGTTCAAACGACAACATCCCGATTTTTATCGGATGATAGTGGCCAACGAGGTGTTGGGAGGTTATTTCGGTTCGCGATTGATGCGCAATATTCGGGAAGAAAAAGGGTTTACCTACGGCATTTCATCAAGTATGGTGCCTATGCGGCAGGAGGGATATTGGGTGATCGGTACGGATGTCAAAAAAGAATTTACCAACGATACCTTGGTTGAAATTCAAAAAGAAATCAGTCTGTTACAAACGGAGTTGGTAGGGGAAGATGAGCTGGAAACCGTTAAAAATTACTTGGCGGGTGAGTTTGCCGGATCGCTCAATACGCCTTTTGAAATTGCGGACCGCGTTCGGTTGATGGTATTGGAAGGATTGGATACCGACTTCTATTCCAACTATATCCAACGATTGCGCGTCGTAACTGCAGAAGAAATCCGATCAATGGCACAGGCGTATTGGCAATGGGATGATTTACAGCGTGTCATTATCGGATAGATATCCACATAAATCATCATAAATAACTATTAACTTGTGCAATAGCACGTAAACAAATGAAACAATTGGTATTAGCGGTTTTAGCCGCACTCAGTATGGTTTCCTGCCAGAAGATGCTGGAGAATGAGGCAGAAATAAAGTACGAAGAAAATGAAAAAGAAATTCAAAACTACATGTCAACCAGCAACCTGACCTTTCAGAAAAGCGCTACGGGACTTTATTATAGTTATGTAACAAAAAATCCGAACGGGGTTCAGGCCAAAATCGGTGATGAAGTGTCAATCCATTATAGCTTGTATAAAATGAGCGGGGTTCGCTTTGACAGTACCGAACGCCTGAAAAATCAACCTTTTTCGTATATTTTCGGCATTCAGTCGCTGATACCGGGAATGGATGAGGCTGTATTGGCGATGCATTCGGGCGAAAGAGTGATGTTGCTGATGAATCACTTTTTGGCTTTCGGTAGCCAATCCAATGACATACTTCCGGCTTATTCGGCTATCAGAGCCGATCTGGAAATCGTCAAAGTACGGTCGGAAGATATGCAGATTGATGATTATATTGCCAACAAAAACTTAACACTTACAGAAAAAACAGCTTCCGGGTTGCGTTTTATACAGACAACTTCTACCGCCAATGCCCAAGTCAAAGCAGGGGATATGGTAACGGTAAAATATACGGGTAAGTTGCTGTCCGATAAGCAGTTTGATACGGGAGAGATTCAGGTACGGGTAGGTTCGGGTAACGTTATTAAAGGGTTTGAAGAAGGAGTCGCTAAGATGAAAATCGGCGAGAAAGCAACTTTGGTCTTCCCTTCATCGCTGGGCTACGGAACACAGGGTTCCGGCAATACCATTCCTCCTTACGCCCCGTTGCTGTTTGAGGTAGAAGTGGTGAAATAAACGAAAATGAAAGTGCTGAGGGAGCGAAGTCGGGTAGCGACTTCGCTCCTTTTTTATGAAAAGAAGCCTAAAAGCGCTTTAAAGCCAAGGTCGCCACCGTATCTCCAATCGAGAGCGATGACGTGGCTGCCGGGGAAGGGGCATTGCACACGTTGATGGCATTGGGGCGTTCGATAATGCTGAAATCGTCCAAAAGTCCCCCGTCGCGGTCGCACGCCTGCGCTCGTACCCCGGCTCCTCCGGGTACAAGATCAGAAGATTTGATTTCGGGGATCAATTCCTGCAAAGCTTCAGTAAACGCAGCTTTAGAGAACGAACGGTACATTTCTCCCATGCCTGTCCGCCAATATTTGGCAGCTACTTTCTGAAAGCCCGGCCAAGTGAGCGTCTGCCACAGTTCTTTGGCATGAATATCTAATTTTTTATAGCCTTCCCGGCGAAACGCCAAAACGGCATTGGGCCCGGCCTCTACGCCGCCTTCGATCATGCGCGTGAAATGAACGCCTAAAAACGGAAAATTAGGGTCAGGGACCGGATAGATCAGATTCTTGACCAAGTAATGTTTCTCGGGTTTGAGTTCATAATACTCCCCGCGAAAGGGAACAATACGTAAATGAAGCGGTTCTTTTTGCGTAAAGCGAGCTACTTTATCCGAATACAGTCCGGCGCAGTTGATGACAAGTTTTGTTTCAAAATAACTCTGTTCCGTAATGATTATGGAATGTTTCTCGTTCCTACGAATTTCAATGGCTTTTTGTCCGAAAACAATCTCTCCGCCTCTTTCGCGCACTTTATCGGCGTATTTTTCACAAACCCGTTTGTAGTTAATAATCCCCGTTTGCGGTACATAAAACCCCTTGAGGCCTCGTACGTGCGGCTCATACTCACGTATTTGCTCCGGGTTAAGCATTTTAAAACCGGTCAAACCGTTTTGTTGTCCGCGCTCATACAAACCGTCCAGAATCGGAATTTGCTCGGGCCGCGTGGCCACAACGATTTTTCCGCACAGGTCATAAGGGATTTCCTCTTTTTCGGCAAAATCTACGAGCATCGAATAGCCTCTGATACAATTGGTTGCTTTTAGACTGCCCGGTTTATAATAAAGCCCGGAATGAATCACCCCGCTGTTATGTCCGGTTTGGTGCAGGGCTACTTCGGCTTCTTTTTCAAGAATGACCAATTTCAGATTCGGGTTTTTCTCCTTGATTTTCAGAGCCGTTGCTAAACCTACAATTCCCCCGCCAATGACCGCAATGTCGTATATCTTCTCCAATGTTATTTTGCGTTTGGTGTACTGCAAAGTTAGGCTAAACTCGCTAATTTTGACGCATGAAAAAAACCTTAATCGAGCTCTATGCTGCATTTCTTGCCTTCAAAGATTACCTTTTCCGCGAGTGGGTGATGCGTATCCCGTTCCATGCCGTACGGCGTTTTTTCATCAAACAGACGATCGGCAAATTAGGAAAGCGGGGTTTTGTGATGATGAATGTAGAGTTTAGAGACGGTAAAAATATTGAAATCGGCGACTATTGTTTCATCAACAAACGTACGCTTTTGGACGGACGCGGCGGGAAGCTCATTATCGGCAATAATGTAGATATTGCCCAAGAAGTCACTATTTGGACACTCTCGCATGATCCGCACGATGATTTTCATGCGGTATGGGGCAAAGGGGTGACTATTGAAGATTACGTTTGGATTGCTTCTCGGGTCACTATTCTTCCCGGTATTCGAATCGGCCGAGGAGCCGTTGTCGCGGCAGGAAGCATTGTCACCAAAGATGTACCGGCCATGGCGATTGTGGCCGGCAGTCCTGCTAAAATTGTGGGAGAACGGAAAAGTAAGTTAAAGTACCGATTGGATTGGCAGCCTTGGTTTAAATGAAATTAATCAAACTCTACGGCGTAGTACAAATTTTCGAGCAGTAACTCGCAGTCATCTACCTTAATCATTGCGTCTTTATCCGTATATACCCGGCTCAGCCATTCCGCATCATTTAGTTTTTTATGAACTTCTATTCGCTTCTTTTTCGAAGAAATCAATACATATTCTCTAAAAGAAGCAATTGTTTTGTAGCAGTCAAACTTTGTAGTTCGGTCGTATGATTCAGTAGATTCTAAAAGTACCTCTACAATAATTTCGGGGTTGAGGAGTGCATCAAGCCCTTGGAGGGATTTTTCATAAACAGGACTCGTACATACAATTACCAAATCAGGAAAAGTATATTTTTCACACCCTTCTACTTTGATTAATTGGTCGCTGTTAAAGACGATGCATCCTTTCTTCAAAAGGCACTCCATCAGTCGATAATTGATATTACTGACAATGATGTTATGTGGAGGCTGTGCCCCTGCCATCGCCACAATTTCTCCTGCATTGTATTCGAGTTTTACGTCTGATTTATGCAACAGCTCGAAATATTCTTCTACTGAAACAAGAGTTTCGGGGACCATTCTTCTTTGATTTTTATCAAAATTAACGAAAATTCCTTTAAGGAAAGGAGTGTATAATGGTTTTATTCAATAATTCTAAACAGGCGATTCCAGCGAATTTTATTGAAAATGGATTTAGGATTAGGATCAATGGACATCCACGTAAACAGTGCCTTGCCCACTACATGATCTGCGGGTACAAAGCCCCAAAAGCGAGAATCGGCCGATTCGTAGCGGTTATCGCCCATCATAAAATAGTAATCCTGCTGAAAAGTATAGCTCTTGATTTCTTTTCCGTCTATCGAGATCTTATCCTTAGTAACGCTTACTTTTTCTGCGTCGTTGTGATCAAAATATTTGATAACGTGTCCGTATTTGGCAATAGCGACGGAGTCTAATGAAATGGTTAACCCTTTTTTCGGCACTTGCATCGGTCCCCAAAACTCCTGATTTTGTTTGAACGCTGCCGGAAAGATCCCATTATCGGGAGTCGTTGGCGCATAACGATTCTCGTGAGTAACCGCCCGAACAAAGTCACGTTTCTTCAAATTCTCCGCAATTTGGGGTGTGGTCCGAATTTGATAGATAAACAAATGACGCCGGGAGGTATCTGCCGGGTAGCTTCCGTAATCCTGAATATTTTCATTTTCAAAAAAACGGTCATCCAAGGCGTCCGTGGATTCTAAACGATAAAAGAGTTGTGCATTGGGCGGAACGGGTGCCGGTTGTCCGTTAATATACACTACGGCTTTTTTGACTTCTATGACATCGCCGGCCACAGCAATGCACCGTTTGATAAAATTGTTCCGCAGATCTACCGGGAAATGTTTGTAGCCCCCGTTTCCGATAGACACATCTTCAAAGGCTTCGTCCGGATCGCCGGGGTAGTTGAAGACCACCACATCATTACGCTTCACCTCCGTAAAACCCGGCAGGCGATACATCGGAAGTTGAATAAAGGTCGAAAAAGAGGGAATCTTAGTCCCCCAAATCGTTTGATGCGTCAACGGAACCTGCAAAGGAGTAGCCGGGGTACGAGCGCCGTAATGAAGATTGCTCACAAAAATAAAATCGCCGATAAGAATGGTTTTTTCCATCGAAGACGACGGAATCACGTAAGGGGTAAAGAGCAACCAACGAATAAACGTGGCCGCTACTACGGCAAACACAATGGAATCAATCCACTCTCTCAACGCCGATTTTTTCGGCTTTTGCGATTTGGTCTCTGCTGCTTTTGCTTCTATCATGAGATTCCCGGTTGAAGGTTACAACTATCCCTTATAAAAAATCCACTTCGACAATTCTTTGTAATTCACCTTCTTCCCGTACATCAAAATACCGACGCGATAAATGCGAGCGGCCAGCCAAACAGTTCCCATAAAACCCAGCACTAACAAAAACATCGACAGCGCAATTTGCCAAGCCGGTACTCCGAACGGAATCCGTGCCATCATAACAACCGGTGAGGTAAACGGAATCATGGAAGTCCAAAAAGCAAGCGAACCGTCGGGCTGATTGATGGCTAATTGGGCAAAAAAGATGGCCGCAATAATGGGCAGCATAATGGGGAAGGTAAACTGACCGGCCTCCTGCTGATTTTCTACGGAAGCACCGATAGCGGCATACAACGAGCTGTACAGCAAGTATCCGCCCAGGAAATAAAAGATAAAACAAATAAATATCTGAGCCAACGGAAGTGATTGGGCCGATTTACTGAACGCATTCACGGTTTCCAGCGTACTGTTTTGCTGTTTCTGCATTTCTTTCTTCAACTCCGGATCGGCTTGTTCGGCTTGTTTGTTGATTACCTCCTGTGTGGCGGTAAATCGATTAAAACCGAAAAGCGTTTGGGTGGCCGTCGTCACGGCAAAGGTGAGAATTCCCCATAAAAGAAATTGAGTCAGTCCTACGGCGGCAACGCCCAAGATCTTTCCCAACATCAAATGAAAGGGTTTGACCGAAGAGATAATGACTTCGATAATGCGGTTGGATTTTTCTTCCATCACACCCTGCATCACCCCGGCGCCATAAATCAAGATAAAAATATAAAGCAAAAACGCGGCCGCATACCCGGCCACATAAGCCGCCATCGTACTGCTGGATTGAGTTTTGCCTTCGTCATCCAAGCTATAGGTTTGGGCATCTACATCCTGATTGGCCTCTTCGATTACTTTTTGGGTAATGCCGGCTTTGGAAAGTTTAATGTTGCGCAATTCCTGCTGAACGATCTTTTCAATGCGTCCCTGCAACATCGGGCCGATATTTTTTTCGGCGTAGATTTGCAGCCCTTTCGGTCGGTTCATGATATCAGAAGGAATAAAGACCAATAAGTGGCCCTCCTTTCCTTTCAGTTTTTTCTGCGCCACCTCTATCGGTTCATTGGTAAATCGGAAGGTAGTGTTAGCGTCGCTTTTAAATTTATTGGTGAACAGCCCGCTTTTGTCGATCACTTGAATGGTTTTGTGCTCATTTTTGAAAGAACCTACGGCAGCCCAAACAATAATTCCGTAGAAAGCCGCGATCAGGACCGGGGTCAGGAAGGTCATAATGATGAAGGACCTTTTACGTACCCTTACCAAATATTCACGTTTAAGAACCAGGAAAATATTTTTCATAGCAGTAAGAAACCCCGCCCTAAAGGGAAGTTTAAGTGGTTAGGACTCATGCGGTATAGGGCAGCTCAGGCATGAATCCGGGATAGGGTTACTGTAAGCTGTTTACTTCTTCCGGCATTTCTCCGCCGACGGCTTTGATAAAAATTTCGTTAAAAGAGGGAATATTTTCGTGGAAAGCCACCACCTCCACCTGACTGAGCAAATGACCGATCAATTGATTGACCGATGTATCACCTGCAATGCGGATATTGGCTTGTTGCAGATCTGCTCCTTTGGTTTTTCGGGAAATGATCTCAAAATCAGCCGGTAGATTTTCTAAGGTACCGTGATAGTTTACGCAATAGCTGTTTTCCTTGAATTTATTTTTTACTTCTTCTTTGCTTCCGTGTAAGATCACTTTGGATTTATTGATCAAAGCAATATGGTCGCAGAGTTCTTCCACCGACTCCATTCGGTGCGTCGAGAAGATAATGGTGGTCTCTTTGTCGCGAAGTTCCAGGATTTCGTCTTTGATGAGATTGGCGTTGATGGGGTCAAATCCTGAAAAAGGCTCATCCAAAATGATCAGTTTCGGTTCGTGCATGACGGTGGCCACAAACTGAATTTTTTGCTGCATTCCTTTCGACAGATCTTCGATACTTTTACTCCACCAAGTTTTGATGTCAAATTTTTTGAACCAAATTTTCAATTTTTCCATGGCTTCCCGCTCCGAAAGCCCCTTGAGTTGGGCCAAGTAGAGCAGTTGTTCGCCTACTTTCATTTTTTTGTATAAACCGCGCTCTTCGGGCAGATAGCCGATGTCCTGAATGTGGTTGGGCCGAAGGCGCTCCCCGTCAAACAAGACATAGCCTTCATCAGGCGCGGTAATTTGCGTAATAATCCGAATGAGAGATGTTTTTCCGGCACCGTTCGGGCCCAAAAGCCCAAAAATGCTGCCTTTCGGCACATTGATACTGACGCTGTCGAGGGCGCGGTGAGCAGCATATTGTTTGACAATGTCGTGTGCTTCAAGAATGTTAGGCATTGAGGAGGCAGTTATGAGGTTAAGAGCCTTGCGAGTAAGAGCAAAACGAAGGAAGGCAGAGCCATAGTTGGCTTTTAACTCTTACCTAAAAGCACACGAAAGTTACGTTCTTGCTCGGACTTCTTTCAAGCAATTACGGATAGTTGGAGATTTTGAAGGGATAAGCGGTAAATTATGCCGCCACTTTTCGGCGCTGGATCAGCGCTTTGACATGACCGTTTTCGGGGGTTGTGACTTTGATGACATGAGGCGTATTGAATGGAATATCCAAGTAACCGCCGGGTTGCAAACTGACGATTTTACCTCCCAAGTCACAATCGCAGGTTCCTTCTAAAATAAGAAAGCTCTCCTGAAATTCATCTTGATGATGCTCCGCTTCGGTCAGATCCGTTTGGAGCCAAGCTACACACAGTTGCAGTTCTTCAGTTTCGTGCAAAAAGCAGACTTTCAGGCCGTCAATCTCATGCTTTGGTTCAATGCCGACCAGGGCTTCCTTCCATTTTTGAATATCACTGTGGCGGTTGATCAACGGGGGGGCATTTAAACGAATTGCTTCCTCCAATTTCAGATTGTGAAGAGCGCCCATGATTTGAGATTTTAACCCGGGCCGGGGTGTTTTTTCAGTATAAGCCGACAATGCCGCCTCGGTCAATGCTATTTCCTGCGCTATTTCGGGAAAAGCGGCTGCCACTTGTTCTACTTCTTTGCATTGTTGTTCTGATAATAATCCCAAACAATACTCCTCTACAATGCCTGATTCAATATATGCCTGTACGTTCATTTTAAAAATTATGATGTCCAAAATAAACCCTTAATTGTTGTAGTGCCATACGGGTTCGGGTCTTTACCGTTCCCAATGGTAAATTTAACCGGTCGGATACTTCTTGTTGGGTATAACCCAAAAAGTAAATTAAATGAATGACTTCTTTCAGTTTAGGGTCGAGTTTTTGGACGGTCTCACCAACTCCGATATAATTCAATTCCGTTAGTTCAGTTTGTACCGTTTCTGTATATACAATCGATTCCAGGTTTTGGATTTCTCCCTGTTCAAAAAAATGTGCTGACCTCAAAAAATTAAGGGCTGTATTACGGGCAATATTAAGCAGCCAAGTAAACAAACGACCTTTGGCGGCATCATATTGGCCGATATTCTTCCAAATCTTTACAAAAGAATCTTGTAACAGGTTTTCGGCTTCGGCTTCATCTTTGACAATTTTTGTGATAATGCCCAACAATGCCGGGGAGTAGCTGTCGTAAAGCAGCGAAAAAGCTTTTTCATCATGGGCCTGAAGCCCTTGGATGAGTTCATCTTCCGAAATCGGCAATTTTTTCAAGGTTGGCAAACAGGGTTGGTAAATGCAAAAGTCCTCAAAAATAAGAGGTTAACCGTCGCTGCTTTCTTTGGCAGGAGCTAACGAAAGTAATAAAAAAATAAAATTAATGAAAAAACAAATCCAAGTTTTATAAAAGCTTGTATGTATTTTTGTAAAGCAGCTCTAAGCTTTTTTTACACATTTCTATCATTTAAACCCTCTTTCACAATGAAAAAATTTTTCAAAATTGCCGGCATTGTTTTAGGTATTGTTATCCTCGGAGTCGCCGGTGTAATGGCTTATGTCAAGTTAGCACTGCCCGACGTAGGGCCTGCCCCTGATTTAAAGGTAGAGGTTACTCCCGAACGGGTAAAACGAGGCGAGTACCTTGCCAACCACGTCAATGTCTGCATGGATTGCCACAGTACCCGCGATTATACGCTGTTTTCGGCGCCTTTGGTACCGGGAACCCTCGGAAAAGGCGGTGAGCTTTTTGACCAAAAAGCCGGTTTCCCCGGGTCGTTTACCTCCAAAAATATCACCCCTGCCGGTATCGGCAATTGGACAGACGGTGAAATTTTTCGGGCGATTACTACCGGGGTCAGTCGCGACGGTCATGCCTTTTTTCCGGTTATGCCCTATCCCTACTATGGCAGTATGGACGAAGAAGATGCCAAAAGCATTATAGCGTATTTACGGACTTTACAACCTATTGACAACAAACCGGCTGCTTCTACGCCTGATTTTCCGTTCAACTTTATCCTGAATACGATTCCGAAAAAAGCGCAGCACACCAAGCGCCCGGCTGATTCGGAGGTGTTAGCATCGGGCAAATACTTGGTCAACATTGCCGGCTGTGTCGAGTGTCATACTCAAGTAGAACAGGGACAAATTATCGCCGATAAAAAGTTTGCCGGGGGTAGGGAATTTGCGCTTCCCGGAGGAATGCTTATTACGCCTAATATCACTCCTGATAAAGAAACGGGCATCGGCAATTTGACCAAAGAAGCGTTTATCGCCCGTTTTAAGGCGTATGGCGACAGTACCTATAAACCCCATAAAGTAGGACCGACCGACTTCCAGACGATTATGCCCTGGACCATGTACGGTGGCATGACCGAGCAGGATTTAGGAGCCATTTATACCTATCTGATGTCTGTTCCTCCCATCAAAAACGCGGTGCCGGAGAAGTTTAAACCTAATGCCAAGACTGTCGCTATGCACTAATGCTTTCGGCAGATTCTTAAACACGATGTAAAAGATAACGTTCATGAGTTGCTTTTCTAAAAAACTTTAGTTTAGTTAAGAAAAAAAAACAACTCATGAACTACACGCTCCGACTTCTCACAATAGCCTTAACAGCCTCCTTACTTGCTTGTAATTCGGGAAAGAAAAAAGATGAAGCACAAGATGAGACCGAAATAGCCGTATTTAACTACGACTATACAGCACCTGCTCAACGATTTGAGATGCCCAAAGTACTGAAAGAAATCTCAGGTCTGTCGTTTTACAAAGACGGCCAATTGTTATGTGTACAGGATGAAGCGGGAGATGCCTTTGTATATGATCTGAATCAACAAAAAGTAACCGAAACGCATCACTTTGACCAGCCCGGCGACTATGAGGGAATCGAAAAAGCAGAGGAAGAGGTGTATGTGTTGCGAAGTGACGGAAAACTGCTGAGTTTTAAATTCGGAGCCAACGAAACCCGAGAAATAGAAACCGGATTGCCGGGAAAAAATGATGTAGAAGGATTAACCTACGACCCTGTCAATAAGCGGCTTTGGTTGGCGGTCAAAGAAGCCTCTAAAAAAACCGTCAAAAATGACGATAAAGTGATTTTCTCTTTTGATTTGAAACGAAGGAGAGTGTTTACCGAATTGGAATTGAAAGAAAAGGCCTTTGAAGCCATTGGCTTAAAAGGAAAAGATTGGAAAGATTTTAAGCCCTCCGGTATCGCCTTCCATCCCAAAACCGGTGAAGTATATTGGTTGAGCGCGGCCGGTCATCGGCTATTGATTCTCAGCCGTAGCGGGGTGCCGCTCCAAAATATAGCCTTAAGCCCTTCAGTGTTTGTACAGCCGGAGGGAATCGCTTTTACTCCTGACGGCACCTTGTATATCGCCAGTGAAGGAGAAAAAGGAAAAGGCTATATCCTCAAATTTTCGCCTAAATAAACTTTCCGTAAATAAACAGAAAGGCCACCATGAGTTAAGCCCCCGACTGAATTTGTCGTGAAAATTTCAAAAGACGTATAATTAAGAGAGTTAGCTGAACATGCCCCTTCTGCTCTGCGCGCAGGAGAGTAGCTGCATATTTGTAAGCTATAAACATCTAAGTAGTTATCTGAAATTAGTTATCCGTTATCTGTCTATCTCAATCCATTGATGATCAATATACTAATAACAGATAACGAATAACATAAAGTAGTTGTGATTGGGTACTTAACTTAACGGATTGGCAATGATCGGGCAATTATTCTGCTGCCTGTTCCCGACCGGGTGTTGTCTGTTTACCAATGCGTTTTGCATGCATTGCGCCCGGTTTTTCTATGTCCGGAATGTTGAGTTTCGACGGACACACTTTCGTCTGCTTCCTTCTGATTGACAAGATGTTAGCATGAAAGTAAGCTGCTCCGACCGCATCGGGCTAACTAATGAAAAAAATCTAAAAAAAATGGGATTTTTGAAATCCAAGATTTAAAACCGCTTGTATATATAATCGAAATAGGCTGAAAGATTCACAAGACACGCCACTTGATTACTTTTTGACATTCTCAGTGCAGATATTGCTTTGCGTTGAGGTTGATTAAGAGCATGTTTAAATTTTATAAATCACTGACTGACAATTCCTTGTGCGTAAGGAACGCCTGTCCAGCGTGGGGTGCGAGGGCTGTGCGGATGAAGCATTGGACAGGCTGCCCTTTTCTTTGACCGTCCGCGGCTGCGGTTCGTTTCTTTTGGGCAATCGGTCCGCCGAAGCGGCAAAAGAAATGAACGGGCTTACCAAATTTAAATTATCTAAATAGTTAATCCGCAGCAGAAAATTTTTAAACATGCTCTAAGACGCATCGACTCTCTTTGACAATGCTTTTTTTTCTGATTTTTCCGAATCGGAGAAACAGAATTTTTATGTCTGAATTTTTAAAACCAAATCATAATCAATTTCCTCAGTACGAGCCACTATCGTATGATTTAAACAGTAAATTTTTTTTAATCAATTACCATAAACCACTTTTAATTTTTTCTAAATCAATGAAAACGAACCAACAAATTATTGAAGCCCTGTATGAGGCTTTTGGACAAGGCAATGTACCGTTTATTATTGAATCTGTTGCCGAAAATTTTACTTGGACGGATCCTTGTGACCCCGCAGTAGTACCTCATGGCGGCACCTATACGGGAAGCGATGAATTTCCTCTGTTTTTTCAGAGGCTGGGCAGCAATACAACCACTACCGGTTTTGAAGTAAACTCCTATGTATCAGAGGGAAATACTGTATGTGCACTGGGAAAACATAGTGTAATCGTAAATGCAACGGGCAAAAGCAACCTGATAGATTGGATAATGGTGTGGCAATTTGAAGGAAACAAGCCTGTTAGAGGTCGAAATTACTACGATACTGCTGCAATGGCTAAGGCTTTTCAAAGCTGATACTGCTGATTGTCAGCAACTAAGTAAATGAAAACGAACTTCCAAATCGTGCCGGCCATTTACGAAGTATTTGGCAAGGGGCCGAGACGTATAAGCACATTCGATCATTGAACTCTTCCTCTGAAAACAATCCGTATTTTTAACCGGTAAACATCATGAAATCCAACATTGAAACCATTGCCCAACTTTATGCCGACTTTGGCCAAGGAAATATCCCTGCCATTTTGGAACAACTCAGTGACGACGTAAAGTGGGAATTCCCCGCTTCAGTAAACAATGTACCCTTTTCCGGAATTTTTGAAGGAAAAGCCGGCGTCATTGATTTTTTTCAAAACGTAGGAGCTACGAATGACTTTCACGAGTTTAACGTAGAAAAGCTGCTCGCTGACAACGATACCGTAGTAGCTCTCGGCAACTTGAAGGCTACTGCCAAAACAACCGGCAAGATTTCTGCGAACTCGTGGGCCCATCGTTGGGACTTTAAAGACGGGAAAGTAGTAAGTCACTATGAATACGTCGATTCTGCTGAAATCACCAAAGCATTCTCTTGATTTCTCCCTCAATAGACCTTTAATTTTTAACTGTTACAATGAAAAAACTCTTTTTGATTGCCCTGCTGACGGGAGTGTTGGCAGGAAAGACCGCGGCTCAAGACGCTGAAATGACCAAGAAAAACATCCGCAGTATGTACAAAGCCTTGGAAATGAAAACGTACGCCCAATTTGCGGACCTGCTGAGCGAAAATCCGACAGATTATGCCGGGCCGCAACCTATCCAAGGGAAAGAAGCTGTGGTAAAACAAATTCAGGGAATATTTGACGGACTGTCCGACGTTAAAATTGCCATAGAAGATATCGCTGTTTCGGGCAATAAATACTACGTTAAGAATACCCTGACGGCAAAACACACGGGTAATTTATTCGGAATGATTCCGCCCACCAATAAATCGGTAGTGTGGAGCGACGTCGATATACTGGAGTTTGATAAAGAAGGCAAATGCCGGGCGCATTGGGCCAATAATCCCAACGGACTTTTTGAGCAGATCGGCTATTTGGCTTTTACGAACCCCAACACGATGTATGTCATGCAGGGATATGAAAAATTCGGTAAAGGCGACGTAGCCGGAATTGTGGATTTAAGTACTGACGATGTAGTTTGGGACGTAACCGACAACCCAAGTCCGACCGTAGCGCGGGTGTACAAAGGCAAAAAAGAATTGGGGATGTTTTTTAAAACGCTTGGAGCCGGTCTTCAAATCTCAAAATTCGAGCCCATACGCTTTCTGGCCGATGGCGATAACGTAACAGCATACGTGATGACAGAGTATAAATTGGCGGGAAGCAACAAATTGTATAAGACGACCTTAGTACATCACTTTACCTTTCGTGACGGAAAAATTGCTTCCTTCAAAGAAATCATTGACTTGCCTCAGGAAGTAACCATGGCTGCAAAATAATCTGCTCAGAGAAAACGGGTGAAGAGGCTATAAAACCGAAAGCCCGTTTTCCTATGCAACTCTTAAAGAACAACAACATGAAAAAGCTCACTATCAGTATTTTATTTTTTTTCACAACGATTGCCTGTTGGGCACAGCAAACCAATAAAGAACGCGCTGTAGCCTTTTATGTAGCCATCAATAAAAACAACGCACAAGCACTCGAATCACTCATTTTGCCAAATTTTGAAGTATACTTTGCTTCACAAAAACAAACCTATCAAGGGACTGAGTTTTTCCGATTTGTGTACGAAACACATCAACGGGTAAAAGGTTTTCGGCAAGATATCAAAGATATATTCGGCGAAGGGAATTGGGTATGTGTTACCGGCGGTGCGGTAGGAACAGACCCTAAAACGGGAAAACGATTTGAGACTGAATTTACCTCCGTACTTGAATTTGACGATAACGGGCTTATCAAAACGCAGAACATTCAGGATAATCGTAATGTATCTTTTCAGCAGCGTTCAAATCTTGTCAAAAATTGATTGTCTGACTATTTTAAACGAATTTCTTAGAAGACTTTAAAACAATATGATCACGGAACAAAACAAAGCTATCGTAACTCGCTTCAACAAAGAGTTTATCGAAGCGGGAAATATGCAGACTTTCGAAGAAATCATTGCCGATGATTTCATCAACCAAACGGCTCCCGCCGGAGCGCCCAAAGGACCGGAAGGTGTGGTTTACTTCTTCAATTATTTACTGAGACCGGCCTTTCCGGATTTGAAAGTAACCATTCACGATCAAGTGGCTGAGGGAGACAGAGTCACGACTCGAAAGTCATTTTATGCCACCCATTTGGGAGAATTTTTCGGAGTACCTGCCACCCACAAGCCCGTTGTGATGGAGGTAATAGATATTATCCGTTTGCGGGACGGAAAGTTTGTGGAACATTGGAATGTATTGGATTGGCAAAGTGTAATGGCGCAACTTACCCATTGAACACAGATCGATGTCCACATCCGAATGATTTGTTTTTAAAAGTAAAACCCCTGACCGGTCACTAAGACACAGTCAGGGGTTTTACTTTTTTGAGATAACGTTGTTATCAGACAGTAACAGCCATAATTTGTTCTAAGATAAAGCGCCCGTCGGCATTGCCGAGAGCTTCATCCGAAGCGCGTTCGGGGTGGGGCATCATGCCGAATACATTTTTGCCGGCGTTGGTTACCCCGGCAATGTTTTCCAGACTGCCGTTCGGATTGGCAGCTTCGGTAATAAGGCCGTTTTCGTCGCAATACCGAAACAGCACCTGATCGTTATCGTTAAGGCTTTTGAGAGTATCGGCATCTGCAAAATACCGACCATCGCCGTGCGCAATCGGAATTTTATAGGCTTGCGGTGCCAAGCCGGCCGTCAACAAGGCCGATTTGCTTTGAGGAGAAAGGTAGATATTACGACAGATGTATTTCTGCGAACTGTTTCTGAGTAATACGCCCGGTACTAATCCGGCTTCTGCCAAAATCTGAAATCCGTTGCAGATACCCATTACATAGCCGCCGCGGTCAGCGTGGGCAATTACTTCATTCATAATCGGTGAAAAACGTGCGATAGCCCCCGTACGCAGATAGTCACCATACGAAAACCCGCCGGGCAGAATGATAAAATCGCAGCCTTGCAGATCGTGGTCTTTGTGCCAGAGTTTAATAACTTCTTGCCCTAAATTGACCCGTAACGTATAGACGGTGTCATCGTCGCAATTGGAACCGGGAAAAACTACTACGCCGAATTTCATAGAATAGATGGAATAATTGAGCAGATGAGTGATTAACTTGCCGCGGCAAAGTTACGGTTTTCGACGTGTGATTGATAACAAAACTTCACCTAACTTTGAATGTATTTGAAATTTAGTACGTTAGACTCAAACAGAAATAATTCATCTATAGTGACTTTCGACGATTTTAATCTCAACCGACAACTCCTCAATGCTGTTGCTGATGCAGGGTATGAAACGCCCTCTCCGATTCAGCAACAAGCTATTCCGTTGGTTTTACAAGGCCATGACGTCTTGGGGATTGCCCAAACCGGTACCGGAAAAACAGCGGCTTATCTGTTGCCGTTGCTGATGCGCATCAAGTATGCCCAAGGCCTGCATCCGCGGGCACTCATATTAGCCCCTACTCGTGAGTTGGTTATGCAAATCGACGCCGCTATCGGCGAATTGGGAAAATACACGGATCTCCGACACATTGCCCTTTACGGGGGCTTGGGACCGAAAGCGCAAATCGAAGCCCTTCAAAAAGGCACTGATATTGTGGTAGCTACCCCGGGCCGATTTATGGATTTGTATCTGCGCGGTGAAATCATGGTGAAACAACTCACCACGCTCATTTTGGACGAGGCCGACAAAATGATGGACATGGGTTTTATGCCGCAGATCAACCGTATTTTGGAAGTCATTCCCCGCAAGCGACAAAATCTGCTTTTTTCAGCTACCTTTCCGCCCAAAGTAGAAAAGCTGTCCGAAAATTTTTTAGAAGCACCGATTCGGGTAGAGGTGACCCTGCAAGCTACTACGGCCGAACACGTCAACCAACTCATTTATGAAGTACCCAATTTCAGAGCAAAAATCAATTTACTCGAATATCTCGTTGAACAGCCCGAAGATTTTCAAAGAGGCATGGTGTTTGTCCGCTCCAAAGAAGCGGCCGATAATATCTATAAGTTTCTTAAACGGAAAGTGGTTTCGGAAGAAGAAATACGCGTGATTCACGCCAACAAAGGCCAAAATACACGTATCAATGCCATTGAAGCATTTAGAGACGGGCGGGTACGTATCCTGATCGCTACCGATGTGGCGGCGCGCGGCATTGATGTCACTGAGGTAAGCCACGTTGTCAATTTTGATGTACCGATCATTTACGAAGATTATGTGCATCGCATCGGACGTACGGGGCGGGCCAATCGGGAAGGTAAAGCCGTTACGTTTGTCACCATAGCCGACGAATATCACATTGCCAAAATCGAAAAAATAATTCGTCTGACGATTCTGCGTCAACCCATGCCGGAAGCCGTGGAAGTGCCGGAAACACCGTTTGACGAAAAACAAGCCCAGTTGCGCGAGATAGATGAACAGCGCCGAAAAGAAGATCCGAATTTTAAAGGAGCTTTTCATGAAAAGAAAAACAAAAAAGTTGTAATTTCGAAATCGTATAAAAAGCCTGCCGCACCAACAAAGAATAAATTCGCTAAGCGAAAAAAGTAAAAGTTCACACAATAACAGATTGAAAACAAACGTTTTTTTAGACGTTCTGATGAGTTGGTAGCGATGAAAGAAATACTCTCACTTAGTCATTTAGTTATTGGGTCGTTTTTTGTGATGTTGGTGCCCTTTTTGGGGGAAGCTCAAACGATGCAGTTTGTCAGCAGCAATCGTCAGGCAGATACCGGCACTAAAGCTTCGGTCGAAGCCGCCACAGTAGTCAAAAACATGCATTTGATGCCTTTGTTTGGTGAAACCACCAAAAGTATTGAGCAGATTGAATTTGAGATTACTTTTCTCAACGATTGCGACCAAAACTTTACCAACCGCTCGGAAGCCAGCCAATTTTTCTCTGCCCGCGGTTGGGAATATCTTCAGGAAGGCGATCTCGACACGGCCTGCTATCGTTTCAACTTGGCCTATTTGTTGGATACCAAAAACAGCGATTGTTATTGGGGATTAGGCGTAGTGTGTTTTCAACAAGGTCATTTGACCGATGCCGAACGAATGCTTCGTAAAGGAGCGGATATTGACTCTATGAATGTGGGCTTACTGGTTGACTTAGCCACGGTTGATCTGATTCATTATAAAGAAACAAAAGAAAATTGGGAACTGCTTGAAGCAGAGCAAATCCTCGACCGGGCGGTTCGTTTGGACAGTACTTCGGCCAATGTTTTTCTTAAAAAATCAGTGCTGGAATATCACAAAGGCAATTATGATGCCGCTTGGGCTAATCTTCATAAAACGCGTATGTTGGACGTAGAAATGCTCGACTATGATTTTATGAAAGAATTGCTTGCTAAGAAATGTGATCCCGAAGGGATTTTCAGTACGCAAAAATAGCGTTGAGGCACCGTTTAATGCGGTGCCTCAATTATTTTCTGCCTATGATACGCCCCATTACTTCTCAACAAACCTACTCGCTTCGTCACCGGGTTTTATGGCCGGATAAACCGATTGAATTTGTTAGAGTTCCTGAAGATGCCTTCGGATTCCACTTTGGCTATTTCATTGACAATGAGCCGGTCGCCGTGATTTCCCTTTTTTTTGACGAACAAAACAACGCCCGTTTTCGCAAATTTGCGACCCATCCGGAGTATCAACGACAGGGGATTGGCAGTCAGTTGCTGCATCACGTTTTTGAAAAAGCGGCTGACGCAAAAGCAAGCCGGATTTGGTGTGATGCCCGCTTGGAAGCCAAGCCGTTTTATGAACGTTTCGGAATGCAACAGCAAGGAGAGCTATTTTACAAAGGCGAAATTCCTTACGTCAAAATGACCCGGGAGTTTTAAGATTCAGAGAGGCTTTTATAAGGATACTTTACCTTGTTGATGGGTACTTTTAACCTAAGAAATGCAGGGTAAAAGTAAAAGCAAGTATTAGAATATCGGTATTGACGACTTATCCTCTTAGATCCAATTACCAAGCTCCCTCATGAGATCGTTTTCTTGTCTTGTCTTTTTACTTTTCAGTCATGCCGCTTTAGCGCAGCATTGGTACAAAGGAAACCTGCATACCCACTCGCTTTGGAGCGACGGCGACGATTATCCGGAAATGATCATGGACTGGTACAAAGCCAACGGGTATCATTTTGTAGGCTTGTCCGACCATAATACCTTTCAGGAAGGCGAAAAATGGGTGAATGTACCGCGTGTTCCTGAGCGTCGTCGTACGTTTGAGCGCTATCTGCGAACCTTCGGCCCGGATTGGGTCATTTACAAAAAAGGACCCAATGATTCCCTGAAAGTACGTCTCAAAAATTTACAGGAATACCGCAGTTATTTTGACGAAGCCGGTAAGTTTTTGATCTTGAAAAGCGAAGAGGTTTCTACAAGTTACAACAACAAGCCGATTCACATTAACATGACTAATGTACAAAACCTCATTCGCCCGCAACGGGGCAACAGCGTGGCCGAGGTGATGCAAAATAACATTGATTTGGTTGTAGCCCAACGGCGCCAAACAGGACAGCCGATGTTTCCGCACATCAATCACCCCAACTTTTACTACGCCATAACGGCACAGGATTTGATGCAACTGCGACACGAACGTTTCTTTGAAGTGTTTAACGGTCATCCGTTGGTTCATAACTATGGTGACCAAACAAGAGAAGGGACAGAAGCGATGTGGGATAAAATCAATACGCATTTCCTGCAACAGGGTCGCCCATTGATGTATGGCTTGGCTACCGACGACAGCCACAATTACCAATTTTTCGGTTTGGAATACAGCAATACCGGTCGAGGTTGGGTGATGGTCAACGCCGCTGACCTGTCTCCTCGTGCCCTGATTGAAGCCATGGAAGCCGGGCGGTTTTATGCTACGTCGGGGGTAGAATTGGAAAGCCTTACCCAAACCCCCTCACACGCTGCCTTTAAAATTAAAGCCGAGCCCGATGTGAACTATACCATTCAGTTTATCGGGTTGAAAAAAGGAAAAGAAAAAGCGGAAATTTTTCGAGAAATCAAAGGAACGGAAGCGAGCTATACGTTGGGAGAAGACGAATTGATGGTACGCGCCAAAATCATTTCCACCAAGCCCAAATATAATCCTTTCAGTGCCGGCGACGTTGAAACCGCCTGGATTCAACCCATTGCCAAGTGGCAAACGCCGCCTCTCCCATCAAACGTGGTGCCGCTTCCCAATGCACATGCCCACAACGACTATGAGCAATCAAGACCTCTGTGGGATGCTCTGGACCAAGGGTTTACCAGTATTGAAGCGGACGTCTATTTGATCAACGACACCTTGTTTGTCTCGCACGAACGCCCGACGTTCAATAATCCGGCACACACCTTAGAGAATTTGTATCTGAAGCCATTAACGGAACGGATTCGCCAAAACGGCAATCAGGTGTATGCCGGCTATTCCGGGCCGGTCTATCTCATGATTGATTTCAAAACCGAAGCCGAAAGTACCTACAAAGCCCTGGAGAAACTACTGCAAAACTACCGCTCCATTCTAACCTCTTACAACGGCAACAACGCAAAGTCAGGTGCGGTCAATGTGTTTATCTCCGGCAATCGCCCCATAGAAACCTTAAAGAATTCGAAAGAAAGATTGGCCTCTTTGGACGGACGCCCGGCTGATTTGGGCAAAAAACTCAGTGCCCGACTGATGCCCGTAGTCAGTGATAACTATGCGAATCACCTATCATGGCGCGGCAACGGCGAGATGCCGGAGGAACAATTTCAAAAATTAAGTCAATTAGTAAAAAAAGTACACGCCGAGGGTAAAAAACTGCGCCTGTGGGCCTGTCCCGAAGACCCGGCTGTTTGGAAAAAACTGCGGGAAGCCGGCGCCGATTTCCTCAGTACCGATCAATTGGAATTGGTCAAAGAGTTTTTATTGGGGAAACTGTAAATAAAAGTAGCCGTGACTCCACAAAAAAGCTCTTCTCCATACGGGGAAGAGCTTTTTTGTGGAATATTACAGAATTACAAACTCGTAATCAATTTTTGATTCAATACGACGTAGTCATCATTTTTAGCTTCTTTAGCCAATTCAATGGATTTCATCGCTGTGGCTTTCGCTCCCGTTTTATCACCGGCTTTTGCCTGAATTTTTGCTTTTAAGTGCATTACCCAAAATGCAGTAGGCTGGGCTTCTACCGCTTTATTTGCCCATTCCAAAGCTTTAGTGATGTCTTTGCCATTATCAAAATAATAGCTTGCCGCTTGAAAATAAGGGCGGCTGTCTACTGTCATGGCAGTGTTGATTTGCGCCATGATCTTGCTGTCAATATCGGCCGTCACCGGGATTTGTACCGCGGTATTTTCCCAAAGAATCTGAATGTCGGCGGAAGAGGCAGTCAAATTACCCAAAATGATTGTGAAGTTTTCGATCATCATCGGCAGTTGCATGGATTTGACTTTAAAACGAGCCACGTCGTCTTCGGTTTTGTAACCTGTCAAACCGCTGTTGTTCGCTCCTTTGTTGATAATGATTTCCCACTCGTCAGCAGTAGGTACGGAATAAATAGCATACGAACCTGCTTTTACGGGCATACCGCCCACTTTTACATCTTCGCCGAAAGTTACTTTGGTAGCGGCATTAGCGCCGGTTCTCCAAATTTTGCCGAACGGTACCAGATCCCCGAAAATTTTACGTCCCTTAGCTGCGGGGCGAGAGTAATTGATTTCGATAGAGGACAGCGCAAAATCTTGTTTGAGAGTTTGGGTAGGGCTGGGAGCCGGGGTCTTGATACCCTGCGCCGATACGCCTGCTGAAATTAAAACGAAGAGAAGTACAACGACTTTTTTCATTTGGTTTTTTGATTTTGGTTAAAGATTAATGCTGACAGTCGATGGGCTGTTAGCTGAACTGAAAACTCAATATCGCATCAAATGATTCAAAAAAACATCTTCTAAGTGAAAGGTTCATAGAAATAAGGCGTGAAATAGCTGATGTATATCATCTTTTTCGACGGAGAATATGCCGATTTTTGGATGTATCCGAGACGCGTGCTTCCGGTACAAGTGAGTCTATTTTATAAAAAGCAATTTTTCAAATGTCCAAACAACACACTTTTCATATTCCGGTCATGGGGTTGGGGTTTACAATGGAAACTCCCCTCAAAGTAGCTCGTTTCGGGATTGCATCGGTTATTTCTATCATTGAAGATGAGGTGATGGAGCGTTTGCGCGAGTGTTACAGCCCTTGGGTTAATGAAACTTTCCGTCCGATTACCACACAGGAAGACGATTGGCGTGCAAAGCGAATTCAATCCTATCTCAATTTGGTCAATCAAATTGTGAAACAACAGGCCGAAACGTTGAGAAATCTCCCTTTTACACTCAGCAACGAAATAGCAAAATACTTCGAACTGTTGCCTGACGATTCGGCAGTAAAAGAACTGTATCGAAAAATGACGGCTTTAGAAGAGGGGCCGACCAAGCAACAATTGCAGCAACAACTGCGCGGAGAAATCAAAGCCGGGGCAATTGATGTCAATATCATGTCGAAAGTAGATCGCAATACATACGACAAAGACGGCGAAATGCTGCCGAAAGAATTCGCCGATGCTCTATCCGGCCTGCGTGGATTCGCTCAAAGCGACTTGGAGTCATCCGTTGTTTTTTCGGCCGGGTACAACCCGCGCCTGTATGGGTACATAGATACCTTCAGCGATTTTTTTCCGGACGAAAACGGGTATTTAAAAAAGAAGATCGTATTGAAAGTCAGTGACTATCGGTCGGCCCTGACCCAAGGTAAAATATTGGCCAAGAAAGGGTTGTGGGTATCTGAGTTTCGAATCGAGTCAGGATTGAATTGCGGCGGTCACGCCTTTGCAACGGATGGCCTTTTGTTGGGGCCTATCATGGAAGAATTTAAGAACAACCGCGACGTACTGGCTACTGAACTTTGGACCATGTGTAACCAAGCCTTAACGGCGAAGGGAGTTCCGATGTTTGCTACACCACCTGCCTTGCGAATTACGGTACAGGGAGGCATCGGTACAGCCAACGAAAACCGATTCTTGCTGGACTATTACCAAGCCGATGCTACCGGATGGGGAAGCCCGTTTTTACTCGTTCCGGAAGCAACAAGCGTAGACGAAACCACCCTTCAGGCATTGGCTACGGCCAAACCCGAGGATTATTACCTGAGCCATGCTTCACCGTTGGGCATTCCTTTCAATAATTTCAGAAAAAGTACGGCCCAACAGCAACTGGCAACGCGTATTGCCAAAAATCGTCCGGGGAGCCCCTGTTATAAGAAATTTTTGGTAGCCAATACAGAATTTACCGACACCCCGATTTGTGCGTCATCGCGGCAATACCAGCATTTAAAAATCAAGCAATTGCAAGAGCAGGATTTGCCTGCGGAGCAGTACGAAAAACAATTGGCCGAAATTACCGAAAAGGATTGTCTTTGCGAAGGATTGGGAGCATCGGCATTGTTGAAGGAGGGACTTAAACCGGCGCATAATCTCAAAGCTGTAACCATTTGTCCCGGGCCCAACTTGGCCTATTTTTCGGGTGTCTTTACATTACAGCAAATGGTAGACCATATTTACGGTCGTTTGAATTTGCTTAATTCGGTGAAACGTTCCCATTTTTTTGTGAATGAGTTGAGAATGTACATTGACTACTTTGACAATGAAATAAAGAAAAGTGCTGATAGCCTTAATACTAAGAAAGTGCGGTATCTGCAGTTGTTTCAAACCAACCTTCTGCAAGGCATCGCTTATTACAAAGAGCTTATTCCTTCGCTGAAAAATGAGGCCGAACGGTATTTGGAAGAGATGAAAGAAGAGTTGAACCAATTTGAAATAACAATTCAAAATATGCCGGTCTCTGTTCCGGTAGGAGCTTAATACACAGAGTTTTAGTTCTTGGTTTTTAAGTGTTTCAAATGGTCGGCAAATTTTTTGCCGACCGATTTTTTATAAAATGCTCCTTTCTACTTCTTCTGTTTGTTGGCAAACTTCTCCTCCAGCACCTTCATATAATAGCCGCCCACAACTGAACGAGCCGTAAAGCCTACCCGTTTGGCGTCGAGCGTTTCGTGCCAATCGGTGAGGGGAGTGCGGGGTTGGGTTTCGTTGACAAACTTCCAAACGGGAGTTATGAATGCCTGAAAATCGGCAGGAGATTGGGCCAAAACCGCTGTCCACAGGATCCAATCCGATTTGGTGTAGGTCTTGCGGCTATCGAGCGGTAAGCCGTATTTGTTTTGTACTTTGAGGTAGTATTTGATTTCTTTAGCGGCGACTGAAGGAGGAAATACGTTCAAATTCAATAGTTTGTCCCAAACAATGTTGTATTTCTGTGACCAAGTACTGCCTTTGTCAAAAGTCAACGCATAGTGATCTCCTACATCGGCCATAGTTTGCCAGCGAGCCGCCATACTGCGTGCCAGATCAAGGTATTTTTTGGCCGTGGCAGCCTCTCCGATTTTTTGGGCGAGTTGCCCGTAAGCAGCAATACCTAAAATAGCTTTGATGGAAAGATTGGCATTTCGTGCCAAATGACCCGCAAAATCGTCGGTGCATAGTTGATTGGCAGGATCAAACCCGTCTTTCTCCAAGTATTTTACCCACGTAGAGAGCGTAGGCCAATGTTGTTTGGCAAAGTCTGCTTTTCCTTCCGCAGCCACTACTGCGGCCGTCAGTAAGAGCATATTGCCGCCTTCTTCTACCGGCATATCTTCTGGGTAGGTTTGTCCGTTGGCCAGCGGGTAGGTGCCTACGTCGTGGGCAGGGAAAGGCTTGGTCCATTGGCCGCTTTCACTATAGTCAAAGATAGGACGCAACATCCCTTTCATCAACTCAGTATTGTACGCTAAAAACAAGGGTGCTGAAGGATAGGTCACGTCTACGGTGCCGATAGACCCGTTTGAAAAATTTTCTTTCGAGAAAAACAGCAGTTCTCCGTTGGGTTTTGCCACGATTTTGTGAGCGGCAATAGATTGCCGATACGCCGGTTTACACAGGTCGGCATATTCCCTGCCCCCGACTTTCAGGGCATCGTTTTCTATGATTTTATCAAAGGCCTCGCACTTTGCATGGATCGTACTGTAGTCTTTTTCGGCCAAGGCCAATAGATTTTCTATTGTCACTTTTCCCGTACGATTCCACCAAGGGCGTAGGTTTTGGCCAAAATACTGTACCGAATACAAGTCATCGTAAGCCACCAGTAAGTGCTGTACTTTGTTGCTTTTTTCTACTTTGCCAAAATTTACGATCGCACTTATCGCCAAGTCCGACGCTGTGCCGGAAGAAATCACGGGACTTGAGTTTTGATTTTTGACAAAGCTGTCTTTCAGCATTCCCAAGTTGCCGTTGGTGAGCTGTACTTGTGTCGTTTGAGGAGCGGCCAAGTAAGCATATCCCCAATCAATCCGTACATTATCTCCTTTTTTCTTAAGCAAAGGTTGTTCCTTGGTTCCGATAGCTGCCCATTGCAGGCCTGAGCCTTTACCGTTTTGGGTAGTTACTTCCTGATTGGGCGTGTTGGCAGCAATTGTACCGGCAATGCCCATAAACACCTGCACTTCGTGAGGTTGATTGTCGTCGGAACGAACCGTAAATGTGACATAACTCACCGGACGGGCAGCTACTTCCACATCGTTCAATAAAAGCGGAGACAGAAAGCGCACATTCAATGAAATACCTCCGGCCCTGAAACTGTAAGCGGTTTGGGTGGCAGTAATCCCGGCACTTGTCTGCTCGGCGGGAGGGAGGGGAGTTTGTTTAATTTCCTGCGCCAAACCGAAGTCAATAAAGGAGTTGCCGCTTGTATGCAGGGCATAAATGGTTAGGATATTCTCACCGGGTTGAAGGGTTTGCAGCGCTTGTGTCGGAATGGCATAAGGGCGATAATCTTCGGCTACGTTATGATGTTCAAACACAGGTACACCGTTCAGAAAAACTTCGACTTCATCGTTGTAAGCCAACATAAGTTTTAGAGAAGCGAGGTCGGTTTTGCTATCCCAGTGAAACGCCCGACGGATCCAAACCCCGCCTTTGGTCCATGAAAGATGGCAACGGTCAACATGAGAGCCGAAGGGAAGTCGTCCCGTCTGCCATTTAGAGTCGTCAAACCGGCGCTCTTTCCAAGGACCTGTCGGTGCTTCAAACGTATATTTGACCGAAACCTCTGTATCCTCTCCCGTAGATAAAACGGATTGATAGTGAATAGGAGTGGCCCCTAAAAACTGATAGGCTCTGCCGTCTACCCGTACAATTCCTTCCATAGATTGCGGTTTGCTTGTCCAATGCGTCGTTGCCACGTCGGTCAAACGATCGGCTTCTGACCAAACGCTGAAATAGGGATCGTGAGTAATGAGCGGATAGGCCGGCAGGCGAAGGTTTTGAGCGCCGAGGGTAAGCGAAAAGAATAAGGTCGTAACAAAAGAAAAGTTAAGTACGTTGAGGAAGTGCCCGTAAATTCGATTTTTCAGTAACATTGCTTTAGGTTTGGTTTTGACAATTCAGAGCCAAGGGTCAAAAATAAAGCACATTTGTTTATAGGTTTTACTCAATGAAAAATACAATCATGCCTCTCTCCGCTCAGAACACGGAACATTATAGGTGGGGAAACAACTGTGACGGTTGGCATTTGCTCCACTCCGACAGTTTGAGTGTAATTCAGGAACGGATGCCGCCGCACACGGCCGAGCAGTTACATTATCATGAGAAAGCGCAACAAGTATTTTATATTTTGTCAGGAACAGCGACGTTCTTGATAGACGGCGAAATGCACCTTGTGAAAGCCAATGAAAGCCTTACGATTCCAAAGCAAATCCCGCATCAAATCCGAAATGAGCAGGAAGAGGATTTGTGCTTTTTGGTAATCTCAGCCCCTAAGTCTCACGGGGACCGCATAAATCTTTAAGATAAACGACTCATACGGGGTTGGCATGAGATTTTAGAGTTTTCTTTGAACAGAAGAGTTTCTTCTTTAATTGAAAACGGACGAAGGTTGCCTGCGAGGACACAGCCAACGGCAACCGCCATTGTCCGTGTCCTCACGGACAATTTTCGTAGTTGAACCACAGAAGATTCACGGTCTATCATTCAAACCAACCAAACATCATGGAAGAATTATTAATTGAAAACTTGATCAAAAAGACAGTCATTGCCGTTTTCAACGGGTCTGACAAACACCAATGGGACGCAGTCAAACACAGTTTTGCCGACGAAGTACAATTGGATTATTCTTCATTGAACGGACAGCCTGCGGCTCCCGTCAAAGTCGATGACATCATTACTGACCGGAGCCATTTTTTGCCCAAATTCAAATTTACCCTTCATCTGATCACAAATATAGAAATCCACCTCCAAGGGGGAAAGGCAACCGTTTTTTGCAAAGGAGAAGCCCTTCATTGCCTGCCCCATGCTGAAGGAGGTGAGGTATGGAAGGTATACGGGACGTACGATATTGAACTGGCTAAATTAGGAGAACATTGGAAAATCACCGGTCTGCGTTTTAACCTGATGCATCAGGAAGGGAATATCAACTTGCCGGTGATTGCGGCCGGACAGAAGTGACGGAGGTTTATAACGATGAAAATGTGTTCTTCAATTTTCATGGTTATAAACAAAACCTAACCATTCCTTCCCTATATCAATATTTAAGTGGTCGAGTAAAAGTTTTCAAGTATTTGTTTTTCTACAACAGTTTAATTATCAACAATAAATATAAAGTCTCCCCTATCGGGCCGCGACGGCCAGGGCCGCCTGTGCGGTACCGTGAGATTTAGAGGAGGCTACTTAATCCCCTGAAGTACCTTCTTCAAATCTTCAATTTCTAATATACGGTCGTACTCTTTTTTGTGTATTTTTTTACTTGAAATATCAATTTTGACTCTTGAAAGAAACTCTTTGAAGTCAGAGTTCATCGTGAGTTTATTGATAGTTTCCCAATCTAACCTGTCTCGGTATTTTGCCGGTAATAGAATATTGGTTGAATGAGGGTCTTCAAGACTAAGTTCAACAACTCCAATGCCAAACGAAGTAGACAACCGGGTTAACTCATCCATAAAATCATCGTCTTTGGAAATGTTAGCAGCGACTAAATAACCCTCGTTGGCCCACGAAGAATTTGACACTGTTTGAAAAAAACTTTCTCTTAAATTTCCAAAGTTCAGTTCGCGCTTGAGTTCAAAGGATAAAATTTTTATTGACACATCTCCAATAGCAGAACTCAGTTCGTAAACTTCTGTTTTCCATTCTTCAAGCGGATAATAGCAGCCTACTATATCGGGGTGCACCCATTCTCCAAATTCCTTTTTTGTGGATAAAGAGTGATTGATAGTTTTTGTGTAGCACCTTAAATGATAATAGGCATAGTAGGTTAAAAAAGCATGCAAGTCTTTTTCTAAGTAATCAAACTTCCTCTTTTTAATTTTAGGCAAAAAAGTTTCAACTGAAATAGCCTCCAAATCAGCACTTTGACCTTTTAAATAAAATTTCTTGGGGCGAGTTTCCGTTTGTGCAAACAAGGTTTTTGGATTGTCTTTTGCATTTACGTAAATCTGTGCACCGAGTGTAGCCCAAGGAGTTTTACCTTCGCTTTTCAGGTGTTTTTCATATCCTTTAGTGACAGCACATTGCCAAATTTCTGTGGCTGTTAAAGGTGATTTTTCTTCCTTAAGTACACGCTCGGCTAACTCTAAAAAAGTCATTTTACCTTATTTTTCGAATATAAAAGATTGTATAGAGGTCACTTATCGCTTCATCGCCGTCCGGTAAAGTACCGTCCCCATCACAGCGAAAAGTAAGGCTCCCAAAAGTTGATAACCGCCTTCACCAATACTCCCTGCCAAAGCAGATTCCAAGTTGATTTTGGCTAAAGCGTTGAACACAGAATCATTGACGGAAAGCAAAGCAACAATGACACCTGCCAAAGCGCCGCCCGCTACCAGACCCGTAGAAAACAGATTGCCTTTACCCAGATCAGCGTCTTCTTCTTCAATGCCTTTGCGTTTGGAATTCCAATTGACCAAGGCTTTCACACAGCCTCCGGCAAAGATGGGTAAGGTAGTAGAAAGCGGCAGATAGAGACCCACGGCAAACGACAAGGCATTGACACCCATGATTTCAATAGTAACGGCGGTGAAAACACCGACCAAGACAAATTGCCAATCCAAATTGAACGAAAGCAGTCCTTTAATGAGTGTTGCCATGAGCGTTCCCTGCGGCGCGGGAAATTTATCCGTTCCGATGGCGTGTTGGATGCCCTGTGCTGCTAAATCGGGAGTGGGCGTGTCCAGCAGTTTTACGGTGGCCCCAATGACCAAGGAAGAAACGATAACGCCGATGAACAGCGCGATTTGTTGGTAGCGCGGCGTAGCCCCCACCAAATAGCCTGTTTTTAAATCTTGTGAGGTATTTCCGGCATTGGCAGCAGCAATGCAGATCATGCCACCGATGACCAACACGGCAGGTTCGTAGAGCTTGCCCGTAAGGCCGAATCCGATGAATACCAACGAGGTAGCCATAATAGTGGCAATGGTCATGCCCGAAACGGGCGAAGAGCTGGAGCCGATGATTCCCACAATCCGACTGGCAACGGTCACGAAAAAAAAGCCGAAAACGACAACCAAAACGGCAATCAGGAATTTAGTGAGTAAGCCATCGCCCGGAATCTGCGGTAAAATGACCATCAAAATTACCAATGCCAAACAACCGAAAATCACTACTTTAAAAGACAAATCCTGCTCGGTACGAGCGCGGGTACCTTCGCTGCCCGCTTTCATAGAAGCCAAACTCTGCTGAAAGGACGAGATAATAGTAGGAATACTTTTCATCAGGGCCATGAAGCCGCCCGCTGCTACAGCACCCGCACCGATTTGGCGAATATATGCCCGATAAATAGCCGAGGCCGTATCGGCAAAGGTGTGCGTAGCGGGGTCCCATCCGCCGGGACCGCCGGCAGTAGTCAGATTGGTGAGATAGCCCAGTTTGATCAATTGATTGGCAATCGTATCGGCAGGGACGAGTGTCGCCAACAACGGAATCAGCCCCAACCATGCCAACAGGCCGCCACCTACCAATACCGCCGAAATCCGAAAACCGATAATGTAACCAACGCCTAAATATTCCGGGGTGATTTCCCCGCTTACCACCGCCGAAGGAAAAATCTTACTTGCTTGGGTTGATGCCAATTTGGGCACTTCGGCAATCACGTGGAGAATTTTCTGAAAGAAAGCATACAGCATAGCCACGCCCAAGCCCTGATAGGCGGTTTTGGCTAAGTCACCGCCTTTTTCACCGGCAATCAATACGGAACCGCAGGCAGTACCTTCGGGATAAGGCAGCGTACCGTGTTCCTGCACGATCAATGATCGGCGTAACGGAATCATCATCAGTGTTCCCAAAATACCGCCCAAAATAGCCAGCGTCAAAATGGTCCAATAATTGAAAAAATCAGCACCGATGCTTTTGCCTTCTTCGGTCATCGACAGAAACAGAAAACCCGGTAAGGTAAATACCACCCCCGACGCAATAGACTCGCCTGCCGAACCGGTCGTTTGGATGATATTATTCTCCAAAATGGTAGTTCCTAAATACTTACGCCCCAAAGAAATGGCCAAGACAGCGATCGGAATGGAGGCCGATACCGAAAGCCCCGCTTTGAGGGATAAATAAACGGTGGCCGCCCCAAAAAGAACACCGAAAAGCACGCCTACTACGACCGACTTAACGGTAAACTCGGCCATGTTTTGTTCGTTGGGCACGTAGGGTTTGAAGTCTTTGATTTCCATGAGGTGAAGGTTTAGAATTAGTGAAAATGAGGAGGGAACACGGATGAAACGGATGGAATGGATTCTAACGGATTTTATCTGTATTTACCCGTAAAATCCGTTTCATCCGTGTTCTATTTTTTAGTTTTGTCTTTCCAATCAATCCAAACCTTCATACGGCCGGCCTGACGGTTGTCCCACGCATAGTAAGGGATAAGTGTAAAATTTTCGTTACCGTTTTGGGCTTTGATGGTTGTGACTCCGCCTAACAAGGCAGGTTCAAAAGCGGTACTGAACTGCGTTTTTTTCGACAACACCATTTGGTCATAATCCAAATGACGATTGTCTTGTTCCTCAATACAATACACTAACGGGCCGCGTTGAATGGCTCGTTTGCCTTCATTGGCTTTGACGCGCGGGTCCGCGGCTACCACTTTCACCGGCATCTCCATGCGGAGTTTTAGAATTTCATTTTTGGTCCATGTACGGTTAATAGTGGCGTATCCTTTATCGGTAGTTACGTTTTCTGCCGGTTTTCCGTTGATTTCCACCGTGTATTTGTCGCACCAAGCCGGTATGCGAAGTTTTAGGGCAAAATCGGCTTTACTGCTGTCAGGAGTAGCTTTGATCTCTACCTCTCCCGACCACGGATAATTGGTCTTTTGGGCAATTTTCACTTTACGGTCCCCTAAAACCACTTCCGTTTCGCTGCCTACGTAAAGATTGACCCACAGCGCGTCCTTGGAAGTATTGTAAATATAACCGCCGACGGAAGGCAACAAACGGGAAACGTTGCTTGGGCAACAAGCCGTACCGTACCACGGGCGACGGTGATGCAAGCCAAAAGAGGCCAAGGGATTTACGTAGAAAAACAGGTTGCCGGTCAGTTGGACTCCGGCTAAGGCGCCGTTATAAAGTGAGCGTTCCAGTACATCCACGTACTTAGACTCACCCGAATAGAGGTTCATGCGCTGATTCCAAAACACCATACCCACCGAGGCGCAGGTTTCACAGTAAGCTGATTCGTTGGGTAAGTCGTAATCTACCGTAAACCCTTCGTTTTTGGTGGAAGAACCGATTCCGCCGGTGATGTACATATTGCGACCTGTTACATCTTCCCACACACGTTCCAAGGCTTGGGTATAGCCGCGTTCCCCCGTTTCGGCCGCTACGTCGGCCATGCCTGTGTAGAGATACATGGCGCGGACGGCGTGGCCTTTGATGTCGGTCATTTCCCGGACAGGAACGTCATCCTGACAGTAACGTGCCCCGTCAAAATTTTTGTCGGTCCATATCTGACCGCGGCCGTTTCCTTTCCCGCGTTGCTCAATGAGCCAATCGGCGAGTTTGAGGTACCGGTCATTGTTGATGGTATGGTAAAGTTTCACCAGTGCCAATTCCAATTCCTGATGACCGGTCACCCACGGGCGATTTTGAAGGCGAAACGTAGAATCAAAGTGATTGGCAAATCGAATGGATACATCCAACAGTTTTCGCTTGCCGGTGGCATCAAAATAGGCAACCGCGCCCTCAATCAAATGCCCCAAGCAATAGTCTTCGTGCTTTTCCATATCGGTCCAGCGGTTTTCGAGACCTTTAAGGGTATAATACGTGTTGAGGTAGCCGTCGGGAAGTTGGGCGGCGGCAATTTTATCAATCCACTCGTCGGTTTTGGCTTCGAGCGCTTTGTCGGGGGTGGTTTTGAGGGTGTAAGCGATGCCCTCAATGACTTTATAGACATCGGAATCGTCAAAATAGATGCCCTTGTGTTTGCCGCTGCGCAGGGCGGCATTTTCAAAGTTTCGGATACGTGCCGTGGAGTCTTCGGTATAGGTCATGCACACCGGCAACGTAGCCGAGTGGACTTTCTCAATACGGGGCTTCCAAAAGTAATCTTTGACCGTGACTTTGGAAAAATTGACCGGACTGATTTGACGTTGGGCAAATGCATTAACAGCCACTAAAACGGCTACGATACTACAGAAAAGGAAAGTTCTCATAAAGCAGGTTTTTCTACCGATATAAAGCGCCGGCCGGACACTTTTTAATGATGGGCTCAATATCGGCAGAAAACCGAACCTAAGCAATGCCCACTTCCCGGCTCACCGCGTTCACCAATTCAAACAGTTCATCTGCTTCGGCTTTGACTTCTTCCGTACAGGCTTCTACTTTACGGCGGGTATAGAGCGAAATCGAAAAGCCGCGTTTTTGGAGATAGTATTTAGCAACGGTCGGGTAGGCATAATGAATCACCGGCATGGTATCAATCAGCAATTGCTGCACCCGCTGTACCCCCGTTTGTTGTTCCGGGTTGTTAAAGTTGTTGCACAACCACACAATCAGTTCAGGAAAGAAATTTCCCTGAATACAGGACAAGCCTGCCGATCCGGCTTTCAAGGATGCAACGGCGTGTTCCATGTAGGCATCATACACCCCGAATACTTTTCCTTGCGTAGCGGCTATTTTAGCTTTTACATTGTCAATAGAAAGCGATGTGTCTTTGTGGTAAATGACCCGCCCTGTATCGGCTAATTCTCCCAAGTTTTCGGCCGAAACCAGTCGTTTGTACGGAACAGGGCACTCGTACAAACCAAACGTGACGCCCGGAGTCAACTCAAGCAATTCGTGCATTCGAGCCATAAAAACAGCATCCGATTCGTCAGCCGTCGCCATTAAACTTGTGATGACGATAACGGCCTGAATGCCCGTGGCGTATATTTTTTTGACAAACTCGGCCTGTTCGGCCACAGGGCCGCCAAAAGTACCCGTCGCCACTACCGGGACGCGCCCCGCAGCGACCTGCACCACGTGCCGGGTAATGGCCAAGCGCTCATCTTCCGTAAGTTCATACATTTCTGAGGATAGGCAGTTGGCAAACAAGCCCGTTGCCCCGGCTTTCAGGTACAATTCGGTAAGTTGGGTAAGGCCGTCAAAATCAATGGCTCCGTTTTCCGAAAACGGGGTGAGCATTACAGGAATAAATCCTTGAGGAAGAGTGTTTTGCATGGGTTTTAAGATTTGGCTAAGCCAACGGTATTTTTTAATTGGCCGATGTTGTCAATTGTGATCAAAATGGTGTCGCCGGTTTGCAGCGTAAATTCATTGGAGGGGACTAAGCCGGTGCCGGTCATTAAAAACGCACCGTTGGCAAAAGTATTGGATCGGTACAGCCAACGAACGAGTTCGTTGGGGTTACGTTTGAGTTGTTCGAGGGTCGTAATACCTTCAAAAACCGTTTGATTATTGCGGTTGATCTCAATACGGATGCCCGTATTCAGAGGCATGGGTTCGGCAGGAATGTACAAACACGGCCCCAACGCCGCTGAACCGTCGTACACTTTGGCTTGGGGCAAATAGAGCGGGTTTTCGCCTTCGATGCTGCGAGAGCTCATGTCGTTGCCGATGGTATACGCCACGATTTTACCGGAAGAGGTAACGTAGAGAGTCCATTCGGGTTCAGGGACGTTCCAGGAAGAATCCGGACGAATATTGACCGTGCCGCCGTGGCCGATGACCTTATGCGCCAATCCTTTAAAAAACAATTCGGGGCGTTCGGCGTCATATACTTTGTCATAAAACGTACCTCCGCCGGCGTCTTTCGATTCTTCCATGCGGGCTATTTTGCTGCGATAGTACGTTACGCCGGCGGCCCACAATTCTTGAGTACCGATAGGGGCAACAAGGGTAGTTTCGTCCATAGGCGGTACCGGCGAAAGACCGGCGACAGTGGTCAACAAATAAGCATGCAGATCGTCCCGATTGATGAGGTCGTCCCAAATGAAGGTAGGTATTTTATAGAACTTGGCTTCATGCTCTGCAAAAAAGCCGTTTGTGGTACGAAAAAGCTTCATGTTGCTTTGTTTACAACCTCTTTATCCAAAAGGACTCTGTATCGGAAAATTACCATGATAGGTCATCTGATTACTTTCTTTTCACTAAAAAAGACTATTTTCTTTTTTCAGAATAATGCCGTTCAGAGAATTTTTTACAAGTTTACTTATAAAATTGTCAATTTGACAATTATTTTTTTTCTTTGCAGAAAGTAAGAATTTACTTTTACCTCTTTTAATAGTATTCCCGCTTTTTGCAACAATTTAACTTCTTAATTTTATGTCCGTTACTCTCGGAAATACCGAATATTTTAAAGGCATCTCCAAAATTCAGTTTGAAGGTCGTGATTCCGACAACCCCTTGGCGTTTAAGTGGTATGACGAAAATCGTATCATTGGCGGTAAAACAATGAAAGAACACCTGCGTTTTGCGGTGGCCTATTGGCATACGTTCTGCGGCACCGGGGCTGACCCCTTCGGACCGGGTACAAAAGTATTTGCTTGGGATGCCAACAACGATGCTGTTGAACGTGCTAAAGACAAAATGGACGCCGCTTTTGAGTTTATTACTAAATTGGGTGTTCCTTATTATTGCTTTCACGATGTGGATTTGGTAGACGAAGGTTCGACCATCAACGAATACGAACGCCGTATGCAGGCTATTGTCGATTATGCCAAAAGCAAACAAATGGCGAGCGGAGTCAAATTATTGTGGGGAACAGCCAACGTGTTCTCTAACCCGCGTTACATGAACGGCGCTTCGACCAACCCGGATTTCAATGTACTGGCTCGGGCAGGGGTACAGGTGAAAAACTCGTTGGATGCTACCATTGCCCTCGACGGAGCCAACTACGTATTTTGGGGTGGTCGCGAAGGCTACATGAGCCTGTTGAATACTAAAATGAAACGTGAAATGGACCACCTCGGTCAATTCCTGACCGTCGCTCGCGATTATGCCCGCAAAAACGGTTTTAAAGGTACTTTCTTTATTGAGCCTAAGCCTTGCGAGCCTACCAAACATCAATATGATTATGACTCGGCTACGGTAATCGGATTCTTGCGGCAGTATGGCTTAGAAAAAGATTTTCAATTGAATATCGAAGTAAACCACGCAACCTTGGCCGGGCATACTTTCCAGCATGAACTTCAGGTAGCAGCCGATGCCGGTATGCTGGGCAGTATTGATGCCAACCGCGGTGATTACCAAAACGGTTGGGATACCGATCAATTCCCCATCAATTTGAGCGAATTGACCGAAGCTATGTTGGTGATTTTGGAGGCGGGCGGTATTACCCCGGGCGGTATTAATTTCGACGCCAAAACCCGCCGTAATTCCACCGACCTCGATGATATTTTCATTGCTCACATTGGCGGGATGGATGCTTTTGCCCGAGCGTTGGTAGTGGCTAATGATATTTTGGTAAAATCGCCTTACAAAAAACTCCGCGACGAACGCTACGCTTCCTTTGACAGCGGTTCGGGTAAGGCGTTTGAAGAGGGCAAACTAACGTTGGAAGACCTTCACAGCTATGCCGTAGCCAATGGTGATCCTAAACAAATCAGCGGTAAGCAGGAATTGTTTGAGAATATTCTGAATCAATATATTTAAGAAAGTGAAAGGGACAAAGTGGAGGGTGTAAAGAAAAAACGACTCTGCTTTATGCTGCTTTAGGAAGAAAAAAGCCGGCTGATTCTGAATCAGCCGGCTTTTTTATGAGGTAATAGTTTTATACCAATTCTGCCTCCATCGTGATGTCGGTGTTCAACAATTTAGAAATAGGACAGTTTTCTTTCGCATTTTGGGCGGCGGCGGCAAATTGCTCGGCCGACATTCCGGGTACCGTAGCTTTCACTGATAAATGAATGTTGGGAATAGCGCCGTTTTCAAAAGTAACGGTGGCTTTCGTATCAATGTTATCAGGGGTAAATCCGGCTTCTCCGATTACAAAACTGAGTTTCATCGAAAAACAACCTGCGTGGGCGGCTCCAACCAATTCTTCCGGATTGGTCCCTACGCCATCGGCAAAACGGGTGTTGAAAGAATATTGTGTACCGCTCAAAACTGTGCTTTGGGTAGAAACGGTTCCGTGTCCTTCTTTTCCGCTGCCTTTCCAGTTGGCTGATGCTGTTCTTTTCATGATGTATTATTTGATTTAAATGATAAATGGATTGCTTATTTGAAACAATAAAGCGGAAGCGCTTTGTAAGCTACTTCCGCTTTAGATACGCTTGGCTTTGCCGTTTAGTTTCCGTCTTTCACAAATTAATGCGCCGAAAGAACAAAAGTAAACCCGCCGGAAAACCGATCTTAAATCTTCACTGCCTGCCGTGCCAGCAATTTCCATTCCCCTTTTTGTTTTTGCCAAACAGTCAAAACGGCCAATTTAGCCGTGCCGGGTTGGCCGTTGTTGTTGGTCGTGGCAGTTAATTTATGACGCACAATCGCTGTGTTTCCCGCTATTTTAATGGTTTGGTCGGTGAGATCAATGGTTACAAAATCGGACTCTCCGCTTACGATCGCCCGCACAAATTCGGCTTTGTCTTCTACCTTTCCGGCCGAGTGTCCGTAACTGAGTTCCTCGGCAGCGATAGCTTCCAAGGCCGCTTTTTCACCGGAGATCATGGCTTTTTTGAGGGCTTCAACGGCATTGGCTACGGCTGTTTCGTCTTTTGATTGGGCAAAAGCGCCATGGAGCGAAGAGAAACAAATAAGAAACAGAAATGCAATTATCTTTTTCATAATCAATTAATCAGGTAGTAATTAACGGATAATTCAGTTGGCTATAAATCGACCGGTTTCATTTTAGGAACCAACAGGTGCATAATAACCCAAGCCAATACATACGCGGCTCCGCAAACGAAAAACATAATGTAATAGGCCGTTTCGATTTGGTTGATGGAGCGATAATAGACAAACATATTTTTTTGAACCAATGCCGAAAGCAGAATACCGCCCAACGCCCCGAACATTCCGCCGATACCGGTAACGGAAGCTGTCGTGAATTTAGGGAACATATCGGAAACCGTCGTGAAGATATTGGCACTCCAGGCTTGGTGAGCCGCCGCCGCAAAACCAATGACAAAAACAGCGTACCACATGCTCAAGCTGCCTAAGATTTGGGCAAAAATGATAGGAGAAACACACAGCGCATAGATGAGCATAGACGTTTTGCGTGCTCTGAAAATCGGCCATCCGATTTTAATGAGGTACATCGGTAAATACCCGCCTGCTATACTTCCGATGGTAGATAAAGAGTACACAACGGCTACCGGCACCGCAATTTCCGTTCCCGAAAGCTTGTATTGGCTTTGCAGGAAATCCGGCAACCAAAACAGATAAAACCACCAAATGGGATCGGTCAATAACTTGCCCAATGCAAAAGCCCATGTTTGCCGGAAGCCTAAGAGTTTGGCCCAAGAAACTTGCGGTTTGTTAGCATCATTCTTGTCGGCGAGCACTTCGGCAGCATCTGAGTTGATATAATCAAATTCTGCTTTGGAAAGCCGCGGGCTATTGGCCGGGGTTTCATAGAACAACAACCAAAGAACCAACCATACAAATCCTAAAAGGCCGGTAATGATAAAGGCCCATTGCCAGCCCATTTCAGCTGCAATGAACGGAACGGAAAGCGGAGCCACAATGGCCCCGAAATTGGTACCTGAATTGAATATCCCTGTCGCAAAAGCGCGTTCTTTTTTAGGAAACCATTCGGCTACGGTCTTGATGGCCGCGGGAAAATTACCGGCTTCGGTAATACCCAATGCCGAACGTACAGCGGCAAATCCGAAAACGGTATTGACCAGTGCGTGGGCTACGGCGGCGATACTCCACAAAGTGGTAGCTACGGCATATCCGATTTTGGTGCCCAGTTTATCAACCAAGCGTCCGGCACCGAGCATTCCGAAAGCATAGAATAACTTAAAGGCGATTTCGATATTGGCATAATCACCGTCGTTCCAGCTGAGTTCTTGTGATAAAGTGGATTTTAACAGACTGATTACCTGCCTGTCGAGGTAGTTGACAGTGGTTGCGAAAAAGACCAGACCGCAAATGGTCCAGCGATAATTACCGATTTTTTCCATGTAAGATTAGGGTTTTGTAACCACATAGGCACATAGGATACATAAAAAATTTCCATCTGTACGGTGTCCGCACTTCATTGAACGCAGTTCAAACCTATGTTTTCTATGTGCCTATGTGGATGCAAGCGTTTGGTAATAATTAAGTAAGGATTTTATCTTTTGGGCTATTTCTTCAAAATTTCCGGATTCTATTATTGCTTTAGGGAACAGTTGAGAACCGATTCCGACGGCGCTTACCCCGGCTCCGAACCACTCTTTAAGGCTTTCCGGAGTAGGTTCTACTCCCCCTGTTACCATGACCTTGACGTTAGGCAGAGGGCCTTTAAGCGCTTTTACAAAACCGGATCCCACCACGTTACCCGGAAAAACTTTAACGATTTCGGCTCCTAAGGTACTTGCGTTATACACTTCCGTTACGGTCATAGCTCCGGGCATCCAAGCGATATTTCGGGCAGTGCATACTTCCGCTACATCGGTGGAGGTGATAGGTTGCACGACAAAGTCGGCTCCTAAGGCAATGAACTCCTCGGCCTGCATGGCATTGAAGATGGTCCCAATACCTAAAGCCATGTCAGGGTAGTTTGTACTGATGTATTCCCGCAATACTTTAAAAACTTCTTTCGCTTTTTCGCCGCGGTTGGTGAACTCAAACGCCCGTATGCCGCCTTCGTAACAGGCTCGGATGATTTGGTAGGTAAGGGGCGCGTCTGCATGGTAAAAGACCGGAACAATCGGTGCCGCCGCTAAGGTTTGATAGACTTTTTGGGGTTCAATAGCCATTTTTAATGGGGTTAGTCTTAATTTTCTTTTGAATTTTACTTTAACTCAAAACACCGAGCAACGTTTCTTTTACATCCTCAATACGTTGCTGAGTGGCATCGCCGTATTCCTGAAGTTTGCCGAAAGCGGCCGCTGCTGCAAAATCAATAATTTCCTGAGGGGCGTGTTGTTGATACAGTCCATAAATAAGACCTCCCATGAAACAATCACCGCTGCCTACCTTATCGACCACTTTTTGGGTGCTGAATTCGGGCGAAACATACTGTTGCCCGTCTTTGTAAAGGGTAGTGTAGTATTGAATTCCCTGCCCGAACGCATCAAAACGGAAGGTATTGGCCACTACTTTGCATTTTGGAAAAGCGCCCTGAATAGCTTTAGCCGTGGCTTGGCTATGAGCGAGATATTTTTCCTGACTTGGATTTTGTTCAACGTCTTTATCGACGGGAATGCCCAGTAAGGTATTGGCTGCCCAAATATTTCCCATGATCACATCACAATAATGAGCTAAGGCGGACATGATCTCTACGGGTTTTTTACCGTATTGCCACAACTTAGCCCGATAGTTCAAATCAACGGAAATAGTAATGCCTTTCTTTTCGGCTACCTCCAGTACCTCTAAGCAGGCATCGGCGACGTCCGGATTCAGTGCAGGACTGATAGCGCTGAAATGAAACCAAGAACAACCTTCCAAAACTTCTTCCCAATTGACTTTGCCGGGGGCTAATTCAGAGAACGATGAAAAGGCACGGTCGTAGATGACACCCGCATTTTTCAGGTCAGCTCCCTGCGGTAAATAGTAAGAGCCGATTCGTGAACCGAAATGACGAACCCCTGAAGCGTCAATGCCTTTTTGTTCAATGTAGGCTTCAATTTCTGTTGATAATTGATTTTCGGGTAAAACAGAACTGTAACGAACCGGCATTTGCCAATTGGCGAGGGCGTTGGCTACGTTTAACTCGGCACCTCCCACAAAAACGGGCATGCTTGCCTGATTGATCCATTCACCGTTCAGTTGCGGCGAAAAACGCAATAACAACTCGCCGAAACAACAGATGACCCCCGAACCTAATGGTGTCTTTTTACCGGTATTCATATTCATTTGTATTAAATTCAACTTGATGCCCCGGGAGGGGTGTGCGACCGATACATCGGAACGGCCGTGCAGTCGGACCCTCGCAGGGCAAAGGGGCTTTAAAATCCGAAATAGTGTTTGGCGTTGTTGTAACAAATATCCTGTACGACTTGGCCTATCCATTCTGTATCGTTGGGCAGTTCGCCGTTTTCGATATCATTGCCGAGCATATTACACAAAATACGACGGAAATATTCGTGACGGGGGAAAGATAAAAACGAGCGGGAGTCAGTCAGCATTCCGACGAAGCGGCTGAGCAAACCCATATTCGACAAAGCGGTGATTTGTTTTTCCATACCGTCTTTTTGATCCAAAAACCACCAACCTGAACCGAATTGGATTTTGCCGGCCACCGAGCCGTCGTTGAAGTTGCCGATCATGGTAGCAATGACTTCGTTATCGGCCGGATTCAGGTTATAAATAATGGTTTTGGCTAATTGATCGTATTCATCCAACCGACCCAAAAACTTAGACAATGAAGCCGCCTGCGACCAATCTCCGATAGAATCCCAGCCGGTATCAGGCCCTAACAGACGCAGCGCGCGGGCGTTGTTATTTCGTAAGGCTCCGATATGAAACTGTTGTGTCCAACCTAATTCATGATACATGGTGCCGAGGTAGTGCAAGACCGCCGATTGGTAAAGCATCTGTTCAGCAGTAGTTGTGGTTTGACCGGCCAATGCCTTTTTGAATACTTTATTAGCTTCTTCCGGAGTAAAGTCGGCAGCATATAGTTGCTCCAGGCCGTGGTCAGATAAAAGACAACCAAGGGAAGCAAAAAAGTCGGCCCGTTGGCGCAATGCTTTGGTTAGAGCATCATAACTCTCAATCTCAAACCCTACAATACCCGAAAGTTTCTGTACGAAGGTAGCAAAGTTCGGATTTCCGATCAGGATAAATTTGTCAGGACGAAAGGCGGGGCGCATAACCCCACCCCAACCCTCTCCTTTATGGGAGGGAGTATGTGCCAATTGTTGGTGGTATTCCAACGAATCCAGCGGGTCGTCGGTTGTACAAACCACTTCTACATTCATTTTTCGCAACAGATTCCGTACCGAATAGTCAGGCGTACGCAACTTTTCAGAGCATTCATCAAAGATTTTGCGGGCTGTTTTGGGGCTCAGAATATCCTGAACGTCAAAATAGCGTTGCAGTTCCAAATGCGTCCAGTGGTACAGCGGGTTTCGAAGAGTATAAGGGACCGTTTCGGCCCATTTCTCAAATTTTTGATAATCACTTTTGTCGCCGGTACAGTAGCTTTCGTTCACTCCGTTCGTACGCATGGCTCTCCATTTGTAGTGATCGCCGTACAGCCAGATTTGGGTCAGGTTTTCAAACGTTTTATCCGATACGATTTGATCGGGCGGTAAGTGATTGTGATAATCAATGATCGGCATTTGCTTGGCAAAATCATGATAAAGCAGGCGTGCAGCATTCGTTTGCAGCAAAAAGTCTTCGTCTAAAAAAGTTTTAGTCACCGGCATGATAAGTAATAGATAAATAAAATTATAAGGTCTCGTTTATTTCGACGATTGGCACTGAATTTCGTAGAAAAAAGGCTTCGAGGGTTGGTTTTACCCCATTGGTCAACATATTTTCTAAATTTTCCGTGACGCTTTGGGCAAACCCGGGTAAGGTCGTGAGGTCAGCGTCCCACAGAGCGGTATCCTGCAAAACAGTTTCTGCCACCTTGGCCGGGGTATTTTGTTGCCATTTTTGATAGAAGTATTCTGCTTTTTCGTCTTGGATAGGGTAGGGCTTCCCGTCGCGTTTGCCGAAATAGACGAAGCTCTCTTTGGCAACCGGCCTCATAAAGTAAAGATACCCCGCAAAACCCAGCGCGAAATACTCAGGAACACAACCGAAAATTTTGTAATAATTGAGCAACGTCGCAATGTTTCTCATTTTCATTTTCGACGTGTAGTTCAACGTGATACTCAGCCAGTGGTGGTTCAGGTGCGGATTGCGGAAACGATCAAGCACCTGCATCCCAAACCGTTGCGGGCGTTTTTCATCCATCGGATACGGAATGGCAAGCCCCAATTCGGCCATCATTAAATTGCTGATATAGGAGGCCATGTCTTCGTCGTGCATGGCCTCAATTACTGTATCAAAACCCGCAGAAAAGGCTAAACCGCAACTTAAGGTATGCGTTCCGTTAAGCAAACGCAACTTAAGTTCACGGAACAAATTGATGTCGGGTTCAACGAAAATGCCTTCGTCGGCTTGGTAAAAAGAAAGGACCTGTTTTACGTGTTCGTCGCCTTCGATCGCCCACAATCTGAAAACTTCGCTGACGGTGAGAAGGTTGTCTTCATACCCTAACTCCTCTATGAAACTTTGGCAGGCAGCAGCGTCCGGTTTTCCGGGTACAATCCTGTCTACTAACGAATTGCAGAAATGATTGGCACTCTCCAACCAGTCTAAAAAGTCAGATTCAAGGCCGTTTCGATGAGCCAGTTCAATGACAATCGATTCCAGTTTAGAACCGTTATCCGAAATTAATTCGGTCGGTACGATCACCAATCCGGACTCCCGGGTTCCGCCAAAGGCTTGGAATCGGGTGTATAAAAAAGCCAGCAATTTGCCCGGGAAGGAAACAGGAGGGTTTTCTGAAATATTGTCTTGTACTAACTGAATCCCAACTTCGGTCGTATTGGAGAGAATGATTTGAAGGGCGGGATTTTGGGCGCATTCCAACACGGCGTTCCACTCCGACTTGGCTGACAAGACGCGACTGATAGCAGAGCAAATGATATTTTCTTCTACATTTTGTCCCATTTCCACCCCGCGTACACAAAGGGTATAAAGGCCATCTTGCTTGTCAAAAGCCGACGAATCGCCTGAGTCAGTGGATTTGACCACAACAATGCGACCGTTGAATAGGCCCATACGATTGGCTTTATCGATCAAATAATCGGGCAGTCCGCGGAGCAAAACGCCCGTGCCGAATTGCAGGACTTTTTCGGGGAGATCAAAGAGCGCTTCTTCAGGAACAACCACATTGGGTGTATGACGTAAGCGGGATAATTCTTTCTTAGATAGATAGTTCATGCATTAAATCTTTAACGGTTCAACCTGAATAGTTTTTTTCAGCAAAACCTGAATCATTGGTCTATGGTGTGGGAAATTTATTTTTTACATCTTTTGCTTTCCGCTTCGTTATTTGGGGTTCCATTTTCCCTCAAAAGTCCAATCAACCGTGACTGTTTTGGTTGAAACGGGAAGATTATTTTTGTGCCAAGCATAATCACCGCCCGTGCGATGGCAGTCTTGGTAATAAACGCGGTGGCCCCACTTGGGTGCCGGATTGGTCGACACCGGGTAAATGTCAGCATCTGCCATATTTTCATCAAAGCGGCATCCGATCAGATAAAATTGAGCCGGCCGATGATACCGCCCCAACTTATACCCTTTATCCCCGACAAAAGAGCAATTTTTGAAAACTGTTTTTGAGGACTCATGATTGGTTCCGTCGTGCCAAATAGCCGCATTTTTATTATGACAAATAAAATGACAGTCTTCGGCCCAGGCCCAACCTCGGGGGCAGTAAAAATCCACCCACCCTTCCATAGTGCAATTTTTGAAATAATACATTCCTGCCTCTACGTCCCACGGACTGACCGTATCGCCTCCGCCTGCCCGAAACGTACAGTTTTTGAAACGAAGTCGAGTCGCGCCGGGCATGGAACGGAACGCAAATTGGTGTCCGTCTTTCCGTACCATTTTGGTGCCTTCCGGTTCGCCTTTTTCACGAGGCAAGGCATAGCGGTCTTTAGAGGCAGCTCCCGTGCCGCCCGATTCGTTGGGGCAGAGAATGGTAGTATCTCCTTTGGCATTAAAACCATACTCATTCAGAATCGTAAGGTTTTCAAAGGCCAAATCATGTCCTTTTACGTTGACAGTTCCGGCACCGTAATCTTCCGGGTTTTGGCAACGCCACACATCTCTGGGTAACGACTGACTGATAATCACTCCCTTTTCACTCTCACCCAACAACTTAACAAAGGACTTGTCTATCATCAATTTTTCCCGATACGTGCCATCTTTAATAAAAATGATGCGTTCTTCTGCCGAAGAGGTATCCAAACTGTTAATAGCGGCCTGAATGGTTACAAAATGCCCTTTACCATCCTTAGATACGATGATAGGTTTTTTAGCTCCCCAACCTCCAAAAGGGGTGTTAGCCATAAGCAGTAAGAAAAATAAAAACGGCATTTTAATAATTTCCTTTTGGGCGGTCTGATGAAGCGGTTGTAGGGGACAACAGCCACTTCGCCAACTCTTTTGCTGCGGAGAAATTTTCGTAAATCATCGGAATGCGCCGACCGTCGGTGTATTCATTGTAGAGCCAAGGATCACCTACCGCAAAAACAGCACCTTTGCCTACTTTTGCTACGGCCATGATTATCTCCCCGTTTTGGGTAACGATGGCTTTAGCGCTACCCTTTACCTCAAGCGGTGACAGTTCTTTGATGTAAACAGCTTTTGTAGTTTTGAAGATAGGATTATTCGCAGGAATATCCACACGACCTTGCTGCCATTGGGTGCCCTGCACCATGTTTACATTTTTAGGCAAAAACTGCATCCCGAACTCTTTGGCCAACCGACCGAGGTTTTTATGTTCACAATTGGAAGTGTCATTGGCCATCAGAACCAGCGTACCGCCGGCATTTACCCAATGACTGATTTGTTTGATGTCGGCATCCTGAATAAAATTCGGAGCCGGCGTTTCTTTTTTAGTATCAGGGTCAACGATGATATAAACGTTTACATTTTTGAGATTTTCGGCAGTTGGGGCGGTTTTGATTGCCGTTGTTTTTGCGCCTAAATCCCGGAATATTGTTCCCCATACCCAAAATCCGGAATGTTGGCGGTCTTCCCAGGTATAATGAAATTGTTCTTCTTTGCCGTTGTGATCTTTTCTGAACTCACGATTGAAATAATAATCGGCAGCTACGGTTTTTCCTTTGCCAAGGGAGTTTTCAGCGGCAATTTCCATCTCTACAGCAGCAAAAATGAAAGGGCCGACCCCTTTAAGGTCGTTTTTCCTTATCGGTTCGCTGAGGTAATAGTCATAACTTCCGTCACGGTAGGGGGTCCCTCCCAAGCCGCCCACGCTTACGGTTTTGTTGAGGCTGATCGTACCGTCGGATTCTTCTTCCACAAACTCTTTTAGGATCCCGGCATAACCTTTCTGAGCAGCAGCTAAGTAAGAAGGAGGCAAATAACCCATACGTACTCCTTTGGCTAAGGCATAGACAAACATACACGAAGCCGAGGCTTCAAAATAATTGCCTTTGCGGGCGCCTTGCGAGGTCATTTGGTACCAAACCCCCGACTTTGCATCTTGGTACTTCACCAACGCGGGGGCAATACGTTGCAGATACTTGATGAGATTGGCTCGCTCGGGATGATTTTCCGGAAAATAATCCAAAACATCCACCAAGGCCATGACATACCAACCGATAGCCCGACTCCAAAAGTGCGGCGAAAGGCCGGTTTTGGGGTCAGCCCATTTTTGTTCTTTGCTTTCGTCGTAACCGTGATAGATCAATCCGGTTTTGGCATCCACCGCGTATTTTTCAATCAGAGCAAATTGTTTGGCAATATCGTTGAAGTGTTCCGGATGATTGAAAATCAAACTGTACTCTGCCGAAAACGGCTCGGCCATAAACAATCCGTCGAGCCACATCTGGTAGGGGTAGCGTTTTTTGTGCCAAAATCCGCCTTCTTTCGTACGCGGCTGATTTTCAATCTGTTTCCACAACAGATCGGCGGCTTTGCGGTATTTTTCTTTGTCGGGTTGGGTTTGTTGATAGAGCGTCAGCAAAGCTCTGCCGGTAGGGATGTTGTCCAAATTGAAATCGTCGTATTTGTACGTACGAATGCTTCCGTCTTTTTGAACATAGCGATCCATGTCTTTTCGGACATATTCGAAGTATTTTCCGTCGCCGGTACGATTCCAAACTTTTTCGATCGCTTTATACATCAGGCCCTGCTCATAGTCCCAACCGGCCGGGCGATTCTCTTTGACGGTAATAGAATCTTTATGCCAAGTCATGAACGACTCTGCCATGCGAACCGAGTAAGGGGCTTTCTGGGCCCATACTGCCGAAAGGGAGAATAAAAAAAGAAAGGAATAAAGAGGAACGCGTTTCATATACTGATGATTTTAGGCTAAATGTAAGACTTTCTGTGTGTCGGTCTCTCCTGTACCGTTGGGTGGATCTATACAAAATCTTCCCGCATGGGATTAAACACATCTACCAAAACGCCGGCTTCTAAACATACCGCCCCATGTAATACCTCAGAAGGTACAAAATAGACGTCTCCTTCTTTCAATATCTTGCTTTCGTTGCCGATGGTTATCTCAAAAGCGCCGCTTGCTACGTAGCTTATCTGCAAATGAGGATGTTTGTGAGCAGCGCCTATACCGCCTTGTTGGAAAGCTACTTTTACCAACATCACTTGGTCAGTGTAGGACATGATTTTACGTTGAATTTTTTCATCAACCCTTTCCCAGGGGAGTTCGTTGTCTTCGGCTAAAACTTTTCCGAAAGCAGGGTGTTTTAAAAGCTCCAAAATTGTATTTTTTAGTTAAAGCGAGACAATGCCGCTTAAGATGAATTCAATAACTGACGGATTGAGTTTACCTTTATTTTGAAAGCAAGTCAACGTTTCCCGGGGATATTTTTACGCAAACGTTACCGACAACGTTGTCAAATTGTACTTAACAAAAAATGGATTGTAAAGAACCAAGAAATTCGGTCGTCTCCGCTCCGGTTTTTTTATAGTTTCGGTTGTATTTCGGTTAGGATAAAATTATACTTTTCAAAGTTTTTGTACTTTTGTTGCCATACCTAAGAATTAGTTTTACCGTCTCCGTATGAACCAGACCAACAGTGTCTTTTTAATTACCCTCGGCATTGCCGCGATGGGTTTTCTGATAAAAAAATTTGATTTTATTTCTGAAAAAGACGGAAAATCCATTTCCAAATTTTTGATGCATACTACCTTTCCCGCTTTGATGATTGTCAGTATGCTTCGGATCAAGTTTGAGCCGACTCTGTTTTTGATTCCTATGCTCTGCATCGTCTTAGGAGTAGGGATGACAGTCATTGGCTGGCTTTGGTTTTCCGGTTATCCTGACCGTTTGCGGGGTGTATTGACGATGGCTTGCGGCGGATTGAACGTGGGTCTGTTTGCTTTTCCCATCATTGAAGGCATCTGGGGACGCGAAGGGTTGGTATATGTCGCTATGTTTGATATCGGCAATACTATCGTCACTTTCGGGTTGGTCTATTCAGTCGGCAGCTATTTTGCCGTGAAAGGAGAGGGGAAAGTGAGTTATGGTCGCGTGTTGAAAAAAGTAATTCAGTTGCCTCCGTTACAGGCCATGTTCATTGGATTGACCATCAATGCATTAAAGATAGAACTTCCGTCGGTAGCGTATGAGTTTCTGGACGTACTGGCCAAAGCCAACAAACCGCTTGTATTGTTGCTGATGGGTATTTATATGAGTTTTGCTTTGGAAAGAAGTCAGGTTTGGGCGGTCGTGAAAGTATTGACCATCCGGTATGCCTGCGGGATTGTCGCCGTTTTACTGCTTTATCATTTTATTGAGCCTTCATTGGCGCGAAATGTATTGATTGTCTGCGTTATTTTGCCCATCGGAATGACCATCTTGCCTTTTGCCGATGAACTCAATTATGATTCCCGTATTGCCGGTGTTTTAGTCAATATCTCGTTGCTGATCAGCTTTGTATTGATGTGGGGACTGGTAGTGGGCTTGAAATTGGCGTAAGGTTACAAAATAAATAGACCGTTTTTTCTTAATTGTTGCCAAGTGCCGGATCTTCGGAACGCCTCAAAACTGCCGAGTTGGGCTGATTCAAAAGCTGTTTGTAATTGTTGATAAAGAAAAGGCTGTTGGAAATGAGCCACCGAGAGCTGTGGCAAGATACTTGCCCAAAATTCTCCCGATGCAATAGGCATTTCAACGGTAAAATCCTGTTTTTTATGGTAGAAGCGAAGTTCGGCCATACGTACGCTTTTTTTTCCTTGTTTTATTTCAAAGTAGTCAATGGTCGGCAGCGCGCCCAACCAAATCACAAAAGCATTTTTGCGGATATGATCGTCAGCTTGAGCAATTTCTCTTTGGATATAGTTGGACGGAACAGTAGCAGAAGGCACTTTACCATTAAACCACTTCCCAAGCGGAAGGTCAAACCCTACCCCGTGCATATAATTGAAGAGCGATTTTCGTAATCCTTCGCCAAAAAGATCATGGTCAGCGCCGGTAGGATCGTCGTGGTAAAGATCATTATCGGCAAATCCGCCGAAGGCAGGGCCGATGCGTTGCACATCAAAGGCTTCCGGGGCGAGGCCCACGGGGCTGTGGGCGGTCATGGCAAAGCGGTGCCAAAAACCGGATTGCAGTACGCCGTTTTCAAACAATTGCCGTACCATTTCGAGCGAATCAATCGTTTCCTGTGCCGTTTGGGTGGGAAAACCGTACATCAGATAGGCATGGACCATGATGCCTGCCTGCGTAAAACCGTCAGTTACCCGAGCTACTTGGCCTACCGTCACTCCTTTTTTCATTTTGGCCAACAATCGATCGGAAGCTACTTCTAAGCCCCCCGACATGGCAATGCAGCCCGAAGCTTTCAGAAGCAAGGCTAAATCGGGAGTAAAATTTTTTTCAAAGCGAATATTGGTCCACCAAACCACTGTCAATTTGCGTCGAAGAATTTCAATAGCCAGATCGCGCAGCAGGGCCGGAGGAGCGGCTTCATCTACAAAATGAAACCCATTTTGTCGGGTCTTTCGGATGATTTCCTCAATACGGTCGCAAATGAGCGAAGCCGTCAAAGGCTCGTAATTCTTAATGTAATCAAGCGAAATATCACAGAAGGAGCATTTCCCCCAATAACAGCCATGAGCCAGTGTCAGTTTATTCCAACGCCCGTCGCTCCACAGTCGGTGCATGGGGTTTATGATTTCAATAACCGACAGGTAATCCAACAACGGTAAGTCTGTGTAATCCGGGGTTCCTGTTTCTCGTTGAGCCACGTCTTTTTCAGATGCCCCGTTGTGATACACTGCTTTTCCGTCAACGCGCGAGAAAATGCGCTTAAGTTTTTCTATCGGGCGCTGGCCTTCTAAATAAGATAATAAAGAACGTAAAGGAGCTTCTCCGTCGTCCAAACATACAAAATCAACGTAATCAAATACTCGCGGTTCAGCCAATGAGCGAAGCTCTGTGTTGCAAAATCCTCCTCCCATGACGACACGGATAGCAGGAAAATAGGTTTTGATGTATTGACCGCATTTGAACGCTCCGAAGAGATTGCCGGGGAAAGGAACGGTGAGGCAAATGATTTCGGGTTGAAACCACCTGATTTTTTGATCAAGCAATTCAGAAAGCAAAGAAGTAATCAGTGTATCGGGTGCCTGAAGTGCCGCATTCAACTCCTCAAAATGGGTAGCTGTTCGTCCCAGTCGCTCTGCGTAGCGGCTGAAACCGAAATGAGGATCAACGGCTTCCTGAATAAAATCGCCTACATCTTCCAAATACAAGGTAGCTAAATGGCGCGCCTTATCTTGGGTGCCCATGCTGCCGAATGCCCATTCTAAATCCTCGGTGTCTGCAAACCGAGAGGCTTCGGGCAAGTAGGTTCGGTCGCAAATGCTGTGCGCGAGAGTGGGATTTTTGTTTTGTAAAAAGAGAATGACCGCCTCAATGGTAGAAATGTATTCTTGGCGCAGGTTATAGATCCGATACGCGTTTTCGGAGAGTTCAATGTCTTGGTCTGTTTGTTCGAGAGTATCAAAAAGCCGGGTAAGACCTTTGGCAGAAAACAGGGCCAAAATCACTTCGATTCCCAAATCCGCCTGTAAAGAAGAAACAGGCAATGTATTCAAGAACCCCTTCAGATACGCTGTAGCCGGGTAAGGGGTATTGAGTTGCGTAAAGGGAGGTGTGAGCAATAAAAGTTTACTTCGAAAAAGCATAAGCGCGGGAAATGATAACGAAGGTAAGAAAAATTTACCCTTTCATTTCCATAACCGTCAGAGGGGAATACTAAACTGATTTGAAAAAGAAGTGCCCGATCAACGGATAAAGTTTTCCACTAACTCTTCTGCTTTGACCAAGGCTGTTTCCAAATTGTCGTTGAGCAAAATCACATCAAAGCGGTCTTGAAAAGACATTTCAAATTTGACCTTAAAAAGTCGTTTAGAGAGACTGTCTTCGGTTTCGGTGCCGCGAGCCATCAGCCGTTGTTTAATGGTTTCTTCGCTTGGGGCTTTGACAAAGACAGCAAGGGCGCGCTCTTTAAAATATTCTTTGAGTTTGAGGCCTCCTTTTACATCTACATCAAACAAAACGTGTTTTCCTTCGGCCCATAATCGCTCAATTTCGGATTTCAGGGTGCCGTAATAGCCACCCGGATATACTTCCTCCCATTCAACGAACTCCCCTTGGTCAATTCTTGCTTTAAAATCTTCGGGAGTCAGAAAATAGTAGTCTTTTCCGTGAACTTCATTGCGACCTCGGCGGTCGCGGGTGCAGGCCGAGATAGAAAAGCCTAAGTTGTGGTACTTAGCCAATAAGTGTCTTACGATGGTCGTCTTACCGGAACCGGACGGTGCAGAAAAGATAATGAGTTTGCCTTCCAAAATTTAAAAAATCAGATTGAGTTTTGCTTTGATGGTGGCAACGAGATTGTCGGGACACAGACGCTTATCCACTTTATCCTGGACGGCTTCTTTGACGCATTTTTCAAGATGATACATCTTGATACAGTGCAGACAATGGTCCATGTTGTTTCTGAAATGAGCCTTTTCTTCTTCCGAGGCCTCTCCATCCAAAACCGACTGAATCTTTTTCAGACATTCTGCGTGATGCTCGCAGTATTCTTTCTGATACTTAGTGTTCTCACCGGCGGAGGCTGACGAATGCATATCCAATACCATTGTAAAGGTTCAATTTTTTCTTTGAATCTTTCTGTTTTACTCTATTTGTTATCAAAAGGATTTCCGGAATAAAAAAGTTCACAAAGTAAAATTTGCCTTCTGTTATTTTTATCAGGCATATTCAACAGGTCACTTTTTAATCTTCGTCAGTGTCATAGCCCATCGAAGAGGCATACGCTCTGAGTTTGTCTTTGAGGAGATTCCGGGCACGGTGTAAACGGGAACGAACAGTACCGATCGGAATATCCAAAATCTTAGCCATTTCTTCGTAAGTAAATCCTTCGATGTCACAAAGGATAATCACTGTACGAAAATCGACCGGCAATGAGTTGAGGGCATTGGCCACCTCATCTCCGATCATGTCTTGAACAGTCTCGACGCGTAAGTCAGTTGTATGATCTACTTCAGCCGCTTCTTCCGAATTGTAGGTAGTTTCTACCTCTTGGTAATCTACTTTTGAAGGCTCTTTACTGCGCTTACGGTAATCGTTAATAAAACTGTTTTTCAGGATTCTGAACAACCACGCTTTGGCATTAGTTCCCCGTTCGAAAGAAGAAATAAAACGGAAGGCTTTCAGGTAGGTATCTTGTACGAGGTCATTGGCATCATCCTCGTCCATGGTGAGCCGAAAGGCAAAATTATACATGGAGTTTATGTGCGGCATAAACTCACGGTTGAAAATGTCGTTTCTCTCGATGTCGTTGTAGGACGTTTCGGAGGCGGCTAACGGTATTTCTTCGATTTCTTCTGACATAATGACTGACACGGCTGCCGTAAATTTACGAATTTTAACAAACCATCAACCTTTCTCGCAAATCTTCTTTAACCAATCAACAAAAACCCCTTATGAAAGGTTATTTTTAATGGATTAGTTGTAGACAAACTTTCTCACCTTTGGTTTTTTGGAAAAGGCTTCAAAAATTATTCCAACAGGTTTGTCTCACCTGATTGTGGACAAAATGGCAGTAAAATCTTTTGAACGGTGTCCGAATTAACGGGAAAAAAGTTGAGCCAATACTATACTCACTGTCGTAAAAAGAATACTGCAAATGATTTTGAGAAGCGTATAAGGCAGTAAGCTGATATTGCCTACCTCTACTAAAAACAGTACAATGTGGTGAATGGAAATCAATAAGACAGTATATGACAGAAAAGCGGGAAAGCCCAATTCTCGTATCGACAGCTGCAGTCGGCCCTCGGTTAATTTTTGGCCTAATTGATAGCGAATGATGATAGGTCGCAAATAGGCAATCAATACGGTGGCTACAGCGTGTAAGCCCAGGGTATTGTTGAAAGAATCAATGGTAACTCCTGTAACAAATCCCACCAATAGCAAGGCAGTTAAGTTGATTTCGACGGGTAGGAACAAAATAGCTCCTATGTAAATAAAACAAAAAGCATAATTGAACAAGACCAAATGACGTGCTGCAAAAATGTGAAGCAGTACATAAATCAACCATCTCAATACGCTGCGGGCGATGTCGTTTGGGTTCATTTAGGTTTATTAATTAGGCTTTCCTGAAGCGATTTCTGTTGGTTTAAGAGTTTGTTGTCTACCAAATACACGTACGAAATTTTGGAAAAGTCGGTAGCTAAGTCCAAATCTATTTCAAAGAATGCTTCATCCGGTGCTACCTTAAAGGATTTGACGCGTCCAACAGCGATGCCCGGCGGGAACACCGCATTTTGATCGGAGGTAACTGCCGTATCTCCTTTGACAATTTTTTTGTAACGAGATATATCTTTTAACTGAATAACAGACGGGAGGGTCGTATTTTCCCATTTTGCGGTACCCATTTCCCCACTTCGCAACAATTTGGTCGATACCATAAATTGAGAATGTAAAATAGAAGTAATGACAGAGAAGTGTTCATTACATATTTTTACTTTTCCTACAATCCCGGTGGATGAAATGACACCCATGCCTTCTTTGACGCCATCAGAATACCCTTTGTCAATCGTCAGGTAATTGTCGGTTTGGTGGGTAGTGTTAAGAATGACTTTCGCAATTGTCACCCATTTGAAACGGGAAGCAAAAGCCGAATCAGGCTGATAACCCGCAGGAGCAGTAGCGGGATTTTGCTGCTGAAGTTTCGTGACCAACTCGTTTAGCCGTCGGTTCTCTTCGGCCAATGAGGCATTTACATCGCGAAGATTCGTGTATTCGCGTACTGAATTGGAAAGCTCCAACGATTTGGCATTGAGAATATTGGCCGTATTGAAGTATTCAACACTCCAATAGTTGTTGTTATTGACAAGCAACCAAAAACTAAACACCTCTAACAGCACAAAGAGGATAAAGTTTCGATTGCGCCCAATAAACTCAAAGAGTTGAAGCATTTTAGTAACGAGTATACAGTAGTGAGTATTGAGTAATTTCGGTTGTTATTCTCAAGACCCACTACCTACGACTCTGTACTTTTTTACTGAATTAATACCGACTTATACAATTCCAAATTTTTCAGAATTTCTCCTGTTCCTTTTACTACCGCTTTGAGCGGATCGTCCGCTACGTGGATCGGCAGTTTGGTTTTGGTGGCAAGGCGCTTATCCAATCCGTGCAATAAGGCGCCTCCGCCCGTCAGGTGAATACCGTTGGTATAAATATCTGCGGAAAGCTCCGGAGGAGAAATTTCGAGGGCTTTCATGACGGCTTCTTCAATCTTGGAAATGGATTTATCCAAAGCGTAGGCTATTTCGCTGTAAGTAACCTTGATCTCTTTCGGAATACCCGTCATCAAGTCACGACCGCGAATCTCGAAATCAGCGGGAGGAGTATCCAATTCCGGTAAGGCAGAGCCTACTTCAATTTTGATTTGTTCGGCAGAGCGCTCCCCGATAAGCAGGTTGTGCTCGCGGCGCATATAATCGACAATATCTTTGGTGAAGACATCTCCGGCGATACGAATGGATTGCTCACATACAATCCCGGAAAGGGCAATGACGGCAATTTCAGTAGTTCCGCCGCCGATATCCACGATCATGGTACCGTTAGGCTGGGTGATGTCGATACCAATACCGATAGAAGCGGCAATCGGCTCGTGTACCATATATACCTCCTTAGCACCGGCATGTTCAGCGGAGTCCTTAACGGCCCGTTTCTCTACTTCCGTAATCCCGGAAGGAATACAAATCACCATGCGATGAGAGGGAGTGAAAAAACGATTGTTGGGAGCAATCATCTTGATCATACCCCGAATCATTAATTCGGCGGCGGTAAAGTCGGCAATCACACCGTCTTTTAACGGACGAATGGTTTTTATATTTTCATTGGTCTTTTCGTGCATTTGCATTGCTTTGTGACCAATCGCCAACACCTTCCCGTTATTCTTGTCCAAAGCAATGATCGATGGTTCATCCACTACTATTTTATCTTTATGGATGATCAGCGTATTGGCTGTTCCTAAATCAATTGCAATCTCGCTCGTTAAAAAATCAAATAATGCCATATTGTTTGCTTTCGCAGAGTGACTAAATTTTTTATAGGCCGCAAAATTAAAGGATTTTATCGGCTTTTTGACAGAAACTGAAGCAAGTAATTTTCGGATTAAGGGGTTGAAAATGAGTCAAAGGTTTTGCGACCTTCGGCAAAATAGGCCCAAATAATGCTCTTAGGCGAAATTGGCAGCGATTGAAGCTCTTTTATAGGCCCGATTTCGCGAATTATTTTTTTGCGTTTTGCGGGTAAAGAGCCGCCTAACCGGGCATAAAAACTAAAATGCGCTCTGATGATTGCCCATATATCGCGCCATTGGCCTTTAGGTAAAAACCGAACCGCTGATATACCGTCTAAAACGAGCCTGAGGAAGATGATCTTCCAACGGCTGTGCGTCGGGAGGTTTTTATACAACATGGCTAAACTGTTGCGGTAATTCAGGTAGGTTTTAAACGGACTGGAGGGAGGGAGTGTACCGCCGCCCACGTGATATACTGCCGATTGGGGGCAACAATAGACGTCGTACCCGGCTAAATGTAAGCGCCAACACAGGTCGATTTCTTCCATGTGAGCAAAAAAATCGCTGTCAAAGCCTCCCATTTTATGAAATAATTCGGCTCTGATGACAAAGCATGCCCCGGAAGCCCAAAAAACAGGCACGGTGGTATCGTATTGTCCTCGGTCGGTTTCACAATGATTAAAAATTCGACCTCGACAATAGGCGTATCCCAACCAATCCATGAAGCCGCCGGCTGCCCCGGCATATTCAAATTGCGTCTTGTCATGAAAGGCCAACAGTTTAGGTTGGCAAGCGGCAATTTTCGGGTTATTATCAAGCAATTGAAGGAGCGGTTCCAGCCAATCTTCCGTCACTTCTACGTCTGAGTTCAGCAAAACGTAATACTCTGCCCGGATTTCAGCCAAAGCAAGATTGTAACCGCCGGCGTAACCCTGATTTTTATTTAAAGGAAGAAGATGTATGTAAGGATAATTAGTGCGCATCCAAGAGACGGAATCGTCGGTGGAGGCGCTGTCGGCTACATAAATGGTGCCGGCGGGAGAATGCCTGATAACAGAAGGGAGAAACTTCTCCAAGAAGTTTCTCCCGTTATAATTCAGAATGACAATGGCTACTTTATCCATCGCCTCCTTATTTCATAAACTGACTCAAGTCCAAGCCGGGAATATTCGGCAAAATGCCGGCCGTTGATTCCTGAATTTGAGATTTGATCTTTTCTTCGATTTTTTCCATTGCCCGGTTAACGGCCGCCACGATCAGATCTTGCAACATTTCGCGATCTTGGGGTTGCACCAGTTCCGGATCAATGATCAGGCTGACCAATTGCTTTTTGCCATTGACTGTCACTTTTACCATTCCGGCGCCGGCCTCGGCTGTCTCGGTCAGTTGTCCCAAACTTTCTTGGGTTTCCTTCATTTTTGCCTGAAACTCTTTTACTTTTCCAAGCATTCCCATCATGTCTCCAAACATACTTTTGCTGATTTTTGAGTGGGTACAAAGATAGCGAAAATGAACATGCATCGAATAAAGCACCGACAAATTATGCAACAGCGGGTGCTATGACACAACGCTCTTTTTGGAGCGAGTCCAAACTCTCTTCAGCTTTTATTCGTGTCTTCTCGTTGTCAAACTCTCCGGCAAATGCCGCTTTGAGCTCCCGACGTTTGATCGCCTCCATAAATCGCCGTATGTCTTCTTTGGTTTCCAAAAGCAGTTCCGGTACTTCCGTCGGCTTGCCGTTGTCATCTTTGGCTACCATCGTAAAATAGGAAGTATTGGTATGCTTTTGAACACCGCTGCGGACATTTTCGGCAATGACCCGAATACCCACGACCATCGAACTCCGCCCTACGTAATTGATCGATGCATGCAGCGACACTAATTCGCCCACTTCAATAGGTTGTAAAAAGTGGACGCCTTCTACGGTCACCGTGACTACGTACGTTCCGGCATGTTTGGAAGCACAGGCGTACGCCACCTTATCCATGAGCGATAACAAAATCCCTCCGTGAATTTTCCCGCCAAAATTGGCGTAGGACGGAATCATCAGTTCGGTAATCGTAGTACGGGAATAATTGACAGATTTGGGAGGCATCATTTCTTAGCGTCTTTGAGACTTACATTGCCGCGTGCCAATTTTTCAGCTTCGTCAAATAAGGTCATCGCTTTTTTCATACCCTCGTCCAAAGAGGCCATTACTTGATAAAACTCGTTATTTAGGCCTCCTTTTTCACGTTTTTGGAAGGCATAGCGGCCTATCGTTGCCTTCAAGTACGTGCGAATGTAGGGTTTTGAACGGTTGTACTCTTTTTCATTGAACTTAATACCGTCGGCAGTCGCATTTTTGACAATGGCTTCCAAATCAGCGTCTGTCGTGTTAAAATCTTTCAGAAATTCGGCAAACGTTTGTTTTTCCAATTGCTTTTTGTTCTGCCCTGCGTAGCTTAGAGCATAGTCGCGTACCGTATTTTTGGCAAACAATTCGTACAGATACGGCGTCATCATGCTGGTATCGCGCGGTACAAATACGTCGGGGGTAATGCCGCCGCCGCCGTAAACAGTACGTCCGCCATCGGTACGGAAACGCAGTTTAGGGTTATTTTTAATACTGTCAGCTACAAACAGTTCACCGTGAGAGTAACGATTTTTCAGGTCTTCGTCATAGCCGGAAAGTTGCCCCATGGTATAGGGTTTCTGAATACTGCGCCCGCTGGGAGTAAAGTACCGGGAGATCGTCAGGCGGAGTTCAGAGCCGTCTGACAAATTTACGGGCATTTGGACCAAGCCTTTTCCGAACGAACGCCGACCGACAATCAAGGCCCGGTCATGATCCTGCAATGCCCCGGCGACAATTTCAGAAGCGGACGCACTTCCTTCATCAATCAGTACGACCACGCTTCCGTTTTCAAACATACCCGTATTTTTAGCCCGAGTCTGACGGTCGTAACGGTCGTCTTTGCCATCAGTATATACAATCATTTTGTCGCCCGCCAACAATTCATCTACCATATTGGTTGCCCGGTCCATGTAGCCTCCCGGATTGCCGCGCAAATCCAACAAGAGTTGTTTCATCCCTTGCGATTTAAGCGAAGTGAGTGAGTTTTTGAACTCGTCGTAGGTCGATTCGGAAAAACGCGTCACTTTGATATAACCCGTTTCTTTATCGATCATGTAGGAGGCATCCACCGAGTAGGTCGGAATTCGGTCACGGCGCAGTTGGAAAGCCAACGGTTTAGGAACACCCCGGCGCAGAATTTCAATCTTTACTTCGCTGCCGCGCGGACCGCGCAGTTTAGAAAAAATAAAAGCGTTATCCACTGTTTTCCCGGTAAATACCTCATTATTTACTTTCAGGATTTTATCCCCTCCCTGAATACCGGCTGCTTCCGAAGGGCCGCCTACTAAGGGGGTCACTACGTAAACGGTGTCTTTGTACAAGTTAAATTCAATACCGATACCATCAAAACCGCTTTCCAGTTGCGAACGCGCCGCTATGGCATCTTTCGGGTTGAAATAATAGGTGTGCGGGTCGAGCTTTTCCAACATTTTAGTGATGGAGTAGTCAACCAGTTCATCCGTATTGACAGTATCAACATAGTTATTATCAATGAGTTGGAGGACTTCTTTAAATTTTGTGTACCCTCGCGCCACATCCGTCACGCCTTTACTGCCTCCGAAAAAGGTAGCGCCCAACAGCATTCCGGCTGCCAAAGTAACGCTCAATAAAATCGGTAATCTTACCGTCCAACGGTCATTTTTGATTGGATTTTCCATAAAAGATTAAAGATAAAAACACAAAAAAGACAAATTCTGTGAATTAAAATGGGTTGTTTGCATCAGGGCTGCATGGTCTTTGCTTGATTGGTGTCCTGCAATGACGAAAACATAAAATTAACGAACAAATACAAAAGGTAGTTTACAACAATAAAAAATCTCTTCAAACTTTCCGTTCTTTGCGAAATATACTTGCTGAAAAATCCATGAAACCTGACAAGAAACTCTTTCTCTTAGATGCTTTTGCGCTGATATACCGGGCTCATTTTGCGTTCATTAAAAATCCGAGAATATCCTCTAAAGGGCTCAATACCAGTGCCGTATTCGGGTTTACCAATACATTGTTGGAAGTATTGAAAGATGAAAAACCCACGCATTTAGGCGTTGCCTTTGATACACCGAAACCTACTTTTCGACACGTCCAATTTGAAGCTTACAAAGCCCAACGCCAACAACAGCCCGAAGACATTACCATCGCCGTTCCGTATGTCAAGCAGTTATTGCAGGCATTGTGTATTCCGATTTTGGAATTGGACGGTTATGAAGCCGATGATGTGGTAGGTACCTTGGCTAAAAAAGCAGCTCGCGAAGGATTTGAGGTGTTTATGATGTCGCCGGATAAAGATTACGGACAACTCGTAGAAGAACATATTCATTTGTACAAACCGGCTATCTCGGGCAAAGGGGTCGAAATCATGGGGCCGAAGGAGGTCTGCGACCGATGGGGGATCAAAAATATCAGCCAAGTCATTGACATGTTGGGGTTGCAGGGGGATGCTTCCGACAACATTCCGGGAATACCCGGCGTCGGCGAAAAAACGGCCCAAAAGTTATTGGAAGAGTTTGAAACGGTGGAAAACCTCATTGCCAATGCGGAGAAGCTGACCGGAAAGCTGAAAGAAAAAGTAATTGAGGGTGCCGATAAGGCCATCTTGTCGAAACACTTGGCCACGATTGACATCAATGTGCCGATTGAGTTCAATGAAGAAGACCTGCGTATGTGTGAACCCAATAAAGAACTGTTGTCGGCGCTGTTGGATGAATTGGAGTTCAAAACCCTGCGCCGACGTATGTTAGGAGAAACGGATTCCCCCGCTGCGTCGGAACCGGTAGCCGATAAAAAAGGGCAATTCAGTTTGTTTGGCGACAGTTCTTCTTCGTCAAAAGCGGCCGGACAAACCCAAGCGTCGGCCGCCCCTTTGACCTCCGGTTCAGTTGACACTTCGACGGAGCGCAAGACGGTCCACAATACCCTGCACCGCTATCATTTGGTAGATACGCCGGAGCTTCGTCAATCCTTGGCGCATTATTTGAGTTTGCAGGAGTCGTTTTGTTTTGATACCGAAACCACTTCCTTAGAGGCTGCCGATGCCGATTTGGTGGGTATGTCGTTTGCCTATCAAAAAGGAGAGGCCTTTTATGTATCCGTACCCGCCGATCGCGACGAAGCGCAAAAAGTGGTAGAAGATTTTCGGGCGGTGTTGGAAGATACGAAAATTGAGAAAATTGCTCAAAACCTGAAGTACGACCTGCTGGTCCTGCAAAATTATGGGGTGGAGATTCGAGGGCCGCTTTACGATACGATGCTGGCGCACTACTTGATAGAGCCCGAAAAGCGGCATAATATGGATATTTTGGCTAATAATTATTTGAACTACGAGCCGGTTTCCATTGAATCGCTGATCGGTAAAAAAGGGCCAAAGCAACTGACCATGCGCGACGTGGCCATCGAAAAGTTAGTGGAATACGCCGCCGAGGATGCGGATATTACCTTACAACTGAAAGAAAAACTGCAACCGCTTTTGGTGGAAAACCAAGCTGAAAAGCTGTTCAGAGGCGTTGAGGTGCCGCTTGTGCCGGTGTTGGCATCTATGGAACGGGAAGGAGTAAAAGTAGATACCCAGGCCTTGCTCGAAATGTCGGGCGTATTGGAAACCGATTTGAAGCAGGTAGAAAAAGAGGTATATACCTTAGCCGGCGAAGAGTTTAATATATCTTCTCCGAAACAATTGGGAGTGATTCTGTTTGAAAAATTGAAACTTATCAAAAACCCGAAAAAAACAGCTACCGGGCAATATGCCACCGGAGAAGATGTGCTGTCTGATTTGGAGGCCGAACACGAGATAGCACGCAAAATTTTGGATTACCGCGAATTGCAAAAGCTGAAATCTACTTATGTTGATGCTTTGCCGCTTTTGATACATCCCAAAACAGGCCGAATTCATACCTCGTTCAATCAGGCAGTGACTGCCACAGGGCGTTTGAGCAGTACCAACCCCAATCTCCAAAATATCCCGATTCGTACGCCGCGCGGACGGGAGATCCGGAAAGCATTTATTCCTCATAACGATGAATATCAGATTCTTTCAGCCGATTATTCCCAAATCGAACTGCGTATCATGGCAGCTTTCAGCCAAGATATTACGATGTTGGAAGCATTCAATAATGGCTTGGATATTCACGCCAGTACGGCGAGTAAAGTATTTAAAGTTGATCTCAAGGAGGTGACTTCCGACATGCGACGTAAAGCGAAAATGGTCAATTTCGGAATTATTTACGGCATTTCGGCCTTCGGTTTAGCTCAACGGTTAGGGATTCCGCGCGGAGAAGCCGGTGAGATTATAAAGGCTTATTTTCAGGAATTTCCGGCGGTGAAGCATTTTATGGACTTATCTGTCAGTAAAGCGCGGGAGCAAAAATACGTGGAGACCATTTTAGGCCGCCGGCGCTATTTGGCCGATATTGATTCTCAAAACCAAACGGTGCGCACCTTTGCCGAGCGCAACGCGATCAATGCGCCTATTCAAGGCTCGGCGGCGGATATGATCAAAATAGCCATGATTAATATCCATGACTTTCTGAAAAAAGAAAAGCTTCGTTCGCGCATGATCCTCCAAGTGCATGACGAATTGGTCTTTGATGCGCACCGCGATGAAATTGAGTTATTGAGCCAAAGAGTCAATGAATTGATGGTCAATGCCATTCCGTTACCGGTAAAAATGGAAACGGGTATCGGCGTGGGGGTAAATTGGCTGGAAGCGCATTAACATCGGGTAGTGTATACAGTCTGTATTTAATCTCAAAAAGTACTCAGAGGTGCTTTTTGAGATTAAATTATTCCCTTTTTTGAAATATGATAAACACTATTTGGGCGAAAATAAGTGGTGATACCCCAAAATTTCGCCCGGATCCATTCGACCCGAAAGACCTAATCCCAAATTTTTTGTAAATCTGATTTCAAAATGCAAATGCACTTCATTTGTGGGCAAATCCTTTGCATTTCCTGTTTTCCCAACTAATCCGATGATGGTACCTTCTGATACACTGCAAGGAGGAATAACCGAGATTTGGCTCAGATGCGCGTAAAGCGCATATAATGTAAACCCGTTATGGGTAAATTCCAAATAAAGTTGTTTTCCTAACTTACCCTTATCCTCGTAGGTAAGTTTCCCATCAGCAATGGCTCTGACGGGAGTTCCTACGGAGGCTTGCAAGTCCCAACCTTGATGGCTTTGGGTTCCACTATCCCTAACTTTACCAAATTGATTGTTTTGAGGAGCGTATACCCTACTTATAATAGAGCGTAAACGCATGATTTCTAAAGGCGTAGTCATTATGGCTATATTTTCAGGTTTACTTAATTCTCTTTTTAGAAGCCTCTACTTCCACTTCTATATCCGAAGCTACAGTCGCATTGACCGTGGTGCCGCCTCTTATTTCGGCGGGTTTTCCTTTGATAAAGAAACCCGTAACGGCTCCGATGCCGCCCGTAAACAAACCTACCCCGATGGCCAAGCCCCAAGCCAAACCCTTGCGATTTTCTCCTTCGACGGTTAACGGAATCCCGCTTAACAATACGTTTTGCCCATCAACGGTTTGAACGCCTTGGACTTGCACTTCCATCACGCCGGGGCGGCCAAAGCTGCGGGCCTTTTCGAAGCGTGAAATCACCGCTGTTCCTAAAGCTCCTGCGGCGATCACCGTTTGTTTTTCTATGACTACTCCAAATTTTACCCGTACACTGACGGTTTGCCCTACGGCGAGATTGGTACCTCCGTAGTTTTGGCTGATTTCTACCATCACCGGAGTCCCGGCTCGCAGGGTCAGTTCCTGATTGTTGACCATTACGGACAGGTCATTAGAGAGATAAAAATTGCCGACGGAAGTTTCCGTTTGGCTGTGGCGGTGAGAAGCAAATAAATGGCTGACCGTCAGGCAGAGTATGCCTAAGAAAATAAATGCATTTTTCATTGTTTGAGAATATGCGGAGCGCCGCACCGTTTTTGTGAAAATAAGGTGAAGTAATGGAAAGAGGTTTTGTTCAAGAGGCAGTTACAGACACAGCTTTAGATCAATGTATGATGAAGGTAATATCAACCTTTATTGTTTAATCAGTGAAGCCGTACATGAGATACTCTGACCTCCGCCTACGGCGGTATAGGCAAAGTTGAGCGAAGTGCCGTTCAAATTGGCGGTTCCGTTTAAGGTAGCCGAGATGTTAAAAACAACCGGTTGACCGTTGACCGTAATGGTATTGCCCGAGACACTTCCTTTCCAAGAATTAGAACCCGCAGCCATGATCACCTCGTTGTCAGAAGTACTTGAGGCAGAAATAGAGAGCGTCAATTGCACGCCCGGAGAGCAGGAGTCATTCCCTTTGTAAATACCGATAAACTTGTCACGGTCGGGTGTAACTTCCTTTTTTGTACAGTTTTGCAATAGTGCTGATGAGGAAATCAGGAGGACAATGACTCGGAGATAAGCAATGGTTTTCATGAGGTGAGATTGTATATTGTTGGAAAGAAGGATTATTGAGTAATTGGATTTGGATAACAGGCTGTATCTCTTTCCCATCCTATCAGAAGTTTGCTATATTAGCTTTCAGTCATGGTAAGGTATTACTGAGCATGTATAAACGTTGGTAGCTTTCGGCAACTCAGAGTTTAGAAAGGACTTCGCCGGTGGCCATTACAGTTTTCCGATGCTCCAGAAAAATGTTGCATTTTTAGCAGCTCCACCACTATTTTTTTGAGTTAATTCCAAGTAAATTCGCTCTCCTGCAGTCAGTCTTACCAATCCCATAAGTCGTTGATAATTTGTGTCATCAGCGGTGCGCCTTACCCAAAAATACTCTAATGAGTTATTAGTCGTAGTTAGTACTCTGAGGACTACATCCCCGACAAAGGTGGATGTCCAGTTCATCTCTATATCAAATACGTAGATTCCCGATTCTTCCACCAGCATGGTATCGTCTGTTAGGCTAAAATTGCTGCCTGTATTGTTTTTCTTCTCGTGATGAAGAATATCAAAGTCCATTTTAGTGGCCGTTCCGGAAGCAAAGCTTTGCGCACCGCCTGTTGAGAAAGAATTGCGGATAACGATCAATTCCTGTTTCGTTTTGAAACCGGCTTTGCCGGTAGCATCAGAGGTAAAACGGTCGTCTTGTTCGGCTCCTTGCCCCTTGAAAGTCATTTGGCCGGGGCGGAGTTCAATACTTTGCTGGGCAGAAGCAAAAAAGGAATACAGGCCCGCAAGAAGGATAAAAACAGATTTTTTCATGGTAAGAGAATAATTACAGAGATTGAACATTTATAAAGAGAAACGGAAATCTGAAAGCAATCAAAAAGGCTCATCCGACTATCAAAGAGATTTAGAAATAATGACAGAAAATGCCTTTACTTTCCGCCGGGCCAGTGGGATAACGGTTCCGTCGGTGAGGATCAATTGGCGGCCTCTTCTGCGGCGCAGGTAGTGCAGATTCAGGAAACACCCTTTGTTGACCCGCATGAACGACTCGGGAAGTTCGGTTTGATAAGAACCCAGATTGCGGGAGGTCAACAGGCGGCGTCCGTCATTCAGAATAAAGTAGGTGTAATTGTTGTCGGCTTCCAAGCGGATGATACCGGATAAGGGCAAAAGGACCGTACCGCGCAAAATGCTGAGAGCAGAAGTAGGATTCGGAAAGGTATTCATAATATTAGGGTATAGTGTTTTCTGAAAATGAGAGGGATATAACTTTTGGGAGAAATATCCGACCTTCGATTTATGTTCTTTTCGATGATGTAAAATTGATAAATGTTTGCCGAGGGAGAACCCACCAATTCGGGTGGTTTTGGAAGCCGGTCAGTAATAAAAAAGGCCGCTTCTTCGGAAGCGGCCTTTGAAAAGTTAAGGTTATATCAATCGTAACTATTTAGGTACGCAATTTGCATAGATAAACTTATGGAAGAATTGGTCAAAGAAATAGCTGACTTAAAATCGCTGGTTAATCGCCTACTGCTTCGTATCGAAGAGTTAGAGGCTGAAAACGCTGACTTGCGTCGTCAACTTGGCCAAAACTCCTCAAACTCTCATAAACCACCTTCCAGTGAAGGCTACTCAAAGAAGCCACTTATCAAACCGGCGCTGTCAAAACCAGCCGGAAAAAAGCCCGGAGGAGCAACAGGGTCATCCAGGTAAAACACTACAATTAGTAGAACATCCTGATCAAATTTATATTCACCGCGCCACCCATTGTTGTAGTTGTGGGCTTGCTCTCGAAGGGGATGGGCAGGTGGTTGCGCGTCGCCAAGTTTTTGATTTACCTCCACTGCTATGTGGGTAAGCGAACACCAAGTAGTGGCTCATCGTTGCCGATGTGGTTGTGAACAAACAGGCCAATTTCCTTCTGATGTAGTGGCCCAGGTTCAATATGGCCTCGTATTCATGCTCAAAGTATTGTGCTCAACGTTGAGTATCGTTTGCCTTTTGCTAAAATAAGCCAGCTCTGGGTTGATTTGACAGGCTATGCCTACAATCCGGCCACTTTGGTAAGTGCTCAAAATAAACTTTATGAGAAGTTAGCTCCGATAGAGACTCAAATTAAAGAGCACCTCAAGATGGCTCCTGTCTGCCATTTTGACGAAACGGGACTGAGAGTCGAAGGAGGGTTAAAATGGCTTCATTTAGCAAGCAACAATCAATATACGTACTTTTTTGTTCATCATAAACGGGGACAACAAGCCCTTTTATCACCGGAAAGTATTTTGCTGAGTGTGTCAATTGGACAATCCATGATTGTTGGGCGTCCTACTTTACCGTAGGCAAGGGACGGCATAGTCTCTGTGGAGCTCATTTGTTAAGAGAACTACAAGCTCTCCATTGAGCAGGATTGTCAGTGGGCTAAAGCCATGCACGACTACTTGATGGCGGCCTATCAGGTAACTCGGCATGGCCGATTCATGCTGACCAACAAGCCAATTGGCGAATGCACTACCAACAAATTTGTCAGCAGGCAGACCTTCAAGAACATCCTGCCATCGCCTTTTTCAAACCAAACGGTAGGCACACCAAACCTAAAAGAACCAAGGGACGCAACCTTTTACAGCGCTTGATTCTTCATCAGGAAGCTGTGCTTGCATTTGCCTTTGAGTCGGGTGTCCCATTTACAAATAACCAAGCCGAGCGGGATTTAAGAACTGCTAAGGTCAAACAAAAGATCAGTAACTGCTTTCGGCGTACCGGCGGGGCTAATGCCTATGCCCGTATCGCGAGTTTTATCTCTACAATTCGCAAAATGAACCAGAACATTATTAACAATATGGAAAATGTTCTAATGGGAAACTTCCAGTGGGCTACCTAAATAATTACTATCAATCAATATTCTTTTGGCAGGAAACGTAAGTATTTTGCCTGCCAAACTCCGATGATTAATAAAGTAAATCCTAAGATTTGACTTGCATTGCGGATGAGATACAGTCTGTAAAAACTTGAAGGGTCTGTTTGGTAAAGTTTGGAAAATACAAATTCTAAAAATAACTCAGCTAAAGCGGGCAAAATAAGGCCTAAACAAATCCAAAAATAGGGGTTTTTGTTGAGTGATAAACTTACGTTGGCATTAATGTATATCTGATAAAGAAGAAGACCTGCCCCAAACAAGAAAAATAGATTCTTAACGGTTGAAGATAAAGAATCATATCCCTGATAACTCTTGAAAATAAGTAATTGTATTAACTCAAATATAACTAACATCCACATGAGATATTGAAATACTTTTTTATGTGTGAAATTTTGAACACTATCTTTTAAAAACAATGGAATAAATACAAATTTTATAAGATAATTAAGAAAGGCAGTAAAATCAAAAGTTTTAATTTGAAAGTGCTCGGCTAACCAACTACCCAGTAATTTCCCATTTTGATACTTGGCTGCTAATAATACGTCAACCAGCAACAATTCAAATAAACTATATAAAGCCAACGAATAACAAAGCCAAAAAAAATAAGGCTTGTATTTCAAAAGTAGATCCTTATAAACGATGCAATAAAAAAATAATACAAATACGAATGTATGTACTATTTTCCCTGACCTCATGACTAATTTTTCATTTTCTTCCGGTTTGGTTTCTACTAAAAATGGAATCATTACGGCAATCAGCATGCCCACCAATAATACTGCTTTGAACCCAGTAGTGTCGCCTCCTTTGATAGGATATACAAACAAAAATAGTAAAATGACCAAGAATCCCAAGCCGGAATGTAGCTGGTCGAATGTTTGAAATGTAAACATAAATTATTCTTCGGCAGGAATACGACCCGGATTATTGGACTCATTTTCGTAAGGATGTAAAAAGATAACCGGGCGGTTATTTTTATATACACCCAATCGAATTCTTACTTCATTAAATCTTTCAAAGCGTTTTAGCTTTTCATTTTCTAAGGCATCAACTATCTCTTGGGCGTTAGGTATTTTTTCTATATTTTTGAGATAATGGATCTTTTCATTTATTGCCTCTATTGAATCTGCTTTTTTATCTAAGTACTCTTTGATTTCGTTGTTATCTTTATTAATTTCTCTTAAATCATCAATTTTCATTTTTGGGCCGGATGGCATAACAAAAAATCTATTATGCCTTTTGAAGAAATTCTTTACAAAGGCATAGTCTTCTATAAACTTGTTTAAATCATTACTATTTTGTCCATTTACCAATTCTGAGTTTTTTTGCCAAAATTCATTGCAGAAGTAGTTGAATCGGGCTTCATCTAATTGTATTATTTGATATAATTTGACGGGATCTAAAATATAATGAGCCAAGCAATTATCTTGAAGAGGCAACTTCCTTTCTACTAAGTTTTTAACGGATATCCACTCGACATTTATACAATATTCATTGTTAAAATGCCCTATTGAAAATAATAGTAACTGATAATTTTCGCCTTCTTGTTTTCTTTTTTCTTCAAACATTTCTTTGCTTATTGCAATTTCTTTTCCTACAAAATTTCTCCTGTATAAATATTCTTGAAGATTTAATTTTTTTCTTGTTTCATAATCGCCCAAAAGTCGGTCAATCGGTTCAAAAAAATCATGTATCTCAACTAAATCACTGTTTATATTTCTGTCCTTATCAATCAACCATTTTCCCGAACCTAAATAAAAATCTTGAGTTGGATTTTGCTCATATCTTAACATGGCAGTAAAAGTTTAAATGTTTTTATAATCCTTTATTTTTTGTATTTCTCCTCGATAACATTAATTGCACTTTTGGAGAAAAACGATTTTAAATCAACCTTCAAATTCTACTTTACGCAGCAATAGCCCTGACCATACCGCCAATACCACTCCTACGAGTACAATGCCCCAAGCTTGGTTGTTTTCAACCCCGTTGAGAATGGCATGAATATGTACAATGGATAAAATAATGTCTCCTATCAATATCAGCAATAAAATCCCCTTCATTGCGCGGGTGGGGGAGGCAGTTCTTATATACCAAAGGCAAATAGCAAGCGCAAAAAGCAGGGAACCGTAGCCGCGCATAACTACCCAAGCGGCTTCATTACCCAAAGTTGGGTTGACGAGATACATATCGGCCACCATTTTAGGAACAAGCATCATAGGCAGAGAAAACAACAAAGCGATGACGGCGTTGAAAGTGAATAAATTTTTAGTGTTCATGAGTTGAGAGGTTTAGGGTAAAAAAGAGTTGTTTAGTATGTCTCACACCAACTTCCCCTCAATGGCCTTCACAACGGCTTCGGGGGCGGAGTTGACGTGCAGTTTTTCGTAAATATGTTTAACGTGCCAATGTACCGTATGGAAACTCAAACTGCACGCGTCGGCTATCATTTTGTAACTCATGCCTTTTACCATACAGCCTAAAATTTCGCGCTCACGGTCGGTGAGGGAGACGTAGGTAGGTTGCGTTTGCACAAATTGGTTTTGAAACATGCGCAATACTTTGGCCGCAATACTCGGGGTCATCCAGGCACCGCCGCTGTGTACGTCTATGATGGCTTGGAGCATGATTTCAGGATCCGGATTTTTGAGTACATAACCGTTAGCGCCGGCACAAATAGCGGCAAAAACGCGATGGTCATCGTCAAAAACTGTCTGCATCAGTACCTTAGTATCAGGAAGGGCGGCTTTGATTTCCTGCAATGCCTCAATACCCGACAGGCCCGGCATTTGGATGTCCATGAGAACTACGTCCGGTTTATACCGTTTGATTTTACTGACGCATCCTTCTGCATCGCCAAAAGAAGCACACATAAAAACTTCGTCTGAGCCCGCCAAATACAAAGCCAGACTTTGACGGAAGCTTTTATTGTCTTCAAATAATACGACACGAATCATTGTTGGCAGAGATAGAGGCAAAGACGAGTTTTGTCTATGCCAAATTGATCATTTTATTTCAAAACTCTGCTACAAAATTCTCAAAAGTTATCAAGCGGCTAACCCCCCAATTTGGGTAGGGGTTAGATTGCGGCGACAATCACCTCCAATTGCGTTCCTTTTCCTACTTTTGAATCTAATTTTATTTCCATAAAGCCCTCTAAAGCCCTTTTTTTGTAGTTTTTGAGTCCATTGCCTTCGTAGCCCCGGGTTGTGTCAAAGCCACGACCGTTGTCAGCGATAAACAGGTGTAATTCCCCTTCTTGGGTCATTTGTAGCTTAACTTTTACTTTAGTGGCTTCGGCGTGTTTGAGGATATTGTTGAGGGCTTCCTTGAAAATAAGGTAGATATTTTGCCGTTGTTCCATGCTCATTTTAAGGCGATTCAATTCTGTGCCGGAAAGTTGATTATGAAAATCGAGCGAAATATCCTGAGGAGTCAGTAATTGAAAAGCTAAGGAGCGCATTTTTTCAAAAAGCTGATCTACCGAGTCGTTATTTGGATTGAGGGTCCATACGGTATCCCGAATGCTCTGAATTGTATCTTCTGAATCAGTTTTGATTTGTTGTAAAATGGAAAGCATTTCAGGAGCTTTTCCCCCAAATTTCTTTTCTACCAAGCGAGTTGAAATGGCAATACTGCTCAAAGTGGCACCCACTTCGTCGTGCAAATCGGCCGCGATACGATTGCGGAGACTATGAAGTTTTAGCTTTTGGCGGAAATTATACAATAAAATGAAATAAATCGCGGCTCCGACCAGCAACAATACATAGACCGCAACAACCGGCCAAAACCACCCTTCTTCGGTAGTGCTTTTTTCTACTTTCAGCGTAATGACCGTTGGCTTTGACCAACTACCCTTTTGTTGGGCTTGCACCCAAAATGTATAATCCCCCCCCTGTAGGTTGGTATAACGAGCCACCGGGTAGGGCCAGTTGACGGTATCCGAATCTACGCCTTCTAAACGGAACCGATAACTGCAATTACAGGGAGACCAGCGAATAATAAGATCATCTTCTAAAGCGGCTAATGCTATGGTATTGTCGGAAGTGAATGATTTAGCCTTTCCTTTGGAAGTAACAGAAAGAACAGACGGCTTGTGTTGAGCCGTTGCCGGTAGTGTTAAGATAAAAATCAAGCCCCACGTCCATGCTCCGATCTTAGTTTTATTCATGGTTTTGAAAACCACAGAAGGGTTAGAATTCTGTTTACGCAAAATAGGGCTTTTGGGGGATTTTATCAGCACTTTTATTTTTTCATCCGTAAAAGTAAAGGCAAGAAGTGAATGGAAAGCGATGAACACACTTTTGATTGGGTGATGCCCAATGCAGAATAACCGGGAAGAAATACTATGTAAACACCGTGGCTCTTTGAGAAATCGGAAACCTAAAAAACCACGGTGTTTTAGCTGATCAGTTGAGGCAAACGATTTGCCCGGTCAAAATCGGTTTGGCCAATACTGCCTGTTCTTTGATAATGATTTTAGTAACTACCGGCAGTTGTCCATCCGAGAGGTTAATAAAATATTTCCCGTTGCTCAATTCATTCAGATTTAGAGCATGTTTAAAAATATAATTTTTGAACATGCTCTAAAGTACTCAACATTACAGGACTATTTCAACCAAGACCGAACTAAAGGAGTTTTTGACGGTGAGCCATAACCTATATCGGGAACTGGTGGCACCGCTCAATATGGTTAAGGGCTACTTAATTATCTCCCAAGATGGGGCTTTTTTGCCGTTTGAGGCGTTGAGTCTATCAGCGTCAGAGCCACAGTATTTGCTCCATGAACAGGCGATTTCGTACACGTATTCGGCGCAATTTTTGCTCAAGAATAATAGGGCCGTTTCCGATTTTTGGCCCCAAAAATCATTTCTGGGAGTAGCTCCCGTTCAATTTTTTCAAAAACTCAACACATTGACCGGTTCTGCGGAGTCCATTGAACGCATTGGCAGTTCGTATTGGTGGAAAAATGAATTACTGCATCAAAAAGCGACGAAAAGTGCTTTCCTCAATCAAGCATCGGGGCATCGTATTGTACAGGTCTATACCCATGCTTTTGCCGATAGTACGCAAACAGAACCCCACATTTATTTTGCGGATTCGGCTCTTAAAGTATCAGATTTGGGCAATATATCTTTTAAAACTGATCTGTTGGTTTTGTCAGCCTGTAAAACAGGTATGGGTAAAGTAGCCAAAGGCGAGGGGGTGTTAAGCTTGGCAAGAGGCTTTTCGATGGCCGGTATCCCTTCTGCCATTACGGCACTTTGGAGTGTGGAAGATCAGGCAACTTATACGCTTACCGAGTTATTTTATACTTTTTTGAAGGAAGGGCTTTCCAAAGATGAAGCCTTGCAAAAAGCGAAACGTCAGTATATTGACACGTATCCCACTGCCGCGCCCGCTGCTTGGGCGGGATTAGTCTTGATCGGGGATGCCGGTGCCTTACCATCCGTCGGGCTTGGGTGGTGGGGGTTAAGCGGTTTGGCTGTTCTTGCTTTCCTTGGCGGCGTTTGGAAGAAACGAAAGGCTCTTTTAAAGTCAAACTCCTAAGTCAGAATTTTTGGGTAACTTTATCCGAACATTTTCTTTTTCTTTCATGGAAAAGCTACTCAAAGAATTACAGCAGGCCGATTTGGAGCGGCAAACACGCCGCTATTTTCTGCAAACTTTAGGGACAGGATTGGGTACCTTGGGATTGGGGTCTTTGTTGGGCAGTTGCGGCTACGGAAGTAAAGAAACCTCCTTGGCAGGGCCTCTCCAACCGGCTGATCCGATGAGTGTGCGCATGCCGCAGTTTGCTCCCAAAGCCAAGCAGGTAATCTATATCCACATGGCCGGGGCACCATCGCAGTTGGAATTGTTTGATTATAAGCCCGAACTGGAAAAATATCACGGAAAAGACTGTCCGGCGGAGTTTCTGGAAGGAAAGAAGTTTGCTTTCATTAAGGGCGTTCCCAAAATGTTGGGACCCAAAGGAAAATTTGCTCAATACGGCCAATCAGGCGCGTGGCTTTCCGATTATCTACCTTATTTACAGACTGTTGCCGATGAATTGACTTTCGTAAAGGCCATGCATACCGACCAGTTCAATCATGCGCCTGCCCAATTGTTGATGCACACCGGCAGTGCGCGTTTGGGACGACCAAGTTTAGGGGCATGGACAGTGTACGGACTGGGTTCAGAAAATAGAAATCTTCCGGGCTTTATCGTTTTGGCCTCAGGAGGGAAGCAGCCCGATGCGGGCAAATCAGTGTGGGGAAGCGGATTTTTGCCTACCGTCTATCAGGGAGTGCAATGCCGTACCGGGGCCGACCCCGTATTGTTTGTATCAGACCCGCAGGGAATGAATCGGGATATTCGGAAGCAAACCATAGAAGCCATCAACGAAATCAATAAACAAACCTATGAAGAAGTCAAAGACCCCGAAATCCTGACTCGCATCAGCCAATACGAAATGGCGTTTCGGATGCAGATGTCAGTCCCGGAAGTGATGGATGTGAGCAAAGAACCGCAATACATTTTAGATATGTACGGCGTAAAACCCGGCGAAGGTTCGTTTGCCATGAATTGTCTTTTGGCCAGAAAATTAGTTGAAAACGGGGTTCGCTTTGTTCAATTGTTTGATTGGGGGTGGGATACACACGGCACAAGCGAAGATGGCTCGGTAGAAATCGGTCTTCATAAAAAATGCAAAGCCTCTGATCAAAGCGTTACGGCGTTGTTGAAAGATCTTAAAATGAGGGGTTTGTTGGATGAAACGCTGGTGGTATGGGGAGGAGAATTTGGCCGTACTCCGATGCAGGAAAACCGCGACGGACAGGTCTTGCCTTATTCGGGTCGAGATCATCACTTAGATGCTTTTACCGTTTGGATGGCGGGTGGTGGTGTCAAGAAAGGATTTTCTTTTGGCGAAACCGATCCGTTAGGCTATGCGGGTATTAAAGACCGAACTCACGTCCACGATTTGCAGGCGACGATTCTGCACTTGATGGGCTTCAATCACGAAAAATTTACCTATCCTTTCCAAGGCCGTAATTTCCGTTTGACGGATGTAGCGGGGAAAGTCATTCGGCCGATTTTGGCTTGATAGACTTGGAAAGTCTTTGAGACTTTTCAAGTCTGACATGTCTATATCCCGTACTTATCCAACAGATAAATCAAAGCAGCCATAGAAGCGGCGCCGAGGTCAAGCTCACGTTTGTTGACATTTTCAAAATTGTCGTTGGAAGCGTGGTGAACGTCAAAATACCGCTGTGAATCCGGTTTAAAGCCAAAAAGGACGGTGCCCGTTTGCGCCAGAGGGCCAATGTCAGCACCACCGCCGCCCGGGCCTAATTCCAACAAACCATAAGGTGCCAATAAATCTTTCCACTGTAAAGCTTTAGCGCGTTGGGCCGGTTTGCCCACAATGCCAAAACCGCGCGGTGTAAAACCGCCATTGTCGGATTCGACGGCGGCCATGTGGTTTTCTTTATTTTGTTTGGCCAAATCGGCATATTTCACTCCGCCACGCAAGCCGTTTTCTTCGTTCATAAACATTACCGCCCGAATCGTCCGCTTGGGTTTATACCCCAAGGCTTTCAGAAGGCGCAATACTTCGATGGATTGCACACAACCCGCGCCGTCGTCGTGGGCACCTTCGGCTAAATCCCACGAATCCAAGTGTCCACCTACGACAATGATTTCTTCAGGATTTTCGCTTCCTTTCAATTCTCCCACTACATTATGCGAATCGGCATCGGGCATAGTTTCGCAATTTTGACGGAAATAAAAAGTAAGCGTAGGATTTTCTTTTAACAGTTGACTCAGTAAATTGGCTCCGTTGGTGCTGATACCGGCCGTAGGAATGAGGGGTACGCCCGTACCGTATCGCATACTGCCTGTATGCGGGAAATCGTCCTGAGAAGTACTCATCGAACGGACAATAGCGCCCACAGCCCCTAAATTGGCGGCTTCGGTGGCCCCGTTGGCGCGTTGTTCTACTGCTCTGCCGTACGCCTCAAACGTATTGAGTTTGGTAGGGTCCATCGGGCGGTTGAAAAATACAATTTTGCCTTTTACTTTCTCTTTCCCTAAATCTCGCAGTTCCTGAAAACTTTTGACTTCAATGACTTCGGCTTCTATGCCTTTGGGCGGAGTGGCAACGGAGCCGCCCAAAGCGGCGATCGGCACTTTGGTTTTTTGTTTTCCTACTTTGATATACGCTTCTTCTTTGGCGCCCCGTACCCAATGCGGTACTTTGACGTCTTGCAAAAACACGCGGTCGAATGCCTGCTGCTCCATAACTTGTTTGGTCCAAGTTACCGCTTTTTGGGCTCCCGCAGAGCCGCTCAGGCGCGGGCCGATCTGTTTACACAGGTACCGCAGCCACTCGTACGATTGTCCGTTGCTGAGGGCTTCGTTATAAATTTTACGGATCATGACCGAATCTTCGCGCGTTTGGGCGAAGGAAGCGGTGGTGAGCAGGAGAAAGAAAAGAAATGATTTTTTCAAGGTGGAGATAGTTTAGGTGAGTGGCGAAGATAGAAAATTACCGATACAGTTACTCCAGAAAATCCCCTAAAGCCGTCAAAAAAACGCCTTTAGCAGTGGTATTCTGCTCGGCAAAGCGATAATAGTTGCCTTTTCTCCATTCTTTAAGAATAGGCGGTAAACGAAGAAGCCGATTGTCGGGTAAAGTGGACCGCATGGAAAGAAAACAGATTTTTTCGGCAATAAGACGCATGTTTTCGTTATCGGTGGGTACAATGCGTTGCAAATAGCCGTACAACTTAGACAACTCTGCATGGGTCTTTTGTAAGGGCGCTAACTTTTCTCTGTGTGGGCGTGACAGACGTTTGCGCAACGTAAGTGCTTGAGGGCGTTCTCGTTGAGTACCTACTTGTTGCGCAGGGTGCTGACGGTATTTTACCAAAGGCAGGTCAATGAATTGGATCTCATTCAAAACTGAAGCCACCAAGGCAATCCAAGTATCATGCAAAAATTCAGGAATATCAGTCGGGAAGGGAGGCAATTGATCCAAAAAAGATTTCCGAAGGGCCATAGTGCAACCGGCTACCCGATTGCCGAGGAGCATCAATTTGATACTCTTTCCTTGTCGCCATTGTTCCAATTGAGCAGGCTGCAACTGTACTGCGTCCCAGAGTCGATGCGGAAGAAAAGCCGCTTTTTCGTCCACTAAAAAAGCGTCGGAAAAGACGACATTGACCTGAGGGGTTTGTTGCAAAAAAGCGGCCATTCGGGCAATTTTTTCGGTTTCCCAGAGATCGTCCTGGTCACACAAAAACAACAACTCTCCCAAGCATTGGGTGAGTGCTTTTTCAAAATTTTTAGTAACGCCTAAGGTGCTTTGATTCAGTTGAATCCGAACCGGGAAAGGAGAGGTTCGGGCGAAATTTTCCAGCACTGCCACCGTTCCGTCGGTAGAGCCGTCATCTACAACGACCAACTCGTCGGGCAGTCGTGATTGTCGGGCTAAACTCTCTAACTGTTCCCCCAAAAATCGTTCCCCGTTATAGGTACACAGAGCGACAGAAATCAGCACTTTTTCGGACATTGAGACTTAAAAAAATTATGGATATAATGGAGGGAATTTTACGGTTGATTATCGGTCAGGCGTTGAGCGAACGCAGCAACCGATAGCAACCGGCTACTACGATACGCCGCAGCGCCCGGCTTTTTCGGTAAAAATAGCTTGGGTGCCCGTAAGCATTCGCTAAATTTTTGAAGGCGGGATCTCCATTCCTTACCAATGACTGATGATATACTTCAAAGAGGGGTTTTACGTCCGGTCTACTCTCAAAACTATACCGATCCTGATGAACCGAAAGGTGGGTCGGGGCGGCTGATTGATAGCCGCTGAAATGGAAAAATACCAACGGCTCCGTTTGATTCACCCAAAATTGTTCGTCTTTCCGGTTGATTTGCCGCTCGTGCATGTTCCAATAAGCCACATTATAGCCCGGGTTTCGGCTGATGAGAGCGTTGGGATAAAACAGCGGCACGTAATTAAGCCACAACTGATCCACAAACATACCTTGGGCAAAGTTGAGGTAGCCTTCGTGCCAGACTCTGTCTTGCCACCAAGCCAAAAAATCGGCAGCTTCGTCGCTGCGTCGAATGGCAAAAAAACCGCCGTTATAAAGACCGGCATTCAAAAAATTGCGCAGCCGCGGTGTTTTTTCGTCGTTTACCGTTTGCGTAACATGCGGAGTCAATACAATGTTGTGCTGCTCCAAATCCTCCTCAATCGAAGTGACGGAATTAAAAAAAAGAATATCCGAGTCGAAATACAGCAGTTTTTGGACAGACGGATACTGCTTCAATAAATAATTTGCCAAATACGGTTTGGCCAAACAACTTAATTCAAACGGAGTATAGCGGGCAAACAATCCCTCAAAGCCGGGAATCTGTTCGCCGTTGATTTCAATGAGTGTATAGTTGTTTACTGAAGAGACATCCCGTTGATTTATTTTGTCAAACAGCCCGATAACGACCTGATAATCAGGGTTATGTTTTGTGAGACTGTCGGCCATGGTTTTGGCCTGTGCTAAATGACTGAGTGTGCAAATGGTAAATGCAAGACGCATTAGAAAAACGATAGATTTGCGACAAAAATAAAGGCTTCTTTTGAGTTTCGAACAGATAACCCGGAATTTTGATTATTCGTAGCGGTACCGGAGAAACAGTGTTTAAAAGAGAAAATGAAATATCGTCCGGACTGTCGTATTTTTGACGCTTTAAACGACTGACCTAATGATGAAATATAAATGGGGAATTGGAGGGGTAATGATACTGTTGATGTGTCGTTGCCAATCTGAGCCTACACTTTTTGAGCAACTTGATGCTTCTGAAACGGGAATTACGTTTACCAATCAACTGACCGAAACCGAAACCGCCAATATTTTGGCGTATGAATACTTCTACAACGGAGGCGGGGTGGCCGTAGGCGATTTTAACAATGACGGCTTGCCGGATGTGTACCTGACGGGAAATCAAGTTCCCAATAAATTATTTCTCAATCGGGGCAACCTGAAATTTGAGGATAAAACGCAAGAGTCCGGTACGGCCGGGCGAGAAGGAGCTTGGAAAACCGGAGTTACCTTGGCTGATGTAAACGCCGACGGTTGGTTGGACATCTATGTGTGCTATTCGGGAAATTTCCCCGCAGAAAAGCGAAAAAATCAGTTGTTTATCAATTTGGGGAAGCAACAAGGCGGACCGTTGCGCTTTTCCGAGCAGGCCGAAGCTTACGGCGTGGCGGATGTCGGTTATTCTACCCAAGGACTGTTTTTTGATTACGACACCGACGGTGACTTGGATTTATTTGTTTTGAACCACAACCTCCGCGGTTATCAACGCAAAGAAGCAGCATATCTGAAAAAAGAGTTTGACCCTAACGCAGGTGACCGATTGTATCGAAATGACAGCCCGGCAAGTCCGAATGGAGGGCATTTTACGGATGTTACCCGCGAAGCAGGCATTATCAGCAATGCCCTCGGTTTTGGTTTGGGAGTAGCCACGGGCGATCTGAACGGCGACAATCAACCGGACCTGTACGTTTGTAATGATTATGTAGAAGAAGATTATGCGTACCTCAACAACGGCGACGGTACCTTCTCGGAAAGGGGGAAAGAGATGATGGGGCATTTTTCTTTTTCCACCATGGGGGTGGATATTGCGGATGTAAACAACGATGCGCTGCCCGATATTTTTACGACGGATATGTTGCCGGAAGGAAATCGCCGCCAAAAACTTTTGTCTTGGCCCGACAACTGGAATGTGCAGGCAGCGATGTTGGAGAATGGCTTTCATTGGCAGAATATGCGGAATATGTTGCAGGTGAACCAAGGAGTCAGACATCAGAAGAGGCCGCTGTTGCGGTCAGAAGTCGGAAAGAGTGAAGAGGTAAGATTTTCTGAAATGGGCCAATTGGCGGGGGTGCAGGCTACGGACTGGAGTTGGGCAGGGCTGTTGGCTGATTTTGACAACGACGGTCGCAAAGATTTGTTTGTTTCCAACGGTTTTGTGCGAGACTATACCGATTTGGATTTTGTCAAGTACTACGCTGATGAACAAATGAATGGGGTAGGCCCAAAATCAAAAAAATCGCTGTTGGAACATCTTAAAAAAATGCCGGCGACTCCTACTCATCATTATATCTTTAAAAACGAAACCTCCCTCCCTCAGAAGGGAGGGATTCAGTTTTCCAATAAAGTCAAAGAATGGGGGTTTGAGCGGGAAACCATCGCCTGCGGAGCGGCGTATGCTGATTTTGACAAAGACGGTGATCTGGATCTGATTACCTGCAATACCAATGCTCCGGCAAGTCTGTATAAAAATGAACAACAACAGCAATCCCCGCAACATTATCTGAAAATCAAGCTGAAAGGAGCAGGTCGGAATACCTTGGGCGTTGGGGCAAAAGTGTATGTGTATGCGGCAGGTGAAGAGCAATATCAGGAATTTACCCCAACGCGCGGCTTTCAGTCCTGTATGTACGACGACCTTCACTTTGGGTTGGGGAAGGTTGATAAAGTGGATTCCGTTCGGGTACTTTGGCCCGGCAATCGCAGTCAGTTATTGACGGCTGTGGCAATAAACCGTGTCTTGACGGTGGAAGAGAAAAACGCCGAGCCGTTTGACCCGGTGCGTCTTTTATCGAAAGCGGAACCGCTTTTTGAGGAAACAAACGGACCCGAATTTACGCATCTCGAAAACCCGTCTATTGATTTTAATACCCAAATATTATTGCCCTACCTCTATTCCTATGGGGGCCCTCGTATGGCCCGGGGCGACGTGAACGGCGACGGATTGGCCGATATTTATGTCGGAGGGGCGGCCAACCAACCGGGGCAATTGTATTTACAAACGGTCGGCAAAGGATTTATGCCGAACCGGCAACCGGTGTTTGAAACAGACAAAGCTTTTGAAGACCGGGATGCTGTTTTTTTAGATGCGGATGGGGATAAAGACTTGGATCTGTACGTGGTGAGCGGTGAATACGAAGCCGAGTATTCGCTGTTTCAAGACCGCTTGTATCTGAATGACGGGAAAGGAAAGTTTACTCGCAGCGGGATGGGGCAAATTCCTGAACTAACCCTCAATAAATCATGTGTTGAGGCCTTTGATGCCGACCTGGACGGCGATTTGGACCTTTTTCTCGGCGGTGGCGTTCAACCCGGTAATTTTCCTTATGCCAACGAAAGTTTTTTACTGCGCAATGACGGCAAAGGCCGTTTCGAAATCGCTGAGAAATGGGAGTTGGGATTGGTGACCGACGTGGCGGTGGCCGATTTGAATCGGGACCAATCCCCCGAAATCATCGTTTGTGCAGAATGGAAACCGGTGCAGGTATTAGAAAGAAAGCAAGGAAAATTTACGGCTCGTTCGGGGGAAGCATCCGGTCCCGCAGGACTTTGGAGCCGAATCGCGGCCGCGGATTTGGATGCCGACGGCGATACTGATTTTGTGGTTGGCAATTGGGGGTTAAATACATCACTGAAAATCACTAATGAGCTGCCTTTGACGTTGTATTTCAATGATTTTGACCGAAACGGGCGACTTGATCCCTTCATTGCCTTTGCCAATCAGGGAAAATCCTATCCTTTGGCCGGGCGTGATGAAGCCCTCGAACAATTGGTGCCTCTTCGTAAAATTTTTACCAATTATAAATCTTATTCGGAGGTAACCGCGGAAGAGGTACTTGGAAAAGAGTGGGTAGCCGGGGCCAATAAGTTGACAGTAAACGAATTGCAGACCGGTGTTTTGGTAAACGATAAAGGCAAATTAAAGTTTAAACCGTTGCCTTTGGCCGCCCAAGCTTCTCCCGTTTTTGCGATCATCACCGGTGATTTTGACCGTGACGGCAAAACGGATATTCTATTGGCCGGCAATCAATCCAAATTCCGCATCCGAATCGGTAAAACCGATGCCAATCAAGGATTGTTGCTCAAAGGAAACGGCAAGGGAGATTTTGAAGTCCTTCCTCAATATCGGTCCGGATTATTCCTCAACGGTGATATACGAGACGTACAACAGATTGGGAATCAATTAATTTTCGGGATGAATGACGGTAAAATGCAGACCTATCTACTAACATCCCCGCCGACATTTTGAGGTACCGGCTCTATTTGTCGGCAGGGATTAAGGCATTATTTTCTTTCACGAAATTCCTTATTCTACTTCACTTTTGCCCGTCGTTCCCGTATTTCGCGCCAGGTAGTTAGAATAATGCCTTCTTTGTCGATGAATTTTCGGAGTTCAGGGTCGAGCATGGCCCAAAAGTCGCCGTAGCGAGTTGGCCAGGAGTCGGTGATTTCTTTGAAATTTTCGCTCGGGGCTGCGCAGTGCATGATCACCATCGTAAGGCCGGGTTGTGCCTCTTTGAAGAGCTCTATGTATTTCTGCGTTTTCATTTTACGCAGATTTTCTTCCGTATTGGGCGTTCCGGCCGACAATTTCCAGCCATAAGTATCGGCAAACAGGTCGTCTAAAACGGGCAACCCCGCATTCCAAAGCAACTGACCTATCTGCTGAAACTGTTGAATTTCCTGTGCCCCGCTGTTTCGCTCTTTGGCAATGAGCGTGGCGTGTCCGCCCGGCAACATTACGGGAATTTTTTCCTGCATACCCACTTTGATATAACGCTCGGTAAAAGCCGGCGAGCCGAACAACGTTCCCATGTGAGAATCAATGTGGGAAGGCTCAACCCCAAACGAACGGAAGCGCGCTATTTGAGCCCGGATTTCCGTTTCTACCTCATCGGCAGTAGCGTGTTTGACTACGTCCGGGACGTTCGACCACATCGCACCTTCTTTGTCCAACAGTCCCGGCACTTTTTCCCGTCCGGCAAGCGGAAACCAACGATAGCCCTTCCATTCGGAAGTGAGCGTCAGGTGTACTCCGGCATCGGTAGTAGGGTGCTGTTGGAGGTATTTCATGTAGGCAGGTACCCACCCGCACGGCATCATTACGCTGGTAGAATTGGCTACGCCCTTTTCCATTGCCTCAATAGTTCCCCTGTTGGCTTCGTACGACATGCCCGCATCATCAATGTGCAAAATAAGTACTTTTTTGCCCTTGGGATAGCCCAGTTTTTCGGCATAGGTTTCCTGAGCCAACGATTTATGAGTCATAAGAGCCGCTAACACCGCGAGGAAAAAATATTTCATAAACAACAGTGGTTATATTTGTCCTGATAAAGTCCTTCTGTCTTAAACCTTACCCAATTCGGCAAGGAATTACTTTCTTCTTACTTACTTTTATTGTTCATGAAAAGGCTGGTTCGTCGTTCGCTTTTTGGCTTGGGAGGCATTATTTTGTTAGGTACGGCTCTTTCTTACACGCCTCCCTTTATTCATATCCGGAATTATGTGCAGCGGGGGGAGGTCGATGTGTTGGACTACAAATTTCACCCGACCCGTCAGGTATTGGCTTCGGCCCGTCCGGAACCTTGGCCTTTGGATACTCATTTCAATCAACTGCCGATTCCGCAATCGCTGATTGATACTATGGAAAAATACCATACAACGGCCTTTTTGGTCTTTCAAAACGGAAAGCTTCAATACGAACGCTATTGGGAAAACTACGATACCAAGACCCTGAGTCAGTCCTTTTCGGCGTCAAAGAGCATTATTTCGATGCTGGTGGGGATTGCCCTCAACGAAAATAAAATTCGGGGTTTGGATGAGCCTATTGCTCGGTACATCGGCTCCTTTTCAGAGGGAGAAAAAAGTAAGATCACGATTAGGCATTGTCTGACAATGAGTTCCGGCCTGAATTGGCACGAAAAAGACCGGGGTGTGTTCAGCAACAATGCGTATGGGTATTACGGAGAAAACATTGCTGATGTCATTGATGAACTTCAGGTCGAAAAAACCATCGGTAAAGAATTTGAATACCGTAGCGGAGATACAGAAATAGTGGGGCTGGTATTGGAAAAAGCTTACAACAAAAAAATTTCGGACTTAGCCTCGGAGAAAATCTTCCAACTCATAGGCAGCGAAACAGATGCGGTTTGGATGTTGGACAAACCCAAAGGGCGGGAAAAAGCCTTTTGCTGTTTTGCTCCTACTGCTCGTGACTACGCTCGTTTCGGTCATTTGATGTTATGGAAAGGTAATTGGAAAGGAAGGCAGGTGATTCCTCAAAGATACATGAATGAAGCCCTGCGCCCGGCAGCGTATCTCAAGGACCCCAAAACCGGCAAGCCCCTTCAGGTGTACGGTTTTCAGTTTTGGATGCAACCGTACAAAGGCCTTCAAACCGTAAGTATGCGGGGGCTTTTAGGGCAATTGATTTGGGCAATTCCCGAACGAAATGCCGTCGTAGTGCGGTTAGGCCATAAAGAATCTCCTCAAAAATCAGGGCCTTATTTTCGGCAGGATTCAGAAATGTATTTGGACGCAGCCTTACAAGTGCTGGATAAAAGGGAAAAGCTATGATGCCAAAATCGCTTTATTTTAACGAAGACCACGAATTGTTTCGGCAAAGTGTGCGTCGGTTTATAGAAAAAGAAGTAGTCCCTCACACCGAAGCTTGGGAAACAGAACGGCGTATTCCTTCGGAGATTTTCAAACGAATGGGCGAATTGGGCTTTTTAGGACTCTTGTATGAAGAAGCCTACGGAGGCGCTAATGCCGATTTCCGGTTTTCAGTAGTATTTTTAGAAGAGTTGGCTCGGTGCGGTATGGGTGGTTTTGCTACGGCGGTCAGTGTCCATCAGTTCATGGCCATTAATCATATTGCCAAAGCGGGCAGTCCGGAAATCAAACGGAAATACCTTGTTCCTGCCATCGCCGGAGAAAAAATAGCGGCCTTAGGAATTACCGAACCCAACACGGGTTCGGATGTAGGGGCGATCCGAACAACGGCCCGACGCGAAGGAGATGAATTTGTGATCAACGGTTCCAAAACTTTTATCAGCAACGGTACCTACGGTGACTTCGTTACATTGGCGGTAAAAACAAAGCCGGAAGCAGCCCAACCCCAAAACGGGATCAGCCTCTTAGTGGTAGATTTGGAGGCACCGGGAGTGTCACGAACAAAACTGAACAAAATGGGCTGGCACAGTTCCGATACGGCAGAGATTCGGTTGGATGAGGTTCGGGTTCCGGCAGCCAATTTGATAGGTATAGAAAATTTCGGGTTTTATTACCTGATGGAAAGCCTGCAGGCGGAGCGTTTAGTAGCGGCTGTCATGGCCGTTTCGGGAGCGCAGTGGGCCCTCGACCAAACGTTGCAGTATTTGAGTGAGCGGGAAGCGTTTGGGCGAAAGATCGGTAAGTTTCAGGCCATTCGTCATAAAGTGGCCGATATGGCTACTGAGATAGAAGTGGCTCGTGCGTTTGTGTACAGCACCTGTCGGCAATTTGCGCTGGGAGAGGTCGTGGTCAAAGAGTGCTCTATGGCAAAACTTTTCACGAGTGAAATGCAAAAACGCGTAGTGGACAATTGTTTACAATTTTTCGGTGGCTACGGTTATATCGAAGACTATCCCATCTGCCGCGCCTATCGCGATGTACGGGTGGGGACGATTGCGGGCGGAACTTCCGAAATCATGCGGGAAATTATTGCCAAAATAGTGGTGGATGCGGTAGGATATAGATCCGTTTATTAAAAAAATCGGGTACTATTCGGTATAAAAATTTAAAAAAATCTCCCTTTTTCCCTTCTCCCGTACTCTAAAAAAGCCTTAAATAGTAATTTTCCAAGAAACAGTTTTTACTTTTAATGATTTTTTAATTTTTTTTTAAGAAAAGCATTGCAAATATTAAAAAAGGGTTTACCTTTGTACAGGAAACCTTAAAAAAACATCACAAAAAATGAAAAAGGCATTTGCATTCTTATTTGTAGCCGGTATGGTAACGTTGGCAGCTTGTGGCGGTAAAACTGAAGAAACTGCTGCTACTGATACTACTACTGTTGCAGTTGACACTATGGCTACTGTTGATACTGCTGCTGTTGATACTGCTGCTGTTGATACTGCTGCTGCGAAATAATTCGCTCTCATTACAAACGAGTACGACAAATGAAAGCTCTGCGAACCTTCGCAGAGCTTTTGTCGTTTCTAAAGCAGTATGAAAACGATTGCCGAAAAAATACGTTTGTTGCGCCTGCAACATGGCTTGTCTCAGGAAAACCTGGCAGATACGTTGGGCCTTTCTACTACTGCGTATGGAGACATTGAACGGGGAAAAACCGATCTCACTCTGACAAGGCTGCATCAAATTGCGGAAGCATTGAAAGTAAGTGCCGCTTTTTTGCTCGGTGAGAACGCCTCGTTGCAGCAGGAATTGCAACAGTTGGAGTTGGAAAAATTACAAATAGAAAATGAGAAATTACGGCTTGAAAATCAATACTTACGGGAGAAATTAGCCGGCAGGATCATTGTTGATTTGGTGCGTGAAAAGGCAAATGAACCTACTGAAAGACAAAGAATCGGATTTTAAATAAAGAAATTAGAAAAGCGATGCCCCGACGTTTGTTCACGTCGGGGTATTTTTTTAGGTTTAGGGCGTAAAACTAAACATAACCTATGATGAATCTCGCTGAAATACCTGGACGAAACCGCGTCATTGTCGAACGCGTTACGCCCGAATTGGACGGCGGACGCTTTTTTATCAAAGCTGTCCCGTCGGAAATGATTACGGTAGAAGCTGATATATTTTGTGATGGCCACGATAAAACCGCTGCCCGACTGCTGTATAAGCACCAATCCGAAAAAAAATGGAGCGAAGTACCTATGCGTTTTATCAATAACGACCGTTGGGGCGGAGAGTTTGCGGTAAAGAAAGAAGGATTTTACAGCTATTCGATCGTAGCTTGGGTCGATCACTTAGCCTCGTGGGAACACGAAATAACCCTCAAGATACGGGATGCGCAACATATCAACAGTGAGCTTTTGGTCGGGGCTGCTTTGCTCGAAAAAATAGTAAAACAAGCGACCGGTGAAGATAAAAAGGCAATTCAGGAAGCTATCAAGTTATTCAGAAATGAGGCAAAATACGAAGCGGCAGTCTTATTGGCTATCAGTGAACAGTTTGCGGGTTGGATTGAAAAATACCCCGATCGGGACAATGCGACTCATTATCCGGAATTGAAAATATGGGTAGATCGGCCCAAAGCCGGTTTCTCCTCTTGGTATTCCATGTTTCCGCGCTCGGCGGCCAAGGAACCGGGCCAACACGGAACATTCAAAGACGTGATTGACCTGCTTCCCCGTATCCAACGCATGGGTTTTGATGTGTTGTATTTACCGCCCATTCATCCCATCGGCACACAGTTTCGCAAGGGGAAAAACAACAATGTGCTTTGCCAACCCGGCGAACCCGGCGTACCGTACGGCATCGGTTCTGAATTAGGCGGGCATGATGCGATTCACCCTGACTTGGGCACCTTAGACGATTTTAAAGCCCTTATTGCGGCTTGTAAGGCTCATGATATGGAGATCGCCATGGACTTGGCCATTCAATGCTCTCCGGATCACCCTTGGGCTAAAAACCATCCCGAATGGTTTAAGATTCGCCCGGACGGTACGATTCAGTATGCCGAAAATCCGCCCAAAAAATACCAGGATATTTACCCCATCAACTTTGAAACGGAAGCGTGGCAAAGTCTTTGGCAAGAATTACGGCGCATTATTTTTGTTTGGGCGGAGTGGGGTGTACGTATCATACGGGTAGATAATCCGCATACCAAAGCCTTTGCTTTTTGGGAATGGGTGATTGCCGAAACCAAAGAAAAATACCCGGATATGATTTTTCTTTCGGAGGCGTTTACCCGTCCGAAGGTAATGCAGCAATTGGCCAAAGGAGGATACACTCAGTCGTACACCTACTATACGTGGCGAAACAGCAAGTACGAACTGATGGAGTATCTGACGGAGTTGACCCAAAGCGAGATGAAGTACTATTTTCGCCCCAATTTTTGGCCAAATACGCACGATATCAACCCGCCGATGCTGCAGGGAGGGCATGAACCCAACTTCCTGATTCGTTATTTTATGGCGGCTACTTTGTCTTCCAATTACGGCATTTTCGGTCCGACCTACGAATACATGGTACACGAGGCTTTTCCCGGCAAAGAGGAGTATTGGAATTCGGAAAAATACGAGATCAAACATTGGGATTGGGAACATACCAATAAGCTGACGTATGTAATTACGTTGGTCAATCGGGCAAGAAAAGAAAATCCGGCGTTACAACAAACCAATAATCTTACCTTTTGTGAGATCAACGACGATCAACTCTTGGCTTATCTTAAAACCCATCCGACGGGGAACCGGATTTTGTGTATCGTTAATTTGGATGGTTACAATCGCCGGGGAGGTATAGTGAAAGTTCCGCTGCAAAAAATCGGGAAAGCCGGTTGGGAAGAATACATCGTCCATGATTTGCTTACGGGCTCAAAATACGTTTGGAAAGGAGAATATAACTACGTAGATCTTGACCCGTATTTATTACCCTTCCATTTGTTTTTGATTGAGGACTTTTAAAATAGAGAGCTGAAAGGAAGTCAGAAGCTGAAAATAAGCTCCTTCAAGTTTCTGACTTCCTTCGCTTTCTCTTACCCGCATAATAAACACCGATGTTCAACTGAACCGCGGTGTTTGCTCACTCAACCCTCTTTAAAATTACTTGGCAATTTCCGGTTATAAAATTTTATTGTGGGTCAGATTGTGAGGAAAAGTGGGTTTGGTGGCCTTAGGAACATTCGCTTCGCCTTTTCTTCGGCGCAGTTCCAAGGTTAAACTTTCCAGCCCTTTGGCCATAGCCCATTCGTGATTCATCGAAAACAGCGGTTTCATCAGTCCGGAGAGGCGCTTCAGCAGCGGCTTTTCTGCCTCGATTTTCCAGTCATAAGTGATAGCCGTGCCTGTACCTTGAGGAGTAAAGGTCCAAATACCGCGACCTACAAAATCACCGATAGCCTCTAAAGCAAAACCTTTGGGAAAATCAGTGTGAGTAACCCTGAATTTCCAGCGCAGAGTGTACGGCAGCCAACCCTTGGTGTAGAGTTCGACCAGTTTTCCAACGCCGCCTTTTTGGCCTTTTTCCACTACTTTGATGTCTAAATAAACGGAAGGCCACCAAATAGCCAATGCCTCCACATCTTCCAATATGCGGTAGACTTCTTCGGGAGTGGCCTCGGCGTACCAACGCGTAATAAAATGATAAGCATTCGGGCTGAGCGCAGTTTCAGCCGGTAAAGTTTCAGCAGTTACATTCATGGATCGGTTTGTTCGGTTTTGCTCTTACTTACACCGAATCGCCGATTTCGGATTTAAAACATCCAAAAATTGCTTACTTCCAAAATTCATCACCTACCAAACGCTTCAATTCCAGTTGATTCATAAACAATTGAAACTGATAATTGAGTTGCGACAATCGAGCTTCTTCGATTCCCGTTTGCGCACTTTCCAATTCGACGTTGGTGATGGTTCCGTTAGCCAGCCGATTTTTGGCAATCGTCAGAGCCCGCTCGGCTTGAGTTACTTGAAGGCCTACATTTTCCAGACGCAGTTGATTGCTTTTAATGTCAATCTTCACACTTTCAATGTCTTTTTGTAAAGTTTCATTGACGGCGGTGAGATTGTATTTGGTGGCTTCCAAATTTACCTGAGCCGCTCGGCGCTGTATATCATAACGTTTGCCGGCATACAGGGGAACGTTTACACTGACCCCGGCGGCAATGTTGAAACGCAATTGATTGACATTGGGCATATACCCGTTTTTTTCGCCGACACTTCCGTTGAGCATGACAGTCGGCAAGTGGGCTTTTCGGGCAATCTCAATTTCGGTTTCAGCACTGCGAATCCGATCTTTGGCGAGTAAGATTTCTTTACTGTTGCCATCCGCAAGTGTCAACAGAGATGCGGTTGAAGCAGTAGGAATTGAGCTTTCGACAGCTAATTCGGGGATCGTAATGTTGGCTGCCGGTGTACCTGTCAAATAACTCAACATGGCTTTTTGTTTTTCAATTTGGTTCTCAAAATCAATCTTACGGTTTTGAGTCATTTTGAGCTTTACCTGTTGCGATACGACGTCAAATTCCAGAGCGTCACCGTTTTTAAGACGTTGCTCTACCTGTTTGAGTACTTCTTCGCTGACTTGGATCAGCTCTTGCTGTACTTTCAGACTTTTTTGTAAAAAGGCAATGTTATAGTACAACTGTGCAATTTGATAGGCCAAATTATGGCGATTCAGTTCTAAATTATGGCGCGATGTCAACACATTTTCGCGAGCCTGACGGATGGTAAGGTCCGTTTTGCCGAAATCATACAAGCCATAGCTGCCGTTAATGCCTAAGCTGATATTGTGGTTGGGAATAAACTGAATTTCGCGGGCACCTTCGGGCAGCGGTAAGGTGGCTTTAGCCGTGGGCGTAATGTAATTGTACGATCCGGCCGCGCTTACATAAGGCAATAATGCAGTTTTGGCAGCATCCACCCGCAATTCCCCGGCTCTTATCAGCTGTTCGGCTTCTTTGAGTTTCGTAAAATTTTGGAAAGATTGCTGTATTAAACTTTGAAGCGGAGCAGGGGCCTGAGCCATGGCTGCCGGAGAGACTGCTACCGATAAAATGCCGAATATGAGTATTTTGAGTGAAGTTTTCATCGTAATTATAAGGATGACTGTAATGTGAAATGAATTAGCCGGGAATTAATGCGCTGAATCAGACGCCGCTTTGACAGCGGTTAAATCTATTTTCTTACGTTCCAGAAGGAACAACAGCGGAAAGGTGATAATGAAAAACCAAGTAGCCATTTGAAAAACGTCCAGATAGGAAAGCATCAGCGCTTGTTTTTGAATAATCATACCCAAATTACCGTAAGAGATTTGCAATGCCTCAAGCGGATTAATGCCGCGACCAATCAGACTCTGCGACATCGCGGTAAGGCGTTCCTGCGTCAGCATATCGCCGGGTTGTAGGTGGGCAGAGAGGTTCATGGCATTAAGCGGCAACCGTTGGGCAATGTAGGTATTGGTCAATGCTACTCCCGCAGCCCCTCCGATTTGCCGAATCATGTTGGTAATCGCAATTCCCATGGGCATTTCCCGAGGCGTTAGTGTCGAGATAGATTGGTTGATAAGCGGCACATTGGCCAAAGCCAATCCTACTCCGCGAACCATCAAAGCTCCTAAGAAAACCCCCGTCGAAGTGTTTAAATCAAAAGTGGACATCAGGTAGCAAAATGTCGCAAAAGCAATATAACCCGCTGTGGCAATGTACCTTGGCGGAACTCCCTTTGAAATCAGACGCCCTACAATAGGGAACACCAATAACGTAACGGCCCCTCCCGGAATAAGTAAAAGTCCTGTTTGGGAGGCGGTAAAGCCGAGAATGCGCTGTACAAACAGCGGATACATAAATACCGACGTAAATAACCCGATTCCAATAACAAAGATCAGAATAGAACCGAGTGCCAGATTGCGATTTTTTAGAACTCGTAGATTTACTACCGGATTGTCTATTTTAAGCTCCCACCAAATAAAGGAAGTGAGGGATAGCGTCAATAAAACAGTACAAATCACAATGGCAGAGTCTTCAAACCAATCGTTGGCTTCGCCGCGTTCCAGTACAAATTGTAAACAGCCGACCCCGATAGCTAACAGGATAATTCCCAAATAATCAATCCTGATTTTGCTTCGGTCGATATTTTGCTCTTCAGGCTTCTTATCAATGTACAAATAGCTTAACAAGAGAGCTAAAATACCGACAGGAATGTTGATGTAGAACATCCAACTCCAGTGATAATTATCAATGATCATTCCGCCAAGCGTAGGCCCGAAGGTTGGACCCATCACAATCCCCATCCCAAAAACGGCCGAAGCAACGGGACGTTGATGCACCGGAAAAGAATCAAACAGAAGCCCTTGTGACACCGAAAGCAAGGCACCTCCGCCAATGCCCTGCAAAAAACGAGCTGCGACCAGCAACGGCAGCGTATCGGCGACGCCGCATAAATAAGAGGCAAACGTGAATAGCGCAATGGAAGCAATAAAATAATTTTTACGCCCGAAATAGTTTTGCAGGAATCCCGTCATGGGAATCACAATTACATTGGCAATGGCATAGGCGGTAATGACCCACGAAATATCTTCAATGGTCACACCCAGATTTCCCGCCATTTGATACAGCCCGACGTTGACAATGGAGGTATCTATCAACTCCATCACCGCCGCCGTGATCACTGTAATGACCACAATCCATCTTTTCATAACAAAGGCTTTTTAGTACAACTACTTCACTTTTACGGCTACTTCAGTACTGAGCCCGGCGCGCAGCAGGTCTTTGTATTGTTGCGGATTGTCTATTTCAATTTTGACGGGAACACGTTGTACCAATTTCACAAAGTTACCCGAAGCATTATCGGCCGGCAGCAGTGAGAATTTGGCCCCGGTGGCGTCGGAAATCGTCGTGATTTTGCCCGTGACCTTCAAGTTAGGAAAGGCGTCTATTTTTATGTCAACGGGTTGCCCAACGCGCATTTGCTCCAATTGGGTTTCTTTAAAATTAGCCGTTACCCAAAATTTTGAATCGTTGATAATCGTGAAAAGATTCTGGCCGGGTTGTACATATTGTCCTTTGGCTACGTTGATTTTGCCCGTTTTTCCCGATACCGGCGCATCAATATGGGTGTACGACAAACGTAATTTGGCTTGGTCCAGTACCGTTTGTTTTACTTTCAAAATAGCCTCCATCTTTTTGATATTGGCTAAAGCAGACCCTTCCGATACTTTTGCCTGATTGACCTGCGCCAATGCGGCATCGTATTGACGCTCTTGGATTTCGACGTTCGATTGACTTTCATCTACTGTTTTTTTGGTTGCGGAGCCTCCTTCGTAAAGATTTCTGTCGCGTTGCAGATCGGCAGCGGCTTTGGTTTTGCGGCTTATCTGAACGTTGGCGTTGGCTTGAGCCACTTTGTAGTTTTCCTGCATGTTACGAAGCGAGGCTTTGGCGGTTTCTAAGTCAGCCAACGATTGCTGATAATCTGCTTCGGCTTGGCTAACGGCAATTTCGTATTCCTGAGAATCAATTTCAATCAGCCGCTCGTTGGCATTGACCGATTTGTAATCTTCTACGTTGGAAACCTGAACGTAACCGGCTACCCGAGCCAACACAGGGGCGCTTTTTGATTCGATTTGAGCGTTATCGGTGGTTTCGTAGGTTTGATTATGACGATACGACTGAAACCCGTAAAATCCCGCGCTGCCCAGTACAATGAGGCCGATAATAGGGAGAAATAACTTTCTGAAGATGCTTTTTTGTTCAGTTGCCATAATGAGTTGTGACTAAATGGTAGGAAATAAATTTTTAGTTGCAATCTGTTGATAAGTAAACTAAGTTGACTAATTTTGTGCTCGCAAAGGTAAACTAAGTTGACTATTAAAGTCAAATAAGTTGACTAAAATTTAGATTAAAATTTTTGTACTATTTTTTAATGTGTTGTAATTCAGTAGATTTGTGAAATGGGAACAACAGAAAATACACTCGCCGATTTTGATTTTGACAATTTTCACGCTATTCGCAGTCGCTCATTGGGGAGACTGATTTGGCGTCTGAAACGTCATATTCATCAGCATGTTGAGCCTATATTATTGGCAAAGGGACACGTTGACTTTAAATTGAGTTCATTGGCGTTTATTGCAAATATTGGTGAAAACGGAACTACCAATAATGAGTTGGCTAAGAAGGCTTGTGTCACCAAACAGGCGATGAGTAAAGTCGTAAAAGAACTGGAAGAGCACGGATATGTTTATACTCGACCGAATGAAGCCGATGCTCGTTCGAGTGTGATTTTTTTGGATGAGCGCGGGAAACAACTGTTTGTCGATCTCAATGAAGCTATGATGGACGTCCGCGCCCGTTTCGATAAGGCCATCGGAGCCAAAAAATGCCAACAAATGATGGATACCATGTACGATTTGCTGGCAGTTTTGGACGACGAAGAAGAACGCCGAAAATAATTACATCAATCGTCGGACGATCAAATTTTTTACCAATTCGTAAAAAGGCTGCGGTTGCATCGTACGCCAATTTTCTAAATGCAACGTACCGCCGAAATTGAGAAAATAATCTAAATTGTAGCGCTTCCATTCCCGCTCTACGTGCTCGCGGGAGCCTACCACTGCAATCCAGCCGTCTTCGACTTCTTCAAACCATTCGGCATAGTATTCATCGTCGGAGCCGTGAAAATTAAGAATGTTTTCGGCAATCAGGATGAAATGATTGATATCTTCGGCCAACAAGTGGTCAATGACGTTCCGCTTAAAATACATGATGTCGTTGTGCAGTGTATCATTCCACTCCCCGAATAACTCAATGACGGCAAATTTCTTTTTGTAATCGGCAAAAAGAATTTTTACGTAGAGCGTTTCCGAGTCAATCTCATCCCAAAGCGGATGAATGTAGTAACCGTATATATCGTGTTCGTACTGATTCATGTTGTAGTCGCGACCGTAAAAAGGGGACTTGCGGTCTTCGGCGGCTACATAATGTTTTTCCCAATTATAAAAAGGCTCAATCTCGTGCATAGTTCTCCACAATCAAAGTTCCTCATCAAATAATAACAAAGATAATAAGGGACTCGGTAGAACGTACGTACAAAAGGACTACTTTTTGTTATCGGCCTTCAGGCAGGCAATTTTCCAAAATTCAGGGTTTACTGTCGGCTAAAGTACCCGGAGGAGTGGCAGCATTGTGGAGCCACCCTCGTTGACCGCGGGGTTCTTCGACGTACAGATAATTTTGCCAAGTGCCCAATACCTTCACCGACGTTTTAGCCGGCGCTCGCTGAACAGCGTACGAATCCGGCGAGGGGGCCGCCCATAAGGGGCGCTCGCGATCAATTATTAAGGTTTTCAACGGACGGAGTGACGCATTGAGTGCTTTTGCCTCTGCATAGCCTGTTCGGCCGTCGGGAAGCCACACTTTGTACCATTGATTTGTTTTGCCCACGATACGAACCATCGTATTACGATTCAATTGGGCCACTGTATCAGGCACTTGACCGGGACTGCGCTTTACATCTGCGGTTTTAATGTCAATTCTTTCCCAATTGCCGGCTCTTTTTTCCAAAAGTGCTAAGCGAGTATTGTCTTTTTGAGCAAGGGCAACAAAAGGAAGTGGGTCAACAGCAGAACGGAAGCCCTGATAGATACCGAAGTGCAGATGCGGACCGGTGGTGATGGCGTTTCCGGTATTCCCCACGGTACCGATCGTATCTCCGATTACGACTTTTTGTCCGGAGGTCACTAATTGGCTGTCCAAATGCGCATAATAGAGGGTTACGCCTAAGTTGTCGGCTTCCTGAAAAATGACATTTCCGCCCAAATTATTCACCCCAACTGATGTAATGTACCCATTGGCAGCAGCTACTACGGGTGTTCCTCGCGGGGCTGCTACATCTACTCCTTCGTGTGAGCGCCGCCCGCCATCCCGCGCTACTCCCCAAAAACTGATAATGTTGCGGCTGTCTCGTTTCACCACAGGAAAGGATAAAGACGGGTGGCTTTCCAGTGAGACAATCACATCGGCCTCTTTTTCCGCTTCCGTTTGCAAATGAAGAATAACGGTCGTGGTGTCTGTTGCTTCCCAAGTCAACCGATTGGACGAAGATTCGGCAAAAGCAAGGCGTTTTAATTGTTCGCCTGATTGCCGATACAATTCCAAAAATATTTTGGAGGAAGTATCCGCTGTCGTTGATGAAACGATGGCTTCCAGCCGCCGGCCCCTTGGTATCACGAATTGGTAGCCGAAAGCCGGCGATAAGTCATTGGGGAAGTAATTTTGTTCTTTATGAGGAAATCGGACCGGCGCCGGATGTTCCAAAGCGCTTTTGCCGGCCAGTTCCCATTGGGCACTCAATTCGTTGTTTGTTTTGGCTAAGTATTTCGAATAATGATCACGCGGTGACTTGGGACCTAATAAGCCACCTCCGGGAGAAGTGGTTTGACAACCCCAAAGGAGGAAAAATCCTCCAAGCACAATACCGGTACCAATGCGTTTCATTTTTTAATTCTTTTTCTCGGAGGTCGCTTCTTGGCGGACGCTTCTTTTGGTTTGTCCTGACTCGGATGTGTTTCATTTTCCCTTTCGGCGACTTGCAGCGGGTCCTCACCGATGGGCAGAGGCAATTGTGTTTCTTTTTGTGCCATGGCCTTGACCGTTATCGGCTGTTTGGTTTTCCTTTAAACCCAAAAAACCATACCCGTTCAGGCCTGTTTTTAATTGGGAATAATTTTTCCCATACCTTCTGAGAAACGTCTCGGAAGCAGATGAAGGCGGGTTCTTAAGGAAAATCTGTTACTTTTGAATCCACAATGAGATTTGACAATGGCGTCTGCGCAGAAGATTCAATATAGCTATCAACCCGAGCATCTTAACGTATCGGAGCCGAGTGTTTACACCGCCGAAAACCTGAAATCGGAGGAAATGGTGATCAATCTCGGTCCGCAACACCCTTCTACCCACGGGGTACTGCGGCTGGAGGTAGTGTCTGACGGAGAGATCATTGTGGATGTCGTTCCGCACATTGGGTATTTACACCGGTGTTTTGAGAAACATGCCGAATCGTTGCCCTTCAACCAAATCATCCCGTACGTAGATCGGATGGATTACGTAGCGGCCATGAATTCCGAACATGCGTATGTCATGGGAGTAGAGCGAATGTTGGGCATTGATACCGATATTCCAAAGCGTGTTGAATACATTCGGGTATTGGTCGCTGAGTTGAATCGGTTGGCGTCTCATTTTGTAGCTATCGGTACCTATGCGATGGATATCGGCGCTTATACTCCGTTTTTGTGGATGATGCGCGACCGCGAGCATATTTTGAGGATGTTGGAATGGCTGTCGGGAGCGCGTATGCTCTACAATTACATTTGGGTCGGTGGTTTGTTTTATGATTTACCCGTTGGATTTGAGGAACGCTGTCGGGAATTTATTACCTACCTGAAACCCAAACTGCAGGAGTTGCAGCAGTTGGTCATTGAGAATAAGATTTTTATTCAACGTACCGCCAATGTGGGTGTATTACCCTTATCAGTTGCGATCAATTACGGTTGTTCGGGGCCGGTACTGCGCGGTTCGGGCCTGCGGTGGGACCTGCGCAAAGTAGATGGCTACTCAGTCTATCCCGAATTGGATTTTGATATACCGATGGGAGAAGGGACTGTAGGCAAGGTAGGTGACTGTTGGGACCGTAACTATGTACGTGTCTTGGAATGTTGGGAATCGGCTAAAATCATGGAGCAGTGCCTTGATAAACTCTTGGGAGAACACCGCCGCACACCTGATTTTGACCCGCAAGCGTTGGTACCAAAGAAAATTCGTCCTCAGGCCATGGATTATTACGTTCGGGCGGAGAATCCAAAAGGTGAGTTAGGCTTCTTTTTTCGCACCGACGGTAAATCAGATATTCCCGTTCGGTGTAAGGCACGGGCCTGTTCTTTCAACAATCTGTCGGTCATTGCAGAAATCTCGCGCGGAGCCATGTTGGCCGATTTAGTCGCTATTATCGGCTCGATTGATGTGGTGATGGGCGAGGTTGACAGATAGAGTCGCAAAATTTTGCGACTCTACGATTCGTCGGTAAACATATAACCCACCCCTTTCAGGGTTTTGATGTAATTTTCACCGATTTTCTCCCGCACTTTGCGAATGTGTACATCTACCGTACGTTCCAAAACGTAAATGTCGGCTCCCCAAATTTTCTGCAACAGTTCGTCACGGTTGAAAACTTTGTTGGGGTGTTGTGCCAAAAAGAAGAGCAGTTCAAACTCTTTCTTGGGTAGTACCACCGATTTCTCTTTTTTAGTGACCGTATAATTTTTACGATTGATCGACAAGCCGGCAATGTCCAACTGTTCCCCGGGGTCGGCTTTTTGGGCTTCCCGACGGAAAAGGGCATTGATGCGGCTCATCAAAGCGCGCGGTTTGATGGGTTTGGTGAGATAATCGTCAGCCCCGATCTCAAAAGCCGCTACTTCGGAATACTCTTCGGAGCGGGCGGTCAAAAATAAAATATAGGTATTTTTAAAATCGGGAATGTTGCGCAGGAGTCGAGCTGTTTCAATACCGTCTATCTGCGGCATCATAATATCCAAAACAACCAATTCGGGATTGAACGTACGCGCCGTTTCGAGGGCATTTTTTCCGTTGGAGGCAGTGGCTACTTCGTAGCCTTCTTTTTCCAAATTGTAAGCCAGAAGTTCGACAATATCCGGGTCGTCGTCAACGACTAAAACTTTGTGTGCAATTTGAGCTGATTTAGCAGCGCTCATAGCGTGGAGGTTGATTTCAGTGACGAAGGTACAAGGCGTGCCGGTAACTTTAACACAACCGGCTCATTCTTAACACAAATTTAACAGTAACGAAAAATAAACTGAAGCAATCAATAGGAGGTTTATTTATTCGTCCCGAAGTGTTGAATCAGTACTGAGGCGCGGAATCAATTTTTTCAACGATCGCTCAATCACTTCATACGTTACCTCTTCTTTGGCAATGAGCACAAAAGCAATGAAAGAAGGCACATGCCCTTCGGGCGATTCAAAGAATAAATGCTTGTTTTTACGATACGCTTCCCGACAGCGGCGGCGGAGCAGATTTCGGTCAACAGCGCGCTTAAAATTTCGTTTGGAAATACTGAAAAGTACCTGCGGAAGTGCCTCGGGAGAGGCAGAAGAATCAAAAAGATAAAATACTTTAAAAGGAAAAAGGTAGGACGTTTTGGTTTCCGTACTACCTTTTTCAAACAAGCGCTCAATTGTTTTTTTACTGCTGAGTCGCTCCGTTTTTTTGAATGTTTGCTTCAAGATTTAATCAATCTGAAAGTTTGAATAGTTTGAGAAGAATCCAACACTGTTCAAACGTCCCAAACCGCTCAAATCATTTATTGCTTATGACGCTTTTCGTCAGAAACGGTAAGTTTCCAACGGCCTTTTTTGCGACGGGCTGCCAACACCTTACGGCCGTTCGCAGATTCCATACGCTCACGGAAACCGTGCTTATTGCGTCTTTTGCGGTTTGAAGGTTGATATGTGCGTTTCATTTCTTCTTACTTTTATACCTGTAAAATCCTTGGATTCAAAACGAGTCCGCAAAGGTACGGAAATATCTAAAGTTTACAAGCTATTTTTTTAGGAAAAAACAGTATTTCGGCAGAGAAACTTTTAATTCCCGTCAGTTATTGGTTTCTTAGCTCCCTAAACGGGCCTTTTTATGACGTTGCCATCCTTAGGGAGTTCTTCTCTGCAAAGCTTTTTCCGACAAAGTAAACTGACGGATTGGCTCTTGTGTATCTTAGGAAGCCTGTTAAGTTTTCGGATGTACTGGCAGATCGGCTATGAGCTGACCCGCACTCAATCCCGCGAACTGTTACTGAACTTCAGCGGACTGTTTCTGATTTACGGAATAGTGGTTACGCGTCGATGGGACAAAAGGTGGATAAAGCGTTGGTTGGGCATAGGTGTCGCTTTTCGGTTATTATTTTTGCTTTCGGTGCCTGTTTTATCAGATGATTATTTCCGATTTATTTGGGACGGGCGTTTGGCGGCAGCCGGCTATAACCCCTATCTCTATTTGCCTTCACAAGTGATTCATTCTGCCGTGGCCGGGGAAGCTCATTTGGACAAACTGCTTTTTGAAGGCCTTAATTCCCCTCATTATTTTACGGTTTATCCGCCGCTTAACCAACTGATGTTTCTGCTGTCTGCTTGGATAGGGGGTAATGAGGTGCAATTGTCTGTCATTTTACTTCGGGTTTTTATCTTGCTGGCAGAGGGAGGCGTCATTTGGCTCATGTTTCATCCGACAAAACCGACGGCGCTTCCGCTGAAGAAAGCCAACAATCGGCAATGGGGGTTGCTGTATGCCCTTAACCCGTTGGTGATCGCAGAACTGACCGGGAATCTTCATTTTGAGGCCGTTACGCTTTTCTTTGTCTTGTTGGCGGTTCGTTGGTTGGAACGTCCGCTCAAGGCCGATAAGTACGGGGTAGGTTCGGCCATAGCCTTAGGTCTGGGAGCGGCGGTGAAGTTGGTGCCTTTGCTGTTTTTGCCGTTATTTATGAAACGCCTCGGTTTTGTCAAAGGCATTCGATACAGCCTGATTTCGGGAGCCGTTTTAGGTATTTTGTTTATTCCGTTTTTCCGTTGGGAGTTAGTGCTCAACTTCGCAGAAAGTCTGGATCTGTACTTTCAAAAATTTGAATTCAACGCAAGCTTCTACTACCTCTTTCGGGAAGCAGGCTATTGGCTGACCGGCTACAATCCGATTCAGGTACTCGGGCCGTTGCTGTCCTTAGCAACACTTACATCGCTGGTTTGGATCGCCTTTCAGCGGCGTTCTTTTTTGGAAAAGATGTTGTATTCACTGACCGTTTACTTTTTGTTGGCAACCACTGTTCACCCTTGGTACATTACGACTTTGGTAGGTTTAGGAGCCTTAACAAGGCGATGGTATCCCGTAGTGTGGTCAGCGTTGTTGCCGCTTACTTATGTGGCCTATTCGTCCGTACCCTATCACGAAAACCTTCGCATAGCAGCGTTGGAATACATCTTGGTGTTAGGCTGTCTGTGTTATGAAGTATTTTTCAAAGGACTGGATTGGGAAGCCTCCTAAGGTTGGTTTGCTTTGATTTTTTCCTGCTGAAACTTGAGTTTCATCGTCGTAGAATCGGCGGGAGATTCATAATTGAGCAACAGATAAGAAGCTCGGGTGTCTTTGGGCAGAAACAGCAGCCCCCGCACCGATTCGCCGGCGGGCAGGGTAGTTTTGCGAAGTGCCAAATCCTGCCAATTAGCGCGTTCGTGTTCTAATCGATTGGTACGGACCTTTTGAAGATTGACATCCGCAATTTGCTTCTGAATGATAAAGTTGTAGGCCTGAGCGTGAGCATATTGGTGATTGGCGCGCTGCTGCCGGGAACGGTCATTTTTATTGGAATGAATATCGCTCGCAACGGTTGCCACTAAAAGTACACTGTTAAAAATGGAAGACGCTATCAGACGCTGTTTGGCGCGTTTCATCTCCAAAGTGGCCTCTTGAATCTTTTCTTCAGGGTCGGCGGCGCGATAAAAAGAAGCATAGAGCGGGCTTCTTTCGTTGCGAAGGGTGTCGTTTTGATGAGTGAAAGGAAGATAAAAGAAATCGTTGGGGTCAACAAGCAACGGAGCGGACGTCCGATTTTTTACTTCTACATCCAATACCATATGATGCGGATCTTCAAACTCGTAAGAAGCTACCAATACCACACCGTTTTGTTCCGTACGGGTTACTTCGCGGCCTTCCTGCCAGGCAATATCGCCCGAAACGGGTCGTAATTGATAGAAACTTGTGGAACAGCCGGATAGAAATCCAACGCAGGCAAAAAGAAGAAGAAAATAAAGTTTGTTTTTCATGGCAAAAGCGGCTATTAAAAGGGCGTTTTACAAAAATAAATACGCAATGGCCGCTTTCAAAATCATTTTTGATGAGTGGTCAGTCTTGAATTTTAAGAGTTAAAAAAATTAGCGGCTTTGGTCATCTGATTGTCAAGCCGGCGTTGTAACCCTCAATTACTCATCAGAACAATACAAAGCTAAGTCAGAACTTAGCAGCAAATAAGCAAGTGAATTAAACCTTATTGAATTTTGATAGTCTGAACAATAACTAAACTCAAAAATAATGAATAGAGTATCCAAACTTTCAGTTAATACGACTATTTGTTTTTTAGTATTGTTATTAACTACTCTTTCAGGTTGTCAAAAAACTAACCCTGATGAAATTATTACTGCTACTCCCAATGTGGATCTAACTCGGTTGCCATTTGGAGGTACCGGTGCTAATAAGATTATCATAAGAAACCAAGGGGGCACTCAGCCTAATCCTGTCTCACTATGGCTTTGTGGACTTCCGGCAAATGGTGCCGGTGCCAACAATGCCAAAGATTGGACAAATGCAGACGGTACATGGGATTATACCAAAAAGCCCCAAGTGGAAGGCAATGTGATTTGGGATGGCCAATTTAATGTGGTCTTGGACGGTAGCGGTAGCCGTACCTTAACAGGCAATGGATTACCCAATCATCCAACAGGTGTTTTCCCAATAACGCCGGGGTCTATTCCTTACAATTACGATCGTAATCCTAATGTAATAACAGCACAACCTTTAAATGTAAAATATCCGGCTTTGCCTCAAGAAGCCGCTACACCAACCTGCGTAGGATTTGGGCCGGCGGGCTATTCGCTGACAGGAAGTGCAATCTATCATGGGGCTTCAACACTTGGTAACGATGCTTCGGCTCACGAAATGTTGGACAGGTTTGGAGGACATACCGATGGTACTTCAAGATATCACTATCACTTTCCTTCAAAGGATTTGCAAGATCATATACATACTCGTTCTTCGGGGCATTCAGCCCTTATGGGTTATATGTTAGATGGTTTTGGCATATATGGTCCATACGGAGAAAAAGGCGAATTACTTTCCTCAAAAGATTTGGATGAATGTCATGGTCATAAACATCCGGTAATGTGGGATGGTCAAATGGTAACTATTTATCATTATCATTGGACGTATGATTTTCCCTATAATATTGGCTGTTACAAAGGCACTCCAAAACAATAACACATAAGAAACCATCATCATGTTTAAGCATCATTTAACGCTATTGATAGCACTATTTGCTTTTGTATTTTGGTCTTGCCAAAAAAAAACTGTTGACGCAACTTCAACAGTAAATACTTCTCCTAATATTTTACTAATCATCGCTGATGATTTAGGAAAAGATGCCATTAAAGGTTATACCGAAGGAAGTATTAAGCCCAATACACCAAATATTGATGCGATTCGAACCAAAGGATTAATATTTAATAATTTTTGGGCAAACCCTGTTTGTTCACCTTCGAGAGCTTGTATAATTACAGGTAAATATGGTTACAGGACAGGTGTAAAAGGGGTATCAGATGTTTTATCATCGTCTGAAACTACTCTGCAAAAGTATATTAATTCCAACATGGCTAATAAATATGCTACTGCCGTGGTCGGTAAATGGCATTTGGCAGGTGACAATAACTCTTTTAATCCTGAGACAATGGGTATAGATTATTACTCCGGATTTATTAGAGGTGCTATTACAGATTACTATTCTTGGCAACAAAGTGAAGACGGAGTAACAAGTACACAAAATTCTTATATAACTGAAGTACTTACTACTAAATCTATTGATTGGATCAATCAACAAACCAAACCTTGGTTTATGTGGTTGGCTTATAATGCACCTCATACTCCCTTTCATGTACCCCCAAGCAATATGCATAGTCAGGGAACATTACCTGCCTATACAACCGGTATGAATGCAGTACCTTATTATATGGCTGCAATAGAAGCTATGGATTTTCAAATTGGTAGATTATTGAGTAGTATTCCCACAGATCAAAAAGATAATACCATTATTATTTTTGTAGGAGACAATGGCACAACCAACCAAGTCGCTCAAAGTCCTTATTTAAGTTCAAAAGTAAAAGGCACCTTGTATCAGGGTGGGGTTAATGTACCTATGTTTATTTCAGGTAAAGGTGTGACAAGAACAGGCGCCGAAAATAATTTAATTGATGCAACCGATCTTTTCAGCACAATAGCCGAAGTAGCCGGTGTTAATGCAACCCAAATAAATGATAGCAAGAGTTTTAAATCTTTATTTAGTACCAATAGCACAATTAGAAACTATCAATATTCAGAAATTAAAGATGGAGCCGATGATATGTGGGCAATCAGTAATGGGAAATATAAACTTATAGTAAACGCAACCGGGACCAAACAGCTGTACTTTCTAACAACCGACCCTTATGAAACAAAAAATCTGTTAAATGGTACTTTAACAACAGAACAATCAACCGCGAAAACTGCTTTAGAGGCAGAGTTGAACAACATAAGAAAGTAATGAATCTAAGATGGATTATTGTCTTTTTAGTTATCAAAATGAATATCACTTATCAGTACTTGATGTACGGCTGAAGAAGTTGATAAACCAAATGCAAAGGCAGACCCATGATCGTATAAAAAGAACCCTCAATGCGGGTAATCCCGGCCATACCGATCCATTCCTGAATACCGTAAGCACCTGCTTTGTCGAAAGGACGGTAATGTTGGATGTAGTATTTGATTTCGCTGTCAGTAAGAGTTTTGAATTCTACGTTAGCAACATCGCTGAGAGTATGAAAACCGTCGGAACTTAAGAGACAAATTCCCGTAATGACTTCGTGGGTGCGTCCTGAAAGTTTTTGGAGCATGGCCTGCGCTTCGGCTTCATTGGCGGGCTTGTTCAAAATTTCGTTTTCAACCACTACGATCGTATCGGCGCATAAGACCAAACCGTCCCCTAAATCATGTTGGAATTGTTCGGCTTTGTGTTGTGCCAAAAAGCCTGCCACTTCCGAAGGAGGCATATCAGCAGGGAAAATCTCATCGGTGGGTCGTACCTGCACGGTAAAATCAAACCCCAATTCCCGCAATAATTGCTGGCGACGAGGGGAGTTGGAAGCCAAAATGAGCGAATGAGACAACGAAATCATATCTTCTCCTTGTGCATCAACGTGGCGACCCCTTTGGTCGTGATTTTTCCCGTAGTGACATCAAAGACTTCGCCTAAAATTTCTCCGGTGTGTTTTTCGGGATTGAGACTGATGACGGTAAATTTTACTTTGTAATCGGTATCTACAAACATGGGTCGTAAAAACTGAAAGGTTTGACCCACGTAGATAGAACCGTAGCCCGGAAACTTGGTGCCAATCACTTTGGTAAATACGCTTGCTCCCAACATGCCGTGAATGATGGGCCGTTTGAAGGGGGTAGTTGCAGCGTATTCAGGGTCTAAATGCAGCGGATTGTCGTCGCCGGTAAGCTGAGCAAAGGCAATAACGTCATTTTGAGAGAAACTGAATTCGTATTCGTAAGTATCGCCAAGAGAAAGTTTCATATTTGTAAGTTAAAAGTGTAAAATTAAAAGTGTCGAGGGTCAAGTGCAGAATGTCGAACTGTTTTTTATTCGACATTCTGCACTCAGACCTCGACACTCTTTAAAGGCTTGATGTTTTTCCTCCATCAACGGGTAAATTAATACCATTGATAGAAGCCGCAGCGGGACTGCACAAAAAGGCTACTGCAGCAGCTACTTCTTCGGCTTCGGCAAAACGGCCAATCGGAATTTCAGATTCTAACTGCGTGGCTATTTCGTCCACGGTCTTGCCCGTAGCTTCTGCCCGCATTTTATTAACTGATTCCAACCGCCCTGTTTTGGTAAAACCTGGCAAGACGTTGTTGACGGTAATCCCAAATTTACTGATTTCGAGTGAAAGAGTTTTGGCCCAACTTGCCACTGACCAACGGATGGTATTGGAAACGCCTAACCCCACGATCGGTTGTTTGACCGAGGTGGAAATAACGTTGACAATACGGCCAAAACCCGCTTTTTTCATGGAAGGGACAACCGCCTGTACCAATACCTGATTATTGATAAGGTGCATTTCAAAAGTGGCCAAGAATTGCTCCGGTTTAGCGTCGATGATCGGTCCGCCGGCAGGCCCGCCGGTATTGTTGACCAAAATATGGACCTCAGGAAATTGAGCTAAATAGGCATCAATAGCCTTTTTGACCGCTTCGGTGCTTGAAAAATCAGCCACAATGTAGCGGTGGATTTGCCCTTGGCTGCTGTCTAAAGTGCTGAGGGTTTGCCGAAGAGCCTCTTCGTTACGTGCCATGAGGGTTACGTTCGCTCCCATAAGGGCCAATTCAACGGCTGAAGCACGCCCGATTCCCTGCGTACTGCCGCACACAATAGCAGTTTTTTGGATTAAATTCAGATTCATGCGTTTGGCACAATTATTTATTGCTATTTAGCAGGTTGAAAATCTGTTTTGACCGAAATTCACGTTTGTATGATAAAATCACTCAAAACTATGCGCAGTTTCGTTTTCCTTGTGTTATTTGTTGCGGCCTTCTTCGGCAGCTGTACGGCTACCCCTACTTCCGACGCCGCACCCGTTGACCACTCTGCTTGGGACAAACTTCTGAAAAAACACGTAAATGACAAAGGTATTGTCAATTATACTGCTTTTAAAAAAGACTACGAGGAGTTGAAAAAATACTTGGATATGCTCAGTAACAGTGCTCCAAACGAAAAAACGTGGAGCAAAGAGGAGCAATTGGCTTATTGGATCAATGCCTATAATGCTTTTACGGTACAATTGATCTTGGATAATTACCCCGGTATCAACAGTATCAAAGACATCGGTTCAAAAATCAAGATTCCGTTTGTGAATACGCCGTGGGATGTGAAATTTATCAAAATCGGCAATACAAAAATGGACCTGAATAATATTGAACACGGAATTATTCGCAAGAAGTTTAACGAGCCCCGGATTCACTTTGCCTTGGTATGCGCGGCTAAATCCTGCCCTCCGCTTCGTAATGAAGCTTTTGTGGCGGAACGATTGGATAAACAACTGGATGAACAGGGGCGTGATTTTATGAATGATAAATCCAAAAACAATGTAGCCAAAGACAAGGCCGATGTGTCGAAGATCTTGAGTTGGTACGGGGGCGATTTTACCAAAAAAATGCCGATCGTCGATTGGATCAACAAATATTCTGCCACGAAATTGGACAAGGACGCGTCTATTTCCTACATGGATTATAATTGGGAATTGAACGGAAAGTAATTACCGTTTAGGGTTTACGGTTTACGGTTTTAACATTCTAACTGTAAACCGCACGGGCACGGTACACCGCTGCGGGCCCCGCCTAAACTCAAAAACTTAACTCTTCCTCGCCGCCGGTTTAAGGTCGGTCAGATCAGCGATTTTTACGGGCAAACCCGTTTGGATGCTTTTGCGGGCACCGATTCCTACCAAAATAGCCATGGCTCCGTCGCGGCTGCCGGCTGATTGGCGGAATGTATCCGGAGCGGACGGATTACGGAAAACCTTATCCCGCAGGCGGGCATCTCCGCCCCCGTGCCCCTCTGATTGCGGAATTTTGATGTACTCTACCTCACCGAAATTTTTAGACAGCATTAGTTCATCATACGGCTCTATCGTCATTTTGCCGGCTTCTTTGATCCATGCTTCCAAGCGTCCCTTGGTACCGTTGAAGGCAATACGATAACCCTCATAAGGGGAATAAGTGGTGAGCGAATAACTGACATTGACGCCGTTGGCATAGTGAATGGTAGCGGCCATTTTATCATAAATGTTAATATCTTCCTTAAATACGCAGCCGTCGCGCAGGTAGCCGTCGTGTTTTTCGTTGTCCACGTAGAGCGCTGTCAGTCGTTTGTCTTTGGTAACATCCCAGTAAAATTGGCACTCGGTTTTGTGAGGGCAACTGCGGCAGTTATTGCCGCGGAGGGGGCCGTTTTTGCCGTAATGTTCCAGCGACCCTTGGGCAAAGACACTTTCCGGCTCCGATTCCAACCACCAATTCAACAGGTCGAAATGGTGACTGGCTTTGTGTACCCAAAGCGAACCGCTGTTTTCTTTCAGCCGATGCCAACGACGGAAATAATCGGCACCGTGGCGGGTGTCCAAATACCAGTGGAAATCAACCGAAGTCACTTTCCCGATAGCCCCTTCACGCAGTAATTCATACAACTTTTGGCGGTGAGGCGAATAGCGGTAGTTGAATGTCACCGTTACTTTTTTGCCGGTACGTCTTTCGGCGTCCAAAATCGCCTGACATTTGGCTTCATCGGTGGTCATGGGTTTTTCGGTAATGATGTCTGCCCCCATTTCCATGCCTTTGATGATAAATTGGTCATGGGTCGCGTCGACCGTCGTAACGATGAGCAAATCAGGCTTGGCTTCGCGCATCATTTTTTCGAAATCGGTAAAAAGCGGGCAACTTACATTGAGCATTTTACGGGCAGTTTCGGCGCGGCCGGGATTGACGTCGCATAAACCCACAAACTCAATAATATCACCGAATTCTTTGACCACGGGTACGCCCCACATACTTGTTCCGCGGTGACCGGTACCTACCATGGCTACTTTGCGTTTGGCCGCCGGGTTGGCAAACAACGAGGCTGATGCCAGTACCCTGGCCGTAGCCAAAGAAGATTTCTGTAAAAACTCGCGACGATTAAAGGTTTCCTGAAGGTTGTTCATAGCAGTAGAAAATTTTTGATTTGTCACTTAATCCATGTGAAAAACGCACTCCAACGGCGTACTGACGGGTGAGTTATCGGGATTGGTATCCATAATGTCGGCCATGTAAGCCCACCATTTTTTAACAATAGGGTGATTGGGCAAGGTGTCAGCAGTATGGTTTGCCGTGCGTTTTTGTACCGCAAACAAAACGCCCGTAGTGCGGTCGAGGTAAATGGAGTAGTCGCTGACCCCCGCAGCGGTCAGGGCTTCGGAAAGTTCGAGCCAAATTTCGTCGTGGCGTTTTTTGTATTCTTCCTCAAAACCCGGTTTGAGTTTCATCAAAAAGGCAATTTCGTGCATGGTAATTCAGGAATTGGTCTGACAAATCAAAAAGAAACGAAAGGTTCAACCCTCCTGTACTTTTATGGAATTGTATTTTTTGTACTCTCACAGCCGGAACACAGATTGCACGGATAGAACGGATTAAATCCGTGAGAATCTGTCAAATCTGTTCTATCCGTGTTCCATGTTATTGTTAAATTGCTACAGACAAAGCCTGTTCCAAATCTTCGATCAAGTAGTCGGCCTCTTCCAATCCGATATAAAGCCGGACCAGGCGGTGTTCTTCATTGTCGGCATCAAATTCTTCGGGGCGTAAACCGGCACATTTGGGCATAATGAGGGACTCATGCCCACCCCAGCTGACCGCTAACAAAAAGTGTTTCAGGGCTTTGGCAAAGGCTTCGATTTGTGCATAACTTTCTGCTTTGAGGGCAATGGTGAGCAAACCGCAGGCCCCCGTCATTTGTTTTTTTGCCAACTCGTACTGCGGAAAATCAGGGTCAAAGGGAAAATAGACCTTTTCTATCTTGGGATGCTTTTTCAGAAAATCAAGAATTTTTTGGGTGCTTTCCGAGATATGTTTCAGTCGAATGGGCAATGTCCGCAGTCCGCGCAGCAGCAACCATCCGTTGAAAGGTGACACAAAAGCGCCGGTATTCAGGGCTTCGCGATCAAAAATCTGCTTGATCATGGCTTTGCTGCCGGTCAATACGCCCGCTACAGTATCCGAATGCCCGCCGATGTATTTGGTAGCGGACTGTAAGCTCAAATCAATACCGAATCGGTGAGGTTTTTGAAACAGCGGAGTACAATAACTGTTGTCAATAATGGTCACAATACCTTTGGATTTAGCCAGTTTGGCCACAGCCTCTAAATCCTGCAACTCGAAGGTCAGGGTGTTGGGCGATTCGAGGTAAATCACTTTCGTGTTGGGCTGAATGGCGGCTTCAAAATGTTCGATGTTTTTTCCGTCTACGTAAGTAGTCGTGACGGCATAACGGGGCAGAATGTGGTCAAACAGCTTCCACGCCCACGTATAAGGCTTACGCACACTCACAATGTGGTCTCCGGCCTGCACATTGGACATGACGGCGCAAAAAATAGCCGAGGCTCCGCTGTTAAGCACCAAGCAATCTTCGGCCTCATCCAACGCGGCCAGTTTTTGCCGCAAAATATCTACTGTTGGGTTAATGCCCCGCGAATACAGATAAGTTGACATTTCGTCGTCAAAGGCCCCTCGCAACGAGGCAAAATCGTTGAATACGAAATTGCCGGTTTGCATGATCGGCGGACTGACAGCATTGAAATACAGCTCGCGGTCTTCGGCGAGTTCATTGATGATTTGGGAAGGGTGCATTCAAAAAATTGATTATACTTGTTATCATTTTAAAGGCTAAAATAGAAAACTGATTTTTAAGATTGAAGCGAGTTGTTTTTTAAAAGAATGAAAACATATACTTCACTACAAGAATTAATCCACTCTTTTCGATCTAATCAAAATAATGTAGGGGTTTTGTGCAATCAAACCGCCTTTGTCTTTGAGCAACGCCGGTACCTGATTGAGGTATTGGCGGAGAAAAAAGTATTGAAAACGGTCTTTGTTCCGGAACATGGTCTTTTTTCGGAATTGCAGGACCAGGAACCTCTTGAAACTACCCAAGCCTATTCCTTTTGGAAGGATGTTGCTTTTGTGTCACTTTATGGCCGGGATGAGCAAAGTCTGAAAGCTGCTCCTGCCCTGTTGGAAGAGTTGGATGCGATTGTGGTTGATATTCAGGATGTTGGCTGTCGGTATTTTACGTACCTGACGACGATGGCGTACTTGTTTGAGACGCTTTCCCGCTGTACGCACCCTCCGCGTATTTGGATCATTGATCACCCCAATCCGGCAGGCAGGCAAGTGGAAGGCACGCCGATCAGCCGCGATTATGCTTCTTTTATCGGTCATCAAGGACTGCCGCACCGTCATGGATTGACGTTGGGAGAGTTGGCTCTTTGGCTAAAACAGTACTACGCCGCTGATTTTGAGTTAAATACTCTTTTGCCTCCATACAATGATTTCTATTTTCAGATTTTTCCTTCACCTAATTTCCCTTCGTTGCAAACCGCTCATTTGTACAGTGGTCAGTGTTTGTTTGAAGCCACTATTTTAAGCGAAGGGCGCGGCACCACGCGGCCGTTTGAGATCGTGGGTGCTCCTTTTTTGGAATGGCACCAACTGCAAAGAATCAAACGGGATTTTGAAAAACAGACCGACGATTTACCTTGGGTCAACTATGTGTTGCGTCCGCTGCAATTCATCCCGACTTTCCATAAATACGCCAACGAGCTTTGCGGTGGTTTTCAGGTGCATCTGTCTCATACTGAGAAGAGTCACTCTCTGTTGAGTTCATTGATTTTACTCCGTATTTTTAATGAATACGTACCTGATCTTTGGCGACAGGGACCTTACGAAAAAGGGAATTCGCGTACGGCGTTGGAAATTTTGGGCGGCGATTCGCTGTTGATTGATTTTGTTCAGGGCAAAGAAGAATTAAAAGCGACAATCGCCTACTTGAAAAATGCTGAAAAGGAATGGATTCAATCCGTTCAAGGGATGGCAAATGAAGCCCTTTTTGTATTACCGCTCAGTTGAAACTTGTTATTTATTTTCAGATGAAAAAGATCTTATCCATTCTGTTGTTTTACTCATTTTCCGCTCCGCTCTTCTCTCAATCCAAAACCGTTGTCTTTCAGACTGATTTCGGATTGAAAGACGGGGCCGTATCGGCCATGAAAGGAGTAGCTATGGGGGTTGACCCTACTCTTCGTCTGTTTGACCTGACGCACGAAATCCCGGCGTACAATATTTGGGAAGCGGCTTATCGGTTGGAACAGACAGCCGTCTATTGGCCCAAAGGAACGGTGTTTGTCTCGGTAGTCGATCCGGGCGTAGGTACAGAGCGCAAATCGGTGGTATTGAAAACCAAAAGCGGGCACTTTTTTGTCGGACCGGACAACGGCACTTTTACGCTGATTGCAGAGTCGTTGGGTATCGGGGAAGTGCACGAAATCAACGAAGCCCTGAATCGCCGTCAAAACTCGCAGGCGTCTTATACATTTCACGGGCGTGATGTCTATGCCTATACCGCCGCCCGATTGGCAGCGGGGGTGATCACGTTAGCTCAAGCAGGCAAACGCCTCCCCGATGAAGTAGTAAAAATACCGTATCAAAAAGCGGTTTTTGACGGGAAGACCCTCGCAGGCGCTATTCCGATCTTAGATGTACAGTACGGCAACGTTTGGACAAACATTTCCGCTGACTTATTCAAAAAGCTGAATGTGTCGGCCGGGCAAAAAGTAAAAGTCACGATATGGGAAAACGAAAAAACGGTATTTCAGGGCGAAGTGCCTTTCGCTCATACCTTTGGGGAAGTGCCCGAAGGTATGGTCATGGGCTATTTCAACAGCCTGATGAACTTCTCATTGGCCATCAATAGGGGGGATTTTTCGGCGAAATACGGAATAAAGAGCGGCCCGGGATGGAAGATAAAAGTGGAAAAATAACCGCCCGAAGCAACTGATTATTTTTGAGAAGCACGAAGGTTAGAACGGACAGTGACCGTAGCCAATACGGCTTCGCTCTCGTTGTGCAGACGATCAAGCGCGGTGATAGCGTAGGTGTAACGATGCCCTCGCAGCGCGGTACGGTCAAGGGCTCGGGTTTGGCCTTCGTAGCAAGCGGCCAACAAACGCGGTGTTTCGTCATTGGAATAGCGATAGACCGCATAATACCGCACCTTATCTCCGTCGCGGGTGGGTTCCGGTACCGACCAGCGAATTTCTACGCCGTTGCGGGTATCAGCTACTTGCAAGTTTTGAGGAGTATGAGGGGCTGTTTTGTCTTTCCAAGGCATCGGTGGCGGAAAAGCCGCTTCTTTATAAAAGTTTTTACGCAGCGAATCAGCGTGACCGAGTTTATTGTTTATCAACGATTTGGAACTGTAAAAGACACTTCCGGTGATTTCCGGATTGAGGCGAATAAAACGCATCTGACGGCACAGTTCCGAGTTGTCGGCCCAAGTGCGGTCTTTGTCTTGGGTTCCTACCCGATAAGCCCCCTGTCCGATGTACAAATGACGCCCGTAGGTGTGCTGCAGCCACCAAGCTGTCAGGGTTTTAAAGGGTACTTTATCAAATTTGGTGGAAAAATAGATCTGCGGTGCTATATAATCAATCCAACCGGCCTTTAGCCATTTTTTAGAATCGGCGTACAGATTATCGTAGGAAGTTTGGCCTGCCTGCGTGGCCGAACCTGACGGATCATCGTTTCGATTACGCCAAACCCCGAAAGGACTCACGCCAAACTTTACGTACGATTTTTCGGCGGCAATCGCATCACTGATCTGTTTGATGAGTTTGTCGGCATTATCGCGCCGCCAATCGTCTTTGTTTCGGAAACGCCCCCCGTATTCCTGAAACGCGGCTTCGTCTTTAAGTGTTTGGCCTGTAACAGTATAGGGGTAAAAATAGTCATCGAAATGGATGCCGTCCACGTCATAATTCCGAACAATATTGGCGGTCACTTCAGTAATGTAATCCCGTACTTCGGGCAAGCCGAAATTAAAAAGTTTATAACCGTCGTAATCGAAAACCCATTCCGGGTGTTTACGGCCAATGTTGTCATTCGAAATACTTTTACTTGCTCTGTGAGCGGTACGATTCAGATTAAGCCAAGCATGAAACTCAATCCCTCGACGATGACATTCCTCAATCATGAATTCCAGAGGGTCATAAAAAGGCTCAGGTGCTTTGCCTTGTTTGCCGGTCAGCCACTCCGACCAAGGCTCTTCACCTTTCGCATAAAAAGCATCGGCCGCGGCCCGCACCTGCACAAACACGGCATTGATTCCTGTCCGCTTGTGGTTTTCTATTAATTGCACGAACTCTTCCCGTTGTTGGTCAGAGGTAAGGTTTTTGCGACTCGGCCAGTCAATATTATCTACGGTGGCTATCCAAACGGCACGCATTTCTCGCTTCATGCCCATGGGGCCGAAATCGCGCGGCGTCGTACGCGGTTTTTTGGAGGTTTTACAGCCTTCTAAGGCCAAAAAAAGTAATAAACAGAGCCAAGCAAGGTGTTTTTTCACGGAACGTTTGGGTTAGAATAAGGATAAAAAGGAAAAAAGCGCCTATCGTTTACACAAAAGTAATTTTTTTAAGCAGATTTTGGCTATGAGCGTCATTCTGAGAATGTCGGTTCCGGGAGGAAAATAGCAAAGGTTGTGCCTCTGTCCGGTTCACTCGTTGCGGTAATAAAGCCCTTATGATTATCCACGATCTTTTTAACAATCGCCAAACCGATGCCGGTGCCCGGATACCGGTCTCGGTCATGAAGCCGTTGAAATACCTTGAAGATAAGGTCTTTATATTGCGGTTCAAAACCGATACCGTTGTCACTTATGACAAGACGATAATAGCTTTTTTCCGCAGAAAACAGGGCAAGGGTTGGGTATTTATCATGAAGCTGATTGCCCCCGACAACGCTGCCTTTTATGGTAATGTGCGGTGGAATTTGCGAACGGGAAAACTTGAGCGCGTTACCTATCAGATTATGCATTAATTGGTAAAATTGAGTCGCCACAACGTATGCCTCACCTAAATTTTCGGTATCAATAATCGCATTTTTTTGGTTGATTTCTTCCGCCAGCTCTTTTTTGACTTCTTCAATGATGTCGTTTAAAGAGGTAGATTCAAAAGTAAATTCCTCTGACTGAGTGCGGGAATAAACCAGCAGATCTTTGATGAGGGCCTGCATTCGGTTAGCCGATTCTCGTATCCTGTTTAAAGAATGTACTCCTTTGTCAGACAAATGCGGTGTCTCGTTATCGAGCAGCCGGTTGGCGAAAATTTGTATTTTACGTAACGGTTCCTGCAAATCATGGCCGGAAATGTAGGTAAAGGCTTCGAGTTCTTTATTCATCTTTGCCAAAGACTCATTTCTGTCTTCAAGCAGGTGATTTTGTTTTTCCAGATCTGATTCCAACCGATTGGACAGCCTTAATTCCTGCATGATCTTGTAATACGAAACCACCAGAATGATGACCGCCGTAATCGTGAGTGAAAATACCGCAAAAGGGGGCAAGGATGACTCCGTGATTAAGGAAGAATTACGCTCTTTCAACAATTTCTCTTCTATTAACGCCATTTTAACGATTTGCCTCCGTACGTCTTCCATAATGGCCTCTCCCGCCAGCAACCGAGAAGCCGTGATCTTGATGATCGGAGCATCGTCAATGGTACTTTTGAGATAATCGACTTCCCGAGCAACTAATCGTTGCAAAACAAGGATATTTCGTTGCTGTTCGGAATTATCTTTGGTGAGTGAATCTAACCGAAAAAGATTGGAAACAATGTCTTGATTGGCTTTTTGGAAGTGTTCCAAAAAAATGGGGTCGTTGGTAAGTACATAGCCGCGCTTGCCGGATTCGGCTTCTTTCAGACCGGAAAAAATATTTTCGAGAGCTAACCTTACTAAGTTGGTATGGTTGATCGAACCGGATAATTCAAAAAGACCATTGATTTTTAAATAAGAAAAAACAGAAAGCAGCAGAAGAAAAATGGAAGCAACCCAAAAAAGTATCTTTATTCGATAACGTTCCGGCTTTTCCATATGTTGTAGGTATTTGTCAGGCGATTGACACGAAAAACGTTTCTCGGGCGGGTTGTTTGCCTTGTTGTCTTAAATCAAAGGTCATTACTTTTTCAATCATGTTTTTTAAACGGGTAATTGAATTGGGCTTACAGATATAATAATTGGCTCCGTGTCGGTACGTTTTTTCTACAAGATCGGCATTGGCCGAAGTAGAAAGAATGACCACCGGGATTCCCTTCAATTTTTCCGTTTTCCTTATTTCCTGCAAACACTCAAATCCGCTTTTTCGCGGCATATTCAAGTCAAGAAAAATAACGTCCGGCGGCGGCGGTACTGTTTCCTCCAATGTTTTCATCAATTGAACTCCATCTTTGATCGTTGTGAGTTGCACCTGAAGCTCTGATTGCTCCAGGGCATCCGAAAAAAACTCCCGGTCGTCGGCATCGTCATCTGCCAAAAAAATAGTTTTAAGTGCCGTCTGATTTTCCTTCATAGATTGTAATGGGATAAATTCAGAAATGAAATAAGTACCGAAAAGAGGTAGAGAGGACAAAACAGAAAGCGATAATCGGCTTTTGTACTATTAATTCTATACCAAAGTTATAAAAACTTCCTTCTCTTTGGGTATGTATAAGGCCGAAAAGGGAGCGAAAAATTTGTTTGTGGATCTTTTTCAAGCAAAATGGTCTCAGTAAAAAGTGAGCGGAGCCAAGGAAATTCATAAACTCTTTGAGCCTGAAAAACCGACCATATAGAGATCAAAACCGCCTTTCCCGCCGGGGCGATTGGAGGAAAATAGCCCTAAATGGTAAGATAAAGAAAGCTATTTGGGGAGTATTCGTCATATTTTGAATAATCGTATATCGAACGGCCCTTGATCATCCGATGAAATCGTACTTCGATGACCAAGGGCGAGTTTCGTTATTCATTTTCTTTCCATTCCGGAAAGCGACCGGGGGTATAAGGAGCTCCTGCACTTTGAAGCGCGTTTTCCAGCGCACTAATGTCGCTTTGGGTTTTACGGAGATCGGACAAAAAGGCGGCAAATTGTTTGGCTACGGTTTGGTAAGAGGTAAGCATAGTTTGCGTCGGGGCAGCCGACGTATTGACGAGATTACCTTGAATACGGCCTACACGCTCGCTGATGGAAGGCAGCGTTTCAAACTCACGCCGCGCCAAGGTACGGTCGCCGTAAAGAGCCGTACTGAGTGTGCTTAACTGCTTTTCTATGCCGAGAAGTTGCGTTTGCAACTGAGCAGAGGCCTTAGGGGTACTTTGCCAAGCGGCTTTCAGAAAACGCATTTTATGATTCAGTTCTCCGTAAATTCCTTGCGCACCGCCCAAAGCACGAACCAAAGAGGCGGTTTTTTGGGTAAAGGCTTCCAACGCTTTTTTGTCGGCTGCCGACAGCGAAACAGCATTCAAAGAAACTACCTTGAACGGTTGCGCCGGGACGAGTTCCGTAAAAGTACCGTCTTCAAACTTGCTCAACGCTACTTTGTAATTTCCCGCAAAAGCCATGGCGCCCAGATCGGGACCGGAGAAAAAATTCATCGGATCGGGTTCGTCGAAACTCACCGGATCAGGAGCATCGTAGCGAAAGTCCCACGTAATTCGCTGTAATCCCTTCTTGGCGGGAGCTTTGATCCGTCGAACAACGCTTCCGCTTTCGTCGGTAATGGTAAAAAGTAAATAGGGAGCGGGCTGAGCTTCCTCCAACCGAAGCGAGTCAATCGACGGATAGAAAACGGATTGATTTTTTTCTGCCAAGGCTTTCTCCCGTTCTTTTCGTTTTTCTTTCAGGGTTTTTATACCGTCTTTGAGATAATACGTAAATACCACCCCTACTTCCGGATTAGGAACGGAAAAATAACTTTCGCCCTGAAACCCTTTCCCGCGCAAGCCTAACGGCTGTGACGGCAGAAATTGCCAAGCATCTTTGATCGTGGCCATGAAGGCCTCTTTCGATAGATCTTCTTTTTTAAGATTTCTGAGCGGGGTATAATCATCCAAAATGTAAAAACCGCGCCCAAACGTAGCTAACACAAGGTCATTTTCGCGTTTTTGAATATCCAAATCACGCACGGCAATAGTAGGAAGCCCGGCTTTCAATTGTATCCATTTTTGACCGCCGTCAATGCTGAAAAACAACCCGAATTCTGTACCGACAAACAACAGATCGGCATTGACGTGATCTTCTGCCACGGTATAGACCGTACCGCGTTCCGGCAGGTTGTTTTGCAGGGCTGTCCATGTTTTGCCCATATCGGTGCTTTTATAAAAATAGGGTTTGAAATCCCCGTAACGATGGTGATTGAAGGCAGCATACACTACATTTTTATTGTGCTGTGACGCCAGGATTTGGTTGACGTAGGTGCGCTCCGGTGCACCCTGAATGTTGTTTACGTCAATTTTTGTCCAATTTTGGCCCCCGTCCGTCGTGACATGGATCAGACCGTCATCCGTACCGGCATAGAGCAGATTTTCGTCTAATTTAGATTCCGAAATCGTCGTAATATTGCCGTAAATATCGGTGGAACTGTTTTTTGCAATGGCGTCTATGCCCCATACTTTTCCCATGATCGGCAATTTGTTTCGATCGATCTGTCGACTCAAGTCAGGGCTGATGACTTTCCAGGTGTTGCCGCGGTCCTCGGTTTTGAATACTTTATTGGCAGCAAAATACAGCCGGGTAGGTTTGTGCTGCGAAACGGCCAACGGGGCGTCCCAGTTCCAGCGATAGGCCGGTTCTCCTTCCAATTCCACCGGACGAATATCGACGCTTTCGCCCGTCTTTTTGTCGAAACGGCCCAATCCGCCGTACTGCGACTGAGCATAGATGACCGTAGGGTCCGTCGGATCTGCCTGCGATTCAAAACCGTCGCCTCCCTGCGTTACTATCCAATTCTCATTGACAATCCCGTTGGCACTGATAGTCCGCGAAGGCCCCGCCAAACTGAAATTGTCCTGAGTTCCGCCTAAGACATTGTAAAAAGGAAACGCATTGTCCGTCGTGACTTTATAAAATTGAGTGACGGGGAGATTTTCTTTAAAATTCCACAATTTTCCGCCGTCATAGCTTTCATACAGGCCGCCGTCGCAGCCTACAATGAGTTGATTCGGATCCTTCGGGTTCAACCAAATGACGTGATTATCCACGTGCTTATGCATCTCCCCCAATCGTTTCATGGTCTTTCCGCCATCTTCCGACATCATAAAGTAAGTATCGGTAATGTATATTTTATCGATATTTTTGGGGTCACAAAACAATTCCTGATAGTAATTCCCGGAGGTGGAGTAGCCGCTCATTTTGCTCCAACTTGCTCCGCGGTCGGCAGAGCGAAATACGCCTCCGTTTTGTTCGGCAGCTTCAATGACCGCGTAGACTACATCCGGATTGACCGGCGACACCGCCATACCGATACGTCCCACATCGCCGCTCGGCAATCCGTTCGTAAGTTTATTCCACGTGGCACCGCTGTCTGTACTTTTATAGATGGCCGATTCGGGGCCGCCGCTGATGTAAGTGAAGACTTTGCGCTGACGCTGATGTGCCGTAGCATAAAGAACATTGGGAAAGCGCGGATCCACATGAATCTCATTAAAACCCGTATGTTCGCTGACGGTCAATATCGGATTCCACGTTTTGCCGCCGTCAGTGGTTTTATAAATACCCCGCTCTCCGCCCGACGACCAAAGCGGACCGTAGGCAGCCACATAAACCACATCCGAATTAGTAGGATCTACGACAATCCGCCCAATGTGCTCGGATGTTTTAAGGCCGGTATTTTTCCAGGATTTGCCCCCGTCTTCCGATTTATAAACACCGTCGCCGTAATTGGCGGCCCGTTGATTGTTGTTTTCACCCGTACCGACCCACACAGTATTTGTATTGGAAGGGTCAATCGTCACACACCCAATGGAATAAGAGCCTTCTCCTTCAAAAACAGGCTCAAACGTCACTCCGTGGTTTGTTGTTTTCCAAACACCTCCCGCCGCTACTGCCACGTAATATTCGCTGTGGTTATGGGGGTTAACGGCCAGATCTACCACGCGTCCCGAAGTCACTGAAGGGCCGATACTCCGCAGTTTAAGACCGCTGAATGTACTCGAATTGAACGGGTCATTTTTGGACTCGTCTTTGGCAGAAGCAACTGTCGGTTTCGCTTCTTTTTTCTTTTGCGCAAAACCAACTGACAGTAAACTCAGGGTCGACAAAAGCAGGAGAATAGTTTTTAAGGAAAAATAACGCATGGTTTTTAGGTTTATGAAGTTCAGCAACAGGCAAGTTATTAAAGAATTCAGAAAGTCGATAAAGTAAGGCGGCACAACTGTAAAACAAATTCAAAATACCGGGAAATTCTGCACAAAAGGGCATACTTATTCTTAAATAAATTCAAATAATCATTCATTAATCCCTATTTTCTTTAAAAATCAGTGAGTAATTGGCTGCTTTCCCCTTCTTTTGAACACAAACCATTTCTAACTGTATCACCATTTCTAAAAAACAGCACCCATTTCTGATTATTCTGCTTTCTCCTAACTATTACTATTACTTTATCTAACACCTAAACCGTCCGTAAAAGGACGAAATTCTATGTTGTACATGCTACATCCGCGCCGGCCGCGGTCTAAGAGGATTAGACTGTCGTTGCCTTTGGGCCTTCTGGTTTTTTGCTGCTTCGGTATGGCCTATGCCGCCCCTGACCGAGATTTGCTCGGGACTCCTGCGACTCATCGTTCGGATAAAAAAACGGTTGACAAAACTGTTTCCGGAAAAATTGTCGACGAATCTAACTCGCCCCTTCCCGGGGTAAGCATTGTGTTGAAAGGTACCCAACGGGGTACCGTCACTGATGTCAACGGCCAATACCGCCTTGAAGTCCCGGATGCCAATGCATTGCTTATTTTCTCTTATGTGGGGTATATACCTCAAGAAGTGGCCGTAGGCAACCAAACTTCGATCAATATTACTATGCGTGCCGACAGTAAAGTTCTGGAAGAGATCGTCGTCATCGGATACGGTACCCTGAAAAAATCGGACCTTACCGGGGCGGTAGGCTCCGTGAAGGCCGAGCAGTTGCTCGAACGCCCCGCCCCCTCACTCACTCAGGCGTTGTCGGGCAGATTGCCGGGGGTACAGGTAAATAACAACTCCGGCCGTCCCGGCGGACGAACTACCATCCGGGTACGCGGCTTCAGTTCCATCAACTCCTCCAATAATCCGCTCTACGTGGTGGACGGTGTGATGTTGCCTCAAGGGACTCAAAATCAGTTCAGTTCGGCCATTGACTATATCAACCCCAACGATATTGTCTCCGTTGAGGTGCTTAAAGATGCGTCTTCTACGGCCATTTACGGGGCGCGCGGTGCCAATGGGGTGATTTTGGTCACTACCAAAAAAGGAAAAGCCGGCGAAGGCCAAGTGACCTACAATGTAGATTTCAGCGTAAATACCATCGGACCTAATAAACCCGAAGTACTCAATGCCAAACAATACATGGCGGTAGAAGATCTGGCGTGGGCCAACATGGCCAAATACGACCCTGTGGGCTGGGCTGCGGGCAAATGGGCCTACCTCAACCCCAAATTACGCCGTACTGACCCGCGTGTTTTCAACAGCGACGGCAGTCCCAAATACGATACGGACTGGTTTAAAGAGTCTTCACAGAACAAACTCTCGCAAAACCATCAATTGGGCTTCAGCGGTGGTAATGAGCGTACGCAGTACTCTGTTTCGTTGGGGTATCGCGATGATCAGGGATTGCTGAAAACCTCTTACATGAAACGCTACTCCGGCCGCTTTACCATTGACGATCAGGTGAAAAAATGGCTCAAGATCGGCGGTACGCTCAGCTACAACAACCAAAGCGAAAACTTGGTTGACATCAACGATGCCGTAGCTCGTCAGATCGTGGAAGACTTTCCGTTTTTGCCCGTAAAATACGAAGACGGTACGTATGCCAACAACCGCGACTTTCCGTTTGCCGAAGGAACATTCAGTTCGGTACACCGCTTGATGGGACGTAAGTACATTCTGAATACCCAAACCACATTGGGAAGTATGTATTCTAACCTCAGCTTAGCCAAAGGGCTGGAAATGAAAACGGTATTCGGAATAAACGTTCAGACCCAAGAAAACAATCAGTCGCAAACCCGTACCCTCAACATCGGCGGCAACGGAAACGCTTCTACGAGCAACCGTAAAGAAAGCTTCTGGTCGTTGGAAAACTACCTGACCTACAACAAGCAATTCGGCGATAAACACTCACTGACGGCTCTGTTGGGGATTTCGTGGCAGGAAACCAATGTATTCAACATGAGCGCCAGCGTTAATAACTTTGCCACGGACTATTTCGGATTCAATAACTTAGGGGCGGGAGCCACCAACCCGGCTGTCGGTTCAGGAGCTTCCCGCTTTGCCTTTAATTCGTACTTCGGACGGATCAATTATTCCCTATCCAACAAGTATTTATTGACCGTTACCGGACGTGCTGATGGTTCTTCCAAATTCGGAGAAAACCACAAATTTGCGTTCTTCCCTTCAGGGGCATTGGCTTGGCGGGTATCTGAAGAAGACTTCCTCAAAGGTAACGAGCTGATTTCCAATCTCAAACTTCGCACGAGCTACGGTTTGACCGGAAACTCAGAAATTCCGGCTTATTCTTCTCTGTCACTGTTGAGCTCTAACTATGCCACTGTTTATAACGAAGCCAGAGTAGCCGGTACGGGTATCTCTCGTTTGGCTAACCCCGATTTGCGGTGGGAAAAAACCGCCCAAGCAGACGTAGGGGTTGAATTGGGGCTGCTCAAAGGAAGAATTTCGCTCGAAGCTGACTATTATTACCGCAAAACTACCGACATGCTTTTGGATGCGCCCGTTCCTCGTACAAGCGGTTATGCTACCATCCGTAAGAACATTGGCTCCATGCAGAATAAAGGAGTGGAACTCGGCGTCAATACCATCAACATTGATCGCGGCGGCTTCCAGTGGAATACGACCTTCAATATTTCCTTTAACCGCAACAAAGTACTCTCATTGGCCACTCCTTCGGATATCTTCGGGGTGGGCGGACCTAACTTTACCAACCAAACCAACATCATCCGCATCGGTGAGCCCGTGGGCTCGTTCTGGGGGCTAACGCGGGTAGGTATTTGGAGTGAAGCCGAGCGCGAAGAGGCCGCCAAATTCACCAGCTATCGCAACGGGTTGACTATCCTGCCGGGCGATATCAAGTATTTGGATGTGAACGGCGATAAAGCCATCACCGATGCTGACCGCAGCATTATCGGAAACGGCAGCCCTAAAGGTTGGGGAGCGATGACCAATACGTTCCGTTACAACAACTTCGACCTGACGCTTGAACTTCAGTTCATGTACGGTAACGACGTGTTATTGATGAATCTGCACCCCAGCGAAGACCGCCAAGCTTTGGCCAACAGCTATACGTCAGTGCTGAATGCCTGGACACCGCAAAACCAAAACACGATGATTGCTGAAATCCGCGATACCCGCGCCGGCTACGTAACCAACGTGGACTCGTGGTGGGTAAAAGACGGCTCGTTTTTGCGCGGTAAAAACCTTTTGTTAGGTTATACCTTCCCGGGACACATCACCAACAAGATCAAGTTGAATCGTTTGCGGGTGTATGCTACGGCGCAAAACTTCTTCCTGGCCGTAAAAGACAAGATTGTCGGTGATCCGGAGGTAACCCCTACCAACCAAGGGGATACCAGCAGTGCTTTCTCACAAGGAGAAATTTGGCACAATTATCCCAAACCGACTACGTATATGGTGGGATTACAGATCGGGTTTTAATTCATTACTTTCTCTAACGAACATTCATTATGAACCTTACGATAATACAGAAAATGGGCCGCGCTTTAGTATGCAGTGCCCTTTTGCTCGGCCCGGCAGGTTGCACCGACTTCCTTAACGAACAGGCGCCATCCAACTTGACTCCCGATAGTTTTTATACGATTCCTGATCACGCTGAGGCGGCCTTGGCTTCTGTTTATGCCGATATGCGCTTTATGGGCGACGGTGCCGGGATTTTCTCTTCCAACTGGCAATTGTTGGAGGCCATGACGGGGACATCTACTACCGAAACCGCTCAAAACTCCGATTTGAATAACTTATACGGATTGGTACACGACGGTAATACGGCGCACGTGGTTAATTACTGGAACGGCCTTTACAAAGTGATTGCCCAAGCCAATCAGGTCATTGAAAAGGTACCGCCGATTACGCCCATGGACGAAGCCCAAAAAAAGAAAGTTTTGGGAGAAGCCCGTTTTTTGCGGGCTACGGCTTATTTCACAGCCGTACGCTTATGGGGAGATATCCCACTGGTAACCAAACCGCAAACGGCGAGTTCCGAAGATTTTCAACCGGCACGCGCCTCGCAAGAAGAGGTTTACAAATTGATTGTAGATGATTTGGTTGCGGCCGAAGCGGCCGGTTTGGCTTGGATGGATGTGAGCGGACGTGTTAATATGGCGGCGGTAAAAACACAATTGTCAAGAGTATATCTGACCATGGCGGGCTTTCCGCTCAGCAAAGGAGCCGCCTATTATAAATTGGCCGCTGATAAAGCCCTGGAGGTAATTACTTACGCCAATGCTAACCCGGGTACGATCAACCTGTTTACTTCCTACGAAGATGTGCATAAAGAATCTACGGAAAATCGCTTGGAGCATTTGTTTATGTTGCAATACAATACTGTGGTAGCGGGTAATCCTATGGATAATATGTATCCCAACTTTAAACCGGTCACTTACAACGGCCCGGGCGGTACGGGAAGCACAGTTCCTACTCCTTCTTTTTATAATTCGTACGAAGCAGGCGATTTACGAGCTAAAAATCAGGAAGGTTATTTCTACACCAGCTATTTTACCAACGGCAACGGTGCCCCGTTTGAATTGGGGGCTCCCTATATCTTCAAACATTTTAACCGTACATCCAATGGTACCTCGGGGGTAGCCGGCTCTCGTCAAAACAACCTGAACGTGCCGCAAATCCGCTATGCCGAAACGCTGTTGATTTACGCCGAAGCCCAAAACGAAGTGGGGGGGCCGACACAGGGAGCCTACGATGCCTTCAAACGTATCAGAGATCGGGCTAAGTTAACTACACCCGCGCTCGGAACGTATACCCAAACCACTTTCCGCGAAGCGGTATGGCGCGAGCGTTGGCATGAGTTGGCCTACGAGCAGATCACGTGGTTTGACATGGTGCGTTTGCGCAAAGTGTACAACGAGAAAACCAACGGGTTTGACAACTTTGTGGGACACGTCAATCTGAGTTCCAATCAGCCTTTGCAGGAAAAACATCTCTTGTTGCCGCTCGGCAAACAGGAAATGTTGAATAACCCCAATCTCAAACCGCAAAACCCGGGGTATCCCAACTAAAACGCTAATCCGAATTATTTCAATGAAATACGCTGCCCCGGTTGTCGCTATGGCAATCGGGGTATTTTTTGGGGTTGCGCTAAAAAACAAAAGAGCAGGCCAATGCTGACCTGCTCTGTACAACTGTATGAGTTTTTATTATCTTTCCTTATTGCCGTCTTGCGGAGCTTCGAGCGGATATTGTGTTTCCGCCTGACTGTCCTTTGCCGTCACCTGAGGGGCGTGGTCTTGAGCGTATTTTTCGTAGTTTAAGTCTTTTTCCGCTACGGTACTTGTGACAGGTTCCAAAACAGCTTCGGCATTTTTCTCTACCGTAAACTTCACCGCATCTACCGCCGCTTGGGTACGCAGGTAGTACATACCGGTTTTCAATCCTTTCTTCCAAGCGTAGAAGTGCATCGAAGTCAATTTGCCGTAATTGGCATTTTCCATAAAGATATTCAACGACTGCGATTGGCAAATATACGCGCCGCGGTCGGCCGCCATATCTACAATGGTTTTCTGCTTTATCTCCCACGCGGTTTTATAAAGTTCTTTCAAATGCGTCGGAATATCACTGATTTTCTGCACCGAGCCGTTGTGTTTCATCAGCTCATTTTTCATCGTATCGTTCCACAAACCTTCTTTCACCAAGTCTTTGAGCAAGTATTTATTGACTACCACAAACTCACCCGACAACACGCGGCGAACGTATAAGTTAGACGTAAACGGCTCAAAGCACTCATTATTTCCTAATATCTGACTGGTAGAAGCCGTCGGCATCGGAGCTAACAAGAGCGAGTTACGTACACCGTATTTCACTACATCTTTACGCAATTGCTCCCAATTCCAACGTCCGCTCTTAGGGTTAACATTCCACATATCAAATTGGAAAATCCCTTGAGAGATCGGCGAACCCTGCCACGTTTCGTACGGGCCTTCTTTCTTGGCCAATTCCATCGAAGCTACCATAGAGCCGTGATAGATGGTCTCGTGAATGTCTTCATTGAGACGGCGGGCTTCTTCCGATTCGAAAGGCATCCGCATCATCAAAAACGCATCGGCCAAGCCTTGAATACCGATCCCGATGGGGCGGTGGCGCTTGTTGCTGCGCTCGGCTTCCGGAACAGGATAGTAGTTGAGGTCAATGATTTTATTGAGGTTCTTGGTAACGACCTTCGTGATCTCAAACAGTTTTTGGTGATTAAAACGTAAGAAACCGTCGGTGCCCTGTTCCACAAATTTAGGCAATGAAATAGACGCCAAATTACAAACCGCCACTTCATCGGGAGAGGTATACTCCATGATTTCGGTACACAGGTTCGATGATTTGATCGTTCCTAAATTCTTTTGATTTGACTTGCGGTTGGCGTGGTCTTTGTAAAGCATGTACGGCGTGCCGGTCTCAATCTGAGATTCCATAATGGCAAACCACAAATCCTGGGCTTTGATGGTCTTACGGGCCTTCCCTTCACGCTCATATTTTTCATACAACGCTTCAAATTCATCACCGTAAGTATCCGCCAAACCGGGACACTCGTGCGGACACAATAAGGACCAAGTGTCGTTGGCCTCTACCCGCTTCATAAACAGATCGGGAATCCACATAGCGTAGAACAGATCGCGAGCCCGCAATTCTTCTTTGCCGTGGTTTTTCTTCAGATCCAGAAAATCGAAAATATCGGCGTGCCAAGGCTCCAAATAGATAGCAAACGACCCCTTACGTTTGCCGCCGCCTTGGTCTACATAGCGAGCCGTGTCGTTGAACACCCGCAACATCGGTACGATACCGTTAGAAGTGCCGTTGGTGCCTTTAATGTAGCTACCCATTGCCCGAATGTTATGAATGCTCAAACCGATACCGCCTGCCGATTGGGAGATCAAAGAGCATTGTTTGAGCGTATCATAAATACCCGCAATGCTGTCTTCTTTCATCGTCAGCAGGAAGCAGCTTGACATCTGAGGCTTCGGAGTACCGGCATTGAAAAGCGTAGGTGTAGCGTGGGTAAACCAACGTTCAGAGAGCAGATTGTAGGTTTCGATCACCGAATCAATGTCCTCTAAGTGAATCCCTACAGCCACCCGCATCAGCATGTGCTGAGGGCGTTCAGCGATCTTACCGTTTACCTTCAGCAAATAGGATTTCTCCAGAGTTTTATAACCGAAATAGTCATAGCCGTAATCGCGGTCATAAATAATGGTGGAGTCTAAAAGGGCCGCGTATTTACGAATTACATCGTAAGCTTCTTTAGAGATCAAAGACGCATTTTCCCCCGTTTTAGGATCGGTGTAGGTATAAAGCTGCTTCATCGTTGCGGAAAACGACTTCAGCGTATTTTTATGCAGGTTAGAAATGGCGATACGTGCGGCCAAGATAGCATAGTCGGGATGCTTCGTGGTCATAGAAGCAGCTGTTTCAGCAGCCAACACATCCAACTCGGCGGTAGTAACACCGTCATAGATGCCTGCTACTACTTTTTTAGCTACTTCTATAGGTTGGATGTACATGTTTTCCAAACCATAGCACAACTTTTCAATTCGAGAAGTGATTTTATCGAATTTGACCGACTCGCGACGGCCATCGCGCTTAATAACATACATGAGGGTAACTGTGTTTTATGGGGTGATGACTTTTAATAATACGATTTCTAAATACACAAAACATACTCATCAGTGAGCAGCAACTCACTTAGAGTCATTGGAACGAACATTTAGTTTTGCGAAAATACAAATCTTTTACGTCTGACCATAACACCACATTGGCGGTCAACACGCAGAAAATTTGAAAAATCTAATCGTTGAGTAATGTTAAGAATTTGTTAACGAATTTGCCCTTAACAGGTTACACTTATCTGAGACCGGCTTGATTTCACTAAAAATTTATACGATTTTTTTTCGTCTTATTTTTCTCCAAGCCCAGCCATACATTTCATGGCTAAAAGAAGCAATTTGTTTACAATTGTAAACAAAGATTTTTGGGCTGCCAAATTTTCACCCTGTTTTTTTTGATTTATTTATCAAATGGTAAATAGGGGGTAGTTATACCCCATAATCATACCGCCAAAGGGGAAAAATTTGCCCGGCTTCAAAAATAGTTTGCTCTTTCGGCAATTCTAAGAAACCTTGGGTATTGACCAGATTAGCAAAATCACCCGAACCGTGGCCCGTTATCGGGCGAGCCATGAGAGTAGCGCCTTCCTGAAAAAGCTGCACCTGAAGGAAATAAGTGAGGGGCGAAGTGTAAGTATAGGCTTCGCTGAGCGCCGCGTAACTGTGATCCATAGGAGTGAGTCCCAAAGATTGGCGCAGCCACGGAATGAAGTAGCGGCGGGCGCACATAAACGAAGAGACAGGGTTGCCGGGCAAGGCAAAGACCACTTTCCTGCCTTTACGCCCAAACCAAAACGGCTTGCCGGGTTGTTGGCTTAATTTATGAAAATACTTCTCCACTCCTTCGGCCTGTAAGGCTTTGGGAACAAAGTCTTTTTTTCCCTGCGAGACTCCCCCGCATAAAATCAGTACGTCGTATTGTAACAATGCCGCTTGAATCGTTTGTCGGGTAGTTTCTAAATCATCCGGAATGTGGATAAAATCTGTGTTGATTCGGTATTCTTTCAGCAATGTGGCAACACAATGCACGTTGGAACTGCGAATTTGGTGAGACAGCGGTGTTTGCTCTACCGCCACCAGTTCATCGCCTGACGTAATGATCACTACCGACGGCAGTTTTTTTACCCCGACCTGCACCGCTCCGATGCTCGCCGCGATCGCTATTTCGGGTGGGCCCAACAGAGTACCGGGCGGCACAATTACTTTACCCGTCGTGCGATCTTCTCCCTGATAGTGAACGTTCTGTCCTTGTTTTACCGGAGCCTTGATCTGAGCCGTTCCGTCCGTTACCTCCAAATCTTCGTAACGAATTACGGTATCGGTATTGATCGGCAACGATGCTCCCGTCATCACTTCAATGCAATGTTCGGCATCAGAAAGAATATGTTGGGTCTCACCGGCCGTTTGAGTACTTTCTATGCGAAAATGACGCAATCCGTTGGCATAACTTTGCCACTGAATGGCAATCCCGTCCATTGTGACGCGGTCAAAGGGAGGAAAGTCGCGGTCGGCGGCCAAAGGTTCTGCCAACACACGGCGATCAGCCGAGGCAAAAGGAACGTGTTCGGTTCCGTACTCTATCGAATTTTCTAAAATGAGGCGGGTAGCGTCCGTAACGGAGGTCAGTTCCATACAATGTCGGCGTTCTGTGTTATAAGCACAAAGTTAGTAACATAGCTGTATTTGCAGCAATCGTATGGCGGTTGGTGTCATAATAACAGTAGTGCGTAACCACACATTTTATATAACTTTGCGCACAACTCTACCGATTATTATTCTGAACTGATTCCCCTTCATGAGAGATTTCTATTCGATCCGTATTAACTTCAAGGGAGGTATTGCCTCGCCTGCCCAATTAAAAACAATCTTAGAAACGGCCAACGAGTTTCAGGTGTATAAAGTGCGTTTCGGGCTGCGGCAGCAGATGATCTTTGACTTACCGCGTAACTATGCCAAAGCCTTTCAGCAAAAAGCTGATTTGTTGAATTTTACTTTTGAAGCAGACAGCAATACCCAACCCAACATTGTCAGTTCTTACGTGGCAGAAGATGTTTTTCAAACGGGAAATTGGCTGACGGAAACGATCTATAAATCCATATTCAGCGGTTTTGCGGCCGAACCTCAACTGAAAGTCAATATTTCGGACGCGCAGCAGAGTTTTTCGCCGTTGTTTTCGGGGCATTTGAACTTCGTTACTTCCGATATTGCTGATTATTGGCATTTGTATATCCGTTTGCCTAAGACGAATAAAGTGCATGCGTTTCAACGATTGATCCCTTCTGCCGACATTCCGTCCGTATGCCAACTCCTGGAAAAATTGATTTTAGCCTTGGGGGCAGAAGCAGAGACGGCTATTCACAAAATACTGAGTCAAGTTCCTTCCCAAAATACCCTGCCTGTCGAAACCCCGTTCAATCCGCCGGCGTTTTCGTTGCCTTATTACGAAGGTTTTAATCGGTACGGCAAGAAATCATGGCTCGGCATTTACCGCCGGAATGAACTGTTTGCGATTGATTTCTTACTCGATATCTGCCGTTTATGCGAACAAAACAACATAGAAGAGATTTGTCTGACCCCTTGGAAATCCATCATTATCAAAGGAATTGAAGAGGAGTCGCGAAACGACTGGAGCAATCTGCTCTTTCAATACAACATCAACGTACGCCACGCGGCTAATGAACTCAATTGGCAGGTTGAAGATGATTCGGAAGATGCCCTGAAGCTTAAACTGGATTTGGTAAAGGTATTTGACGAACACGACTTAAGAACCTTCGGTATCTGCTTCGGCATCAAAACCCGTCCCAAGACTGAAGTATATGCTTCTATCATGGTTCGGCGCAGAAGGTATAAGTTGCTGAATTTTATCCCGCTTCATTACGTCTATGATATTTCGTACACCGAAGACTTTAATCCGAACGGGCGTACCAAGAAATATTTTTATCGGGGTGCTTGGGGCGTCATCATGGCTGAGCAATTGCGTCGCTGTGTCTTGCAATACAATAAACTGAAAGCGGCCAACCTGATCAAAGAGGCGGGCATGAAAGAAGAACAAGCGGAAGAGGAATCCACCGGCTCGGATTTATTCAATCAGCTTGTATTAGCCTGATCCGTTACGGCTTCCGAAGCAGTCAGCTTCCCGCTTCGGAAGCCCACTTTAATCCCTTTCGTGAATAGGAGCGGTACGCAAACGCAAGGCCGCGCCGTCGCGTTCGGAGAATACCGCCCGAATCTCTGCGACGATTGACAAAGCAATCTCTTCGGGTGAAACCGCGCCGATATCCAACCCCACAGGGGCGTAAATGCGCTCTGTGTCACTATCCGAAATCTCGATTCCTTCCTGAGCAAGTTCATTGAATATTTTTTCGGAGCGAACCCTCGGCCCCAGCATTCCGATGTAAGAAGCCCCGGTTTTCAGTACTTTGGGTAAATTGTATTTATCGGTTTTGAAATCGTGCGACATCAAAATAATGGCCGTGTGCCTGTCAATCAAAATGGTATCAAAATCGGCAGGAGCAACCGGTGCATCAGCAACGGCAAATAGTTTTTGCATCACTTTTTGCGGGTTGGCGACTACCGTAGCCCGCCAACCGATTTCCTTCACCAAACGGGCCAAAGGCAAAACATCATACTGATGCCCCATCAACACAAGATGAACTTCGGGAGGAAGAATTTCGATAAATAATTCTATTTCGCCTCCTTGTGCCAATACAAAGGTCTTAGGAGCCGACCGCCCTTTATAAATTTGCTGCTCTATGGCTTCTTCGACTGCCGATTGAAGCGAACCGAAAACCTCCAAACTCTTTTCCCCCGTATACCGCAGCATTTGACCGGCTTTAAGGTCATTCAGCTCGTCGTCCAACCGCATCACAGTGAGTAGTACGTGCGTTTGACGACGCTCTTCCATGCAGCTCTTTACTAATTCAACGGGGTTATGGGGGTTGCCTATTTCGAGGGGAGTGAGTAAGACATCAATGACTCCGTTGCAGCCTAATCCTACCCCGATTTGGTATTGGTCGTCTTCGCTTGTATCGTAAGTAACTAAGCTCGCTTCTGACTTAGCCATGGCTAAACGGGCCCGCCGCAAGGCATCGCCTTCGAGACAACCGCCGCTGATACCGCCCACCCATACGCCGTCGTCGGTGACGAGCATCCGAGCTCCGGTGCGGCGATACGAAGAACCCTCTACGCGGACTACGGTAGCAATGGCCGCTTTATTTTTTGCAGGGTCAATCTGATTATAAGCATTGATGATGGCTTTGATCTCTTTCATCGGATGAGTGAAAATCTGTTTTGGTCTATGGGTCAGCAGTCAATTTCCCGACTGCATAACGGTCAAAAGCAAAAATAGGTTTTTCCGCCGGCTCTCCCAATGACGAGTGTTAGTATTGGTCAAATTCGTTGCCGATATTTGCGCTCGAAAATCCGGATTTTACTTTATGAAATCAATCGTTGTTTATTGCGGCTCCAATGCGGGCAAACGCCCCGACTACATGCAAGTAGCCGATGAAGTCGGTCGGGCTTTAGCCAAGCGCGGCATCAATTTGATCTACGGCGGCGGTAATCTGGGACTTATGCGCGCCGTAGCCGATGGCACATTGGCAGGAGGTGCACAGGTAATCGGTATCATCCCCAACTTTTTGGCGGAATTGGAAGTGGCTCACCAAACCCTGACCGAAATCCATTTTGTAGAAACCATGCATGAACGCAAAGCCAAAATGGTATCGCTTTCTGATGGGGTGATCTGCCTGCCCGGTGGCTACGGTACTCTGGACGAAATGTTTGAAATATTGGCATGGGCTCAATTAAAAATTTTCCACGGCCCGGTTGGTGTATTAAATTACAACGGCTTTTATAATCATCTTTTAGCCCATATCGACGTGATGGTAGAAGAGGGATTTCTGAAACCGGAAAATCGCGACCTGCTTTTGGTAGCGGGTAATATCGAAACGCTGTTGGATAAAATGATGGCTTTTGAACGGAAAGAAACCAAACTGGAACTGAGCAATATACAGCGGAGTGGGGAATAAAAGAGAGGGAGTCTGACGGTACGCCTGACCTGTAAAATGCACCGGCTTCTGTCCCGAACGGGTCCGACCGACACTCTGCATAATTCCGCATTGGTGAAAAATAAGTAAATGACAAATTTGAAAAATTGCGCAGAAGCAACTTTCCTATTTAATCCAAAGAACGTATAACAGAATGACACATACCCTAAAGCAGTTATTGACCGGCGTAACAACCCTCTCCGTTCACGGGGACCTTACCGCCGAAATAAAAAATATCGAATTTGACTCCCGCAAGGTGAGTGCGGGAAGTCTGTTTGTGGCTCAGAAAGGTACTCAGACCGATGGACATCAGTTTATCCCGAAAGTCATTGAGATGGGAGCTGCGGCGATTTTGTGCGAAGATCTTCCCTCTGATTTGGCCGATGGAATCACATACATTCACGTCGCGGATTCGGCGCGTGTCATGGGGTTGATGGCAGCCAATTTCTACGGCAATCCTTCCTCAAAACTTAAATTGGTCGGTGTCACCGGTACCAATGGCAAGACGTCAACCGTCACGCTTTTATTCAAACTGTTTCGTCAATTGGGTTACCATGTCGGATTGTTGTCAACCGTACAAAACCAAATTGACGACGACATCATTCCTTCTACCCATACCACGCCTGACTCAGTCAAAATCAATGAGCTACTGGCCGAAATGGTACGTCGGGGCTGTACCCATTGTTTTATGGAAGTAAGCTCTCATGCCGTAACGCAGGAGCGCATTGCGGGGTTAATATTTGCAGGAGGTATTTTTACCAACATCACCCACGACCACCTTGATTTTCATAAAACGTTTGATAATTACATCAAAGCCAAAAAAGGCTTCTTCGACCAACTGCCCAAACATGCCTTTGCGCTCGTCAATATCGACGACCGTCGCGGTGGGGTAATGGTGCAAAATACGGTCGCTCGTAAAGAAACCTATTCGCTCCAAACCATGGCCACTTTTAAAGGTAAACTATTGGCTGACAGCTTATTTGGGCTTCAGATGGAGATAGATGGCAAAGAGGTTTGGTTTAAATTGATCGGTAAATTCAACGCCTACAACCTGTTAGGCGTTTACGGCGCCGCTTTGTTGTTGGGCGAAGATGCCGAGCAGGTACTGTTGACTCTTTCAGAAATTACCCCGCCTCCGGGCCGCTTTGAACAGGTAATGAGCCCGGATTCGGTAGTAGGTATAGTAGATTATGCCCATACGCCCGACGCCCTGCAAAATGTATTGGAGACCATCAACGAACTTCGGGAAGGCGACCAACAGGTGATTACCGTAGTGGGTTGCGGCGGCAACCGAGACGCCGCCAAACGCCCCGAAATGGCCCGTATCGCCTGCGAACTGAGCAATAAGGTGATTCTGACTTCCGACAATCCCCGCCATGAAGAACCAAGGGCCATTTTAGAACAAATGCAGGCAGGCGTATCACCGACTGACTTCCGAAAGACAAAAACCATCGAAGACCGCCGCGAAGCCATTCGTCATGCCGTATCCTTGGCCAAACCGCATGATATTATCTTGGTAGCCGGCAAAGGCCACGAAATCTATCAGGAAATCAAAGGCGTAAAACATCATTTTGATGATCGGGAAGAGTTGAGGGAGGCGTTTGGGGATTAATTTCTTTCAAACATAAAAGAGCTGCCCCACCAATCAATGTTTAATTGCTTTCCTGAAAGTTCTGTAATAACTCCAAAGGCGGGCGTTTTCGGATCAGCAAACGGAATACACCCGGGTTTACCAAATTGGAGGTAAATTCGTTTTTTTACTAATTCATATCTTTCAGCTTTGTTGCACCAACCTCCATCAAATGGGAAACGCAGGTAAAAATTGTCTGAATTTTTGTATTTTATAGAACCGTTAAGACGAAATTGAATGATAAATTCCTGATTACTCACTGATTTCCAGTTACTGTCGGGATGCTCTTTGAATTCTGTTAATTTCCAAGAGCCGGTTATCCAAATCGGACCAATGGGATGATTCTCCGGATTGCAACTTATAAAAATCAGTAAGCATACTACCGTGTAAATAACGTGTTTCATAAAAGTGGCAATAAGAGGCTGATAGATGAATCCGTTCCTGATTTAAAACGCCCACCAAAGTATTAAAAGTATAAACCGATTCTGCCTCTTCTCCTCGCAATGAAGAACCAATGACGATTGGGGTACAGATAAAAATAGCGATTTTATCGTAAAGTCATTCTGTCAGGTAAGACTTTCCAAGTTTAAGCATCTGAATCAATCTTTCTAAACACAACCAACGATTGGGTCAAAAATGACTTCAAATACCGATTTTTTGATATTTTATCAGAAATACTGATAAAACTGAAAAATTATAAAGCTATTTTTCAAGCCTAAAACTATTTCACCCACTTGGTCGTTTATGTGTTATATCTGTTTTTGCAAAAGCTCCGACCTTCAACCGTTGGAGCTTTTTCTTTTAGCTTCTCTAAGGAATTCTCCTCTTCAAAAATCAAATTAGCATAACAAAAGGAGAGGTCGTAAATTTGCGCTTTCGCTGAAGAATTCGAAAGCTTACCAATGACTCACCTACCGCTTGCTGAATTAGCTCAACGCCTAAAAGGCGAACTTTACTTTGACACAACCATGCGAACGCTTTACGCCACTGATGCATCGGCGTATCGCGAAATGCCGCAGGCCGTGGCTATTCCCAACGACATTGATGATCTCAAAACGTTGATTTCCTTTGCACGGGAACATCGTACTTCGCTTATACCCCGCACCGCCGGTACCTCATTGGCGGGGCAGGTGGTTGGCAATGGGATTGTAGTGGATGTGTCGCGTACGTTTACTAAGATATTGGAGATCAACCCGGAAGAGCGTTGGGTGCGGGTGCAACCGGGCGTCATTCGCGATGAGCTCAATATGGCCCTCAAGCCTTACGGCCTGTATTTTGGCCCGGAAACCTCAACCGCCAATCGCGCCATGATCGGCGGAATGGTCGGAAATAATTCGTGTGGCTCTAATTCGGTAGTCTATGGCTCCACGCGCGAGCATTTATTGGAAGTGAAGACGCTTTTGGCGGATGGGAGTGAGGCAACGTTTGGCCCCCTAACCCCCAATGGGGGAATAAAAGACTCGTCGGGATTTGCAATCCCGATGCCGGCTGCCTCGGATTTGCAATCCGAGATATATAAAAAAACGTTTGAGATTCTTTCTGATCCCGAGAATCAGGCTGAAATCAGAAAGAATTTTCCTAAGAAATCTGTCGAACGGCGTAATACCGGTTATGCATTAGATATGTTATTAGATACTACCCCCTTTGGGGGAACAGGGGCTTTCAACATGTGTAAACTCATTGCCGGCTCGGAAGGGACGCTTTGTTTTTTGACCGAAATAAAACTCAATATCATTCCGCCGCCCCCCAAAGCACAGGGCTTGGTGTGTGCCCACTTCAACACGATTGACGAAGCGCTGCGCTCGACCATCACAGCCCTTAAATACAAACCGCAGGCGGTAGAATTGATTGATAATTATATTCTGGAATGTGCGGCTGAAAATCCTGAACAAAGCAAAAATGCGTTTTTTGTGCAGCGGAAAGCCGACGGTTCATTCCCTATTATTTTGGTCGTGGATGTGTCGCAAAACTCTAAAGAGGAAGTGGAAGCGGTAGCTGCCGAACTGATTGAAGATTTTAAAAAGGAAGGAATCGGTTTCCATTATCCATTGCTTCACGCCGACGATACCAAGAAAATATGGACGCTGCGCAAAGCAGGTTTGGGGCTGTTGGGTAACCTGCCGGGCGATGAAAAAGCCGTCGCCGTTATTGAAGATACCGCCGTGGATGTCTATGACCAACCCGCTTATATTCGCGATTTCAACGAGATTTTGCACAAAAACGGCATGTCGGCGGTGCATTATGCGCACGCGGGTTCGGGAGAAATTCACCTTCGTCCCATCATTAATCTGAAAACGAAAGAAGGCCACGCCCAATTTCGGATGATTGCGGAAGAGATTGCAACACTGGTCAAAAAATACGATGGTTCGCTCTCGGGCGAACACGGCGACGGGCGTTTACGCGGGGAGTTTATTCCTCAAATGGTAGGGTCGAAAAATTACGAATTGTTTAAAGAAATTAAGCGGACTTGGGACCCGTACAATATCTTCAACCCGGGCAAAATCGTGGATACCGCTCCGATGGACACCTTCCTGCGGTATGAAGCAGACCAACAAACGCCCGAATTTAAAACCTACTTCCGTTACCCTGATCAAAACGTCTTGCAACACGCTGAGCAATGCAACGGCTCGGGAGACTGTCGTAAAACGCACCTCAGCGGAGGAACCATGTGTCCGAGTTTTATGGCCACGCGCAACGAAAAAGACACCACGCGCGCCCGGGCAAATGTGTTGCGTGAGTTTTTGACCCGCTCTGATAAAACCAATCGTTTTGACCACAAAGAGATCAAAGAAGTCTATGACCTGTGCTTGGCCTGCAAAGGCTGCAAAGGCGAATGTCCGTCTAACGTCGATGTGGCAAAATTGAAAATGGAGTTTTTACAACAATACTACGATACCAACGGTGTACCGATGCGGTCGTGGTTGGTAGGTAATTTCTCCAAAATGACGGGGTTGGCGAGTTATGTTCCGTGGGCTTACAATCTGATCTTTAAGAATGCACCGCTTCGCCGTATTGCCAATCAGGTGGTTGGTTTTCATCCCGACCGCACGATGCCTCTACTACACAGTACAACGTTAAGAAGTTGGGCAAAAGGCAAGAGGCTAAGGGCAGAAAGCGATTTAGTACCCCCCCATGCCCCATCCCCTATGCCCCATGCCAAAGTTTATCTGTTCTGCGATGAATTTACCAATTACAACGACGTTGAAATCGGGAAGAAAGCCATTTTGCTGTTAGAAAAACTGGGCTATGAAGTCATCATCCCTGACCATGCGCCAAGTGCCCGTCCGCAATTGTCTAAAGGCTTATTGAAAGATGCAAAAAAAATCGCGGAGCAAAATGTGCTAATGCTTAAGAATCTGATTACCGACCAAGCCCCTTTGATTGGTATTGAGCCGTCAGCTATCTTGACTTTCCGCGATGAATATCCCGATCTGGTCAGTGGAGAATTGATGGAGGCGGCAAAACAATTGGCTAAAAATGCGTTACAGTTCGATGAGTTCATTGCTCGTGAAATTGATGCTAAACGCATTACAAGCGCACAGTTTACAACCGTTGCTAAAAAAATAAAACTGCACGGACATTGTCAACAGAAAGCGATTGCTTCGATGGTTCCGACCAAGAAAATGCTTTCATTGCCCAAAAATTACGAAGTAACTCTTATTCCAAGCGGATGTTGCGGCATGGCGGGAAGCTTTGGGTATGAAAAAGAGCATTATGACTTGTCGATGAAAATCGGGGAGTTGGTTTTATTTCCAACCGTGCGGAATCAGCCCGAAGAAGTCCTTATTGCCGCGCCCGGGACAAGTTGCCGCCATCAAATCCATGACGGAACGGGGCGAACAGCATGGCATCCGGTAGAGATCTTGTGGGAAGCACTGGTCTGAAAAAAACGTCGGCAAGGACCGGGCGTACCCGTTCAAAACCTTGCCGACGTTTGCGGAATAAAAACAAAAAATGGCAAACCGAGAATCTCACCGCTACGACCACCTACCCTTGCTTCGGTCAAGACCTGGGGGATTCAGCAGGAGCTGGTAGTTCCGATTTGCCGCCGCAAAATTAGGAAATTGTGCAATCAGAAACAATAAATTGACAGACATTCCTCCTCAGTTAATTGTTAAAGGATTGATAAATAATCGGTTGTCGAAACATAAAAATCAAAAAACGGTCGTGCAGCCAACATAAATCTAAATCGGGAAGCATGAAACATTGGATTGAAGCAGCGCGTCTGCGGACGTTGCCCTTGGCGTTATCAAGTATTTTGATGGGCTGTTTTTTGGCAGCGGCCCATGGTGATTTCCACTGGAGTATTGCCGTTTTGGCTATCCTGACGACTGTGTGTCTGCAAGTGCTTTCTAATTTTGCCAATGATTACGGCGATGCTGTCAACGGGAAAGACACTGAAGCCCGTCAGGGACCGCAACGGGCAGTACAGTCGGGCGTTATCAGTGCTGAAGCCATGCGAAAAGCGATCATTGTTTTCTCCGTTCTGGCATTAGTGAGCGGCATCGGGCTGTTGTATCAAGCCCTTCAGGGTGCCGGGTGGCATACATTCGTGGCTTTTTTGGGGTTAGGGGTTTTATCTATTATTGCGGCTATTACCTATACGGCGGGTAAGCGGCCGTACGGGTATGTAGGATTGGGAGATTTGTCGGTATTGATTTTTTTCGGTTGGGTCGGAGTGTTGGGCGTTTACTACCTGCATACCAAAACTTGGGACTTAACGTTATTGTTGCCGGCTACGAGTTGCGGCTTGTTTGCCGTCGGAGTGCTGAACATCAACAACATTCGGGATATTGAATCGGATACGCTTACGGGTAAACGCTCGGTGCCGGTGCGTTTGGGCAGAGCTAACGCCGTTATCTATCATTGGGGGGTATTAATTGTGGGTATGCTATGCAGTGTTTTCTATTGCTTTTTGCACCCGGGGCTGCTCACCCAATGGCTTTTTTTGTTGAGTTTTCCTTTATTTATCCGAAATGGTTTAGCTGTCAGCCGATTTAAAAAACCGAGTGAATTAGACCCTTACCTCAAACAAATGGCCTTATCCACTTTGTTATTTGTGGTCTTGTTCGGAATCGGGTATTGTATTCGATAGTATGTTCTTTAAAGGAAATAATTTTTGCCTTCAAGTTGGCAAGCCGTTTAAAATTAGGTAGTTTTGGCGGCCAATCCCTTACTTATCATTTAATTACTTTTACGTTTAGCTATGAAGAAACGAACCTTGTTTCTATTTGGTTGTGCCTTGTTTTTGGCCTTATGTCACAATTCTTTCGCTCAGCGTACTGCTGCTGAGTATTTTGAAGAGGGAGTCAATAAAAGTAAAGCGGGTGATTTTGTGGCAGCCTTGCAAGCTTTCAACTTGGCCATTACTATGAGCCCGGAAAATGCGCCGAGTTATTATAATCGTGCCATGGCCAAAGCCAATTTGAAAGACCACCGCGGGGCGATTTTGGATTTTGACCGTTCTATAGAATTAAATCCCAAATATTCCGACGCCTACCTTTATCGCGGCGTAAGCAAAGCGAAGCAAGACGATTTTCGCTCGGCAATTCAGGATTTTTCGCGGGCGATAGAACTCAATCCGGACGATTCTCAGGGATATTACCAACGCGGTATCAACCGATCACGGGTTGAAAATTATCGGGGAGCCTTACAGGATTTAAACCGTACCATTGAGTTAGATCCCAATAATGCCGGCGCTTTATTTGCCCGAGGTACCGTTAAATCCAAGTTAGAAGATTTTACCAGTGCTTCTGCCGATTTTTCGCGGGTTATTGATCTGACTCCTAAAAGTTCCTCTGCTTTTGCGGGTCGTGGGTATGCTAAATTAAAACTCAATGATTTTGCCAACGCAGTGGCCGATTTCTCGAAAGCCATTGAGTTAAAACCTGAAGATGCGGAGTCTTTTTATAGCCGTGGATTTGCGCGCAGCAAATTGGAGAAATATGAAGAAGCTATCTCTGACTATGACCAAGCCATTCGGTTGGATTCTCAAAACTTCCGGGCTTATTACGGTCGCGGTTTTTGTAAGAGCAAATTGGGCAGCCAACGGGATGCTATCTCTGATTTGAATAAAGCTGTTGAAATAAATAATATGCCTACTGATACTAAAGTAGTGTATGTAGGCAGTATCAGCCGTTCTATCTTAGATCAATTGAGAGAAGTTGTTCAGGAAAAAAATAAGATCAACGAATTATCGACGGAGCGCTCGGAAGCTTATTTTGTGAGAGGTGTTGGAAAAAACAAACAAGGTGACGGTAAAGGAGCTATTATTGATTTAAATAAAGCGATTGAATTTAATCCGACCTATGCCGAAGCCTATTTTACTCGCGGCATGATCAAATCGGCACTGGGCGACCAACGCGGGGCGATTCAAGACTGCTCCGGGGCCATTAAATTAAATCCTAAATATTCGGAAGCGTATTACGTTCGCGGCCTTATCAAGCATAGCTTGGGCGATGAAAACGGCGGTTGCTTAGATCTCTCCAAATCAGGGGAGTTAGGCTACACGCAGGCCTACAAAGTCATCAGCGATTATTGTAACTAAGGGGCAGGAAGTTCATACCCAAAACAAAGCGTCGCAGAAAGATTTCTGCGACGCTTTGTTTTGGGTATGAATCAAATTTATTCAAATCGCAAGTGCTTCACTGACTCCCCGAGCTGCGCAGTTCAATCAATGAATCAATGCCGATTTGCAGGTGACGTTCTACAAAGACAGCCGTTACTTTTTTATCGCTTTCTTCCGTTTTTACGCCTTCGGGCACGAGCGGGTTATCCGATACCAACAACAGCGCACCGTGCGGAATCTGATTCACAAAACCGACGGTAAAGATGGTAGCGGTTTCCATATCAATAGCCATCGTTCTGATTTCCCGTAAGTAGTCTTTAAATACTTCGTCGTGTTCCCAGATACGACGATTGGTAGTATAAACCGTTCCGGTCCAGTAGTCCAGTTCGTGCTTTTTGATCATAGACGATACGGCCCGTTGCAAACGAAAAGAAGGCAGGGCCGGAATTTCGGGGCGCATATAGTCATTACTCGTACCTTCTCCGCGAATTGCCGCGATCGGCAGCACTAAGTCACCGATTTGTGTTTTTTTCAAACCTCCGCACTTTCCTAAGAACAATACAGCTTTGGGATTAATGGCTGACAACAGGTCCATTACAGTAGCTGCCATAGCACTACCCATGCCGAAATTGATAATGGTGATATTATTGGCAGTAGCCGTTTGCATGGCCCGGTCGCGTCCGTAAATTTCAACCTTATATTTATCGGCAAACATTTGGACGTAGTTGATGAAGTTGGTCAATAAGATATATTCACCGAACACTTCCAGGGGCGTACCTGTATAACGAGGGAGCCAATTTTCGACAATTTCTTCTTTGGTTTTCATTAGATTTGTGTTGACTTTTGGGAGATTAGGTTAAAAAAAAGATTTGTAAGAATCTACCGCGATTGGCCGTCCTTACAAATCCCCGCATAATTATGGTTCAGCTTAATTTGCCGCCCTTTGAGTACAAAGTTACAAAAATCGGCGAAAAACCGCATATTTTCGACATCATCCGTCGCAAATACCTGCTTATTACCCCGGAAGAGTGGGTACGGCAACACGTTTTACATTGGCTGATCAATCACCACCGTTACCCAAAATCACTTATCCGTACCGAAAGCGGGCTGCAGTACAACCAATTGACCAAACGAACCGACATTTTGGTGTATGATCGGGAAGGAAAAACGTTTCTGTTGGCAGAGTGTAAAGCTGCCCATATACCGTTGACAGAAGCAGTACTTGAGCAGGCTATTCGCTACAATGCGGTTTTACAGGCCCCTTATTTACTGATCAGTAACGGATTGGAACACTTTCTGTTCAAAATCGAGCAAGGCGAGGCCATACGTTTGGAAGAAATACCGACCTACCTTTAAGTACTCCCTTACAGTTTGACCATTTTCTTCCGAATTACTTCTGTAGGGGTATGTACCCGTAAAATATACGATCCGGAAGGGCCTTCAATTGGAAGCGAAACTTCTTGCGTCAGATTATTCAGGGAGTGCAATTGAGTAGTGAGCAACTTACCGCTGAGGTCAAATACTTCCATAAATACCTCCATCGGGCGAGGCACTTTGACCAAAACCCGCGCCTGTTCGTTGAAAGGGTTGGGCAAAATCTCTACTTGTGTTTCTGTTATCTGAGGCTGAATGGGTTCTACTGCCGTTATAGCGCCCGGAATGTTGGCATCCATCCATTGCAATCGCAATTCCAGCCACCGTTTCAGTTCGTCTACTTCACCTCGCCACGAAATAGGCACCGGTTGAGGGTTAGGCCATATATATTGTCCCAAGACCGGCCAACGCTGGAAATTTCGCTGCTGGGATTCCTGCAAAACGGTAGTGAGGGAGTCGATATGCGCAAAAAGATTTTCGGTTTTCCAAGGACCTTTTCGCATACGACTGTATTCATCGTACAATTCCGAAACAAAGGCAGGATCTTCGAGCATTCGTTTCCAATGAAACGGGACCTGCCAACCGTCGCTTGGGCACACGTTCCCGAATAAATACGACCAGCCGTAATACTGAAATCCATCGCAGTAGTCAGCATTGGCAAAGGCCAGATCATAGTCCCACGCGGGGCCCGCTTTGATCTTACCGCCCTTGCTGTCGCGGTCTTTGTGAAAAAAGGTACTGATGCGATAGCCGTCCACGTTTCGAGACACCTCATTGATCAAAAATATACGGGCAAACGAAAGGCCGTCGTAGTAACGGCGGTAACCCGTTTGAGTATCTCTGAAACCGGGACTGTTGAGGGCTGCTTCAGCACTGTCCACTTTGGCGATCAAATAGTCTCTTTGTTGAACAGTGATTTCATCAAAATCAGGATATTCATAAAGATATTGAATACGGGCATTGCGCGTTGGGGAAGGGATTTTGGAGGGCCACCCGGCACTCCCTCCCGTTGGCTTATCAATTTTAAAGATATAGCTACCCGTCAAGGCATCACCGCTGTTATCTTTATTCGACATTTTAACAAGGTTCAACCGGCCGGCTACGCGTTTGATTTTCTCCATCAGCAAATAAACCCCTTCGTAGCGCCCGTTTATGACAACTTCGACGTGCTGTGTCTGGCTTGCATACATACCGAGGTCGCGCGCCATTTTCATAGCTAAGGCATTATGCATCAAACTCTTTTCGTTGTACGAGGCAAACAATATCCAATCTTCTTCCTTCGGCATTCCCAACAGAGCCACCTCTCTGCCTTCGCCCTGCTCATCGCGCAGCTCAAACCCGTAAGGTTTTTTGGGAAACATTTGGGAGGAAGAACCTCTGAACTCGATACCGGCGAGTCCGTCATAGACATTAGGCGCGTCGGTAACGTTCGTGCGTTTGTCCGGACCGTTATAGATAATTTTCATTTGAACGGTCGTTTTCGGCGAGTCCACGATGGTCCTGCCTTCTGTATTGATTATGACAATGGGTAAATTAGAAGAAAACAATGCTTGGGAATACGCCATTACTTGTCCCAGCAGTCCCAATCCAACTCCAATCAATCTCTTCATGGTTACAATCTTTTTCACGTCGTTACGTTTCATAAAGCAATTATCAGCCTTTTTCTAAGTAAAAAGAATCGAAACAAAAAATTTCATTGTGATATGAAAACGCAGGAAGCCATCACCACTATGGATCGTCAGGAATTTTTTCGCTTGGTTGGCGTAAGTATCGGAGCGATTGTGCTCCAACAATGCCTTTCCGGATGCGGCACAGGCACTACCGACCCCCAGCCGGATGATTCAACCAAAGATTTTTCCATCAATATCAACAATACCAATTTTACAGCCTTGCGCAATGCGGGCGGTTTTGTTCGTTCCAACGGCATAATCATTGCCCGTACCCAACAGGGAGGGTTTATTGCCGTATCTCAGGCCTGTACCCACGAGGGAACAGCTGTTAATTACGTCAGTTCCAACAATACCTTTTTGTGTCCGAATCACGGCTCGGTTTTTACGAGTGAAGGAGAGGTACAAACCGGTCCGGCTACTAAGCCGCTTACCCGTTATAAAACATCATTTGATGCCTCTACCGGCGACGTGCGCGTGTTCAGTTAGTCTATGTACTTCGAGATTCATCCCGACAGAATTCGGCAAACTCCCGCTCCGACCGACGCTTATTTTCGGCAGGCGTGGGAGTTCTGTCAATCTTACGCGGCCGGTAAAGAAGAATTCTTTCTGCATACTTCCGGCTCCACGGGCGAGCCGAAACCCATTCGACTCACCCGGGCGCAAATGCAGGCAAGTGCCCGAATGACCCAACAGGCCTTGGGTTTAAAGAAAGGGCACCAAGCCCTCGTTTGCTTAAATACAGGCTATATTGCCGGAATCATGATGCTGGTACGCGGCATGGAAATCGGCCTGACATTATATATTGTGACTCCTTCTTCACAGCCCTTTGCCGAAATCTCTGACGATATAACCATTGATTTTGTGGCCTTGGTGCCGCTTCAACTGCAAACATTGCTCGAGACTCGGCAACATGACCGTCTGAATGCATTACACGCGATCATTGTGGGCGGAGCACCCGTCAATGATACTTTGTCGGCACAGATCCGACAGTTACAAGTGCCGGTTTTCAGCACTTACGGAATGACCGAGACCGTATCGCACGTAGCACTTCAAAAACTTAACGGCCCCGATGCTTCGGACGCTTATCATTTGCTGAAAGGAATCGACGCCGACACGGATGAACGCGGTTGCTTGCGACTGTGCGGAGCTGTGACGAACTTGGAATGGGTGCAAACCAACGATGTAGTCCGTTTTGAGGATACTTCTCGATTTCAAATCATCGGTCGGGCCGACAATATTATCAACAGCGGCGGAGTAAAGATCCAACCGGAAAAAGTGGAGCGGGCTATTGAAAAGACAGCCCATTGCCCCGAAAGATATTTTGTTTGGTGGAAACCGGATGAACGGCTCGGGCAAAAGTTGATTTTAATGGTCGAGAATGACCAACCCTTTGACAGCGATAGCCTTATCCAAGCACTGAAAAGTGTATTGAACCCCTACGAAATCCCGCAAGAAGTACATACCGTTAAAAAATTTGCCGAAACTGCGACGGGCAAAGTAGATAAGCGACGTACCTTTGCCGAAAATATCAGCTAATGTCTGCTTTTCAAAAACTTACAATCCATTTCGAGACGTCGGCCCAACTGCCGCCGCCCTACTCTTATCGATACACGCTGACGCTTACTCCTTCAGGGCAGTCGCTTCATGGCAATCTGCAGCTTTCTTATACTCACCGCGACGAATTGGATTTGGATGAAATCGAAGCCGAAGGGTTCTCGCAAAACGATGACTACCAATGGAACGGGAGTTTGGAAAAAGTGTGGCGTGACGAATTGGAAAAATTAGCAGCGCAAACCCGGCTTACCGAAACTCCGGTTCAGGAGGCTGAAAGCGATTTGATCTATCTACAGATCGAACCCGGCAGCAACGAAAGCTATCCTGAGAAAGGGCAGCCGAAAAATCTGACAGATTGGCTCTATTTGGCGCAGGAATTGGTACAAGCCATTTATGAAACGTCGGAAAAAGAACGCCCTTTTGAACTTCATGTGTTGGATGCCGGTACACAAGGGGTGCGCGAAGCGGTGCTGACGGCCTCTTTCCGTTCGCGCAGTGCGCAGGTAAAACGAGTTATCTCCGGCAAATCTTCCTTGCGGTTCTACCCTTGGCAGGAGCTGTCTTCTCTGATGGAGATATTATACGCGGCCGATTGGCTCACCGACATGGCCTCTACGCAAAAGCCCAAAAAGAACGGCCTGTATGTAAATCCGGGCGATGGAATGTGGTATGAATGGGGAAAACAAATTGTGGAGCCGGGAAAAAGCGGTAAGAGCTTGGCTAAAATCAAAAGCATGGTCAATGAGCTGTTAGGCTAACCCCAAGAAGAAAAACGATGAAAATAAGGACCAAAATTGCGCTTCAATTTACGTTAATTATCGCGTTGATTTTGGCGACTTTTTCTGCCTCTTTTTACTACATCGCCGAGCAAAATCGCAAAGATGAGTTTTATCGAAACCTCCGCGACCGTGCGCTGACTCGAGCTGATTTGTTGATTAAAAATGAAGAAATCAATAAAAAACTGTTGAAAATCATTGACAATGAGACGCTTTCGAGGTTATATGCTGATAGTGTATTGATGTTCAATGACAAGGATCAGGTAGTTTATTCAAGTTATAAAGCTGATACAGTTTATTACAGCGGCGAACTATTAAAGTCTGTTCGACAAAAAAAATATGTCGAAACTACGAACCGTAATTTACTCGTGATAGGAGTCATGTACACTCATCAGGTAAAGGGAGAATTTGTATTAATGGCCTCTGCCGAAGATGTATTAGGAAATAGTCAACTTCAAAAACTGCGTGAATCACTTACTTACAGTTTTCTTTTCGGAGTCCTTATTACTATTGTATTAGGATTTATTTTTGCGGGCCAGTCGCTCAAACCCATTTCGGACATGAACAAGGAGATCAGTACCATAACGGCATACAATCTCCGAAAACCGCTCAATGAAGGCAATCGACAGGATGAAATAGCCCGTTTAGCAATTAATTTTAATCAGATGCTGCAACGATTGGAACAGTCGTTCGACTTGCAACGAAGTTTTGTTTCCAATGCCTCTCATGAGTTGCGCACACCGTTGGCCGGTTTAAAATCGGAGATTCAGGTGGCGTTGGAGGATGAACGAACGCCCGAGGAATACCGAAAGGTGCTTCACTCTTTACTGAATGACACCCAACGCCTTATCCAGTTGACCAACAGCCTGTTGCAATTGGCCCAATCGGAGAAAAAAGAGGAGAGAACCATCAATTTTCAATCGCTGCGCTTGGATGAACTTATTTTTCAAACGCAGGAAGAACTGCAGGCATTGCACAGCGACTATCAGATTCATATTGATTTTGAGGATATTCCTGAAAATGAGCAAGACATTACGCTGTTGGGCAATGCCCCTTTGCTGAAAACCGTATTCAGTAATTTGATGGACAATGCCTGTAAATATTCGCCCAACAAACGAGCCAATGTACTTATCGGTTTTGACGACAAAAATTGCTTAATTCGAGTAATCGACCGAGGCATCGGTATTCCCGAAAATGAAACACAACGTATCTTTGAACCGCTCTATCGTGCCAAAAATGCCACGGCTTTTCGAGGGTACGGCATCGGCCTGTCGGTTTGTCGCCGCATTGTCGATATGCACCGAGGTACCATTCAGGTAAAGAGCCAACTTGGCTTGGGCAGTACGTTTGAAGTCGTTTTACCGCATATTTAGTTTTTTCTGATTTTACCTAAACCTTCTACGTATGGAAACTTCAAATCCGGTTCTTTTTAAGGCGGAGTTTAACAAATTGGTGAAACCTTATATGATGCTCTACGTGGCATCTATTCTATTGGCTACTGTAATCGGAATTATCTTATTGCCTTTTTGGTTTTTGGGAGTTGGTCAGTGGTGGGCGCAGCATTATTACGACAAATTGGAATGCGAACTCACCGAAAAATCCATACGTTTCAAAAAAGGCATCTTAGTACAAGTGGAAAAAACCATCCCGTTGGAAAATATTCAGGATGTAACATTCGTAGAAGGCCCGTTATTGAAGTATTTTCATTTATGCATTCTTAAGTTTGAAACCGCCGGCCAAAGTGCCGGACAAGCCCACGATATGCAACTCATCGGAATCATCCATGCGCAGGAATTACGCAATTTGATCTTAAGTCAACGCGAAAAGCGCATGCAGGCCAAACATACTTCTGTTGCTCCTGTTAACGAAAATGCCGCCGTTCTTCATGATATTAAAGAATTGCTGTCTGACATTAAGGCGATTTTACAAAGTCAAAAAACGCTTTAATTGCTGCACGTTGGCCTTTGCACTTCGAAGTAGGTTAGAAAATCCTCACTTTCCCCTTTTGCCTTTACACCTTTAACGTAAAAAATATGTTTCGTCGCGATTTTGTAAAATCCGCTCTTACGGCTTCTGCTGCCACGTTGGCAGGCGGTGCAGCTTTTGCCAATACATCCGTTCCGAAAGGAAAAAATACCTTTAAACTGGCGTATGCCCCTCACTTCGGGATGTTCCAAAACAGCGCCGGGAAAGACCTGATCGACCAGCTCAAGTTTATGGCAGATATGGGCTTTACGGCGCTCGAAGACAACGGTATGATGAGCAAACCACCGGAACTGCAAACCAAAATCGGGGAAGAAATGGCCAAATTGGGTATGGCTATGGGCGTGTTTGTGGTAGATAAAGGCGGTAACTCCCAAAATACACTGGCTGCGGGCAAACAAGCTCATGTGGATATTTTTCTGGATGGTTGCAAACGCGCCGTTGAAGTGGCCAAACGCTGCAATGCCAAATGGATGACCGTAGTACCAGGTGATTTTGAGCGCAATTTACCCATCGGTATCCAAACAGGCCACGTGATTGATGCCCTGCGCCGCGGAGCTGATATTTTGGCACCGCATGGCTTGACGATGGTTCTTGAACCCCTTAGCGACAGCCCCAATTTGTTCTTACAGACTTCTGACCAGACCTACGAAATCTGCCGTGCGGTCAACAGCCCGGCGTGTAAGATACTCTTTGATATTTACCACATGCAAAAAACCGAAGGACACATTATTCCGCACATTGATTGGTGCTGGAGTGAGATCGGTTATTTCCAAATTGGGGATAACCCGGGTCGTAAAGAGCCTACCACGGGTGAAATCAACTACAAAAACGTGTTCAAGCACATCTATACCAAAATGAAAGCCAACAATCAAAACTTCATTTTCGGGATGGAACACGGTAATTCAAAACCCGGCAAAGAGGGCGAAGAAGCCCTGATCAAAGCCTACTTAGAATCCGATAGCTTTACGGTTTAATACCTTTTAACTTTGTCAAAGTTTTAAACTTTGACAAAGTTAGCTGACGTCGGCGGTTGGATATTAGATAACAGACGAATAGCTTTGTGCGTTGGTTCTGTGTCTATTATCTAAACGTCCGGCGTTTTTTTTCATTGAAATCCCTTCTTAAAAATATCATTGGCCCAACCGGGCGAAAAAAACTTCGAGCGGTACAAGCCTCGGCACGAGCTACCGTATATGGCTTAGGCAACACCGTCGAATGTCCGATATGCGGCAGTACATACAGCCGGTTTTTACCCTTCAATCGTCCTAATGCCCTGTGTTATAACTGCAAATCGCTCGAACGGCATCGGTTAGTGTATTTGTTTCTGAAAAACAAAACTGATTTTTTTGAAGGAGAAAAAAAGGTCTTGCACTTTGCTCCCGAAAAATGTCTCCACGACGTCATCAGAAAATACCCCAAGATTGATTACCAAACGGCCGATCTGATGACGACCTACATTGATGCCATCGGTGTCATGCCCGACCACGTCATGTCGGTGACCGATATAACATTTTCGGATAACACCTTTGACGTGGTGATTTGCAACCACGTATTTGAACTCGTTCCTGACGACTTGCAGGGGATGCGTGAGATTTTTCGTGTTCTGAAGCCGGGTGGCTATGCCATCATTCAGGCAGCCGTCAACAACTCATTGGCGAAAACCATCGAAACCAAAGACCTTTCGGCCGAAGAACGGAAACGCATTGCGGGAGCGCACCAGCACGTACGTCGTTACGGCCTCGACTACAAAGAACGCCTCGTTTCGGCAGGCTTTCGCGTTGAAGTAAGTCAATATGTCAAGGAATTGGATTGGAAAAAGTACGGATTGATGCCGGATGAAGAGGTGTATGTTTGTTGGAAATGATGAAAAAAGAAGAGGGCCGGACTTTTGTTAAAAAAACAAAAACCATGCATCTTGATCGTCGGCATTTCTTGGAAACTTTATCGGTAGGCGGTGCACTTCTGATGACTGACTCTACCGTTGCCATTGCTCCGAAAGCAAATCCTGTTTCTTCCAATCAATACGCTTGGATTACGTTTTATAACCGCGATAAGCGCGATTGGGGCGCCGATTTAGATGCCTCTTTGGCAGAATACGTAAAATCGGGGTTAACAGCTTACGAACCCAGTTTTTCTACCGTAGAAGAAGTGAAAAAACTGGCTCCTTTGCTTCAAAAATACAATCTTTCTATGCCCTCCGCCTACGTCGGCAGTGTATTGCATACTGCGGAAGAGGGCAAAAAATCCATTGAAACGGCGTTGGCCATTGCCGAAGCCGCTCAGCCCTTGGGACTGAAAATTTTGGTTTCCAATCCCAATCCGTTAAAATGGGGAAGCAGTGAAATTAAGAACGACGCCCAATTGATCGAACAGGCTAAAAATCTGGAATACCTGGGCAGTGAACTCCGCAAGCGCGGCGTAACGCTCGCGTACCATACTCACGACGTGGAACTGCGCGCCGGGGCGCGGGAATTTCACCACATGCTTCTCCATACCGACCCTAAAAATGTAGGCTTTTGTTTGGATGTTCATTGGGTATATCGCGGTGCCGGCAATTCACAGGTCGCGCTTTTTGACGTTGTAAAAATGTACGGCAAACGGGTAGTAGAATTACACATTCGGCAATCTGTCAACAACATTTGGGGTGAGACTTTCGGCGAAGGTGACATTGATTATCCACGATTGGTACGTGAGCTGCAAGCCATGAAGGTAAAACCGTTGTTGGTACTCGAACAATGCCTCGAAGGCCAATCTCCCAACACCGTCAAAGCAGTAGAAGCCCATCAACGCGATTTAGCGTATGCGAAGGAGGTTTTTGGGGATTGGATGTAGAGATATTTTTTCTATTTTACTTATCTTTGTTTAAACCACTATTTAATAAGTGAACAGGAACGCCTTGAATTGCTTGAAGAAAAAAATAATATTCAACTTTTGCTCAATTTTCACGTTAGAAATAAAGAGCGCATCGCTATGAATAATATTGACTTTGAAGAGTATGTAAATGCAGTATTAGACCGATTGAATGAAATTGATAACCTGCTGAATACCAAAGAAAATGGCCCAGAAAACAGATAATATAAATCGTTTAGTAGCTGACTTAACTGACAATACTGCATTTCGTAGTTTTTTTACACACTATTTATCGGCAGAAAACAGTATCGAGAGGCAGGAAATTGAAAACCGTTTTTGGGCAGCGGCCGACGAACTCAGCCCGGATAAACAACAACTTTTCCGTGCCGAACTCACTCGTTGTTTTTTAAGATTACCTTCTTTAGCTTCCCAATTACTTGATAAAGCTTCAGTTGTCGCTTAAAATAACGTTGCCGAGGTTTGGAACGGGGGCACCCAGCCCTCGGCAACGTTATTTTTAGGTAAGCCATGCAAGATTGCACTTAAAACTTCAACCCCACGCTCACCAGAAAGTTTCTTCCTGCCTGTGGATAGTAGAAGTTTTCGGTCGTAGTTTGTCCGCCGTAAATGTAGCTGTACGTGTAGCCGTTGGATTCGTATAATTCATTGAAAACGTTGTTGGCCAGCGCGCTCACCGTAATTTCATTCATCCATTTGGGCTTAATACGGTAAATCAAACGAAGGTCGTTGGTGAAATAGGCATCCAATTTGCGGCCTTCATTGGAAGTATTGTCTAAGTATTGTTTGCCCACGTACTTGGTCAGCAATGCCAATTCCAAATTCTTTGCCGGTGTGTACAGGAGTTGACTCCCGACAATCACGTTAGGGGATAACGCAATATCCGAATTGCCGTGGTTAGTGGTTTGATAACCGCCGTTTTCGTCATCGTAATTGACAACGTACTCCGTAAAGTTTTTGATTTTGTTTTGACTCAATGTCGCATTGGCATTCCACTTCCATTGTTTGCTCAACTGTGCTCCCACTTCCAACTCGACTCCTGCCCGATAACTTTCCGGTACGTTGATCTTAATGGGGTTACCTACGTCGTTCAATTGCCCCGAAACGACCAATTGGTTTTTGTAATCCATGTAATAACCGCCAACAGAAGCCGCTACACGTCCTTTTTGGAAACGGTATCCTACTTCTAAATCGCGCAATATTTCCGGATTGGGCTGAATCTGCCGCGTTGATTCCGTAAAATCATCCCGATTGGGCTCGCGATGAGCTATACTGAAAGAAGCAAATGTCGTACTGCCTTCGGAAATTTGATAGGTCAAACCTGCTTTGGGGTTGAAAAACGAATAATTAGCATCGTGCAATTGTTGCCGTTGTTGATTGTCGTCTCCTTTGATAAAATACCCGATTTTACGAAGTTGAACATCAGCAAACACGTTCAGTTTTTCTGAAAGTTGATAATAGGCTTTTCCGTATAAGTTAAAATCCGTTTTCAAACCCACACTTTGATAATAGCGTTGACGGATGCTGCCCGTGCTTGCGAAACGTGCCCAAATGACCTCCCCAAAGTGGTTGCCGTCGTATTGATTCCAACCGCCGCCGATGTTCGCCGTCAGTTTTTTAAAACTGTTGTAATCCAAGGAAAATGTGGTACCGTAAAAGGCATTATCCAGCCATCGACGACGAATCAAATCACTGCGCGTAATGGTCTGATTTCCAATAACCACATCGGGCAGTTTGTAGTTTTTGAGCTTATCATTGTCGCGGTATTGCTCATAATAACCGCGCCCTTTCACCAAAAATCCGTTCAGGTTGAAAGTCCAGTTTTTGGAAAGATTGTGCGAGGAAATCAACTGATAATGATCTTGCTGATAGTTGTCCGTTTGGTTATCGTACAAATACAGATTGTAAGTGCGGCTTCCGGAGTTCAGCAGGTTTTGGGCGTCGCGCTCATTCAGTCCGTTGCGGTCAATGTAAGCCAATATGCCTTCGCGGTCGCCTTTGAGACGGGCTTCGGGAATTCCCTCCCACGCCTGATAGGTAGCTTCTTTGCCCGAAAACACGTTCATCCGTATCGAACTTTTCTTGCCAAAATACGCCCCCGACACGTAAAAAGAGCCCAAATCCGACTTGGAACGGTCAATAAAACCGTCAGAAGTGATTTTTGACAAACGGGCATCCAACGTAAACTTGTTGTTCAATAAACCCGTTCCTGCCAAAATCGTGTGTTTGCGGGTATTGAAAGACCCAAACGAATTGTTGATTTCAGCATAGGCTTCTTTTCTGAACTCGTTGGTATTGATATTGACGGTAGCCCCAAAAGCGGCGGCCCCGTTGGTAGATGTCCCTACCCCGCGCTGAATCTGCACGCTGCTGACCGAAGAACCGAAATCGGGCATATTGACCCAAAAAGTGCCCTGACTTTCCGCATCGTTGTACGGAATCCCGTTGATGGTCACGTTGATACGGGTAGCATCCGTCCCACGAATGCGCAAGCCCGTATAGCCTACGCCCGCCCCGGCATCCGATGTGGTAACGAGGGATGGCGTAAAGTTGAGCAAAACAGGCAAGTCCTGCCCCAGATTTTGTTTGTTTAATTCAAGTTTCCCCACGTTTGTAAACGCTACTCCGGAGTTTTGGTTGGCTCGTGTGGCATTAATAACCACTTCGTCGGCATTGAAAGAGCTGCGTTTGAGTCGAATAACTTTGTCAAAGTTTTGAACTTTGACAAAGTTTGCTTCATACCCAATGTAGGTAACCTCTAATAAATCAACATTGGAAGGTAAATTTGTAAGAGAAAATTCTCCTTTTGCATTGGTCACCGTTCCGCGAAAACTCCCGGCCCGGACAGTAGCGCCCGGCAGCGGTGTACCGTCTTCGGCATCAACGATTTTACCCGACACAGACAGTTGGGCAAGTGCAGGCACGTACAGCAACACTCCCGTTGCTACGGCCAAAAACCAAGATGTAAACTTCAGCATTTTTAATTCCCTCCGCCGGCATTACCCGGTTCAGGTGTTAAGGGTATAATCTCAGCCCGTCGTATTAGGGCACCCCATTGTGTAAAAAATTCCGCGCGCCGGAATTGACTGCAAAGGTAAGCGGATAACTCAGAGAAATGCAAATAAGTTTTTCAAGGGATAGGTTTTCGACGCTTTCCGGCCAACCACCTTTGTTGAATTTTATAAGAGAGCCAAGCCCCCGCCGCCCCGGTTAAGGCTCCGGCGAAAATGTCGCTTGGATAATGTACGCCCAAACGCATTCGGGAGTAGCCCACCGCCCCGGCCCAGGCAAATGCCGGCACAGTGATGTACCATTTGCGATAATTGAGCGCGAGCATCGTGGCCGTCGAAAAGGCTACTGTCGTATGACCCGAAGGAAACGAGTAGGAGGGGTCTTCTCCTTCGATGCGGGCAATAAAAAGAGCAGGGGACTCGGCAAAAGGCCGATTTCTCAACACCACTCGTTTTGTCACTTGCGTGACGGCGCTGCCGATGACAAATCCGCCTAATGCCTGCCAACCTTGGTATTGCAACTTTTTATTTTTTGCAGAAAATCCCGCAATCAATAATCCGGCAGGCAGAGCCAGACTCAATGGCTTAGCCGTAGAGGATAGAAATTTTTCGGCAGTTACGTTGACCGACTGCCCGGGAGTACCGTATATTTTTTGAAGCCAACGCGTGTCGGCATTTTGGGCATTTACGTTACAAGTAAACAGAAAGAAAACAAAAAGCGCTTTTTTCACAGATCGATAATCATTTATTACGACGGATACGAAAGAGTTTGACCAAAGGCGTGACGTAGTCTTCTTTGGCATCAATAGCCACGTAATTGATGTCATGTTGGCGGGCAAACTGTTCGATTTGTTTGCCAAGCAGCGTAAAATCCTGACGTATCTTGCGACGAAACCACAGAGAAGAAGCATTGACCCAAGTAGTGCGGTTAGTTTCGGGATCGCGCAGGGGAATAATGCCTAATCGGGGCAAATTGGTTTCCCGTTGGTCGAGCAGGTGAATCATTACTAAGTCGTGTTTACGGGCTAATGCGCGGAGATTATGCTCGTAATTCTTGTCGATGAAATCAGAAACAAAAATGACAACGCTCCGACGTTTGACTACCTTCAGCGTAAACAGAATCGCTTCGGCCAAGTTGGTTTTTGAGGATTGAGGCTTCAGTTTATATAATTCCGTAATGAGCTGATAGCCATGCTTCATCCCGTTGGATGGGCGGATATATTTTTCTTTTTGATCGGAAAAACACAATAAGCCAACGTGGCTCGCTTCCTGAATGGCCGAAATGGCCAAAACTCCGCAAATTTCCTTGGCCGTATCCAATTTGACGTGTGCAGCATCGCCGACTTGTTGTGACCCGCTGACATCCAACAAAAAGAACACCGTTTGCTCTTTTTCTTCCCGAAATATCTTGACAAAAGTTCCGTGTCCTTTGGCCGACACATTCCAATCAATAGTGCGTACGTCGTCGCCGTATTGGTATTCACGCAAATCGGTAAATTCCAAGCCCGACCCTTTGAAAACAGAGCGAAAACTCCCGCGCATATCAGCGTTGACAGCCTTACGAATCCGAATCTCGTACTGACGTATCTTAGTTATAAATTGCTCAATCATTCGTAATTTTGTAGCAGAACCGTTCAAAAATACAAAAATCAGCCATGCTGCCGCGTTTATTGCTCTCTTTTTTAATCCTGATCGTTTGGTTAACAAGTTGTCAGGAGGAACCCGAAATTCCGGCGGGGACAATTCCCGAACCTAAAATGGCTCAGATCTTGGTAGATATGCATTTGTTGGAAGCACGTGTTGGACGGCTGGGCCTGACGTCGTTGGATTCTTCCACCATTGTAACCGAACGCCTCAAGCAAAAACTCTTCAAAAAATACAGTACAGACTCAGCAGCCTATAATCGCAGTTATCAGTTTTATTCTACCAACCCCGCTTTTATGGAGCGGATTTATACGGATGTGGTAAAGCAATTGGAAAAACGCCAAAAGAGAAAGGAGTACAAAGATTTATAATATGGCTATTTCGGAAGTCCTAAAGAAGGCGATTGTATTGATGCCGGGCAAAGAAAAAGACAAACTGTTGCTGCGGTTGATCAACAAAGACAGTATTCTGATACAGCGCCTTGAGTTTGAATTGATCGAACACGGGGATACTGTTCAGCAACGTCGCGATGAGATCAAGCAACGAATAGCAAGGGTGGCTGCCCGTACGCATGATACGCCCGGTTGGATGATGATGGATATGCGCAGTTTCAACGGTGAGATAACGCAACACGTCAAGGTCACCAAAGATAAGTACGGTGAGATCGAACTGACCCTCTACCTGTTTTTAACTTTTTTTGAATACCAATCGGCCATGCTGCTCATTCATAACAGTCGCAGTGATTCCTGTGCGGAGTACATTGCCAAGCGCGTGGACAGTTTAGTCAAGAAACTGAATAAATTTAATCCTGACTATTACGTTGATTTTGAAAGAGATATGCAAAAGTTGTTGGATTATGTCCACAGTCATTGTTCGCGTTCTTACGCCCGCGAACTGGGCATTGTCAAAAGTTGGCCATAGCCCGATAAACAACTAAACCATCAGAAACGGAGTGGCTTGGATCGTAACGCGGGGATTATCCCGGTTATCGGCTACTTCAACGGAAGCTTCAAACAACTTGTAACCTACGTTATTTCTGACAGCATCTACCCGGTATTGAATCTCTTTCAGACGCAAAGTGCCGGTATGAGTGGAAGTGACAGTCGTTAACCATAGTTCTGTTTCAGGGTTTTTGAACTCAACCAATTCCCGTAAATAGCGTTCAATACCCAATCGTTGGTATTCTTGATTGACTTCTTCGGGCGCATATCGAATAGCATACGGACTTTCGAAGCCTGTACCGCCTCCTTGGCTGTGAGCACGTTGCCAACCCGCTAATCCCACTTGAATAGCAGGGAAGAGCAATTTTTCAAATCCTTTTCGCCCGGCTCCGGTGTTCAGTTTGCTTTGAATAACGGTAGCTCCCAAAGCATCTTTAAAGGTTCGTTCTGAAAAAAGCATTTCGGTAAAATTTAGGTGTAAAAAAAGAAGAGCATCCTCCTGCTACCGGTTGATGCTCTTACAAAGGTATTATTTTATGAATGCTTTTTTTAGCGTAAAAACCCGTGTTTCTTTTTGGGTTATTACCTGTTTATTTTTTTACGGCCATGACCATTTTGATGTCAAGTTTAGCCCCGACCGCCAATACATCTACTAAATCCTGCACAGAAATAGTTTGGTCAACTTGAAGAATGACCGTTTTCTCTTCTACACCCGCAAAAATACTTTGAAGTTGCGATTCCAGTTGTTCTTTAGCTACCGGCTCACGGTCTAAGAAGTAGTTCTTATCCGCGTCTACCGCCAAAGTGGTCTGCTTTTTCTGCATTTGCTGCGCTGCTGAGGCTTTGGGCAACATCAGTTTAATGACGTTGGGATTTACCATGGTAGAAATAATCAGGAAGAACAACATCAAAAAGAACATGATGTCATTCAATGATTCGGTAAAAACCTTTGGAGTGAATGCTTTTTTTCGACGAATTTTCATTGTGTCCACTTATTATGCTTGAAATACGACGGCAGAATGGCAAGACTAACGCGACGTGATCGGCTTCTGCAAAACATCCAGAAAATCAAAGGCACCTGCCTGAAGTTTCAAGGCAATACGGTCAATTTTCATATTAAGCAGGTGATAACCCATGTAAGCAATCAGACCCACGATCAGACCTGCCCCTGAAGTAACCATCTTTTCGTACATCCCGCTGGCAATGGTGCTGATATTGAAATCGTTCGACTGAGAGATACTGTAAAAGATGTTGATGATACCGGAGATGGTTCCTACGAAACCTAACATCGGGGCGATACCGGCAATCACCCCCAAATACGAAAGATTGCTTTCCATTCGGGAGAGCTCAATTTGACTGGCGTTCTCAATGGTGCTTTCAATATCTTTGATCGAATACCCGATACGACCTACGGCTTTTTCAAAAATACGGCCGGCGGCAGAACGTTGGTTGCGGCAGAGAGACTCGGCAGATTTGATATTGCCCTGCTGTACAAAATCCTTCATATTATCAATAAAACTCTCTTCGAGTTTGCCGTTGGCGTTAATGGCGAGCCAACGTTCGATAATCAAAAACAGGGTGGCGAAAAACATGAGCAGAAGGGGAATCATTACCCAGCCCCCTTTCATGACTAAATCAAATAAAGAAATTCCTGAGGCAGAAGCAGCGGTAGTAGCTACGGAATCAACGGCGGTTTGCGCTTGGAGTAAAATCATTACTGTTAGGTTTTTGCTCTGTCAAAAACGGATAGATTTGGCGGAATATTGTTTTAGAGGGTCAAATATACAAATTTCTCGTTGTTATGGCCTGAAATGCCCTGTTTGGCGGGAAGAGTTAGCGGTGAAATTGAAAAATCAAGGGCAAATCGGTATTTTCACCCTCTATTCGTCTTTATAATTTATACTGAAATTTTTAGCTCAATGACCCGTTCTTCGGACATTACTCAAAAGAACACACCTATTATTCGTTTCTCAGTCAACTCTTCTCCGCATTATCATGCCGGGGAAATCAGTTTGCTGAATTCGGTCGACTGTGTCATTTTCGGATTTTACGGCACGGAATTACATGTATTGCTCCATAAATTTCCTTATGATCCTTTCAAAGGGTATTGGGCCTTGTTGGGCGGATTTGTGCATCCCGATGAAAATATTGATGATGCTGCCCGTAATACCGTGGAGCGCCTGACGGGCCTCGTAAACGTTTATATGGAGCAGGTGTACACCTTCGGAAACGTGTACCGCGTACCTACTGAGCGGGTGATTACGACCTGTTATTATGCACTGATTGAGGTAGAGCAAACCCTGCTTCAACTGTCGCACGAATACGGGGCTACTTGGTGGCCGATTTCCAAAGTACCGCCGCTGAATTTGGTTTATGACCATCCTCAAATGTTTGAAAAGGCGCTCGAACAACTTCGCCGCAAAGTCCGCTACCAACCCATCGGTTTTGAACTCTTGCCCGAAAAGTTTACTATGCTTGAACTTCGCAATTTGTATGAATCTATTTTGGGTCGCCCTTTAGACAAACGTAATTTCAGCAAAAAAATCCTGAGCATGAATCTTTTAGTGAAATTAAAGGAGAAACAAAAAGGAACTTCCCGACGCGGCGCTTATTATTTTTGCTTTGATGAAAAACGTTATCAGGAGTTGGTTTCCAAAGGGTTTTTATTCGAGATTTAAGGGGGTAAAAATGGGGGACCGCTTCAACAGGAATTTATACTTTCTGTTATTGTTTCTGCTTGGGCTTTAAATCAAAAACCGTCCGGTAAAGTAATATTTCTACCCCATTGAGTCATCTTGGTGTTTTTCGGAAGTTAAGGGCTTAAAGTGAAGGAGTTTTTGTAAATTGAAGCCCAAAACATTTCCCAACAAACTTTATGAACAAATTATCCTTCGTATTGTTAGCAGTTGCTGTCAGTATCAATGCCTTTTGTCAGGAAGTCAAAGAAAACAAAGGCTTTTACCAATTTTTGACTGACGACCCCAACCAAAAACCGTTTTATTCTGACCGTCAGGGCGTGATTGCTTCCAATGGCATGGTGGCTTCCGCACATCCAGCTGCTTCTCGGGTAGGTACAGACATCCTGAAAATGGGGGGACAGGCTGCCGACGCAGCGATTGCCGTACAATTTGCTTTAGCGGTAGTACATCCCTCGGCCGGCAATATCGGGGGCGGCGGCTTTTTTGTGTACCGCACCAAAAAAGGGAAAAACTATACCCTTGATTTTCGGGAAAAAGCGCCCTTAAAAGGGAATAAAGATATGTACCTTGATGCTGCCGGAAATGTGATTCCCGGATTGAGTACGTTCGGGCATTTAGCAAGCGGCGTACCGGGTTCAGTGGACGGAATGGTACAAATCCACCAAAAATTCGGCAAGCTTCCTTGGGCCACGCTGCTGCAACCGGCCATTGATTTGGCCGAAAAAGGAGTGGTACTGACCAACAAAGAAGCTACGGGACTGAATCGCATCAAAGAAGACCTTAAGAAAGTTAATTCAGATACAACCTATTTTCGTCGTGCCGACGGACGCGATTGGGCAGAGGGAGATACCTTGATTCAATCGGATTTGGGAAAGACCTTGCGTCGTATTCAGGAAAACGGGCGAGCGGGATTTTATGAAGGCGAAACAGCGGCGTTGTTGGTAAGTGAAATGGAGCGCGGTAAAGGATTTGTTTCCATCGAAGATCTCAAACAGTACCAAGCTACTTGGCGCAAACCCTTAGTGGGCAAATACAAAGACTATAAATTGATCACGATGCCGCCCGTTTCGAGCGGAGGAGTCGCCCTGTTGCAATTGATGAAATTGGTGGAACCTTATCCTTTGAAGCGTTGGGGATGGCACTCCGATTCTACGATACAGGTAATGATTGAAGCCGAGCGTCGTGTCTACGCCGATCGTGCCAAATTTTTGGGAGACCCTGACTTCGTTAAAGTTCCGGTAAAGCAAATGATTGCTTCCAATTATCTGAAAGAGCGTTGGGAAGATTTTGATTTTGCCAAAGCAAGCGACAGCAAAGCCATCAAAGGCGGGATGATCTCCGGCTATGAAAGTACCGAAACAACTCATTTTTCCATTGTAGATAACGAAGGTAATGCCGTCTCGGTCACTACGACTCTCAACGGAGGCTACGGCAGTAAAGTCGTGGTGAAAGGAGGAGGCTTTTTTATGAACAATGAAATGGACGATTTCAGTATCAAACCCGGCGTTCCCAATATGTTCGGATTGATCGGAAACAAAGCCAACGCTATTGCTCCCGGCAAACGTATGCTTTCTTCGATGACGCCTACCATTCTGGAAAAAGATAAAAAACTATACATGGTGGTAGGGACTCCCGGCGGTTCTACCATCATTACTTCGGTATTTCAAACGATTTTGAACGTGGTTGAGCACGGTATGACCATGCAGCAAGCCGTGAATGCCTACAAATTTCATCACCAATGGCTGCCGGATAAAACCACCTTTGAAAACGGTGCTTTTACCGAAGGTGTTATTCAGAAACTGTTGTCTCGGGCGTATATTTTGGAAATGCAGCGAAATACAATCGGACGTATGGATTGTATCTTAGTTCGTCCGGACGGTACGTTAGAAGGAGGTTCTGACCCTCGGGGAGATGACACGAGTGTCGGATACTGATAATGTTCCTTTTTCTGAACCTCACAAGTCTCCAAAACTTGTGAGGTTTGTGTATGGAACCGGTCCGAAAGTGATGATGGCCTTTCACGGCATCGGCCAAGACCATCGCTGTTTTATGCCGTTGGTCGAGGCGTTGAGCGACCGATATACGTTTCATTTGTTTGATCTGCCTTTTCACGGCCAAAGCCCCGCCCTTCCGACGGAGAAACTGACCATAGACGAGTGGAAAGCGGTCATTGCCGCGTTTTTGGCCGAAAACAATATCCAAAAGTTCTCTGTTACGGGCTTCAGTATGGGGGGAAAGTTTGCCTTAGCCACGCTTCAATTGTTCCCTGAAAGAACGGAAGCCTGTTGGCTAATGGCCCCCGACGGAATTACCGAAAGCCCTTGGTATCGGTTGGCTACGCGTTTTTGGCTGAGCAAGCGGTTGTTTCGTTTTTTTGTGAGCAACAGTAATCGTTTTCGGAAATTAGCCTCGCCATTGGTTCGATTAGGAGCAGTAAAAAAGAGTGCAGTTAAATTTGCGGAGGCCACCCTTGCCACTGCCGAACAACGGGAGCGCGTTTACCGGTCGTGGATCGGTTTTAGCTTGATCCGGGCAGATATGAAGCAGGTTGCCCAATTGGTTAAGAAAACCAATATTGATGTCAGGATTTTTCTGGGTAAGTATGATGCGCTATTGCCTGCTCACTATGTGCTTCCTCTTACCCAACAGCTGCCTGAATTGAAGCCGATTATTTTAAAAACAGGACATCATCGGCTCATTGAAAAAGTAGCGGAGTGGTTTCGGTACGAAATCTAACGAAAATTATCTTTTGCCGTAAGACGTATAATTCCTACTACGGAAATAATCACTAAGCCAATAACTATTACCCGACTAACCCAATTTTCGTTCGGATTCTCTACCAATCGGCTGAGTTGTTCGGCTTCTTTTCCTACCCAAACGGCCAATACGGTGCGCGGAATCATTCCTAAAAAGCCACCCCAAATGATATTTTTAAAGCGCAGTCCCATCAAAGAAAATACCAAGTTGGTCAATGCAAAAGGCATGACAGGGGATAACTTGGTAAAAAAGACAAACCGAAGCTCCTTGGCATGGACGCGGTTGAGAAACAGAGCTACTTTAGGAAAGCGGGTCAGGTAGCGAAGTAAACTCTCTCTATCCAATCGTTGTACAATTCCATAAATGACAACGATAGCGGTGAGATTAAGCAGTACTAACGGCATAATGGCTTGCCATCCTAAAAAATAGCCGAAACCGAACGCCAACAGCGTAGGAGGGATTAATGCTGCCGCACAGCCCAAGGCAGATACTATACATACAACAGTCCACCCGACAATGCCGAAGTTTCTGATCCAACCTTCATTCTGAATCATCCAAAGCCCGATGGCAGAACTTGTCAAAATAGGCAGAGCAGTCAAAAAAAATGCCGAGAGACCCGGCATTACTAATCGTTTCTTTGATTCCATTTACAGTACTGATTCCCAACCCCTGATTAAGCGTAAGTATTCAGCATGACAGGCATCACAAGCATCAAAATATCCTCGTCGTTTTCCTTATCAAGCGGTACTACCAATCCGGCCCGGTTTGGCGCCGACAGCTCAAAGGAAAGCGTATTGGAGCTTACATTGTTGAGCATCTCAATCAAAAATTTCGCATTAAACCCTATTTCCATCTCGTCGCCGTTGTATTCGCAAAGTAAGCGCTCATTGGCTTCATTGGAATAATCCAAATCCTCGGCTGAAATCACCAATTCGTTGGGAGGAGTCAATTTAAGCCGAATTTGGTGAGTCGTGCGATTAGAATAAATAGAAATACGGCGCAGTGAGTTCAAAATTTCTCCGCGACTGATGGTCAGTACATTCGGGTTATTGGTAGGAATCGCATTCTCGTAATCCGGGAAACGCTCATCTATCAGGCGGCAAACCATTTTAATGTTAGCAAAGCTGAAAAAGGCATTAGACTGACTGAACTCTGCTTTTACCGGAACACTTTCAGAAGGTAAGCACGATTTGAGCAGATTCAATGCCTTGCGAGGAATGATCATCGTCGTATCAACCGCTGATTTTACATCAAAACGACGGTAACGAATCAACCGATGACCATCAGTGGCTACGAAGGTGGCATACTCAGCTCCCAGTTGTAAAAATACTCCGGTCATGGCCGGACGAAGTTCATCGGTGCTGGTCGCAAAAATGGTGTTAGCAATAGCATGTAACAGCGCATTGGAAGAGAGTTCCACCGAAAAAGCGCGGTTTACTGACGGGATTTTCGGAAAGTCAATGGGGTTTTCTCCGGAAAGCTTATATCGGCCGTTATCTGAAACAATCTCTATCCCAAAGGTTTCACCGTCTACTTTAAGTGCAATGGGTTGCTCAGGCAAACCGCGCAATGTATCTAAAAGTAATTTTGCAGGAATCGCAATAGCTCCTTTGTCGGAAGACTCCACTTGCAGCTCAGTAATCATGACTGTCTGTAAGTCCGAGGCCGTAACGGTGAGCAAATTGCCCTCTAATTGAAACAGAAAATTCTCAAGGATAGGTACGATCGGATTAGTAGAAACGACGCCGTTAATAGCTGAAAGTTGTTTTAGCAAAACCGACGACGATACAATAAATTTCATAGTGTAAAATATGTTTATTAAACAACAAATTTAATAAAATTTAAGGCTAAAATCAAACTAATTATGGCGAATCGCCCTATTTCGCAAATAGAAATCAACCAAAACAAGCGCGGCCATTGCTTCTACAATCGGGACCGCGCGCGGTAAAACGCAGGGGTCGTGTCGTCCCTTCCCTTGGACGGTGATCGTCTCCCCCAGCTGATTTACACTTTCCTGATCCTGCATGATGGTGGCCACCGGTTTGAAAGCTACCCGAAAGAAAATGTCCTCCCCGTTAGAGATGCCTCCCTGAATACCTCCCGAATGATTGGTTCGGGTTCGTACTTTTCCCTCCGGGTCGGTATAAAAGGCATCATTGTGTTCTGAGCCTAACCATTCTGTTCCGGCAAAGCCGCTGCCGTATTCGAAGCCTTTAACAGCATTGATACTTAACATGGCTTTGCCCAATTCGGCGTGTAATTTGTCGAAAACAGGCTCTCCCCAACCGACAGGTGTATTATTGATAACACAACTGATTACGCCGCCTATAGAGTCTCCTTGTTTACGAATATCGTCAATGTAATTAAACATTTGAGCCGCCGTTTCGGGATCAGGGCAACGAACGGCATTAGAATCGGTGAGTGAAAGATCTAATTGCCGATAATCTTTTTCCAGTTTCATTTTACCGACTTGTGATACATAGGCCTGTATTTGAACACCTAAGTCTTTCAATAATAATTTTGCCAAGGCACCCGCCGCCACTCGGGCTGCTGTTTCACGGGCAGAACTTCGGCCTCCTCCGCGATAATCGCGTACTCCGTATTTCGCTTGATAAGTAAAGTCGGCATGGGAAGGGCGGAATTGCTGAGCAATGTGTGAATAATCTTTACTCCGTTGATCTTCGTTCCATATAATCATCGTAAGGGGGGTTCCGGTCGTTTTACCTTCAAAAACTCCCGATAACACCTGCACCGTATCGGCCTCCTTACGCTGCGTAGTAATGCGGGATTGGCCCGGTTTACGTCGATCCAATTCCTGCTGAATAAATTCAGAATCGAAGGTAATGCCTGCCGGGCATCCGTCTACGATTACTCCGATAGCCGGTCCGTGGGACTCACCAAAGGTAGAAATTTTAAAAATTTTGCCGTAAGTACTGCTCATTACTTTTTAAGAATAAAGATCATTCCTATCAACATGATAATGACTAATACATTGGCAATGTTGCGGATGATCGTTTGATAATCAATCATTGATTTGGTCGAATCCCAATGTTCGATGCCGGTAAATACTGATTCCGGTTCTGAAGCAAGTTGGGTGCTTGTTATATTTTCTCCCTTTACAGTAAGTTTTAAAGTCGAATGCAGGGTATCGTACGATTGTTTTTGGGGGTTGAAATAGACCCAAAAAATCATATTATCCAAGGCATAACTGCCGTTTTGTTTAGGAATGATTTGATATTGAAAAGTTTTTTCCCCGACAATGCGGCCTTTTTGGCGTAGTACATTCTTTTCTATGTCAGGAGGATATACATCAAATAAAGCTTTATTGGTAAATGTCGGTTCTTGAATGGATTGAATATTGCCTTCACCGATAATCCGAAAATGGTAACGGTAGCTTTTTCCGGTTTCTAACTGATTATGACTGATTTTTTCTTCTAACCGAAAATTACCGACAATCACTTGATTACGAAGCGGATGAGGAGGAAGTTCAATTACTGAAATAGTTAAGGGCTTGGATTGAAATGTTTGCAGTGTACTTGTCGTATTCTCTGCTTCAGATTTAGGCATAACTTTCATTGTAAGTTTTACCTCAGGAATTCGGATAGATTGGTTGTTCAAAGGGAAGAAAGAGGCTTGATAGATACGGTATTCCGTAAAATTCTTATCTCCTATGGTAATGGGAATGGCAGGGATTTCCTGAATTCCGAAACTTTCTTCCCAGCAATTGGCCGGTTTGAGAACTTTGAGAATTTTTTCAAGTTGTTTTTCCACTTCAAAAAAATCCATCTCAGTGGCATTATTTTCCGAAATCAGCAGAGATAGCCTCAAATTGAATCCTTCTTCTACATAGACTCGCCGTTTATTGACACTTACCGCTAAAAATACACTTTCATTTGCCTCTTTTTCCAGTTCCGGGGTTATTTCTGAGAATTCTTCGGTTACTTCGCCATTGTCGGAGCTTTGCTGTACTGTTATGAATGTACCTTCAGAGCGTAAAACTTGTTTATTAACCAAAATTTCGAGGGAACCCGTATTGAACGTTCCCGTTTTGGTGGGATAGTAATTCTGCGAGACGGTATAAGTAACGGTAGTGACACCGGCTATCTTACCGGTATAACTCGAACGCGAACTTTCGCGTTTTTGGAAGCTTTTTATATTGTCAGGAAAGGAAATAGTGGGTATTTGTTCAAGCCCCGTCACTTTAACAGAGATAGTAAAAGGCTCCTGCATAGTGATTTGAGTGCCGCTAAACTCAACAGAAAAAGGGTTTTCGGCAACTTGCCCTCTAAGTGAAGTCAGAATAGGGAAAAAAATCAAAAAAAGTATATATCTATTGCGATGTTTCATCGTTATATTTAATGCAAAATTAACAGACTCTCGGCATATAATCTTTACTCAGATACGTTAATTTTGCAATACCCTCATCCTCTCGCGTTCTTTTAAATCTCGTAATTATTATGGCAACTATGTTAGAATTTATCAAAACAGTGCTTGTAAAAGTCAGTTTTGACAGAAAACTATTTGAAAAAGAGTTGCGCAAAGCGCTAAAGGTATTGTTGCCTGAAGATGTGAAGCAGCTTAAATTATGGTGTTATGAGCATTTCAGCGACAGATACCATTTCGTATTAAACCGGTACTTCAGCAAGTATCAATTAGCGTTTTAATTTATGAGGCGCCAAAAAAAGCCTCTCGTTTCAAAACGGGAGGCTTTTTTTATGACTGCCGAAATCCTGCTATCAAGCTTTCTTTACCGGTGGTTTTGCCGGAGTTTTGGTGGCAGGGGGCGTTGCCGGAGTTTCCGGTTTCGGATTCAGATAGTCATCTGCCACTTTATTGCCCGGATCAATGGCTAACAGCTTCGTAAACCATTCTTTCGCCTTAGCATCATCTTTCAAAGTAATGACGCTGTAGGCACCCAAAACCTGATAAAAGGTTTTCAAATTTGCTTTTGTAGCATCATCTACCGTCGGAAGAGCTTCGGCCATTTTTACATAGCTTTCCATTAAAGGAATTGCCTGTCCGTTTGCCATAGCTTCTTCCCGTGTAAAGGCATAATAATTAGCCTTGGCTCTTTGGCCGTGCGCATACATATAGTCGGCTTTCCGTTCGATCATTTTCATGTATAACGAATCTGCTTTCATGAAATAAGCCCGCTTTTTCTGACGCATTGCTAATGAATCTGCCCCCGAAGGGAAAATGCGATTAGCTACGTTGTAAATAGGCAGAGAAAGATTGACCAGATCCTGCATTGTCGGATTTTTTTCCCGCTGGATTACTTTTTCGTAATATTCAATGGCTTTTTCATAGTTTTTAGCTGAATTGTAGAAGGCAGCGATTTCTTTGTAACCATTGTCAACGGTATCCAATTCAGCCGCTTTTTCTAAGTTAGTAATGGCGGCTACCGTATCAACAGGGGAAATGCGCAACATCGAATTTCCTAAATAACGATAGTCATTATCAATAGCTTTTTGAGGTGCCTGCTGAATAAATTTCTTCAGGTTTTCAATAGCCTTTTCGTATTGATTTTCTTTATAAGCTGCCCATCCCTGCATACGATACAATACATCACTGGTACGGCCGCTGCTCATTACTTTGGCAATTTTAGTATTTACTTTCCCGAATTCTTCAGCCACGAAGTTAAATTGAGCACTTCTAAGTACTTCGTCGTCGGTAGCACAAGTGCCTATTTTCTCTATATACGCATCCATATAACGTGAAGCCGGCTTATACTGGCGTACGTAGAAAAATAACTCTGCATACTCTTTGTTGGCCGGGCCATAGTCAGGATCTACCTCAATTGCCTTTTTAAAATTGATTTGTGCTAATTCATAATTTCTGCCGCCCCAATAAATTTTAGCAATTTTAGCAAAAGCCTTGCCCAAACTCGGATTAACGTTGATAGCATCTTCGTAAGCTGAAACAGCCGGACCTGCTTCTCTCTTAATAAGCAGCATCACCTTTTAGACATGTACACTTCCTGATTCTTTGCCCCTCCTTTCAGCATAAGAGCGATGGCCAAATCAGCTAATCGAATGGCTTCGGCAGGGTCCGTAGTTTTGTAGACAGGCTTCATAGAGTCTATCACGACATAACCGGTATAAGCTTCGCTGATACGTTGCAATACCTCCACATTTTTATTTTTAGTAGCCTTAAGAATTTCGGCAAATATAGTTTGAGCACCGGTACGATCCCCTTTAGCAAGGGCAACAGCACCTAATCCTACTTTATTCAGGTTTTCTTTGCTCTTTGGATCTGCCTCTATCCCTTTATCGAAAGCAGATTTGGCAAGATCAGGTTGCTTGGTGCGGAGATAAAAATACCCTAAGTAGAATTGGTTGTCAGCGGAAGGGGTTGCAGTGGTCAGCTTTTCGAAAGTTTCTTTAGCCAAGCAGGCTTGATTGCCATCCAATTGCTTTAAGCCGGTGGCAATATCCTGGGCAAACGCCTGACTGTAAACAAACGCACTTGCGGTAAACGCTGCCAACCACGATTTGAATCTGATGTTCATCTTTCAGTAGGTTGAAATTGTGGGGGTGATGATAAAAAAATTAGTGATACAAAAACGGGAAACAAAACTATAAAATTGTCCCCTAACCGAAAAATATTATATGTCTTTCTTTATAATTACTTCTCTATTAAATGGTTTTGCGGGCCAAAGACCACATTTTTCAATGATCAAACTGCCAACATCCCGCATGATATAATTGACTAAGCCGCTTCCTAAACCGGCATGCATTTCCCGATTAATAACGTAGACTTTCCGGTATAATGGATATGTTTTATATCTTAAGTCTTGTTGAAAAGGTTGAAAATACTCTTTAAGGGTTGGATTCGCTTTTTCAGAAACGCCCATAACCCGCAGGCCTTGTGACAATTCAGCAGTGAGAGGTACATCACCGTCACTAATCCAATTAACTCCGATAAACCCTAATGCGTTGGGATTTTGACGTACATACTCAATTACTTTTTGATTGGAGCCGGCGGAAAAAATACTTATTCCTTTAATATCCGACAGACCAAATTTACTCATGATGAAGTTAAGGTTACTTGAGTTTGCATTGTCAAAAACTAACACGATTTCGCCGTTTTGATTTCCTCCTTGTAATTGATTCCAACGTTTTATTTTTCCTTTAAAAATACCTGATAATTCTTCCATTGTTGTAAGACTATCGGTATTAGACCGGTTAATAAGTAATGCAACCCCGTCAGTAGCAATATATTGAGGATTATATCGAATGCCTTTGGATTTAAAAACGCTTTGTTCCTCTCGGGTAAGTTCTCGGGTAATGAAGGCTAATCGGGCGCTATCCTTCAGTACACTGGCAGTGGCCTGTTGTTCAGGATAGTACAAGACGTTGAAGTTGGTCTCAGGATGAATTCCTTTATAACCTTGGCACAGTTGATCCACCATGGGCTGCAGAGATTCGTCAGCTGTAATGGTAATTGTGCCGTGTGAAGAAGAATCTTCCGGCCTTGAGCAGGATGATAAACCACCCAAAACAAGAAATATACTGAGAAATAACTGTTTACTCATTATGACTTTTGTAATGATTGAACCCGCGATAAAATCGATATCCTCCATACACTATCAACATCGCACCGAATAAATACCGTAATATACCCGAAGGCAACATTCCAAAAGTAGCGGAGGAGGCCACTAAAAAGAGGCCTCCTCCTAAATATGCCAGCCCAATAGCCATCGAAAGTGAAGCCGATATTTGCTGGTGAAGTGGTTTACGCTTCATACATTCGCTACTCCAATACGAAGCTTACAGGCAAGTTATATTTTACCCGAACGTTACGGCCTGATTGTTTACCGGGCTTCCATTTCGGCATGCCCTTCACAACTCGGATTGCTTCTTCGTCACAACCGAATCCAAGACCTTTTAATACAGCCACATCTTGAATACTTCCGTCCGTATTCACAACAAAAGTCATAAATACTTTACCGGATACGTTGGCCCGCGAAGCAGCCGCAGGGTATTTAATATTTTTACTTAAATACTGACCCAGTGCCCCCATACCTCCCGGAAATTCGGGGTTCTGTTCTACCACTTGGAAGATTTGTTCTTCCACAGGAGCTGCTTCCACTACTTTTACTTCTTCTTTTACCGGAGCCGTTTCTTCGGGAGCAATAATGGCTTCCTGAGCGTTCTCATCCCCTTCTTGGGTTTTGTCGGCGACTACTGCTTTTTCCAGTTCTTCAACTACCGGCGGAGGCGTTTCTTCGGGTACTTCTTCATCTTTCTTCACTTCCGGCGGAAGGAATTTGATGGTAGCCACTTTAGGTAATTCTACCGGCGGCGGTGGCGGCGGCGGCGGTTCATTAGGGTCAATCGGCGGTGGCGGAAGTTTCATCAAGTCGATTTCCTGCATGAATTGTTCCTCTTCTTGCTTGGGAATCAGACTGATAAGAGCCGGAGACAGCATCGCCAGAATAAACAGTGCTCCCCCAATCAACATAGATTTGGTCAGCGTCGGACGATATACTTTTCTCAGGTCATACGCACCATACGCCTTGTTACGATTCTCGAATACTATATCATCGAGCGTTATCGTGTTTGCTTTTGTTTCAGCCATTGCGTTTGGATAGTTTTTTTACAATTATTCAGCTTTGTCACCTAAAAGTTCCTTCTCACTGGCGGTGAGTACATCTACCAGTGCATAGCGCTTGCTTTTGGTCACGGCCATTTCATCAAGCACATCTACCATATTTTTGTAGGTACTGCTTTTGAGCGGTTTGATAACCACGACAAATTGACTCAACCCTTTGTCATCTTTGCCATGCTCACGATCTACTTGAGCTTGTGATTGGAAAATAAAGGTACGTAACTCAGGACCATAAGAAACTTTCTTTAGGTCAGTTTTCGCCTTATCATCGTCTGCGGCAATCCGGTCCAACGCCCACACCGTGTTGTCTTTACCTAAAAATAGGGTCAATACTTTAGAGGCCTTCAGAGGTTCTGTTTCTTGCGGCGTATCCTTGTTTTGCTTATCAGGTACGGCCAACGACATGGAGGAAGGCTTACTGAGCGTAGTGGCCAGGATGAAGAACGTGATGAGCAAGAAGCCCAAGTCCACCATCGGGGTCATATCTACACGCGTTGAGGCTTTTTTACTGCGGACTTTCTTATCACCATGTCCGCCACCACCACCTTGTGCTATTTCTGCCATTTTCTTAAAAAAGTTTAATAGTGGTTTTTATCTTAATCGGCCTTCCATCCTGCCGGCGGAGCTTCTGTCCCCGTAATCAAGTTGAACTTGTTGATGTTTTGAGCTTGCAGTGAGTTCATTACATCTTTAAAAACAGGGAACTTAGCTACATTATCACCTTTGATAGCGATACGTAGGCCATTGTTAGCGCGGCGGGCTTGGTAGATCCACTTAGCTAACTCGTTTTGTGCAGTTGAATCGGTCGGAATTCCGGGCTGAACAACCTCCTTCATTTTATCAGGATTTGTTGCTCCTACTTGCAACCATTGAGATAAACCTCGGATAGGAACGCCAAAGTTGGCTTGCAGAGAAAATACTTTCTTCTGTTTATCAGTAAACTGAACGCCTTCGGTTTGCGAGATATTATCAAGCATCGCTAAGCGAGTTTGCTGATTGTCAACTCCAAAGTAAACTTTACCATCCTTACCAATGCTAATAATCATAATATCCTTGTCCGGAACTTTAATCGCGGAGATAGACGAAGGCGTTTCGATGGTGGCCGCGTCCTGTGCTTTAAACTGAGCCGTCAAGATAAAAAAGGTCAGTAGCAAGAAGGCCACGTCGCACATCGCCGTCATGTCCATCATCGGATAGTTCCGCTTGGGTTTTAAAGCAGGCATAATACGTTATGGTTTAATTGACTATACAAATGTAGAACACAAACAAATACAAAGCAAATATTTATATATAATTTTTTTATATATGATTATTTGCCTTGAAAGCTCATAATTAGTTGTGAGCCGAGAAGTTTTGCTGAATGCTCAATCCGATTTCGTCAATTTTGTAAGTCAACGTATCAATGCGGCTTGTGAAATAGCTATACATGATGGTAGCAATAGCGGCTGTACCGATACCGAGTGCTGTGTTTACAAGGGCTTCAGAGATACCCGTTGCCAAAGCACCGGTATCAGGAGCACCTGTATTACCCATCGCGGCAAAGGCGCGAATCATACCCAATACCGTTCCAAGAAGAGCTGTCAATGTAGAAACTGATGCAAGGGTAGCGATGATAGTCAAGTTTTTCTCAAGCATTGGCAATTCAAGGCTGGTAGCTTCTTCTACTTCTTTTTGAAGAGCTGCCAATTTTTGATCTTTTGTTAATTCAGTTTCAGTACGAAGCTCGATAAATTTGTGGAGAGCAGTTTTTACAACATTTCCTACTGAACCTTTTTGCTTGTCGCACTCTTTAACAGCAGCCTCAATTTCGTTTTTGTCAAGAAGGCTTTTTACTTTACGAACAAACTCATCAATTGAGCCAGAACCGTTTGCACGTCCGAGGATGAAGAAACGCTCAATGGAGAAAACTAATACTGTCAGAAAACAGGTAAACAGCAAAGGTACGATGGGTCCCCCTTCATAAACAATGCCGAAATAATCCCCTGACTTTGGTCCTTTCTCATGGTCGCCATCTACAAAGTGACTGGGGTCACCGCAAATGAACAGATAAGAACAAATTCCGATTACTAACAAAATAGGGATCACCAGTATGGGGTTGAGACCGCCAGCTGATTTTTTGGGAGCGGCCGCCTTGGCCGGTGCGGGAGATGTAGCCTTCTTTTCCATCAGACTTACTTTTAGGGTTTAATTGAAAAAATAGTTTAAGTGTTTGCGCTGTAAAGAAAACGAAAATTTTAAACGGTTAATGCTTTCGTTAATAAAATTTTTGTTGGCGATTCTCTAAAATAGTTAGAGAAAATGCGGTACAAAGCTATAATATTTCACAAAAAAAACGCTTAAGGTTGGTATTAGTTTTTTTTTATTTTTTTAAAATCATCCCTCTTTTAAACGTGTTTTTTTTAAAATCATCGCTTGCAATTTCTTCGAAAAAATGTCTTTTAGGTTTATAACTCCACCATAATCAACCCTCAACACTTTTTTATCTTACCTCAAACAGAGATAACGAAGTTTATCACAAAGTAGTCGAACCGGCAATTTTACTCTTCCAATCTAAAGCCTTTATATAAAAAAAATGACCCTGAGCTGTTCATTAAGTCTATGATAAAGATGGCAATACTGTAGGAAAGGGGATTAGACCCTCAGGTTTACTATACACCCGAGAGGGAAGCAGACATAGTGACTTAACCATTTTGCAGTAGGAGAGACGGAAAATAGATAATTTGTTTTTGGGAAAGGCAGGATAAACATTTTATTCAATGGGCTTATAGTCAAATTGTCAATATCGGGTAAGAACAATTACGCAGTGTAATAGCAGAATTGGCACGATTTGTGATAAAATCACACATTAGCCAAAAGGTAAATTATGAAACTACTGATACCTGCTCTCTTTTCTACTGTGTCTTTGTTGTGTTGCACCCTTTCACAGGCTGCAAAAACGGCAGATTGTGACAGCATTATCGCTCCGAAAATAAGCAGTGAGAAACAGATAAGCTGTGCCGGTCAGCCTGTTATTTTAAAGGCCTCCGGTTGCGAAGGGACTGTTGTTTGGTCAACTAAAAAAACAGGGAATACCCTGACGGTGTATCCTGCAAAGACCACTACGTATAGAGCCTATTGTAAAAAAGAGGATTGCAAAAGTGCAGAGTCGGAAGGGCTGACCATTACCATCCATGTGCCCGCAACTCCGATAGTTAAAGCGAATAAATCGAAAGTATGCTTTGGGGAGTCGGTAGTTTTAACGGCGGCAGGTTGCAGTGGAGATGTTATTTGGTCAAACGGTATGAATGGTAAAGAAATAACCGTTAAGCCCATTCATACGGCTAAATATACTGCTACTTGTCGTATGGAAGGCTGTGTGAGTTGTTTTGCAGACGACATCATTATTGTAGTGATGGGTGAACCGATGGCAATAACCGCATCTAAAAAACAAATTTGTCAAGGAGAAAGCAGTATTTTAGAAGCTGCCGGTCACTGTGCGGGTTTGGTAAAGTGGTCCAATGGGAAAATCGGAAAAACATTGACGGTCAGGCCTGAAGTGACTGCTGATTATTGGGTAGTTTGTGAAACGGAAGGGTGCGAGCCCGTAAAAAGCTCAGTAAGTATTCAGGTAAATCCGCCGTTGCCGCCCACGGTAAAAGTCAACAAGAATACGATTTGTGCAGGAGAAAAAATTACGCTGTCAGCAGAGGGTTGTATCAGTGGAGTGATTCGATGGAGTAATGCAATGGAAGGGCGAACAATTGATATTCAACCGAAAGAGTCGACTCAATATTCCGCAATTTGCCTCCGCGGTGACTGCCAAAGTTCATCTTCAGCTCCCGTGTCGGTTTCCCTAACAAACGAAGCTCCGGCATTGCCGCAAGTCGTTGCCGAACTCAAAAATGTGTGCCCGTTCGTAACGGTTGACCTTTCGGCCGCAGTCACTCCGAAACAGGGAAGCGGTCTTTTTTACGAAGCCAGAACAGGGCCGACACCGGATTCGCCTTTGGTTCCGGAAGTGGGTGCTGTTTCTGAAAATCGTACTTACTACATCTTTGCCCGAAATGCGAAGGGATGTTACAGTGCTCCTGCACCCGTAATTGTGTCTGTCAATGCGTGTGATAAACCATTGGCCCTTTGTGTAAATAATCCGGCTACGGCCAAAATTGCAAAAAACGAACGAACCACTGCCGGTAATTACTATTTAGAAGGAAAAATAGGCGGTTCTGCCAATTCAGGTCACTGGACTGCCAACGGTACCGGTTCTTTCAATACCTCCGGCGGCTTATCTGTTATCTATACTCCCTCACCCGAAGACCGTTTAGCAGGAAAAGTAACGATTCGGTTTGTCAGTGATGACCCTGACGGAGACGGGCCTTGTAAAGCAGGCGCGGATTTGATTGAGTTGAAAATTGCCGGCAATACAGATAAGCCCAAAGAAATGATCGGCGTTAATAAGTTAGTAAAAGGGTGGACCCGTTTGGGTTCCAACTTATTTGAAATTGAATATGCCGTTCAGGTGGTGAATATGGGAGCTAATGATTTAGTGGAAGTGCAGATTGCCGACAGTTTAGATAAGGTTTTCAAAAATGGCGCAGTTCTTGTAGGTAAACCTGAAGTAAGAGCAATTGATTTAAGTACAGGGGCGGAAACAGTTTGGAGCATTGACACAAGTTATACCGGCCGAGAAGGCAACTACGAATTGCTGGTTCCCGAAGAAAGTTCATTGCAGGCAGGTCAGGCACGTTCGGTTGTAGTAAAAGCTAAGGTCGATTTTACGAATGCACAAGACAGCATCTATTTTAATACGGCTTTTGTAACGGCTTTAGACATTAACGGCAATGTTTGTGCTGACAAGTCGGCTAACGGGAACTGGCCGGATCTTAATCAAAATGAAGACCCGACAGATGATACAGAAGCGACACCGATTGTGCTCAATACCTTACGTGAAGGGGATAATAATATCTTTATTCCGGAAGGATTTTCGCCTAATTCTGACGGTATCAATGATTTTTTTGTCATAAAGAAACCCATAAATGTACACGTTTCTTTAGAAATCTATAATCGTTGGGGCGGATTGGTCTATAAAGCGGAGGATTACAAAAACGATTGGAATGGCGGCACGGTGGCTCAAACCAATGTTCCGGCCGGAACCTATTTTTATGTAATAAAATTAAACGACGGTCGAGAATTTTCAAGATTTATGACAATAAGCCGTTAAGAGTGGTTTGTTAAACATGACACTAACCCGCATCGGGAAAAACGTACTTACCATGATTAAATTTAAGCATTTTTGTTTGGCAGCTTTCTTTTCGACTGCTGCCATGGCGCAAACACCCGTTCGAGAAACTTTGTTACAGCAGGCTGATCGGCAGTTTGACACTCAGTCTTACGCTAAAGCTGTGGCATTGTATCAAGATGTGCTGGAAGAAGGGTTATTGCCGCTGACGCAACGGAAGTCGGTTTTGCTTAATGTGGCCTATGCTTACTTTAAGCTGGGTGACAACCCCAAAGCAGAACAGTTCTATCAGGAAGCTCTTTTGGAAGAGGAGCCTTTATCGGGTCTTTTAGCCAATCATTATTTGCATTATGCGAAAGTATTGGCTAACAACGGAAAAATGAAGGAATCACAGCGCTTCTATGAGCGTTATCAAAACTCCAAGCTTTCGGAAGAACATCAGGTGCAGAGTGCCGAAACTTTTACGAAAAAGAAAATCACGTATCGTATTGACTATTTGGCTATCAATACGCCCAATGCCGAGTTCAGTCCAATGTATTTTCGGGACGGTTTGGTGTTTGTTTCGGGAAAAGCCCCTGCTGCTGTATCTTCAGAAGCACCCGAAAAAGGATATCTGGATTTGTTTTATGTAACTAACCCCGAAGAAATTAAAACTATAAGTGCCGACGGGTCGGCATCGGAAAGGGGAGAAAATACTTCAAGAGATCGTTCGAAGGATAAAAAATTAGGCAGCGATGCTTACACACGTATCACCTCCAATGACTCGCGCACCATCGGTGTTTTTAACAGCTATGGTTTAAGTGATCCGGTCAATAAGTCAACAGGAAGTGTAGCAAAACCCGGAAAGCCTGCCCCTTTCAGTAAGGAATTGAATACCCGTTTTCACGAAGGACCTGTTACGTTCAGTGCCGACGGTTCTCGTATTATTTTTACCCGAAACAATTTCAATGAAGGCCAAAAAGGGGTGAGTGATGATAATAATATCAAGCTCAAACTGTATACTGCCCAATGGGGAACCGATGATTGGACTAATGTACAGGAATTGCCTTTTAACAGTGATGAATATTCGACGGCGCATCCTACCTTGAGTAAAGACGGTACACTCCTCTATTTTGTATCGGATATGCCCAAAGGAATCGGAGGAAAAGACATTTATGTAGCTCGCTTCGAAAACGGACAATGGTCAAAGCCAATTAATTTAGGCAAAGAATTGAACACTCGTCAGGATGAAGTTTTTCCGACGGTGGACGATCGAGGCAATCTGTATTTTTCAACGTCAGGCCGTAAAGGCGGATTGGGCGGTTTGGATTTGTATTATGCAGTTTTAAGTAAAGACGGTACCAAAGTAATTGAGGTCATTCATTTGGATGCACCTATTAACTCTAAAGCGGATGATTTCGGGTTGGTGACCGATGCAGCCCGTACTAAGGGGTATTTCAGCAGTAACCGCCGCGAGGGCGACGATGATATTTACCGCTTTACGCGAGAAAGCTCTCTTTACGAATGTCGTGAGTTGTTGCTGCGCGTGTTTGATGCGCAAGACATGAATCATTTAGACAGTACGACAATTACGATCCGCTCTAAAATCGGCGGAGAAGGTACTGATAAGATTTTGCAAACCGATGCGAATGGCTGGGCTCATTTGTGTTTGGCTTCTGACAACGACTTCATTTTCACCGTAACTAAGGATGGTTTTTTAGAAAATACAATAGGGTTTTCCACTCGTTATTTAACGGATGATAAACCTACTCGACTCGAAGTAAGTCTTTCAAAGCCTACGGTATTGACGGAAACAGTAGCGAAAGCCCTTATCCCTGAAAAAAAAAAGAGTAGTCAGTCCGACCCCCAATCCCTGAAGCATTCGCGAGTGCGGGGTATCGTCCGAACCGAAACCGACCGGCAGCCGATTGAAGGGGTATTGGTAAAACTTCGTAACGAATGTGATAAAAAAATATACGAAGTAATTACGGGTCCTGACGGGCGTTACGATTTTGAGATAGCCGAAGGGTGTGACTATACCTTGATTTATTCAAAAGATACCTACGGAACTAATACCCTGAAAATTGGGAAAGTACCCAAAAAAGCCCAACCTAAAGTTCTTTCAAATGATGTTGGGCTATTGAAAAAAGGAGATGTGGTCCAATTAGATAACATTTACCATGATCAGGGAAAGCAGGCCATTCGGCCGGATGCCGCACGAGAGTTGGACAAATTAGTGGCTACAATGAAAAGGTATCCATCCTTACAAGCCGAAATTTTATCACATACAGACAGCCGCGGCGACGCAGGTTACAATAAGTCTCTTTCTCAAAAACGAGCCCAGGCGGTGGTTGATTATATGGCGGCCAAAGGAATTGCTCGTACGCGTATGAAAGCGACGGGTATGGGAGAAAGTATGCCCGTGAACGGTTGTGTTGACGGAGTAATTTGTACTGAAGGAGAGTATCAACGTAATCGAAGAACTGAGTTTAAGGTTTTGGAAATCAGATAATTATGGGGTAAAATCTACGCTTAATTTTCAAACTGACCATTAAAGAGAACCAAATCTGCTTCTCTTTTTTATTGAGCTTGAAGTATAAAACCTCTATTTTTGGTGCCGGTGTCAATTTCTTCTATTCACCGCTAACCATTAAAGACCTAACAATGGGCTTCCGCTCTTCGCTCAGCAAACCCCTGGCTCGATATATCGTCAGTCAGCAGCAAAATTGGATGTATAACGCGCCGGCAGCTCAAGACCGGTGGCGTAATCAACTGATAAATCAAGCTAAACATACATCTTTCGGACGAGATCATTTCTTTAAAGAGGTGTCGTCTTACGACGATTTCAAACAAGCCGTACCGGTTAGGGATTACGAAGAACTGAAAAAATACATTCAGCAAATCATTGACGGTCAGGAGGATGTTCTTTGGCCCGGAAAACCGCTCTATTTTGCCAAAACATCAGGAACAACCTCCGGCGTAAAATACATTCCCATCAGCAAAGATTCTATCTCAAACCATATAAACTCGGCAAGGGATGCACTTTTGAATTATATCCATGAAACAGGGCGGGCTGAGTTTTTAGATAATAAACTTATTTTTTTATCGGGGAGTCCGGTCTTAGATACCAAAGGAAGTGTGCCTACGGGGCGCCTTTCGGGTATTTCCAATCATCATGTGCCGGCTTATTTGCGTACTAACCAATTGCCGAGCTACGAAACCAATTGCATTGAAGAGTGGGAGGAAAAACTGGAACGAATCATTGATGAGACCATGACACAACCCATGTCCCTGATCTCAGGAATACCGCCGTGGGTGCAAATGTATTTTGACCGTATCATGGCCCGTACCGGCAAACCCATCAAAGATGTATTTCCGAGTTTTCAGTTGTTTGTCTATGGCGGTGTTAATTTTGAGCCTTACCGCGCTAAACTGTACGACTCTATCGGTAAAAAGATAGACTCTGTTGAGTTATATCCCGCATCAGAGGGATTTATTGCTTATCAGGATTCGCAACATGCCGAAGGCTTGCTGTTGCTGGCCGATACCGGTATTTTCTTCGAATTTATCCCCGCCGAAGAGTTTTTCAACGAGAATCCTTCCCGATTAAGTCTTGAACAGGTAGAAATAGGTAAAAACTACGCCTTGATCATTAATAATAATGCGGGCCTTTGGGGGTATTCGATCGGAGATACGGTAAAGTTTGTTTCTAAAGACCCTTATCGTCTGTTGGTCACGGGTCGGATCAAGCATTTTATTTCGGCTTTCGGAGAGCATGTGATCGGTGAAGAAGTCGAAAAGGCACTTCAATATGCGATGCAGCGTCACCCCGAAACAGAAGTGGTGGAGTTTACCGTAGCACCCATGGTGACTCCTGCTGAAGGGTTACCTTATCATGAATGGTTGATTGAGTTTGCCACTTCTCCCCATGACCCAAATCGTTTCGCAAGTGATATTGACAAGCGGCTGGCCGAATTGAATGTGTACTATGACGATTTGATTTCCGGCAATATCCTGCGCCCGTTGAAGGTCACATCACTTCCCAAAAACGCTTTTATTAATTATATGCGTTCTCAGGGGAAATTGGGAGGGCAAAATAAAGTACCTCGTTTGGCCAATGACCGTAAAATTGCTGATAGCTTAATCATCACCTGATTTCAAACGTTTTACCCAAATGGATACCAATCAGCCTTTGTTAGACGAAGACGAACTATATCGGGATACCCTTCGTCCTACCACCCTCGCGAAACGCTTGGTCAATTTTATTGTTGACTATCTTGTTTTCCTGGGCTTTTTTATGTTTTTGATTGTGGCCGTGGGTATTATTGCAGGCTTAATAACAGGTGATGAAGAATTTACTTTTTTCTCAGATTTGGAAACCGTCAATCCTATTTTGGATCGTATTTTCACAGGAGTGCTTTATTGCACTTATTGTTTGCTTTTTGAATACTTCACCAATGGCAAAACGATCGGAAAAATGCTGACTAAAACCCGTGTGGTCAGTACAGACGGAACGAAGCCGACATTTAAGCAACTACTAACGCGCAGTTTCTCCCGAATCGTTCCGTTTGACGGTTTTAGCTTCTTATCCGAAACCCCGCAAGGCTGGCACGACCGTTGGGCAGATACGTATGTTGTAAACGACAGTGCTCTTCCCGGAAAAGGCTATTTAGGGTAGTTCATCCACCCTTTTTATATCATCTTCACCGCACCCTTTTCGGCATCGAAACAGCACTGTTAACAAGCATATTTTGTAATAAAACTCAGGAGTATTTTTTACAACTATCTGATAATCTTATTGTAAAATATTTGGAAATTGTACAATATTCGTTTATCTTTACGTTAATAAAGCATAATCAGCTATGAAAGAGCGGCGTAAATCGGCCTTTTTTTGAGCCTCCGCCGTATTGTTTAACTAACCAAAAACAGTTTTGAAAAGAAGACAATGTATCATTCTATCAACACTTTTGTTGTCAAGTTTAGGAGCTGAAGCCGAGGGCTTTAATGAATCCTCCTGTATCCGTTTTTGTAACGAGCCGCTTCCTGTTTACGAAAACCAAGTACTTACTTATTTTCAATCTGCTTTGCGCCACACGGCAAGTATGCCGCTTCATCAAATTAAGCCTCGCGCACAGAAGTTTTTTCAGGTCATAGACCCAATTCTGAAGCAGTATCAAATTCCGACGGATTTTAAATATCTGTGTGTCGTGGAGAGCGCGCTCCAACCCAAAGCTATGTCGCACAAAGGCGCTTACGGCTATTGGCAGTTTATGCCTCATACGGCTCGTGCTATGGGACTCGTCGTAGAAGGAGAAGTGGATGAACGCGAAAGCTTGGTTAAGTCAACCCACGCCGCGTGTCTGTATTTTTTGAATTTATATAAGCAATTGGGCTCGTGGTCACTCGTGGCCGCTGCTTACAATGCCGGACCTACTAAGGTCAAAAAGTATTTGGATACTCATGGTAAGGCAAGTTATTACAACCTGCGTATCAGTGCTGAAAACCGTCGGTACCTGTATCGGGTATTGGCTACAAAGGAGTTGTTTACGCGCCCGGAATTATACACGGCCGTCTTAGCGGAAGAAATGACGCTGACCAAATTTATTCGTTTGTACGGTCTGGCTAAAGGGTTGATTGCTCCTCCTAAAACAAAGGTGAAAGCAGATGCGGCCAATGACTTACAAATTCCAACCATCGAAACTACCCTGAATGAAGCCTTGATGACAGGTTTTGATGATTTGATTCCTTTGACATTTAAGCGGCAGGGATCTTTCAGGTACAGTTTTTCGGCTTGTGAAGCAGAAGAAAAATTGGCGCAGGATACCAACCGAGGCAGGCTTTTGATTTTTTGGCGTACGCCCAGAGTAAATCAGCGTCGTCGTAATGATCTGCATACCTTGTTGGCAGAGTCAAGAACAAAGCCCGAACGTGCAAGGCCACGGCCGGGGTTGTCCTAATCGGTTTTATCAAACAAAGAGCCGCATTTTCAATTGAAAATGCGGCTCTTTAGTTATAGAAAACTGTTTTTATCAGCCTTGTTTAGCTACCTGAACATTTAAGTGCAATTTCACTTCATCACTGACCACCACACCGCCGGCTTCAGTAACAGCGCTCCAGTTTAAGCCGAACTCTTTGCGGTTTACTTTTCCCGAAATTTCAAAACCGGCTTTGGTATTACCATAAAAATCTACCATTTGCCCGCCATAATTGGCTGAAAGAGTAACCGATTTTGTTACGCCTCTCATTGTCAGGTCACCTACTAAGACATACTCCTCTTCGCTTTTTTGAGTAAAGGAAGTAGAGACAAACGTAAGTTTCGGATAATTGACGGCATCAAAGAAATCAGCACTTTTCAAATGGGCATCGCGCTGTTCCATATTAGTATCAATGCTGTTGACATCAGCACTGAATTGAATCGAAGCTCCTTCAAATTCATCCCCTTCGGTTTCGAGTGTTCCTTCAAAGCTTTTAAAGCTGCCCGTTACCGTCGAAATGACCAAGTGCTTTACTTTAAATTGAATTTCTGAGTGGGTTGGGTCAATCGCCCAAACGGTTTTTGCTAAAGTTTCCATTGTTTTATTGTTTGTGTTTTGTGGATTCAAAATTGACGATGCAAATATATATGTATATACATATAATGTCAAGACATTTTTTATTTTTTTTGAATTGACCCCAAATAAAAAACGTCGTTGTCAAACTAAATATGTTTAACAACGACGTCTTTTATACTATTTTAGTCTTTCTATCCTACTTCCGGTACCGCAAGAAGCGATGGGAGGGCCTTTTCTTCATTGTGGCGAATATAAGTTTTGAAAAAGCTTCTGACTTTTAAATATAAAACTCCCAACACGGCTTCTTTAAATATCTTCGTTGACATTTTGGAAACGCCTTTGGTACGGTCGGTAAAGATGATGGGCACTTCATTCATTTCATACCCGTATTTCCAGGTATTAAATTTCATTTCAATTTGGAAAGCATACCCTACAAATTGTATGGCATCCAAACCGATCCCCTGCAATACCTCCCGTTTGTAGCAAATAAAGCCTGCCGTAGGGTCCATTACTTGCATACCGGTAATGAAACGTACATAAACGCCCGCAAAATACGACATTAACACACGACCCATCGGCCAATTGACCACATTGACTCCTTTAATATAACGGGAACCGATGGCTACATCGTAACCATCTTCAGCACAGGCTTGGTAAAGGCGGACTAAGTCGGCAGGATTGTGCGAAAAATCGGCATCCATTTCAAATAAGTAACGGTAGCCTTGCTGAAGACCCCACTTAAACCCGTGGATATAAGCAGTACCTAAGCCTTGTTTGCCTTTACGTTCCAATAAATGCAACTGCTGCGAAAATTCAATCTGCAATTCTTTCACTTTGGCGGCAGTCCCGTCGGGAGAACCGTCGTCTACGATAAGTACGTCAAAAGGATGATTGAGGCTGAACACCTTGCGGATAATCGCCTCAATGTTTTCAATTTCATTATACGTCGGAATCACGACCACACACTCTCTCATAGCTATTTTTGGGTTTGGGATGTTTCATAGCAGTAATACAAAAACGATTCCAAACTAATCTAAGTATGCGATAAAATCGTTAAAAAAAGTTAATTATCCAATAATAGCCGGCTGAACAGCCGCCGCGGAGTACTCTTTTACCGATTCAATAAAGCAACGAACTTTGTCAGGGTCGGTGTCAGGATAGACGCCGTGTCCGAGATTGGCAATGTAGCGATGGGAACCGAAAGTATCAATCATCTTATGGACTTCGGTTTTTATCTGAGCATAAGATGCATACAGTACACAAGGGTCTAAATTTCCCTGCAAGGTTTTGCCGGGAATCAGAAGGCGCGATTCGGCGGGGTCCATGTTCCAATCTAAGCCTACTACAGAGCAGCTGAGTTGTCCGATTTCGCGACGGGCAAAAAAGGCACCTTTGGCAAATACAGTTACGGGCACCTCAGAAATAGCATCGCAAATTTGCTTAATATAGGGCAGAGAATAGATACGATATTGTTCCGGGGAAAGGATTCCTGCCCAAGAATCAAACAGTTGAACCAGATTAGCTCCTGCTTCAATTTGCGCTTTCAAGTAAGCAATGGTGCTGTCTGTGATTTTTTGCAGGAGCTTATGCGAAAAGTCGGGGTCAGCATAAAGTGCTTTTTTGGCAATGGAAAAAGTCTTAGAGCCGCGCCCTTCGACCATATAACAAAAGATAGTAAACGGTGCTCCGGCAAAACCGATCAAGGGCACACGGCCGTTTAACTCTCGCTTGACGATTCGAATGGCTTGCAACACATAATTCAAATCAGCCTCCGGTTCGGCAATTCTGAGGGTATCAATGTCTGCGTCTGTTCTGACCACTTTCGGAAATACCGGTCCGCGCTTTTCTTCCATTTCATAGGGCAGACCCATGGCTTCCGGAACCACCAAAATATCGGAGAAGATAATGGCGGCATCTACTCCCAATAAATCAACGGGCTGAATGGTCACTTCAGCCGCCAATTCGGGATGGGTAGCCAATTGAATAAAGCTCCCGGCTTTTTCGCGCACGGCTCGGTATTCGGCCAATATTCGACCTGCCTGACGCATCATCCATACGGGGACACGTTCTGTTTTTTCTCCGCGTGCGGCACGCAGCAATAAGTCATTTTGTAATAATTCCATAATGCAAATGTACAAAGAAGCGGGGATGTGTGCAGAAATAAATGACAATCAACTACATAGAGGCTTTATTTAACTAATAGATTTTTGGCAACTTCATAACTGATAAACAGCGATTGTCGGTTATCAATCAGTATATTGACTGATTTATCAAACTTATTGATTTCCTGAACTTTGATAAGGCACCCAAGAGTAAGCCCCGATTTATCCAAGTGTTGGAGAAAAGCAGAAGAATGCTCGCAAACACCGGTCATAATGACGCTGCCCGCTTCCGGAATTTCGGAGAGTTTTCGATAACGAAAAGCAGGCATTTGGCCGGCAGCATTAGGAATCGGATCGCCGTGGGGGTCAAATTGCGGATAACCTAAAAAGGCGTCTAATTTTTCTACGAGTCGTTCCGAACGGATATGCTCCAACTCTTCGGCAATGACGTGGACCTCATCCCAACCAAACTGCAACTTTTCAGCTAAAAAAACCTCCCAAAGGCGGTGCTTGCGAATAACAAGCAAGGCAAGACGTTCGCCTTCTTCGGTAAGTCGTACTCCGCGATACTTTTGATAATGGATCAATTCCTTTTCGGCCAGCCGTTTCAGCATATCTGAGACAGAGGCTGCTTTCGTATTGGTACTGTCGGCCAGCGCATTGGTAGAAACCCATTCTTCCGGATTAGCAGAAAGAAAGAAGATCGTCTTTAAATAATTTTCTTCAGTGAAGGTTTGCATTCGTTAGAGAGACAATTTCGGTATGCAGCTTGGCATACTTCTTTATTGACTTTTGATTATTGCAAAAATAAATTTTTGATAGCTAAATAAAAAATTTAGACCAATCTAAAAATTATATTTGGAAATACCTATATTTGCATATCCAATGATTAACAAGCCATGAAAACGATACAAAACAATGATTCGCACTTATTCTCCCCCCGAAATGACGCCATCCAACCATCAGTCGCTTTCTGAAGTCAATGCTTCCGTCAAGGTTCCGATCACAAAAGGTTTTTGGCGGAATATGCGAGCTTATCTTGGCCCCGGCCTGATGGTCGCCGTAGGCTATATGGATCCGGGCAATTGGGCGACCGATATTGCCGGAGGGGCAAAATTCGGATATACGCTGCTCTCTGTTATTTTAATTTCTAATTTATTCGCAATACTGTTACAGCATTTGTCGCTTAAACTCGGTATTGCCACGGGTATGGATTTAGCGCAGGCCTGTAAGGCTTATTTTCCGAAGCTGGTGGCTATGGCCTTGTGGCTATTGGCAGAAATAGCCATTGCGGCCTGTGATTTAGCCGAAGTAATCGGTTCTGCGATTGCACTCAATTTACTGTTCGGAATCCCCTTGGCGCTTGGGGTAGTGATTACAACTTTAGATGTATTGCTGATTTTGTATTTTCAAAGCAAAGGCTTTCAGATTATTGAAAGTATTGTAGGAGGATTGATCGCGGTTGTATTGCTGTGCTTCGTTTATGAGGTCATCGTTTCTAACCCGGAATGGATGGAGGTTACGAAAGGATTAATTCCACAGAAACAGGTGATGACAAACCCTCAAATGCTTTATGTGGCAATCGGTATTTTGGGAGCTACGGTCATGCCGCACAATTTATACCTTCATTCCGGCATTGTACAGACCCGCGCTTTTGCCCGTACGGAAGAAGGCCGTCGTTCGGCCATTCATTATGCCACTATTGATTCAACCGCCTCTTTAGGGATTGCTTTCTTTATTAATGCTGCTATTTTGATCTTGGCTGCCGCTACCTTTCATACCAGCGGAAATCAACATATAGCCGACATAACCGATGCGCATCATTTGTTAGACCCTTTGTTGGGCAGCAGATGGGCCGGTGTGCTGTTTGCAGTGGCTTTGTTAGCTGCCGGCCAAAATGCAACTATTACCGGAACCTTGGCGGGTCAAATAGTAATGGAAGGCTTTCTGAACCTGCAGCTGAAACCTTGGTTGCGTCAACTGATAACTCGATTGCTTGCCATTATACCGGCTTTATTTGTCGCTGTTCAGTACGGCGAACAGGGGTCAAGCGAGTTGTTGGTTTTCAGTCAAGTCGTTCTTTCGGCGCAGTTGAGTTTTGCCGTCATTCCGTTGGTCTTATTTACCGGCAAGCGCGATTGGATGGGCCGTTTTGCCAACTCACGTTTGCTTTCGGCAGTCAGTTGGGCGATCGCGGCCGTCATTGTGGGACTGAATATCTACTTATTGATTGATACGCTGAAATAACCTTACTTTTATTGGGCAAACCCGTCGGATGCAGGGTGACTGCTGTAAAAACGTAAATCTATCAGATCAGGCGGCAGTGTTTTAGAGTTCCAATGCCGATGAATACTCAGCGCTGCTCCTAACGAAGTGGCTTGAGCTACCGAAGCCGCATAGACCTCCATTTCGGGAAAAGCAGCCGCCAACAAATTCATATAGATAGGATTTTTGCCAAAACCGCCGTCTATAAAAATACGTTTCACGTTGGAACCCTTCAAGACCAGACCCGTTGACACAATCTGTTGACTTACTATATCTAAAATCAATTGATGATAGGCCTGCTCGTAAGAGTCAAACTCCGCTAAATCGCGATGACCGAAGATAGTGTCCGGCATAGGAGGTTTTGACAATTGCTCAAAATCCTCGCCTTCTGTTGTCTTTTGTGATTTAAGCCGGTGAATGAGCGCAGAATCAAAAGAGACAGTTTTGAAGTAGTTGATGTCTTTATGGAAGTGCTCGGCCAAGCGTTTGATTTGTTGTTCATGCTCATAACCGGCAAATAATCGTGATGCTTTTACGGGCTTGCCGTTGTATTGCATATAGCAAAGACAATCGTATTGCAGTTCTTCGTCGGTGAGGGGGGAATGATTGAAAGGATTCAGGCTGATGCACCAAGTTCCGGTAGAAATCAACACAAAAGGTTCCTGAAAACTGACCAAATAAGGAATTAAGGCCGAGGAACTGTCATGCAAGCCTACTCCCACCAAACGTTCCGAATGATTCAGAAGTCGGGACGTGACTTTGTCTCCCGGTAGAATGGGGGCTAATTTATCGGCTATTTCTTCTTGGTTTATCCAGAGATGGTAAGCATTCTCGTCAAAATCCCACAGATTGGTATGACAGCCGACACTGGTAATATCGGAAGCATACTGACCCGAAATCAAAAAGGCAACATACTGGGGAAGGTGAAGAGAGTATTGAATGCGGGAAAAAACGTCGGGGTCTTCATACTTCAGGCGATAAATAATCATGCCTGAATTTAAACTTCCCAAGATGGGGGAGGCTGTTTTTCGGGAAAATTCCCGCTCTCCGCCGTAGGTATCGTAAAACTGCTTTTTGAGCGATTCGGGATAGGGCTTAAGATAGTTGTACAGCGGTGCTACAGGTTTACCGTTTTCGCCGACATGTACCAAACTGGCTCCGTAAGTAGAAAAATTGATGGCTTTTACCTCGTATTCTTCCAACTCTAAAACACGCTGTACTGACTGAATGACCCAGTCGGTCAATAAGGCAACGTCTTCGCAGGGATCACCGTCTTCGTCGGTTGTTTCGGGGAATTGCTCCGATTCTTCTAAGACAATGCGGTAGTTTTCGTCAAAAAGAAACAGTTTTTTATTGGTTTTGCCGATATCCAATACGGCACAGACAGGAATCTTCATCTTACAAGCCGGTCGCTACGGTTTTAAGCCCTCTTTCGGCAATCAGGTTTTCGCGAACTTTCAGATGGCGATATAATGCCAAGGGGTTTAAAGCCCCGCCCGTCCGCAATCGAGCTTCAGCTACCAATGCCCGGACATCAGTACGGAATGCATTTTGCAGAATTTCCTGACATGTTACAACGTCGTTGATCGCTTGGGCTTCTTCCAGTGCTTTTCTATCTACCGACAGCGCCTGCGCATACGCCATCATAATCCCTTCCACTGATTGCAACAGATCTTCAAGGGGGTCTTTTACATTGTGCGAGGCATCAATCATCCAACCTAAATCCGTGGCGTGGTTCATGCTGCGCGCGTCCATTCCTTCGACCAACTCGTTGAATATCAAGAATAATTGGTAGGGTTTCATGGCACCGGCCGTGAGATCATCGTCACCGTATTTAGAGTCATTGAAGTGGAAACCGCCCAGTTTCTCTTCCATAAGCAATAAAGCGACGATCTGCTCAATGTTGGCATTGGGTAAGTGGTGCCCTAAATCAACCAAGGTAAAAGCTTTTTCGCCCAGTTTCTGAACGTAAGAGTAGGATTGCCCCCAATCACCAACGGTAGTTGAATAAAAATTAGGCTCGTACGCTTTGTATTCCAAGAACATCTTCCAGTTGTCGGGCATAGCAGCGTAGATTTCCTGCAGGCTTTCGAGCGTATTTTGATAAGCTTTGCGAAAATTTAATTGCCCCGGAAAACAAGAGCCGTCGGACAACCAAACGGTTAATGATTCTGACCCTAACTCTATACCATGTTTAATCACTTCAACGTTGTGTTCAATGGCCTGTTTCCGAATGCCCTTATCTACATTTTGTAACGAGCCGAACTTATAGGTCAATGCCTGTCCGGGTTGGTCCTGAAATGTATTGGAGTTAACAGCGTCGAATTTAAGGCCGAATTGGGCAGCCAAAGCTTTGATCGCAGTTGCGTCTTTCGGAATATCCCACGGGATGTGCAAAGAGATAGCCCCGGAAGATTGATTCAAGGCGTGCAATAAACCTACGTCTTCGATTTTCTCTTCCAAACTGCGGGGTTCACCGCCTCCGGCAAAACGTCCGAAGCGTGTTCCGCCCGTTCCTAAAGCCCAAGAAGGAATGGCAATTTGAAAATCAATAAGTTTTTGGATGATAGTTTCGGCTTTTTCAATTTCTGAAACGGCAAAGCTCAAACGATGTTCGTGGCCTTTCAACAGGTCGTCGTTGGCTTGTTGTATCTTGTACTTTTCGAGTTGCATGGTAATTGGTCAGATTTGAATACGAAGATGTCAGGGTTTTGAAAAATCTAACGCCTGAATTCAGGCGTTAGATTCGAATATTAAACTAACCTATGATGAAAAAACAATTGTTGATTTAGCGAACAAAAGCCATCGCCACGCCACCGTCTACGTTCAGTACGTTGCCTGTCGATTTGCTGAGCAAACCTCCCACAAACGCAAAACAGGCATTGGCGATATCGTCCGGCAAAATCGCTTCATTTAAAAGGGTTCGCTTAGCATAATACGCCGGCAGCTCTTCGATCGTAATACCGTAGGCTTTAGCCCGTCCTTCGGCCCAGCCGCCGGCCCAAATATTGGAATCGGCAATGACTGCGTCCGGATTTACGGTATTGACCCGTATTTTATCGGTGCCTAATTCAGCGGCATTCAAACGGCTCAGGTGTAATTGAGCGGCTTTGGCCGAACCGTAACCGGCATTATTAGGTCCGGATACTAAAGCATTTTTGCTGACTATATTAATGATGTCTCCGCCAAAACCTTGCTTACGCATCACCTCTACCCCGGCTTGTGTCACCAGGAATTGACCTTTGACCAGAATGTCATACAATTTGTCCCAGTCTTCGATCGAATGATCTTGAATGGGCTTGGAGATGCTGATACCGGCGTTGTTGACAATGATATCTACTCCGCCGAATGCCAATGCGGCGTTGTCCATGGCGGAAATAATGCTGCCCGCATCGGTTACGTTCAAAAGAGTAGTGGCTACGGCATCTTTACCGAATTTCTTTACAAATTCTTCTTTCGCACCCGCTAAGCGTTCTTCGTTGATGTCATTCAGCACAACAACGGCACCTTCTTCCGCAAATTTTTTGGCAATGGCTTTTCCGATACCGCCGGCACTTCCTGTAATCAATGCCACCCGACCGGAAAGGGCTTTGGGCTTGGGCATTCGTTGAAGTTTGGCTTCTTCCAACAACCAATACTCAATATTAAAAGCTTCCTGACGGGGCAAAGAAGTATATTCAGACACTGCTTCAGCCCCCTTCATTACGTTGACGGCGTTGATATAATACTCAGAAGCCAAACGGGCAGTCGTTTTGTCTTTTGAGAACGTGAACATACCCACACCGGGATACAAAATAACCACCGGGTTAGGATCGCGCATCGCGGGTGAATCGGGGTGTTTACACGTTTCGTAATAATCGGTGTACAGTTCGCGGTAGGCGACAAAACTCGGTAAAAGTTTTTCTTTTAAGGTGGCTACATCCAACAAATCTTCGTCCGGAGCCAGATTTAAGACCAACGGACTGATCTTAGTGCGTAAAAAGTGGTCGGGGCAAGAGGTGCCGAGTGGAGCAAGTTTCTCTAAATCGTTGGAGTTAATAAACTCCAGAACCCGTTGATCATCCGTGAAGTGACCGACCATAGTACGATAAGACGAACAGAAGCCGCGCAGGACCGGTGCCAATTTGGCGGCTTGCTTTTTACGACTTTCCGAAGGCAAACTTTCGATTTTTTGCCCTCCGAAAACCGGACGCGTTTTGCCGTAATTGGCTTCCAGGTATTCCGCGCATTTTTCGATAACTTCTAAGGTATTGAGATAACTTTCGTAAGAAGTATCTCCCCAAGTGAACAAACCGTGGGAACCCAGCATGATCCCACGCAGTTTGACACCGCGGGAAGCGGCTTCTTCCAAGCAGGCACGCAATTCAAGGCCTAATTCAAAACCGGGGCGGCGCCATTCTACCCAACCCACCTGGCCGTCAAATAACTCTTCAGTAATCTTTTTTCCATCTTTGGCGGCAGCAATCGCAATCGCTGCATCGGGGTGAAGGTGATCAATATGAGCAAACGGTAAAAACCCGTGCAAAGGAGTATCAATAGAAGGGGCTTTAGAGGCTAAATCGAATATGCAGTGATTGAACAACTCTACCATTTCATCCTCAAACTCGACACCGCGATAAACATTCTCTAAATTCCGTAAACGCTCCACGTATAAAGCGGCACAGCCTGATTTTTTGAGTGTCCCGATGTCGCCACCTGAACCTTTTATCCACATTACTTCTACGGGCTTGCCCGTCAGAGGGTCTTTATCAGTGATTTTCACTGAAGTATTTCCACCGCCGTAATTGGTCAGACGGAGGTCGGCCCCGAGGAGATTCGAGCGATAAATAAAGAGGGCTACTTCGTCTCCCGCCAATTCGGCAGCCTTGGCTTCGTCCCAGAGATAGCTCACGTGGTTAAATTGCGTGGTAGTCGCTGACATAATATTACTTGCGATTATTATAAAAGTTGACTGTTCGTTGTTCTGTATTACAAAGGTAGATGACATTTTTGTGGGGAGTATCATGTACCTTCATGGACTGTTTTATTTTTATACACCCTAAATTTATGACGATGAAAGCAATGATTGTTTCCCGGACGGGAGGGCCGGAAGTTTTATCTTTACAAGACCGCTCCCTGCCGGTTTCTACTGCTTTTGAGGTATTGATTCATGTGGAGGCAGCAGGCGTAAACCGAGCCGATTTATTGATGCGACAGGGGCGTTACGGTATCAATAAGCAACCTCCTGCCGAGCCCTTAGGGCTGGAAGTAGCGGGGGTTATTGAGCAGATCGGCGCGGAGGTAACCCGTTGGAAAATCGGGGATCGAGTGTGTGCCCTTATTCGCAACGGCGGTTATGCTGAATATGCCTTGGCCGATGCCCGCCACTGTTTACCCATTCCGGCCGGGCTGTCTTTTGAAGAAGCGGCCTGCTTGCCCGAAACCATCCTGACTGTTTGGAGCAATGTATTTCAGCGAATGCAACTGAAAGCAGGAGAACATTTTTTAGTTCACGGGGGTACAAGCGGTATTGGGGTTACGGCTGTTCAGCTCGCTAAAGCCTTTGGGGTTCCGACCTTTGCTACGGCCGGCAGTGATGAAAAATGCCGATTTTGTGAGGATTTGGGTGCGCTGAAGTGCGTCAATTACAAAACAGAGGACTTTGCCGAAGTACTCAAACCATACGGTATGGATGTTATTCTGGATTATATCGGAGGGGAATACACAGCTAAAAATATACGCCTCTTGCGACCCGACGGGCGGTTGTGCTTTATTGCGAGTTTGGGCGGGGCACAAACGCAATTCAATATTTTAGAAGTAATGAGTAAACGACTGACTATTACCGGCAGTATGTTGGCCCCTCGTGATGCCGCATTTAAGGCGGCCTTGACTGCAGAGGTTGAAAAACACGTTTGGCCTTTAATTGAAGCCGGTCAATACAAACCTGTTCTTTTTAAAACTTTTCCTTTGGAAGAGGCCGCTGCTGCCCATCATTTGATGGAAAGCAGCGACCATATCGGGAAAATTGTGCTTGTAACCACATAGATGCATAGGTCACATAGGCTGAATTTTGTTTCTATGTGTTCTATCTCTCTATGTGGTTGCCACTACTGCTCTAACGCCTGATAGATCATTAAGTCAAATTTGCGGTCGAGTTCACCTCCATAACTTGTCGGCCACATTTGTTTCATCAAGACCCCGCTGATTTTTTCTTTGGGATCGGCAAAATAGTGGGTACTGAAGGCACCGCCCCAGCCGAAAACACCCACGTTACTGTACAGGTCATTGGCACGGCCTTCCTCACCAATCACTCGGAAGCCCAAGCTGAAATAGTTACGCGGCTCAGGGAATAGTGGCCCACTTTGGTTGGTATTGGTGAAAAGTTCGACGCCTTTAGGGCTTAATAAACGTTTGCCATTGTAAACGCCGCCGTTGAGTAACATTTGCAGGAAGATTGCGTAGTCGTAAGCGGTACTTGATAATCCTCCTCCTCCGGAGAAATAACTTTTTGCTCCTTTGGCCGGATAGTCGGGATCTGTGCTGAGGTTGTTAACAGTACCTTTGACCAACGTTTTTTCTTTGGTTTCCGAATAGATCGGTACCAAGCGGTCTTTTTTGGCTTCGGGTAAATAAAAATAAGTGTCTTTCATTCCCAACGGCTCAAAAATCCGGGTTTGGAAATAACGGTCTAACGGCATTCCCGACACTACTTCTACCAAGTAGCCCAATACATCCGTACTCAGTCCATACGTCCATTTTTCACCCGGTTGGTGAGTAAGCGGCATTTTGGCCAGTTTTTTAATATTTTCACCGATGATAATTTTTTCTGTCGTGAACGCATCCACTATTCCGGCTTTGGTATAGACGGCCCGAATACGTTCGTCGTTGCTGATTGAGTTGTAATTAATCCCCGACATGTGCGACAGCAAGTGGCGTACCGAGATCTCACGTTTGGCGGGCACGGTGGTATAGGTGCTGTCTTTGGGGTTAAACTGATCCAAGACAACAGGCTTGGCAAATTCGGGGATATACTTACTGATGGGGTCGTCGAGCATGATTTTACCTTCTTCATGCAGCATCATCACCGCCAGTGAAGTAATGGCTTTGGTCATAGAGGCAATTCGATAAACGGCATCTTTGGTTAAAGGTTTCCCCGATTCTAAATCAGCTTTCCCGAAAGCTTTATGGTATACGATTTTACCGTTTTTTACCACAATGGCGGCTACGCCCGGAAAGGCACCTTGATGAATGTACGATTGAATAACGCCGTCTAAGCGACTGAGGCGTTCGGGATTAAACCCAACCGTTTCGGGCGCTGCTTCGACTAAAAGCGGCGATGCTTGTTTAGTGCCGGTTTGCGCGTAGAGCGTCAAAAAGGGCAGTGCTGCTACTGCTAACGTTTGAAAAAAAGAACGGATTTTCATGTATATAAGGGTTTGAGAGACAACAAAATTAAGCGAATTTATATGGCTGCCAAATCCTTCGCAAATCCTTCAAAAGACTTAATTTCATATTGACTTTGTACAGTTCGGTTGAGTTGACGATAAACCGGATTATCCAAATCCTGAAATACAGCCGCTAACTGCTCCTCCGACCGGATCGCATTTTGGGGAGCGAGGTCGATCAGGTGCCGGTCATTTTGGTATTGGTGAATAAAACTGTACAAACTCAGGCCGTCTTTGGAAGTATACCCGTAATCAATCATAAAAGAAGGGGTATCGGTAAAACATGCTTCCAAACCCATGGTGGTTCCTAAATGAAAAAAAGCCTCGGCATGACTGATCTTTTCAAACTTTTCCAAAATATGCCCGTCTTTTACCGATAGGTCCAACGTTTTGAAGCCATCGTCCATGACCACATTCGTGAATTTTCGCAGGTCGGCATACAATTCCCAATTGCCCTGAACGGGATAGGGCCGAACTACTAAGGTTAAATCAGGGCGCGTTTTAGCCAATACACGCGCAACCGACATCGCTACTTGTACTTCTTCTCGCACCAGATCAATGACACCAATGGCACAACCCAAGTAGATATATCGAAACGGGTAGGTTCGCGGAAGCGGTGGCCGGACCCGACGGAATTCATCAATATAGGCAAACTGACCGGCACCCACCACTTTGACATTGGACGGCTCCACGGGTTGCAATTCGATAATGTCTTCGCGGATACGTTCATTCCAGCACAAATAGCGGGCACGTTTTGAAAAACAAACGTGTTTGCAGGCGTGGTCCCAACTGTACACGTACACTTTGACGGAGTGTTTTTCCCGCAGCAACCGCGCCATCAAAAAATCGTCGGCAATGGCCGTAAAGCAAACAAATTGGTCAATCCCTGTCAAGTCAGTAGCCCCTTGGTATTGCAGTCGATTCAAATAAAAATCGTAAGAGATCACTTTGGGCAGTCGCTGTACCCATTTCAAAATAGTATGATTTCTCTTTAACACGTTGGGGTCTGTGGCAAGGGAGGCTTTAAACAACTCCATCAAAAAAAAGTTATGGCGACTTTTCGGAATACGTTTAAAGAGGATGTACAGTTTGAGCCAAAATGAATTCCAAATTCCGCCTTTTTTTTCATGGATAAGTCGAAACTCTACTCCCTCAGGCAGATGTCGTAAAATTTCATCACGATTTTCGGGGCGACCGAATATCACCGTTTCGTGTTGTTTGGTTATTTCGGCGATAACCCGCCGTACATCATTTCGGAAATCAAAGAAAGAAACTACAAAGCCGATTTTCATTTGTCTTGTTTTGTGGTACGGATGGGACGACATACGCCGCGGCCCGTTCGTCATTAAGCAGCGGTAAAGTTGCGAAAATCAACCAATCTGCCCAAAGAAAATGCACTGATCGGTTCGGTCTAAGGAAAGCAGAGGAAAAAGAAAACTGCCGGTGAGTAACGTTACTTTATTAGTTTTACGTTTTAACTATCCTCCGGGGTGTACGAATAAATGCAGATTTTTACTGCGCATGTAGTCGAAAAAAGCCCCTCTCCTGCAAGGAGCCGCGACGGCGTACCGTGGGATTTAGGGTGAGGTGATACCTGCAAAGTTTCGTACACCTATCCTCCGGGAATGCCTCGTCGTATGAAAAAACTTTGTATATCTGCGCTCTTCGGCTTCTCCGCCTATTCACAAACGGTCTTTCAACCGCGGGAAGTGGATAAAGCAGCAGCACCTCAGGGCGGAATAGTGTACTTACACAGAAATAGAAAAGAATCCGCAGTTTAAGGGCGGTCTTCCCGCATTGGGGGAGTTTTTAGCCAAAAATATTAAATATCCGGCCCAAGCTTCTCGGAACAATATTTTCGGGAAAGTGTATTTGACGTTTGTAGTTTGTGAAGACGGGTCCTTGTGTGACTATGAAATAATGAAAGGAATAGGCAGCGGCTGTGACGAAGAAGCTCTGCGCGTGGTAAAAGAAATGAGCGGGAAATGGGAGCCGAGTCTTCAATATGGGAAAAAGGTACGTGTCAGATATAATTTACCGATCACTTTTACCTTAAGCAGATAAGATTCCGGGTACTCACATTCGTACAAAACGATTGCGCCCTTTCACATCACAGTAACTGACAATAAGGGTATCTCCCGTTAGCTCTATATTCCAAGTATCGCAGGCCAAGCACAAAACCAAAGCACATTGGGGATTGGCAGTAAGGGCTTCTTTAGGCTCAATCGTAAACAACTTTTGATTCAACTTCAGGTATTTGGGGGCGCAGCAAGCCGGCAAGCCATTGTCCTCCAAAATGACCCCGTCGTAACGAACCTGAAAATAATAGGCATTCTTTAGAGGAACACTTTCCCACTGACTGCCTTGTCCGGACGGGTCAATAGCGTCCAATCGCCATCTGCCGACCAAAGGTTGAATTTCTTCGGGGGAAAGATGCTGTTCTTTACACGAAAATAACCCCATCAAAAACAGTAGCAACAGAATGTTTTTCATTGACTGAATGGTTTTCATGTATAGACGAAAGCGACCCTGAAATGGTTGGAAAATAAAAAAGCGCTGATCGGTTTGACCCGACCAACGCTTACTGCGAACACTTATTGATAGGTTAAAAAAGGATACTAACTCCAATCCCGATCGTGCGAATCTCGGGTGTTCCATTCGTCGGTGGGGGCAAACCATTTCTGGTCTTTCATCAGGAAGCGCTTGGCTGCTTCTTCATTCAGTTCTACACCAAGACCCGGTTTGTTAGGTACGGGCGCAAAGCCATTGACAACCAACGGCTTACTGCCGGTTACAATGTCTTCCCAGCCGGCAACGTCCACGCCGTGGTGTTCTAATGCCACAAAGTTTTCGGTAGCGGCGGCGCAATGTACGTTAGCCATAAAGGAGATTGGGCTGCCGGCAAAGTGCATCGCCATCGGAATCCCGTTTTCTTCGGCGTAATCGCCGATTTTTTTGGTTTCCAAAATGCCGCCCGAAGAGGCCAAATCGGGGTGGATCATGTCTACGGCTTTGGCATCAATGAGTTTGATAAATTCTTCTTTCAGGAAGATATCTTCTCCCGTTAAGGTAGGAGTAGTGATAGCATCCGAGATTTGTTTCCATTGGTCGGTATAAAACCAGGGTACCAAATCTTCTAACCACGCCAATTGGTACTTTTCTACGGCTTTGCCCAAACGAATGGCCGTATTGACGTCAAAATGCCCGAAGTGGTCGGCCGCTACCGGAATGTTATAGCCTACTCCTTCACGAATCTTATTTACGTATTCGGAAATGTAATCTAAGCCCTTATCCGTAATTTGGATGCGTGTGAAAGGGTGTTTGGTATTCCCGTAGTTACCCACGGTTTTGGTTTTGTTATCTCTCTGATTGAGCTTCCATACATTGGCCCCGATCAGCATTCCCGGTTTGTCGGCCAACAGCCCGATACCGAAGTCCATTTTCAGGAAGGTATAGCCTTTGTCCAAACGGGTTTCTTTCAGTTTTTTGGCAAAACTGGCCGGGTCATCTATTTCGGGGGTATCAGCATACATTCTGACTTCGTCGCGGTATTTTCCGCCCAGCATCTGATACACCGGTACGTTAAACGCTTTCCCTGCCAAATCCCACAGGGCCATTTCCACTCCGCATACGCCGCCCGCGGCCCGTCCGTGTCCACCGAATTGTTTGATTTCTTTAAATATCTTCTCCACGTTACAAGGATTCTGCCCCAGCAAACGGCTTTTGAGCATCAGCGCATAATTGGGGCTAGCTCCGTCGCGTACTTCGCCCCAACCTACTAAACCCTGATTGGTGTCAATTCGGATGATGGGGCTTCTAAACGGAACACCCTGTAAATGCGCGATGCGTAAATCGGTAATTTTAAGATCGGCAGGTTTGGAGTCGCGCTTTACTTTTTGTGTAATGAACTCCATCTCCTGTTCGGGTTTGCCGTCAAGCATTAAGCCCAATGATAATCCGCCCAGTACACCTTTTCTCAAAAAGTCACGGCGATTGTTTTCGGATTGAGTGCGAATAGAGGGAAGTTTGATTCGGTCTAAAAGTTTTTTCATGTAGGCTCAGAATTAAGTGCAGAACTAAGGTTATATGTAATTGTTAATTTTCGAGGTTCGATTGTTGATTTTCAATTTTCAATTGTCGATCGGACATCGGACATCGGACATCGGACATCGGACATCGGACATCGGACATCGGACATCGGACATCGGACATCGGACATCGGACATCGAAAATAAAACGACACAAGATTAGGTCAATTTTTTCTGAAAATATTTCAAAATTCACCGTTGGAAAAAGATAGAAGTGTAGAAAACTTTAATATGTGACTTTTGTTAAAGTCATCCTTAACTAAGTATAATCCATTATGAAAAAGACTGTATTGGCTCTCCTTTTGGCCACTTTTACCTCCTCTTTATATGCCCAAATCCAAGCTCCTAAAGAGCTGATTCAATTTTATACTCAAGAATGGAAAGGAGAACGTTTTGCGGACGGGCGTCCTAAAGTGCCGGATGAGATCGTAAAACGTTTGGCCAATGTTTCCATTGAAGAAGCATGGGGCATCATGCGCGGCGATGGTTTTAACAACCAATTTGAAGGAAACTTTCAGATCATTCACCCCGAAAAGCCGCTCGTCGGGCGTGTACTGACGGCTCAATACATGCCCATGCGCCCTGACATGGACAAGCCTATTAAAGAGAAAGGCAAAGCGGAAGGGCGAAAGGGAAGTACCAATTCTTGGCCGATTGATGCCCTTCAGATCAATGATGTGTACGTGGCCGACGGATACGGAAAAATCATTGACGGAACACTTATCGGAGACAATCTCGGCAACTCTATTTATGCCAAATCCAAAACAGGTGTCGTATTTGATGCCGGGGTACGCGATTTGGAAGGGCTGAGCGCCATTGACGGTTTTGTGGGTTTTACGCGCGGCTACGACCCATCGGCCATCAAAGACATGACCATGACCTGTATCAATTGCCCCATTCGCATCGGTCGAGCTTCCGTATTGCCCGGTGACTTAGTGTTGGGAAAACCCGAAGGAGTCATTTTTATCCCGGCCCATTTGGCCGAAAAAGTGGTGAATCAAGCCGAGTTTATTGCGTTGCAGGACGAATTCGGTCATAAAATGCTCCGCGAAGGAAAGTTTACTCCCGGTGAGATCGACATGAAATGGAACGATACCATTAAAAACGCTTTCCGCGAACACATCAAAACGCGCACCGGCAAAGTGTATTTGACCTCGGAGCAGATTGAGAAGTTTTTGGCGAGGGAGTAAGTTTAGGGGCGCAGCATGATTACTTTAAACTGCTGTCCTTCCGAATCGTTGATGAATTCGGTCTTGGGGTGTTCTTTCAGAATCCGGCTGATGCCGGAACCTAAGCCGCGGTAGGGCATCAGTTTGACTGCATAACTCAACAGAATGGGATTGCGCGGAACCGCATTCCCATTTTTTATTTGTTCTATTGTCAGATGATTGGGAAGTGATCCCGGGCTGACGATTTCGACTCGGTTTTGGAAGACAAATACACGTACAGGGCTTGTTTTACCATAATCACGGTGAACCAAGGCGTTCACAAGCGCTTCTTCCAAAGCAATTTTGGAAATTTCGAGAATACCCGGGCTGTTGAAACCGGCACCTTGAGGCTGCTGTTTATGCAGGTTGGAGGTAATAAAGGCCAAGCTTTGCTCAAACTGTTGCTCTAAGTTGCCGCCAATGTCAGTGCTTGAGCGGTAGGAAGTATCGCCCAATTCATTACCAAAAAAACTGACGCATTTCACTTCCAACACCGGGCGAAAACGCTGAGGATTTTTGCCGAAAAACAACAAGCCAATTAAGTTCAATTGACCTTTTTGAGCAATCCCCAAATTGTTGAGAAATGTTTCGAGACTTTGCCCGCTTTCTGCCAAATGTTCGGAAACGGATTTACCTTCATGCTGCCCTTCAAAGTATTCAAATAACTTAATTCTGTCCAGTTCACTCTCAATACTCGCGTCTCTGATGGCCAGCTCTTCGATGTGAAAAGTCCCGCTTGCCTGAAACATCCGAGAGAGTTCTTCCTGCGACACACTTCGTTTATCGGCCCCGACCCGCATCAGGTATTTGCCTGATTTGGTACGGTAAGGCTTTTGATTGCCTTCTTCAATATAAATGACTGCGATAGGCTTATCGTCAATAAGCAACGTTTGACTTTGAGGAAACAGGGCAGGAATACAGTTTTCAGAAGCCGTATTGGAGATATGATTGTTAAGTGACTTCAGGTTTTCCACGCCTATTGCTTTTCCGTTGCCTTGGGCATCTTCAGCAACACCAATCAGAAGGTAGCCTCCTTTTCCATTGGCAAACGCCACCATTTCTTCGGCCAAACTTTCCGCATTTTTGACTTCGGTTTTAAACTGCGTGAAAGTATCTTCTCCCGTGCGGAGCATTAATCGTAATTCGGTCTCGCTGATAGGAAAATTCATACGTTTTATCCCCAATTATCCGGCTTTATCCAATCCTGAAAGCCATCATGTTGTAGCAAATTTAGTAACCTTTCCTTTAATGAATCAAACTTCTCGCTAAAGGGCACTCCGTCCAATGTCGTTTTGGTTGCCCATTTTACGGCTTCTTCACTCGCTATTTTGGGCAGGTTTTTAACAGTTTCTTTAAGTTGTGTCAATACTCCTTTGGCTTTCTTGGAGCTTTCTGCTTTTTGGAGCTCTTTTAAGTCAGCGATGAGTTGGTTAAGAATTGCTTGGTTTTGCTCACCGGCCGACTGATAAAATTTGGCCAATTCTTCCGCGATGCTTTGTGCTTCTACTTGGATAAATTGTACTTGCTTTACGCCGCGCATATCGTAGTAACTGCCTTGGAAATTTTGCACAATCGCCTGTTGCGTTGCGGCGGGGCTTTCAAACATCCCGAGCAGGCGGTCAATGTTATAGTCGTTTCCTTCTTCGTCGGTGTATTCGATTTTTCCTTTGTGTTTTTGAGCGATCAGTACGCGGTACTTTACGTCGGTTTCGCGTCGTGCGTCCAAACCTATCATTTCATCTACTCTCAATCCCGGGTATCGCTCATGAAACTCCCTGAAAATCTTTCTTATTTCGATAAAAAACTCGCGGCGGTGGGTTCCCTGTACCCAAATGTCAATGCGATTTTTGGTGTCCGTTTGCATGACCAACGCCGTTTGTACTTCTTCCAATTCGCGTTGCTCGATCACAATGCCTTTTTGCCAATACAAATGCCCCCGCACCCTGCCAAACGTACGGGCAATAAAACTGCTGATAGCTCCCGCCGGGATGAAAGTTTCGTAACGGAAAAAGAAATGCAGCGCGTCATTTTTGAAATCTTCAGGGCGGAAACCTGCGGGATAGTCACTTTTAAAGGCCTGTGGGATAAAAATTTCGTGGGTGTCCGGATTGACATAACCCAAATAAAACCGCCGAATCATTTCTATTAAATACCCATAATGCTGCTTGGGATAGCTGAAGGTATGCGCATCGGTTTTATACAAAATTCTGGAAAAATCTTTTTCGGTAATCACGCCCTGCAAATCATGCGTATGTTTATCGGTCAGGATGCGGTACACACCGTCGCTCAACCATTCGGGATTCAGGATGTGCAGATGACGCGTGTGCGTTTCGTCGAAATAGCGCACCGTTCCCAAGCGATCCAAAATCATCAGCAGGGCTTCATCCGAGGCCGTTTCTAAGTTTTTCTCGCGGCATATTGCCTCGTATCGCTCGTGCGTGATGTAAGGCTCGTCTTTGAAAAACCGACTTTCCAAGTAATTTTTTACCTCAAAATAGTTGCTCGGTACCGTTTGCCGTAAATTAGGCATGTGGAGTAACTCCCGTATAATACCTGCCTCCAATTCCCGCACGGCGGGTAAAAAATAGGAATCATTGAACTCATGCGCTTTCCGAATAGAAGTTTTGTAAATCCCTTTAATGATTCGCTCTCCGGAGAGGGTACGGTATTCTTCCAATAGCCGCGATTCATCCACGCTACCGTAGTTTTCATCCATGCGGTTGATAACTATCAAAACGGGAGAATTGGGGGCGTAGCTGCGAATTTGCTCCAAGTATTTATCGGGTTTCTCGTCCTTACGGGCATTGAGCAGCACTACGTAAAGCGTATCTTGGGTCAGGAAAAAGCGGTGTACGGTACTTTGGATTTCCTGCCCGCCAAAATCCCAGATATTGATGCGGTAAGGTGTTTCGGCCTTATCATCTGTAATATTCCACCGCTCTATTTTTATACCTTTGGTAGTTTTGGTCTCGGCAAAAGGCCTTCCCAAAAGGTAGTTCATGAGTGTCGTTTTACCTGCTTCTGGCTCGCCAATTAATATCATTTTGGCTTCATTAAGCTGGAAAGTACCTTTTGATTGCTCTTTTTCATAAATTTCAAGCCATTCAAGAATAGCATTATTCCCTTGTTTGACTGAAGCTATGGGGGGATGAGTCAAAGGGTTATTATATATATATATACCATCTAAGTCATTATTGCGTCTTAAAATTACTCGAACACCTTTTTCAATTAACCTTTTTAGTGGGCTTAGATTACTAATTTGATTGTTTGATAAATCAAGGTTTTTTAACTGATTTAGTCCTTCTAATGGAGTAAGGTCACTAATTTGATTATTGGCTAAAAAAATAGTTGTTAATTGATGTAACTCCTTAAGAGGGGTTAAGTCGTTAATTTTATTGCCTGTTAAATAAAGAGTTGTTAAATGGCTTAACTCTCTGAGTGGCTTTAAATCGCTAACTTGATAATTGTTTAAATTAATTTTTGTCAATTTATTATTCTTATCAGTTGCATATCCTGAAATTTTTTTGCCCCAATATTTCTCTAAATACAATACTTCTTTTGGTTTCATAACTTATTATTCAAATGTAAAGTCGAAAACAAATCATCTTAACCCCTCATACTTCCGCTTAAAAAAACCAAACGAAACCACCACCAACACTACATACACCACCGCCAAAATATAAGCGCCATAGATAAAGAAGTCCAGAAAACTGATGTTAGGTTGGCCGAAATTTTTGTAGAGCAATACCATCACCGTTCCCAAATACCCCCACCAATCGGCGAGTGTGACTACAAAACTCACCGTACTGACGTACTTAAACGAAGCCACAAAGCGCTCAAAATAAAGGCCGTTGCAAGGCACATAGGCCAAATACAGCCCCACGCCCGTCAGGGTAAACCAAACGCCCGGCGACAGCATTCCCTGCTGAAACAGCCACGTACTGACGCCTACGGTAATGCCCCCCGCAATCAGCAGCAAATTAATGAGATAAAACGCTTTCCAATTGTCTTTTACCCAACGCAATGTGGCCATCAGCAAAAGAATAAAGACCGATACGAAGGTTTCGGTTTGGGTAAAGATCAATGGATTATCCACTCCCGCTAATTTCAGGATTTCGGGAGCAAAATTGTCTCTGAAATCCCGGAAGGCGGTCAGGAAAACGTAAGAAACAATCAGGGTAATCAGTCCAACTGAAAAGGTTTTGATAAAGCGACTGCGGTCTGCCGCATTCATGGGGGCGCGTTCCGTGCGTTCGGCGCGGTCTTCGGCGGTAGGGGCGGGTAATTTGGCCAAGGCCCAAACCGCCAACAGCAAAGGCAAAGTGAACAAAAGCCCTGTCGTAAACGGCATCCAAAACTCCGAAACCCCATTATTAAGCAGCGTTTTACCAATGGTTTTGACAAATCCCGACGCAAAAATAAACGAAGCCGTCAACCCTGCCACCAAGGCATCCGTTTGGCGGCGGCCTTCCAAAAAGCCCAAAACGGTACCATACACCATGCCCAACGGAAGACCGTTCAGGAAAAGAAAAGGAATATTATAAGGGGCCGGCACTAAAGCAAAACCCAACAAAGCCAATTCGGCAAAACCCACAAAAGACAGCAAATACATTGCCCGTTGGGCAGGGTTCATTTCAGAAACTACCTTGATGCCGATCAGTTTGGAAAAAGCATAGCCCAGTACCTGAAGCGTAATGAGCCAAATTTTATAGTTGATGCCCCAAAAAACCATTCCGTCAAAGGTCGCGGCCGTAATTCCCCGCCGAAAAGCGTACATACAGGCATAAGCACAAAAGGCGGCGGTAGACCCCCATACCATGAGGCGGAATTCAGAAGGTTTTTTCATAAAACGGGTTTAGTAAAATAAAAAAAGGCGTTTGTGGATAAACGCCCAAAAATATCAAATTCTACTATTCTTAACGGTATTCTTTTAAACGGAATTCTATGGCAGCTTCCGGCAGATGGCTAACCTTTAAACCGTAAGTACCCAATCACAACTACTTTCTGTTATTCGTTATCTGTTATCCGTTATTAGTGTATTGATCATCAATGGATTGAGATAGACAAATAACGGATAACTGATTTCAGATAATTACTTAAGAAAAAAAACGTAAACTATTTCTTTACGTGGTCTGAATTGAAATGCAGTCCCACGTTTTCGCGCCGTGCCATGGCCATTTTCAGTACTAAGTAGGAGACGTTGATCATGTTACGGAGTTCCATAATCGGCACCGACACTTTCGACTGCCAATAGAGTTCTTCGTGTTCTTTATAGATCAGCTCTACGCGGTCGTGAGCACGTTTCAAACGACGATTAGTACGCACAATCCCAACATAGTTAGACATAATGGCTTCCAATTCTTTGGTCATTTCGGTCACCAAAATGGCCTCTTCGGGATGCGTTGTTCCTTCGTCATTCCATTCGGGGATGTTCTCCGGAATATGAGCTTCCGGCAAATGCTCAATGGTTTTTAAAAAAGCTCGGTGGGCAAATACTACAGCCTCCAATAAAGAATTGGACGCCAGACGGTTGGCACCGTGCAGACCCGTACAGGAGCATTCTCCGGTAGCGTAAAGGAAGAAAATGTTCGTTTGACCGAATTCATTTACCTTGATTCCTCCGCACATATAGTGTTGCGCCGGCACTACGGGAATGTAATCCTTACGAACATCGATCCCCAGATTGTCGCGGCAATAGGCCGTGATATTGGGAAAGTGTTCAATAAATTTCTCGTAATCGCAATGGGTTACGTCGATATAGACGTGCTCATCCCCGTATTTTTTCATTTCGGAGTCAATCGAACGGGCGACAATATCGCGCGGCGCAAGTGACAGACGCGGGTCGTAATGCTCCATGAACGTTTCGCCTTTTTTATTTCGTAAAATCCCGCCGAAACCCCGTACCGCTTCTGAAATCAGGAAGTTAGGTTTTTTACCCGGTTGGTAGAGGGCTGTCGGGTGGAATTGAATAAATTCCATGTTATCACAAACCCCCTTGGCTCGGTAAGCCATGGCAATGCCGTCGCCGGTAGCGATGCGCGGATTGGTCGTATTTTGGTAAATATTGCCGATGCCGCCCGTGGCCAACATGGTGGTTTTGGCTAAGAATTTCTCCACCTTCCCTGTCTTGGTATTCAGGACATAGGCCCCGAAACATTTGATGTCGTCGCGGTGGCGATACACCGTTTCGCCCAAGTGGTGTTGGGTAATCAAATCTACCGCGAAATAATGGGTGAATATCTGAATGGAAGGATGTGCTTTTACCTCACTCAAAAGGGCTCGTTCGATTTCGGCCCCCGTAGCATCTTTGAAGTGCAAAATTCGATGATCGGAATGACCGCCTTCCTTGGCCAGATCGTAGTCGCCGTCGGCTTCTTTATCGAAGCGGGTGCCGTAAGAAATCAACTCCATGATACGTTCCGGAGCTTCTGTCACCACGATTTCAACAATATTTCGTTTGCTGATGCCACCCCCGGCTATCATGGTATCTTCGATGTGCTTCTCAAACGAATCTTCTTCCGACCAAACCGCCGCAATCCCCCCTTGGGCATATTTGGTATTGGTTTCGTCGGCCTGTACTTTGGTAATAACAGCAATGGACACTTTTTCCGAGAGGGCATCAAAATGCCGAGCCAATTTGGCGGCGTAGCTCAGGCCGGCAATTCCCGAGCCTATGACTAAAAAATCGAATGGAGGCATGATTTAAAAGATGATTGAGCGAATGAGTGATTTCTTCCTTAGTTTTTACTCAATTTTCGTTTCCGGTCGTCAAAAATCTGCTTAAAGTCCGGAAAAACAAAATAGAATATTTCGGACAGTAATTGCCTTGAAATTTAATTTTCAGAATCGTTTTGTGTTTCAAAAAGCAAACCGCTATATTTGCAGTCCGATTTTCGCCTCAGAATGCCTGTTTATATAGTTAATTAATTGATTTTCAACGAAAAACACTTAGTAAAGTGGATACACTCAGTTACAAGACCGTTTCGGCTAACTCCGCTACCGTGCAAAAAGAATGGGTAGTGGTAGATGCCAAAGGTGAGGTTTTGGGACGTTTGGCCAGCCAAATTGCCAAAATTTTGCGCGGCAAGCACAAGCCGTATTTTACCCCGCACGTAGATTGCGGAGACAACGTGATTGTCATCAACGCTGACAAAATTCGTTTGACCGGCAAGAAAATGACGGACAAAGAATACGTTCGCCACACAGGTCATCCGGGCGGACAGCGTTTTGCTACTCCTCGCGAAATTTTAGCCAAACAACCGCATAAAGTAGTGGAGATGGCGGTAAAAGGGATGTTGCCTAAAAATCGCCTCGGTCGCAGCATTTTTACCAATTTGCACGTGTACGCCGGTGCTGAGCACCCGCATGCGGCTCAACAACCGAAAGAAATTAAATTTTAATCATGGAAGTTACGAACACAGTAGGTAGAAGAAAAACTTCAGTAGCTCGCGTCTATGTATCGGCCGGGCAAGGCAACATCAAGGTCAACGGTCGTGAATTCGGTGAGTACTTCCCGATTGAAACACTGCAGATTATCTTGAAGCAACCTTTGACAACCGTTAATGTAGCCGCTAACTACGACATTAAAGTAAATGTTCGCGGCGGCGGTATCCGCGGTCAGGCAGAGGCTACACGGATGGCAATTGCCCGTGCTTTGTGTGAGATCAACGGCGATTTTCGTCCGGCTCTCAAAAAAGAAGGCTTCCTGACTCGTGATGCCCGTATGGTGGAGCGTAAGAAATACGGTCGTGCTAAGGCCCGTCGTCGTTTCCAATTCTCGAAACGTTAATATCTGCCCCCCTCCCCCAATGGGGGTGCAAAACAGATTCCCCCATTGGGGGGGTAGGGGGCTTGTCCGGGCCGCGCTTATGGTGTCCGTCGCGCGGTGCCGCGTACCTGTTTATTTTTTCATCTTTATCATTTTAACAAAAAATGGCACAATTAGAGTACAAAGACCTATTGGATGCGGGTGTACACTTTGGTCACTTGACCCGTAAGTGGGATCCCCGTATGGCTCCGTATATCTTCATGGAGAAAAACGGAATCCATATTATTGATCTTAATAAAACCATTGCCTCACTTGACGAAGCTTGCCACTACGTAAAAAGCGTAGTGCGTTCGGGCCGTAAGGTGATGTTTGTAGCTACCAAAAAACAAGCTCAGGAAATCGTATCGGAAGAAGCGCGTCGCTTGAAGATGCCGTTTGTAACCGAGCGTTGGTTGGGTGGTATGTTGACTAACTTCGCTACGATTCGTAAGTCATTGAAAAAAATGCAGAGTTTGGAGAAGTTGTTGGGGGATGAAGCTACTGCCGGTAATATTGCCAAACGCGAGCGCCTTATCAAAGGCCGTGAGAAAGATAAGTTGGAGCGTTTGTTGGGTGGAGTTGCTGACTTGACCCGTTTGCCTGCCGCTTTGTTTGTAGTAGATGTGAAGCGTGAGCACATTGCGGTAGCTGAAGCAAAACGTCTGGGAATTCCCGTCATTGCTATGTGTGATACAAACTCTAACCCTAATGAGGTGGATTTTGTGATCCCGGCAAACGACGATGCTTATAAATCCATTTCGTTGATTACGCTTGCTATTGGTAAGGCTATCGAAGAGGGCTTGATTGAGCGTAAGCAGGAGCGTGATGATGCCCGTTTGGCTGAAGAAGAAGATGCTAAGCGCTCAGAAGATTCAGAAGTGGCAGAAGCACCGAAAGCCGCTGTTGAGGCAGCCGACGAGGAATAAAATATTTCAGATTACTTCCTATCGGATAGCCCGTAGCTGCTTTTAGGCTATGGGCTATTCCGTTTAACGATTTCATAAAATGCGTAGGGAAGGCAAAGCAGACAGAAAGGCGTAATTTTACCGATTACTGACTTCCGTTTACCTCTCTACCTCAGATTCCCTTCTAATCATTAAAATTAAATTTCAAAAAAATGGCTATTACAGCAGCAGATGTGAATAAACTTCGCCAAATGACAGGCGCCGGTATGATGGATTGCAAAAAAGCCCTTACCGAAGCCGATGGCGATTTTGAGCAAGCAGTTGATATTCTTCGTAAACAAGGACAAAAAGTAGCGGCTAAACGTGCCGATAACGTTGTCTCGGAAGGTGTGGTGTTGGTACACGTAAGCCCTGACGGCACAAACGGTAAAATCATTGGTTTGGCCTGTGAAACCGAGCCGGTATCGAAAGTAGAAAGTTTTCAAAATTTGGCCATGAATATCATGAGCCAAGCCGTTGCAAGCAATGCGCCGGATAAAGAGGCCTTGTTGGCTACGGTACAAGCCGACGGTCAAACACTTCAGGCACAAATCACTGAATTGATCGGAAAAATCGGAGAGAAACTGGAATTGATTGCCTACGAAAATGTAACGGCAGATGTAGTAAGCTCTTATGTACACTCCAACAACAAACGCGGTGTATTGGTTGCCTTTACCGGTGCCAATGGTGCTGACCTTTCAGAGGTTGGACGTGACGTAGCGATGCAAATTGCAGCTATGAAGCCAATTGCCGTAGATAAGGGCGATGTAGATGCCGCTACGATTGAACGTGAGATTGAAGTAGGGAAGGAATTAGCCCGTAATGAAGGTAAAGCAGAAGCAATGTTAGAAAAAATTGCTTTGGGTCGTTTGAATAAATTCTATAAAGAAAGCACTTTGTTGAATCAAGAGTTTATCAAAGACGGTTCATTGACTATTTCACAACTGCTCGAAAAAACGCAGAAAGGATTGACCGTTAAAACGTTTAAGCATATTGCTATCGGTGCTTAAAAAACATAGGTTTCATTAAAAAGACCGACCCGAACTTTATTCCGGGTCGGTCTTTTTTATAGGTTTTTGGTTAATGCCCGCTTTATTATCACATTTAAAGCCCGGTTTGATAAATTTAGATGCTTATTTGTCATAGTTTTGAGCGTTATCTGTTCTTTTTGTTTTAATTTACCCTTCAATTGAGTTACCCTAAACCTTTTTCTCCGTCCTAATGAGCGTACATTCAGTTGGAATGAATCACTATACTGACGAGCAGTTGGTGCGTATGTATGTTGACACACAACGTAACACTTTCTTTGAGGAGCTTTATGAACGTTACGCAGATAAAGTTTATCGTAAATGCCTGTCTTTTGTAAAAGACCAAGCCAAAGCGGAAGATTTTACCCATGATATTTTTCTGAAGCTGATTGTACGAATCGGTACTTTCAAAGAAACCTCTAAGTTTTCAACTTGGTTATTTTCCATTACTTACAATTATTGTATGGATCAGTTGCGGTTGAATAAAAAGATGGCTGAAGATGAACTGACCGAGACGATTGATGTGGCAGAAGAAGCTGATGACCTGGAAGAAATAGAGTTAGACGCCCAACGACTAAGACAATTATTAGAGGGCATTTCTCCCGAAGAACGTACTATCCTGTTGATGAAGTATCAGGATGATTTCAGTATCAAAGAAATTGCAGATACGTTTGGTTTGACAGAAAGTGCCGTCAAGATGCGTCTGAAGCGTACCAAAGAAAAGCTTAGAAAACGGTATCTCGAAAGCGTACTTTTTTGGGTACTGTTACTCAGCCAATTTGCTATGATCATCAGATGGTGGTTAAAACACTAAAATCAGAAGGCGCTTTGAGATGAATAATGCTTTTTTTGACATAGACCCCGACGACAGAGTTCCGGAATCGTTGAAAAAAGCGATAGTCTCAGAAATTGATACTATTCGTAATACCATGGAATTGATTACCCTGTATGTAGGAAACTTTTTTAATGCAGCAGGGGTATTGGCTATCCCTGAACTGCCCAAACCTAAATCTGAACAGGAAAATACAAACGATACTTTATGAAAGAACTACCTAACCTCACCGAAGTATTAATCAGTACGCTTACCAAATTGATCAATCAGTTTGTCGATTTTGTACCGCGCTTCATCTTTGCTTCCTTTATTTTATTGATCGGTTATTTAGTGGCAAAAGGGCTGTCAGTAGTTACTAAAAAGATATTAGAACGAATAGGGTTTGATAAAATAGGTAATAAACTGAATGAAGTAAGTATCGTAAAGCAGCTGCAAACGGAGATAAAACTCAGTCAAATTGTTGCCAAAGTACTTTACTATTTCATTATGCTCGGTTTTATAACGGACGCTACCCGTACATTGGGAGTAGGTGCCATTACGGGCTTAGTTGAGAAATTGGTCAATTTTGTCCCGCAATTGATTGTGGCAGCTATTATGCTGCAAATCGGAGTGTTGGTAGCAGAAGCAATAAAAAATGCGGTTGTATCTATTTGTAAATCCTTCAATGTCCCTTCGGCCAAGCTTATCGGAACTATTGTATTTTCATTTTTTTTAGTTATTACCATTATCAGCGCGTTAGGGCAGGCCGGGATAAATACGGAGTTGCTGGAATCCAGTTTTAATCTTTTAATAGGAGGGATCATTTTGGCCTTTGCGGTTGGGTACGGGTTCGCCTCCAAAGATATACTGGCAAATATTCTATCTTCCTTCTATAATAAAAATCGCTACCATGAAGGGCAAATTATTCAAATTGACGAAGTAAAGGGGCAGATAATCAGCATAGATACTACGTCTATTATATTGCAAACGGGGGATACCCAAACGGTAGTTCCTTTGCAATCGCTCCAGTCAAAAAAGGTAGAAATTTTTGCCAATTAATCCTCTCATTGTTAATCCTTTTAAACTCCGCCCGTTGCGGGAGGATATTTATTGAATTTTAGCCCTATGAAGCATCCATGATATTGCAATAACACACAGAGGCATGAATATTATCATTTTTGCATTTTGACAATTTGTTGATTATCAGCATTTTAAAAAATTATACTCAGATGAAAAAAACAGCAATTCTATTTTTTATAAGCGGTCTTTTATCACAAGCTTCTTTAGCTCAGGAAGCGGTAAAAGATACCAGTTATTGGAAAAAAGCATCACAATTCGGACTCAATTTGAGTCAGGGAACCTTTAGCGGGAGTTGGCAGGGAGGAGGGATTAACAATATTGCCTTAGGAATCTATTTGAACTCTAAAGGCGAATATACCAAAGCACGGGATAATTGGGTCAATGATTTTCAATTTCAATTGGGAGTTATTCAAAATAAAGGAGAAGCTTTCCGAAAGAGTATTGACCGCTTGTTTTTTGATTCAAAGTACGGGCGAAAGCTCGGAGAAAAATCACAATGGTATTTTTTTGCTAATCTGAACTTTCTTTCACAGGTGGCCAATGGGCGTGATTTTAAAGATACGCGTCGTCCGTTTATTTCAGGTTTTTTTACCCCTCTTTATTTGACAGAGGCTTTGGGTATTGAGTGGAAACCGAATAAATTTTTCAATATGCAGTTTGCCCCCGGAGCGGTTCGTCAAACAATTTTGGCTAATAAAGATTTATATAAGGAGGTTGATCGACTTAATCCCGAATATAAGTTCTCGAATTACGGGGTAGAGCGAGGAAAGGCCATTCGTAATGAAGTGGCTATTATGCAATTGGTCATGAATTATAATAAAGACCTTGTCAAAGATGTGAATTTTAAATGGCGTTATCAGGCTTTTGCGAGTACCAAAGATTTGGCGGCCATTGACAATCGATTAGATGCCCAATTGACGGCTAAATTCGCTAAGTATTTCAACGTGAACTTAGGGTTGATCGCCATCTATGACCAAGACCAAATTGCCAAGATGCAAGTGGCACAGTCTATCAACTTCGGTTTTCTTTACAGTTGGTAGGTTGATGATGAAAAAAGTTTTCAGTTTAATTTTTTGTTTCACCTTAAACCCTGATTGCAATGCTTAAAGAATTTAAAACGTTTATCGCTCAAGGGAATGTACTTGATCTGGCTGTCGGTGTATTAATTGGCGCTGCTTTCGGTAAAGTAGTGACGGCCTTTATGGAAGACATTATTAATCCGATTTTGGGATTAGCCGTTGGAGGAGTAGATTTCTCTGCTCTTAAAATAGTGCTTAAAGAAGCAAACCCCGCCGCCGGGGTGGCTGAAGTGGCAGTTAATTACGGTAACTTTTTGAATATCATCATTCAGTTTTTGATGACTATGTGGGTTATCTTTATGATTGTCAAAGCGGCCAATAAAATGAAACTTTCCAATTCGCTGGAGTCTAAGTAATAATTCAACAACGACTCTCTATGCCAAAGGCCTCGTTTTCTATTAGGAAATGAGGCCTTTTTCTATGCGTATTTCTACGTGTTTTATCAAGTGGTAGTACTGATTTAAAGGAAGTGACATTTTTATAAGTGACTGATAATTAAATATTTGTGTGCCTTTAGGTATTTCTGCGTGTTTTATTGACGATTTTTTTTATATTAAGTTTGTCGTGTCCATTTGATATACAACTTATCCCTTTTCACTTCTAAACGACAAGCATCATGAACACGCAACCTATACTTGGCAGCTTTCCTTCTTCCGTTGGTACGCAGCCCTTACACAGCATTATTATTCCTGTCGGTAATCGTCAAGTGATTATACCAACCGACCAATTGATGTGTATAGAAGGTTCAGGAAATTATGCCTTCCTTTATACCGGTGACGGGAAACGTTATTTAGTATCAAAAACACTGAAGAGTTATGCCGCCATTTTAGACCGGCTTACTTTTGTACGAGTCCATAAATCATGGATCATCAATCTGAAATTTCTGCAGGATTTTTGCGAATATGATCGCTCACTCAGGTTACGGGGGGGAAGAGAGATCGCCATATCCCGTCGTCGCATCCGTGAAGTATGCGGGATATTGACCCCGCTAGTAAACTGTGCCTGAAAACTTTAAAGAACGCTATTTTAGTGGGTTAATTAGTGATACAGCCGCCCCCCTTTTTGAGGAGCGGCTTGTTTGTTTTTTAAAATAATACAAATCCGAAACTCAACTGCCACAAGCTCACTTTGCTGTTAAATTGGGCGTTGTTTTGCAGGTCTAACTGTGAGATATTGGACAGGCCGCTTTCGTAACGAAGGTCAATATTGAAAGAGCGAATATCCAAACCTACTCCTGCCTGATAACCGAAGGTAGCTTGTTGAATGGTTTTATTGATATTTTGGGTAGTATACACCTTAAGTGCTTCGCCTAATTGACTGCCTTGGGCCACATTCAAAGAGGCCATCGGGCCGGCATTAAAGCGCAGCGGGCCCAATTTAAGACCCACTAAGACCGGAACATCAATTTGGCTGAACTTAACATCTACATTGACCGGGGAGGTACTGCCGTTTTTTAAAATCTCAAACGTTCCGCCTTTGGACGAAAGCAAGACTTCGGGCTGAATAAAGAGTTTTCGACCGATTCTGGCATAAGCCCCCACCATATAACCGGTACGGTTAGAGGAGTTATTTTTGAAGAAATCCTGTACGGAGGCACCGGGTCTGGAAATGGTCAATCCTTCGGTTTGGAGTTGGGAGAAATTGGCTCCCCCTTTGATTCCGACAAATACCAGTTTACGATTAAACTGGGCATTAGCCTGAAGAGCAGATAGAAAAATCAACGCAAAAAGTACTTTTTTCATGGTTTGTTCTGAGATTTATTGTAATTAATCGGTAACGACGATGACGAATTAACGCCTGTAAAGGTCCGCAGATTGTTCGGTAAAATTTCTAATTTTGAAAACCTGCCAATCTTAATCAAAAAATACACCTCTTAACGTCCCGCAACCACTCATAAAAATGTTTGAAAGCAGAATGAACCTACCCTCTACTTTTGAATCGTCAAAACACAAAAATAAGCCCTCAATTAAACATAGAAGGGTGATTATCAAAATGCTGCAGGCAAATTGCCGAATAATAATTCCTCTTTTTTATAGTATGCGCCTCCGGCAATAAGGGCTAAATTTGTGGTTTACAGCCTTAAAAATCAATCAATCATCATTAACAATCATTAACCAACATGGAACCTCAACAGGAACGCGGCTTTTGGTCTCAATTAACGACATTCTCTAAAATTCTGATCTTTCTGATCGTTGCGGGAGTTTTAGGAGGGTCAGCTTGGTATATTTACAATAACGGCAAAGAGGAATCTGCCTCGACTGCGGCTACAGCGCCTTCTGCAGATACCGTAGCGGTATCGGATGGGACAAATACGGCCGTCAGTACCGATGCCACGGCTTCGGATGAGAAAGAGCCGGTCAAAGCGGACGATATTGCCGTGGATGAAGCACCGTCCAAAGCCGCTGAACCGGAGAAAAAAGAGGTAGCCGTACAGAAAATGAAAAAAGCGGTGAAAAAAATGACTGCTAAGAAACCGGAAGCGGCCCCGGCTAAATCCAAGAAAAAGACGAAGAACAACGAAGACGTAGAAGTCGATATTTAGGAAGGAAAACAGGCGCGTCGTTATTCATTGTACAAGCAAAAAATTCTATGAAAAATCAATTCAGTAAAGGACTGCTTGCTATAGCAATGCTCCTTTTGGTCACAATTGCCTCATTGGCGCAAGCCCCTAAATATGCGGGATACCGGGGTGGGTTTGACATTGGCTCGCAGGGGGTGAAGCTATCCGTTATCGGATTTTATTTCCAAAACAATAAACTTCGCTATAAGCTGGTTTACGATCGGCAGGAAACAGTAGGGTTGGTTAAAGGCATGGAAACCAACGGCGGCAAATTGCGTCCGGCCGATATTCAAGAGGCGATTGCATTTGTACAGGAAATGATAGAAGATGCAAAATCGGTGTATAAATTAGCCAACAAGGATTTTGTGATCTATGCCTCTTCCGGAATCAATATTGCGCCTAATATCGGTGATTTAGACGCTCTTGCCCAAAAGAATCTGGGAATGCGCGTCAATATCAATATGCCGGCCAAAGCAGAGGCTACTTACGGAGCGCGGGCGGGATTGGCACGCGAAGATTTTGATTCGGCGATTTTGGTGGATGTGGGCGGTGGAAATACCAAAGGAGGGATTTTGCAAAAGTACGTGGGTGCCGACGGCCGTGAGCGATATACCTTTAAATCGTATAATATTGAATACGGAGCGAGGCGTTTGTCAGAACGAATTCTGAAACGTACTGCCGATTTTGAGGCTTATGCCAAAGATCTGAAAAGTATGGTAGAAGATTCTATTGCCCCGCTGATTCGTTCTTCATTGAATGATAACCCCGAAATTCGCTCGGCTGCCCGCAATATTGTGTACACCACCGGCGGGGTTTCATATCAGTTCATTACGTGGTTGGCACCGGAAAAAGTACAGGATGAAATCATTGAGTTCAAATACGACGATTTGCTTCGATTTTACAATATGCTTCAGTCAGCTGATGGATGGGCGGAATTTGAAACCCGTAAGTTTGACAACGTCAAAGACACCAAACTGAAAGAACTGATGGTCAGAGACCATGATAAGGCCACCAAAAAGGTCTATAATCGAGATGCCTGTTTGGCAGGAACCTCACTGGTATTGCAAGCCATCAAAGAAATCGGCAATCCCGATCGCAAAACATTCTATTTTACGCGGGATGCTTATTGGATTAATACGACCATATATGACCTCTACAAAGGGGATTTTCAACTCAAATAAGTATTTTTGAAAAAACATAACCAATCTTCTCATGGAAAATAATCAAGCATTAACCAAACTCAGTGATTTGCCGATTCTGAAACACTTGGAAGGCGGTGAAAATAAATTGAAAGTGCTGCCCGAAAATTTGGCCAACTGGAAAAAAGGAGAAAAGTCCATCGCCTGGTTTGTAGGGCTTATTCTGATACTGGGCATCGTTTACGGTTTCTTTATGTTTGTATTGCCCATCATTGTGGCTGCATTTACAAAAGCGCTGGCGGCGTTGGTCGTGGTAGGAACGGTCATTTTCGGGGTGATGTTGGCCCCCTTTATTTTCAAATTATTTCGTCGTATTATCCGTGGATTACACAAGTTTTTGATCAAAATAGATCCCTTTGCTGAGTTGGACGATCAACTGGGTAAAATGAAAGACTCTCGTCAGGAATTTGAAAAAGTAAAAGCCGAGATCAATGCCTGTAAGATTCAAATGAAACAAGAAGCGATCAAAGCCGAAAAATTGGCAAAAGATGCGGGGCAGAAGGTAGTTTACTGCCAGGAAGAAGCCAAGGTATTGAAGGTGAAACTGGATAAAATGGTAGAAAAGGGTGGCGATGCTGCCCGCGAAACTGATGATTATGTAGAGTTGGAAGGTAAATTGAACGCGGCTATCGGAGACGGGAACCGTTCGGTATCGGAAGCCGAAACTTACAGAAGATTAGTTGATACTTTCGGCTCGCGGGCCAACGTATTTGCGAAATTGGACCGCAAATTGGTAGGATACGGTCACGCTTTTGATGAGAAACTCAAAGATTTTGCCACAAGTATCAATCTGTTGAAAACAGAGTCTCGCGCCATGGCAGCAGCCAATAATGCCACTACCCGGGCCCGTAAAGTATTGGGACAAAGTCAGGATTGGCAACTGGACTATGCATTAGAAGTGATTTCCGGACAAATTGCGAGCGATATTGCCAATACACAAGCCAATATTCGGGATTTGGACAACATTGTCAAAGATTTCAATCCGAACGATGAACGTGCTTACGCTCGTTTGGAAACATTTGCCAATCAAATTAAAGGCGGAGAGTTTGAAATAAGTGATTCAAACCGTATCTCAAACCCTAATTATAAATTGACCCAAGAGCAAAAGAATGCCGGCGGGGGAATTACGGATATTTTTAATTAGTAGTGAGGAGCGGGAGTGAGAAGTCAGTCAACTAACGGCTTTTCACTCCTCTTTCCTGTATTATGACTCCTAAACAATGACCTTACAACAATTTTTCGATCGTATAGGTGAACACCCGGATTGGGTGCTTTTTTATTTTGCTGTATTGCCGCTGATGGCCTTATTGGCGGCTTGGCTGGGCAAAAACGAAGGTCATTTGCCGCCTTGGCATTACTTCTATGCTTTTCTGATTTATTTATCCTGTATTCCCGGGGTGTTTGCAATCGCCCTGAACGTTTATCTGTTTTTATTTGAACGCCGCAGTATCTTCGATTTTAATATCTACACCCAGATACTTCCTATTCTTTCCATGTTGTTTACATTATGGCTGATTCGGCGCAATGTGGTCTTTTTTGACTATATACCCGGCTTCCAAAAACTGAGCGGTTTGGTATTGATGATCTTTGCCACGATCGCCATCATGTGGATTGTAGACAGAACCCGGATTGTGGTGTTTTCTTACCTCAAATTTGAGTACGTTTTGGGCATCTTTGTCGTGTTGCTCCTGCTGATGCTTTGGGGGTGGCGAAAATTATTCAACTGATTATAATTCTTCGACCGAGCCGGCCCCCAATTCCTGCAAAAGCGTACTCCAATATTGCGTTACGGTAGGGTTGTTTTCTTTGGTACTGCTGGTAGGTTCAAAGGGCAATGCAATTTTAATTTCAGAGGCATTTAAGGCATACTGTTGCAGTTGCTTAGCATCGGTTTTGGCCCAAGTGTCGGCCTGAGCATTGTTTTGAGGGGGGGTGACGTGAAAATCACGACGGTTGGCTCCTCTCATGCTTTCAATCATATCACTCAAGAAATAAACTTTTACTTCAGCGCCCGATTCCGCTGCTTTGGCAATAACGGGCAAGCTGGCCCAAATATCCGTGTATCGTTGCGACGTACCGACGTTTTGAATGGCTAATTTGGACATCACCTGTTTTAAAATCACCATCCGTTCCCGTTCCAACACCAAGCCGGCAGTGGTTTCGGCAGCTTCGCGGTCGGTTGCGTTCATGGCACTGACATCTTCTACTTCCGTACGGGACGTAATAGACAGAGCGCGTGCTTTTTGGGTATTTTCGTGAATGAAGTAAATTTCTATCTTGTCTCCTTTCTGACGGATATTTTGTTCGACAAGGTCACTCAGAATCTGTTGGTACTTTTGGGCGACAAAGGCTTTGTTGACATTCACGCTTTGGGTTTTATCCATAAAAACCAACGTATAGATGGGACCGGCAGTAACGGCCGCCTTTTTTTCTTCGGAGAAACAGGAAAACAAAAAGCAGCAAACGGTAAGCAGTAAAAATTGATTGAAGTGGCGAATCATGGCATTGATAGAGATTTAACGCGAAATTGGCATTTGGAAAATAAATACGCAAAGCAAAACGGATAAAAGGTTGCTCTATTGTGACAAAAACGGAATAATTGGGGCTAATGGCTTAGAGGATAGCTGTTTTGATGATTAAAAATGTATGCCGGGGTAGTATTTGATCCACTAAAAAGCCCTTATCAATCACCGTTGATAAGGGCTTTCAAAATGAATTACAATAGAGGCTACAAGTGGATCACTTCTCCATACGCTGCCGCCGCTGCCTCCATTACCGCTTCCGACATGGTAGGGTGGGGGTGAACGGTTTTTACAATTTCGTGTCCGGTGGTTTCCAAATTACGGGCTGCAACTACTTCTGCAATCATTTCGGTTACGTTGGTACCGATCATGTGTGCTCCCAGCCACTCGCCGTATTTGGCATCAAAAATCACTTTGACAAACCCTTCGGGAGCACCGGCTGCTTTGGCTTTGCCCGAAGCGGAGAAAGGAAACTTGCCCACTTTGATTTCGTAACCGGCTTCTTTGGCCGCTTTTTCGGTATAACCCACCGACGCGATCTCCGGCGTGCAGTAAGTACAACCCGGGATGTTGTTGTAGTTGAGCGGATGAGGGTGTTGTCCGGCAATTTTTTCCACGCAAATTATGCCCTCTGCGGAGGCGACGTGCGCCAGCGCTTGGCCTTTGGTGACGTCCCCAATGGCATAATAACCCGGTACATTGGTTTGGTAGTAATCGTCGGTAACGATTTTCCCTTTTTCTACTTTGATTCCCGTTTCTTCCAAACCGACATTTTCGATATTGGCCACCACCCCGGCGGCAGAAAGAACCAAATCCGTTTCAATTTTCATCTCTCCCGAAGGAGTTTTTACCGTGGAAACACAACCGGTACCCCCGGTATCTACTTTCTCTACGCTCGAATTGAGGTAGATGTCGATACCCATTTTTTTATATTGTTTCGCCAGTTCTTTAGACACCTCTTCGTCTTCAACGGGAACTACGTTGGGCATAAACTCCACAATCGTTACCTTAGTGCCCATGCTGGCGTACACGTACGCAAACTCAACACCGATGGCTCCCGAGCCGATCACAAGCAGTGATTTCGGCTGTTTTTCCAACGACATGGCTTTGCGGTAATCAATGACCTTAGTACCGTCGATGGGTACATTCGGCAACTGACGGGCACGGCCGCCGGTCGCGATGATGATATGATTAGCGGTATATTCGGTTTTTTTGCCGTCTTTTTCGACTTCTACTTTTTTGCCCGGTTTTACTTTACCGTTGCCGTCCAAAATGTCGATTTTATTTTTTTTCATCAGGAAGTTTACGCCCTTGCTCATCCCATTGGCTACGTCGCGGCTGCGTTTGATCACAGCGCTGAAATCGGCTTCGGCGTTGCCGACGGTGATGCCATAATCTTTAGCATGATGGATGTATTGAAATACTTGGGCGCTTTTCAGCAAGGCTTTGGTGGGAATACAACCCCAATTCAAACAAATACCGCCGAGATTTTCTCTTTCTACGATGGCGGTTTTGAGGCCTAATTGTGAAGCACGGATAGCGGCCACATAACCGCCCGGCCCGCTGCCGATAATTATTAAATCGTACTGTGAAGCCATTTCTAATTGAGTATTGAGTAGTGAGTGGAAAGTAGAGAGCAGCGGATAGGGAGTAAGAAAAACAGATAGGCTGATCTAATTACTCTATATCCACTACTCTATACTGATTTCACTGCAAAAATAGATGGAAAAGTTGGTTTGACAACATTCTCCTGCGGCTTCCGGTTAACCCAAAGTAGCACCCTGTTCAGAAAACGGCTGATTGTAGAGTCGCTTACCCGTGGTTTTGAAAATCGCATTGGCAATAGCGCCCCCCGTCGGAGGTAAAGCAGGTTCTCCCAAGCCGGTCGGGTCAATCCCGTTCTTTACAAAATGAACCTCAATTTCGGGAACTTCATTGTAGCGAATCAGGCGGTATTTGTTGAAATTCTCCTGCTGCGGTGCCCCGTCTTTGAAGGTAAGATTCCCGTACATTGAGTGACCAAGGCCGTCAACAATAGCTCCGTATACTTGATTTTGGGCGCTGCTTTCGTTGATCACAATGCCGCAATCCACCGCGGCGTATACTTTTTTCAGCACCGGTTTTCCTTTCACCACAACCATTTCGGCAATTTGGGCTACGTACGAAGCATGAGAGAAATACACGCTGAAACCTTGATACACCCCTTTCTTCTTTTTGCCCCAACCGGCCTTTTCGGCCACTAATTTCGTGACTTCCCGGAAACGATTGGGCTCATAGGTAATTTTACCGACGGGACTTTGTTGGGCTTTATCCAACAATTCCAAACGCAACTGAATGGGGTCTTTTCCACTCGCCATGGCTACTTCGTCCAGAAAAGCCTGTTCGGCATAAGCCAAAAAGTTGGTGATAGGTGCCCGCCACGGACCCGTCGTAATGGGTGATTTATGGTCATTGGATTGAATCAAGGTATTCTCCACAGCACCTACCGGGAAATTGTCAGGACGAGTGGCATTGCCGGCATTCATCCCGGCTCCGTGGAGCATAAAGCCCGTGATATTGCCGGCCTTATCAATGGAGGCTTTGAAACGATAACGAACCGCCGGACGATAGATACCGCCGGTCATATCATCCTCGCGCGACCAAGTGACTTTCACCGGAGCTTTGATGAGGCTTGATAACTCGGCAGCTTCGACAGCATAATCTGTATTGAGCCGGCGACCGAAACCGCCACCCATCCGGGTTAGTTCAATGGTTACTTTTTCGGGAGCTATATTCAGCATTTTGGCTACTGCATTTTGGGCGGCTTGCGGCGTTTGGCTCGGGCCGGCCATTTCGATGCTGTCTCCTTTGAAATGCGCAAAGAAATTCATCGGCTCCATGGGGCTGTGCGGCAAAAACGGACATTGGTACTCGGCTTCAATGACCTTATAGGCATTTTTGAAAGCCGCTTCGATGTCGCCGTCCTTGCGATGCACCGTTGCGTTCGTTCCGGTGAGCATTTCTTTAAAAATGCGATCATGGTCAGACGAGCTTTCGAGATCTTTTTCTTTTTCCCACTCTATTTTAACCGCTTTGCGGGCCTGCATTACTTCCCACGTAGTCTTGCCCACCACAGCCACTTTGTTGCCAAACGAGACGACATCCGTGATGCCGGGCATCTTTTTAGCTTCAGTCGCATCAAACGATTTGAGTTTAAGACCGAAGGCCGGCGGTCGTTGGATCATCGCATGAAGCATCCCTTCCCGTTTGTAATCAATACCAAACAGATTTTTTCCTGAAAGGATGGCTTTGGTATCTACACCTCTGACCGAAGTACCAATCAAGGTAAAACTGTTGTTGGCTTTCAATTTTACTTCTGTAGGGGGAGTCAGGCGGGAGGCATCGGTGGCCAATTCTCCATAACTCAGTTTTTTACCGGAACTGTGCATCACGTACCCTTTTGCCGTGCTGCATTCACTTACGGGTACATTCCATTTTTTAGCGGCGGCTTCCATCAGCAAAACGCGAGCGGTAGCCCCTGCTTTCCGCAGGCGTTCCCAGGAGTGGCGAATGGCCCCGCTTCCGCCGGTAAGTTGGCGGTCAAATTTTTTAGTATCCAACGGTGATTGTTCTACCTTAACCTTACTCCAATCGGCATCCAATTCTTCCGCTACGATCATCGGGAAAGCGGTTTTGATTCCTTGCCCGATTTCGGGGTTAGGAGAATAAATAGTGATCGTGCCGGAAGGAGATATAGCTAAGTAAGCATTAAAATCAATAGCATCAGCGGCGGTTGGGTTCAGTACTTTGGCTTGAAATGCTTCCGTAGAAAGCCAACTGAACCCTAAAACCAACCCTCCGCCCGCAGCGGCAGTTGATTTTAAAAAATTTCTTCTGGATTGATGTGTGCTCATAAATGTAGGATACGGACATTCCGTCCGTCATTTAAAAATGATTTAGGAATGGGTTTTATTTTTTCATTTTGGCCGCTGCCAATTTTACCGCATCGTGGATCCGATGGTAGGTGCCGCAACGGCAGATATTGCCGGACATCGCCTCTTCGATCTCTTTATCGGAGGGATTTGTGTTTTTAGCGAGCAATGCCGAAGCGGTCATGATTTGTCCGGCTTGACAATAGCCGCACTGGGGTACGTCTGTTTCATCCCATGCCTCCTGTACGGGGTGGGTGCCGTCGGCTGATAAGCCCTCTACGGTAGTGATCGTTGCGTTGGAGACGGCTGATACAGGTAAGACACAGGAGCGCGTGGCTTCTCCGTTGACGTGTACGGTACAAGCCCCGCACATGGCCATGCCGCAGCCGTATTTGGTGCCTACCAAATCGAGGTGGTCGCGCAATACCCACAGCAAAGGAGTATTGGCATCAACGTCGGTTTTGTACGTTTTTCCGTTGACTTTCAGATTGAATAATGCCATGTTAGAGAAGGTTATATATTTTTGGTATGTAACATAAAATTGCCTATAAAAGTTAGATTTTGCAAACATCTCCCCCTATGCATAGCGACGAACGTTCTGCAGGCGGCGACGAAACCCAAAGGGAATTGTTTATTCAGTAAAGATACGGAGGTTTGAAGGATGCTCAACAACTGACAATTTTAAGAGCGTTGTTTAGATACAAAATCGTAAATTTGTCTCAAAACTGCATAACCGCGTGAGTATTAAAGACAAATACGTTAATCCATTTACGGATTTCGGCTTCAAAAAGCTATTCGGTACAGAACTGAATAAAGATTTATTAATTGATTTTTTAAATCAGGTCGTACTTCCTGATCGCCATAAAATTGCCGATTTATCCTACGCAAAAAATGAACATATCGGGAATACCGAAATAGACCGCAAAGCTATTTTTGATTTGTATTGCGTAGGTACAAACGGAGAGCGCTTTATTGTTGAAATGCAGAAAGCCAAGCAAAATTATTTTAAAGACCGCAGTATTTTTTACTCTTCTTTTCCTATCCAAGAGCAAGCTAAGCGGGGCGATTGGGATTTTAAGTTATCAGAAATATATACCGTCGGCATTCTTGATTTTGTGTTTTCGGAAGACAGTAATGAAAAAGAAGTCCGCCATGAAATACAACTGAAGGATCAAAACTGCCGTGTTTTTTATGATAAGTTGACTTTTATCTACTTGGAAATGCCTCATTTTACAAAAACAGAGAGTGAATTGAAAACTACCTATGACAAATGGCTGTATATTTTAAAGCATTTGCCTTATTTAGATGCCCGACCTCAAGCGTTACAAGAGAAGATTTTCGGCAGATTGTTTGAGGCCGCCGAAATTGCAAAATTTACACCTGACGAACGGAACAACTATGAAGCAAGTCTTAAATATTACAGAGATTTGAAAAATGTCATCGACACGGCTATTGCTGAAGGAGAACTCAAAGGAAAAACAGAAGGTAGAATGATAGGGATTCTTGAAGGCAGAAACGAAGGACTAATTGAAGGCAGAAACGAAGGACTAATTGAAGGCAGAAACGAAGGACTAATTGAAGGCAGAAACGAAGGACTAATTGAAGGTAAAAAAGAAGGTTTAATTGAAGGGAAATTAGAAATAGCGCGCAATGCTATTGCCGAAAATATTCCGATAGCTATTATCATTCGATTGACAGGGTTGACCGCAGAAGAAGTGGAGCGACTGAAAAACGAATAAAGCACCCTGCTTTTATTTTTCCCAATTTCAGACAAAGTGTTCGTTTTCGAACACTTTTTTTATTGTATAAAAAAGATAATTGCTTGAAAATTAGTTAGTTGTTTGCCGGCACAGCTCTTGAAGCCATAATAGAGAAACAGCCGTAATTTTTCTCAAAAATGGACAGAGAACTACCTGAAGAAAGTAAAAAACAACAATCGCGCCGCCGTTGGCTTTGGGGGGGCGTATTTCTGCTTATGGTGGCCGGGGCCGTATGGGTGCTTCGTGCGGGTTTAAGCAATTCCGTTCGGCGGGCAGATATTCGCGTGGCTACGGCCGAAATCGGGGATGTCGAAAATACGCTGACGGCTTCGGGTGAAATTCAGCCGGATTTTGAGGCCGTAATTACCAGTCCCATCACGGCCGTAATTCAGCAGACGTATTTGGATGCGGGGGCGTCGGTAAGGTCGGGTGATAAGATTTTGGAGTTGGATAAAGAATTTACACAACTCAATTTGGATAAACTCAAGGATGAGCTCGACCTCAAGCGAAATGCAATTGTCAAACTGCGTTGGGAGTTGGAGAAAAGCTTCTATGATCTGAAAATCAACGATTCGATCAAAGTCCTTAAAATCAACAGCCTTCGTGCCGAAATCGAAAATGCCAAACGGCTTTTTAAGGCAGGCGGCGGCACGCGCGAAAGTATTGATCAGGCCGAACAAAATCTGCGCATTGCCCAATTGGAAAAGCGACAACTTGAAAATGACATTCGGATCAAGCAACAAACCATGCAAGCCGATATCCGAGAATCAGAAATCGGAGCGCAGATCAAAGGGAAAGACCTTCAGGAACTGCAGCGGAAATTGCAACAAGCCAATATTGTAGCCAATCGTACGGGTGTATTGACCTATGTCAATAAGAACATCGGCTCCAAAGTGGCCGAGGGAGAAGTATTGGCCCGTTTGGCGGATTTGGGTGGGTTTAAAGTAACAGGTTCTATTTCTGATAATTACGCCCCGCAAATTCGGGTAGGTATGTCGGTCATCGTGCGTGTGAATGAGACACAACTGCGCGGAACATTGACCAATATTTTACCTTCGGTACAGAACAATGTTGTGAACTTTGATGTCCAACTCGACGATAAAGCCAATAAGTTATTGCGTCCCAAAATGAAAGTAGAGGTTTATCCCGTAACAGAGGCACACTTGAAAGCGGTACGGGTGGCCAACGGCGCCGGGTTTACGGGCGGACCTATACAGGATGTATTTGTGCTTCGAAAAGACGGAAAGGCCGAACGCCGAACGGTAAAAGTGGGCCTTGCCAATTTTGATTTTGTCGAAATCAAAGAGGGGATTCGACCCGGAGAGCAGGTGATCATTACTGACATGAGCCACTATAAGAACGCGAAGGAGTTGGAGGTAAACTGACAAAAGCAAGCGGCAAAATTGCAAAAACGGATATTAAATGAGTTCTCATACAGCCATGAATAACAACGTTTTACAGCATCTGAAAACGACAACCTATGAATATTGGCATCGCAAGTTCGTTGGACTCGGGAGTAGCTTTGGCTGCCTCTTTAACAAACCTAACAGTCGTTTTTTTAGGAGTGGCTTTCTACCTAATGACTGTTTTCTCCTTGCTTTTTGTCTCTTCCTCCCGTCGTTTGTTTTTGGACAAACGAGCAAACTTACGCTGGAAGAAGTAGTACAAATGGCCAAAAATCGGTCGATTTCCGCGCGGCAAGCCTCTACCACCAAAGAAACGAAATATTGGGAGTATCGTACTTATTTATCGAATTACAAACCGCAATTGACCTTAAGCGGCAATTTGCCCGCTTTCAGTCGGTCGTTTATTGAAGTACGTCAGCCCGACGGAACGATTCAGTTTCAACCCATTCGCAACAACAATTCGGCGCTGAATCTGTCGTTGAGCCAGAGTATTGCAGCCACGGGAGGCAGTATTTATGCTACTTCGCAACTGCAACGATTCGATGATTTTGACCGAAAGAATACACTCTACAACGGCACTCCGTTTGCGGTGGGCTATGTACAGCCTCTTTTACGGTTTAACGGCTTCAAGTGGGAAAAGAAAATAGAACCTCTTAAATTCAACGAAAGCCAACAGACCTACATCGAATCATTGGAGCAAATTTCTTTGCGAGCGAGTGTGTTATTTTTTGAATTGTTGTTGGCACAAGTCAATTTACAGATCGCGGAAACCAATTTTTCCAATACGGAGAATATCCTGAAAGTAGCCAAGGAAAAATATGAATTAGGCAAAAACACCCGCAATGAGATTCTGCAACTTCAACTGGAATTGCTCAAAGCACAAAAGGCCGTCGGCGTATCGAAACGTGATTTAGAAATCGCTTCTTTGAACCTGAAAGCGTACATCGGATTGCAATCAGAAGGAAAAATAGAATTACTGACTCCCGGCCTGCCAACCGCGCTTGTACTTTCATCCGAAAAAGCCATTGAGCAGGCTTTTGCCAACCGAGCCGATGCCATTGCTTTTGGCCGAAGGACGCTGGAAGCCGAGCGGTTGGTTGCCAAAGCCAAGGGAGACAACGGCCTCAATGCCACCCTCACCGCAGCGTTGGGTTTTTCAAATCGTGGGTTGGCCATTCCTGAATTATACCGTAAACCGCAAGACCAACAAACGGTGGAATTACAATTGGACATTCCGATCTTGGATTGGGGACGGTCGAAATCGCGTACCAAAACGGCCGAAGCGCAACGTCAATTGGTACAATACACGGTAGAGCAGGACAAGCAGAATTTTCAGCAAGAGATTTACACCCAAGTGACGCTGTTTGAAATGCTCCGCGACCAACTTTCGCTTACTGTTCAGGCCGACAGTATTGCTTCGGAGAAATACAAAATTGCGCAGGAACGATACGTGCTGGGTAATCTGAGCATTACAGATTTGAGTATTTCATTTACTGAAAAAGACCAAGCCAAGCGCGATTACATATACGCTCTTCGGGACTACTGGGGGGCCTATTACAAATTGCGTCAATTGACACTTTATGATTTTGAAACCAACAGTAAATTAACCTCCCCCTAACCCCCTCCTTTCAGGAGAAGGAATTTACCCCTTCTCTTGGAAGGAGAAGGAGGTAGGGGATGAGGTAAAACCGCATACGAACCATGATAAACTTAAAAAACATTGAAAAAGTCTATCGGACAGCCACGATAGAAACTGTGGCGCTCAACAACATCAATTTGAGCGTCGAAAAAGGCGAATTTGTTTCCATAATGGGGCCATCGGGCTGCGGCAAAAGTACGCTGCTTAATATCATTGGCCTATTGGATGAACCCTCAAAAGGGAAAGTAGAAATTGGCGGAAAACACACCAACGGGTTGCCCGACAAGCAATTGGCACAGTTTCGTAACCAAAAATTGGGTTTCATTTTTCAGAGCTTTCACCTGATTAATGATCTTCCCGTGTTGGACAATGTCGAACTGCCGCTTCTGTACCGGAAATTATCGGGCAGCGAGCGTCGTCGTTTAGCGTCTGAAGCCTTAGAAAAGGTAGGATTAAGTAATCGGATGAAGCATTATCCCAATCAGCTTTCGGGCGGTCAAAAGCAGCGGGTAGCGATTGCGCGAGCCATTGTAGGACAGCCCGAGATTATTTTGGCCGATGAGCCTACGGGTAATTTGGACAGCAATATGGGCAATGAGATCATGGATATTTTGACAGCGCTTAATCAACGTGATAACGCGACCATCGTGATGGTCACGCACGACGAAAATATGGCCAAACGTACGCATCGCTTAATCCGATTGTTTGACGGTTCACAAGTCATGTAACCACATAGGTACCTAGTACACATAGCAATAAAAATAAAGTTAAAACTATGTGACCTATGAGTCTATGTGGTTGCAAAAAATAGATACTACTATGCTATTCAACTATCTCAAAATCACCCTTGCCGTACTGCAACGTCGAAAGTTTTTCACGTTCATCAGCTTATTCGGCATCAGTTTTACACTCACTATTCTGGTGGTGACAACGGCGTTTTTGGACCATTTGATCGCGCCGGGTTATCCCGAAGTTAACCGCGACCGTTCTCTTTATATCTGGGGTTTAAAGGAAAAAGATACTAAAAATGGCGGCATGAGTTCGGGCCCCGTTAGTTTTTCATTTATCAATAAATACGTACGGACGCTCAAAACACCTGCCAAAGTTGCTCTTGCTACAATACCCAATAACATTAATATTTACGTGAATAATCACAAGTTGAAAGTGAATTATCGCTACACAGACGGCACTTTTTGGGACATCACGTCTTTTGATTTTTTAGAAGGGAAAAATTATACCGAACAAAACATCACCAACAACGACTACGTCGTAGTGATTAACGATTATGTACGTGACGAATACGTTGGGAAAGGCCAACCGGCCGTTGGGAAAATGATTGAAATCGACAATGTCAATTACCGCATCATTGGTGTGGTAAGGGGGTGTCCGATTACCCGTATTCAGGTAGCATCCGATGTGTATTTTCCTTACAATACCATCAAATCGGATCTTAAAAAGGAGGATTTGAGAGGAAGCTTTGGGGCTATTATTTTACCTGATAATCCGAACGACATGTCCGGACTTCAGGCGGAATTTGAAACAGTGGCATCAAAAATTAAATTGCCCCCAACCGGTGACAAATGGTTCAATCCCGACAAATTGTACGTGTCAGCAGACACCTACGTTACGAGTTTTACTCGCCAGATCAAAGGCGATGGCGAGAGTTCGGGACGAGGGGCTGTTTTTGCGATCCTGTTTGGAATTGCCTTCCTGTTTATGTCACTGCCCGCTATCAATCTGGTCAACATCAACATGAGCCGTATCATGGAGCGTGCTTCTGAAATTGGCGTACGGAAAGCGTTTGGAGCCTCTTCCAAAACCTTAGTAATGCAATTTGTGATTGAAAACATCATTCTGACGCTCATTGGCGGTGCAATTGCGATAGTCCTATCGTTGGGCGTTATTTACTATCTGAATAACAGCAACTTAATCGCTTACATTGATTTGTCTTTCAACTGGAAAGTCTTTTCTATTGCCATTTTCGTCAGCTTGTTTTTTGGACTTTTGTCGGGCGTATATCCCGCCTGGCGTATGTCAAAACTACAAGTAGTAGAAGCCCTAAAAAACTAAAGCCATGTTAAAACACTTATTTAAACTCATCTGGAAACGGAAAAAGATGAACGCTTTAATGATGTTCGAGATCTTCTTTTCCTTTCTCATTCTATTTGCCGTTTGGACGCTCGGTATCTATAACTACCGAAACTACGCTCAGCCCTCGGGCCTTGAAACGGACAATGTATGGGTTACTTTTATTGATTTCCACGCACCTAATGATACCATCAAGGCGCAGTACAAAGACTTGATTCGTCAACAAATGACGCGGTATAAAGAGGTGAAGAGTTTTTCGTTTACAAGCTCTAACGCTCCGTTTACTTTCAGTTCCATGAATAATAGTCTGGAATACAATAAAAAGAAAACAATGAGCGAAATGATGTCGGTAGAACCTGATTTTTTGAACGTAATGGGAATGAAAATGGCCGAAGGACGTTGGTTTACCGATGCCGATAAAGTTACTGCTTATCGACCTATCGTTATCACGCGTCATCTAAAGGAAGAACTGTTCGGCAACGAAAATGCCTTAGGGAAAACATTGGGCAATGGCGATGGACCCGGCTCAAATGACCCAAAAATGAAGGTAATCGGAGTCATTGATTTTTTTAAACATAAAGACGATTTTCAGCCTCTTTCCAATTGTACGTTTCAACTTGCCGGAAAATGGGAAGATAACATGTTGATGAAAGTACAGGAAGGCAGCGGAGCGGAGTTGGAAGCTAAAATCTCGAAAGAAATAGCCCATCTGGGAAAAGATTGGTCTGTCGAAATCCAACAAATGAATAACATGAAATCCAATCGTAACAATCTTGTTTTGGTGCCGGTCTTAATTTTGCTGATTGTTTGCAGTTTTTTGGTGTTCAATGTAGCTTTAGGCTTGTTTGGTGTATTGTTCCAAACCATCAGCCGGCGTAAACAGGAAATCGGTGTGCGTCGTGCAATGGGAGCGACTCAAAGTGCTATTTTGTGGCATTTTATTGGTGAAACAGCCGTTATTGCTACTTTTGGGCTAATACTGGGTATCTTTTTTGCAGTCCAATTCCCGATTTTAAATGTATTTGATGTAGAAGCAAGTGTCTATTTAACGGGTATTTTATTGGCCGTTATTTCCATCTATATATTGGTCACCATTTGCGCCTTTTACCCCAGTCGTCAGGCATCAGTGCTCCAACCGGCAGCGGTCTTGCATGAAGAATAAACTAAGAGGCAAAGAGCAAATGGGCAAGGAAAAATTGGCCTCTTGCCTTTTTGTCGCTTGCTAATTTGCTAATTTGCCCCTTACAAACTTGCTGATTTGCCTTATGCTTCTGATCATTGACGATGATATTGCCGTTTGTACTTCGCTTTCGCTGTTGATGCGAAAGGAGGGCTTTGATGTAGCCATTGCGCAAAACCCCGACGATGCATTCAACGTATTAAAACGGCATGAAGTAGCGTTGGTGCTGCTTGATATGAACTTTTCCAACGAAACTTCCGGAAAAGATGGATTGGAGATGCTTAGGGAGCTGAAAAGCCTGAAACCCGCGCTGCCCGTCATTCTAATTACGGGCTGGGCTACTATTGATCTGGCTGTACAGGGAATGAAATTGGGAGCTGCTGACTTTATCAATAAGCCGTGGCAAAATATGCATTTGATGCAATCGGTTCGTACGGCATTGGCCCTTCAGCAATCAACAGTGAGCAGTCAGCCGCAAGAGGCTTCGGCTGAAATACCACCCACCAAATACTCCGCTGACCGCTCGTTGTTGACCGCTACCGGTTCGCTTACCCGCCGTACTTTAGACAAACAGTTTGATTTTGGGCAAATTATAGGCGAAGATCCTAAGTTGCTGCAAGTCCTGCAAACCATTGGACGAGTTGCCCAAACTGATGCTTCAGTGCTGATCTTGGGTGAAAGCGGTACCGGAAAGGAGTTGATTGCCGAGGCTATCCACCAAAACAGTCTGCGCAGTAAACGCCCTTTTGTAAAGGTTAATTTAGGGGGAATTTCCAATAGTTTGTTTGAGTCTGAAATGTTCGGACACCTGCGCGGAGCGTTTACCGATGCGCGTTTCGATCGCGCCGGGCGCTTTGAAATGGCCAATCGCGGCACTATTTTTCTGGATGAAATCGGCGAATTGGATCTGAGCAGTCAAGTCAAACTCCTGCGGGTATTGCAGGACCGTACCTATGAGGTGTTGGGGAGCAGCAAAACCAAAACGGTGGATGTGCGTGTAGTGTGCGCCACCAATCGAGACCCGGAAGAAATGGTCAGTAAAAACACCTTTCGGGAAGACTTACTTTATCGTATCAACCTCATCACGGTTCATTTGCCTTCTTTGCGCGAGCGTCCCGATGATATTCCGTTGCTGGTCGAATTTTTTGTAAATAATCTGCGTCAGATCTATCATCGGCCGCGGTTGGAAGTCAGTCGGGAAGCACTCAAATGGCTCAGGCAACTGCATCTGCCGGGCAATATCCGTCAACTGAAAAATTTGGTCGAGCGTACGGTTTTAGTCAGTAACACCGACAGATTGGATATTGCCGATTTTCAACAAAACTACCACCCCTCCCAAAAACAATTCTCAGCCCTCGGCACGCCCTCCTCAACACTGCCCGACGTTGGCAGTATGACCCTCGAAGAAATGGAAATTCAGATGATTCGTCGGGCAATGGATTTTCATCGGGGTAAAGTGGCTCGGGTGGCAAAAGCCTTGGGACTGACCCGTTCGGCACTTTATCGGCGTTTGGAAAAGTATGCCATTCCGTATGATGAAGAATGAGGGTAATGGCGATTGTAAAATGCCGATTGTCAATTTACTGATCTGCTCGTTCGCATTTGTAATGCGAATGGATTCGCGTTGCAAACGCAAATCAACGGTTTAACCTAAATCGTTCCAACAAAACCGTATTCTCTGCCCGTTGGTACCAATCATGAAAAACCAAGTCCATTTCGTTGACGACAAACGTACCGAAGTCAACGTCACGATAATTTTTTACTTTATCCAAAAACAACTTGGGGTGGGTCAAAGGCGATTTAAAACGTACCACGGTTGAATGGGCCGTTTGGATATGATAACGTTTGTCGATGGAACATTGTAAAGCCGATTTTCTGAATTTTTTGCGCACTTCATCCCGCAGGCGATGCAGTACATCTCCGCTCGGAAATCCCTGTAAGATCAAGCAACTCGGCGAAGCTGTTATCCCTAAAAATCGGATATCGAAGGCAGGAATACGACTCAGGGCCTCTCCGATCAAATCTACATAAGCAGTTGTATCAATCTTTTGGAGCGTAAAACCTTCATAACAGGAAATAATAGATAAAACAGTGACGTGAATATCCGACGTTGGGTAGTAATATTGTTGGGATTCTGTGGTTCGAAGGTCATCCAACATGCTTTTTATAGAGTCTTTAACCACCTCCGAAGGCCGAGCCAACAGGGTAATACCCCGTCGCGTGTCGTTGGGGGTATTGAGGCAGGAGTCAAATTCAAAACGCCCTTGGTCAAACTGCTGCATTGATTGCGTCCACATTTTTCGGTAATGGTGTTCTAAATTCATCTTGTTATGAAGTTAAGTATCAAATTTATCACCTTTATTGCCATTATTCATTTGGTGGCCATAGGGCTATCCCTGTATATTTTCAGAGACCAACCGCTGGTTTTTATCGGTTCGGAGGTATTTATTCTGCTTTCTCTTTTCATTGCCCGCCAATTATACTTAGACCTGATTCAACCGCTTAATCTCTTGATGACGGGCGTTGAAGCCATTAAAGATCGTGATTTTAACGTCAAATTTCTGAAAACGGGGAAGTATGAAATGGACAAACTCATCGAAATTTACAACCGGATGATGGATCAATTGCGTACCGAACGCACACAGCAACAGGAGCAACATTATTTCTTGGAAAAACTTGTGACCACTTCGCCAACCGGAATTGTAATGCTGGATTTTGACGAAACCATCACTACCCTTAACCCTAAAGCACAGGAAATGCTGGGTATTGAAGCAAAGACCGTAGTTCAAAAGCCGTTAATGTCGGTACAGCATCCCGTTTTTCAGGCGTTGAGCCAATTGAAGACCGGGGAGTCGCGTACGATTACTTTCAACGGAGTGGAGACCTTCAAATGCCAAAAAGCTCATTTTATGGACCGGGGCTTTCCCCGCTATTTTGTCATGCTGGAAGAGCTGACCGCTGAGATTTTAGCGGCCGAAAAAAACGCTTACGGAAAAGTCATCCGGCTGATGGCACACGAGGTCAATAATTCGATCGGTGCCGTCAATTCCATTTTAGATTCGGCTCTTCATTTTTTGGAACATAATCCCGATCTGCAAAATGCCGTGCAAATTGCCATTGAACGAAATGACCACCTGAATCATTTCATGCGCAATTTTGCCGATATTGTGCGGTTGCCGGCTCCTCAAAAAGAGGCAGTAGAGGTGAATGAATTGGTACAAAACATCGCCCGTTTGATGGAGCTCAATGCTCGTGAACGCGCCATTGATTTTGTGTTTGAACTATCGTCGACTCCCGTTGCCATCCGGGCCGACCGTCGGCAATTGGAGCAAGTAATAATCAATGTGCTGAAAAATGCCTTGGAAAGTATCGGCAGAAAAGGGACGGTTACTTTCAAAACTTCCGCTCACCCCGCCCAACTGGAAATCATTGACACGGGGGCCGGTATTAGCCCCGAAATCGCGGATCAACTCTTTTCTCCGTTCTTTTCTACCAAGAAAAACGGTCAAGGGGTAGGTCTGACCTTGGTACGGGAGATTTTGGTCAATCACGATTTCGGGGTATCATTGCGCACCGAAAAAGCGGGAGAAACGGTGTTTCGGATTGGGTTTTAAAAGATTTAACAATCTTCAATAGTTAATTTTGATTCGCTTTCCTGAAAACTGCTTCCCGGATAGTTTTTGTTGATTCATAGAAGGTTAATAAATCAGCCTCTATTTCTTCAACCCAACCACCTTATAAAAAGCAGGTTTGGGCTGATTGTTGCGGTCAAAAAGCAAAGGATAATTGGTTCTGCCTCTGACAGGCCAGCCGTTTAACCAGCTGTTGCCGTCGTTTACTCCCCAAAATGTCACGCGGGTTACTTTGTCTTTGTGTTTCAGAAATAACTTGAATAGGGCTTCATAATCCGCCGCCAATTGCTGTTGAACCTCGTCCGGCAACCCGGCAGTGTAGGGGTTTAAGGCAGCATTTTCAGCTACGCGTTGGCTGACATCGGCCCCCTGAAAATTGCGGGGAAGTACCTCAATATCCAGTTCGGTGAACATTACTTTAAGCCCCAGCGCCGCGTATTGGAGAATGCTTTCTTCAATGTCCTTAAACGGCACTTTACCCACGTGCCAATGCCCCTGAATGCCTACCCCGTCGATGCGAACGCCGGCGGCCTGAATTTTTTTGATCAAATTGATACAGCCCGTGCGTTTGGCCGGTTGTTCGTTGTTATAATCGTTGTAGTACAGCTCTACATTAGGAGCGGCTTGCTGTGTTAATCGAAATGCTTCGACAAGGTAGTTTTCTCCAAGGTGATCCAAAAACACGGTTTTGCGCAGGGTTCCGTCCTCATTCAGAGCTTCATTGACGACATCCCACGAAAACACCTTGTCTTTGTAACGCCCCGCCACTGTTTTGATATGGTCGTTAAAAAACGTCTGAATGGAGTCTTTGCTGTGAATGCCACGAATGAAGGAGGGAAGTTGACTGTGCCAGATCAGGGTGTGTCCGTTGATTTTGATGTTGTATTTTTTGCCGAACTCTACCAGTTTATCGGGCACGACAAAATCGTAGGTGTCCCATTTGGGATGAATCAGCGCCGACTTCATCACGTTTTCGGGCGTGGCCATGTTAAACTGATTCACAATGAATTGGGTCATGGCAGGGTCTCGTTCCTCAATCTGTCCATTGTTCAGGGCCGTCCCGATGCCGAAATCATTTTTAAAGGTATCTTTCAACGACGGAATGGATTGGGCAAGCCCTGAGAACGCTCCCGTCATCAAAAAGGCCGCACCTATGGCCTTTACACTTCTTATTAAAAACATGTGATTATGGAGTTAATGATAAATGAAGGGCCATTTAATTGTGCAAAAATCCGTCAATTAAATGACCCTGTTTCTCTACTGCTTGGCAAGTTTCATCTCACCGCGCTCACTTTTTACAACCAGTTCTTTTTCAGAAATCAACTCGCCCGTGTAACTCATCTTACGGTCGTTGAAAGAGATGGTGTACGAAATTTTTTTGCCATCCACTTTGCCTTCTTCCAATTGGGCTTCGCCAAATTGCGTTTTCCAACTTCCTGTCAGCTTGTCGCCTTCTACTTTAAAGGTATAGTTTACTTCAAACGTACCGTTGGGCGTTTCGCGAGTGCCTTTCCAGTTGCCGTCAATGGGGTTTTGAGCATATGCCGCTAAAGTGGCAATGGATAAAAACAGAGAAAAAAATAGCTTTTTCATGGTACAATGAGGGATTTTTGGTTTAACATTTATTTGAAAAGTAATTGAGAAAATTCGAATAAGTCATGTCGCCAAACGGGCCAGGTGTGTCCGCCGGCGTATTCGCTATATTGGTATTTGATACCCATGTCATCGAACTTCTTCATCATGATCCGGCAATTGGCGTGGGCGATGTCTTCTTTCCCGCCCTGCGAAATCCAGAATTGTTTGATATTGGCGTTGATTTTGTCCTTATTGGCCTGCATGAATTCGTACTGAGGATCCGAGAGTTTGGTGTTGTTGGCCCACCAGCCCGAACTGAATACGCCAAGATAGCCGAACATATCAGAATTACGAACACCGGCATGAAGCGTTTGCAAACCACCCATCGAAAGCCCCGCCAACGCGCGGTTTTGGGCATCGGTCAAGGTGCGAAAATTGGCTTCTACAAACGGGATGACGGCGTTTTTAAGTTCGTTTTCAAACTGATTCAACTGCTGTATTCCAAAGCCCGCCACGCCACCGCCGTTGCCGTAGAAATTTCCGTCCATCATCACAATCAGCATGGGTTTGGCTTTGTTTTCGGCAATCAGGTTATCCAAAATAACGTCCGTACGACCTTGCGTTGCCCAGCCGCGCTGATCCTCGCCACCGCCGTGGAGGAGGTACATGACAGGGTATTTTTCGGTTGACTTGTCGTAACCCGGCGGCGCATATACGTACATCTCCCGCCACGCATTGGAGGTTTTCGAGAAGTACTTTTTGATCCGAATATCGCCGTGCGGTACGTCTTTGAGGGTATAAAATCCGCTGCCTTCGTACGGGATTTCGATACCGCTTGCCATGCGTCCCATGCCGTAGAAAGTTTCACTTTCAGGGTCGGCGAGGGCTACCCCGTCAATAATCAGGGAATAGTAATGGAAACCCCGACTGATGACATCGGTCGTCACGTTCCAGAAGCCTGCAGTATCTTTCACCATGTCGTACTTTTTACCCAAATCCACCTGAACTTTCTGCGCTTGAGGCGCTTTGACTTTGAAAACAACTCGGTTGTCGGGTAAAATCTGCGGGTATTTGCCGTTGCGAACGTTGGTCGATGCGGGGGTTCCCAATACGGAGTAGGAGGGAAAAGAGGTCGTATCGACGGGTTTGAACAGGAACTGCGAGAACATAAACAACCCGTTTTTCCATACCTTAAAGTCGTGCCCACCCGCTTCGAGGTAATAGATGTGCGGTACGCTGTTTTGGTACAAATAATCGTGGGTACGTTTGCTGAACGTAATGAGTCCGTCGGCATCACCGCACGAAATCCAGAGCAGTTTCAGTTTTTGTTTGGCGTCTTCGGGATTGGGCACCAATTCCTGTGGAACTTTGGTATTGGGAGCCGAGGAGAAACCGCCCACCCAGGCAAATTTGTCCAAATTGCCCAATCCGAAATTCAATGATTGTCCGCCTCCCATCGACAAGCCCGCAATGGCGCGATGTTCGCGGTCGGTGAGCGTCGGGTATTTTTTCTCCACAAACGGAATCAGGTCGTTGAGCAGATCTTTTTCAAAAGTTGCAAACGCTTCTACTTTGTCTTTGTCAAAGATATTTCCCACGGCACGGTCGTCTTTCATGGCGCGGCCGTTGGGCATGACCACAATCATGGGTTCGAGTTTGCCGTCGGCGTACAGGTTATCCAAAATGATTTGTGGATTTCCGCCTTTAAGCCACTCTTTTTCGTCCCCACCAATACCGTGCAGCAGGTACAATACGGGGTATTTGGTCTTTTTGTTAAAATTGGGCGGCGTGTAAATGAGCGCTTTACGGGTACTTCCGACTGTTTTAGATTCGTACTTCACCGTGTCCAGTTTGCCCATGACAATACCCGTTCTGACCTGATCAAAACGGTTGGGCATTTCTTTGTCGGTGGGTTGGGCAAAAGTGCAGAGGCTGATGCCAATCAGGCCCAAGAGCAGTGCTGTTTTTTTCATGGTAAGGGTCTATTTTTTGAACAACATCGGGGCCAATTGGTACAAACTCCGTCGCCACGTCTGGAACTCGTGAGCAGTGCCCTCCGACACGTACGACACCGCGTTGAAGCCCGCCGCTTTCAGTTCTTCGGTGGCTTTTCTGACGCCTTCGGGGCGTTCTTTGCTGCCACAACTCAAGAACACCAGCTTTACTTTCGATTTGTCGGTGATATCGGTCGGGGCATAAACGCCGCCGCTTAACAAACCGTAGTACGAAAACACGTCAGGATTATTGAGGGTAATCATTTTGGTTTCCATGCCACCCATCGAGAGACCTGCCATGGCGCGGTTGTCTTTGTTGGCCAATGTATGGAAATTGGCATCGATGTACGGAATCAGCTCGTTGACCAACACCGTCTGGAAAGGCTCAATCTTGAATTCGCGGATTTTACCAAATTTCACCTCATTAGTCATGCCGTAGGTACTGACGATGATAAAAGGCTTTATTTTTCCTTCCGCAATCAGATTGTCCATGATCAGATTGGCGCGTCCCTGGTTCATCCATGCCGTTTCATCTTCGCCCCAGCCGTGCTGCAAATACAGCACAGGGTATTTGTCTTTTCCTTTTTCGTAGCCTGCGGGGGTATAAACAAACGCCCGACGCGACGTGCCCGTGCTTGGCGACGGGAAAAGCACCTGCTGCACATTCCCGTGCGGTACGTTTTTGAGGGCATAAAAATCCTGATCTTTGGCAGGAATCTCAATGCCGCTTTCCCAGCGCACCGAGCCATAAAAATTGAGCGTACCCGGGTCGTTGAATTTCCCTCCGTCAATTTTGACGTTGTAGTAGTGAAAACCTTCGTCCATTGGCCCTTCGGTGGTGCCCATCCACGTGCCGTCTTCGGCTTTAGCGAGTTTTGTGCCGCCTTTACCGCCAAGTCCCAAACTCACCCGAACGCTGTCGGCAGCAGGCGCTACGATTTTGAAACGGGCGTAGCCTTGTGAGTTGACCATCGGATACTCCTGCCCCGGTTGATTCAGCGAAGAGGGCTTAAAATCTTCAATGACAGCCGATTGCTGGGCATGAGCCAATCCTATACAGCCTGATAATGCTGTGGACAGAGCGATTTTTAACATTCTGTTTTTCATGTTTTATGCGTTAAAATGGTTCTGAAAATGTACAGGTCTATCTGAAAATCTCCTGAAGCGAGGTGGCTAAGAACAACTTACAATTCATCCAAGTGTGACCGCCCGAAACGATCAGCGGTTTTACGTTGATTTTCTTTTCATTGAACATCGCGAGATTTTGCTTTACGCTCTCGTAGAGAAAATCTTCGGTACCCACACTGATAGTGAATAATTTCACTTGTTTGTTGATCTTCTCCGCATCGGGTGTCCAATCAGTAAAGTTCTTTTTGAATTCATCGGTAGCGGTGTACGGGGCGTACGAACAGATGTAGGCAAACTTGTCGGTGTTGGTAAAGCCAATATTCAGCGTTTGTCCGCCCCCTACCGAAAACCCGGCCACGGCGCGGCCTTTACTGTCGGTTTGGGTGGGGTAATTGGCTTGCACAAACGGAATGATGTCGTTCACCACGTCTTTGGTAAAATCGGGCATCGGAGCCGGGCGAACGTTGCCGTAGGGCATCACAATAATCATGGGTTTAGCTTTGCCTTGCGCGATGAGGTTATCGGCAATGAAGTTGGCCCTTCCCACTTTTGTCCACGTCTCTTCGGTATCCGATCCGCCATGAATCAGGTATAAAACAGGGTATTTAATTTTACCGCCGGCGTCAAAGTTAGGGGGAGTATATACCAACAATTGGCGGGTTGTATTCAGCGTTTGGGAGGAATACGTATGGTACGTCACTTTGCCATGCGGGACGTTTTGAAGGCTGTGAACCAAGGGTTTGTCTCCTTTTACCTCCACAATACTCCGCTTGAATCGTTCATTAGCAAAAATCAGTGTGTTATTAGGATCAGCAACGCCTACTCCATCCACGGTAAAATTATACGGGTAAATATCGGGCGCAACGGGAGGTACCGTAACTGTCCAGATGCCCGACGTATCTTTGGTCAGTAAAACGGGTTCTTTCAAAAATTCACCCGAAAGCTTTACCTCACGTGCCGTTTTGGAAAAATAGGTAAATGTGATGCTGTTGTCGGCATGGACGTTAGGCGAACTAATGGCGGGCGGGCGCTGCTGGGCCAATGCGCTCACGTAAACGACCCCCAATAAAAGGGAGAAAAAGGTAATCTTGTTCATGTGCTTCGTTGGGTTATTTGAACAAAACAGGCAGTGTCTCATTGAGGTATTTCTTCACGTTCATCCACGTATGGCCGCCGTCGGTGACGTAGCTTTTGTAGTTTACTTTCTTCTCTTTCAAATAATTTTCCCATTCAACGGTGCCTTTGTACAGAAAATCATCGGTTCCGATGCCTGACCAGAGCAGCTTAAAATCCTTGTTGGTTTTGGCAGGATTGGAAATGATGTTGGTAAAGCTTTTGTCCATCTCAGCGGGAGAAATGTAAGAAGCATAACTGCACACGTAAGCAAACTTATCGACATTGTTGAAGGCCGTGCGTAGCGTTTGTCCACCCCCGCGCGAGAAGCCGCCAATGGCGCGGTTATCGCGGTTGTTGAGGGTTCGATAGCTTTTTTCAATGTACGGGATGACGTGAGACACAAGGTCGGTTTCAAACAGTTTCATGCGGCGCAGGGCATCGTCGCCGTCGCGGCTCATCACATCGGCAGGTTTGTCTTTGCCCGTTTGTTCGGCAATTTTCGCCAACGGATTTCCGTAGGGCATTACCACAATCATGGGTTTGGCCGTTCCTGCCGCAATCATGTTGTCAAGCATCAGGTTTACCTTGCCCACCTTCCAGAAGGTCTCTTCGGTATCGGTCGTGCCGCTGATGAGGTAATACACCGGGTATTTTTTGGCGGTTTCTTTGGTATAACCTGCCGGTGTGTAGACGACAACCGTCCCCGTTGACCCTTCGACCGACGGGTAGTATTCGTACGTAATGGAGCCGTGCGGGACGTTTTTCAGCGCATAAATGGCAGGTTCATCCGACGGGATTTCGACCAGACTGGCCTTGAACCGCTCGTTGGGAAAGAAGGCGACGTTGGCCGGGTCCATCACCGTTACGCCATCGACTTTAAAGCTGTACGGATAAATATCGGGTTTGATAGGACCTACTGTTACGGACCATACGCCTTCCGCGTTTTTTGTCATGGGCACGTCTGCCTGCCCGAATTGACTCCCGCCCAACAGTACCGTTTTGGCATTAGGGGCTAAGTACGAAAACGTGACGGTTTTGTCGGAGTTCACTTTGGGCGAAATCACGAACGGGCCGCGCGGGGGCTGGGCTAATCCTGCAAATGGAACGAGAATCAGCAAAAGAAAGCCGATTTGTTTAAAGAATGTAACGATTTTCATTGATTTACTGATTGGTTAAGAGTGACTTGGTTTATTATTTAGCCCATTCTTTTCCTTCGGGCGTTCTTCTCCATTCAAAATAAGAATTCAGCACTTTCAGGGCATCTTCGCTGGGGACAGGTCCCATAAACGCCTTTTGCCGGAAATACATGACCGCAGGTTTTTTGGTCGAAAACGCCCCCCATTGCGGCACATTTCCACCATTCGGATTGCCGTTTTTGGCAAAATTTGTCCAGTAGGTCATAATAGTTTCGGATACTTCTCCGTCCGTTGGTGTACGGTCCCGTTCGGCGGGGTTGAGGTTCCCAAACACAAAAGCAACGTCCTGACCATGGGGTGAACCATACCCAAACTTGGCCGAGCCTGCGGGATGCTCCGGGTGTTGGTCAAAGTAATAGTAATAAACCTTCTCTTTTGATTTCTGAGATTGAAGGTTAGCCCACGCCCATGTATGCCAACCAAATGCCGCATCACGCGCCAAATCCCGTGCTGTTTTGGGAACACTGTTTTCGTCAACGGGATACGCTTTGATTAGTTTTTCAGCAAACGGCCCGTAGCGTTTGGTGGTGCTTTCAATGTAATCTTTCGGTGTTTTAGGGGGCATAAAGCTCGCGCCTTCGTCGGAGTTGTAGCCGATCAACACAGGCGTAGGATTAAACTTGCCCTTTTGGTATAAAACATACTGGTCGTCGGGAATGACGTAGCCATCGACGATGGGCCAGCCACCGGGGTTGCCAAAACCTGACGGGAGTTTGTCGGCGGGCAAGGCGCGAAGTTCGGCCAATGACGTTGCGCCTGCTTTCTGCATAAATTCAACGCCCTGTTTTTCGGCCAACGCCAACCGCTTCATGTTTTCTCCGGGGTAGGTGGTGAGTCGGTCAGGGCCAAACGAACCACCGCTTTGCGAAATCGCCCCGTGAAAAAGACCTTTGGCCAATGGCGAAGCACACAACATACTTACCGCAATGCCTCCTGCTGATTCGCCGAAAATGGTTACTTTGTCAGGATTGCCGCCAAAGGCTCTGATGTTTTTCTGCACCCATTGCAGGCCCGCAATCATGTCGAGCAAGCCATAGTTCCCTGACGTTTTTTGGGGTGTTTCGGCACTCAGTTCGGGGTGTGCCAAAAAGCCCATTTGATTGACCCGATAGGCGATACTGACGAGGATTACACCTTTTTTTGCCGGTTTTTCACCGTTCGTTACGGGTTCAGAAGTAGCCCCAAAGCTAAATCCGCCGCCGTAAATCCAGACCATGACGGGCAGGTTTTCATTGGCGGTTTTGGCAGGCGACCAGATGTTTAAGTACAAACAATCTTCGCTCTTGCCCGAAGGCGGATTGCCGCCCTGATAGGGGGCGGGGGCAAATTGGGTCGCTTGTTTAACACCTTCCCACTTGGCGGCGGGTTGGGGTGCTTTCCAGCGAAGCGCACCCACGGGCGGGGCGGCAAACGGAATGCCTTTATAAACCGATAACCCGTTTTCGGTGCTGCCTTGCAGTAAGCCCTGCTCTACTTTTACGGGAGCAGGCGGTGCAATGCTGCTTTCATCGATGTCGATTTTTTTGCCTTGCGAGGCTAACAGTGCAGCCGCGTAGCGCTTGCCAAAAATGCGGATGCCTTCGCTGCTGAAATGCAGTTTGTCGGGAACGGCGGGCAGCCCTTTGGACGAAACCAGGATTGAGTTGGGAATCACCTGCGGTAAGGTGGCGATGATGGGGTTCATGCCGGCACATTTTCCACCCTGATCGGCATTGACTAACTCACCTGCCAGCAACGGCACCGAGTTGGCGGGTAGGTTCAGGTCGGTCAGCAGATCATCGTAGATTTTTTTGACCTTCATCGGCCATGCTTTATCGCCCGTATTGGATTCGCCCTGGTGCAGCAAAATACCTTTGATAACCCCCGATTTTTGTGCCAAACGTGCCATTTCGACTAATCGTTCGTACGGATTTCCGCCGTATTGGTTGGCCATATTGATCATCCACGGCCTTTCTTTGGCCGAGGTATCGAGGTACATTTTATAGTCTTTTTTGTCAAAAATCTCAATCTTGCTTCCTGCCACGGCCACGTGTACAAAACCTACTTTGACGTTTTGCGGCAGGTTTGCCACCAACGTCCGACCGAAATAATCGGCGGGTGAAAGGCGGGTATTGCAGCGGCAAAGCGGCGGTTTAGCCGTGTACCAGTTGCCTTTTGTCCGCCCCAGTTCAGGACAGTCCACGGCGGCCAGCAACCGAAGTCGGTTGTCAACGGTCGTATCCTGCGGCTCGATGCGGGCAGGCCCTTCCATGTTCGACTGCCCGATGCAGAGGTAAATGTGGAAGTTGGGATCTTGGGCATAGGCGTGAAAAACGCCAAGTAAAAGAAGGGTTAAGTAACCCCACCTAAATCCTCCCCTGTGAGGGAGGACTTTTTTTAGCAGATAATCAAGGTTAAATAATAACCTCAAATGCTTGAATAATTTTTTGTGATTACTTGAAACGAAAAGTAAATATTTCATTAGTAGTAAGTTAAGGAGGTGTTAATTACTTCTCTGAAATCCTGTCATCCATTCGGAAATAGTCAAAATCGGCAAAACCGCCCGTGGTTTGGGTGGCGTAATTGAACAAGCCGAAACGGTAGCCCATAAAATGCGGGATGGTATACGGCATTTTCAGCGGCTCACCGATTTTCGTCCAGACCTTGCCGTCGAGGCTGTAAAAGAACCGGGCAATGTCGGCGCGTTTGTTGAAATTACATTCGGCCTTGACATACAGCGTGTTTTGCGTAAGCGGGATGTTCTCAATCTCAATGGGTTTGCCCGTGTTGGCACTCACCATAACAATTGATTTTTGCCCTTTGCCGACCTTAACGCCCACCAAACCAAAATTCTTTTGTAACAAACTTAACCCTGCAAAGTCGCCTTCTTTCATGTTGGAGGCATCCAGCAAGGTCGAACCCGTCGATTCGGGGCCGATGGTGCGCTGGGTGAGGGTGTTGCGGGCTAGTACAAACGACGTATCAATCCGTCCCGTTTTTAAGCGTAAAAAGCCTTTGCGTTCAGCTACTGACCAGAGGGCATTGTCAGGGTTATGATTCCACTGCCAGACCAGCGGCAAGGTGGCTTCGCCTTTTTTGCGGGTAAATTCGTCGGAAGCTACAATGTTGGGGATGAGTGACTTATTGGCAGGCAAATCCAGCGTTTCGGGGACTTTACCATTTTCACCCAACACAGGCCAGCCGTCTTCCCACGTCACGGGAACCAAATAAGGAATGCGGCCAACCCCGCCATAATCGCGGAACAGGTACGAAAACCAGCGACCGTCGGGCGTGTCAATCAATCCACCCTGCGCCACTCCTAAGTCCTGCAACGCCACACGGCCTTCCCACGGCCCGGTGAGTTTGTCGGCACGGTGGATAATCACCGTCCGCATGCCTCCCCGTGGCCAGCAGATGTTGAAGAGGTAGTATTTGCCATCGTGTCTAAACAATTGTGAGCCTTCTGCACCGAGCATGATGTTGCTCCCTGCCGGTGCGCTGCCGTTTTCGATGATGGTTTGGTCGAGCCCTCCTTTTTTGATGCCCGACACGTCGCTTGTCAGCTCGATGATTTTGATTTTTCCGTTGCCATAAATCATATAGACCCTGCCGTCGTCGTCGAAATACAGACTGTGGTCGTGGAGGCTTGGCGCAAACGAAACCGATTTCCAAGGGCCTTTTTCGATGTTTTTGGTGGAATAAACGTGGGTTTTACCCGTCGTTTGGGCAAACGTAGTGACGTAATAAAGTCCGTTCCGGTACTTGATGCAGCTCGCCCACGAACCCCGTCCGTAGGTACCTTTGCCGTCGGTCAGGTTGAGCGAAGGCACGTTGGCCAGCGTGTCATAGACGTAACCAAACAATTGCCAATTCACCAAATCCGTCGATTTCATCAGAGGCACGCCCGGGCTCATGTGCATGGTGGTGCTGCTCATGTAGTACGTTTTCCCGACGCGAATCATCGACAAGTCGGGCACGTCGGCATAAATGATGGGGTTGTGGGCTTTCTGGGCAAATGCCTGTGTGGTCAGCACTAACCCGAAAACTACTTTAAAGAGACTATGGAAATTACATTTTAACATACGTTTACAACAATAGTCCGTGTTAAATTGACACAATTTAGTTTACGATAGTATAGAGGGCCACAAGAATCATTTACCAAGTCTTTGTTTGTTTAACCTCACGGCAGCGGCCGACCGTCCCCTAAATCCCCCTCTCCTTTCTGGAGAGGGCTTTAAATTCCCTTCTCCAGAAAGGCCGGGGCCGCCTTTAGATTTGTGTGATTGAACAAAACCAAGAAACTGGTAAGTTTACTTTTCAGTTGTTGAGCAGGATACAGGCACTTTAAGGGGCCGCATGGGTAGAACCCACCACGGGATTGAATCCTATATCCTGTCTTTATCCAAACATAAAATAGAAGTCTGGGTAAAACCCATTAGCCAAGGTGATTATGAAGGATAAAATCTCAACAACAGAATGTAAAAATACACAAACGCTTAAAAGCAATCATCATGGAAACGCAGTATTTTATCGGTATTGACATCTCCAAAAAGAGCTTGAATTGGGCTGTTTGTAGCGCCAATAAGATTATTTTGGAACAGGTTTCGGGCAACGACATAAAGAGCATAACCAAAACAGTATTAAACATACAGCGAGAGTTAAAGTTCAAGATTGCATCTGCCGTTTTTTGCATGGAACATACCGGCATATATCACACTCGCTTACTAAAATATCTGCAAAGTCGTAAAGCATCCATTTGGCTGGAGTCGGGCAGTCAAATTAAGTACTCTATGGGCGATGTCAGAGGTAAGAGCGATGTGGTTGATGCCCAACGTATCGCCCGTTATGCTTACAAAAATCGTGACGAAATCAAGCTCTATGTCCCCCCCAGAGCCATTGTTGACCAATTAGACAACCTACTTGACATCCGTGACAGATTGGTCAAAGTGCGTCAAATTTGTCTAACAGCCTTGAATGAACAGAAGTCTTGTGAAGCTAATAAAACCCTCACAAAAGACACGAAAAAATACTCTGCTCATACGCTCAAAGGAGTCGAAACCGATTTACAAACCCTCGAAAAGCAAATCAAAGAACTCATTGATTCTGACTCAAAACTCAAATCACTCTTTGAAAATATTACCTCTATCCCTGGAGTTGGGATTGTCACTGCTGCTAAATGTATTGTTATTACCGATGAGCGGCCCGCCGCAGCGGTTTAAAAAGTTCGATAATGCTAAACAACTGGCCTGCCATGCCGGGGTGGTACCCTTTGAAAACTCTTCAGGTACCAGTTTACAATCAAAGCCCAGAGTCAGTAAAAAAGCTCACAAGGGGATTAAAGCTACTTTGTCAAATTGTGTTATGTCTGCCATGAGGTACAACACTCATTTTAAGGCCTATTATGAGCGTAAACTCAAGGAAGGAAAAAATAAGTTTATTGTCTTCAATGCCATGAAGAACAAATTGGTTAGGCTTATTTTTTCTTTAGCCAAGCAGGGCAAAAAATATGACGTAAATTATACATATTCTCTTGTTTGAATCATAGAAATCCCGTGCGGAAGGGTTGGGATGAGGTTAAACAAACGCCAAATAAGGCTCATGTATTCAAACCTCTATCTCACCAATCTTATTTGAAAAAAACGAGGCGTTGGCCTGCCGTTTTCGGACGTAATTTTTAGCTTAACAAACTCTTTATCATCGACTTTTACGGTAATCACTTTGTTTTTCACCGCGAGTATTTCGGCGGCCTGATCATTGATGAAAATACCCACATCCTCCGTTTTCAGATTTCCCGAAAAATGAATGTCGAGCGTCTTTGCTGCCAGCTCTTTATTCTGCAATTGATACGAAATATACGAGCGGGTATTTCGCCAGAAACGGCCGTCGTCGTCGTAACCCGAGTCGCTTTTTTCGCCCTTGTACGCATGATCTACTTCGGGTTGCTGTTCGCCGCAGTTCACCTTATCAACTGTTCGGGCTTCCAGTGCCAATGCCTCAACTTCCAGTTGCCGTTGGGTTGCTTTTTGGGCGTCAAAATTGGCCTGCGTAAAGGTCTGAAAATACATTTGGTAACGCGCATCGTGGATTTCGTAGAACGGTTGCAGCGTCAGCGAATCAAGCATAAAGGTCAGATTACCGGTTGGTTTTACCTTTGAAAGGTACGAATCTGAGTTGCCAATTAACGCATAGGCTTTGTCGATGGGGTACAGTTTCCCTTTGGTTTCGTGCCCCATGCGGCTATCGTCGGCAAACAATCCGACCAAGTCAGTGTTAGACGTCTTGGCTGCCAGCACAATCGGCCCATGCACAAATGCCGCCCAATTGGAGTTGTCGGGCAGGTATTCGAGCTTGGTTGACGTCGAAAAACGCACCGTTACTTTATCGCCCGATTTCCATTTTTTCTCAATGCCCATGTAGTGTGCAGGCCGGGCGTTGACGGGATACGGTTTTCCATTGACCAGTACCTCAACGTTTTCTGCCCATTTCGGGTAACGGATTTGCAAGGCAAACGTCTGTGATTTCGCCGGTTTCAGTACCAACTCCGTTTGATTTTTGTACGGAAACTCAGTGGTTTGGGTGAGTTGAATGGCCTTTTCTTTCCAGTTTAACGTGGAAGGGATAAACAGATTGACAAACAGATCATTGGCCGAATGGCTGTAAATCAGTTCGCCGTATTTGGTATGGTTTTCGATGCCCGAACCGACGCAGCACCACATGCCGGTTTCGGGTTGGGAATAGACCCGATAATGGTTGGGGCGAATGGGGGTAAAATACACAAAACCACCCTTTTGCGGATGCTGACTCGACAGGATATGGTTGTACAAAACCCGTTCGTAAAAATCGAGATAAGACGGGTCGTTTTTGTCCAAAAACAATGCTTTGCTGAGGCGAAGCATGTTAAACGAATTGCAGGTTTCGGGTCCTTGATTCGATTTGAGCATCGAACTGAAATCAGTTATGGGGTTAAAATGCTCCCGTACGCTGTTTCCGCCAAAAGCCACACTGCGGGTTTGAGCCACATTTTGCCAGAAAAAACGCGCTGCTTCCGACCAGTCGGCATGGCCTGTCAGTTGCGCAATTTTTTCAAACCCAACCACCTTCGGAATCTGCGTATTGGCGTGTAAACCGGTTAATTTATCTTGTTTTTGGAGTAACGGATTCAGAATAGCGCGGTGAGAAATACGTTGTGCCGTTTCGAGGTATTTCTTAGCCTCTGTCAGGATAAACAAATCGGCAAAAACCTCGTTCATGCCCCCGTGTTCAGTACGGAGAATCTGCTGGATTTGGTCATCCGAAAGCGGTCGAATGAGTTCGACAAACCAATCTCCTAAACCAACCAATACCTGTTTGGCTTGCTGATTACCCGCAAATTCGTAGGCATCCCGCAAGCCTGCAAACAACTTATGAATGTTGTAGAGCGGCACCCATGTGTTGTTCAGCCCAAAGCTGCTGCCGTCGATGTCGCCTTTGTGGATCCGTTCCCAAAACACCTTTCCCTGCGGAATACCGCCTACGTAGCCGTTGCCGTTTTTAGCCTGACACTGAGCCAGTTGCTCCACCATGTAATCGAGGCGTTTTTTCAGTTCGGCATTGCCCGTTGAGGCATACATCATGGCCAGCGCCGACAGGTAATGCCCACCGATATGGCCGTCCAGCCCCGAGCTTTCCCAGTTGCCATAACGTTCGGCTTTCAGCGGTAACCCCGCGTCGATGAGGTACGGTGCCAACAGTTTGTCAGGATTCAGCGACAGGATATACCGCATGTCCACATCCTGCGCGTTTTTAAAAGCACCGCTTGTCACCTTCACCTCCTGAAGGGTGAACGGTTGCATCTGCCCGAATGCCGAAAGGCTGAGCAGGAAGGCGATTATGGTATGTAAAAAAAGGGGTTTCAAAATATATTTTTTTAGGTGCTTCATGAAGTAATTCAACCTCATCCCTAACCCTTCCGCGTGGGCGGCCCCGTCCTTTCTGGAGAAGGGGATTTAAAGCCCTCTCCAGAAAGGCCGCGACGGCGTACCGTGAGGGTGGGGTGAGGTTAAATTTTTTATTTCAATATAGGATCATTGCCACTGTATTTCAAATACTTAAATGTTGCTGTATTATCGCTTTTTTCACCGTTTGCAGTAGCATACATAGCATACACATTGCCAATAAATCCACCTGATACTTTAGTAGATAAATGCTTACCATCTAAGTTTTCGGCAATGATTTTGTACGTTTTACCGTTTTCAGAAATCTCAAAATCAACTTTATCGGCTTTTGACGTTATTTTTAAACTCAATTTGCCATTTCCCACGGGTAGCGTATTTATCAATTCTACCTCTTTTTTGCGATGCACACTTTTGTATAATTCCGCTTGTGTTTTACCATCTTTGATGGATTTTGCCAAAAAGTAAAAATGGCTTTCGTCTTGATAAATCACCAAACCCGCCTTTTCATTTTCAGTTTTTGGCGTAAAACTCAACTCTGTTTCAGCTACTGAATACATGTGTTGCTGGCGTTTGGCCACAAAAGATGGATTGCCCAACTCTGAGATAGTTTCAGGCTTGAGTATAAGTGTTAGACCATTTTTAGACGTTTTAAATGAACTGCTATCAACAGTTCGCAAGTGCATGAGCGAAAGGTCGAGTCCTTTGTCGAAGGTCATGGTATAAGCAAAATTGCCGTTTTGCGGCAAAGCGCCTTTCTGTTTTACTTCTTTGATGTTGGTTTGGTATTTGTACTCGATGGCTTTTTCGCCGTGTTCAATCATTGGCCAATCGTTTACCCAAGTGAGCGGTGCAATGAACATTTCGCGGCCTGTGTTGTAAAAATCCCCTTCGTAAGGACGAACGGCTAAGAAAATCGAGTACCAGTTGCCGTCGGGGCCTTCGATAAACTGTGCGTGTCCTGCCGACGTAATCGGGTTGGGGCGGTCGGCGGGTAAGCCTCTTTGGGTCAGTACAGGATTGCCTTCAAACGGCACATACGGCCCCCAAATATCTTTGCTGCGCAAGGCCACTTGTGAGTGATTGACCGAAGTTCCGCCTTCGGCGCAATACAGTATGTACCAATCGTTGCGTTTCAAAATGTGGGGACCTTCAATCCAAACCGGTTTTTTGGTAATATCCACACCACCGTTTATCAATTGCTTTTTTTCTCCGATCGTTTTTAAGTTTTTGTAATCAAACTCATACATCTGAACGGTGCGATGACCCGGGTAAAGTGGTTTATTATCAGGAGCATCGCTGTTGTAAACGATGTATGCTTTATCGGTAGCTTCGTCAAAATAAATGGATGGGTCGATGCCCCTGACTTGTGGAAGTTTTACAGGGTTGCTGTACGGTCCCGCTGGGTTGGTAGCGGTCACGACAAAGTTCCCGTCATGGTCAATATCAGTGCACGTTACGTAGTATATACCTTTGTAATAAGTAATGGCAGGAGCAAAAAGCCCACGGCTCATGCGCTCGCCCATAAAATCCATTTGCGATGGGCGGCTAATGACGTTGCCGATTTGCTTCCAGTTTTTCAGGTCGCGGCTGTGCATGATGGGCAGCCCCGGAAAGTACGAAAACGTAGAGTGGACACTGTAATAATCAGGCCCTACCTTGACAATACTCGGGTCAGGATAAAAACCCGTCAGAATCGGATTGTTTAAGGTAACTTTCTGGGCTTGAGCCACGGAGTTCAAAGCCAGCAAACAAGCAAGGCAAAAGGTGGTAAATGCAGTTTTCAACATGGTTATTAGTAAAATATTCTTTCTGTTAATTTATTGGGCAACAAAGACATACGATTTTCCTGCCTGCGTTGGCACATCGTATAGCACCGTTTCTTTCAACGAAAGTGGCACGACATTGGCTTTGGCCGAAATGACAGGCGTTGCCGTTTTTTGGGTCACATAAAACGCATTCGGATTCTCTCCCGTTGCGGGTTTTAAACCGCTTCCATTGGCAAGTTTGAGGGCATTCGGCGTGCGTATCCGCAGGTTACCGCCCAAGGTTGATTTTACGGTCAGTTTGGTCAGTTTACCATCTTTCCACTGTATATCTGTCACCTCAAAACCGCCGACGGCGCGTAGTCCACCCACGTTGCCGGCAGGCCACACATCGGGCAGGGCGGGCAGCAGGTGTACGGCACCGTCAGCACTTTGCATCAGCATTTCGGTAATCCCCGACGTACAGCCAAAATTGCCGTCAATCTGGAACGGTGGGTGGGCGTCAAACAGGTTATTGTAGGTTCCGCCGCCTTCCTTAATGACGCCAAGGGGCGTTAACTGATTCTGAATCAAGGCATAGGCGTGATTGCCGTCCTGCAACTTGGCCCACCAGTTTACTTTCCAGCCCATGCTCCAGCCCGTCGAGACGTCGCCACGGTGAATGAGCGTAGTCCGCGACGCATTGAATAATTCGGGAGTGCGGTAAGGAGAAATTTGATTAGATGGGAACAGGCCGTATAGGTGCGATACGTGGCGGTGGTGGTCGTTGGGGTCGTCCACGTCGTCGAGCCATTCCTGCAACTGACCGTATTGGCCCACGTGCATCGGTGCCAGTTTATTTCGTAACTGCTTGAGCGTATCGGCAAAAGCGGCGTCTCTTTTCAGAATTTCCGTCGCCCGAATCACCGTACTGAAGGCATCAAATACAATCTGGTTGTCCATCGTCGTACCCGCGTCCAACGACGAACCGTCGTGGGCCTGCGGGGCGTTTTCGGGGGAGCTTCCGGGGTTGATCACCAGCCATTTGTAGTTAGGGTGTTCAATCAAAAAATCAGCATAAAAAAGGGCCGCCCCTTTCAGAATAGGGTAAATTTTTGTCAGATACGCTTTGTCGCCGCTGTACAGATAATGCTCCCACAAGTGTTGGGCTGTCCAGCCACCGCCGCCGAGCCACATGCCCCAGAAAGCGCCGTCGATGGCCCCCGTTGCCCGCCAGATGTCGGTATTGTGGTGCGCCATCCAGCCACGGGTCCGGTACATTTCGCGCGCCGTTTGCTGACCTGTTTCCGACAACTCCGTTACCATTTTCAAAAACGGTTCGTGCAGTTCCGACAGGTTGGTTTTTTCGGCAGGCCAATAGTTCATCTGGGCATTGATGTTGATGGTATATTTGCTGTCCCACGGCGGCTTCATACGGTGGTTCCAGATGCCCTGTAAGTTGGCAGGCTGTCCCGATTCCAGTTTATTGCTTGGCTGCGAAGACGAAATCAACAAGTAACGACCATACTGGTAATAGAGCGTAACCAGCTGAGGGTCATTGACCGAGCGAAAGTTTTTAAGCCGTTCATCGGTCGGAAGTTTGGCAGCGTCGGTGGTACCAAGATCCAGCTTTACTCGATTAAAATAGCGTTGGTAAGCGGCAATGTGCTGCGCCAGTAAAGCCGCGTATGGCTTAGGAAATGCCTTGTTCACGTAGTCGTAAGCACGGGCTTTTTCATCGCCCGAAACGTCTTTATAGTTGACGAAGTTGGTCGCAATCGAAATATAAATGGTAGCCGACGTAGCATCTTTTACGGTCAGACTAGTATCGTTGGCGGCGACCGTACCACCGTTGGTTTTGATTTTCGCAATACCCATGTACTTCACCATGCTTTTCACACCCTCGTGGTCGGAGGTAGTACCTGAGATAGTAAGTTCGTTGGCATTGGCACTGATGACAGGTTTTGCCTGAGGAGTAGTATAGGAAGCGCGGAACGAAAGCGCATTGGGTTTGCCGGCCGTAAGCCGGACCACCAACACGCGCTCGGGCAACGACGCAAACAGTTCGCGGGTGTAGGTTACCCCATTGACGGTATAGCTCGTTTTTGCCACGGCCCGCTCAATGTCGAGGTCACGGTAATAATCGGTGTAATTATCGTGGCCGTCAAACGTCAGCTGCAAACTCCCGACGGGCTGAAACATCTGCCCATGCGATTTTTTGGTGATAATGGTTTTATTGGCCAGTTTTTCGGCGTCTTTTTGTTTTCCGTCAAAAATCAGCCGGCGGATTTCGGGCAACGATGCCCACGCGTCGAGGTTATCGTTGCGGTTGGGGCTACCTGACCAAACGGTGTGTTCATTCAACTGAATCGTTTCTTTATCCACATTCCCGTACACCATGGCCCCCAGTCTTCCATTGCCAATCGGGAGGGCATTTTCCCAGATGTCGCCGGAAGGCTTATCGTACCAAAGTCGAAGGCGTTTGCTCTCCTGAGAAAAACTATAACAGGAGGCAATTAGAAAACAGAAGGTAACAAACGGTTTCATTAAAGACGATTTATAAGATAAAATGTCAAGACCGGCTAAATAAAATCATATAGAATGTGTAAATGTGACACATTTGTCGGCATTAAAAAAATAGTGATGGCAACACTTCCGTAGTTGATTTATTGATAAAGGAATGGGTGTTAATATGTTTTTATCGGGTCAGTCATTACCTAAAATGTAATTATAGGTGGACTAACGAAGGTAAAAAAATTATATTAATTTCATAAATTATACAATAACATATCAAAAAAATAAAAGATGTAAGAAGGAAAATCCTCCTTACATCTCTAACTATCTATTTATCTAACTTGCTGTAACGTGTTTAATAACCCGGATTTTGAGGAAATTTAGGACCTTCCACGGTACGATCTATTTGTGACTGCGGAATCGGCCGCAGCATATGAAAGTCTTTAACATACGGTCCCGCTTCATTATTCCAGGCTTTAATGCGTCGTACCAATGATTTGGTACGGACCAAGTCGTGGTATCTCATCCACTCACCAAACAATTCTCTGCTTCGCTCATCCAGGATAAAATCAACGGTTACATCATCGGCAGTGATGGTCATTGCTGTTGCGGCCGCCGCGTTTTGGGCAGCGGTATTGGTCTTTCGATACGCGGCCCGTTGGCGAATGAAGTTTAATAACTCAGCAGCTTTTGCTTTGTTGCCTGACATAAGGTAGGCTTCTGCCCCTACTAAGTACACTTCCGAAAAACGGGTGATTACGACAGGGCGGGTAGACGGGTCATTGAAGTTTGAGCCTCGGCTTGGGTCCATGAACTTTTTGATGGCAGGGTACAGGTTGGCATTCCACGTGCTTGGAGGAGCGATGATTCCTTTAAACGGTCTCGTTCCATTGAACTGCGGAGCTCCTACCACTTCATAGTCCGTGATCCATACAGCAGTATCAATACCGATTTGCATGGTATATCCGATACCGCGTTTGTTATTAGCCGCCGTTGCCGTATTTGTTACGGATGTATTAGAGATATATACCGTATAAAACGTATTGGCAAAGCGTGAGTCTACCTCTCTTTTGACAAAAGCCTGATCAAGAAAATAATTTTTGCCGGTACTTTCTCCGGATGTTTGTTTTACACTGTTAGGACGAATACGGGCGTATGGGCGACCATAATAGGAATCCCGAATCATTCCTGAAGTACCCGAGTTCACCAATACCCCGGAAGCATTTACAAAAGAATTGAGTCCGCTGTTGTTTGGGTAGTTCCAGTTGGTAAACCAAGGTGTTAAGTTCTGAGCATCACCGCCACTGGCGCCCCCCCCCACTGTGTAATAGCCATATTTGGCATCTAATGCGTGATCGCTGACAAATATCGTTTCTTTCCCATAGTCATTTGCGGGTACAAAAGCGTCACCAAAATCCTGCCACAAGTCTAAGCCATACGTTCCTTTATTGGCAATAAGCTCGCTTGAGATTTTAGCGGCTTCTGCAAAATCTGCCTGCGAGTTGGTCAACCATCCACGCGTCAAATAAGCTTTCGCTAAGAAAAACAAGACTGTAGATTTGGTAGCAGCTTTGCCTAAGAACGGAGCGGTTGGTTTATCGGGCAGTGCAGCCGCTGCGTCGGTCAGGTCCTGAATGATCAACTTATATACTTCTGTTGCGGGGTCTCTTTTGGCACTTTGTGAGGGAACGGTAATAAATTCGGTGCTTAACGGAACATCGCCCCACGTTTGCACTAAATAAAAGTACCAGAAGGCTCTCAAAAATTTAGCTTGGGCTAAATATTGTTTTTTGGTTGCTTCAGGCAGGTCAATACTCTGACCATATTTCAATACACCGTTGATGGTATTGATGGCCACAAAAGACGACCCCCAAGCCGAACCAAAGTTGGTACTGTTAAGACCGTTGAAAGTATGTACCGGGCCGCCGCCACTGCTGGCTCCCTGAATGAATTCGTCGGTACCGGCCTGCATCTCTGTCGAAAAACCTTCGGTGCCCCATTGGTTTCGGATTAGATTATATACCCCGGCAATCCCGCCCAATACCCCGGCAGAACTGTTAAAGTAAGAAGGGACAATCTGCGATTGAGGATGCTCTTCCAGTATTTTTCCGCAGCTTAAACAGAAAAGTAACGTGAAGACAATGAGTAAACTATGTATCTTTTTCATCTTGAATTAAAATTTAAGATTTACACCTAAGGTAAACTGACGAACGGGAGGGTTATTTAAGTTGACGGTAATGAAACGATTGAAATTTCCTCCCTGAATGGTATTCCCATAGCCGTTTCCTTCGGGGTCAACGGCAAGCTTTGCTTTCACCAACGGCGAATAAATAATGAAAGGATTGGTCGCATTCAGATAAATTCGGGCAGAAGAAACCCCGATCTTGTTCAATACTTTTGCATTTACCGTGTACCCCAAGTTGATACTTCTCATTTTAATGAAAGAACCGTCTTGGTAGGAAGTAGTCGAAGTAAAGTTCCGCACGCCGCCGCCGGCGTCAGGTTTGGGGAACGCATTGGTGGGGTTTTCAGGAGTCCAATAATCCATGACCAATTGGTTGGAACGCCCCTGGTTAAGGAAGCCGAAGCCCGAACCACCGCCGGAAGTACCTGATAAATACGGCACCACTACTTTCATTCCCATCCGGGCGAAAGTAACAATCGACAGGTCAAATCCTTTGAAACTGATTCTGTTGGTCAGGCCGCCTTCCCATTTGGGTTGGAAATTGCCGATGATCTTACGGTCATTGGCATCAATGACACCATTGTTATCTACATCTTCCACTCTGATTTCGCCCGGCACCTGTACCGGTGACGTTTGTTTTTTCAGCGTGCCGTTATCCAAATCCGCTTGCTGCCAGATACCGATTTTGTTGTAGTCATAAATAACCGTCAGCGGCTGACCCACAAACCAGAAATTACCTTTGTTATCTAACTCGGTCGGTGTAGTAAGCTGCGTGATTTTTTCACGGTTAAAGAAATAGGTGACATCAGCGCTCCAGTTAAAACCGCCTTTGTTTCTGAAAATATCGAACGTCAATGAGGATTCAAACCCTTTTCCTTCGGTTCTGCCCAAGTTTTTCAGGGTAGAATTGGCTCCGTTACTTTCCGGCAGGTTTACCGAAAGCAAAATGTCTTTCGTCTTTTGGAAATACACATCAAAGGTACCGGTGATACGGTTGTTCAATAAACCTATTTCCAAGCCAATATCTGTCTGAGCGGTAGACTGCCATCCCAAATTACTTGCCGGAAGGCTGGTAACCGTGTAGGCAAGTACCTGTCCGGCAGAAGTAGTACCGAAGTTATAGTATCCGGTGGAGAGGGCACCCAAAGTGGCATAAGCTCCTACGTTGCGGTTACCCGAAATACCCCAACCCCCTCTTACTTTCAGATTTGATAAAAAGGACAGGTTTTTCATAAACGGCTCGTCGATGACGTTCCAGCTTAAACCGATCGCCGGATAGTTGAAGTATTGATTGGCAGGTGATAAGGTAGACGAACCGTCTCTGCGGAACGTGGCCGTCAAAACATATTTGTCATTGAACGTATAATTCAAACGAGCCATGTAAGACAGCAAGCCGGTTTCTGAAAAGGAATTACCGAAGTCTGTAGGAGCAACGGGTGTTCCCGAAGCCAACGCAAAATTAGCCGTTTTAATGTAATCAGCCGGAACCCCCTTCACGGTAAATCGGCTGCCCAGTGAGTGGTTTTTGGTGTATTCATAAAGGCCGGTCACGCCTATTCTATGTTTTCCAAAGGTTTTGTCATAATACAACAAGTGTTGCATGTTTATGTCCCAAAATTCCGTATTTCTAATTTCCGCATTAGATACACTTTGGTCAACTCCGGTATTGACAAATGTATTTGGCGGACCGTAGCCGTTGAAGTTGGTCTGACTGTAATTCAAACCGGCATTGAAACGGTATCTTAGGCCGTCCAAAATATTCACTTCTGCATATAAACTGTTAAATGTTCTGATGGCACGCTCCCGTGACAGAATATCGTTGCCACGAGAAATGAGGGTAAGAGGGCTTACCGCCTGCGCTTCAATAGTTCCCCGTTTAGGATTCAGGAGTACCGTGCCATCCTCATTGTAGGGCTTGATGAGTGGTGATAAACGAACCAATTCTGTTGGAACGCCTCCACCCGCAGGGTCATTTCTGTACGTGAGCGTATTGATGGTATTCAAACCTACTTTTACTCGCTTACCGATTTTTTGATCAATGGTAGCCCGGATGTTCATCCGTTGAAAGTTCTGATTGGGCATAATCCCCGTTTCGTTGAAATAACCAAGGCCCAGCCCGTATTGGGTATTTTCCACACCGCCCTGTAAACCAAGCTGATGACTGGTGTTAAAGCCCTGTTTGTACAATAAATCCTGCCAATCGGTAGAAACCCCGGCGGCAAGATTGGCCTTTTCTTCTTCGGTCAGCGGATAAGCCGTTGTACCGGCTCCCTGCGTGTTCATGGCCGCCGATTGCTCTTTGAATTTAGCATACTGCGCCCCGTTCATGACGTTGTATTTCCCCATGATGTTTGTCACCCCATGATAACCGTCATAGGTCAACACAGGCTTACCGACTTTCCCTCTTTTGGTGGTGATCAGGATAACACCACCCGCACCTCTCGAACCATAAATGGCCGTCGCTGAGGCATCTTTTAAAATTTCAAGGTTAGCAATATCATCCGGGTTTATATCATTCAGCCCTCCGAACGGAATTCCGTCTACTACCACCAACGGGCCGTCAAGACCATCTCCGTTACCGGTGGTAAGAGAGCGATTTCCGCGAATACGAATAGAGGCTTGGCTGCCGGGGGTAGAACCGTTACTGACGATAGATACCCCTGCGGCACGTCCTTTGAGCTGATTAAGCAGGTTGGGGGCCGGTACTTCTTTCAACGCAGCTTCGGCAATGGAAACAACGGCACCCGTTACATCTCTTTTACGTTGGGTTCCGTACCCCACTACCACTACCTCGTTGAGTGTTTTGTTATCCGCTTCCAGACGAATATTAATGATTGTTTGAGCACCTACTGTCACTTCCTGACCGGCGTAGCCAACGTACGAGAACACAAGTACAACGCCGTTGGCATCGGATAAAGTTAGTTTATAATTCCCGTTGACATCCGTGCTTGTTCCGCGAACAGTACCTTTCACCTGAACATTTACTCCGGGAAGTCCCTGACCGTCTTCGCCCGTTACCCGTCCTGTAATGTCAATCTGTTTTACCTCGGGCAGGCCTGCTTCCTGAAACGAATTTTGCGGAGGGGTTTGAGCCGGGGGGAGGCTTCTTTTAATTAAAATTTGTTGCCCTACTACTTCGTAGGTAAGATTGAGCGGCGTCAAAATGTGCTCTAACACGCCAAAGAGCTCTTCGTTGTTAGCTTGGTAGGTGATTTTGCGCTTCGATTGTACAATTTCCCGGCTGAACAAAAATTGTACTTTGGCTAATTTTTCGATTCGCTTAATAATCACTTCAGCATCTTGGTTATAGGCTGAAAAACTGATGCGACGATTCAATAGCTCTTGAGCTTTGCCGTCATGGGCCAAACCCATTTTGAAAAAAGCGAGCACAAGCAAGAATTGCAGGCTTGATATTTTCATAATCCTGATCCAAACATTGTGTTTAAATAGATGGTAGTTCATACATTTGTTTGTTTTGTTGTTTTTGGAAGAATGACAAACATGTTTCCTTGCCTTATAGGCAAAATGTGTCATGCGTACACATTTGGGAGCATTGCGAGCGATAGTGTTGGCCGCACTATCGCTTTTCTTTTTTTGAAAGAAAAAGATAGATTCTACACCATAGTTGTTAGTTAGGTTAAAGTTTGAATAAATACTAATGACAACCCTTACTGTGGATGATCACTTGATTATCCACCACTTCATACGTTGACTCAACAGTGAGACAGATCAATCGGATTTTTTCAAGAAACGGTACATCATTCAACTGCCCCGTAAATGTGCAGGTTTTGAGTTTTTCCCGCTCAAATTGGATGGGCATGTGATAAGCGCTCTCCAGTTGGTCCAGAATTTCAGATACAGAAGTATATTCGTACGTAAATTGTTGATTAATAATGGCTGCCGGGTTTTCCGGCGGTGTTGCACTTTCTTCTTGTGTTACTTCCTTTGTTTTGGTAGCAATACGGAACTGTTGATGTTCGGTAAGGAAGGTTAATTTATCGGGTGAAGCTACGGACGTGACAGCAACTTTTCCTGATTTTACCTTTACCAAGGCGACGGATTCGTTTGTAAATGCCCGTACTTGGAAGCTTGTACCTAAGACCTTGGTAGTGAGATTATTTGTATAAACAAAAAACGGTTTTTCAGGATTTTTGGCTACTTCAAAAAAACCTTCACCTTGCAAGAAAACAGCCCTTGTGTTTTTATCGGTTTCTTTTTGAAAACGCAGACTGCTGCCGGTTGACAACACAACAGAAGAATTGTCGGGCAACAATACAATCATCGGTTGCTGTGTTGAGTTACGGACCGTCATCCAAGTTGCTGCATCCGTTGTTTTTTCTTCACTCCGAGTCGTTATTGCTTCGGATAAATGAGGTTCCGGTAAATAAAATCGGTACCAAGCCGCTACACTGACGATAACCGCGGCCGCTGCCCATCCTATCCAAGCCCAATTCAACAGAGGTTTGAGCGGAGCATCGGACTCGTCGGGAATCAGTTCAAGTATCTCTTGGGTTTTTTGCGCTACTTCAACATCTGATAACTTATCGACATTCCCCTCGATGACTAAAAATGCAGCAACTGCCTGTTCGTAGATTTCTCTTTTGTCAGGATGAACCTCAAGCCATTCTTCCCAAAACAAACGATCCTCCGGATGCTTTTCCTTCATCCATTTTCGGAAAGCTTCGTTTTCCAGAAGGTCTGTTACTGAGAAAGGGTTTGAGGAAAAGTTCATGGGCACGATTAAGCTATCTTTATTGACAGTATGAAGATAGTTTAAAGGGATACCCTTCTAATAGCTAATTTTTTTTAAGAAAAATACAAAAAAAGTAAGCAAGGGGGTGACCAACCATCGACTGCGAAGTTTAATAAGTGCTTTCTGTAAGAAATTTGATACGGACTGTCGGTTTACATTCATCGTTTCCGCGATTTCGGTAACAGATAAATTTTCGTAATAACGAAGGTACAAAGCCTCTCGCTCACGGGCGGGTAAGGTCTTTAACTGCCTTTGGATTTCGTTCATATGAAACAAAGCCACTTCTTCGCGAATCAATAAGGTTTCGGCATCTGCTTCTTCAGGCAGAGCGCTGTCCCAGTCAATTTCCTGATCGGAAACGTATTTTTCGGCTCGAAGGCATTGGATAATATGGTGCCTTAGTGACTTTAATAAATAATGCTTTACGGAACAAGTATCGTTGATTCGAAGACGATTTTGCCAAAGCTGTAAAAACAACTCTTGGATACAGTCTTCAACGGTAGCTTCATCTGTCATAAATTTTAACCCATAGCGTCTTAACGCACGATAATAACGCTCAGCAATCATGCCCAGAGCCTGCTTATCGCCCTCTCGATATGATTTCCATAGTACCGTATCTTGAACTTGAGAAGCCATAAAAAAGTAGAGATAATATAATCAAATAAAGAAATATTGTGAATACTCTAACAAAAGTAATAAAGTTTAGCTATCTTATGGTATTTTTAACAATAAGTTATTTTTTATTTTTTCTAATACGTTTTTTTGAGGAATATCAGAAGACTTACAAAACAAAACGGCAGCGCACTTAGCTAAGTTAAAATACGTAATTTGTTGAATGTAAGACGTTTAGTGTATAAAAGCAAGAAAAGAAAAGATGTTGTAAAAAATACTGTCAGTATTGTAGTAAAATTTACCATAAGCCTGCTTTGTTACCTGAAATTGCACTCTTCGAAAACCGATCGGTCGTAATGTACCATTTAGAAAGAAAGGATTGCAAAGAATACCCTTAACAGATAATTTCCATGAATGTTGAAAATCAGAAACTTTCCGTAGTTGAAAAGATCGGTTATAGCCTTGGTGACTTGGCTGCGAACCTGATCTTTCAAACTTTAATGACATTTTTGGCGTATTTCTACACCGATGTTTATAAAATACCTGCCGGAACCGCCGGCGTAATTATTTTTGTCGGCGGATTGCTGGGGGCTTTTTTCAACGTTTTGATGGGAATTATCGCCGACCGTACCCATACTCGTTGGGGCAAATTTCGTCCGTGGGTTCTTTGGACGTCGATTCCCTTCGGAGTTATTTCCTTATTGGCTTTTTCAACCCCTGATTTGAGCGAAAACGGGAAAGTCATTTATGCCCTCACGACCTATTTGCTGTTGGTCATTGTGTATTCGGCCAATAATTTACCTTATTCAGCGCTGAGCGGAGTGATTACCGGGGATATGAAAGAGCGGAACAGCCTATCTTCTTACCGCTTTGTGGCAGTGATGGTAGCACAATTTATCATACAATCGCTGTTGTTGCCTTTGGCTTTGTCGCTTGGGCACGGCAATAAAGCCGTTGGATTTGAAAAAGTGATGCTCTTTTTTGCCATTGTGGGCGTCATTTGTTTTTGGATTACCTTTCTTACCACCAAAGAGCGTATAGTCCCTCCCGTTGAAGCAAAGAGTTCTGTCAAACAAGATTTAACGGACTTAATTAAAAACAAACCGTGGGTAATTATGCTGGTCTTAACTGTGCTGGTATTCGTTACTTTATCCCTTAAGGGAGGTATGTATATTTACTATTTCAAGTATTATCTTGACCCCACCGCTCAAGCCAACTATTTAGAGGAAATTGGGTTTAATCGTTTTATAGAAGGGCTTAATCAGGCCGTTACCGGCTTAGGTTTGGGGAAATTTGAATGGCCGGAAGATGCCCCGACTTCCGCAAACAGTGTATTCAACGCCGGCGGTATCATTTTCATGATTGTGGGTATCCTATTTTCAAAGCCCTTAGCCGACCGGTTCGGAAAACGAAATGTTTTCGGTATTTTCCTCTCGTTGTCAGCAGTGTGTCTGTTAATGTTCAATTTTTATGAAAAAAACAGCATCGGATCGGTATTCATTACCCAACTACTGCACGGATTTACCTATGGAGTCACGATTCCGTTGCTTTGGGCAATGATTGCCGACGTGGCCGATTATTCGGAATGGAAAAACAATCGTCGGGCAACAGCTATTATTTTTTCCGCTATGATCTTTGGCTTAAAGGCAGGGCTGAGTATCGGGGGCGCGCTCGGGGCGGGTATCTTATCAAACTATGGATACATTGCTGAACAAGCCGAACAAACAACGGATGCTGTTCACGGCATCAAAATGGCCGTAAGTATCTATCCGGGATTGATTTTCTTGGTCGGAGCAAGCCTGTTATTTTGGTATGAAATAGATAAAACAACCGAAGTACGCCTTGAGGCTAATTTGAGGGAGAAACGTCAGCATTAATGCGCCGTTTCTGCTCTTGCATCGGCGGTTAACGTGTCGCCTTCATGGAAGTGACAAATTTATTGTCGGAAACAGCTAAGAATAACAGATAGCCCGTACGGATAAAAACAATTGTGACTCACTCATTAACCTACAAATAAAAAATGCCGGAAGAAAGTACTTTACCCACCGATTTTAAAGAGCTGAGCGAAAGGGCAATTTCGCAGCCGCTTGTAACGCATTTGTTCACTGCCGACCCTTCAGCGCATGTTTTTAACGGAAAAATTTATATCTACCCCTCTCATGACATCGACGCGGGCATTCCTTTTAACGATAACGGGGATCATTTCGGAATGGAAGATTATCACGTATTTTCGATGGATTCCGTTGAGGGAGAAGTAGTGGATCATGGTGTTGCGTTACACATAAAAGATGTATTTTGGGCGGAACGACAGCTTTGGGCTCCCGACGCTGCCTATAAAAACGGCAAATACTACCTCTATTTCCCCGCGAAAACGCCCGAAGGTATTTTCCGAATCGGCGTAGCGATTTCTGATTCTCCAACAGGCCCTTTTCTGGCCGAACTATTGCCTATCACAGGGAGTTACAGCATTGACCCGGCCGTATTTGAAGATACAGACGGAAGTTTTTATCTTTATTTCGGAGGAATATGGGGCGGGCAACTGCAAAATTATCGGGACAATAAGTACAACAAAACCTATAAAGAGCCCGAGGCGCATGAACCGGCCTTGTGTCCGAAGGTAGCCAAACTGACGGACGATCTGCTGCAATTGGCGGAGAGCCCTCGCGATGTACAGATTTTGGATGAAAAAGGAGAGGTGTTGTTGGCCGGTGATAACGAGCGACGCTACTTTGAAGCTCCTTGGTTGCACTGTTACAACGGAAAGTATTATTTCTCCTACTCAACGGGCGACACTCACTTTATATGTTATGCCATCGGAGATTCCCCTTACGGCCCTTTTACGTATCAGGGGCGAATCTTGAATCCGGTGGTAGGATGGACTACCCACCATTCTATCTGTGAGGTCAACGACAAATGGTACCTTTTCTATCATGATTCGAGTTTATCAGAAGGAGTTACCCATCTTCGCAGTATCAAGGTAACCGAGTTGATTTACGATGCCGACGGGAAGATTCAAATCATTGATCCTTATTTATAGCGAAAAGCTTCGGGAAGGGGTCAAACTTCAAACGTAAACCCCTTCTCCAGTAATTTATTATATACATTTTCATCAAAACGATACAGGGTAGCTGCTCGGTGCGACACATCTTTTTGGCGTTCTTTGGTATCTACTAAAAGGTTCATTTTCAGAAACTTCTTTCGAAAGTTCGATTTGTCCAGCTTTTGGCCTAAGATCGCTTCATACAGTTCGAGTAACTGCAAAAGTGTAAACTTCGCAGGAAGGAGATTGAAGCCGATAGGCTCGTGCTGAATCTTATGTTTCAGAAAATCAAGACAATGTTCAAAGATCACTTTGTGATCAAACGCCATCGGAGGTATTTCCTGAATCTTAAACCATGTCACATCGGCTTCTGTAGGCCCGGGATGCAGTTCAAATTTTTCGATATTTACTAAGGCATAATAGGCAATCGTAATGACTCTGCGATCCGGAAACCGTTTCAATTCACCAAACGTTTTAAACTGCTCCAAATAAAGATTTCCGACGGAAGTTTGAGAAGACAGAATTCGACTTGCTGCTTCGTCTATACTTTCGTTATACTTTATCCAACTTCCCGGAAGCGCCCATTGGCCGAGAGTAGGGCCAATCCCGTGTTTTACCAAAAGAATAGAAAGTTGTGCGTCTTTAAAGCCGAAAATAAGGCAATCGATAGACAAGGCGTCTATTATCTCGTCGGTGAAGTTCAAGGGAATGATAATTGATTTTATAAATAACCGATGAAATATAAGTAAACAGGCAGATTTGGATTTAATTGATTTAGAGTGGATTTAATTGAAATTCAACCACTTAAATCAACCTAAAATCTACTTTAAA
>JAXLVD010000004.1:0-433593 GCA_046329125.1 Spirosomataceae bacterium | reverse complement strand
GCCGCTGATACCCATACGAGCGCCTACGCGTTGAAATACATCAAAAGCTTCTTTTTTTTCGTCCCGGGTCATTTTGCGCTCCATCAATTCAAAAGCTCGGATAGAATAATCAATGAGCATAAACAAAACATCGCGATAGGCCCAATCGGGAATTCGCGCCCCCCGTTTCTGTTCGACTCCCTGATGAATCGCGGTGATTTTATCGATGGCAAAAAGCGCCTGATCGTATTCCGAAAAAACGATTTGACGGGCGTAGTCCACGGTAGAAAATAAGCGCCCCAACGGATCAGCGGGCAACTTTCCCGTAAAATAAAGCCAATCAACGGCTTTGTTTAACGCAAATTCAGCAGAAGCTCCCGCAAAGATAAAAAGGATGGTATCAGCTTTTCCCCATATTTTTCGGACAACAGAATCAGGGGCAACAAAATAGTTCATTGGGATAAAGTGGGATTAAATCTTTTTTCGACAATAAAAACAAACAACGCACCGACCGTGTAAGCAAGCATATCCACCCACGAGAAGCCGGTGCCCAAGACAATCCTCGCCGCTTTGAGATGCCCCCACCCTAACAGGTCAACATAGTGGACATACTGCAGGGCCTCTATCAAATAAGAAAAGAGCAATACCCCTAAAAGAACAGGGTAAGGACGAAAACGGGTCAATCCCCGAACGGTGGTATACAGCAAAATAACTACTAAAAAGTCACCGCCGATCGGGCGTAAGAAAGCATCATGCACCCAAAGCGCAATCGCTGTTTCTGTTCCCAACAAACCCGCGGCCAAAATCAAATAGCGTTGATGAAATGCCATATTGCATAAAAAGTACTTTTAAATACAAAGTAAAATAAAAGCCGTGAGTTTGTCAATAGGGATGCAGAAAAAATAAAAAAAGCTCAGTGTAACCTGAGCTTTTCGGCAGTGCAATGAAGCTTAAACGATCGACTTATCGAAAGATTCTGCCCTTTTTTTCGAGTTCTTTGTATTTTTCAATGTACTTTTTATCGAGTTCTTCGGAGTCTTTGTATTTGACCCGCAACGCGGCGAGTTTTTTATGCAAGTCAGCCTTTATCTTCGCGTATTTCGGGTCATTGTACACGCTTTTCATTTCCTGCGGGTCATTGACCCGGTCGTACAATTCCCATTCGTCTACATCATAATAAAAGTGGACCAATTTGTATTTCTCGGTCACAATGCCGTAGTGGCGCTTGACCATGTGGATACCGGGATATTCGTAATAATGATAATAGGCGGCATCTCTGAAATTTTGTCCTTTTCCTTTAAAGATCGGAATCAGACTCTCTCCCTGCATATCAGCCGGGGCCTTGATACCCGCTGCTTCCAAAAAGGTTTGGGCAAAATCCAAATTCTGCACCATTTGCGAATTGCGCGTTCCGGCCTTGATGACATTCGGCCATTTGACGAGCAACGGCGTTTTAAACGACTCATCAAAGATAAAACGCTTGTCAAACCACCCGTGTTCGCCTAAGTAAAAGCCTTGGTCGGACGTATACACAACGATGGTATTTTCGTCCAAACCGTTTTCTTTCAGGAAATCCAATACTTTACCCACGCCCTCATCTACCGAAGCAATGCAGCCCAGATAATCCTGCATGTACCGTTGGTAGCGCCACTTCATCTTGTCGGTTTCGGTCATGGAAGGGTATTGTTTGATAAATTCCTCATTCATTTTGCCGTACGTTTCATCCCACACTTTACGCTGCTCCGGATTCATGCGGCCTACGGTACCGTTATAGAAGGCTTTATCGTAAGTATGTGATTCTTTGATTCCCAGTTTATCCATATTCTCCGGGAATATCTTCGAGTCGCCGGCCCAGTTCATGTGGGTCAACAGGTTCATTTCCTGTTCGTGGGCAGCTCGCCCTCGTCCTTCGTAATTATCAAAGAGCGTCGCCGGTTCCGGAAATTTCCGATGAATAAACGTTTTGTAGTGCCGTTCGGCGGGCAGCCACTCCCGGTGCGGTGCTTTGTGGAGATAAGCCAGAAAAAAAGGTTTGTCTTTTTGCCGTTCCTTTTGCAGCCATTGAAGGGTCATGTCGGTAATGAGGTCGGTGACATACCCGGTGAGTTTGATGTTCCCCTGCTTCTTGGTGATAAAATCGGGATTATAGTAATTGCCCTGATCAGGCAAAATCTTAAACTCATCAAAGCCCTTGGGACTGTTGCCGAAGTGCAGTTTGCCGAACATCGCCGTTTGATACCCATTGGCTTGGAGAATTTGCGGAAACGTAATGTTGGTCGTATCAAACGGAAAGTTGTTGTCTATTTTACCATTGAGGTGGCTGTGCTTGCCTGTCAGAATCACCGCACGAGAAGGGGCGCAGATGGAATTGGTCACGCAGGCGTTTGAAAAAAGCATACCTTCCTTCGCAATTCGGTCGATGTTGGGCGTTTGCAGCAATTTGTTGCTGTAAGCAGAGATGGCCTGATAGGCGTGGTCATCCGACATAATAAAAACGATGTTTGGACGACGGGGTGCTTGATTTGTTGCTTTTTTAAACGCAAAGAAAAGCACGGTGACCACGCACAAGGCAATGGGGACTACGACTGTTTTTTTCATTCCATGTTTAGATTTAACCCTTACAAAAAGAATAACGGAGCAGATTTTACTACTTTGCCCGTCAGAATTAATGAGATCAGCCCGGTTTTATTGGGTTATTTTTTAGTGTTTTTCAGGGTTTCAATGATGCTTGATTGCCATTTCATAGGTTCTTTGAAATACGGTTTGGCCCCTGCACTTTCATACCATCGGTCGTATTTCGACAGCAGGTCTTTCAACATATCGGGCTTTGCAGCCGACAGGTCGTTGAGTTCAGTACGATCTGCTTTCATATTATAGAGTTGCCACGGTTCGGTCAGGTTAGATACCGCTTTCCAATCACCGATTCGGATGGCTCGGTTGCCTTCATGTTCCCAAAACAGAGGCTGCGTTCGACTCAATTTTTTACCCGAAAATACAGGAACCAAGCTGATTCCTCTTTGCGGTTTGATGGTATGGCCTTGATAAGCAGTCGGGTAGGTGGCACCGCCTAAAGCAAGAAGCGTCGGCATAATATCTACCAAATGAGCGGGCTCGTCGATAATTTTCCCTTGCCATTGGGTCGCAATGCCCTTAGGCCAATGGGCAATGAACGGCGAAGCGATCCCGCCTTCACTCGTATGGTGCTTGTACAACCACAAAGGGGTATTATTGAGTTCGGCCCAGCATTGTCCCAAAAACACATTGGAGTTACGGTTACCCAAGGTATCGCCTTGAGTGATCCCTTTTACCCCCGATTCGGCGTTGCCGCCGTTGTCCGAGAAGAAGAGAAGCAAGGTATTCTCCAAAAGGCCCTTATCTTCCAGGTTTTTGACGAGTTTACCGATGCTTTCATCCAAATGGCTTACCATCGCGGCATAAATGGCCATCATCGTATCGTACCGTTCTTTTTCGGCCGGCGAAAGACTTTCCCACGCCGGTACTTTCGGATTGATAGGCGGCAAGTCATATTTCTTCCCCAGCAGGTTCATTTTCATTTGACGCTCATACCTTTCGGCCCGAAGCTTTTCCCAACCGGCCAGGTACTTTCCTTTGAACCGGGCAATGTCTTCGGCGGGGGCTTGCAGCGGGAAATGGGGGGCATTGTGGGCCAAATACAACAAAAAAGGCTTTTGTTCGGCTTGCGCCTCCTCAATGAACTTCATTCCGTAGTCGGTCCAAAGATCTGTGACGTAGTAGTCTTTGGGTATATCTACCCCTGCTTTTGCCGGCTTTCCGTTCAGAAAAATCTGTGCCCGCGGTTGGCCCGTGTACATAAATCCCCCTACCGGAGCGGCCAACGACCGCATAAACCCTCTTTCGTGGGGCCCTTGGCCGGCTTCATGCCCGACGTGCCATTTCCCGGCGATGGCGGTAAAATAACCCGCTTCTTTCATCGCCTCCGCAAAGGTTACCGTTTCCCGATTCAAATAGCCCTGATAAGCCGGGTTATTCTCCACGGGTTCGACCATATAGCCTACGCCTGCCTCCTGCGGGTAAACCCCCGTCAGTAAAGCGGCCCGGGAGGGGCAACAGCGCCCGGTATTATAAAAATTGTTCATCCGAATGCCCTTGGCGGCCAATCGGTCGAGGTGAGGAGTCGGTATTTCTCCGCCAAAACATCCGATATCCGAGAAGCCCATATCATCGGCTAAAATAACAATGATATTGGGACGCTCCGCCGTCTTTTTCGGTTGTGCCAAAACCCACACCGGTAAAAAGTAAAACAGAAGTTTTTTCATGATTCAGGTCTCAAGGGTTAATTATTATTGCGGTTTCCCTGTCTCGGAGCTTTGCCCAATCCTCTTTGAGTTAAGTTCATATAAGCCCCCACTGATTTCCTCCACGATTCAAGTTGAAGATAGAGTTTCTCCGACAATTCGGGCTTGTCGCCGGCGATATTTTTGGCTTCGCCCGGGTCGGTTTTGAGATCGTATAATTCCCGACGTTTTTCTTCCCCGAACAGGTCCAGTAATTTGTAATTACCCACACGAATCACACTGGAATACACATCACCGGTGGCATACGGGCGGGGTGCGGGGTTATGCCAAAACAGCGGCCGATTCGGGTCGGCCGTCCCGCCTTTCAACGCCTTCATGTAGCTTTTCCCGTCCGTCACTTGCTGAGGCGGTACTTTTCCGCCGGCCATTTCCAAAAACGTCAGAAAATGATCTGTTCCCTGAACTAAAACATCGGTTTGGGTCCCGGCCTTGACCACTCCTTTCCAAACAACAGCCATCGGTACGCGCAGCCCCCCTTCGTACAAATGTCCCTTACCGGCCCGCAACGGGCGATTGGAGGTGGCTAACTCCCGTTTATTCGTCCCGCGGGCCGACAATCCGCCGTGGTCGGAGGTAAAGACAATGATCGTGTTATCCGCAATTCCCAACTCTCTCAACGTTTTCATGATTTTACCGATGCCGTCGTCCACCGATTTGATCATTGCGGCATACGCGGGGTGGTCTTGCGTAAGTTTGTTTTCGCCGGCACTTTCTTTTTCAAACTCCGGTCCTTGCGGTGGGTTTTTCTTCAGTTTTTCCTTGAAATAAGCCATGTACTCGGCTTTTCCCTCAATAGGGGTATGAACAGCATAATGGGCCAAAATCCCGAAAAAAGGTTCTTTTTTGGCGGAAAACTCTTTCAGCATTCGTACGGTCTCGTCCGTGAGGCGGTCTTCCAAACATTCGCCGTTGGGAGCGTTGTCTACATTGTCAATGGGTGCGGTTTCGGCTTCCGGCACACCGCCCAACGCCTGAAAGTCTCGGTTGTAAGGGGCAAAGTGAGACGAAACACCTCCTGCCGCTCCCGCCGCGAAAGTTTGGTCGAAGCCTTGATGACTCGGGGCGAATTCATTCCCGCCTAAATGCCATTTACCCAAATAAAAGGTATTGTAACCGCTGTTTTTCATGGCTTGTCCGATACTGACAGTAGGACCGTCGATATGAAAGCCTACCACTCCGGAGTCGTCCTGTCCCTGCCGGGCCGGATGCGAACCGGTCATGATCGAATAACGCGACGGAACGCAGCGGGGGTAGGTCGCATAGGCTTGGTTAAAGCGCATTCCCTGCCGAAAAAGTTGATCCATATGGGGCGTCTCGTAAAACGAAGAGCCCGTAACCGACAAATCGCGATAGCCGTAATCATCAACCAATAGGAACAGGATATTGGGCTTTTTCGGGGCATTAGCGGAACGGCGGAACCGAAAGCCAAAAACAATAAGCAAGCTGAAGAGGAATGTCGAAAGCAGAATTCGTTTGAGCATATCGAGAAAGGTTAGGGTATGTCTTTAACGCACCGGAAACCGAGATGAAAAAGGCCGGTATCCTCAGTAGAACCGGAACGTCCCGAGACACGGTAACCGTGACACCACGTCGGTTCACACAAAAAAGAGCCGCCCCGTTGGGCACGTTCGACGGAAAGACCGCTTTCATCATTATCGGTTTGAAACAGAGCGGCATAGTTAAATTTCCGATTCGACATCCATTCCCATACGTTGCCGCTCATGTCGGTTAATCCTAATTCGGTCTTACCGAATTGTCCTACCGGCGAAGTGTACGGATAGGCATCTTCGACGAAGTTCTTCACCGGAAATTTGCCCTGCCATACATTGGCTTTCCATTGGCCGTTTGATTGGATCTCTTCGCCCCAAGGGTACTTTGTACGCGAATTTCGGGCGTTCCGAGCGGCATGTTCCCATTCTATCTCGCAAGGGAGTCGTTTTCCGGCCCATTTCGCATACGCCTTGGCGTCATTCCAGCTAACCTGAGTAACAGGGTGGTTATCCGGGGCTTTCGGGCGCTCCTTCCCCAGCGGGTATTCCCAGCAGGCTCCTTCAATCAGTAACCACTGCTTCCCCGTTTCCTCGTTGATTACCCCGGCATTCCCCAATTTTTCGGCTTCAGTTTTGTAACCTGTTGCCAGGACAAATGCCCGAAACTGCCCGACCGTTACCGGGCTTTTATCCATTAAAAACGGTTTTACACTTGCCCAAAAAAGCGGTAATTCCTGCCCAAATCCTTCTTCGGAACCGATCTGAACATTCCCCCCCGGAATCAGCACCATGCCGTCAGGGGCGGTCGTCACCGGTGCGTCTTTCGGAGACACAGCCGGCGGTTCTAATCCAAGATAAGTAATAGTTGCCGGTAACTCCAATCGTTTGATCACGTCCGGATTCCCTGTTTTCCGCAGCCCGCCGGCATCAGTCACAACGGCGGGAGTGGCACACATACTGATCGCTCCTTGGGAAACAGTCGTATCGGTTGTGGAGGCTGTTGAAGGCGTACACCGGGACAATATCCATCCGAAACTCACCGCAACAAGGATAAAAGCTGCTTTTTTCATGGTCAAAACAGAGAAAGAACCGTGTTATTTTTTTAATTTGACCATGTCACTTTTGGAATACCCGATTCGTTGTGCTATCACCAAAAGTGAATCGCCGGCAGCAAGACGAATCGGTGCCGTATAGACGCTCCATGACTTATCCGAGGCATGTTTTTTATAGCCGATCGATGCTCCTTCGGTCGCGCAGGCAATCACCGCATTGTTCCCTTTTATGACCACATTCGGCAATTCTGTCTTAGGGGCCTGTTCTCCGCCGTTCCACCATTTTGCCCGAATTTCTTTTTCCGAAAGCGCGCCTAAATCCCCGTAGTTTTTCACCCATGCTTCGTGTTGTGTTCTTAATTCCTTCAATTTTGCTGCATATTGGGGGTCATCAGCAATGTTTTTTACTTCATACGGGTCATTTTGTACGTCAAAAAGTTCTTCTTCGGGCTTGTTCGGACGGAACCAATACAACTGTAAACCGCTCAATTTGCCTTCGTCGCGCAATTTCAGCAACTCAGCCATTCCTCTGATTTGTTTACGATAGCGAAGATCTTGATAATAAGGCTTTTCGGGATAGTAGTTTTTGAAATACTTAAATCGCCCGTCGCTGACAGCCCGTACGCGGTCCACTTCAGAATCTTGTCGGTCGCGAGCCGCAAAGATGTATTTACGCGGTGTTTTGGCCTTTTGCGCCCCCAGGAAGGCTTGCCCCTGTATGATCTTCGGAATGGGAATCGCCGCCAACGAAAGAATACTCGGGGCAAAATCAACGAAACTGACCAATTCGTTGTTTTTTGTGCCTCCCTGCTGCGCCTGAGGATAGCGAATCACCAACGGTACCCGCAACCCGCGGTCAAAAAGTTCCCGTTTTACAAAAGGCAAGCAATCGCCGTGGTCGCTGTAAAAGAAAATGATCGTATTATCATAAAGACCGTCTTCTTTGAGTTTGGCAAGAATGTCGCCCACTTTACGGTCCATATCTTCGATATTACTCAAATGACGAGCTACGTCTTTGCGCATGGTGGGGGTATCCTGATAAAAAGGCAATAAGGTCACCTCTTCCGGCTTCACCGTCAGCGGCATATTGTCTCTCGAAAAAAGTTGGCTTTCGTGGGTATCTTCCAAATTGATAATGGAAAAAAACGGTTGATTTTTATCCGTTCTGCCTCGCCAATCGGCCGTGTTGCTGTTTTCATCCCAAACCGTTTCGGGAGCTTCAAATTGATAGTCCTGCTTTGCATTGTTTGTACAATAATACCCCGCTTTCCGTAGGTATTCGGGAAAACATTTCACTTCGGCGGGCGGCAAGATCGAATAAGACGGAAAGGGTGCCCCGCTTCTAAAATTAGGGGTATTGAAAGTACCCGGCAGGTAGTTTCGCATATTGTGTCCGCCGATTGAGGTCTGATACATTCCGGTAATCAACGCATTTCGACTGGGTGCACATACACCGGCCGTTGAGAAAGCATTGGTGTATAAGACTCCTTCGCTCGCCAATCGGTCAATATTCGGTGTTTTGGCTGTTTTTCCGCCGTAGCACCCCAAATGTTGCGGCGACATATCTTCTACCGTAATCCAAAGGATGTTGGGTTGAGCCTGTTTTTGTACCTTGATCAAAGCAACAAAGCCAAAGGCTACCGTCAGGATAGCCAAAAATAAGAGTAAACTCAGGTTTTTCATCATGTCAGTTCTATTAAAAAAAGGCTGTCCGTACAGACAGCCTGACGATTCCGTTTATTTCATTTGCCCCAATTTCACATCATCAAATACATAGTGCTTCTTTTCTACAGATTTCAGGTGTTTATCGGCTGCCTCCCGCAATTGTTTTACTGTTTCGGGGTTTTCTTTGCTCAAGTTGAATTTTTCACTCGGATCCGTTTCCAAATTAAATAACATAGGAGTTGCGTATTGAGTAATATCTCCCTGACCGCCTTCCACGGATTTCAGGTGCAGTTTCCAAGGCCCTTTTCTTACCGCAAACAACACCCCGGCATCGTAATAGAAAAACTCATCCCCTGCTTTGTCGGCTTTGTTAGTAAGTATCGGCAGGATGTCTTTACCGTCCACAATTCGATCACTCGGCACGTTGACCTTGGCCAGTCCGGCGATCGTCGTGTACAGATCCATCGTAGTGCAAAGCGATTCAATCACCTGACTCGGCTTGATCACTCCGGGCCACTGAGCAATAAACGGCACTCTCATTCCGCCTTCCCAACAAGTACCTTTTCCGTTGCGCAGCAAGCCCGCGGAGCCGCCTTCCACTCCTTCTGTCAACCAGGGGCCATTGTCGCTGGTGAAGATCACAAGCGTATTTTTATCTAAATTATTGGTTTTCAAATAATCCAGAATTTTACCCACGCTCCAATCCAGCTCTTCTACGACATCGCCGTAAAGGCCCCGTTTGCTTTTTCCTTTAAAATCATCACTTGCGTACAAAGGCACGTGAGGGAAATTCGGCGCGTAATAAAGGAAAAACGGCTTCGCTTTGTTTTTGTCAATAAATTCCAACGCCTTTTGGGTGTATTCTTTGGTCATTTGGGTTTGGTCCACGTTGGTTGAAACAATCTTGTCATTGGCCATCATGGGAAGCGGCGGAAACATTTTCTTAAACGGATGGGCTCGGGTATCTTCATACCCCATATCGTTGGAATACGGAATGCCGTAATACGAGTCGAAACCGTTGTCGGTGGGCAAAAAGCCGGGCAAATGCCCCATGTGCCATTTGCCGACCATCCCGGTAGCATATCCGGCCGGTTTCAGCAATTCAGGAAGCGTCACCTCGTCTTTGGGGAGGCCGTTGGTAGAGAAAGGAAATAAGACGCGGTACCGCTCGCCGGTCATACCGCTCCTGACCGGATAGCGTCCGGTAAGGAGAGCTGCACGACTTGGGGAACAAACATTGGCCGCGGCATAAAACCCGGTGAGTTTGACCCCGTTTTGTGCCATTTTATCCAAATTCGGCGTTTTGATGGTGGGGTGACCGAAACATCCGAGGTCTCCGTATCCCAAATCATCGGCAAAAATGACAACTACATTCGGTTTTTGTTGGGCATAAGTGCTTATCGACGATAAAAGCACTATCAGTAAAGCTATTTTTTTCATGGTACAATGTTTATGCAGTGAATGCTGCGTTTTCAAGGGTTGTCTTTGAAGGCACTAATAACCGACGGAAGGAATGTTCGTTACCCTTACTTCTCTAATTGACTTTCTGCTTTTACCACCGTTTTGAGATGTTGTGCAAGAATTTGACGAATCTCATTCAATACGTCAGGATGCTTATCGGCTATATCGTATTTTTCACTTGGATCAATATTCAAATTGTAAAGCAACGGTTTCTCCAACACGGTTTCGTTGCCTCCGTACTCGGGTTGGGTAATAAAGTGAGCTTTAAAGGCACCCTTTCTTATAGCATAGACCTTGGTACCGCGGTAATAATAAACCACATCTCTGGGATTGGGTCCTTTACCGAAAATCACGGGAGAAATATCATATCCGTCATAAACTCGGTCGTTGGGCAGGCTGACACCGGCGAGTTTTGAAAAGGTTGGCAACAAATCCAAGGTAGTAGCTATTTCCATGACGGTCCCCGGCTTTATAAGACCCGGCCCCCAAAAAAGAGTCGGTTCCCGCATTCCCCCTTCGTATGTTCCTCCTTTGCCTCCTTTTAACAGACCCGCACTTCCTCCGTTCTCATTGAATAATAGCCATGGACCATTATCGGAGGTAAAAATGACCAGTGTATTTTTGTCCAGTTTATTTTTTTTGAGAGTTTCGAGTATCTGACCCACCGACCAATCCAGTTCTTCGATCACATCTCCATAGATACCTCGGTTACTCTTGCCCTTAAACTCATCCGAGGCAAAAAGGGGAATGTGCGGCATAGAGTGGGCCAAGTAAAGAAAGAAAGGTTTCTTTTTGTTTTGTTCAATGAATTTTTGCCCTTCCTGTGTGTATCGCTTGGTGATGGTGGTTTGTTGGGCGGGCTGCTCTATGACTTCTGTGTTCCGCATCAGCGGTACATTAAAGTATTCTATTTTGGGTGCGGCACCGGCTTGGAAATAAGTTAAACCGGTCCCTTCCAACTTTTGGTCCATATCATTGCTGTAAGGAATACCAAAGTAATATTCAAAGCCGTGGGCATTGGGGGCATACTGCGGCAAATGCCCCAAGTGCCATTTGCCAACGCAAGCGGTAGAATAACCGGCCTTTTTAAGGGTAGAAGCGATAGTAATTTCAGTAGTTGGCAAACCGCCCTTCGAGGTAGGATAGAGTACTCTTTTGGGGGTGTCGCTGCACATGCCCGAACGAACCGGCAATCGGCCGGTCATGAGTCCGGCTCTTGAGGGTGTACATACCGATTCTGCTACGTAGAAGTTTGTCCATTTCTGACCTTCATAGGCCATTTTATTCAAATGGGGGGTTCTTATGGTCGGATGGCCAAACACTTCCATATCGCCATAGCCCATATCATCGACAAAAATCACAATAATATTAGGCTTTTGCTGTCCATAAGCCGTGTAAACTAAACCTACAAATAATAGTATTTTTATTATTTTCATTGTAACTTTTTTTACACAAAGTTACCAACGAACAGCATTGGCTTAGTTAAAAATTCAGTCAAATAGGTTGAAGGCTTGGTCAACCAACGAATAATTTTTCCGAGTCTCACAAGACGATCTGACTCTTGTCTTTTCTGTTTTGGGCAATAAATTCCGTCGGGGTGATGTGATAGAACTTACGGAAGCAGGTTGAAAAATACTTAGGGTCAGAGAACCCCACCCGGTAGGCGATTTCCGAAATATTAAAATCACTGTTTTTCATAAGTTCCACCGAACGTTTGAGCCGTACGGTTCGAATGAACTCATTACCGGCCAAATCGGTAAGGCTTTTGAGTTTGCGATAAAAAGTAGATTGCGACATACCCAACTCTTCCGAAATATCGCCGATTTCCAAGTCTGTTTGGTCAAGTTTGGCATCAATCACCGCAATCACTTTCTCCAAAAACACTTTATCTGAATTATTTTGGGTGACTTCGCCGGCACTGCTAAGGGAAGAATTCAGAAAAGCCTGTTTCAGCTTTTGGCGGGAGGTCAGCAGGTTTTGTACGGTTGCCTTCAGCAAATTGACGGGAAACGGTTTAGCGATATACGCATCTGCCCCGGTCTTTAACCCTTCGATTTCGTGATCTGTTGAATTGAGCGCCGTAAGCAATACAATCGGAATATGGCTTAGCAGAAAATCCGTTTTGGCAAAGGCGCACAGTTCAAAACCGCTCATTTCGGGCATCATTACGTCGCTGACGATCAGGTCGGGGAGTTCGGTTTTGGCAATATCCAAGGCTTTTTTGCCTGAATCAGCCGCGTACACTTGGTACTCATTCTCAAAAATTTCCTCTAAAAACAAAAGAAGGTCGGGTTCATCATCCACAATAAGAATTTTGGCCGAAGCCGCCGATTTTTCTTTTGGAGAAGGCTCATTGGGTTCATTCCATTCAACTTCTCGCGAAATGCCGGGCTTGATCGGCTCTTCGTTCATTAAGTCTAAATCCGCCTTGGGGAACGACAGCAAAAAACGGGTGCCTTGGTTCAGTGCTGAGGTTACTTCAATCGTGCCTCGATGCAAGTGGGTCAATTCCTTTACGATTTTCAGGCCTAATCCTGACCCTACCGAGTGATTGTCTCGATTTTCCTGAAAAAAGGAATCAAAAATATGCTTGAGGTTTTCCGATTTGATCCCTTGTCCGGTATCGACAATTTCGATAAAAAAGTGAGACGCTGCCGCTACCTCTTCCGGTTCAAAGATATTCAGCCGAATACTGCCCTGTTGCGTAAATTTCACCGCATTGGCAATGAGGTTTACCAATATCTTTTCCATGATGTCTTTATCAAAAAGTACGTAGGGGTACTTTTCCATATTGGTTTCAAACAGCAAATCAATGCCTTTTTTTTCCGTAAGTTTCAGGAAACTATACAGAATCTCTTCGGCAAAAGAGACGATATTCCCTTTTTTAGCAAACACTTTCATGTCTGAATTTTCTATTTTTCTGAAATCTAAGATTTGGTTCACAGTTAACAGGAGTTTTTGAGTATTACGGTGGATAATTTTAAGCAAGTTATTTTCCGACGGAGAGGCGTTTCGCCGAATCATTTCTTCTAAAGGACTGATGATCAGCGTCAGCGGAGTGCGGAGTTCGTGGGTAATTTGGGTAAAAAAATCAATCTTAAACTGATACAACTCTTCCATTTTTTCACTTTGGAACCGCTGCATTTCAAGCTCCTGCCGCATTTTTCGTTTGTTGGTACGGTAGAGATAAAACTGCCTGACCAGCAGAAAAATCAAGATAAAATAAACCAAATAGGCCCATTTGGACTGCCACCAAACTGCGGGAATCGACACCTCGATCTGCGTAATTTCGGGGTGATGAGTACCGTCCTGCGGCAGATATTTCACCTGAAACGTATAGGTACCGGCCGGCAGGTCGCGGTAGGTAGCGTAGCGTCGGTTACCTACGCTGTTCCAGTCTTTATCGTAAGGCACTAATCTATAGGCATATTCTCCCCGGGAAGGGTTATGAAAATCGAGGGTGGTGTATTCAAACGTCAACAGGTTCTGATAGGTAGGCAAATGAATTTGCTTTACATTTTCCAAATCGCCTTTTACTTTAAATCCCTCTGTACCGGAACTAACGACCGATTTGTTCAACACCAAAAAATCAATGAGCCGAATTTTGGAGTTAACGTTCTTCGAAGAATAAAAATCAGCCGGAAAAAAAGAATAAAATCCGGCATTTCCCCCAACTAAAATTTCGTCATTCGGAATCGTAAGAATAGAATTTTGCGTGAAAAAACTCGGATTGAATCCGTCATTGGCCGTAAATATTTTTTTGATCTTAAACTCTTTTGTAATGTTTACCAAACCTTTGTTGGTGGTACTCCAATACCCGCCGTTTCTGTCTTCGCACAGTCCCATAAAAATCAACCGTTCGCCGGAAGAAGCATTGGGAATCACTTCCGATTTTGTAAACTCCCGATTGAAACGAAAGACCCCCTGATTGTCGGTTCCGACGATAAGTTGGTTCTTTCGATCCAACAAAACACAACGGATCCTGCTCGGTACAGACACCTTTTTACTGCTGAATTTTGATAAACTTCGGGCTTTCTTGTCAAACAGCCAAAGACCATCCTGACGGGTACCGATATAGACAAATTCGCTATCCTGAACCAGGTTTGCCATCTGCCTTAAAGGAATTTGATGATTCTGAATGGTACGGGTCCGGCAGTTATAGACCGACATTCCGTTTAACGTAACAAAAAAAAGTTCGTCTTTATCCTGAACAAAAGAGTTAATGTATCCTCCCTGAAGGGCTTGGGGGTTAACCGTTTTGTGAGAATAAAAAAGCCATTTTTGGGTTAAGATATTATAATCAAAAAAACCGGTCAGTGTCCCGATAAACAAATGGCGTTGGTCGGACGAAAGCAACAGGCTCAGAATATAAAAGTTTTCTTTCAGTTCGGCATTGGATTTAAAAATGTCCTGAGGTTGAAATTTCAAGAACCGACGTTTTTTTCGTTCAAAATACAACAGACCTTCTTCACCTACCCCTATCCATAGATTGCCCGAATGGTCCGGGGCAAAAGAGGTAATATAATTGCTTGAGATACCGCTGATTTGTCCTTTGGAATAATACAGATTGAATTTGAGTTGATGTTGGTAATAATACAGCAGCCCGTTGTTGAAAGTCCCCAACCAAATACCGCCCATGGCATCGCCGTAAATACACGAAATCGAATTGGAAGTCAGGTTGCTTTCGGGCATATCGGCATATTTAATGACTTCGACCTGCCCCGTTTTGGGATGGTAGAGATTCAAGCCGTTTCGTCCCGTACAAATCCAAATATTTTTGTCGATATCTTCAAAGACACCGTTGACGTACCGCGAGCTGACATTGTCGATCCGGTGCCATTTTTTTTCAGCAAACGAATAATATTTAACGCCGTTGCCCCGCATCCCCAACCAGAGGTTTTGCCGACTGTCGAAATAAATGGCGGAAAAAAAATCAACGGTAGTAATCGTTGCATCAATGAGATCGGCCAACGGATTGGTCAGTTTTTGAATTTTAGGATCAAACAGTCGAACGCCTTTGTTGGTACTGATCCATAAACGACCTTGCGCATCCGACTTGGCCGTGCTGAAAGCCGTTAAGTCTTGTTCGGACGTAATGTTTTTTAAAGGATATTTTTGTTTAACCGCAAACTGAGCGTCAATCAATAATAATTCTCGGGAGGTCAATACCCAATTGTCATCGGCGGTACGACTTGTGACGGCAAGAATTTTTTTGGTTTGCAGGGTACTGTCCTTCGCTCTCCTGAATGAAGCATTATTTCGGTCATAGATGGCCAACCCCGATTGGGTGCCGACCCACATATTTTCGGCCTGATCTTCGTACAAACAACTTACAGCATCGTTGGGCAAGCTCAAGGAATCGGCCGGATCCGTATAAAATGTTTTGAATTTTTGGCTATCGTATTTGTTCAACCCGATTTCCGTTCCGATCCAAATAAACCCTTTTTTATCCTGTAAAACGCAGTTGACAGCCGGAAAAGACAAACCGTCTTTTACGGAAATATTCTTAAAGTGTATCTTATTGCTGTTTTGTGAGAACACAACCGAGGGACACAGTAAGAACAAAAAGGCTATTTTCTTCAGGTGATACAACGGCGGAGGGTTTATTTTTCACTAAGTTACAGAAAAAATGCGACTCAAAAGGATGAATCGCATTTCCCTTCTAACCTATCTTTTACTTAGTATCCTTCATTCTGAACTAAGGATTTATTAGCATCCAATTCTACTTGCGGAATAGGGTACAATACGTGGAAAGCTTTGGCGTTTTTGCCCCGTTTAACCGCCTCCGAAATAAATTTCCCCTGTCGGATATAGTCTTCCCGGCTTTTCATTTCACAGAAAAACTCCTTGGCTCTTTCGGTCAACAGAAAATCACGCAAAGTGTCTTTGGTATAATCGCTCAGTTTAATTTCCGAAGCGCCGGCTCGGGTTCTTACCTGATTGATCAACGAAATCACTTCAGCCGTAGGTCCGGACAATTCATTTAAGGCTTCAGCCCGAGAAAGTAAAATATCGGAGTATCGGATTACGGGCAGATCATTGCCGGCATTGGCTCCTACGGCGTTCGGGTCAAATTCATACTTAAAGGGCAGCGTTTGGTTTACCCCGTAGCCTTTTACGTCTGCCCCGGCAGCCGTTTTAAACGAGCGAACCATCATTTTTCCGCGTGCATCGTTGGCCTCAAAGGAGTCAACAAATTTATCGTACAAATACACCCGAGCGGCAAAGGCCAGGTTATTGGAATAAGGGAAAGGATAGGTAGTCGGGAAAATCAAGGCATTGAGATTTTGTGCCGTATTGGCATCTGCCGCATTTTTAGCCAATGACCAAAGAATCTCGGCATTATTCTCATTCGTGATCGAAAAAACGTCTTTGTAGTTTTTGAGCAGTGAATACGTATTCGCATCCATGATCTGTTTGGCCAAATCGGCGGCCTTCTGCCATTGCTTGGTGTTCAGGTAATATTTACACAACACGCCTTGGGCAGCGCCTTTGGTGGCCCGTCCGAAAGCCGCCGCTTTCACGGGCAGTTTCGGAATAGCGGCCAGCAACTCCTGTTCAATGAAGGCTTTGGTTTCTTCTTCGGTAGCTCGTGCCTGCAACAACTCATCCTCGGTAGATTTATAGAGCGGTAATTTGCCGAATAGAAAGTACAATTCGGAATAATTCCACCCTCTCAAAAAGTGTACTTCAGCCGTGGTCAATTCCTTAAAAGTTTGGCTGAAATTCCCTTTTTCGATATTGGCTAATACGATATTAGCATCCCGGATGCCGTTGTAGTGGACGTTCCAGACGGGTGCCAATTGCCCGTGATTGGCATTCCAGGTAAAATCAGTAAGCGCGGTCCATAAACTTTCGATCGACCCGCCGATTCCGTACATTTCCCCCGTGGGCATGCTGCTCAACCAATAAGGAGACCAACTCTCCACCGCTCCGGCGCGTTGAGCATACGCATACGCCGCATTCAGAGAAGTGGAGATGCCGGCTTCAGTCGTAAACAAAGTAGAAGGAGCTAAGGATGAAAAGATCTTTTCTTCCAATGGCTTTTCGCAGGAGGTGGCCATAAAACAAGCCAGTACAAAAAGGGATTTTTTTATTTTTTTCATGTTAAAATTCATTTTAAGATTTGGACAATCGATCTGTAACGTTAGAAACCGGCATTTAACCCAAACAGGAACATTTTGGCCAAGGGGTAGCTGCTGTAATCAAGGCGGATGTTGCTGCCGCCGTAAGAGTTGGCTTCCGGGTCAAACCCTAAGTAGTTTGTCCAGGTGTACAAATTCTGACCGGTGGTATAAAGTCGCAGTGATTTGATGAACTTTGCATTTTTCAAGGGCACTTGGTAGGCCAACTGAACACTTTTCAGGCGTAAATACGAAGCATCCTGCATCACCATACTATTGACCTTACTGCCCCCGTAGGCGTTGGTGTTGATACCCGAAGGCCACTTAGTATCGGGGTTGGCCGTTGTCCATCGGTCCAAAGCAATCTCAGTCAGGGCATTTCTTCGGAAATTGGCCGGATAAATACTTTCAATCACATTGATATTCAACAGATTTGCCCCTTTCGAGCCTTGAAAAAAGACATCTAATTTGAAGGCTTTGTAAGAGAAGGAATTTTGTACACCGAACGTAAATTTCGGAAAAGGAGTACCGATGACCGTTTGGTCGGCCGTGGTAATTTTTCCGTCGCCGTTCAGGTCTTTGATTTTCGGATACCCCGGCTTAGCATTAGGTTCTGCGGAGGCTTTTACCTCTTCGGCCGTTTTATAGATACCGTCTACCACATAACCGTAGTAAGAAGCCAGCGCCTCGCCCCGTTTGATGATGACCGTATTACCGCCGATAGCCTGATTATCCCCCGTAACGATCTGATCGACCCTTCCCAGATCCAATACTTTATTTTTGATTGCCGAAAAGTTGAGCGAAGTCGTCCATTTGAAGTCTTTCTTATGCAGGTTGACCGAAGTCAGGAAGAGTTCAAACCCTTTGTTTTCAACACTGCCTACGTTGGAAAGAATCGAACTGTAGCCGGAAGCTCTCGGTAAGGGAAGATTGAACAACAAATCGGTCGTCTTTTTATGAAAATAATCCATGGTTCCGCTGAGTCTTCCGTTAAAAATACTTCCGTCAAGTCCTACGTTGAACTGCGTGGTAGTTTCCCATTTCAAATCCGGGTTGGCAATGCGCTGCGGAATGACGGTAGTCGTCACGGTGTTGTTAAAAACAGCACTTGGACCGCTGCCAAACGTTAACTGAGACGCATAGTTGGCAATTTCCTGATTCCCGGTTTGTCCCCAACTTGCCCGAAACTTCAGCTCATCAAACGCTTTCGGCAAAAAGCCTTCTTCGGTCAATTTATAGCCGAAGGCAAACGACGGGAAGTAACCGTATTTATTATTTTCTCCAAAGCGAGAAGACCCGTCGGCTCGAATAGAGGCCGTAAACAGGAATTTGTCCAAAAGATTATAATTTACCCGACCCAAATACGACAGCAACGTATTTTCTTCGTGGCTGCTTCTTAAGAAATCGTTATTGGTATTGCCCAAGCCGAAGTTATCCGTTCCGAGTGCATCGGTAGGAAAACCGGTAATACTTCCGGCAAATAATTTGGTTTGGAACTTTTGGTAAGTAATTCCCCCTAAAATCGTAAACACATGGTTTTTATTCAGTGACTTGTTATAGGTCATGGTATATTCCGCCAACTGACTGTTCCGATTAAACGTGCTGATATCGCCGGCTCCTTTTACCGGACCGCCCCGGCGCGTCAACGTGGAGTTGTAAATATCTCTTCTGGATTGTTGACGATCGGAGCCGAGGTTTAATTTCGCCGAAAGCCCTTCGATGATTTCCCAGGAAACATAGGCATTTCCCAGGGTACGGTTGGTTTCATTTTTGCTCGAAACTCCTTGGATCAAACTGACCGGGTTATTGATGGTGTTGTTGGGAGAGACCGTTAAAACACCGTTTGCATCGTATATTTTTTCGGTCGGGTCTGAGAGAAGCGCAGCATAGAGCGGCCCTCCGTTTTCGTTGGTATTTACCCCGTCAATCGTATTTCTGTCTTGGATCAAACTGGCGTTTATATTGATACCCACCTTCAGTTTATCTGTAATCCCGGATTCTAAGTTTATCCGACCGATGTATTTGTTTATGCCCGTATTTTTGATAATCCCTTCCTGATTAAAGTAATTTAGCGAGGCAAATACGGAGGTTTTCTTGGTACCGCCGCTCAACGAGATATTATGATCCATGACGGGGGCCGTTTGATAGATTTGGGCCTGCCAATCCGTACCGGCTCCGATAGTTGCCATATCGGCATCACTGAAAATGGCTTTTTGACCTAAATCGACCGAAATATCGTTCATGTATTTCATGTACTGCGGTGCCGTCAAAATATCCATTTTTTTGGCAATCTTTTGAGAGCCGTAGTAAGCACTGTAATTTACGCTCATTTTCTCCCCCGTTCCTTTTTTGGTGGTGATCAAAATGACACCATTGGCTCCCCGCGCCCCGTAAATAGCCGTGGCCGAAGCATCTTTCAATACCTCAATTGACTGAATATCTGCGGGATTCAACGAATTCAACGGGTTTTTAGGCGTATTATTCGTTCCTGTATTAACGGTAGAGAAAGTGGTAGCATCGCCGGCCGAAAGGTTGGCACTGTTATCAATCGGGAAGCCGTCTATGACATATAAAGGCTCATTGCTCGCATTGATAGAACTTGAACCGCGCACCCGAATCGACAAACCGCCGCCGGGTTCAGAACTGCTTTGGGTAATTTGTACCCCTGCCGCACGTCCCTGCATCATTTGGTCCACCGATACATTGGCTCCCGGATTCAGCTGTTCGGCTTTCAATGAAGACACCGCCCCGGTCAAATCGCTTTTTTTGACGGTACCGTAGCCCACGACCACTACCTCATCCAGCACCGAACTTTCGGTTAGGACAATTTTGAGGTCAGTGGCATTGCCCACCTCCACCGTGGCACTTTCATAACCGATAAAACTCACTTTAAGCTGTGGGTTGGCCACGTTGGTTGATAAACTGAAACGCCCGTCCACGCCGACGGTCGTTCCGGTGTTCGTTCCCACCACTAATACAGTGGCACCGATCAGCGGCTCTCCGCTTTTGGAACTGACACTTCCTTTGATTTGGATGGTTTGGGCTTGTCCCGCTAAGGTGCTTATCACCAAGGCAATAAAGCAACCATAAAACAGTAGATGTTTGATCATTTTTGGGTTGATTTAATCAATATAGAATAGTTACAAAAAATCTTCCCAAAATTATATTGACAGACCATGATACAGGTTTTCATATTCATCAAAAAGGTTGAAAATCAAAGCAGAGCAAATTTTCAACCTTTCGACATAGAATGGCCGTGCCGAAGGTCAGGTAACCTACCTTTGCAAAAGTCATTTTTCAAAACGGCCGGAATGACTTTCAAAAGCCCCGGAAGTTAGGATTGCACTGACCATCTGCCCGACAAATAGGGCGGTCTATCGGACAAGCTCCGGAGTCAGCTCTTACAGCCGTGTCGTACACTACCTATCTATTCTCCGCCGTACGGAAATAAAAAGCTTAGCATGTACCGGTCTTCCGAACAAAAGGTAAGCCAATTAATCTGACGGTTAGTTTCGGCGTTTTTAATTTGTGCGCTTTTGCTGCCTGTATTAATTTAATCAAAACCGCAGCAAAAGAAAGAAGTTTAAATTTTCAAAAAAGGGCTTCAGAAGCGCCGGAAAGGCCCTAAAACAAAAAAAGCTCAGAGAAATCTGAGCTTTCCAGCGGTCCGGACGGGACTCGAACCCGCGACCCCATGCGTGACAGGCATGTATTCTAACCAACTGAACTACCGGACCATTTTACTTTAAAAGAACGTTACTCGAAACTTAGTTGGCGGTCCGGACGGGACTCGAACCCGCGACCCCATGCGTGACAGGCATGTATTCTAACCAGCTGAACTACCGGACCAACATTACTTTTTCCCTTACTGTGTCGGTTAAAAGTGGTGCAAAAGTAGTATTTTTAGCTTTCATTGCAATAGCCGGCGTAATAAAACTGACGTTTTTTTTTACGATTTCGCTAACGAGTTTATTCATAATTCTGATTACTAAAGAGTTACCTAATTGACAAAAATGCCCCAAATCAAAGAAATTACTGATTTTTTAGAAGCGATTGCTCCTCTCTCCTACCAAGAGTCTTACGACAACGCCGGACTGATCACCGGAAACGCCCGTACCGATGTGACCGGCGTTTTAGTTACCTTGGATGCTACGGAAGCAGTCATTGAGGAAGCCTTGGCAAAGGGATGCAATCTCGTCGTGGCGCATCATCCGATTGTTTTTAAAGGACTGAAAAAATTGAACGGTCGCAACTACGTTGAGCGTACCGTCATCAAAGCCATCAAAAATGACGTAGCAATCTACGCCACTCACACCAACCTCGACCACGTAGTCGGTGGGGTCAATTTTATGATCGCTGAACGTCTGGGCTTGCAACAGGTCAGGATATTAGCACCCAAAACGGGAATACTGATGAAATTGGTCAGTTTTGTTCCTACGGATGTGACCGACGACGTATTGAACGCCCTTTACGAAGCCGGGGTGGGACAAATCGGCCATTATGACCATTGCAGTTTCCGCGTGAACGGTACCGGGACGTTCCGTCCAACCCAAAAGGCCCACCCTCATATCGGCACAGTCAATACCGACGAAACCGTCAATGAAAATCGGATTGAAGTGATTTTTCCGGCCCATTTGGAGCACGGGGTAATGGCCGCTTTACGCCGGGCACATCCTTACGAGGAAGTGGCTCACTATCTGACATTCCTTCAAAATCAGCATCAGGAAGTGGGTGCGGGGGCCATTGGCCTGTTGTCTTCTCCGCTTGCGCCGTCGGCTTTTTTGGAGCTTCTTAAACATCGCATGCATACCGCGGTGATTCGCCATACGGCTCTTATCAAAGAAAGTATTCAGAAAGTAGCTGTTTGCGGGGGTGCCGGGAGCTTTTTGATTCATGACGCGCTGCGCGCCGAAGCCGATGTTTTTGTCACGGCGGATTACAAATATCATGAGTTCTTCGATGCCGACGGCCAACTGATCATTTGTGATATCGGGCACTACGAAAGCGAAGTTTTTACAAAAGAATTATTACAACGCTATTTGTCGAAAAAATTCCCTAATTTTGCGACAATTTTGTCTGAAACTATTACAAATCCGGTAAATTACTATGTGTAAAGTGTCGGTTATGAGGTGTTAGAAAGTAATTCTCCACACTTGATATACCCCACTTCAAACCCAACAAATATGGAACTGACCGTCGCGCAGAAATTAGACTTACTGCTTAAATTGCAGCAAATTGACTCACAATTGGATGACATCAAAAAAATCCGCGGCGACTTGCCCGAAGAAGTGCGGGATTTGGAAGATGACATTGCCGGCTTTGAGACCCGCATCGGGAAGTACAACGGCGAAATCAGTGTGCTTGATGAAGAAATCAGTCGTCATAAGGCTGTAAAAAAGGATGCTGAAAAATTAATTGCCCGTTACAAAGATCAGCAGATGAACGTTCGCAACAACCGCGAATACGACGCCATCACGAAAGAAATGGAGCTTCAAACGCTCGAAATCGAATTGGCTGATAAAAAAGTGCGGGAGGCTGATTTTAAGATCAAAGCAAAAAAAGAAGAAATAGCCGCTACCGACGGGCTTCTTAAGGAGCGTCGGGAGGACTTAAAAGTAAAAAAACAGGAACTCGACACCATTACCTCCGAAAGCCACGAGGACGAGAAGAAGTTGCTCGAAAAACGCGAAAACCAAGCCGAAAAAGTGGACGAACGTTTGTATAAATCGTACATGAAAATCCGCCTTAACTCAGGTAACGGCTTAGGTGTGGTGACGGTAAAACGCGGTGCCTGCGGCGGTTGTTTTAACGTAGTTCCTCCCCAACGTCAGGCGGATATTCGGGAAAAGAAGAAAATTATCGTTTGCGAACACTGCGGCCGCATCTTTGCCGATGTGGATACTGAATACAAATAATTTCTCAGAATTCCTGCTCTTAAAGCGCTCCCTGCATCTATCTTTCAAACAGACGCAGGGGGCGCTTCATTTTTTCTGCTCCACCACAATGACTGGGGCAGTTCAGAAGTTTTTTTTTACTTTTTGGACTTTCGTGTATAAAATATCTGCCAATTGAGGGTCCACGTAGCGCCGTCATCCACTGATGCTTTCCAATCCCACACAAAACTGCCGGGTTTGATGTCGTAAAACACCATTTTTTCGATCATTTTTCTCCCTTTAGGTCCTACCCGCGTATTTTGGAAATAGAATGTTGCTCCGTCACGCCCGCCAATAAAGGGGATATAGCTATAGGTATTGTCTATCCACGTTTGTTGCCATTGTTTTTGAGCGGCATTATAGATGGAGAAACTTTTGCCTTCGTAGCCTTTGGTATTCCCCGTCAGGCCGATAAAATTTTCCTGTAGGGCGGTTCCGTTCCATATTTTTTCAATTCGATTTTCGCCGTACAGCTTGACACTGTCTTGGCCATACCACATCAAATCCCAATCTCCTACCCAAAAATCAAACCAAGCCAACGTATCTCCCGAAGCCGCCGGTTTAGGGGGTTGTTGCGAGAATACTGTCGAAAGTTGAAATAGAAAAAAAAAGAGAAGCAGATACTTTTTCATGATTTCAAGCGGGGAGTTTAGGTTGATTTACGGCAAAATACGTTAAAAAATAAACGCCGAAAATCCCCTAAAAATAGGGATATGTTAAAACTATCCCCTCGGAAGAATTATCGAACAGCAAAAAACAGTTGAGTCAATTGACAGGCAGTGTCACTGACGCCTTGGTAAGCGCAGACCATTGCTTCTTCCAAAGTCATTGGACGATTGAGGACAGAAACGGCACAAGTCAGCCCGATTTGTTGTACTTCTTCGGGAGTCACCAAAAGAGTACCGCATAAAGCCACTGCCGGAATCCCTTTTTTCTGCGCAGTTTGAGCAATACCCGCAATCAGTTTTCCTTGCAGTGTCTGTTTGTCCATTTTCCCCTCTCCCGTAAAAATAAGGTCCACTTCCGAGAGTTTCTCTTCAAAGCGGGTTTGCTCCATGACTATCCTCACCCCTTCTTTGAGGGTGGCTTTCAGAAAAAACAACAAGCCGAATCCTAAACCTCCGGCCGCCCCGGTCCCGGGTACATTTGCCCAATCAACCCCATAGTCGCGCAGCACCACGTCGGCTAAATGCTTCAGGCCTTTATCCAACTGAGTCACCATTGCCGCATCCGCCCCTTTCTGCGGAGCATATACGCAGGCAGCACCGGTCGGCCCGTAAAGAGGAGCCGTAACATCGCAAGCTACCTGAATGTCGACCGCAGGAAAAGCAGTGGGAGCAATAATTTGGTGAACAGCGCTTAAGTTGGCCCCGTTAGGTACCAATTCGTCACCCTGTTCATTAATAAACTTCCACCCTAAAGCAGCCGCCATTCCGATTCCGCCGTCGGTAGTAGCACTGCCGCCAATGCCCAAAATCAGGCGTTTTGCTCCTTTATCAATCGCTTCCCGGATCAATTCCCCGGTACCGTAAGTACCGGTTTTCAGAGGATTGCGTTCATGGGGCTGAAGTAAACGAAGGCCCGAAGCAGCCGCCATTTCCAAAAAAGCCGTTTGGCCGTCGGCTGAAAGACCGAAAGAAGCCTTAATCCTTCGCCCTATCGGGTCAGACACTGCTACGGTATGCATTTGTCCTCCGGCATTGAACGTCAAAATTTCGGCAGTTCCTTCTCCCCCGTCCGCCATAGGAATAGCGACGATCTCAGCCTCAGGAATTGCCTTTCGGATACCCTCACTCAGGGCTTCGCATACTTCAGGTGCTGTGAGGGAACCGCGAAACTTGTCGGGTGCCAAGAGAATTTTCATGGTGCAGTTTTCTGATAGCAGAAACGGAGAATGGAGTATCCTGCATTAAAACAGGATACTTTCGTCGTCGGTTACTTTAGGGCGTAAATAGGTATTTAAAGTATCAATTTTCACCCCGCCACAGCCAATGTTGGCCTCCATTCCATCGGGTTTGTAGAAACGCTCGCGTTTGTACGGAGATTTTTCACTACCGGCCAAATCGGGATCTGCGTACACTTTTTGCATATATAACCCCCAAGCAGGCATGGCTATGCGGGCACCCTGCCCATAAGCCATATTGGTAAAGTGCACGTGATTGTCCTCGCCTCCTACCCAAACCCCGGTCACTAAGTTTGGCGTCATACCCATAAACCAGCCGTCTGTATAGTCAGAGGTCGTTCCGGTTTTGGCAGCAATATCATTATTGTCTGCCAACTTGTATTGAGTTCGTAAGCGTTGTGCCGTTCCCCACGGATCTTCTACTGCACCCCTCATAATAAACAACATTTGATAGGCAATGCTCGGGCTGATTACTTCTTTTTCCTGAATCGGAAAATCAGCCAATACCCGCCCTGTTTTATCTTCGATCCGGGTGATAAAGCGGGGCTCAACGTGTTTTCCGTTATTGGCAAAGGTGCAATAGGCGTTAACCATTTCAAATACGGAAACGTTGGGAGTACCGAGACAAATGGTTACTTCTTCGGGAATCGGGCTGGTAATTCCCAATTTATGGGCGTATTCCACTACAGTTTTGGGCCGTACCATTTTCATCAGATAGACACTGATTGAGTTGACTGATTTAGCCAATGCCTGACGAAGCGTCAACTCCTGCCCGGAATAGCTTCCTGTCGAGTTTTTAGGACACCAATCGCCGATACATACCTGACGATCAACAATAGGATCACAGGGGGTCACAAAATTTTTGTCAATGGCAGAGCAGTACACAAACGGTTTAAAGGTAGAACCCGGTTGTCGTTTTCCCTGAAATACCTGATCGTATTTGAAGTGTTTGAAGTTGATACCGCCAACCCATGCTTTTACATCGCCGTTACGAGGGTCCATTGACACCATTCCGATGCGCAGAAATTTGTTATAATATTTGATGGAATCCAAGGGGCTCATGATGGTATCGCGTTCTCCCCGCCACGAAAACACCCGCATTTTGATGGGCTTTCGCAGTTCTTTCCAAATCCGTTCTTCATCCTCTCCGAAAGCCCGCTTCAACTCTCTGTATCTCCAACTGCGTTTTACAGCCCTACGTTCAAATCCGGGATCGGGTACATACCCTCCGTTCGACCCTTTGACCACCCAAGGATTCATTTTTAGTGCTTTAAAATGATCCACAAACTTGGTTTGTTGGTCTTTCATGTGTTCTTCGGCCGATTGCTCGGCATAACTTTGCATTCTTGAATCTATGGTAGTATAGATTCTCAAGCCATCGGTGTATAAATCGTATTCTGTACCGTTTTCGTTATTGTATTGCTCCAGCCATTTTTTCATCCAATCACGCAATACTTCCCGAAAATAAGGAGCCGGACCTGAATTGTGGTTTTCAATGTTAAAGTTTAAACCGAGTGGCTTTAGTTTATTCGCTGCAAAAACTTCCGGAGTCAGAAAACCGTATTTCATCATTTGGGCTAACACAACATTTCGCCGCTCCAAAGTACGTTCTTTAAAAACACGGGGGTTAAAACGAGACGGATTTTGTAACATACCAACCAACAAAGCTGCCTCGGTCAAGTCCAGATTCCAAGGCTCTTTTTTGAAATAGGTCTTGGAGGCGGTCTTGATCCCTTCGGCGTTATTTCCGAAGGATACCGTGTTAAGGTACATGATCATGATTTCCTGCTTGGTATAATTCCGCTCCAATCGCACCGAGAGAATCCATTCTTTCGTTTTGGCAATAACGGTCTTGATCAAGGGAAAATCACCCAAGGCTCCTTTGTATTTTTCACTGCGGGTCTGAAACAAGTTTTTTGCCAATTGCTGGGTCAGGGTGCTTCCTCCGCCGGTAGTTCCCTGATCGCTGGATACCAACCCCTTAAAAACCCGAAACATGGAGCGCGGATCAATACCGGAGTGTTTCACAAAACGGGCATCTTCCGTCGCAATGAGTGCTTTAATGACATTGGGTGAAAGTTGGTCAAATTCGACCGGTGTCCGATTTTCGATGAAGTATTTAGAAAGTGTTTGCCCATCAGCCGTGAGAATTTCCGATGCTTCCTGGCTTTCCGGATTTTCAATGGCACGAAGGTCGGGCATTCCGCCAAACAACCAGAAAAAATTAAAATAAACCGCAGTAATGTATAAAACGGCACCTCCGATAATGACAGCAGCAAGTTGCCAGAATCGGATAATAGATTTACGGTACTTCCCCTTCAAAAAGGCCATAGTGAAGTTATATAGATAACACAGACTTTAAGCGCAATTATAAGGATTTTTTAACAACAACAAACAAATCCCCTTGCCCTTACCCATTTTTCTTAACTGTAGTTGATTGTTGGGCCTCTAAAACTTCCCTTACCCGAGGCAACAATGTACTGGTAGGATAATCTTTGATAAAACTGTTCAGCGCTTTCAAGTAAGCCTCTCTACCCTGTAATTTACCCAGTAAATAGATACGCAACAGAGCATACTTATCTTCCATTTTACTGCCGGCATAAGTCACAATCGCCATTTCCAATTGTGCATATGCCTCAGAAAAGTTATTGATCTGATACAAAGCCAGTATCTTTTCATAATCTTTCTGCGCCTCCAGTTCCGGATTTCCCGAAGCGGCAACCGTGCCTGAGCTTTTCGTCAGTAATCGAGTGTACGAGGAGTTCGGAAATTCGGCAATTAACTTTTCCTTCCATCCTTCCTGATTGGTTTTGGGAACCGTTAAATAAAGCAGATAGTAGATTTCGGGCTTATAATTAGACGAAGGAAAACGACTCAGTGTTTGTTCGAAAGTCTTTACGGCATTTTCCGGTTCCTCCAAGTTGAACTTATAAATTTTTCCTAACTTATAATAAGCGTCTTCGATGCGTTGATTGGATGCATCCAATTCCTGCTTGCGCAATGGTATATTTCGATAAAGTGCGTCTTTTTTTGCTTTCCATTCGGGCGAATCTTTGGTCATTTTTGACAAATCGTCCCCTATTAAAGGCACATTAGTCGGAGCTTTTTGTGTGGATGCCGGCGTAATATTTTCGGTTTGGGATAATAGGGTCGCCACTTTCGAACTGCGTCGCCAATCATCTTCCAATGCCCGATTCCCCCAACGCTGTCTGAACTCCATTTTTCCCCTATTAACGGCTGTAACATCATAGAGGACAAAACGTTCCGCGGGATTTCCGTCAAAATTAACGGAGTTGGTACTGAGTGCCTGCGCCTGCGCTACTAACTTTTGTGCTTCTTTTATTTTTCGTTCCTGCTCGGCTATTTCGTTTTCAATCACGCCATCCAAAAACTTATCCAACGTGCCCGGATTCATTTGTGATAAACGCTGCAAACTGTCTTCCGTACGAATAGTAGTAATTTGTTTTACAAACTCATCGAGCACTTCTTTCCGATCCCGCACTTTCTGAAATTGCGCGGAATTGGGAGGCAATAAGATCAAGGAACTGTCAAAATAAGCCTTGGCCAATTCATAGTTTTGCAATTTATCGTAGTACACTTTGGCCATTTCCAAATAGGTATAGGGCACCTGCGACGTATTGGTGGTGGTTTGTTGTACGGATTGTTGAAAGAAATCAATGGCCTTGGGGTAGTTTTTCTTCCGCGTTTCAATGACACCCATCGAATAATACAAACGGTCACGTAAGTCGCTGTTTTTTCGATCGTTAAGCATTCGCTTAAAACCGCTTTCGGTAGAAACTGACGCATCCGTCAATGCCCTGTTTTGCAAAGCATTCATACCGGCAAAAAAACCTAAATCGTAAGAGGGGCGATTACGCGCAACGGCTTCATAATGCAAATTGGCCGCTTTGGGTTTGTCTAACAAATCGTACATTTGAGCCGCCGCAAAATGAATGCGGGCCGTGGCTTCATTTTTGGGCAACAGTGGAAAGGTTTCCTCCAAAATTCCCAATGCCAAAGGGTATTCCTGCTTTTGCTGGTGCAAATAGGCTTTTACCAAATAATAATTGCGGGTGTTTTCATCATTAAGCGGTTGACTGCGCAAAAATTCTGCCACACTCAGCGCACTATTGTAATCTTTGGTTTCGACGTAAGCTCGCATCAGCCAAATCAGCCCTTCTTGCTTGTCTTCTTCATCCCGCCCCTTGGCATTTACGTAACGAAGGGTTTCAATCCCGTCCGTAAACTGTCCTTTATAAAGTCGGGCTCTGCCGATCAGAACGAGGGCATTATCGACCCAACGACTGTTTTGATGACGATCAGGCACTAAGGACGCTTTTTTGATCACATCCTGCAATAGTGCCTCTACACTCCGTGCCTCTACTGAATCTAACGGCGACAGAATCGGTAACAACTGATTATAATCTTCTTTTCGATTCTTACGCAAAGCGATATCGACCTCCCGCATTTTATCACGAGCAATCACATAAGCATTATACTTGGCCGTAAGGTTATGATATCCTACACTCAAACGTCCTGTACTGTATTGCGAACATCCCGAAAATAGGCCTAAAATCCCCGACAGCAGAAGGATTTGGGGGTAGGGCAAAATAGAAAGATGTTTTTTTATTTGCATTAAACAACTCACGTTCAAGAGTTTAACTTAAAATCAGCATTTAAACTTCCGTAAAAATAACGTTTTACCCGATTGAAAAGTATGCAAGCACAGTGCCAAATGCAATTTCATGCAAGAAAATTCGCGGTTAACTTTTGGCACTGATGAGGTTTTTCTACAAAAAACGGTATGGATGCCTCCTCCCGCCTTTCGATCGATTTTTCTCCCACTTTTGATTTTATTTAAAGGTGCAAAATAATGATTTGTGTGACGTATGAGTATATTCTTGAGATGAATTCCAACTTTTTAGAGTACGAAAAGCCCTATTTTTGCATTTCTATAGTTATATTAGCACGCTAATTGCCATAACTTAACGAATTTAACCTAACTATCTGCTTCATGAATCTATTAACTTCAACGGTTGATCTTATCAATCGTAAGGTGCTACGTCGCGACAAAGATCGCTGGAATTATCAGTACACCTTAGGCCGCTGGGAAGGCTTAGGCGACATTCACGAACTGGGACGCTTCAGTGTGATTGCAGGCTATGCCCACTTTCTTAAACCCAACGGAAAAATACTGGAAATCGGTGCGGGCGAAGGCTACCTGCAACAACGATTTGATAAGACAAAGTACAGCCTGTATTACTCTACGGATGTATCTGATGTAGCCATAGCTCGCGGAAAAAAACACGAAGATGACAAAACGTATTATTTCGTGGCGGATATGAATACTTATGTACCCGACCAACGGTTTGATGTGATCATTATCAATGAGGCCATCTATTATGGTTCCTCGGTTGACGCTGTTTTAGAACGTTTCAATCCTTTTTTGGAAGAAAACGGACTGTTTATTATCAGTATCAACGGCGATGAGCGCAATGAAGCCTGGCATAAGATGATGGATCACTCGTCTTTTCCAAAAGTGGATCATACAGTGATTAAAACAACTCGTAATACTTTTTATATCACTGTCTTAGCAAAAAAATAGCAATTAATAAGCTTCTTTTTAAGCCCGGCTTTCTAAGTCGGGCTTATTTATTGTTTTTATCTTTTTTAAAACAAATACATAGATAATATATCTATTTTATAATACAAAATAAAGATATATTTTATTTTTTTAAGACCTTAAACCGTTTATTTATTATTTCGTATAAACTATTTTTAATTTTGTGTGTTCAATCAATAAACCAAGCACAGAAGATATGATAGCGGAAAATCCGATCAACCCGGACAAAGTTGCCGAAAATCCCGGTCTTATGGCCTATGCTCACTCGGTGGGAGGGGCTGTCATCAAACCGGAAGATATGGGTAAAACCAAAGGAAAAGCCGTATTGGCGATGCGTCAGCAAACCGAACGACAGTTGAACCAAATCTATCAGCAAATGGCCACTTTGGCCCAACAAGCCAAAGAATTGCGCCAACGGGTAGATGTTTCTGAGCGAATTTATGCTGCCCAAATGAACTTTGAACCTGTCTTAAATGAAACCTACTACGTTTACGAAAAAGAAGACGGGAAGGATGTTCTTTCTATGATAGCTCCCGGCGAATGGGGGCGGGCTTACAAATACAGCCGCTATATTGCCAAAGTCACCATGCTCGCTGACCATACATGGCACGTCGAATATAATGAAAATCAACCCTAAGGCTTTGGACCAGCCGGATTATGAGAAGTGTTAGATCCATAGTCAAAAGCACCGAAAAACTTCGTTTTTTATTGCAAAAGAATCCCTTCCTGCTAAACCGTGAGAGGGGATTTTTCGTTTATATTCATTAAATATTGCAACACCTTCCCCGCATAGTTGCGTAAAATCATTTAAAGTCATAAAAAAATTGCCAAATCGGCCAAACTTTTTTATTTTCAAAACGTGTTTGACAGTTGAGGCAGATTTGAACAAAATTCCCCACCGGTGATAAAATCATTTTTACAGTTAAAACAACCTCTTTTTCTACTATTCAGTCTTGTGTTTTCCGCTTGGCAAGCATTTTCCCAATCGGTTTATACACTTTCCGGACGCGTTACTGATGCCCAAACCGGCGACCCCGTTCCCTTTGCCGCCGTGGCTGTCAAAGGAAAAGCGGCAGGAGTAACAACCAATTTTGAGGGGTTTTATACGCTCAAAACTACCCAAATCGGCGATTCACTGATAGCATCCTCTATGGGTTACCGACCGAGGGTCAAAGTCATAAAAAAAGACAGTCTCACACAAACTATTAATTTTCAACTCGAATCGTCGGAATTTAAACTTCAGGAAGTAAAGATTTATGCCGGTGAAAACCCGGCCTACAACATTCTGCGGCAAGTGATCAAACAAAAACCCGCGCATAATCCCGGGCGGCTTGCTGCTTATGAATACGAGAGTTATAATAAAATAGAAGTAGATGTTGATAACATTTCCAATCGTTTTCGAAAACGAAAATCCATTCGTCAAATCACAGGTGCCGTCGAGCAATTTGATAAAGTAGCGGGGGAAGACGGCCGCCCGGTCATTCCGATCTACCTGTCAGAATCCCTTTCTAACTATTATTTCCGGGAAAATCCGCGTAAAAAGAAAGAACAAATCCTGAAGACCAAGGTTTCCGGCATTGCAGTCACTGACGGCAGTCTCATTTCGCAAATGATCGGTTCTTCGTTTCAACAGTACAATTTTTACCAAAATTGGCTGAATGTAGTTGAAAAAGACTTCCACTCCCCCATTGCCGACGGTTGGAAAAGCACCTATGAATATTATCTCATTGATACCGTGTTTGTAGGAGGATATTGGTGTTATCAAATTGATTATGAACCGAAACGGGAACAGGATTTAGCATTTAACGGCTCCATTTGGGTAGATACGCTCTCGCATGCGCTCGTACAGGTGGATGCCGCAGTCGGTAAACGCGCTAATATCAATTTTGTGGAACGTATCAAAATCCAGCAGGAATACGAACAGATTGGTGACAGTACCTGGATGCCGGTCAAATCGCGCGTGCTGATCGATGTGGCTGAATTGACCGATTCTACGGCAGGAATGCTCATTAAGTTTTATACGTCCAATCGCAACGTGGTAGTGAACCAACCGCATCCTCCTAAGTTTTACGATTATCCCATTGAACTGTCGGAAGATTACCGTGACTATCCGAATGATTTTTGGGATAAAGCGCGGCACGAACCCCTCACGGCCGGGGAGCAAACGGCTTATCGATTAATAGATTCCGTCAAGCAGGTTCCGATTGTCCGTACTTATATTGAAGTTTTCAATATGGCCGTAAACGGGTATAAGCGTCTTCCCAAAATTAACATTGACGTCGGTCCGTTTTTATACCTGTATTCCAACAACCTGATCGAAGGAAATCGTTTTCGCATCGGTGCCAAAACCAACCCCGATTTCAGCCGCAAGTGGATTTTGAGCGGTGCGGCGGCCTATGGTACTCTGGATCAAAAATGGAAATATAATTTCAGCGTAGATTATATCTTCAGCCGAAAACCGTGGACCATCGGCGGTATCAGTCACAGTTATGACTTGGAACGGATCGGGCTGTCTTCCGAAGCCATCGGCAATAATGTCATTTTCGGAGCCATGACCCGTTGGGGTGCCTATCGACGCGGCTATTTTGAAGGCATCAGCTCCGGGTATCTCAAACGGGAGTTGTTCCGGGGATTTACGCAAACAGCGGGAGTGCGTCACCGCACTTTTCACCCCATGTATGCCTTTGCCTTTCGGACGTTTCCCGGTTTGGGAGACCGCTCACCTATCCAAAGTGACTATCAGGTTTCTGAGTTATTTTTTGAAACACGCTGGGGCAAAGATGAGATTTTCATTTACAATGATAATGAGCGCCTGACTTTAGGAACCCAAAAATGGCCGCTGGTGATGTTGCGCTATCAATTAGGGCTGCGTAACTTTATGAACAGTGATTTCAGCTACCATCGGATTTCGCTCAGTGTCAAACAAAGTTTCAGAGTCGGAATTTGGGGACGTTCCAACTATAATCTGACGATGGGATATATCCCTTCGACACTCCCCTACCCTTTGCTTTATACCCCATTGGGCAACGAATCGCTGTTTTACGTAGAAAACGCTTTCAACTTGATGAATTATTTTGAATTTGTCAGCGATCGCTACGTTCAACTGCGTTATGAACACAATTTTGAAGGTTTATTGTTCAACCGATTACCTGCCATTAAGCGACTGAAATGGCGTTTTTTGGCCAATGCCAAAGTACTCTACGGCAGTGTACGGCCGGACAATCTGAGCCTATTGGCTCCCACCAATGCACAGGGACAACCGGTATTAGGATTCAGTACCCTCAACAAAACACCTTACGTAGAAGTAGGCTATGCTGTTGATAATATCTTTAAGGTATTACGTGTCGATGCCATCCATCGCCTTACTTATCGCCAAAATCCGGGAGTTACTCCTTTTTCGGTGAAGTTCTCTTTTTGGTTTAATATTTAAGAGATTGCTTTTCCGCCTAATTATCCGCTATGCTATTCAGAAAAGCCGTTAAAGAAGACGTCCCTTTTATTGTACAAATGATGGCCGATGATGTCTTGGGCCAACGGAGAGAAAATTATCAGGAGCCGCTGCCGCCCGTTTATTATCAGGCATTTGACAATATTGATAAAGACCCAAATCAGGAACTGATTGTCATTGAAAACGAAAACGCCGAAATTATCGGAACGTTACAATTAAGTTTTATTCAATACTTGACCTACCAAGGCGGCATCCGAGCCCAAATCGAAGCCGTCAGAATACGCAGCGACCGACGGGGGCAAGGAATCGGAGAAAAATTATTGAAATGGGCCATTGCCCGTGCTAAAGAAAGAGTGGCTCATTTATTACAACTCACTACTGACAAACAACGCCCCGATGCCATTCGTTTTTATGAACAGTTAGGGTTTAAAGCAACCCATGAGGGAATGAAAATGACCCTGTAAGTTATCAAACTAAAAACAACGCCGAAGCGAGTGCCTCGGCGTTGTCGACTCAATCATTGATTATTCAAACCCACCAATAGTCTTTCAGTCTATGGTTGACAGTCCACGTCGTTGGAATTTATACGATCGACTGTGGACTGTCAATCATGCACTAATTCGCTTGTAAACGGGCTAACTTGGAGAAAGCCTGTTCTTTGTATTTGCCCGACAAAGTCAACGCAACGATACTTCCTGCCTTAGGAGTCGTTACCCCAAATTCAGTCCATGTTTTTGTGACGGTGGCCCGACCTTTGTCATCAGTAGTTACATCCGCTATTTTTGTCCCCGCACGTGTCATCAGCGTTACGGCCAATCCTTTGACCGGAATGGAATCAATTCCTTTTTTATAGTCCAAAATATTGGTTTTGTCTAACTCAAGGATACGAACACTTACAGTAGCCGCCGCCGTTGCTTTCGACGTTACCGTCGGCTCGGTGGTGAACCCGCCGCCGTCGCCGATGGCGTTGTCAAATACCAACAATACCGGGGCTGCTACGCGATCGACAAACGGGTCGTCCACCTTACAGGAAGCCACTGCAAAAGCCATGGCAACAAAAAGAAGTATTTTTACAGGTTTCATAGTGAATGCAGTTTAGTTAAAATGACTTCAAAATATACTTCAAAAGCCGACAATCAATCTCCGCAGCATGCGGACGGTTGACCGAGAACCTTTACACTTTCGACAAACGAACCGCCTTACGTCCTAATAATGTGGGGATCAATCCAATTAAGAGTAAAATAATGCCCGTGACAGCAATTGTCCCGGTATGGGCGAAAAACGTACCTGTGGAAAGAATGCCCAAAATGAGCATGGTCGAAAACGGAAGCGAAAAGGCCATGACCAATACCGCCAATTCTACACTGAACGTCCGGCGCTCTTTGGGAATATCTTGCGCATCTTCCCGCGAGTTGAACGCTGAAATGTGCGCAAAAGGCCAAAAACTCGCTGAACTCAAAGGAATGACCGTGGCCAACAAAATCATGGTCGGATCGGTGACGTTCAACAGTGCGATCATTCCGGCGCTGAAAAGCATTGTCAGACCGGCCCTAAAGATCAATAGGGAGGCGATCAGGCGCTTTTTACGTTGTTTCAATTGGACAGCGATACCGATAAAAATCAACACCAAGGGGGTCATCATTGCGCTTGTTTTATCAAACACATCTTGGATAATCAACGGGAGTGTTTTAAAACTGACGCCGAAGCTCAAAAGAACGGCCGCTGATATAATGATGATATTGATCGGCTCCTGAACCAAATTAAGTAACAGGCTTTTAAGCTTATCCCCCATTTTTGTTTCTTCTGATTTGGTGTTTCTCAAAAAAAGGTTCATAGCTACCACGTACAGAAAGATTAGTACGAAGAATTTATTACCGACATCCCCCAAAGCCGCCATAGCAACGCTTTTCTGCCCCAAAAACTCAGCAATAAAGGGAAAACAGGAAAGACCCGGTGCCAATGACGGCAGTAACATTACTAAGGTACGCCCCATCGGAGAATCTTTCTCAATTCCGAAAAAAGGAAAAGCCAAAGGAGCCGTGAAATACATAAAAAAATTGAAAACCAAAGTCAATGCCGGCACAACTAACAGTTTAGCATCTACGTCTATTTTCATCAAAGCGATAAAGATAGTAGCCGGCAAGGCTACGGAGAGTACCATTTCTTTGATCCCGTTGGTCTGTTCCTTATGCTTAAATTTTGAACGCAATAGCAGGCCCAACCCAATCAATGACAAAAGGGTAATTGCTTTTTGTAAAGCTTCGCTCATAATTTTAGGGGAAATTAGCAGTAAGTAAAGCGTATTTGGTATTGAGTAATGTATTTTCCTAACTACTCAATACCAACTACTTACTACTTGATTTAGCTTATTGATTCCAGTGCACTGACAAATTGTTTGATTTCATCCATTGTTCCCATACTGACGCGGCACCAAGGTTTGCCTTGAATCTCATAGCCGCGTACCATGATACCCTTCGCCATCATTTTCTGAAGCATGTCTTTGCCGGGCATGTTAATGGGAAAAATAACGAAATTGGTGTAAGACGTTACGTATTTGTAACCCATACGGTCTAAGTTTTTGCAGAGATACGTTTTTACTTCGTGGTTCAGTTTACGGGTCGTATCCTGAAACTCAGCATCGTCCATACTTGCCACGGCAGCAGCAATCGACGTTTGAGTAATACCCATTCCGCCGCGAGTGATTTTTTGAATTTGATCAAGTGTGGACGGCAATGCGGCCACGTATCCGACACGCAAACCGGCCATCCCCATGATTTTGGAGAACGTACGGGCGATAATGACGTTTTTCTTTTGGGCCAACAACGATACCATACTTTGCGTATCGGCTCCAACGGCTAACTCCAAATAGGCCTCATCTACAAAAATGGGTACTTTTTCAGAAACCCGCGCGCAGAAATCCAACAACTCTTTTCCGGAAGTAATGCTGCCCATCGGGTTGTTGGGGTTACAGATATAAACCAATTTGGTATCTTTATCAATCGCCGCTTCCATCGCTTTCAAATCGTGCGACCAGTCGCCTTTGCAAGGTACAGCTTTCCAAGTCGCTCCGGTGGCCTCCGCCACTTTAATCAACGACATGTAAGTTGGGTCAGCAGAAACTACATTGCCTCCTTTTTGAAATAATACAATCGCTACTTTTTCCAACAGGTCAGACGAACCGGGCCCCATCATAATGTGGTCGGGAGTTACGCCTTCTTTCTTTGCAATTTTAGCAACCAGATTTTCCAATTCTTTCCACGAATAACGGCTTCCGGTAGCCACCGACTCGCTTACTGCCTTTCGAGCGCTCATCGGCGGACCGTACGGGTTTTCGTTGGCATTGATACGAATTAAGGTCGGGGGAGTTTTGGTCGTATTTTCCAAGAAAGTCTCTCTCAACAAAGGGCTATGAAAGATATTGCCATTGGCATCCAAACGGGAAGGTACATTGGCAAAAGCACCGATTGCCGGTGCAGCGGCCATGCCTCCGATAGTCATTAAACCGGATTTCAACAAACTGCGGCGGTTGATAATCTGTGTCATCAGTATTAGGTTTTTGATTTTAGTTGTTGTTGTTCCCTTTTAAGCTACTAAGTTAGTTAATTTGCGATAATTAACTTTATTTTTTCGCCTAAAAGGCGAAAAAAGTCGTCCAAAAGCAAAAACTTAGTTTTATCTTACACTACTTCTGTCTATTTCTCCACCCACCAAAGTTTCGTCTTCATATTATCGGCCCCTCCATTGAGGGCGATCCCTTTATCCAAAGCGGCTTTATTGAGCGAATATTCCGTACTTGGGTAGGGTAACCGAGTGGGTAAAATACCGTCATTTTCAAATACAGCGCGAGGATCTTTGGTCGGCAAGACCGGAAATCCCGTTCGGCGATACTCCGTCCAAGCCTCTACCCCTACTCCGTATAAAGCAATCCATTTTTGATCCAGTACTTTCTCCCGACTTACGGCACCTACTTTGGTGAAATAGTCGGTCGGTACTTTTAAGCCATACTGCTCAAATGAAGCGGTAATGCCTTTTTCAAAATAGGATTTCGCATCCCCCGTAATGTCACCATCCAACACCGCTTCGGCCAAGATCAAATTCAGTTCCGAAAAGGTCATGATCACACTCGGCGTTTCAGCTCTGGTAAAATAATTACCGATTGTCGAACTGCTCGACAAATAGGTCGTCGCAATGGCATCCGGCAACCCGTTAGGATGACCTACGTATTTCCCTCCTACCGGATTGGCATAGATCGTAATGCGGGTATCACCGAGTGCGTTAAGTTTGTCGGCCAAGGTACTGCTGATATTCCAGTCGGTGCGGCTGCCGCGTACCATCACCTCATGCCACTCGTTATTACTGGGCAGGGTTGCGGTATTTTTCACTAGGGCATTGTCGTCGTTGCTCGTAAAAATCGGATACTTAGCGGCATCGCTCAGTATCTCTTTCATAATAGCCCGCGATTCAGTTGGTTTTTTAGCGGCTTGCCGATTAGCCAAACGTAACCGGAGCGAATTGGCAAATTTTTTCCATTTCAGAATATTACCGCCATAAATAATATCACCCTGTACACCCGGACCGCCTACCGTCAATTTTTCATTCGCCAATTTCAGATCATTCAGCAATCCCTCATAAATCTTATCCTGAGCATCGTAGGCCGGGGTATAGATCGGAGTTTCTACCGTTCCTTTCAAGGCTTCAGCATACGGTATTGCCCCCCACAAATCCGTAGTTACGGAAAATAACCAAGAGCGCATTACCAAGGCCACGCCTTCATAATTGGTATTGGGAGATTTGCCGCCGGTACTGCTTTCGGTAATGATCCGCTGAAAATTAAGCAAACCATCATTGAAAAAAGAAGCCCAATTGTTGTTGTAAAAGGCAGGGGAAATTCCGTAATTATCTCCTTCATTAGAATAAATATTGCGGGTAAAATACTGCATCCAAAGCATCATTCCGTCAATATTCAAACGTTCAAAACGGGTACTCCCTCCCCAGTAACGGTCAATGGATTTCTCCATAGCATACGGAAGCAAATATTGTGCCCCAATGGCCGTAGGGTTGTTGGGATCAACGTTCATCTTGTCGAATTCTTTCGTACAGGACGAAGCAAAGAATAGGCTAAGGAACAACCCCCATACCCCCAATGGGGGTTTTCTTAGGTTTAATTTTGAAAATATATAGGATGTAACCGGCATAGTGTTTCTTTTTAATTGAAAACTAAAATGAATTTTTATTTTCCCCATTGGGTCGGACTTGCCGAAGCGGAAGGCCGGGGAGGGGCTTAGAATCCGAGCGTTATGTTAAATCCGAGGCTTCTTGAATTAGGCAACTCCCCGTAAGCAAACCCTTGGCGATTACCGGCAAAACGATCTACTTCGGGATCAATATGCGGCGTGTTTTTGAACAAAATAGCCAAGTTACGACCCACTACCGATACCTTTGCCGTACGGATAAAGGTTCTTTTCAACAACGCTTCCGGTACCGAATAACCGAAGGTCATTTCGCGAAGTTTGACGTAGCTTGCATCGTAGATCACGGCTTCGTGATAACGGCGCGGATTGTTATAACCGTACAGTTGGTTGGCTGCAACTATGACATCATTCGGAGCATACACCGCCGAACCGTCAGCATTGGTACTGACCACTTTGACCCCCGTCCCGATAATTCCTTCTTCGCGACCGATGGCCGTTTCCGCGTATTGACCGGTCCAACGGGCCGTACCGGTACCTTCGTCAAAGAAATCACCGCCGGCGCGTACATCGACCAAAGCTGAAACCGAGAAACTCTTGTAAGTGAACGTGTTAGAGAACCCACCTGTCCAATCAGGTTGTACATTTCCTAAAAGGCGCGGCACGGTGGATACCACCGGCAAGCCGTCTTTGTATATGATCTGACCGTCCGGTGCGTGTTCAAAGCCGATACCGTACAAAGCACCGTAAGGTTGACCCACGCGCGCTTCTGAGGTTAGTCCGCGCTGTGTATGCAAGGTATAGGTCGTCAGCCCTTCGGCTAAGGCTACCACTTTATTGCGGTTACGGGCAAAGTTAAAACCAACTTCCCAGGTAAAGCCGTTTACTGCTTTGATCGGTGTACCGCTTACCATCACCTCCAATCCTTTATTGGTAATTTCACCCGCATTAAGGATACGGCTATTGTAGCCGGTGGCTTTGGAAATTTCAACCCCAAGGATCTGATTTTTAGAGGATTGATTATAGTAAGTTACATCCAGGCCCAACCGACCGCGGATAAACCGCACGTCCAATCCTAATTCGATCCCCGTCGTAATTTCCGGTTTCAGACCTGAATTGGGAATCGTGGTGTTTTCGTAGTATTCCGGAGTACTGCCATCCCAGGCACTGCCGGCACGATAGGTTTGGTTCAACTGATAGGCCGAGGCATCATTTCCCACCTGCGCCCAACTGGCGCGTATTTTTCCGAAAGACAACACACTGCTTTGAAGATTGAGCAAATCCGTCAGGACGGCACTTGCCGAAACAGAGGGATAAAAATAAGAACGGGCGGCAGCAGGAAGGGTACTCGACCAGTCGTTACGGGCAGTAAAATCCAAAAATAAGGCATTTTTCCAAGCGATTTGGGCAGTTCCGAACAAACTCTGCATCTCCGATTTTTCAATGCGGCTGGCCACGGTATTCAAACTGGTCACTGAGTTAGACAGGTTGTATAAACCATCCACTACTAATGAGCCTACTGAGGTAAAATTGCGCTTGTAGTAATTGGTTCGTTGGATAGCCCCTGCTTGCGCACTGACGGAAAAATCTTTATTCAGCGTTTTGTTAAACGATACAATAATATCACTATTAGTTTCCTGTGCTCTTAAAACTTCTTCTGAATACGACCCCGGCGTTTTATTTCCGTTTCTCACCCGTTCAAAGTTCAGGATGTTGATGCGCGTATCGGTCCACAAATCCGTACCGCTGCGTACCATAACACTCAGATAAGGTAATATCTTGTAATTCAACGCAATATTCCCTACCAAACGATCTTTTTCATTGGACAACGGTAATTTATCCTGGGTAAAATACGGATTGGTAAAGAAGGTGTGTTGCCAGTTCGGTGGGTCATTGTCAGGCAATTTCCCCGGAAGCGCTCGCTGAATGTGAACGGCCATGTAATCATCGTAATTGCGCAACATAGCCCAATCTACGTGACGATGCGACCAGATAAATTGTTGGCCTTCCTGATAACCGCGGTTATCGGAGCCGCTTTTTACGTATTCCGCCGAGACAGTGGCGCTCAGTTTGTTGGTGAAGTTGTAATTGGTATTCAGTTTAAAGTTATTACGCCAATAATCATTGTGGTACATGATCCCCTTTTGGTCCATGCGACCGACCGACAAACGCAGGCTTCCTTTCTCATTACCGGCCGAAAGAGCAATGTTATTGGTATTGGTCACCCCGGTCTGCCAATAGCTTTCCCAGTTATTGGGTTGCGGCGTCAACGGAGCTACGTCTTTGCCGGTCCACCATTGGCGTACCAAACGACCGTCCATCGGAGCTCCCCAACTTTCGTCGGTACCTTCGGTGCCGGTCAGCGGAGCCGAGGGACCGTAAGCTGCCCGGTATTGCTGAATTTCCGTGGGATCGGTGATCGTGCCCGACCAGCCGTCGTTGTACCAAGTCCGGTAGCCGTTTCCGCCTCCGTACGTATTTTGAAAATTCGGCTTGACCGACGGTCTTTCAAAAGTGGTATTGCTGTTGATCTCAATTCCGATGCCTTTGGTGCCGGCCCCGTTTTTGGTTGTGATGAGAATTACCCCGTTTGCCGCTCTTGAACCGTACAAGGCAGCCGCATTGGGTCCTTTCAAAACGCTGATGTCTTTGATATTGTCGGGGCTTATCTCCGACAAACCGCCGCCGAATTGTTTTTCGCTGCTGTTCGACAAACGACTCGAAGTGGTTTGGTCAATGGGCACTCCGTCAATAACTACCAACGGTTGGTTGTTGCCCGAAACCGAAGAGCTTCCGCGAATTTGTACCGTAGAACCGCTGCCCGGACCGCCGTTGCTTTGCACCCGTACCCCGGCAATTCGCCCCGAAAGGTTATTGACGACGTTGTTAGAACGCGCTTCAACGATCTGGGAACCTTTGATTTCCTGAACGGTATAACCCAAGGCTTTTTTCTCTTTTTCAATCCCGAAAGCCGTGACCACCACTTCCTGAAGCGCTTTTACGTCCGGCAATAATTCAACATTTACCGTAGAACGGCTTCCTACCGGGATTTCCTGCACACTATACCCGATAAAACTAAATACCAATACGGCGTTATCATCCGGAACGCTGATCTTAAAACTGCCGGTTCCGTCGGTGGCTACCCCCGTTCGGGAACCTTTGAGCAGTACATTAACCCCCGGCAGAATGCCTTCATCTTTGGAGGTGATTGTACCTGTGACAAATCGCTGGGCTAATCCGGCCCCGGCAATCGTCATCAATGCGGATAGTAGTAGAAATTGTTTCATCCGGTACATGTTTAGTTTGTAGAGAATAGTAGAAATGAGAGAGATTCACGCTATGCACCGACTGTGTATGCTCATCAGACACAGGCCGCATATGCGCCGACAACCGCGACAGTCGGGCAAGCGTGGCCAAGCAAGAGGAACTATTCCTCCTTTTTCGTTTCCGGAAAAATCATTCAACCTTCGCCCTGTACACAAGCGAATCGGGCTGACTTCCGGCTTTACCGTAAAATTTGTATCGGGTCTTTTTACTTTGTTACATGCTCCCTTTCCGACTCCTGTGAGTCGAAACAGATTACATGACGGAGAAAGAGTCGTATTATATTAACATTGTCAGGGCTCTTTTCTCGCTTGTTAACAAACTCCTACAAGTGCGGCTAAAGGAGTTTATCAACGTGCAGTAAATTGTACTTTTTCATAATTATGCTTCGAAAATAAGCTACAAAAAACTAAAAATCAAATCTTCAAGACATAATTTTCAAAATAATTGCTTTTTTACCCAAAAAATACAACTATTTCTTATATTTAACAAAATTTTATTTTAATTATATCCCATAACTCCATATATTATCAATTTTTATTTACAATTACATTAGTTTCAAAAATGCTCATTTTTGATTTTTTTTTGACAAAACACATTTTTTTAATTTTAATAAACCTAAATAATATATACAAAATTGATTTTTTGTCATTTTTTAATTTAAGTAATATAAAATAAATTTTGACAATAAATTATCTTTTTCTAATTTTGCCTCATCAACAAACATCGCCGCCAAGCGAGAGCCTGACAGATTCCTTTTGGAAAATAAACTAAAAACCGTTATCCCTATTATTATGTCATCTGCCCTGAATCGTCGTGATTGGTTGAAGTCAGGTCTGCTCGCTTCCACCGGGATTGTTTTGGGCCAATCCGGCCCTGCTCATGCTGCCCGCCCTAACGCATTCGGCATTTGGGATGTGTATGCTGAACGAGAAATGGAATTGGCACAGGAAGCGCTTTTGGCAGCAGCTCCTCAGATCAAAGCGCGATTGTCGTCTAACGAAAATCCGTGGGGGCCTTCCCCGGCTGCCGTTAAAGCGATCTCTGAAGCAGCGCCGAAGGCATTTTTATATGCCGGACCCGTCACCACTGAATTGCGCAAGGCTATTGCTGAGATGAACGGCGTGACACCGGAGCAAGTATTGCTGGGGGCCGGTTCTTCCGAATTGCTGATGGCAAGTTTGCTGATGGCGGCGACCAAGGGAAAAACCATGATCGCGGAGACCTGTTATATCTCCGGCCGCGATGCCCGCGAAGACGGAGCCACCATGCCGATGGAAAAAGTACCTTTGACCAAAGAGTATCAGTATGATCTGGAAGCAATGGCTGCCCGCGTCAACGGCGAAACTGCGATGATCTATGTTTGTAACCCCAACAACCCCACGGGGGTCATGCTTCCGTCGGAAAAATTGAAGTCTTTCTGCGACTCCGTTTCCCCAAAAGCAACGGTGTTGGTGGATGAGGCTTATATTGATTATGCTCCTTCTCCGACTACCGACAGTATGACCGAGTGCGTCAGAAAAGGGCAAAATGTATTGATTTTAAGAACATTGTCCAAACTTCACGGCTTTGCCGGACTGCGCATCGGCTATGCTCTCGGACAACCCGCTTTGTTGAAAGAACTGCGTAAATATTGCTCCGGAGGATTTACGGTATCCACCACCTCAGCGGCAGCAGCTATTGCCTCTTTTAAAGACAAAGCCTTTCAGGAAATGGTTTTGAAAAACACGCTTGAGTCGAAAAAGTTTCTTTATGACACGCTCAAAGCAATGGATTATACGTATTTACCTTCATCAGCAAACTTTGTGTTATTTCCGATTAAAATGAAAGGGCAAATGCTTCTGCAAAAAATGATGGCCGAGGGCGTCAGTGTACGGAGTTGGTTTTTTGACCAACAAAACTGGTGCCGCGTCAGCATTGGGACCATGGACGAAATGAAAGCGTTCAAAGAAGCATTTGCCAAATCAGTCAGCTAATCGACCTTCCATGAGGCTTCTTTTTATCATTATTTGTGCTGCTTGTTCCTGTGCCCGGGCGCAGAACAATCAGCGAGGGATTTCTTTGGAAGAATATACCAAAGTCAAATCAGTTGTTCTCAAAAATATCGAGAAGAAAACGTACATTCAGGAGCAGGGTTTCGTCTTTGACCGCCCCGACGAAAAGCCGTTTTCGTTTAACTTGAATGACGGTATTGAACGAAAGATTTATTTGTACCAAATCCGGGAAGCGACCGGTGCCAAAAATATCGGCTCTTTAGCGGTATTTACGATGCAGGGTAAACAAATCAATGTGGCTATTCCCAACAAAGCCGCTTCCGATGCTGTTTGGTTACAGTATATCAACGACCTGAAAAACGGGAATAAAGCCGCCGACGGTTTGGCCATTGGTATTGCGTTTATGCTGTCGCAGGGCGTGAATGTAGCCCCCCCCGACAGCTCCACCCAAGAGACCGGAGAGGATAACGACTTTTGTTTTCCCGCCGAGACTTTCATTAATATGGCAGACGGCAGCGAAAAACACATTGCTCTGTTAAAGGTCGGCGATTTACTCGCCGGTTTTCCCAACGGCAAAGTCATAAGGGTAGATAAGCACGAAGGCACCTTCCGACTTACCCGAATTTTGGTCCGTCCCAATGGACAGGCTTGGGTCAGCACCCACCTGCAAGATGGGTTAATGACCCTCGAAGCCACCCCGAATCACCCTGTATTGACCTTTAGGGGCAAAAAAACGATTGGTCAGCTTGTCAAAGGGGATTGGCTCTTTGTACGTGATGCCGTGACCGGTCGCTGCCTGACTGCCGAAATTACTACGATTGAACCTAATGCACGAACTGTCTCACAAGTATTTAACCTAACTACAGAATGCGGTACGTATGAGGCGGAAAGCATCATCGTGTCCGACAAAAACTAAATCCCTAAACCCTGACCTATTTGTTTCTTAACTGCCAAACAATCGTATGAGTTCAACGTAAAAAGCAAGTGGTTCACTTGCTTTTTTTATGATGATCAGGAAACTTGTATCGGGAAAATCAAGCATATTATTCCTGCAATTTTGGAATTAAATTCTAAATTTGCAGGAATAATATGCTAAAAAATGGATTTTAAGCGATTTATTACCCCTAAAGTACTGGAGCGAATTGAGAATCTGCCGGCGATAGCCTTACTGGGTCCCCGACAGGTCGGAAAGACAACTTTAGCCAAACAACTGCAAAAAGAAATCACTAAAGAAAGTATTTACCTTGATTTGGAATCGCAGGAAGATTACAATAAACTGCTTAACTTGGAAAGCTATTTACTGCAACGGGCCGACAAACTACTGATTATTGACGAAGTACAACGAATGCCGGAATTGTTTCCGGTATTGCGTTCAGTGATTGACCGCCAAAGAAGCAATACGCGATTTATGCTGTTAGGTTCCGCTTCTCCCGAATTATTAGCAAAAAGTTCGGAAACATTGGCGGGCCGAATCTCCTACATTGAGGTCAATCCTTTTGTTTATGCTGAGGTAACCGATAGCTATACTTTTCGGCAGTTATGGCTGAGAGGAGGATTCCCGACAATGCTGATGACCCAAAGTGAGGAAGTAAGTTTTGCCAACAGGCTGGATTTTATTCAAACGTATCTGGAAAGAGAACTTCCTTTACTGGGGCTTTCTGTTTCTCCGATTATGCTGCGAAATTTATTGCGCATGGTGTCCCATGTACACGGCAACGTGATTAATTATTCTGATTTTTCCAAATCATTAGGCATTGATGTCAATACAGTAAAACGCTACTTAGATTATTTTGAAAACTCATTTCTTATCAGACGGTTACCGCCCTATTTTGTGAATATATCCAAACGGTTAATAAAGTCACCCAAAATATATCTTCGGGATTCCGGGTTGCTGCATGCCGTGGTCGGTATTGAAAACGAAGAAGATTTGGAAGGGTATATAGGAAAAGGAAATTCTTGGGAAGGATTTGTGATTCAGCAGATCATAGCCCAATTAAAACCAACGGTCTATCCTTATTTTTACAGAACGCAAGACGGTTCAGAATTGGATTTAGTATTGGTGAAAGGACACAACCCCGTCTTGGGAATTGAAATAAAATATGCCAACGTCCCTAAACTCACCAAAGGAACCACGGTAGCCTCGCAAGATCTGGGTAACATCCCCGTACTTGTAGTGACGCCTTCTGCCGCTGAGGATTATGAAGTAAACCCAACCACAACCGTTACCAATTTTACCCGACTCTTTAACCACCTCAATCAACGAAAACTGATCTGAAAGCATTAACCTATGCCTAAATCCACGATACGCTTCGCCGCCGGCTTCTACTTTCTATTACTCAGCTCATTGGGGTTGTCTCAACCCAAAACGGATATTTTTTTGACAAAACTGTTTGCCGACAACCCTCATCCTATTTTTCAGGAAGTCATCAAACATCCCGAAACCTACCGACTTCAGATCATTTATACGCAAATCAATCGCGATAAGAACAACCGGCCTTCTTTCAGGAATTATTACTTCCACCTGGACAGCACTGATTATTTTAACCCCGCTTCTACCGTCAAGTTGCCCTTGGCGTTGTTGGCATTGGAAAAGATAAATCAGTTGAAACAGCCGAATGTGACGAAATTTACTCCCATGCAGTTTGATTCGGCCTTTAGCGGGCAAACCAAAAAATGGAAGGACGAAACCTCACCCAACGGCTATCCTTCGGTTGCTCATTTTATCAAAAAGGCATTTTTGGTCAGTGACAATGACGCTTACAGTCGCCTGTATGAGTTTGTGGGCCAGGAAACGACCAATCGAGTGTTACACGCTAAGGGCTATCCCGACACGCGCATCACGCACCGGTTTGTGCGGATGACACCCGAGGAAAATCGTCATACCAATCCGGTACGGTTTATCAAAGAAGACGGTACATTGCTCTATGCCCAACCGGCAGCCTATAATCCATCGGCGTTTGATTTCAGTCGGATTGCCAAAATAGGCAGCGGGTATATGAACAGCAAAGACAGTCTGATCAACGAACCGATTGATTTCACGACCCGAAACAAACTGCCTTTGGAAGCTTTTCATCAACAACTGCAATCCGTCCTGTTTCCTCAATCGGTACCCGTAAAACAACGGTTTGAGCTTACGAAGGACGATTATACCTTTCTGTATCAATACCTTTCCCAATTTCCGGGTGAAACCAATTACCCTAAGTACGACGCAGAACAGTATTACGACAGTTACGTTAAATTCTTTTTTCAGGACAGTCTGCATCATTCATTGCCCGAAGGCGTCAGAGTATTCAATAAAGTAGGTTGGGCCTACGGCTTTTTGACGGACGCCTCCTACGTTGCTGATTTTAAGAACAAAGTAGAATACATGCTTTCGGCTACGGTTTACGTGAACAGCGACGGAATTTTGAACGACAACCAATACGAATACGAAAGTGTAGGTCATCCTTTTTTGTATCAGTTGGGGCAAACGATTTATCAATACGAACGTTCTCGCAAACGAAAAAACGCACCCGATTTGAGTGCGTTTCAAATTCCGTACGAAAAACGACAAAACGACAGTCGCCCGACGGTCAGGGATGTGGATAATTAGAGTGCGGCCAAGGCTTGTCCCAAATCCGCGATCAAATCGTCTGCGTTTTCAATCCCTACCGAATAACGGATCAGACTCTCCGGAATGCCTAACAATTTGCGTTGTTCTTCGGTCAACTCTACGTGGCTGGTCGTGCGCGGCGGGCCCGCGATGGTACTGACCGAACCCAAACTTGCCGCCAAATGGACTAACTTCAATTTCGGCAAAAATGTCTTGACTTGCTCATAACCGCCCTTTAAAGAGAAACTCAGAATTCCTCCGAAGCCGGACATTTGTTGGCGGGCGATGGCATGTTGGGGGTGCGATTCAAGCCCCGGATAAAATACCTCACTCACCAAAGGATGGCTTTGCAGAAAGCGGGCAATGCGCAGGGCCGAAGCATTTTGGCGTTCAATGCGGAGTTCCAGGGTTTTCATACCGCGCGCAATGAGATAAGCCGATTCCGGATGAATGCTCGCTCCGTTGATCTCCCGAAATTGATACACTTTTTTGACCAACTCCCGGCTTCCGCACAGCAATCCTCCCATGGCGTCAGAATGGCCGCAAAGAAATTTGGTCGCACTGTGAACCACCAAATCAGCCCCCAGTTTAAGCGGATTTTGGTTAATCGGCGTGGCAAAGGTGCTGTCTGCCACCACCACAGCATTGACTTGGTGGGCCGCAGCAGCCAAGCGTTGAATATCCACCACTTTCAAGGTCGGATTGGTGGGTGTTTCCAGATACAGTACATCGCAGCCTTTGGCGATTTCCGTCTCCAATCCTTCAAAATCAGTGGTATCACAAAGGGTTACGTTCACCTGATAGTGAGGCAGAAAATCTAAAAATAGCTTACTCGTTCCGCCGTAAGTATCTTTGAGCGACACCACCCGCTTGCCGGAGGTCAGCAAAGCAAAAAGCGTATTACTGATGGCCCCCATGCCGGTCGCAAAAGAAGTGGCCGCCTCCGCCCCTTCCAACGCCTTGATTTTCTCCTCCAACACCTGCACCGTCGGATTGGTATTTCGACTGTAGATATAGCCTTCTGCCTGTCCGAGGGCCACTTTATGCCATTCGTCCAAATCTTTGTAACCGTAAGTAACGCTGTTGACAACGGGAGGCGTAATGGCGCCTTCGGGAAAAAGTTCGGTTTCGCCTCCCCAAACGGAGGTCGTACCTTTTTGGCGGTCTGAAAAATCCATCAGTGATTATTTAGTTGAAAGATATTGTTCCATGTAGTCTAACGTCAAGTGACACAATGTTTTCACACCCAAGCCCATACTGCTTTCATCCATTTGAAAATCAGGGGTATGGTGTAATACATCGAGCGGTTTTTTGCCTTTGGGGAGCGCCCCGATCCGAAAAAAGAAGGCCGGTACCTTTTGGGCATAATAGGCAAAATCTTCCGCACCCGTACCGGCCGGAACAAGGATCACATTGGAAGCTCCTGCCAGTTTTTGCAGTGTCGGAACCATTTGTGCCGTAAGCGGGTGGCTGTTGAACACCATCGGATCTTCGGCAGTGATCTCTACTTCAGCCGCTGCTCCGGCACTTTGGGCAATATTCGTTGCTATTTCGCGAATACGCCGGTGAATGGTTTGCTGCATCGCGGCATCAAAGGTACGTACGGTACCGATCATGACAGCCTCTTCCGGAATAATGTTTTGCCGATTGCCGGCATTAAAAGCACCCACGGTCACCACGGCCGCATTTTCGGTAATGGGTAAATTGCGGCTTACAATGGTTTGCAAACCCAATAATATCTGCGCGCCGGTAATGATGGGGTCTACGCTTGCCCAAGGGGCCGCTCCGTGGCTTTGCTTTCCTTTGACCGTAATTTTAAAAATATCGTTGGCCGCATAAAAACCGCCCGGACGGAAAGTGATGATACCCGTTTCGGTGCCGGAAGCGATGTGTTGCCCAAATACGACGTCCACTGTCGGGTTCTCCAAAACGCCTTCTCTTACCATCAATTTGGCCCCACCCTCCTCTCCCGTCGGCGGTCCTTCTTCGCAGGGTTGAAAAATAAATTTAACCGTTCCTTTTAACCCATTTTTGACGGAAGCCAACGCTTCAGCGGCCCCCATGAGCATCGCCACGTGCGCATCGTGCCCGCAGGCATGCATTACCCCCGTCGTTTTCCCGTTGTATTCTGTCGTGACCGTTGATTTAAATGGCAAATTTCCCCTTTCCGTAATGGGAAGCGCATCCATATCGGCCCGAAGAGCCACTACCGGCCCCGGTAAAGCACCCTTTAAAATTCCGATGACACCCGTTTTTCCCACTTGGGTTTTTACCTCCATCCCCAAGGCACGCAGGTGGGCTTCTACTTTTCGGGCCGTTTGAAATTCCCGGTTTCCCAATTCGGGTTGGCGGTGAATGTCCCGCCGCCATTCAATCACTTTGGGAACAATCGCCTCGGCCACTTTGTCGGCCTGTGCTGAAAGGGCAGCATTGGAAGGCAATTGCGAAAAACTGATTTCGGGTAGTAAAACCCCTGCAAAAAGGCCGTAAAGCCCTAATTTCAGAAAAGAATTCATGGATCGAAGTTAGACAGACAAAATAGCAGTAAATCAGCGGCTCCGCAATCTCTGAACGTAATTATTTTCACATTTTGAGATAAATGAAATAAAACTATCTTTGGCCTGACAAGTGCCTTCGTCTTTTTTAGTGGTTCTTTTCGACCTTTTTTCTATAGCTACCCGATACTTTTATGAAGATTGAATACTCTTATTGGTTTAAAACGGCAGAAGCAGTCGGTCTGCTCCTCGTCATCATAGGGCTCTTACAGTATTCCCAAGAATTTTCCCAACTGCAATGGCAGGCAGCAAACGATCCTCAGCTAATACTGTCGTTAGGTGCCGGGCTGTTGGCTTTAAGTTTACTGTTGGCTTATTTATGGCACAAATACGTCAAAAATCCGGAATTACATTATTGGATTCAGACCATCATTGCGTTTTATGTAGCCCACATGATTGCCACGTATGGTGCCGCTAAGTTATTGAAAACTCAATTTCAAGCTCCCCACTATATTCTTGATACGCCCATCGGCGAGTTAAACGGTTTCTGGTTAACGTGGGCCTATTTCGGTTATTCTGAGACATTTGCTATGATTCTCGGGTCGATGCAAGTGGCGGGCTGCCTGCTTCTGGTCTTCCGAAGAACCCGTTTATTGGCAACGTTTATCCTTTTGCCGATCATGATCAACATTGATTTAATTGACCATTTCTACAACATCTCTCCCTTAGCTTATTTTAACGCATTACACTATACATTTTTACTGATCTTTCTCCTGTTACTTGATTTTGAAAAGCTGAAAGAGACCTTTTTTTCTTACCGAGATTCATTGAGTATCCATTGGAAAAGTACCGTACTGATGCTGCTGCGCGTGCTTGTTATCGGAGGCGCTTTTTTACACATTTATTCGCTTAAAAGTAATTTTCAGGAGCCAACCGCAGTTAACGGCGTTTGGAAAGTAGAAGAAATCAAAAAAAATAATCAACCGATAGCTCCGAACATGCCCGACCAAGATTCGCTTTGGTCAAAAATTTATTTTGAATGGCGGTATGGATTTCTTCTTAAAAAAAATACGGATCGATTTGATGACAAAAAAGATTTGTACGGGCAATACGACGTGGATGAGAAAAAGAAAATAATAAAACTCAGGTTCAGTAAAAGCAACGAAAGTGGCAGCGATTCTCTTGGATGGAACTATCAGCTGAAAGACAGCACATTAATCATTCAGGGAGCCTACCGAAAAGATACTTTATGGATGAGACTGAAAAAAATGTAGCATTTATTTTTCAGCGGGTCAAAGGATTTCGGTTTCGGCACAGTACCTGAACACCTTTTATTTGTCTTAAAATCAATCTTATAACTTACCGATATTGACCGCCAATCTGAAATGAGTGGAACCGATAAAATCATCATCTGTAAATAAGCCGGTCACCGAGGAAGTGTACGTTTTAAATGAATCCATGAGGGTGATACCGAGCGTTTCCTTCGTGACGACATCGCGGGCGGTGATTTTGTAATTACCTACCGGTATATCGTGTAGATAATCATCATTTTCGGAGAGCATCTTCACTATTTTTTTTCCTACACTGCCATCTACTAAAGGTCCGTCGGGTTGCAGGGCCACTTCAATGTTGCTTCGTTCCAAAGTGTTAAAATCGTGGCGGACTTCCAATTTACCGCCGAGCGGGCTTGCCGCAGCATCGTCGTCGGCATTGCGTTTGCCGGTCAATCGAAAAATAAAATTTCGAACGGCCCCGTCGTAGGCCGAAAACACGCGGGTATCTTCGTTATAAAGCGCTAACGTATAGTTTTTACCGTGGTATTTGACCGTAACAGTACCTTCCGTAGAATAGGAGCCTTCGGCAATCCCGTTGGGTAATTGAATTTCATAATACCCTTCAGCATTGGTATAGCCGGTCGAGGTTTTGTTGTAATAATCGGTACTATTGGCAATAATTTCCGCATTAGCTACGGGTTTTCCTTCGCCGTTTGTAACCCTTCCTTTCACAACTCCTTTTGCAGGGCCGACGTTCCCGTTATCGTTACACGCCATGAAAGAAAAGAGCAAAATACCGGCTAAAGCCCAATTTGGAAATTTACGCTTAACATACAGAGAAAAGAAAGTGAAAGTGTTCATAAAAGTGGCTGTTTTCGTTTTTGAATGTTCAAAAGTAGAAACAACCCTTTGTGAATGCCGGCAACGAATGCGCTGATTGGGATTTTAAATTCATCAATTGCAATAATGGAGGAATGAATTGACAGCGATAGATGCAGCTGATTTGGTTGCAAAAAAAACAGGCAAGGCTTTGAAGGCCTTACCTAAGAATATTGCAGTTTTTCGATTGTCGTGTTTCGTTACTGAAACGCCTCTTTAATGCTCATCAGTTTAATATTACGCTCCGCTATCACTTTTTTAACGGCAACACTCGTAAAAGCCCTTGTCACCCCCTCGCGGTCATAGGCTACATTCTCGTAGCCTACGTGTCCTACCCCTTTCATATCACCGCTGTTATAACCGGGATGTTCGATCAGGAAATGAGTTCCGGGAGTTAAATTCTTCAAAATAGTAATCAAATCCTCTTCCTTTTGCTGAGGCGATTTTGCAGAACCGCCAAACCCTTTGACCGAAGTAATGTTTTGGGGCATTTGGATGGGCAATTTGTATTCTGCCGAAAGGCGTTCGGTCAAGGCTTTGATCTCTGCGTTGGCGTTAGTGCATCCCATGTGTGAAGAAAGGTGACTCGCCCAAGGCAAATGTTTTTTGACCAATTCGATCTGCGCTCGAAACTCCCGTTCCACTTCCGCAATATTGACCGGTTTCTGAAGCAAATAAGCACTGTTTTTCAAGTTTTTATTTTCCCAAATAAATTGCGGGAAATATCCGTCAGCATCCGTCAGACTCGCAGCGGCAGTCAGCGGGCGCCATTTCAAATTCTCCCACTCACTCGTCAGGCAAAGATGTACACCTACGTCGTAACCGGGTTGTGTTTTCAGTAATTTGACCGCTTCCATAAACCACGGGGCCGTGGCTAATATTTCTACCGAACGGCTGATTCCGTCGGTATAAACTTTCATGCAGGCTTCATTAGCCGTATGGCAGAACCCGATATCATCCGAACGGACAATGAGCCGAATATCTGCCGAGTTTTGGGCCATGGTCAGTTGCGCATATACTATAATGAGCCAAAGAATTTTCTTCATAGTTTTTACAGAAGATAAATTTTTTATTTGTCATTTATAAGACGCCGGTTAACCATCCATACTCATTCATAAGCCGAAAACACCTTTTCTCAAAACCCTGCATTTATTACTTATCACAGAATGATTCCCCTACTCTTCGGTACGGTTTAAAGAAAAAAAAGTAAGGAAACAACGGAAGCACTCTTTTTTGGCACCATCGAAAACAGAAAAGGATAAAACCCTCAAAAACTTCCGTTTACGAGGTAAAAATTGATCAATAACCCTATTTTTATTTGCTAAAACACAAGATAATAAGGCATATTTAAGCCGTTATTATCTACTCGTTTAAACAGAGATTCTTCTGCTGATTTACTTTGGTATAAATGATTTTAAATTCAAAACAGACGGCAGTATTGTTATTTATTTTTCTCAAACAGCCTTTTCTAAAATTTATCTTCTCCATTGATCGGGCAAAATTTTTATCATAATTACTTTTGCTGCTATGAATAAAACTTAAAACAATTACCTTTGCCTCAAATCATTCTGTTGTACCTATTTTCAAACTTTACCAATGAAACAAAAACAAATTAAATTCTATTCTCAGGAAGATAATACTATTGAGAAAAAGAAACAGGCAAAAGAAGAAGAAGTAATTGCGTATGCACATATTACTTCTAACGGTAAACTGACATTACCGCTTGCTACTCTCCAAGTTTTAGGAGTAGATACGACTCAAAGTGTTCGCTTTAAAGTAGGAACAGACCAAAATAAAAAAGGGTTTGTCGGTTTATATTTGATTCCTGTAGAAGAAGCCGGCGAATCTTCTTTTGAATTATCCAGAATAGGCCGGGGATTCTCGTTACTATTGAAAGGTATTTTCCAAAAATTAGGTTTGGATTATAAAAGCACTTATTATCGTTTTATTTTGAAACCCGTAGAGTTGGATGGAATCGGCAGCGGTTTCTTTGCTAAACTTTCCGAACAATCGGCCAGAACCAACGAACAGGAAGACGGAGAGTAAAAAGTAAATATTCTGAATTGCGGAAAAGAGGTTGTCTCCCCAAAGGGGCAATCTCTTTTTTTATTGCTTACTCTATTGCCTTTGCCGCCTCCCGGCACGTACTCGCGAAATGCTGTATCGCTGAAACAGCCTGCACTGTTTTGTTTCAGAACTATTACTGACCTATAAAAAACTTTTCGGATATTTCAACCGTAAAATCACCCCGGAAAGTTCTTTTTTTCAAGTGCCGAAAATCAGGCTTTTCTCGAATATTGTCCCAAAACCGAATATTTGATAATTTTAAGAGGAATTGTAATCCATAAACTCACTCCTTTTCTGCTATGTACCTGAATCGCTTCCTTATTTTATCATTCGCCATTCTATTGTTTGTTACTCGGAACGGTCATTCACAACAGCCCTCCAAGCTACAATCTGCCAAAGACACGACCCGCTTTGACCGTGACTATGCTCTGGAAGCGTCAATGGTAGGTTATTTCGGGCCGGACGGGGCACGGAATCCCGTTCTTCGTGCTAACAAAGGCGACCGAGTTCGAATCAAAATCACTAACGCCGAGTTGATGACCCATGATATTGCTTTAGAAAAAATGGGGATTAAAAGCAAAACCATCTTAGACAAAGGAGCCACCACAACTCTCGTTTTTACGGCTGAGCAAAGCGATACCTATTATTGTTCGGTTCCGGGCCACCGAGCCGCGGGTATGGTGGGTAAATTTGAAGTAGTAGAAGGGATTATTTCCACGGCTGTCATGCAGGGAATACTGCCGCGAAAGGACGGCCAACCGCTTAATCTCAACTTTGAATCCGGTTCTTTAAAAGACTGGACTGCTACGGGCGATGCTTTTACCAATGCATTGATCAGCGAAGACCCCTCCCCTGTCCACGAAAAAGAGATGCGCCTCAACTTTGAAGGGAAGTATTTTCTGAGCAGCGGCGGCACGGTCAATGCCAAACAGACCGGAACGCTCACTTCTGTTCCTTTTAAAGTAACCCATCCCTTCGCCGCCTTCCGCGTGTCGGGCGGGGCGTTGCAGGACACCCGCGTTGAAATAACAGAAGCCGGTTCAGACAAAGTGATTTTCAGCATTACCGGACAAGGTCGCTCTACCTTACAACCGGTCATTGTTGATTTACAACCCTATGCCGGGAAAGAGATTTATATCAAAATCATTGACAACGAAACCGGGATTTCTCAGATCCCTTACATTCCGCACGACAAATGGGCCCACATCAATTTTGACGAATTTCTTTTTTATGATAAACGTCCCGAATTTCCGAACGAGCTCCTCCAAAAGGATATTATCATTCTGCCTCCGTTGGATCCCGTCCTGAATGCGGGATTATCGGGGGTAGCCGCTGCCAAAGCCATAACCGCCCCTAAAGGGTTCAAAATATCACTTGCTGTCGCTGAGCCGGACATCATTCGTCCGATCTGTTTTACCATTGATGCCCGCAATCGACTGTGGGTAGTAGAAGCCCATACTTACCCCGTTCCGGCTCCGGAAGGGCAAGGCAAAGACCGCATTCTGATTTTTGAAGATACAGACGGCGACGGCACGCTGGACAAGCGAAAAGTCTTTATGGAAGGCCTGAATTTGGTCAGCGGGATGGAAGTAGGTATGGGGGGCGTGTGGTTGGGTGCAGCACCTTATTTATTGTTTGTGCCGATTGATGCAAAAAACGACAAACCGGCCGGCCCTCCGCAAAAACTGTTGGATGGGTGGGGTACTCAAGATACCCACGAAACACTGAACAGCCTGCGCTGGGGCCCCGACGGCTGGCTATACGGAACCCACGGTGTATTTACTCACTCTAATGTAGGCAAGCCGGGTGCTCCGGATGCAGAACGTACTAAGCTCAATGCCGGCGTATGGCGCTACCACCCTACCACCCACCAATTTGAGGTTTTTGCCGAAGGTACCAGTAATCCTTGGGGAATTGATTTTAACGATTATGGCCAACCTTTCATTACGGCTTGTGTGATTCCGCACATGTACCACATCATCCAAAATGCCCGCTATCAGCGGCAAGCCGGGAAGCATTTCAACCCTTATACTTACGACGACATCAAAACTTCCGGTGATCACGTTCACTGGATCGGTGAACGCGGTCCTCACGCGGGCAACTTCCGCTCGGCGGCTAAAGGAGGCGGTCACGCCCACGCCGGAGCTATGGTTTATTTAGGAGGCTCTTGGCCGCAGGAATACCGCAATGAGATTTTCATGAATAATATCAACGGTGCCCGCCTCAACATGGACCACCCCCAACCGAATGGTTCGGGGTATACCGTTCAGCATAAAAACGACTTTTTGGTCATGAACGATTCTTGGTCGCAGTGGCTGAATTTCAAATACGACGCCGGCGGTTCGGTCTTTGCCATTGATTGGTACGACAAAAACCAATGCCACAGTTCCAATCCGGACGTACACGACAAAACCTTAGGGCGGATCTTTAAAATCACCCACGAAAACGACAAATGGGTACAAGCCGACCTGACGAAAGCCTCTGACATGGAACTGGTGAATTACCAATTAAATCCGAATGAATGGTATGTTCGTCAGGCCCGAACTTTATTACAGGAGCGCGGTCCGAATAAAAAAGTCCACAAAGCCCTGAAGGAAATCTTAGCGAACAACCCGGAGGTGACTCGCAAATTGCGAGCGCTTTGGGCTCTTCACGTCACCAAAGGATTGACGGATAAAGAATTAAACGATCTGTTAAGCCACGAGAATGCCTACCTCCGAAGCTGGGCTATTCAGTTTTTAGCTGAAGACAAACTGATTTCACCGGAAACGCTGAGTCGTTTGGTTGAGTTAGCTAAAAATGACCCTTCTCCGATAGTCCGCCTTTACCTGACCTCGGCCATGATTCGATTGGACCCCAATCAACGCTGGGATGTTTTGGATGCTTTGGTGCAAAAAGCGGAGGACAAAGAAGACCACAATTTACCGTTAATGCTCTGGTACGCGGCCGAACCCTTAGCCGCCATTGATGCCAAACGGGCCATTGAGATGGCTGAAAAATCAAAAATGTCCAAGCATTTGCCCTACATGATCCAACGGGTAACGGCCATTGGCACAGAGGATTCCAAAAAACTGTTGAAGGAGTTGAAAGATCGGTTGGGAAAATCACATTCGCACGAAAACCACGAAAGCTTGATGTTGATTGACACCGCTCTCGGAAAATAAACCTTTGATTTGACGAGGCATGAAATATCTGTTGTGATAAAACAGATTCCCTATGCCTCGGAATGACCCTTAAACGAAACAAAAAATCATGAGAAATCACTTAATGACAACCGCTGTCCTGGCTTTTGCAGTTGGGGTGGCTTTCGGTCAACCTGTTACAACGATGTTGCCGAGCGGGTTTAAGAAAACCAAGATTACCGGTGATTTTATTTCGGAAGGAGTGGCCGTTGCCGACCTGAATAAAGACGGAAAAACCGACATCATTGCCGGCTACTACTGGTTTGAAGCCCCCGGTTGGACCAAGCATCAAATGGCCCCCGCAGAAACCCCTTCTTCCGCTCAAGGCGAAGCAACCGTGGGCTTCGGGATGTTTTCCAAAGCATTTAACCCTCGCAAAGAATACAGTAACTCGTTTTTGAACTTGGGTATGGATGTCAACTTAGACGGCTGGGACGATGTCGTTATCATTGATTTTCCCGGCAAGCCGGCTTTTTGGTTTGAAAACCCGCATAACCAACCGGGTAGCTGGAAAAAACACATTATTGCCGATTCGGTCGGGATTGCCAACGAATCGCCGGGTTTTATTGACATGGACGGCGACGGGCGATTGGACATTCTTTGCGGAGACAAGGCCAAAAAGCAGGTGATTTGGTTAAAAGCACCGGCCAAACGAGGCGAGACGGAATGGAAAAAGTTTCCGTTAACGGTTGAGAATGTTCCCGGCACCGAGATTTTTTCGCACGGCATCGGTTACGGGGATATAGATAAAGACGGCTTCAACGATGTAGTAGTGAAAGAGGGATGGTTCAAAGGCAACGGCGACATTAAGTCAGGCAATTGGGTATTCCACCCGGCAAATTTGGGGGAATCCTGCTCCCACATGCAGGTGTTGGACGTGGACGGCGACGGCAAAAACGACGTGGTCAGTGCCTCAGCGCACGCTTTGGGTGTGTGGTGGCACCAACAAATCAAAGATGAAACCGGGAAGATCAATTTTACAACGCATGTCATGAGTACTACTACGGCCCAAACCCATTCTTCGATCATGGCCGATTTGAACGGTGACGGCCGCAAGGAGTACATTACCGGTAAACGATTTCTGGCACACCACGGTCGCGACCCCGGCGATGCCGATGCCTCGTATCTGATGTGGTTTGACTTTACGCCGGGTAAACAGCCCTACTGGACCGAACACATCATTGATAACGATTCAGGGGCGGGATTAAACATCACCGTACACGACATGAACAAAGACCGAACCCCCGATATTATCATTGCCAACAAAAACGGGGTGTTCTTGTTTGAAAATATGCTGAAAAAATAACCGGATTGTGGCTCTGATTTTAACTAACCTCCGAATAGCCTTTTACCTGTTTAACATATTCCTGGATAGCCGGCTCAATAGCCGTATTTTCCTGCAAGACTCGAATAAAGGCGCTTCCGATAATAGCTCCGGCGGCGTGTTGGCAGGCTTTTTCAAAGGTATCGTGGTCTTTGATACCAAAACCGATCAACCGCGGATTGCGCAAGTTCATCGCGTTGACCCGTGAGAAATAGGCTTCCATATCGTGGCTTACGCCGGATTGAGAACCGGTAACACTCGCTGAAGAGACCATATAAATAAACCCTTCGCTGTTGTCATCGATCTGTCGGATTCGTTTTTCGGAGGTTTGCGGGGTGATCAAAAAAATATTGAGAATACCGTACTTGTCAAATATCGGTTTGTATTCTTCCAAATATTCATCTACGGGCATATCAGGCAAGATCAATCCGTCAACGCCGACCTCAGCGCAGGCTTTGCAAAAATTTTCGATTCCAAACTGAAGTACGGGATTGACATACCCCATCAACAACACCGGAACGGTAATCTCAGAACGCATTCCGCGCAGTTGCTCAAATAATTTTCGTACGCTCATGCCGTTTTCGAGCGCCTGCTGATTGCTTTGTTGAATCGTTTCACCGTCGGCAACAGGATCGGAATAAGGCATTCCTATCTCCACCAAATCGGCACCTGCCGTTTCCAGTGATTTTAAGATACGACGGGTATCTTCCAATTTCGGAAAACCTGCGGTAAAATATACGTTAAGATTATGGTCGGGATTGCGCCGAAAAAGTTGAACGATACGATTCATAAATCATCTGCTAATTTTCGCAAAAGTAGGGCTTTCCCCTACTACTGCCAAAGTTTTCTGAAATTTTTACCTATCTATCAGTAGGTAGATTCACAAAACGATTACATTTGCAAAAAAATCGTTCTATGAACACCCGAGACACTATCATCCAAGCGGCGGATCACTTCATTCGCGAAAAAGGATTCAATGCCTTTAGTTTCAATGACATCGCCAAGGCCGTCGGTATCAAAACGGCTTCCATTCATTATCACTTTCCTACCAAAACCGACTTGGGAGTGGCGACGGTCAAAGAGCATATCGAACGATTGGAAGCGTTGAAAACAGCTTTGGAAGATCAACCGCCTATGGCAAAACTGATGGGCTTTCTGTCCATTTACACTTCGGCAAAATCGGAGGAAAAAATTTGCATCGTCGGCTCCTTAGCCACCGACCTGCACACCGTAGAAGAGGGAATCCAAAAGGAGCTTAAAGGGCTTGCCGAAAAGATATTGGATTGGGTAACGGCTATTTTACAGGAAGGAAAATCGAAAAATGTATTCGATTTTTCGGTGCCTCCAAGAACAAAAGCCTTGATGATCATTACTAATATGTTGGCCATTGTTCAATTATCAAGACTCACCGGGGCAGAGGACTTTACCTTGGTGAAAAACACCATTATTCAGGAATTAAAACCAAAAACAGAATGAAACGAGTTGTTATCACGGGAGTAGGGGCATTGACACCCATCGGAAGCAATACAGCGGCCTATTGGGAAGGCCTCATGAACGGCATTAGCGGCGCGGCACCGATCACTAAATTTGACCCCGCTAAATTTAAAACACGATTTGCCTGCGAGATAAAGAATTTCAATCCGCAAAATCTTTTCGAGAAAAACGAAATAAGAAAATACGACCTTTTTACCCAATACGCCTTAGTAGTGGCAGAAGAAGCGATACAAATGGCTCGAATTGATTTTGACCAATGCGATCGCAACCGGATCGGTGTTATTTGGGGAGCGGGTGACGGCGGCGTTTCTACATTTGAAGAACAATTCGGCGAATTCAAATCAGGAGAGGGTATTCCTCGATTTAATCCTTTTTTTATACCCAAACGGATTGTGAATATCGCTTCCGGGGTCATATCCATCAAATATGGATTACGGGGAATTACCTTTACGACTGCGGCTGCCTGCTCCGCTTCCAATACTGCCCTCATTGAGGCTTTCAATTATATCCGCTGGGGAAAAGCCGACGTCATGATTGCAGGCGGCTCCGAGGCCTCAGTCACCGAAAGTTCCATTGGCGGATTTAATGCCTCTAAAGCACTTTCTACCCAAAACGAGGATTATAGCCGCGCCTCCAAACCTTTTGATATTGCCCGCGACGGATTTGTGTTGGGGGAAGGAGCCGGCGCCCTTATTTTAGAAAGTTACGAACATGCTATCCGTCGAAACGCCCCCATCCTTGCTGAAATGGCGGGAGGTGGATTAGCCGCCGATGCCTATCACCTCACAGGCACTCATCCGGAGGGAGAAGGTGCCGTACTGGGAATGAATTTAGCCTTGGAAGAAGCCCGAATAAGTCCGCAGGAAATTGATTACATCAACGCTCATGCTACATCCACTCCCACAGGCGACCTGAGCGAATTGAAAGCTATCGAAAAGGTATTCGGTATTCGCCCGAATGCCAACATCAGTGCCACTAAATCCATGACGGGGCATTTATTGGGCGGAGCCGGGGCCATTGAGGCTGTGGCCTGTATCAAAGCTATTTTGGAAAACAAAATTCCTCCTACTGTCAATACGCAGCAGATTGAGTCGGATTTTGCGGATAAATTTAATTTTACCCTTGGCAGACCTCAAAATAGAATAGTGAATTACGCCATGAGTAATACATTTGGCTTTGGAGGACATATTGCAACTTCTATATTCAGGAAATTTAAAGAGTAAACGATCCGTATCAGACATGAAGGAAACTTCCATTAAGACGTACGATACATCCTCGTTCCGTACTAAATACATGCAATCCGAACAGCAGTTGAACACCCTGCTGAAATCTGATTTCGGGAAGTTTTTTATCGTTCGGGTTGAGGATCTGATTCGTTTGATTAAACTTCCTGTTCCGCCCGTGAGAGCGACCAATCATACCCTTATCTACCTCACAGAGGGCGAAGCTGTCATGAGTATCGGGAGTGAAACTTATACAATACTCAAAGATGAATGTCTGATCGTTCCGGCAGGGCAAGTTTTCTCTTTCAGTAATCTCGACATTAATAAGGGATACCTTTGTCATTTTCATGAAGACATGATCATCGGAAGGTTCGGAAATAACGAGTTGCTCAACGATTTTGATTTTTTAAAGGTATGGGGCAATCCGCGTATCCCTTTGTCTCCCGAAATTTCCAACTTTGTCATTCCCCTCTTTCGACGATTATTAGCGGAGTATGCAGAAAACGGCTTAGCGCACTCGGACATTATTCAGCCCTATTTGATGGCGTTACTTTGTGAAATCAATCGAGCTTACCAACCTGTTGCTGTCCCTCTTCCCGGCAGCGCCCGTTATTTGGTCAATCACTTTAAAGAATTGCTGGTTACCCATATCAAAACCAAACACTTGGTCACTGATTATGCCTCCTTGCTTCATATTACGCCCAATCATTTAAACAAATGCGTAAAAGCCGTTACGGGAAAATCAACTACTCAATGGATTGACAATATGATCGTATTGGAAGCAAAGGTGTTATTATGCCAAAGTCATTTATCTATCAATGAAGTAGCCACTGAAATCGGGCTTCACGACCCTTCTTATTTCAGTCGCCTGTTTAAAAAGAAAGAAGGAATAACTCCTTCTGATTTTCGCCGAATGATTGAAAAGTCCTAAAAACTACCTTTTACGTCCTACCTTACTTTGCTGCTTTTTGCGACCTTTGCACGGTCAAAGTCACAGAGCAAAACATGTATTCAACCCTACTTTTTTTTCATTCCGGCTTTCGTTGGCTCGTTTTAGCCGGCTTGGTTTATTCGTTGTCCGGGGCCTATACGGGCATCAGCAATCATCGTCCGTTTACCAAAACCGACAATGCCGTTCGTCATTGGACAGCCACCATTTCTCATATTCAACTAACTCTCGGGGTTACCCTATACTTTGTCAGCCCGATCATTAAGTATTTTTTAAGTCAAACCAAAGAAGCCATACAGCATCTCGACATTGCCTTTTTCGGATTGATCCATAGTACAATCATGTTTGCCGCAGTAGTCATTATTACCATTGGTTCGTCATTAGCGAAGCGCAAAGCCACTGATCGTGAAAAGTTTACAACGATAGCCGTTTGGTTTTCCATCGCTTTGCTGCTCCTATTCGCGGCCATTCCCTGGCCCTTTTCCCCTTTAGCTTCCCGTCCTTATTTCAGACCCTACTGATCATGAATCGTTTTTTAACTACCAACATCGGGCGACTACGGCTTCTCGGTTGGCTCGAAGGCATTTCTTTATTGCTGTTATTAGGAATAGCCGTTCCGGTAAAACACCTCTTAGGCAATCCGACTTTGGTCAAAATGATCGGACCTGTTCACGGAATGCTTTTTTTGCTTTTTATTCTAAACACGCTAAGTGTGGGTGTCGAACTGCAATGGGCTTTTAAAAAGACCACATGGAAGATTTTGTTGGCCTGCTTTGTCCCTTTCGGTACGTTTTATATTGATCGAAAAATACTGGCTAAACTACAATCCGGTGAAAAGTGACTTCTCCCTTATTTTCGCCAACGAAACGACTTGCCATCTATGGCTCGCATCGTACACAACACCCCGTTAAGGTGGTCGTATTCATGCTGTAATAATTCCGAAAGACTTCCATCCATGTTCCATTCCTGAGGCTGCCAATCTTCATCCAAATACCTGATCGTCAGAGACTGATGACGCTTTACTTTGACCAGCAAGTTAGGAAAGCTCATACAATCGTCCCAAAGTTCAAAGAGTTCATCGCTGAGGTTAATTAATTCGGGGTTGATGAAAACGACAGGCTTGTCGATATTCATGTAGATGAGCCGTTTCATAATACCTAATTGAGGTGCCGCAATGGCTCGACCGAAACCATATTTGGCCAGCACTTCCTGCATAACCCGGTGCAAATCGGCAACCCAGCCGGTTACCGACGGTTTTTCTTCGGGAAGAATCGGGGTACATACCTCATACAAGCGAGGGTCCCCCAGCAACAACAGATCGCTTAAAGTTTTCATGCAGCACTAATACTTACCATCCAATTGATTCCGAATTTGTCCGTGACCATTCCGAACACCTCTCCCCAAAATTGCTTGATCAGTGGTGCCGTTACGCGTCCGTTTTCGGCTAATTTCTCAAAGTAGGCGGTCAATTCCTCTTCATTTCCTCCTTCAATGGATAAACTGAAGTGTCCGGCAGTTTCGGAGCCTGTAAGTTGAGGGTCATCGCTTGCTAAAATCACGAGGGGACCGTTGAGTCGGGCATGCATAATTTTTAACTTCGCTTCCTCGCTGTTTGCTATCGGGTCAGAATGGACATCGGCAGGGCCTTCGCCAAAAGTGGTCAGCGTTAATTCTCCGCCGAAGATACTCCTATAAAACGCCATGGCTTCCCTGCAATTACCCCCAAAGAACAGATAAGGATTCAATTGTGTCTTCATTTTTGTGCTGATTTTGATTATTCTGCTGCAATGATACATTTTCTCTTTTAGAAATTTATGACGATTGTACTCATTATAATAAGTAGCAGTAGGCACAGCAGTCCCGGGACTTTTAATACAAACTTCAACTCTCTTTCGGAAGATGCCTGCTACGCCATTTAAACTCTTCATATCCGCTGCACTTATCTCAATCGTATCCTTTACCGGCACCGATACTGTTTTAAAGGAATACCGCGCCGAAACCGCTATTGATTCCAATTCCGTCTACGTTCCGGAAGATCTGGAAGCGACACTTTGGGCGGAAGCGCCGTTATTCTATAATCCAACCAACATGGACATTGACGCCAAGGGCCGGGTTTGGATCACAGAAGCGGTGAACTATCGCAATTTCAACAATAAACCGGACCAAAAGCTAAGTTTCGCCGAAGGTGACCGCGTCATGATCCTGGAAGACACCGACGGCGACGGGAAGGCGGACAAATCTAAGGTGTTTGTGCAGGATAAAGACTTGGTGGCCCCTTTGGGCATCGGCGTGATCGGTAATAAGGTCATCGTAAGTTGCGCCCCTAATCTGATTGTGTACACCGACGAAAACGGCGACGATGTTCCGGACAAAAAAGAAATTCTCCTTACAGGTTTCGGCGGACTCGACCACGACCACTCCTTACACTCACTGACGGCCGGACCGGACGGCCGGTGGCATTTCAATACCGGCAATGCCGGTCCGCACAACGTCGTGGATAAAGGCGGTCGTACGCTTCGTTCGGGCAGTATTTACATTGGCGGTACGCCCTACAACACCAAAAACCAAGGCAATCAAAAAAGCGACGACGGGCGCGTTTGGGTAGGCGGTTTGGCCTTACGCATGAATCCGGACGGAACGGGCCTGAAAGTGATGGCGCATAATTTCCGTAACAGCTACGAAATTGCCATCGACAGTTACGGTAATTATTGGCAAAACGACAACGATGACCAAGTTGTAACCTGCCGTACGAGTTGGGTCATGGAAGGTTCCAACGCCGGTTACTTCAGCGCCGACGGCACGCGCTATTGGCAAGCCGACCGCCGCCCCGACCAAGATATGTTCACGATGCATTGGCATCAGGACGACCCGGGAGTTCTCCCCGCCGGCGATAATACGGGGGCAGGTTCGCCCACGGGCATGCTCGTGTACGAAGGGGATGCCTTGGGAGAAAAATACCGCGGAACCGTCTTGAGTTGCGAAGCGGGACGTAATGTCGTTTGGGCGTATTGGCCCAAACCCAAAGGAGCCGGGTATGATTTCAGTCAGCGCATTGACCTGATCAGTTCCTTTCCCAAAGTAGAAGCCCATTACATTTGGCACGAGACCGGGCAAGACAAACGCAAGTGGTTTCGCCCCAGCGATGCCGCTACCGGCCCGGACGGCGCCATTTATGTAGCCGACTGGTACGACGCAGTTGTGGGCGGCCACCAAATGCACGACAAAAAAGGCTACGGGCGTATTTACCGAATAACGCCCAAAGGCAAAAAATTAAGTACTCCTAAAATAGACCTAAGTACTACGGCAGGGCAATTGGAAGCCCTTAAAAATCCGGCCATCAATGTACGCAATCTTGGCTTTGTGGCCCTGAAAGCGCAGGGTGAAGCCATCATACCTGCCGTAAAAGCGTTGTTGAAAGAGGCCAACCCTTTCATTCAGGCCCGGGCGGTGTGGCTGTTGGCGCAATTGGGGGAAAAAGGCAAAAACGAAGTGTTCAACATTTTGAAGGAAAATAAAAACGAAAACCTGCGAATAACGGCTTTCAGGGCGCTGAAGAACGATTTAATTTCGACAAATACCCTTGATCAAACGTTCTCCTCTTTAAACGGAGAAAGAATGGGGATGAGTTTATACCGTGAAATAGCCCTATCCCTGCGCGACGTCCCCTATGAACAGTCCAAAGGAATGCTTAAAAAGTTGGCAGAACATTTCGACGGGAAAGATCGCTATTACCTGGAGGCGTTGGGAATCGGTGCCGACGGAAAAGAAGAAGCCTTTTACCGAGAGATTTGCGCTTCTTGGCCCAAAGACCCCGCCCAATGGACTGCAAAACAGGCATGGCTTGCGTGGCGATTACATCCCGTCGGAGCCGTCAATGATCTGCGAATTCGCGCTAATGCCAAAACACTTTCTCCCGAGTACCGTAAACAGGCATTAACCGCCTTGGGCTTTATCAAAGACAAAACAGCGGCGTTGAGTATGCTGGAATTGACCAAAAGTCCCTTGAAAGATGTATCGGAACAGGCATTCTATTGGATCAACTTCCGAAAAACAAACGATTGGCAGGAATTATTGGATTGGCAGGAAGCCGTTGCGGCCCAACTTTCGCCCGAACAAAAGAAAATGTTGGTTTGGCAAAAAGTAATGATGGACACGACCGCATTGAAAAGTGACCGAGAAAACGCTGCCAAAATGCTCGCCAATGATCTTTACGGCGGACAGTTGCTATTAGCCGCCGCCGGAGAAAATAAAATCCCGAAAGCCCTAAGAACAGTCATTGCCGAAAATATCTTCAATAATCCGGACCGTAGCGTTCGAATGATGGCGGGCGATTATTTTCCGCGGCCTAACGGAAAAGGACTGTCGGTCAGCTTGGCGGCGGCGATGCCGTACAATTCGGAAAACGGTAAAAAAATCTTCCAAACCCATTGTACCTCCTGCCACCGGTTTGAAAAAGAAGGCAAAGACATCGGGCCCGATCTGAGTCTGATCGGCAAAAAATTTGACAAAAACGGCCTGTTGGATGCAATCATTAACCCGAGTGCCGGCTTGGCTTTCGGCTTTGAACCTTGGATCATTCAAACCAAAGACAAAAACACGTACTATGGATTTTTGGTAGGCGACGGTGCAACCGTGACATTGAAAGATGTGGCCGGGCAAACGACTTCTCTTAAAGCCAATACGATTGCCTCTCGCCAACAACTCAAAAACAGCCTCATGCCGGAGCCGTCTTCTTTGGGATTGAAAGAAAAAGACCTGTCTGATTTGGCCGCCTATCTATTAAAACTGCCTTCTCAAGAATAGTCAAAACGGTCGCGCCATTTGTCAGCAAAGGCTTCCGAAAAAGTCAGAACCCGATACCATGAAACACCGACACGGCCTTTTTCTCTTCTTTCTCTTTTTTTCGTTTCGTCTTTTTGCCCAATCGTCTTGCCTGACTTTATGGTATGACACACCCGCCGCGGAATGGTCGGAAGCATTGCCGATCGGCAACGGTTATATGGGGGCGATGGTGTTCGGTGACCCGAGCAAGGAACATTTGCAACTCAACGAAGGTACACTTTACTCAGGCGACCCGACCGGTACGTATAAAAGCGTTAATATTCGCAGGCACTTCCCTCAAGTCAGCGAGTTGTTGAAAGCCGGCCAATACGCAGAAGCCCAGGCAATCATCGCTAAAGAATGGTTGGGCCGAAATCATCAATTATATCAGCCAATGGGTGATTTTTGGTTTGAAACAGACCATAAAGGCAAAACTGTTTCCGGGTACAAACGTCGTTTGGACTTAGCAACTGCCACGGTGCATACGCAGTATACGGTAGAGAAAACCACCTATAAAAGAACCTACTTTGCGAGCTACCCGGATCATATCCTTGTGATAAAAATGACAGCCGAAGGGCCGGAAAAAATCAACGGCACGTTTCGGTTTTCGACCCCGCATACCTCTACCGCTCATTACCACACCCAAGGAAACACGTTGGTATTAACGGGGAAAGTCCCCGGATTCGGCTTGAGAAGAACATTTGAACAGGTGGAAAAGCTCGGAGACCAATACAAGTATCCGGAAGTTTATGATAAAAACGGCCAACGCAAACCCGAAATCGAAAACCTATTGTACGACAAAAAGATTGCGGGCTTAGGAATGTCCTTTGAGACACGAGTGAAATCGCAATGCAAAGGCGGTTCGCTTCAAACAGGCACCGACCGCATCACGATCAAAGATGCCGACGAAGTGGTGTTCATTTTGACCGCCGCGACAAGCTTCAACGGTTTTGATAAAAGCCCTGCCTATGAAGGAGTTGACCCCGCCCCCCTTGTTGCCCGCTATCTTAAGGCAGTCGAAAAGAAGCCCTACCCTGCTCTGTATCAAACACATTTGACCGATTATAAACGGCTGTTTGACCGGGTTTCCATCCAATTGGCGGCCGAAACCGCTCAATCTCAATTGCCGACAGACAAACGGATCGAGCTTTTCTCCAATGGTCTGGATCCTTCCTTTCCGGCACTTTACTTCCAATTCGGGCGCTATTTAATGATCGCCGGCTCCCGACCGGGCGGACAACCGCTCAACTTGCAAGGAATATGGAACGACCTGACCGTACCGCCTTGGAACGGTGCTTACACCATTAACATCAACGCCCAAATGAATTATTGGCCGGCGGAAGTCACCAATTTGTCGGAATGCCAGGAACCGTTCTTCAAAGCCGTCAAAGAACTTGCCGTTAACGGCAAAGAAACGGCCAAAAACATGTACGGCAATGAAGGATGGGTAGCACATCACAACATGGACATTTGGCGGCATGCCGAACCGATTGACAATTGTAACTGCTCTTTCTGGCCGATGGCGGCGGGTTGGCTGACAAGTCATTTCTGGGAAAAGTACCTCTATACCGGCGATAAAACATTTCTTAAACAGGAGGTCTTTCCGTTGCTTGAGGGAGCCGTCCGGTTTTACCAAGGATGGTTGGTCCAAAATGAGCGGGGGTATTTGGTAACGCCCGTGGGGCATTCGCCCGAACACAATTTTGTGTATGAAGGGCAAAAACAAGCCACTTTCAGCCCCGGCCCCACCATGGATATGGCCATCATTCGGGAGGCCTTTGCCCGGTACAGCGAAGCCTGTACTTTATTGTCCATTGACGATGAACTGACCCAAGAAGTGCGCAAAAATCTCCCTCGGTTATTGCCCTATCAAATCGGGAAATACGGGCAATTGCAGGAATGGCAGGAAGATTTTGAAGACGGAGAAATACAACATCGCCATTTCTCGCACTTATATGCCATCCACCCGGGCAATCAGATCAATCGACAAACCACGCCGGAGTTGGCAGCCGCCGTTGCCCAAACCATGGAACGCCGGGGCGATATGGCTACGGGCTGGTCAATGGGTTGGAAAGTCAACGTGTGGGCCCGATTGCAAGACGGCGACCGCGCTTTAAAGTTGATGACTAATTTGTTCAAATTGCTCAAAACCCATACGGCACACATGCAGGGCGGAGGCACCTACCCCAATCTGTTTTGTGCGCATCCGCCTTTTCAAATTGACGGGAACTTCGGCACAACGGCGGGTATTGCCGAAATGCTGGTGCAAAGTCACGCCGGTGAAATCCAATTATTACCTGCCTTACCGAAAGCTTGGCATACCGGCAAAGTCAAAGGATTGAAGGTAAGAGGCGGTTTTGAAGTAGAAATGGAATGGGAAAAAGGAAAATTGACCAAAGCAGTGATTCTTTCCGCTTTGGGCGGACACTGCCGCGTCAGAACTAACGAGAAGCTTAGTGTTCTGCCTACGGAGGCCATTCCCTTGACCGGTGCCAACCCCAATCCTTTATTTCGTTTTGTCGAAGCGGGGCTTCCGCTTATTAAAGACAAAACAAAATCCAACGTACTTCCTCCTTTACAGGGGTTTACGTTGGATTTTAAAACGGAAAAAGGGAAGCAGTATGTATTAAAATAACGATACAATCACAAACGTACGACTTCTCCTGATCTTACAGATTCGTCGCAGGCAAAAGCAATTTGAAGGCTGTTGACGGCATCGGCCATGTGGTCGGTCAAATCAATATCTTCGGTAATAGCTTTCAGGAAATAGGCTTGTTCCCGATTACAAAGTTCTTGGTGGTCAGGCTCATCGGTCAGATTAATCCATTCGTCTTCTTTCACAAATTGGTTGTTCTCGTTCAAATCTGCGTGGTGGACTCGCAACGATTCGGTTTTGGTATGGGCATCCACATTGTCGGACTTGCCGCTGCCCCCGGCCTCTTTCGCCACAATAGAGACACAGCCTTTCGGTCCAATCACATCTTTCACAAAAAAGGCGGTTTCGCTCATCATCGGCCCCCAACCGGCTTCGTACCAACCCACTGACCCGTCTTCAAAACGGATCTGCAACTGTCCGTAGTTGTAGTTTCCTGCCGGAATATCTTCGGTCATACGGGCTCCGATCGCCGATACCCAAACCGGTTTGGAACGGGTCATTTGACACATAACATCAATGTAATGCACGCCGCAATCCACGATTGGGCTCAGGCTTTTCATCAAATTGCGGTGTACGTCCCACATGTACCCGTGGCTTTGTTGGTTCAGGTTCATCCGCATTACCAAAGGTTTTCCCAACGTCTGTGCCAGTTCCACAAATTTCTCCCACGACGGATGATGTCGCAGAATATAGCCTACCACTAATTTTTTATTGGCTTTAACCGCAGCCGCCACAACTCGCTTGGCCCCTTCGACCGTATCGGCGACCGGCTTTTCAATAAATACGTGACATCCTTGTTCAAAAGCCATTACGGCAAACGCCTCGTGGGTATCAGGGTAAGTCGAAATACAAACCGCGTCGGGTTGAGTGGCTTTGAGGGCTTCGGCATAATCGGAAAAAAGCGGGTAGCCTCCTCCCAATTTTTCATTCAAAACTTCTTTGCTTTTGCCGGTAGAAACAATGCCGCAAATTTCAAAACCGGCAGCGTGGTGATATGCAGTGGCGTGAGAGGCTCCCATATTGCCGCATCCGACTACCAGAACGCGAACGGGGTGATTCAATGTTGACATAGGACGGTATAAAAAAGAAATGATTATGGCCGTAAAAGTACAACTTACTGCCTTACCTACTACTATTTCCCCTATTTCCTTGTCCTTATAAAGCCGATCCATTGCTTATTTCCCGACCCTTAGTGATCGCAGCAACTCAACGGTCGATAATCGCAATCCATGCATTGAATTACACGATCAACTCGCGTGAGCATTGAAAGCGAATAAAGCAAGGCGAAACTTTGTGCTGTTCATTTAAAAACACCGCATTCAGACTTTACAGCTATGAAACCGACGGCACTCTTCTCTATTTTATTCTTGGGCTTTTTTGCTTGCAAAACTCCCGCGGACGTTGATCCTGAAACTCCTGAACCCGTCAAAGGCACTCCTACGGAAATAGGGCAACCTATCGGAGCCGCTTTTTCCCGAACCATCGGCCCTGAGGGTGGCACGATGGCTACGCCCGATAATAAAGTTAAGTTTACCTTTCCGGCCGGGGCCGTAAGCAAGCCTACTGCCCTCCACATCCAACCTATCGAAAACAAAGCTTTCGGCGGTAACGGCATTGCCTACAGTATCAGTGCCGCCGACAATGCTCCGCTGCTGACTGAAGCTCAGATCACCCTTCATTATACGCCCGAAGATATCGACGGCACTGCGCCGGAAGCGATAAGAATAGCCCATCAGGATAAAGAAGGGGTTTGGCAGGGCCATAAGAAAGTGAAAGTGGACAAAGTCAACAAAACGGTTACGGTACCGGTTACGCATTTGGCGCATTGGGCCTTTTATGAGCAATTTACCATTGAATGCGACTGCAATGAATTGGCCCCTGTCGAACAGTCACAGTTAACAGTAAAATACCAATACGGCCATCAAGATGACGTACCGGGAGACACTTTGGGTAACCTGCTGGTTCAACTGACTCCGCTCAAGGTCCTTTCCGCTTCACGTTTGGTACGCTGGACGATCAACGGGATCACTGACGGCAGTATTGAGGGGGATAACTATGCCAATGTAGGCCAAATTACCGAAGATCGCTCATGGGCGAAAGCTTCGTACACCGCTCCCACCCGCGAACCCGACACCAATCCGGTGGCCATCGGTGCAGAAATTGATTTGAAGCAATTCGGACACCTCATTTTAGTTCAAAACATTCGAATAGAATCTCCTTCCTCGCTTTCCATTGACGGTTCGACCGATTCCAACCCCAATGTGATGCTGACCGTCAACGGCAATGTGTTGCAAGGAGCTATTGCCGATGCCGTAGGCATGAAGATGCTCAGTTTTTACATTGAAGATTTTCATGGGGTTGGCATCTACAGTTTCGGGCCGAACGGCGGCAGTAATATCGTTGCCCGTATTTCTCCGTTGGTTGTCGGTACCCATGGCTATTTTGAAGACAACGGCGCCTGGGTGTCGGGCAATGTTACGGTCAATATTACCGGTTACAAAGGTAAGGGCCACCCCATGAGCGGAAAAATAAGCGGAACCTTTTTCAAACAAAAAACTCCCTTTGCCGCCGGAGCTAAGTTCAAGGGTGTACCGGTAGTGCTCTAACCGCCTGCCCACAATTCATACACGGTTTTTCTCAATTCATTCATAAATCTGCCGGGCAAAAGGGAGAGACCGCTCCCCTTTTTGTATCTTCAACTCTTGGATGAACTTAAATGATGTGATTGCTGTATCTCCCGTGTTTCGCCCCCGTTTTTTTTCACCTGCTGAGTGGCGGTATCATCTGCTGATGATGCCGTTGCTGTTTCCGCTCGGAAATTACTATTTTATCGGGACGGAATACTTTCGTATTCTTTCGGTTTTTCTCCTCGGAACCGTCGTTGTGTTCGGGCTTTATTGGCTCTCCATTGTTTTATTGACTTTGGCAGTACGCAAAGCAACAGCGCATATTTCAGACCGATTTACCCTCAAACGCTTCCTACTGATGTTGTTTGTAGTGGGCCTGCTGACGAGTCTGTTAGCGGTTTTTGATGTTTGGGTGTACAGCCTCGTTCCGGGGCTTAAAATTCCGTTTTCATGGCAAAAAGTCCAACCGATCTGGATATTGGGATGTGTATTTGATCTTTTCATTTGTGCAGCACTGAGTCTGTTTTACAGCTATTCCCGGTGGAAGGCCGAACAACTGCAACACCCTCAGGCAATTCCCGCCTCTCTATCGCCGGCTGCGTCGGCGCGTTTGTCCATTAATTATCAGGGTTGGTGGTCAGGGGTCAGTCCATTGGAATGGGGCTTTCACGGGTTAGCCTTGTTAGTGTTTGTTCCCTTGGCCAATGCATTGCTCATCGGCCCTCGGTATTGGTCCGACCGCTCAGTACTTGCAATCGGTTCAGCTATTGTGGTCATGCTGTATATGCCTTGTGCGGTCCTGTTGACGTTCTCGGTTCGTTTTGCCATTCGCACGTTTCCTCATCTTCGCCAAACCGTCTACCGAGTCTTTTTGATGCTGGTACTCACGGGCTTAGTGTCAAGTATAGCTGCGTTGGGAGCGATCGGAATACTGACCCAAATCGACATTTTGCAGATTACTTACAGTTCGAAAGCGGCCAAAAGCTTGGTTTTGTTGGGATTATGTTTCGACTTTTTGCTGTGTTTGGCCCACGGGTATTTTTATGCGTTATCCATGTGGCAGCAAGAACAACTCGAAAATGAAACCTTACAAAATGAAGCTCTCCAACGGCGTTATGATACCTTAAAAGGACAGGTCAATCCTCATTTCTTGTTCAACAGCCTTACCTCGCTTTCGTCTTTGATTCAGGAAAATCCGAAACAGGCCGAAAAATTTGTGGACGAACTTTCCAAGGTATATCGGTATTTACTTCACTCCCACCACGCTCAATTGACCTCATTGGCGAAAGAAATTACGTTTCTCAATTCATACGTGTTTTTACTCAAAATACGCTACGGAAGCGGCATCTCGGTAAGTATCGACGCGGCCATTTACGAAAAAACGGGCTACTTGCCGCCACTTGCGTTGCAGTCCTTGTTAGAAAATGCCATGAAAAACAATATTATATCAACCAAAAGCCCTTTGACTGTTCATATCGAAGCAACGGCGGATGAACATTTGAAATTCAAACATACCCTCCGAAAGAAAAAAATGAGTATTGTTTCGGCGCAAACGGAGCTACCCGATATTGTGGGTAAATACACATTACTGACCCCGCAGCCGGTTACCCTCTTTGATGACGGAGAAGAGTTTTCCATCCTGCTCCCGTTGCTGTCCAATCAGACCGTCGCTGAAGAAATATGAAATTATTGCCCCACTATATTGCCCGACAGGTATTTCGCGTAAGAAAGCAAACCAAACTGCACTTTTTGCTTCTCTTTTCGTGGTTTATTCCCTTGCTTTCCTTTTGGATCGTCGGGCCTCGTTATTTAAAAGATCCCATTATTTTCTTCAGTTCTACCTGTCTTAATTTTGTCATTGCAGGGAGTTGCCTATTGACCATTGATTACTTTACCGGGCGTATTATCCGCCGTTATCCAAATCTGAACCAGACCCGCCGGCGAGCCGGGTGGCAGCTCATTACCTTTATGGTCATTTCACCGCTTTTTATCTCAGGCGGCATCTTTCTATACGATCATTTTCACCTGTTCGGCTATATCCATAATCCGCGCATTACAAGCCAAATATTAATTTTGAATATCGGTGCCAATCTGCTTTCTGTCGGCATTGATGAAACCGTTTATTCCATTAATATGTGGCAGAAAAGTGCTTTTGAAAAAGAAAGACTGCAGCAGCAAAATTTACAGAGTCAGTTTGAAAGCCTCAAAAATCAAGTAAACCCTCACTTTCTGTTCAACAGCCTGAACTCTCTTTCCTCGCTCATTGCCGACGAACCGGCACAGGCTGAGGTGTTTGTGGACGAAATGGCCAAAGTATATCGGTATCTGTTGCAGACCAATTCGCAGGGGACGCTGACCAGTCTGGATAAAGAACTTAAGTTCGTTGAATCCTATTTTCACCTGCTCAAAACCCGCTACCGCAACGGCATTTTTTTGGACATAACCCTCCCTGACGGTTATAACACGCTTTCCATTCCGCCGCTCACGTTACAACTGTTAGTTGAGAATGCCGTCAAGCACAACGTCATTGTGGCAAGTCGTCCCTTACGACTGGAAATCAGCGGATTGGAAGCCAATAAAATTCAGGTACGTAATAATCTGCAACGAAAAAATACTCGGACAGTATCCAATCAGGTAGGTCTGAACAATATCATGGCCAAGTACCGTTTATTAACTCCTGTCAAACCGGTCATTACTGACAATGACGGGTTCTTTACCGTTATTTTACCACTTTTAGAAACAACCGAACATGAACGCACTCATTATTGAAGATGAAGAGTTGGCGGTAAAAAAACTGCAAAAATTAATTGCCGAAGCCGACGCCACGCTTACGGTTGTCGGCATTACCGCCGGCATTGAAGAATCGGTAGATTGGCTGACTTCCAACCCGGCCCCTGACCTTATTTTCATGGATATTGAGTTGGCTGACGGACAAAGCTTTGAAATTTTCGACAAGGTAGAGGTGCAAAGTACGGTAATTTTTACTACCTCTTATGATGAATACGCCTTGCAGGCATTTAAAGTAAACAGCATTGATTATTTGCTCAAACCTATTCAAAAAGAAGATCTGCAACGGAGTTTGAAAAAACTGCGCGATTTACGGGGTAATTCATCGACCGAAAATACACCTTTCAGCATCGAAAAACTGATTAGGGAGCTGAAACTGCAACAACCTGCCGACTATCGAAAACGCTTTTTGGTTCGCCAAGGTCAACGGCTGCTATCCATTGAAACACAAGACATTGCTTATTTTTTCACCGACGATCGGTTTAGCTTTTTCCGAACCCATACCAATCAAAAATTCTTAGTGGACTATACCCTTGATGAATTGTCGGACAATCTTGACCCACAGCATTTTTTCCGAATCAGCCGCGGGGTTATTGTATGCCATCAAACCATCGAACAAATCCACCCCTATTTCGGAAATCGATTATCCTTAACGCTCCGTCCTGTTTTTGACAAAGAAGCCATTGTCAGCCGTGAAAAAGTCAGTGATTTTAAAAAATGGATGGGAAAATAAACTCCTTCCTTAAAGATCAGTTCACATTCTTTTCTATTTTTCGAACACACAACTCATCTGTGCAATGACCGTAAAAGACCAAGGAATGTTGAACGACACGCGTCATAAACCAGTCGCCCACAGTATTTTCAATATTGCCAATGCGCGGGTCACAAAACTCTTTTACGTGTTGACAATCCAAACATACTACATGGTCGTGCTGCCGACTGCCGAGCGACCGCTCATAATGTGCCGAAGCCCCCTGCCCGAACTGATGTTTTTTAATTAATCCTGCTTCCGCAAATAACTCCAAGGTATTATAAACCGTTGCCATACTGAGGTGAAAGCCTTTAGAAAGCAGAATCTCACGCAACTTGTGCGCATCAAAATGAAAATGCTCCGTATGCGAATAGATTTCTTCCAAAATAGTATATCGTTCCTGAGTACGACGATATCCCTTTAATTCTAAAAATTGATCAAGCCGCAACACAGCAGCCCGTAGATGAGAGCTTTGCATATTCTTCAAAACTGTTCAAGTTTTGGAACAGATGCGACAAAATTACATTTATTTAGAATAAATACAAATAATTTATAACAAATTATGCAGTGAATACCAATAAGGGTAAATGCCCTAATCGTGATGGACAATTACCCTTATCAGTTGAATATCTGCTACCTTATTTTATTTTTTTAAATCAGGATGACAGAGCCAGTTTCTTTTCCAATTCGATAGCCATCGGCACCAATACGTGGTCTTCGATGATAGCGTGTTTACGCAATTCCAATTCCAGAAACTCTACTTGGTTCAGAAAAATTTTGTAAGGCAACGGCATAGGCTCACTTCCCGAATATCGTCGAATCAATTTACTTACTTCTTCCAATTCGTCTTCAATCGGAGAGTGTGTTTCGATGAATTTATGGATGTTAAAATCAGGATTCAAAACCCCTTTTTTATCTTCGGAAGGATTTTTAGAAGCCTCAATCAATCGGCGTATATACGGAAAAAGCTCGCGTTCTTCAAGGCGAATATGCTCTACTAAGTTGATTTTGTAGTCGTTAAAGAAATAAGCCAAACTGGCCAAAAGCTGATGGCTTTGCCCGTATTTACTGAAAATATGGACTAATGACTGTTCAATTTCGGGCAGTTTTTTAGTAAGATAATAACGGTGAGTAGCTTGCAAATAACTCAGAATCTCTTCAATAGAGAACTTCTGCATTTTCTCAAACGGAAAATCTTCGTCATTCTTGTACAGATCCAAAATAAGTTCAATCAGTTCAGGATTCATGTCGATGGAATCATTCCCTTTCTGAATCGGTTGTTCCGTTTGAGGGGAAGCCTTATCAAAGCGCTCAATAACAAGCTGATAGACTTTTGCATTGTCAATAAAATTATCCGGTAAGGCCATGTCTTTAGAATTGGGTCATTGGCAAATCTAACGGGAAATCTAACGGAAAACTATGACGAATATCATAGACCGGAAAGGACTGAAAGATAACAAGTCGCTGCACTGCTTTCAGTACCCCTTTGCTACCGGTCTGTTGGGTGTAGAGCCTTTTTTTGCTTTACGTCGTTTTCCCCACCAAATGTAAAAACCGGTAATCGGTAAGCTTGCGGCCATCAAACTCACAAAAAAGGCTAAAATTTTACCCGGTAATCCCCCAATAGCTCCGACGTGAATGTCGTAATTCATTCGCAGTAACTTATCGGCAAATTCAGCTTCGTGGATTCGGCCGTAAATATGATTTACAGGCAGTTCTTTCAACGAATATTGGTCAAAATAACGATAGTCAATTTTCCAATAAGTGCCTTCTTCGTCATTGATACTCACCGCGATTGATGAAGAATCCGTTTCAGGTACGTGTACCTCCAGCGTCTTGGCAGCGGGATATTCATCATTCATTTGTAGCCATACCCGGTCAATAGCCGGAGATTGTGGCGTGAAACGGCGGGTTTTCATTGTACCGGATACCGGTTCGGTAAAGAGAGTAGATTTAGTGCCGCCGGCCAGTCGATAGACCGAACCGGAAAACCATTGAAACCCCCAAACCAAACCCGTGAGGGCCAAAATAATGACTACCCATGAGGAGTAAAAGCCCGGAATGTTGTGTAAATCATAATTTTTGCGTTTCCATTGCAATCCTTCTTTCCACTTGAACCAAAAGCGTTGTTTGGCTGCGGCTTTGTTTTTAGGCCACCATAAAACAATACCGGAAAAGAGAATTACCACAAAGAGTAATGTGAAATAAGATACGACCGGTCGTCCGATCTCAGGCGGTAACCACAAATAGAAGTGTCCGTCCAAAACCAGATGAAAAAAGTCGGATTCCATATCCTTAACTTTCAATACTTTGCCGGAATACGGGTTGAGGTAAACAAGATAATAATACGCCGGGTCAAAGTGAAAGAAAATAGCCTGAGCAGCTTTGTCTTTCCCCGAATATAAAATAGCGTGGATATGTTTGTCGGGAAGCTGCCGGGAAGCGATATTTCTCAAAACAGAAGGGGGTAAAACAGACGTGGCACGCGGTTCAACGTATCGGAAAGATTCCGTTGCATTTAGAATTTCTTCCTGAAATGCATAGAGGCAGCCGGTCATTGAAATCACGAACACCACCAGTCCGGAACTCAGTCCGAGCCAGAGGTGAATTATTCCTATGATTTTTTTGAAGGTCACAGTACTTTTTTCAGAATTTGTAATTGATGGAGAGACGGGCATTTCGTTTAGCTTCCACTTGCGAATAATAACTTGAATTCCAGGGGTAATAGGCTCCGCCGGTAATTAAGTACCTGTTGAATAGGTTGTTAATATTTAAAGCTATGCCGAATTTATTTAACTGATAAGAGATAGCCCCGTCAAAACGGGTATAGTTGGGCATAGAAGGATCCACCTCCTTGTTATAAACTCCGTACCAGTTGGTTCTTCCGACAGCATTTTGCACCCCAAATGAAATGCCTAAGCCCGTGGCCTTTCCTGAGTGAACACGATAATTCAACCACGCATTAGCAATGTATTTGTCTGTACCCGGCACTTGCTTATTTACCTGCTTCCCGTCAGTATCTTTTGTAACTTTGGCATCGGTAAGAGCATAGTTCATGGTTATATCTAAGCCCGAAAAAATTTGGCCGCGCAAATCAAACTCCGCTCCCTGTGTTTGAGTTTGACCTAACTGAATTGAAAAAAGTTGATGATTAGGGTCGGCAGTCAATACGTTGTTTTTGGTAATTTGATATACACTCGCTGAGGCATTCCAACGACCGTCAAGCCATTCTTTCTTTATCCCAACTTCTTTGTTGCTGCCAACGATCGGTTCAAATTTCTTGCCTTCAAAGGTTCCGCCTGCCAGCGGGACAAACGATTCATCATAAACGGCATACAGGCTCGTACTTTTATTAAGCGAATAGCTCAATCCGAAACGCGGCGTAAATTTGCCTGTATTTACCTCTCCCGAATAGGGGTCAACGTCGTTGGCAGTTGTGTAGCGACCCGCCAATGTCAAACGTAACTTGTCATTAAAAAGTCGGATTTCATCTTGGGCATAAAAGGCCGTATAAATGTTATTATAGTGAACGCCACGCTCACGAACACTCAACCTGCGGTCGTACACAGCATAGTTTTTGGCAGGAATTTGTCCGTAAACAGGGTGATAAATATTCAAATCCCCAATAACACCGATTTGGCTCCAATCATGGTAAAAATCTTTGTTTCCCATATCAATACCCGCTAAAATTCGGTGTTTCAGTCCGCCTGTTTGCAGATCGCCATTGACAAAAAACTGACCTACTCGGGTTTGCCCCAGAATATCCCAGTTATTGGCCGTTCTTTTTAAAGTATCACCGCTGAAACCGGCGGCCCATAGGCTTTCCCCTCTTTGATCGAAATGCAAATAGGCCAACTGCCCCGTAAATTTCCAGTTGTCATTGATACTGTGTGAAAGTGTCACAAAGAGGGATTGGTCTTGGATGACGGTCGTTTTCATGTTGGGCTCCAAAGGTGTAAAATCGTAGGGCAGATCATCCATTCCTTTAGGAGAAAAAGCATAGGAGGAACCGATGGGCGACATATTGACACCCTGAAAAGTGTATTCGGCGGTCAAGGATGTAGTTGGATTTATTTGAAACTTGATCACAGGGGCTACTGATACCCGGTTATTAAATTCATAATTACGATGTGTGCCTTTCATCTGTCCCATTAGGTTGAGGCGATAAAGTACTTTACCGTCTTTATTCAATTTGCCGTCAAAATCCACGGAACTACGATAAGTACCGAAACTGCCTATAGTCATGGAGGCTTCCGATTTGGTTATACCCGTTGGCTTTTTCGTCACTACATTATAAAAACCGCCGGGTTCGCCACTAGCCATCATAAAGCCGGCAGGTCCTTTGACAATTTCAATCCGTTCTACCATACTCATGTCTTCGGTGAGCGGCCCCCACGTTTCAGTAACGTTCATACCGTTTCGGAAAGCGGCAATTCTTGAACCCCTCATCGAAATACGGGCATACGTTTCCCAGTGTTCGGAGCGGGCCGCTCCGCTTACATTTCGAGTAACGCCTTCCGACATATCGAAAATCTGTTGGTCTTTTAAGGTCTGAGCCGTAACAACCTGGATGTTTTGCGGCAACTCCAACAAAGGGGTTTTCAGACGAAGCGAAACAGAAGGATAATCTGAAACGTATTTGCTTGGGTTGGCCGTTACCAACACTTCCTGAAGTTGTTGACTGTTAACGTCCAATTCTAAATTCGCTTCAAGCACTTGCCCTGCAGTAAGCGTAATTTTTTTGGATAATGTTGTCAATCCGACGAAACTCGCCTGTAATGTATAACTGCCCGGTTTGATATTGTTCAGTTCGTACTGCCCCTCGACATTCGCTGCAGTTCCTTTTGAAGTTCCTTTCAGGATAATGTTTACAAATTCAGCGGCTTTGCCATCGGTAGTGGTGATACGACCTTTGATCGTTGCCTGTTGTGCCGATGCCATTGTGCCGGCCAATAAAAAGAGCAGGAAGCAACCTAATTTTATGGTTGGGTGGGTAATGTAATTTTGAGTCATTTTATTTAGAAAGATTTTAAATAACATCACAAACGTAGAATCTATTTAGATTTGTTCCAAATAATAAACCAGATTTATTTTGAATTATTCTAAATAATAAATTTAGAAATGGTTGAGCCAACCTGCGGAAAGGAGGGGAAAGCAGGCTTTAAATAGCTGAGCAAGAAGAAGAAAGAGTCTGGCCCGGGGCCGGCATTACCATTTTAGCTTGGGTTCAAGCCATAGAACGGTCAAACTAATGAGGAAAAGTAGCAGCCAAATCCAATCGGGCAATGGGATGTCCAACAACTGTTCAGAAGAGGCAGAGGATATAGACCGGGTGTGATTATGAGCCTGTATCACTTCGCGAATTTGTTCGGCTTTGACAAAGTCACTTTGGTTAGCTTCTACATAAACTTCTAACGAGTCCTGAAACGGCTGCCAACCGGGCTTACGGAAGGTATATTCGGCAGAAGCAGAAAGTGAATTTAAGCCGGAAGTGTAGACTCGGGCTGTATCATGGGCAAGGGTCAATTCTCGAATAGGCTCCGGATATTTATTAAGTACCAACTGCGACTTTGTATCTTTTAGTAAGGGCGCGGCAGCTACTATATTTCCCTCGAAAGGTGGATTCAGTTGTTGCAGAATACCTGACCAAATCTTAGCATAAGTCAAACTGTCGCCGCTTAATTTTAGTGAAAACGTCTCGTTCAGCAAACTTACCCCTACTCGACTCCCGATTTTCTGAATGGCTACCGGATAGCCTTCAACCGCGGTTTGGTTGCTGTTCGGCTCCAATTCATAGGGCAAAGCCGTAATTCCGTTGCCTACCGAACGGCTTTCTTCATTGGATATTTTCTTTACATGCCACTTTGTACCCAATACTGAATTTATCCGTTTTAATGCCGGTTCAGGGTTCGTTATATTATAAAAAAACACGCTTTTACCATCAGCAAGGGCTTTTTTAACTATCGGATGACCGACATTGGGAGGATCAGTGATGACTATATCCGGGAGTTTTGCTTTCTGACTCCCAGAGCGATTGATCGACACTTTTGTTTGGGTATTTTGAGCAATAGTGGCAGTCATTTCTACCTGATTCCCGTTTTTCCCCAGCCATTCGGCCAAGGTCTTGCTTTCAAAGTCCGGGCTTTGCAATACAAAATGAATGACTGAGGAGGCAGGTTTACGGGAATAAAAAGTTAGTTTATGCAGTGGTTGTTCTCCCAATTGCAAGACGGTTTGCGTTCGTCCGACGGCAAAAGACGGAAATCGCAGTTGAAATCTGCCAAGCCCCTTCGACAGCAACATACTGTCTAAGGTATGCTTGCCATAGCTGATTTTAATTATCCGGGGAGCCGACAATTCAATCTGTCCCGTTACTTCCTGAAATTCCCCTTTCCGCAAAATAGCTTTCCAACGGATCCCCTGTAACTCGTTCAACCTGAAAACCGGAAGCCAATGAAGCTCTTTAGTACTGAGTTGACTTAAAGTCCGCGGCGTAAAATCCTGCCCTGCCAAATAAATCGTACCCAAACGACTGACAAAATCGGGGTCTTCCGTCACTCGCCGATTAAAGTCCTTGATCGAAAACGTCTCGGTGATCTTCAGACTGTCCTTGGTCTTTTGTACAATGGCGGTCGGGATATTTTCGCTCAGCAACAACACCCGTTCTGTATTACTCAACATTCGCCACTGCGGTTGTATCACAAAACACAACAACAGCACCCACAACACCATATTTAGGCCCAAGCGAATCCTTAAGCGTTTTTTCGGCAGTGATTTTTTCCGTAAAAGCAGTCCGATTTGTACGAACGCCAAGAGGGCCAAAGCCCCGTAAATCAGCCAATCAACCGCCATGAAGTCGGAAAAAATCGAAAGCAGAGCGAAAGAAAATGTCATGAAAACACGAATATATCCGAAAGAAAATGATTGTTAGTGATACTGCTTTAACCTTACTGTATATGTCGCCAATACGCTTTTTCCAATTTTTTATCTCCGGCATAGGACGTATTGGACGCCTCTTTTTTATTCGACAATGAAGCTCCGATCAGTTGGTACAGTTTGGTTTTCAACGTTGTTTTTTCCGAATCAGTAAGACTTTTATCTCCGGCTATTTTTTGTAAAGAACTCAAAATCCCCCAATTCGACATGGAGCCGGTCATTACTTTGCCGGACAGATAATTGCCCAATGCTAAGACTTTTTGCTTCTGAATAACTTGTAAACGTTGCCCTTCCGCTTGTGCATCCAAAATCCCCAACACCTCCGCTATTAATCGCTCCGCTTGTTGCGGCGAATACATTTTCTCACTTACATAAGATTCATTGTAATTTTTCAATTCACCCGTCAGTCGTTTTTCTTTTTCTTTGATTGGAGGCGGATCAAAACCGGTTTTCTTTACAAAGGTTCGCGCCCGCTGTTGCGCCGATTTTAGGTATTCCAGTGCCTTTTTTTCAAAAGGGATGGCTTTTTCGGGTTCATACAGGCGTAAATGCAATTCCGATTGCCACATTTGCTCCAAAGCCATTTTCAATAAGGAGCGGGTAGACTGTTCATAAAAGGTAAACGCTTCTCCATCGTCGTGCGAATGAACGTATTCTTCTAAAATGGCGGCAACCGGATCTTTTTTGTCCTCTTCCTTTTTGTCTTCACCATGGGAATGTCCTTCGTGACCGCCGCCGTCTGCCTGTTCTTCCCCTGTGTCATGGGCGTGAACAAAACCGTGCAGCAAGGCAAATCCTACTACCGCATCTCCTTGACTATCTTTGGGAAGGGCGTTTCCCCCGCCGATAGAGGTTTCAAACTCTTCCCCCAAATATTGGCCGTAACGAAGGCGGAGTGACTTTTGATCAAAGCCGATTTCGTTGGAAGTACTGTTAAAATCTTTCGCCGGAATTTTATTGCGCTTAGCGATCAGCTTTTCGGTATCAATGATGATTTGCCGTTGGCTCCGGAAATATTCGGGCAGGATATTCATGGCCATCGTTGCCAATTCGGCTTCTTCTACTTGGGCCGTATCTTTGTAAACGACAAAATAAGTATCTGATTTTGAGAAGTTCGGCTCAGGTCGCTTATTGTCAACGGCTGCCCAGTAATAATACAACTCATCGCCGGGAGCAAAATTGAGCGCCTTCAGGTCAATGGTTTGACTTACTTTAGCTTCTTTAAAATCAGCCTTCGCCAAAGGCAACTTTATCTCGCGAAACTTCACATTTTCTCCGGCTCCCCGAGCCACCGTAGCTACAATGAATGCCTGATTAACCAAAAAGTCGTCCGAAATTTTGGCTGCGATCTGCCATTTTTCAGGGTCTTTCAAAAAGTGATATTGATACAACTCTTTGGAGGTCGGTTCAATTTTCGGGGCTAAATCAGGAATGGCTTCCAAACGATAAAGGTCTGACTGATATACTAAGGAATCTTTCCAATAGGCCCTGAACCCGTATAATCCGGAATTAAATAATCGGTCGCTGTATTCAAATTGTTCTCCTTTCTTTTTAAAAGGGAGCTCTTCCCCGCGATTATTTGTCAATTTAACCGTTAATTCGGAAGCATGACTGAATTCTAATTGCCATACAAGACTCGAATTGCTGATTGCGGATACGTTCAGATCGGATGTTTTCAGAATAGGTAATTTCGTATAGGAAGGCGGGGTAATGGTTAATTGAGCCGCCACAAACGAAGGAGTTACAGCCCTCTTTTCTTCCGGGCTATTGCTTCGAACGGTGGTTTCTGACGCCGGCAGCGATTTTTCTTTCAGCAATGTCATGCCGAACCTTAATCCCAAGCAAGCTAAAAAAAGTACTGCATAGACACTCCAATGCTTCGGAACGATCCGCGGTATCGGTCGGCTCTGCATTTTTTCCAAAAGCCGCTCCAATTGCAGTTGTTCGGCAATGTTCGGCCTTTTCATCTCCAATAATTGCAGACTGTATTCTGTTTCGTTGACATTTTGATGAATCAACCGCACCGCTTCGGTATGCTTATTTTGAAAAAGACCGGTGCGATAGGCTACTGCCGCAAAGCCAAACGCCGCCGCCAAAGCCGGGCTCAACCATGAACCGGAAAAAGCCGACACAGCCACCCAAGCCGAAGCTGAAGCCAATAGAGCCTTCAATAAGGCACCGGCATACAGTTGGTATCTTACCCCATTAATGATTTTTCGGAGTTGATTCATGCGTTTTTTGTGATAGCTAACCAACGTTCAATCCCCAAAAGAAGGATAACCCCCAATAAGACCGCTTTCGAAAACCAACCTTCATCTTTGGATTCATGATGGCGGGTTTCTTCCGTTTTAAATAATGCCGACAATTGTTGCTGACTGAGCGGGGTCTGTTTCGGCTGCAATTCATATTGTTGGATCAACCTTTCTCCCAGCCACTCAGGCAATTGACCATTACGTACTGTTTCGGCGGAATAATACCTTCTGTTTTCGAACTTCCCTTGTTCCGGAAACGGAATTTTGTTTTCAGAAACAAAAACTAAGGTTTTTTCGGTAAACGTTTTTTCATTTCCGACAGGCGGCGTATCGGCAAACACCCAATCATATTTTTTTGGTACATCGGACTGTTCGTCTACCGAAAAATCCAAACGATAAACTTCTGTTAACGCCTTTAATGCAGCCTCAATCGCCTGTTTTTCAAACGAATTTGAATTTTTCAACAACACATTTATCGCACCGATATGTCGAGGTTGGTTCTCAAATTTTTCATTTACGGGCAACATGGGCGCGGTCGTCAATTGGCCGGCATGGTTGACAAATACTTTTTGCTTATCCGATAATTCAAGATAAGGTTTTATCGGTTTATGAGTTGTATCCGCCACCGAATGAATACCCGCTTTACCGGGTACAAAAATTTCCGACAGTTGACTGAGCATCGGGTCATTGAGCAGGTATAGCTCGAATTTTGCTTTACCGGAATAACGATTCAGTTCAGCCGCCTTATTTATACAGGTTTGCAGGTTCAGCGGGTGAAGGGGTGAAGCTGTTGGCATCATTGACGTTTCTTCCACAGGTTGTAAGTCTGTCCCTATCCAATAAATGCTTTCTCCTTTCTTCAGCGCTTCTTCAATCTCAAATTTGTAGTTATTCACGACTGACGAATTGGCCTGAACCAAATGTATTTTTCGTTCATCAGCGCTGCCGCTGTCTTGTCTAAGTATGGGTTTTGCCAATAGAAATACTAAGGAAACTAGGACTATACACCTGATTATCAACAACAAAACATTATCTAATCGAATTCCTTTGGCAGGCTGCAGGTCTTTTTCAGAAAGCCATTGCGTAGCTGCCCAAGGAAGCAGCTTTCCCTTTTTCCGATGCCATAAATGAAGGGCAATGGGTACAGCCACGGCTAATGCTCCCCATCCCATCAAAGGGTTTAAAAATTCCATCTTGTCTGCTTTTTCCCTTTTCCCGCTCTGAAAGACGAGGCTACTCATCACTTTATTTACTTCTTCATTTTTTATCGCAAAGTCCTGTTACAACTTCCTCATTCGCAATGCCTCAGCAATGACCCCGACAATGGGTTGATTCAATGTGCTTCTTACCAAATGGACATGCGGCAAACGCAATGCTTCGTCCAAACGGGTCAAATATTTCTCCGCTTTTGCTTTAACTTCTCCCCGAATCGACGCCGCCTCCAATTCAACCTCTTTTCCGGTTTCCAAATCCCGAAAGCGGTAAAAGCCGGTGAGGTTAAAGTTTATTTCTTGCTCTCCCAGTACTTGAAAAATAAGGATTTCCCGCCGCGGATTGGCCACGGATTGAATAAAGGTAAGCCATTCCTCTTCTATCTGTAAAAAATCAGAGGCTAAAATCAACAGTTCTTTTTGTTTCTGTTGAAACTCAGGGAATGTGGGGTGTTGGTTTAACCAAACACCACTTGCTTCGACTTTTTCCAATTCATACAAGATGCGCTGAAATGCCTGTTTGCCGGTCGGTACCAACGTCTGCAAATCACCGTTTTGTAAAGTGTACAGGCTCATTTCATCACTTTGACGATACCCTAAATGAGCCAACGACGCCAATAATACTTTGCAATAGCCTAAGCGATTGACCCCGTTTTCGGCATAATTCATCGAGCCTGACAGATCCAATACAAACCGAATGTGAAAATTACTTTCGGTCGCCGATTCCCTCACCAAATGCTTTTGGGTTCGCGCATAGAGCTTCCAATCGATCCGTTTGGGGTCATCCCCCGGCTCATAGTGGCGATATTGTTCAAATTCAATGCCGATGCCCGATCTTTTACTTCTGTGAACCCCCAACATCAGTTCTTCACTGACCAACTTGCCGGCCAGTTGAAGATTATTGATTTTTATGAGTTCGGTGGTGAGCATCGTTACTTTTTCAACAATTCTGCAATGACATCATCCGCAGTGATATTTTCGGCTTCGGCGCGAAAGTTCAGCGCAATCCGGTGACGCAATACCGGATAGGCCAACGTCTGAATGTCATCGGGAATAATGGAGAATCGTTGGTTCAACACGGCCCTTGCTTTAGCACAAAGAATCAAGGCTTGACCGGCGCGAGGGCCGGCGCCCCAACTGCACCATTTTTTCACAAATTCGGAAGAAGCAGTTGCCGGGCGGGTGGACCTTACCAATTGGTTTACTTTTGTCACTAACTCATCGCTGACATGAACTTGGCGCGTAAGCTGCTGTAAATCAACAATATCTTTGTCCGTCAGAATCGTTTGCAGTTTTTGAGAGATGACCCCGGTCGTATTTTTCAAGACCATCAATTCTTCTTGTTCCGAAGGATAGTCCAATTTTATGTACAACAAAAAACGGTCTAATTGCGCTTCGGGTAAGGGATAAGTCCCTGCCTGCTCAATAGGATTTTGGGTAGCAATGATCAGAAAAGGGCGCGGCAAATCATAATTGGTACCGGCATAGGTTACTTTGTATTCCTGCATCGCTTCCAACAGGGCCGCTTGCGTTTTAGGCGGGGTCCGGTTAATCTCATCGGCCAATACGATATTGGCAAAAATGGGCCCTTGGTTAAATTTAAAAAACTTTTTACCCGTTTCGTGGTCTTCTTCCAGAATTTCGGTACCGATAATATCGCCCGGCATCAGGTCAGGAGTAAACTGCACACGCTTAAACTTCATTTCGAGAGCTTCGGCCATGGTTTTCACCATAAGGGTTTTCGCCAAACCCGGTACTCCTTCCAAAAGGCAATGCCCTCCTGCTAAAAGCGAAATGAGGATCTCGTTGATTACTTCCTGCTGTCCGACGATTACTTTTCCGATTTCCTGTTTTAGGTGCGGTAATTTAGCTACCAATGACTTAAAGTGGGTTAGGTCTTGTGTTTCCAATGCTTAAACCGTTGTTAATGCGTAACTGATAATGTTTACTCCAAATTTGGTGTTGTCTTCGGCTAACCAACGCTTATTCCTGAAATCATAATCCCATTCACAACCATAGTCTTTATTGCTGTACAAAACACCGATTCTGCCGTTGATTAAAATTGCTTTCAGGTAATCGTGTACCAGATCATCACCCCAACCGTTGAGTTCAAAACTTGTGGTAGGAGGACCTTCAAAATGAAAGAACGAATGATAGAGAGGATGAGTATTGGGAATTTTCTGCAATGCTTTCGGACCGAAAGTTCGTACCATTTCCTGTTCAAAAGACTTAGCAAACAGGCCGTCAATGTCGTGATTGCAGTCATCCACAAACACAAATCCGCCGTTTTCCACGTATTTTTTGAAGTGTTCCCGTTCCAGGCTCGAAAACTCGACCAATTTATGACCGCTCAAGTAACAAAAAGGGCTGCTGAACAACTCGTTTCCGGTCAATGGAACAATCTTCTCTTTCTCATTGATCGGAATCGTGGTGTACTCCACCAGTGAGTTCAGGAGATTGGAGGGCATCCGTTGGTCCGTGTCCCAATCTCCTGAAGCATACTGTATTCGAGTGAAAACAAATGGTCTCATAAACCCATCCCTAAATCCCTCCCCTGAAAGGAGGGACTTGATTTGTTATGTAATTATGGTAATAAGCCCTCCCTTCAGGGGCTACTGTTTATACACATCTTTGTAATTCATAGCCCATCAAGATGAGTTCAAATTTTTTTATTCCCTTGTATAGTATTATTACTCCCGGAGGTCTTTGGGAATTATATCCTTTCCATCCACCCAGCCTTGCAATTACCCAGAAAGCCCATGATAAGGCGGTATCCGGGTAAGGGTTTTTTAATTTTTGCGGAACGCCGCCCGGAGTATTTCCACTAAATTTGACATTAAGAACTTTTAAGCATTCTATTTCACTTTCAGTAAAAAGTTCATTGACCGCTTGATTTTGATTCGGAAAAATGGTTTTGCTGCTCAAAAGTAAAGCCATTACTTTAAGACTTGCCCACAGGGCAAAAAGCGTCATTTTTATAATAGCTTCGCCATTTTCAAGCCCAATGCTCTCAATATCAAATCCTTGGGTTTTTAATAGTCGAAATAAGGTTTCGATGTGCCACCTCAATGAATACCAATACACGATTTGGCACGCATCAGAAAAATCGTTTACCTGATGGGTTGTCAAAATACGCCAGTGTATGGGTTCTTGTCCATCAGGAACGCTTGATGGAGATTCTTTGGCTTCAATGGCGACAACTTTGACAGGTGATATTGAAGTTGTTTTACTATGTCTAAGAGGAGGTTGAACTTCAACTTCGATGAATCTAAGCTCCATCAGGGCTTGACGATTCAGCGTATTTTTACGAATATCCCCTCGAACATCAAGCCGGTAAGTATCTCCTAAGACCGAGGAGGCTAAGGTTTCATACAAGCCACAAATCTGTTCACCATAGCTAACTTTTCGATTATAGGTTGAACGAATAATAAAAAAGTCTTTGTCTGTATGGCTCGCCAATAGCTCAAAAATATCTCCCTCTCGGTCCTGAACATAGGTTCTCATGGAGGCATTCGAGAGCGTTTTTGAACTTTGTTGAACACACTGAATCCAACGATACGATTCCTTTTCCTGGATGGGAAGATAGTTATAGTTACGTTCATGCCGATTGGCTCCCCCTGCACATGAATGTAGGGTTTAATAAATGAAAAGCCTATACAACTTTCATTAGAAGCTTTCATCACTAAACTCGGATGTAAATAAAACCCTAAACTTTTGTTGTCGGCTATGAGGCCAAGGCCTGAATTAGGACGGATACGACCACGATTACTCTCCAAGTTGACCTGAGTCGTATCTTGAAAACACAAATAATGAACAGGTTCTATTCGTTCACAGGTAGCCTTTGTAAAACCCGATATAATAGCCTCTGTACTCACTTTTTTGTTATTGATTAAACGATAATAGGCCATTTGACTCGACCAACTCTCACTTAGTTGATGTACTTTGGTTTGAACATTCTCCGTTACATCAGAAACAAATTCACAGGCTCTTAAATTTAACCGCTTGTCCCCGAAATCAAAAGCAACTTCGTTTTTTTTAACATTACATTCAACGTTTTAAAAGAAAACAAAAATACCAAATACTTGTGTATAAACCGTAGCCCTTCAGGGGAGGGTTGGGTGGGGTTAAACCGCGTCTGATAATGAGGTAAACGTAAACTCCCTGATCTTCATCGGCGGAAGTACATAGTTCTGATCGGATTCTGTACTTACCGTTCGTTCGGGAATGCCCAACGTTTCCAAATTGTTGAGCATAATGATCGGACTCTCATTGAACCGGAAATTTTTGATGGGATATTTAATTTTTCCGTCTTCAATGTAAAAAGTTCCGTCGCGAGTCAGTCCGGTCAACAAGAGTGTCTGCGGGTCAACGGGACGGATATACCAAAGTTTGGTAACCAAAATCCCGCGCTTTGTACTCTTGATCATCTCATCCAACGTGGCCGTTCCTCCTGCCATAATCATGTTATTGGGGTTTGGAACGGGAGTAACTCCTTTCTTTTTGGCCCAAAAACGCGAATAAGTCAGGTTTTTGACTACCCCTTTTTCAATCCACATCATTTTTTTCTGGGGCTGTCCGTCTCCCGACCAAGCCGCAGCAGGCAAATCAGGGTGGGTGGGGTCAGAATAAAAAGTAACTCGCTCATCTACAATCTTATCCCCCAATTTGGTCTTTCCGCCCGGTTTACTGAAATACGAACGGCCTTCGTCGGCGCTGCGTGCATCCATACCGAAAAAGATATTTTCGAGTAATACCGCCGCAGCCGTCGGTTCCAAAATCACGGTGTATTTGCCCGGTTCCAACGCCCGAGCCCCTACTGAACCTAAGGCCTTTTGAATAGCGATGTTGGTTGCCGCAGCGGTATCCAGTTTCGAAAAATCATTGTAACCTTTTACAACATAGCCCGATCCCGTTCCATCATCGGTACGGGCCGTGATGGAAAAGTTAACGTTGGTATTTTTGTAATAGGCAAACAGACCTTTGGAATTCATCATCGCCGTAAAGCCTTTACGGTCTTCCAAAAAACCTGCCGCTGTCAATTTTTTTGACCTTGACAGATCCAAGCTCTTAGCCACGGCATCCGCACGTTTATCAGGGGTAATTCCCGCTGTCGATTCAAAGTAGCCTGAAGAAGGGATGTATTGTTGCGGTTCCAACACCCCCATATATTCCGGATTTTCGGGGGCTAAACGCGCCAACTCTTCGGAACGACGCACTACTTTTTCGATGGAAGCATCATCGAATTCGTCAATGGTGGCTACGCCTACTTTTTTACCGAAAGAAGACTGTACAGCTAAATTTTTATTGGTAAGCGCCCCGCTTGTCGATACTTCATTGCGGGCATAACGCAGATTACCGCGGGTTTCTCCCAACAGGTTCACTTCGCATTCGTCGGCTTTGGAAAAACTCAAAACTTTTGTCAGCAAAGCTTTCGCTTCCGCTTCAGTTAATATCACTGCCATTTTCTTTGATTTTAATTGTTGGAGATGAAACTACACTTTACGACCCGTATTGATTACATTGACCCCGTTAAAACGAGCCGTTGAACTGCCGTGCGAAACGGCACTGACTTGTTGAGGTTGCCCTTTTCCGTCAAAGAAAGAACCTCCCAAACGGTAGTCACGTTCATCACAGACTTTCACGCAGGAATTCCAAAACTCCTGCGTATTTGACTGATATGCTACATCTTTGAGCATCCCTGCAATTTGGCCGTCTTTGATCTCATAGTACAACTGACCGCCAAACTGAAAATTATAGCGTTGTTGATCAATCGAAAACGAACCGTCTCCAATAATATAAATCCCTTTTTTCACATCTTTGATCATCTCGGCTACCGAAAGCGGCTCTTTCCCGGGGGCCAAAGAAACGTTGGCCATTCGTTGAAACTGTACCGAACTCCAACTGTCGGCGTAGCAACATCCTTGCGATTCTTTTTCGCCGATGATATGCACTTGGTCGCGAATAGCCTGATAATTCACCAAAGTTCCGTCTTTCACCAGATCCCATTTTTTGGTTCCGACCCCTTCATCGTCCCATCCTACGGCTCCCAATGAACCCACCTGCGTTTTATCGGCAAACAAATTGACCTGCTTGCTGCCGTAGTTAAAGCTTTTGGTTTGCCATTTATCCAAAGTAGCAAAGGATGTCCCGGCAAAGTTGGCCTCATAGCCCAAAACCCGATCCAGTTCCAGCGGGTGACCGACGGATTCGTGAATGGTCAACCACAAATGCGACGGATCAAGAACTAAATCGTACTTTCCTGCCTCTACCGACTTAGCGGCCAGTTTTTCCTTGGTTTGTTGGGCAGCGGCAATGACGTCTTCGAGCATATCGTATCCCTTGTTGTAACGCGTAGTGATACCCGTCACTTTATCCTTTGGATTCGTTTGCAAGTATTCATAGCCCATTCCCATAGGGGCACTCAATGACTGACGTGTCTCAAATTTTCCCGTTTTGGGGTCAATCGTCGTAACGGCAAAAATGGGCCAAATGCGGTGTATATCCTGATCAATGTAAGAACCGTCGCTGGAAGCAAAGTACTTTTGCTCATTGACCATAAATAAAATCGAATTCACGTAATTAGCACCGTTTTTCAGGGCTGCGGCATTGACTCCCAGCAACAGGTCTACTTTTTCCTGAATGGGTACTTCAAACGAATTGCGCTGAATCGGGGCTTTCCAACTTACTTCTCCGTATCCTTTTTGAGGGGCTAATTGCACAGGTTGTTTCATCAGCTTAGCGTTGGCTTTGGCAATGGCCACCGCTTCTTCGGCCGCTTTAGCCGTTTCTGCCTCCGACTTGGCATCTACAATGGCCGCAAAGCCCCAACAACCGTTGGCGATGACACGCACACCTACCCCGTAGGATTCGGTATTCACGATGTTTTGCACTTTGTCTTCGCGCGTAACAACAAATTGTTGCAGATAACGTCCGATTCGAACATCGGTATAGGTGGCTCCTTTGGCTTTAGCCGCATTCAGCGCGGCATCTGCCAAGCGTTTTTTGACGGCAACATCAACGGCGCCGTCCAATAGGGCTTCGGGAGAAACAGGGTTTCCCATGATCGGGATATGGGGCAACATCATTGCGCCAAATCCTAAGCCCGACAACTGCATAAAATCTCTTCTTTTCAAGGTTACTATGGCTTTTAGTGGTTGTATGGGTAAATTACTCTTTTCGATGGCCGATTTTCGATTTTAAAATTTCATCCTTTGGCTTAATGTACTCCTTTATAAATCGGACAGGAATACGTTAAGCAAGACAGGCAAAAATCCGGATAAATATAGTCTTATTTCTCCCCCGGTCAGGGGGATTTTGATGAACGGCAAGGAAGGGAAAAGGTTAGAGTGAAGAGGCTACCGGGACAAACCCGGGCGACAGTCGGAACAGTGCCAATACTTAACCAACTGATTTCCTTACACTTTAACCTTTTTATTTTACACTTTATCAAACTGCGTCCGATAAACTCGTAAACGTAAAGTCTCTGATTTTCAACGGCGGAACCAGATTGCCGCTCACGCGAGTCGGAATACCCATCGCTTCCAAATTATTGAGCATAATGACCGGACTCTCATTGAAACGGAAGTTTTTAACGGGGAATTTGATTTGCCCGTTTTCGATATAAAAGGTTCCGTCGCGGGTTAGCCCTGTGTAGAGCAACGTTTGCGGGTCTACCGCCCGTATGTACCAAAAACGAGTGACCAAAATTCCTTTTTCTGTGCTTTTGATCAGGTCGGCCAACGATTGCGTGCCGCCCTGCATGATAAACCCTTGCGGCGAAGGTACACCCTTTACTCCCTGTTTCTGCGCCCAATAGCGCGAATAGGCCATATTTTTGACGACGCCTTTGTCGATCCAAACCACTTTCTCCTGCGGACGACCTTCCCCGGCAGCACCGCCTCCCCCTCCGCCACCGCCGGCTCTTCCGCGGGGTGTATCAAAACCGGCTTTCGGTATCTCCGGATTGGTTGGGTCAGAGTAGATGGTTACCCGTTCGTCAAACAATTTTTCGCCCAAACGAGTCCCTCCCCCTTTTTTGCTCAAAAAGCTGCGACCTTCATCGGCACTGCGGGCATCGATGCTCCGCATCATATTTTGGATCAGGTCCAAAGCCGCCGTCGGCTCCAATATCACGGTATATTTACCGGGTTCAATGGCCTTGGCAGAAACCGACGCCATGGCCTTTTGCATGGCGATTTCGGTGGCTGCTTTGGCATTGAGTTTGGAAGTATCGTTAAAATCACGAGCCACATACCCCGACCCGGTGCCGTCGGCAGTTCTGACCGTTACCGAAAAATCAACTGACGTTGCTTTGTTATACCCAAAAAGGCCCTTACTGTTCCCCATCGCCACAAATTCGGTTGTATCTTCCAAGTAACCGGCTGCGGTTAAGTTTTTCTTTTTACAGGGGTCAATACTGTCAAAAGCGACCTGTGCCCGGTAGGTTGGGTCAATATCTGCCGTACTTTGGACAAAAGTGGGACTTTCAGTGTAAGTCTGCGGGCCCAACATAGGCATATATTCGGGGTTTTCGGGGGCCAATTTGGCAATCTCTTCGGCTCTTCGAACGGTTTTTTCCAACGATTGATCATCAAACTCATTAATAGTCGATGATCCGGAACGCTTACCGAATACCGCCGTAACGGCTAAGGATAAGTCATACGACTCCCCGGCGGTAGAAACCGTATTACGGGCATAACGGATATTTCCGGTGCGGCTTCCCGTCAGCACTACACTCATTTCGTCGGCTTTTGAAAAGGCCAACACTTTATCTATGATCTTTTTAGCTTCTTCTTTAGTTAAAATAGCCATGGACTTTTTCGAGGTTAGAATGTTTTGGATTGTTCTGATTGTCGATGTCCGATTGCCAATTGTCGATATTCAAATCTAAAATTGGGAATCGGCCATTGGCCATTAAATCTTACGTCCTGTGTTGATGACATTCACGCCGTTGAAACGCGTCGTGGCGCTTCCGTGTGAAACCGCACTTACCTGCGCCGGTTGTCCTTTTCCGTCGAAAAACGACCCAAAGGTCCGGTAGTCCTCTTTATCACATATCTGTGTACAAGAGTTCCAAAATTCCTGCGTATTTGACTGGTAGGCGACATCATCCAACATTCCTGCTATGGCTCCGTTTTTGATTTCATAAAACAACTGTCCCCCGAATTGAAAGTTATACCGCTGCTGATCAATGGAATACGAACCTCGGCCGATAATGTAAATTCCTTTATCTACGCCTTTGATCATATCCATGACATTGAGCTTCTCTTTTCCCGGGCGGAGGGATACATTCGGCATTCGCTGAAACTGCACTGAGTTCCAGTTATCGGCATAGCAACAGCCGTGAGATGCTTTTTCTCCTAAAATATTCACCTGATCGCGGGTCGCCTGATAGTTCACCAAAATTCCTTCTTTGATCAGGTCCCATTCTTTGCAGGGAACCCCCTCATCATCATACCCCACTGTTCCCAAGGTATAAGGTTGGGTTTTATCCGCTACAATGTTGACCTGTTTGCTGCCGTAATTGAAACTCTTGGTTTGCCATTTATCCAAAGTAGCAAAACTGGTTCCGGCATAATTGGCTTCGTATCCCAAGACTCGGTCCAATTCAGTAGGATGCCCTACCGACTCATGAATGGTCAATCCCAAGTGATTAGGGTCAAGTACGAGGTCATATTTGCCCGGTACCACCGACTTTGCCGTCATTTTTTCTTTGGCCTGTTTGGCCGCCATGATCACATCTTCGACCATGTCATAAGAATTGCGATAGCCTACCAAACCATTAGGTCCGGCAATTTTTTCGCTTGCCAGGCCGTCCAAGTACTCATACCCCATCCCCATGGGAGAGCTGATGGCATCACGGCTTTTAAACTTACCGGCTTGTTTATCAACAGCGGTGACGGTAAAGGTGGGCCATATCCGGTGAATATCCTGATCAATATAGGAACCGTCGGAGGAGGCAAAATATTTCTGCTCGTTGACAAAAAACAGGTTGGAAGTAACAAACCCGGCACCGTTTTTCATGGCCTCGCCGTTGACTTTCATCAACAGATCGATTTTTTCCTGAATCGGGATTTGAAACGCATTTTTTTGAATGGGAGTTTTCCAAACCACTTCTCCAACGCCTTTTTGAGGAGCCAATACTATGGGTTCGGTCTGAATTTTTGAATTGGCCTTGGCAATAGCAACGGCCGTTTCGGCACATTTGGCAATACCGGCCTCGCTGACATCGCTTGTAGCCGAAAATCCCCACGTCCCGTTGGCAATGACGCGAATACCCACGCCGTAAGATTCGGCATTGACGATATTTTGAACACGGGTTTCGCGAGTAAACAAATACTGTTGGAGATAACGCCCGATGCGTACATCGGTGTAGGTCGCGCCTTTTGATTTGGCCATATTCAGGGCCACATCTGCCAGTTTTTTCTTAGCAGCGACGTCGAGTTTAGGTTCGAGCATCTGTTCGATAGAGACGGCGTGCCCCAAAACGGGAATTGAAGCTCCCACTAAAGCACCCAGTCCCATACCCGACGACCGGATAAAATCCCTTCTTTTCATACTTGGTTTAGTTTATTGACGATTCAGGTTGCAGTTTTTCAAAAATAGGAAAATTTCAAAACCGCCGGATTATTCCGCGACAAATTTGCTTTTTTAAGCGACTTTATTGCAGCGACGCAAAATTTTGCGTCCCTGCAAAGCTATCGTTGTTGAAAAGCTTTGTAATCGTCAGGCGTGTCTAAATCCACACTGCCGGCTTCAAAGGTAATCAAGTGGGCGTCTTCCAAGTGCTTCATCAGTACAGGCTTAGCGCCTTTATCGCCCTTAAGGTCCAGCAGCTCTTCAAATAACGAACGGTCAAATAAAGCAGGTACCCCTACTTCATTTCCGTATTTACAGGCAACGACAGGCGGCTTTTTGCGTTGATATACTTCCGTCATTCGTTCCAACAATGCTACCGACAGGTAAGGTTGATCGCATACTAACATGATCACTGCTTCCACATCCTTATACGTCATGTACATGCCGGCTAAGCCTATTTTTACCGACGACGCCATTCCCTCGTGCCACATGGGGTTGTCGATCACCGTCAAAGGCAGGTCAATGATGTGCGGAGCAATTTGGGGTTTATTGGCCCCTACTACTAACACAACCGGATAGCAGTCGGTAGCTAAAGCTACTTCGGCTGTGCGGCGGATCAAGCTTTTTCCTCCGATGTCCAGCAATTGTTTCGGCGAACCCATTCGTTTTGATTCGCCCGCGGCTAAGATGATGATTCCGATTTTATTCAATGGTTTGTTTTTTAAATTAGACAGCTTTCAGCTCTGCTTTTCAAATGATTTCGTCATAATTATAGCCCACTTCCGTCAGGAACAACCCCTCAGCGGGCGCTTGGGCCGCCGCATTTTTTCGGTTTTTGGACTGAATAATTTCTTCAAACCGAGCCACTGACATGCGCCCCCGACCGACTTCCAATAAGGTTCCCACGATGGCTCTCACCATACCGCGTAAAAACCGATTGGCTTTGATATGAAAAATGAGGCCTTTTTGATGCTCCTCCCAATAAGCATAATCAATACGACATATAAAAGTTTTTACATCGGTATGAATTTTACTGAAACACTCAAAGTCCTCGTACTGCAATAGAAGAAGCGCTGCTTTATTCATAAGATCGACATCAAGGGCGGGACGAAACAGATAGGCTAACTCTTTCAGAAACGGGTCTTTTTGTCGAATGATCCGGTATTCATAACAACGATATTCTGCGGCAAATCGGGAATGAACCTCTTCTTTCACTCGAAACAGTTGTTTGACAGCCATATCCGGCGGCAAGATGCTGTTGATATTATGAACCAAACGTTCCGGCGCGGTCAATTCGGTATTTCGATCAAAATGAGCAAACTGTTGTTCTGCATGAACCCCTGTATCTGTTCGGCTGCTGCCGATTATCTCTATCGGTTCTCGTAACAAAACCTTGAAGGCCTTTTCCAACTCCTCCTGAACGGTAGGAGCATTCGGCTGTTTTTGCCACCCGTGGAACTTTGTCCCTTTATAAATTACTTCAATAAAATAGCGCATCTTGCAAAGATACAGTGAATCGAAATAAGCCCGTTTACCTTTCTCTGTATCCGTGTCCCTTTAATCTTTCGGAAAGTTGGCTTAACTTTGCAAACTTCACAATAAATGAAGGAGATTCGTGTTTAGTTAATTAATAATATCCATGTCGTCGAAAACCCGGACGATATCTTTATTGATTGCTGCAACATGAATACGTTTGATACTAAATTCATGTTTGATAAAAAAAAGTCCAAATGAAGTACTGCTTTTCAGGAATTGCTGTTTTGTTCATCAGTTTATCGGCTTGTAAAACGTCGAAACCGGTCCCGCCCCCACCGGTTGAGCCGGTCATCCTGAGTATCGGAGATAAAAAATTCACGACGGATGAATTCTTCCAATCCTTCACCAAAAATCAGTTTTCGGACGATACTACCAAAGCTACCAACATCCGGGATTATCTGCAATTATATACCAACCTTAAACTGAAAGTTTTAGGGGCGCAGGCAGAAGGGCGGGATACCACGGCAGCCTTTCGGGAAGAAATGGCTTCGTATCGAAAACAACTTTCACAGCCTTACTTCACCGACAAAGTATTGGTGGATAATTTGGTAGCGGAAGCCTACGAACGATTAAAGCAGGAAGTGCGTATCTCCCACATTATGTTATACGTTCCGACGGATGCCTCCCCTGCTGACACGCTTTCCGCCTACCGAGCCATTACCGCTTTGCGCGGCCGAATTCTCCAAAACGAAATTGATTTTGAAAGTGCGGCCAAACAGTTTTCAAAAGACCCTGCCTCTGCCCCGAAAGGAGGCGATTTAGAAAGTTATTTTACTGTCTTTAAAACGGTCTATCCGTTTGAAACGGCCGCTTACACTCTCCCGGTCGGTAAAATTTCCGATCCGGTCCGTACCAAAGCCGGGTACCACCTCATCAAAGTAACCGACCGCCGCCCTTCCCGCGGCAAAATACAGGTAGCGCATATCTTGATCAGTGCCAGTCCGAGTGCAACTGACGCCGGCAAAGCAGAAGCCAAAGCCAAAGCCGAAAAAGCCTATAATTTGGTACAACAAGAAGCTTGGGATATTGTGTGCCGTGACTATTCAGACGATGCCACCACCAAAAATGAGGGGGGCTTGCTCAAAGAATTCGGTTCGGGAACCATGGTTCCCACTTTCGAAGAAGCCGCCTTTGCTTTGACCAAAGTTGGTGAGATATCCAAACCTGTTCAAACCAATTACGGTTGGCATATTATCAAACTGATCAATCGTAAGCCCGTTGAATCATTTGCCGAAGCAGCTCCTCAATTACGCCAAAAAGTAACCACCGATTCACGAAGTACTCTTGTCAAAGAAACACTGTACCGAAAATTACGCAGCCTGTATAAAGTGACCGAATCGACGAATGTGCGGGATAATGCTTTAGCTAAATTTGATTCTACTTTGCTGTTCGGTCAATGGATATTTGTACAGCCCTTGCCCCCTGCCCTTGAGAAGAAAACATTGTTTCAGATTGAGACTAAACCGTACACGGTCAATCAATTCTACGAATATGTCCGTGATATTCAAAACCCGGTCCCTGAAAAATCGGCCGTTGAAGTAGTGGCCATGCGCTATTATCAACAGTTTATTGACAAACAATTGGTAGCGACCGAAGAAGATAATTTGGAGAAAAAATATCCGGAATTCCGTTCATTGATGAATGAAATGCGCGACGGTGTCCTGTTTTCTCAAGCGATGGAAGCGAATGTATGGGAACCTTCCCTGACGGATTCCTTGGCTCAAAAAAGGTATTGGGAACAGAACAAAGACAAATACCGTTATCCTGAACGTATTTTCGCCACAATCGCGGTTTCAGACAGCGATTCGTTGCTGAAACGCGCCCAGGAAGCCCTTCAATCAAAGCCTTACCAACTTCGTCGCAAGGGAGATGATTTACTTTTTGAATCGAAAGCGACAAGTCTCACCGAAAAACATCGACAGACTTTGGTGGATATAGCCATGACGATGATCAATAATGAAAATTACGTAGTGGAAGTGTCGTCCTACGGTGATACCAATGAACCCGATTCGCTTTCTTCCGTTCGGTTACGTAATGCCATTAAAGCGCTTAATAATGAGAATATTCCCCTGACCCGAATCGTAGAAAAGGATTATGGGAAATTTAAACCGGTCACGGTTGCAGCCCGCAATCGCCGAGTTAGTTTTCAATATTTCAGTGAATCAAAAAAAGATTTGGAAAAAGCGTTGAACGGCTTAAAAATCGGCACTATTGCGTTTACAGAAGGCGCTTTTGCGAAAGGAACAAATGCTTATATTGATGCGGCCCCCCAACAGACCGGAAAACAAATCGTGAATGTCAACGGAAAGAAAGCGTTGGTTGACATCACCAAAACAGAAGCAGCCCGCACAAAAACGTTTACTGAAGCGCGCGGGGCTGTTATTAACGATTATCAAAAACAACTGGAAACCGCTTGGCTTGCCCGACTGCGTCAGAAATTCGGCGTTACTGTCAACGAAGACGAGTTACGTAAGTTGGCCAAGTAAGCAGAAACAAAACCATGATGAAAACATTCATTCAACGCCCGGTACTGATTTTATTCTTAGTCACCGCTTCTATCGGAGGATGGGCTCAAGGGAAAAGTACAAGCGTCAATAAGGTTATCGCCAAAGTCGATAACCATTATATATTGCGTTCTGACTTGGAAGAAACAATACTCAGCTATCAGCAACAAAACCAACAAGCCCCTACTGCCTGTCAGGCATTAGAAAGTTTAGTGGTTCGAAAAATGTTGTTGGCTAAAGCAGAGATCGACTCGGTAGAAGTGGAAGACAAGCAGGTGGAAAACCAACTGAACGCCCGGATGGACTACATGGCTAAACGTTTCGGTTCGGAAAAAAACATTGTGGAAGCCTACGGCAAAAGCATTGAAACCCTGAAAGCGGATGTACGCGGCCAAATCAAGGACGAAATGGTGGCTGAAAAAATGCAGGGCAAGATCACCGAAGCCATTAAGGTAACCCCTAACGAAGTTCGTAAGTTTTTCAACAGCATTCCGAAAGACAGTTTGCCTTATATCCCCGCCGAGGTTGAAATCGGTCACATTGTTCGATTTGCCAAGGTAACCAAAGCCCAGAAAGATGAACTTCGTCAACGGCTTTTGGATTTTAAAGACCGGGTAGAAAAAGGCGAAGATTTTGCCTCGTTAGCCTCTGCTTATTCCGAAGATCTCGGTTCGGCTCAACAGGGAGGCAGTTTAGGATTTGCCAAACGAGGTGACATGGTGGCGGAATTTGAAGGGGCTGCCCTTAAACTGAAACCTAATGAGATTTCCGAACCGGTCGAATCGGAATTTGGTCTGCACCTAATCCAATTGCTCGAAACGCGCGGAGCCGAATACCATGCCCGCCATATTCTCTTACGCCCCGACTACAATCGAATGGATTTGTCAGAACCCAAGCGGATTTTGGATAGCCTGCATCATTTGATAGCTATTGACAGTTTGAAATTTGAGAAAGTAGCAAAAACTTGGTCGGAAGATAAAAATACGGCTGATGCCGGCGGTTTGATCAAAGACAATCAGACGGGTTCCTCTCGCTTACCTTTAGATGCCTCTATGGATTATGGTCTATACATGATGCTTGATACTATGAAAGTAGGCAACATGAGTGCTCCGATCAATTACCGGACAGATGACGGCAAAACGGCTCTGCGCATTGTCTATTATAAAAGCCGAATTGAGCCGCATACGGCCAGTTTGAAAGAAGATTTCGAAAAAATTACCAATATTGTTTTGGCCAATAAAAAAACCAAGGCCGTAGATGAATGGTTTAAAAAAGCCGTTTCTGACGTATTTATCAAATTAGAACCTGACTATCAGGGTTGTCAAATATTCGGCACCACTCAGGAAGACAATTAAAACACCATCTGTTAACTCTTAAACCTTTTATCCTAAATGAAGTTTTCTTCAGACGTCGCCGCTGCCGAAGCCCTCAAAGAATCTTACGAAAAACTCCGTTCAGAAATCGGAAAAGTCATAGTCGGTCAGGACGAAACCGTTCGCCTGCTTTTAACCGCTATTTTTTGTCAAGGACACTGTTTGCTGGTCGGAGTACCCGGCTTGGCCAAAACTTTGTTGATTCAAACCATCGCCAATGCGTTGGATCTGAGTTTTAATCGTATTCAGTTCACTCCCGACCTCATGCCTTCCGATATTTTGGGGTCCGAAACCTTAGACAATGAGCGTAATTTTCGCTTTATCCGCGGCCCCGTATTCGCCAACATTATCTTGGCTGACGAGATCAACCGTACTCCTCCCAAAACCCAATCGGCCCTGTTGGAAGCGATGCAGGAATATGCCGTAACCGTAGCCGGGCAAAAACATGCCCTGTCTCGTCCCTTTTTCGTATTGGCAACCCAAAACCCCATCGAACAGGAAGGAACCTACCCGCTGCCCGAGGCGCAATTAGACCGTTTTATGTTTATGGTCAATTTGGATTATCCTTCGTTTCAGGAAGAACTTAACATTGTGAAAGCCACGACCACCGATACCAAAACGGTAGTCAATAAAGTGATTTCGAGTGCCGAGATTGAAGCCTTTCAACATTTGGTACGCCGCGTACCGGTGACTGACAACGTGATCGAATACGCCGTAAAATTGGTACATAAGACCCGTCCCGGCGGCGAAATGGCCGGTAGTGACACCCAAAACTATTTAGAGTGGGGAGCCGGGCCGCGGGCATCCCAAAACCTGATTTTAGCCGCTAAATGCAATGCCCTCATCAACGGCAAATACTCTCCTGATATCGAAGACGTCAAAGCCGTTGCTTTACCCATTTTACGTCACCGCATTGTTCGCAATTTTAAAGCAGAAGCCGAAGGTATTTCGGTCAACGAAATCGTAAAACGATTAGTCTGAAAAGGACGAAGGCTTTTTTAGGGGTAAATATTAAATCAACGTTGTCATTATGCAGAAACACTACCTTCTTTCTCTGTTTATCAGTGGCTTAGTTATAATGGCAGGTTGCCGGAAAAACGACGAACCCGGCCCCGGCGAAACGGTAGTCGGCCAATGGCAGGCTACTTCCGTCAAAGGAAAAATCGGGATATTCGGTGCGAATGAAGACATAAATGAAAATGTAGAACAGGAGGGGCTGGTGTATGAATTCAAAACCGACGGTACCTTTATGGCTAACGGAACACTCGATGAAGAAGGAAGTGTGGTCAAACAATCCATCTCAGGAAAATACACCGTGACCAATGACCAAATCAAACTAACCTACCGTGAAAGCGGCCAAACCAAAGATACCGTAGAATATTATAAACTCAGTTTGACAGGAAATACGATTACATTTAACTTAACGAAAGATTTGTTAACGGTAGCAATCAATGAAAGCGACCCTTCCGGTGCCGGAGCTCTCTTATTATCCTTTATTTCTTCGTTGGATATCACTTACACATTTAAGAAAATATAGGGTTTGAAGCCAAAAGGGAGAATAAAACGAAAAGAGCGCAGTTAAGGCCGCGCTCTTTTCGTTTTATGTGTGGCTCCTGAGTATTGCTAATGCCTGAATGCGGTGCGAGGTTAAATCACTTGCCAACTTGCCTGATTGCCCCTTCTTATTTCATCCCGAAAGTCATACTCCCCCACGTGCTTTGCCAATCTGCTTTTGTCGTATCTTTCAATCGAATCATGGTTACGACACTGATCATATAAGCTGCATTTCCTTTTTTGGTAAGTTCAAACGTTGCTTTCCCCTCGTTATCGGAGCGCTTTATTTCTAATGCTGTCTTATCGTTTACCCGACGCCAACAACGCACCAATGCATTTTTCAGCGGTTTATTTTCGTACAGAAATCGGCAGGTCAAAGCACTGCCTTTGGGCAGATCATAGGGATTTTGAAGCGGCAAAATTTCAATTGCCATTCCCGACGATTTCAAACACTGATTACTTTTTACATTCCCCGCCTGCACCAATGTCTTTGCACAGCGACGGTACAATTCACGACCGTTCTTTTTTGTTTCGCCATTTTTCAAACGATAAGCCATGGCATTGTCCAATCCGTCTTCTTTCAAATAGGCGGAAAATTTATCGGGTTCCAATTCAATGAAAGAGCTGTTGGTTTCGAGCGCCAACACATGGGTGCCCGATTCTGAGACAGTGATCGGCTTTAATTGCACCAAGGAATCCGTTTGGTCAACGGTACCTGTGAGGTCTTTTTCCCCTTTTGAAGTAACCCACCGTAAACGTTGCACCCGGCGGTTGCCTCCGCCCCAACGTTCTCCTTTATAATCTTCCCCGACGTAAATACTCAGAGGAAGTGCCTCACCGACTTTCGCAAAAAACTGTTTCGGATAGACCCAAAACTCGTGAGCCGCGGTTATTGAAACAGCAACCCAAACACCGAATAAAGTCAAAACAGAAGTTCTCATTTTCATAAGGGATGATCAAAGCGGTGATTTAGCAAAAATTCCGATAATTGTCCAAAAACAAATGTAATGGACAACTTCTACAAAAACACCATGAATTAGTACTACAAATGACTTTCGTTCGTACCTTGCATCCCAAAAATCAACCCCAACAATAGTTATGCCTCCAAAAATCCGTAAAGAGGATGCCCTTTATTATCACTCCAAGGGACGTCCCGGCAAGATTCAGGTAGTTCCAACCAAAGAAACCAACAACCAACTCGACCTTTCATTGGCCTATTCGCCCGGGGTGGCCGAACCCTGTATGGAAATTGCCCGTAATACTGAAGACGTCTATAAATACACCGCCAAAGGGAATTTAGTCGCCGTCATCAGCAACGGTACTGCCGTATTAGGTTTAGGAAATATAGGTCCCGAAGCCGGCAAACCCGTCATGGAAGGAAAAGGGTTGCTTTTCAAAATATACGCAGACATTGATGTTTTTGACATTGAACTCAACACCGAAAATGTGGATGAATTTGTCAGAACCGTTAAAATTATGGAGCCGACCTTCGGTGGGGTCAATCTGGAAGACATCAAGGCCCCCGAGTGTTTTGAAATTGAACGCCGTCTCAAGGAAGAAATGAATATCCCGGTCATGCACGACGACCAACACGGAACCGCCATTATCAGCTCAGCAGCCTTGCTGAACGGGCTGGAATTGGTCGGCAAGAAAGTTGAGGATATTCGGGTAGTGGTTTCCGGTGCCGGTGCTTCTGCCAATTCATGTACCAAATTATACATGTCGCTGGGAGTCAAAAAAGAAAACATTGACATGTTTGACAGCAAAGGCCACATCAATACTGCTCGGACTGATTTAGATAAAATGAAGCAGGAGTTTGCCTCAGAACGTCGTTTCGGTTCCTTAGCAGAAGCGATGGTCGGTGCCGATCTGTTTTTGGGTTTATCCAAAGCCAATGTAGTATCGCAGGATATGGTACGCTCTATGGCCAAAGACCCGATGGTCTTTGCCATGGCCAACCCTGACCCCGAAATCCCCTACCCGGATGCCATAGCCGCCCGCGAAGACGTGATCATGGCCACGGGTCGTTCTGACTATCCTAACCAAGTGAACAACGTATTAGGCTTTCCGTACATTTTTCGCGGGGCATTGGACGTGCGGGCACGAGAAATCAACGAAGAAATGAAATTGGCCGCCGTACGGGCCTTGGCTGAGTTGACGAAAAAACCCGTACCTGACATTGTTAATCTAGCCTATAATACCGATAATATTACTTTCGGACGCGAATACATTATTCCGAAGCCGGTTGACCCGCGCCTGCTTACTACGTTGGCACCGGCCGTGGCCAAGGCCGCTATGGACAGCGGTATGGCCCAAAGTCCGATCACGGATTGGGATGCCTATATTCAACAGTTGGAAAAACGCCTCGGCCAAGACAATCAAATTTCCCGTGTTATCATCAGCAAAGCTCGCAAAGCCCCGAAACGGGTCGTATTTGCCGATGCCGAAAATGTACAGGTGCTCAAAGCCGCCCAACAAGTACGTGACGAAGGAATTGCCCGTCCTATTTTGCTCGGGAAGGGGGACAAAATCCGTTCCATTATTGAACTTAATAAGTTGGATTTGGCAGAGATCCCTATTATTGACCCTTACAGTCCCGATCAGTCTGCCAACATCGATCGTTATGCCGAGGTTTACTTTAAAAAGCGTCAAAGGAAAGGGGTTAACCTTCCGGAGGCTCGTAAGATGATGTACTACCGGGCTTCTTTCGGAGCCATGATGGTAGAAATGGGCGAAGCTGATGCGCTCATTTCCGGTTTGACACGCAATTACCCCGATACCATTCGTCCTGCTTTACAAATCATCGGAAAAGAAAACGGGGTGAAAAAAGTAGCAGGAATGTACATTTTGCTGACGCGGCGCGGCCCTTTGTTTTTGGCCGATACCACCGTCAACTTCAATCCTACGGTAGAGGATATTGTTGAGATCACCGAATTGACTGCCCGCGCCGTGGAGCGTTTCAATATCAAACCGCGCATTGCCCTCCTCACCTACTCCAACTTCGGAAGTGCCAAAGGGGATGATGCCGAAAAAATGAGTGCTGCTGCTGCTATCTTACAGAAAAAACACCCCGAGATGGTCGTAGACGGTGAAATGCAGGCGCACTTACCGTTTGACTTGGAATTGCTGCGCACCAATCACCCCTTCAGTAAATTAGCCGAAGACGGTGCCAATACCTTGATCTTCCCGAACCTTTCGGCCAGCAATATTGCCTACAACTTACTCAAGGAAGTAGGTGAATACGAGGCAATCGGCCCCATCTTGCTCGGTATGGGCAAGCCCGTTTATGTCTTGCAATTGGGCAGTTCTGTGCGTGAAATCGTAAACATGGTGGCAATTGCCGTAGTAGAAGCACAGATGAAGGGGTAAACGAGTTTAACATATAGATTTATAAGCGGCGGCAGATTATCCTGACCGCCGCTTATTGCTTTAGATAAAATAAAGCAAAATACCCGGTTAGTTTTTGTAAAATTGCGGTTAAATAAATGCTCTTTACCAAGGAATTTGTGTTAAACCATCGGATTATTTTCAAGATACTGCCAAGAGATATTACACGATTTTAAGTTCGATAATATGATCACAAGAATTAAAATTGACGGATTTAAAAGTTTGCTCAATGCAGAACTTTACTTTGGTCCGTTTACCTGCATTGCCGGAGCCAATGCTGTTGGTAAATCAAATTTTTTTGACGCGATAATGTTTCTGTCCAGTCTCGCCGATAATACCATATTACAGGCAGCCAAATCGGTAAGGAGTGAAAATCAGCGACATTCCAATATTCGAGATATTTTTTTCAAAAGCGGAGCCGACTATTATGATACCATGTCTTTTGAAATAGACATGATAGTCTCTCAAAATGCAGAAGATGATTTAGGCCAATTGGCAGAAGCCACTATTACCAGCCTTAGATATGTACTTGAACTACGCTTAAATAACGAAAGTACGGGTCAAGAGCCTATTGAAATAGTTAAAGAAGAGCTATTGCCGATTACATTAGGTATGGCAAAAAGTCATATTTATTTCCCCTATGAAAAAGAATGGCTTTCATCGGTTTTATCAGGAAGGCGCTCTACGAGAAATTATTTTATTTCGACCCATAAAGATTTAATAAAACTTCATTCGGACTCGAGTAAAGAAAAGAAGCGTGGCGGACGCACCACTGAATTTATAGCTCCTAAAATGCCCCGAACCCTGCTTTCCACGGTCACTGCCGAATCGCCTACGGCTTTTCTGGCCAGATACGAAATGCGTAACTGGATGATGTTGCAGTTTGAACCCAGTGCACTACGGCAACCCAATTCTATTTTCGAAGTTAAAAATGCTGAAATTACTGCAGGAGGATTGAATTTACCCGCCACACTGTACCGTTTGCATAACGAAAAGCAGGACAAAGACGTGTATCAATCACTCACCAACAAGTTGAAAGGGCTGGTCAATGATGTAAGAGAAATCAGTATTGATAAAGATGAAAGGCGCGATTTACTTACGTTGGAAGTTCAATTTAAAGACGGCCTGAAACTCCCTGCCCAATCTTTATCCGACGGCACCTTGCGTTTTCTGGGGTTAGCCATTATACAGGAAGACAGCCGCAGCAATGGTTTACTTTGTCTTGAAGAGCCTGAAAACGGAATAAACCCAAAAAAGATTGAAGAAATGGTTAATCTTTTAGAAGAAATGGTTACAGATACTCACTATGAAGTAGATGACGATAATCCGTTGCGTCAGGTAATTGTTAACTCCCATTCTCCTAAAGTGGTAAGTACGGTAGCTGACGAAAGTTTGTACTTGGCCTATGAGCGTGAAAAGTATAGCGATAAATTCAAAAAGAAAGTAAAATATACGGGTTTTTCGTCACTACAATCTACTTGGAAAACCGAAAATAAACTGGCTCCTGAAACTTCCAAAGGGGAAATTATCAGTTATTTAGAATACAATGGTCAACTGCTGACCAACCGCGACAATGAAGTAGGTGATCCCAAAGAAAGTTACCAAAAAAATGAATTAAAAAAGCCAAAAAGAACGGTTTTAGAGAATTTTAATCAGTTAAGTCTTGGTTTCTGACATGAAAGAACTACGTTACACCTTGATTTCAGACGGAAGTTCAGATAAAGTTCTCTTAAATGTTATCCAATGGCTTCTGGATGATTTGTTCCCACAATTACCTTTTTTAGGAACATACGGAGACTTACGTATTCTTCCCCATCCGCCCGGAGCAAGCGACGTTCGTAACCGAATTGAACGTGCTCAGGAATATTACCCTTTCGATATCCTTTTTTACCACCGAGATGCCGAATCTGTTGATGAAAAAATCATTTCGCAACGAATTCAAGAAATCCATCAGGAAATTACCGAAGAACGCAAAAAGGTAATCGTGTGTGTTGTACCGATAAAAATGATGGAAACTTGGTTGTTGATTGACAGAGAGGCTATTAAAAAAGCCGCCGGCAATCGGAATTACAATGTCCCCATTGAACTACCCTCCCTCCAAAAATTGGAAAAAGTTCAGGACCCGAAAGCGTTGTTACATGAAATTCTCAAGCAGGTTAGCGGACGTAAAAGCAGAAACTTGAAAAGCTTCAATGTACATGCCGCTGTACATTTGGTAGGTGAATACATTGAAGATTACAGTCCTTTACGGAATCTAAAGGCATTTAAACAACTTGAAACTGATGTAAAAATAGCCGTCAATCACTTTAAATCAAATTGTTAACACCGAATCTTATCCTATCATCAACATCCCGGTTTTTTGGAGCAAATGCAAGATAAAACGATTTGGACGCAACTCATTAAATCCCGATATCGGCTCAGTTATTGAGCTATAAAAACAACCTGTCTCATTAATCCCACATTTGCCTCAAGATGTCCGCGAATCAAGGCCAAACATCTGTTATTTGTAACATCCGACAAACTATTTCTGATGCCTTTGCCTATGATAAGCCCTAAGCTGTGGTATGGCTTGCCCTTCCATTAAATTTTAAAGCAAATCACCCCTCCGACATTCTTTCAACAGATTAAGAACATTCAAAGCAGTAGGCCGTTCGATTTAAGAAATCGTAAACATGGTGGCAATTGCCGTAGTAGAAGCACAGATGAAGGGGTAAACGAGTTTAACAGACAGCTTTATAAGCGGCGGCAGATTATCCTGACCGCCGCTTATTTTTTTATAAAGAATTTGATGTTGAACCGCTCCAACCTCCACTGAAACTGCCCATAGTATTTATATCCCCGGTTGGAAAAAACGGAAATAATATACCCTTAAGTACATTCTTTTTATTTTTCAAAAATATACAGAACAATATTTTGCAAATATAGTTGTAAACATTAGATTGCAGCAAGTTTTCCTGCTTTATCAAAATCAACCAACGACTAACCAAATGAAAAAACATTATCTGTTAACGGCATGGCTATGCCTTACCGTGAGCTTTGCATTTGCTCAGGCTTCCCTCAAAGGAAAAGTAAAAGATACCAACGGCGGTTTGCCCGGGGTTTCCGTTTCCGTCTCCGGTACAAACACCGGTACCGCTACCAATGCAAGCGGCGATTACAGTCTGTCATTAACCAATGGCACCTACCAAATCAACTATTCTTCGGTAGGGTATGCTCCCCAAACAAAAACTGTCGTCATCAGCGGCAGTGATGTTATTCTTGATATTACTCTGGAAGTTTCCACTACTACTCTGGAGGAAGTGGTCGTTTCCGTGGGTAGCCGTACTTCCAAACGAACCCTTACAGACTCCCCTATCCCGGTGGATATTTTATCGGCTCAGGATTTGGTCAGTACGGGACAAACCACCTTTGACAAAGCGTTACAATACCGGGTTCCTTCGTTTAATACGGTAAATACGCCCGTCAACGATGCAACCTCTCTGTTAGACCCTTATGAAATTCGCAACATGGGTCCGAGCCGAACGTTGATTTTGATTAACGGAAAGCGCAAAAACACGAGTGCCCTGATGTACATCCAAACCTCTCCCGGACGCGGAGAAAGCGGTGCCGATATTTCGGCCATCCCGCAACAAGCCATCAAGCGGGTGGAAATCCTGCGCGACGGAGCTTCGGCGCAATACGGCTCGGATGCCATCGCGGGTGTTATGAATATTATTCTGAAAGACAAATACGATTACGGCTCGGTCATGCTTCGGGCAGGTATTACGGGCAAAGGTGACGGGCAACACATCGGTTTTGCCGTCAACAACGGGGCCAATTTCGGAAAAGGCTACATCAACTATACCATTGACTTCAGCCGCACAGCCTTAGCCAACCGTCCCGGCAAGGTAAGTGCTGAGGCCGAAGCGGACAATGATTTGGGCTTCGGGGCTGATCTCAGTACGGTCAAAGCCTTTTTAGCGAAATACCCGGATGCCGGCAATATCAACGGTCAACCGGAAAACACGGCCGCCAAATTTGCCGTCAACGGCGGAATCCCTATCAGCGACAATACCGAATTTTATTACAATGCCGCGTATGTTTATAAAAAAGTCAACAGTTTTGCCAACTACCGGACTCCTTATTGGCGCACCACCGACGACGGTCTCCTGACTCCTACGGGTCAGCCTTACGTAGGCTACGGCCCTACTTTTCAGGGGGATCTCAATGATTACAATGCCACGGTGGGGGTTCGCAGTGAAAAGAGCGGGTGGAAAACCGATCTCAGTTTCACCACAGGCTCCAACAAACAGCTCTATACCGTTTTCAATACCCGAAACCGTGGCTTAGGGAAAGCCTCCCCCATTTATTTCAAACCGGGCGGCTATCAGTTTCAGCATAATGTAGGCAATATTGATATTTCGAAGCAATTGACCGATAAATTAACCTTTGCTGTCGGTTCTGAATTTCGTTCTGAGATATTTACCGTGTTTGTGGGTGATACTTCTTCTTACGTACAGGGCGGCGCCGATTCTTTCCCTGGCACAACCCCGAACAATGCCGGCGTATTCAGCCGATTCAATTTCGGCGGTTATGTAGATTTGGGCTACGACGTCACTCCTAATTTCCTCATTAACGGAACGTTACGTTCAGAACGATACAGCGACTTCGGCAATGCAACCGTCTATAAATTGAGTACCCGCTATAAATTCAATGACGACAAAGTAACCTTGCGGGCTTCTTTCTCTACCGGCTTCCGCGCACCGCTGCTCCATCAAATCTATCAACAGGCGGCACAGGCCAGTTTTGTACCGGGACAGGGCATTCAAACCAAAGGTATTGTGAATAATGTGAGTCCGCAGGCCTTTGCGCTGGGTGTCCCTAAATTAACTCCTGAAAAATCAACCAACTTTACGCTCGGTTTGGGCTTTAACCCCACGAAAGACCTGAGCATTACCTTAGACTATTATAACATTCAGGTAAAAGACCGTATCGTTTTAGGCTCAGAGATTTCAGGGACTGCCTCGGGCACCACTCCATTGGATAACATCCTGAAAACCAACGGTATCGTAGCAGTCAGCTTTTTCTCCAATGCGTTGAATACTACTACCTCCGGTATTGACTTTGTGGCTTCGCAGCGGAATTTGTACGTGGCCGGCAACAAGTTGAATATCAACTTGGCCGGTAATTACACCATTGAGAACAAATACACGTCGGTAAAAAACACCAAGCTGATTGCTGATGCCGGCAAGTCGGTTTTTGATCCGACGCAAAGCGCCTTGCTGTTTTCTTCCCGTCCAAAATACAAAGCCATTTTGGGACTTGACTATACGATCAAAAAACTCAATATCAGTCTGAATAATACATTGATCGGACCTACCCGTTTCCACCAAAACGGATTGGATGACAACACCGATACGGAGTTTGTTCCTGCGGTGTTAACGGATTTAGCCATCAACCTCCCTGTTACGAAAATGGCAACGTTGAGCCTGAATATCAACAACCTTTTCAACGTAATGCCGAAATGGGATTTTATTGACCTTAAAACCGGCACCAAAACCCGCTTTGACGCCAACAACAACGTACCTTCGGCTAAATACTGGGATCAGTATAATCTCATTACGTTCAACGGTCGTTATTCCAACGTTACCTACGACGGCTCACAATTCAGTCAATTGGGTACTTTATTCAATGCCACATTGAATGTCCGTTTCTAAGGAAACCACTTTACATTCTAACGCACAGTACAAACAGTTGTCCCGAAAGGAGGCAACTGTTTGCTTTTAAAGCTAATTTTATGCCTCAACAAACCGAACCACCCCTATGTCCAACCTTTATAAAAACTTAGCCCCGGTGTACGAAGCCATGTACGAGACCTTCATGGATTATGACAACGAACTGAAATTTTACAGCCAAATTCTCCGAAAATACCACCGTTCGTCCGTGTTTGAAATCGGAAGTGGCGCCGGTTCTTTGGCAAAACGTTTTATCGAAGCGGGTTTTGATTACGCAGGCATTGACATCAGCAGCGAGATGATTGCTTTGGCTCGAAAAAACCTGCCCCACGTCTCTTTTCATAAGGCCGATATGCGCCATTTTGAGCTTAAAACACCCGCAGAAGCCATGATGATGGTAGGTCGCACGATCAGTTATTTATTGACAAACGACGATGTAATGGCGATGTTCCGTTCCGTACACAATGCATTACCGAAAGGGGGCATCTTTTGTTTTGACGCTATTGATGCGTCCCGATTCATTCCGACTATCCGAAAAGACCAAATGCTGGTGCATGATGCCACCCATGGAGGAAAAAGTTATCGCCGTGAAAGCTATTTTAATTTGAACCTGTCCACCGGATGGACGTGGGACTGGCGAGCGAATTATTTTGAACTCGAAGCAGGTGAAAAAAAACACATTGGCGACGATTTTTCTACTTTACGGGCTTTTACCGAAGACGATATTCATCTGTTTTCAACCCTTAACAACCTAAAAGTGCTTGAAATCATCGCTAAACCTTCCTACGCCTTCGATACGCTTGTATATGTAGTCACCCGCGGGTAAAGCTGGACTGAACCTAAAGGTGTAATTACTACCGAAAAAACCGCAGTCGGTGCATTTCATCGAAAACAAACGAATGATAAATCAGCCAAATCTATTTTTGTGCATGATTTTTTCATTGCGCTCCTTTCTATATGCCGGCTTTGTGATGGTTTTGGCCGTTTTGGTTGCCTTTATCATTACAAAGGGGCAATTAATCGGTGGTTTAGCCTTATTGGCGCTGCCTTTTGCTTTCGGCTTTCTGATTTGGGTATTCCGTCAACCGATTGTAGGGTTGTATGCGGTCATTGTCATGTCCTTTCTCTCTAACGGGCTGGTTCGCTACGTACCCGCACCGTTGGGATTGTCCATTGATGCCTTACTGATTCTTACGTTATTGGCCTTATTTTTTCAGCGGTTTGAGACCAAGCAATGGCTATTTTTAAGTAAAAACCCAATTCTGTACGTCGTTTATGCCTGGTGTGCTTTTTGTTTGCTGCAATTGCTTAACCCCGAAGCCCGCAGTGCCGAGGCTTGGTTTTATGCCATGCGGGGAATGGCCCTGTATTTGATTCTGACGGTTATCCTCGGCATGGAACTGTTGCCTACCCCAAAACATCTGCAACACTTTATCCATGTGTGGCTTGGGTTTTCTTTCCTCATTGCCCTCAACGGTATTAAACAATTGACCCTCGGTTTGGACGGTGCTGAAAATGCCTGGTTACAGGCAGGAAATGCCTCTACCCATATATTACACGGAAAACTGCGGGTCTTCTCCTTTTATTCTGACGCCGGCCAATTCGGCGCTGCTATGGCCCATGCCGGATTGATGGCTTTGATCTTGGCTTTGGGCAAAGGCTCTCTCAAAAAACGGCTGATCTACGGGACTGTAGCACTTGTATGTTTTTATGGAATGGCTATCTCAGGTACGCGGGGAGCCCTGTTTGTACCGTTGGCCGGTATTGCCGCCTATTTGGTCTTGGTTCGCAACTTCAAAGTTCTTGTTATCGGGGCCTTGCTTGCGGGTTGCGTTTTCGGACTCCTGAAATTTACGTATATAGGTCAAAGTAACTACCAGATTCAGCGGATGAGGAGTGCATTAGACCCCAATGACCCTTCTCTTTTGGTCAGAATCGAAAATCAAAAAAGGTTAAGTCTTTATTTAGCCACGCGCCCCCTGGGCGGCGGAATCGGCTCGGCGGGGTATTGGGGACTGCGTTTCAGCCCCGGCACCTTTTTGGCCCAAACCCCTACCGACAGTTGGTATGTAAAGATTTGGGCCGAAACCGGCATAGTAGGGTTGGTGCTGCACCTTTTTATGATCGGTTTTATGCTGTTGTATTTCTTTCTGAAAATCCGCCCCATGTCGCAAAGCGATGAACGACAAACATTGATGGGGCTGTATGTCGGCATTGTGGGCATTGCCGCTGCCAGTTACGGCAATCAATTGCTCGGCCAAATGCCCACCGGTACAGTCGTCTATCTAAGTATTGCCTTACTTTATGTGAATACCTCCGTCCCGTTAAAAAAGCGAATTTAAGTCCCGAATTGCCGTCAAAAACGACAGTTTATCGAAAAGAATCTCCGCTGCCCTACCCTGTTCCTACTTTTGAATCAAAATTTCTCAATTGTGCTTTTATCACCCAAATCAAATGAACGACTTAAAAACAATCCTGATCGTTGAAGACGAACCTATGACGCGTAAGATGTTGGAATATATAGTTGGAAAAAAATACAACGTACTATCCCGCGAAAGTGCGAAAGAGGCCCTTTGGTGTCTTAAAACAAATCCGAAAATTGACGGAATTCTGAGTGATCTGTACATGCCGGAAATAGATGGCAAAGAGTTTATTCGCCAAATTCGGCAACAACCGCAATGGGCTCATATTCCGGTAATTATTCTTTCCGGCGCTCAGGAAAGCAATACCCGCATCCATTGTCTTCAAGCCGGAGCCGACGATTTTATTACCAAGCCGTTCAACCCGAAGGAAGTACAGGTCAAAATCGAAACCATCCTGCGCCGCAGTTTTTCCGCCACAGTTCCGGCTCCCCTCTCGGCACCTGTCCGAACAGTTTCGGCTGCTGCCAAAACCCGAAAACGTATTCCTTTGGGAAAACGAATGCTTGATGTAATCCTCTCAGGAACAGCCCTTTTTCTAATATCTCCTTTGCTCTTTCTGGTTGGGTTATTGATAAAATTGGACTCCAAAGGCCCCATCATTTACAAATCAAAACGAGTCGGTGCCAACTACCGGGTTTTTAATCTGTTTAAGTTTCGAACCATGCGTACCGACGCTGAGCAACTCTTGAACAAAATGAGTGACTTAAACCTTTATAATCAATCGGTTAGCACACCTGAAAGCGACACTGATTATTGCAATTCCTGTCAACTGAAAGACAGTTGTCAGAGTCGGCTATTTAAAGAAGGCAACATGATCTGTGAAAAACAATACCTGCAACGTCTTGAAAATGAGGCTGCTTTTAAAAAATTTCAAAACGACCCGAGGATAACGCGTTTAGGCACTTTTTTACGAAACAGCAGCATTGATGAACTGCCGCAACTCTGGAATATTTTTATCGGCGATATGTCACTTGTGGGTAATCGCCCCCTGCCGCTTTATGAAGCCGAGAAATTGACGACCGATGAAGCCATCGGACGGTTTGACGCCCCGGCCGGATTAACGGGTTTGTGGCAGGTGACCAAACGCGGCAAAGGCAAAAAAGACATGTCGGCTGCTGAGCGCATTCAATTGGATATTCAATACGCTCAGGAACTTTCCCCTAAAATGGATTTGAAAATTATTGCCAAAACCTTCCCGGCATTGCTTCAATCTGAAAACGTGTAACTTATATCAAACCGCCTGTTTCTCTCAAAATCAATGAAATACTTACTTAGCGTTGTCTTTATCTCAGTAATTTCAGTCCTTGGCTTTGCGCAAAAACCCTCAATTTCCAACGAGTTGTCCGTCATTTTACCACCGCTTGAAGAACTGATCGCTTCGGCCCAACAACACTCACCGCAAGTACGAATGCAGGAAGCCCTGATTCAAAAAAACGAGCAGGCCGTGGATGTTCAACGGAAACAATGGCTTGACGGCATTGGGGTAGATTTGCAATTGGGCACCGGCAATCAGGCCATGCTTATTCAACAGGCCACCGGCAGTGTCGAATCCTTCAATAATTTGAACAACGGGTATCGGGCTGCCGTCAACATTCGCCTTTCGGTATTTGATGTGGCAGGGCGAAAAAATTGGATCAAAATGGCACATTACGAAAAGCAGGTTGCCGTCGAAAAGCAAGCCGTAGCAGAGGAAGAACTGGGTACGTTCATCATTACGAAATATTACGCCGTACAATCGGCTCAAAATCTGCTCAGAATCAAAAGTGAAGCCAAACAGGCGACCCAATTGAATCGCCAAATGGCCGAAAAAGAATTCAATGAAGGCAGTATTCCATTGGCTGAGGTCTCGCGAATCATCGAAATCTCTTCCAAAGCCGCTTCCGAATACGAAGTAGCCAAACAATACCTCTACGAGAACCTTCGGGTACTCGAAAACATCACAGGGAGAAAGTTGTATTGAGTTGTTGTATCGACAAATTAAGGTCGGCAGGGATTAAAAACCTTGCCGACCTTTTTATGGTAAGCTCTTTTCAAAAAACCGGCCTTTTCTCCCAAAAACCCGACAATCCCGACGGTTCATCGAAATCTACTCATTCAGGGGTTTGGAGCAGGTAATTTTGGTTCATCAAAAGAACTAACGCTTACCGATGACACTTTCGCAACTGACACGCCTTCTGAAAAGCCACCTGCTTTTGGCCATTGCCTTTCCTTTACTCATTGCCGGAACTATCTTTTTTCTTACCCGCAACGAAAAACGGGAATACAATGCCAATACCTTGATCTATACCGGCTTAGCTTCAGGATACACACTCGAATCAGGCCAAAACAACCGGATTGACTATTTTACGGTCAACAATGCTTTCGACAACCTTATCAATACCGTCAAATCACGCAGCACGTTAGAGGAAGTCGGCATTCGCCTGCTGGCCACTCATCTGATGGTGCGCCAGCCTACACCGGCCATTGCCAATACGCAGACACTTAAACACTTGGAAAAACTTATTCCGGAAACGGTCAGAAAGCAGGTTGTCAATTATTCTTCCGTTGAGGCTACCGTCAATAATATTTACCGTTATGCCCAAATCCCTAAGAATGTGATTGCTGAAAAACTGCTGAATGCCAATGAAGAGCCGTACAGTGTCAAGGGAATAACGGCTAAACTCACTGTTGCCCGCGAAGGGACAAGTGATATGATTAGACTCAGTTATTTAGCGACCGACCCGGCCGTTGTCAAACAAACCCTTGAACTCATTACGATGGTATTCATGCGCCGCTATCGGGAAATAAAAGTCAGTGAAACCGGCAATGTTGTGGCTTATTTTGAAGAGCAGCTGGGTAAAGCAAGCGGAAAATTGGCCGGAAGTGAAGAGCGCATGAAAGCGTTTTCGACCGGCAATAAAATCATCAATTTTTACGAGCAAACCAAGTATGTTTCCGCCCAGGACCGCGACATTGATTTAGATATTCAGAAAGAAAAAACGGAATTGGAGGCCTCCAAAGCCGCTTTGACAGAACTCGAAAAACGATTGAGTATCCGTCAGGAGGTTGCTCTTAAAAACCAGCAAATCAACGACTTGAGAGATTCTCTTTCGGTACTCAATTCGCGATTGACCCTCACCGAAATGAATCCCGAAGCCCAACCTTCCGACGTTCAACTGCTGAAAAAGCAAATTCAAAACCTGGAAGGAAAAGCCCGCACCGACCTTGGGAATTTATATGACCTGAGCAATTCAAAAAACGGAGTACCGGCCAAAATGCTTTTTCAGGATTGGATCAATGCCTTTGTCAACGTAGATAAAAGCGAAGCCCGATTGTTGGTATTGAGCGACACCAAACGTCAGTACGACCGCTTTTATGGCCGTTTTGCTCCGTTGGGTTCTACCCTTAACCGCCTTGAACGCGAAATCAGCGTGGCCGAACGGGAATATTTGGAGATATTACATGGCTTGAATCAAAGCAAACTCCGGGAACAAAACTTACTGCTGTCCACTCATTTAAAAGTACTGGATACCCCGAAGTTTCCGGATAAACCCGAAGGTTCAAAACGTATTCTACTGACGGTCTTGGGTTTCGTAGTTGGTGGGGTATTGGTTATCGGCTTTCTTATCGGCAAAGCGTATTTTGATCAAAGTATCAAAAACCCGGACCGGGCCGAACAACTGACCGGCTTGCGATTTACGGGTGCCTTACCTTTTTTCGACCCAAAAAATAAGAAGGCAGCGTGGGAAACGATGGAACGGCAAGTGCTGAATCAGTGCATTTCCAAACTCAAAAAGTGGTCCAATCAGCAAACTCAATTGGTGGTTGTGGCAAGTTCGGGCGAAGGCGAAGGAAAAAGCTTTTTTACCCAAAAATTGGTCAATCAACTCAACCGATACGGACTCCGTTCAACCGTTAAAACCGTTGCTGAATTTCAATTTCAACCCCGGTACGAATTGGCGGGTGATTTTGAAGAAGAAGAGGAAGCATTTTTTACCGGCTTTGAAAAATACCGTTACGTATTCGTCGAAATCCCGGCCTTGTTACACGAACCGATTCCCGCCGAAATCACCGGAAAAGCCGCCTTTACCCTTTGGGTCTGTGATGCTTCCCGTACCTGGACCTCGGCCGATCGCCACGTGTTAGCGGCTTATCAGGAGGCCATTCTTACCCCTATCGGCCTGATTTTGAACCGTATGTCACCGGATGAAATGGAAGCCCTCACGGGCGAATCAAAAAACCGTAAATCCTCTTTCCTTAAAAAGTAAACCAACCCTATCATGGATATTATTTGTGTGGCATTCCCCTCCTTTGAAGGCGATTACGTGAAAAGTACGGTGGAATTGATGCGGCAAATGGCTCAAAAACACCGAGTGCTCTATGTCGATTACGCTTATACTTGGAAAGATTTGATTTTGGGCATTTTGGGCAAAAAAAAGGGAGTACCCATCCGTCAACTCCTCCGCCTCGCTCCCCGGCTAACAGCTCGTACAATTGAAAACGGGCATCCGATTTTTGTCATGACTCCCCCCCCGATGCTTCCCGTTAACTTTTTAGAAAACGAAGCACTCTATTCCTTTTTTTCCCATTGGAACGGTTGGAAAATGAAGCGGGCCATCCGCCGGGCAATGCACCTGACACATATCACGGAACCCGTTGTCATCAACGCATTCAATCCGTTTTTCGGAAAACAGTTGGTCGGAAAACTCAACGAAAGAAAGAGGGTCTATTATTGTTACGACGAAATTTCGGCCTGTGCGTGGGCCAAAACCCACGGGGCTCGGTTGGAAAATGATTTTATTCCCCAAAATGACGCCTTAGTCGTCAGTTCAAAAGGCTTGTACGAATCTAAAAAAGCTGCCGCCAAAGCTTGTTATGTGGTCAACAACGGTGTAGATGATTTATTTTTCAACATATCTCCTGCCCGCACTGTCAACCAATTGGGCTACATCGGCAGCATTGACAGCCGACTTGATTATGAGCTTCTTTATCAATTAGCCTTTCGCAATCCCGATAAAGAATTGGTCATGGTGGGTCGAGTGGTAGAAGATAAACCTGTCGTAAGCCTTGGTATAAACCGTTTAACCCAATTGCCGAATGTACGCTTTGAAGGTGCTCAATCGCCCCAACAATTAGTCAATTACTTAGCCGGATTTTCGGCAGGTCTGATTCCTTTTGTAAAAAATGAACAAACGGCCGCCATTTATCCGATGAAAATCAATGAGTATTTGGCCGCCGGGCTTCCCGTCATCAGTACCGATTTTGCTCCGCTTTCCGAGTTTACCGGCGTTGTCGATTTTGAAAATAACATCCCTGATTTTTGTGCGCGAGTCAACGAAATCATCGCCACAGACTCTGCCGAAAAACAAGCCCGGCGTGTGGCCTTTGCCCTTCAAAATACGTGGGCCACTCGCGCTGATGAACTCGAAACCATCTTATCTGCTCTCTGATCATGACCTCGTTCTTTAAAAATAACTCATTTCTCTCATTCGCCGGTACATTGACGGTAGCGGTTAGCGGTTTCGGAAGCATGTTGGTGTTGATTCGTACCCAATCCCCCAACGATTTCGGTCAGTGGACTCTTTATCTTACCGTTTACAGCCTGCTCGACATGATGCGCTCGGGCTTAATTCAAACCGGCCTGATTCGTTTTTGGGCCGAAACCAAAGACAATGCCTACACCGGTGCGGCCTTGGTTTTAAGTACGCTCTTTACGCTGACTTCTATGGCATTACTGACCTTCATCGGCATTTTCTTCCACTTCAACGACCTGATTACCTTTCAGTTACCTATTTTACTAACAGTTACTATCCCCTACTCATTGGGGCTATGGCAAAGGCAGGCCGAAAATCGCTTTTCCTCCATTCTTTGGATCCGTGCGGCTTTTGCTTTGCCATTTTTACTGATTGGTATTTCTGCCTTCCGGCGGCCCCTGTCCATTGGGCAAATTGCGGCTATTCAAACCGTACTTTACTTCTTTATTTCGCTTTTCACCTTTGATAAACATCTGAAAAAACCGTCATCAGGCCATCTGAAAAAGTTGTGGAATTACGGAAAATACAGCATCGGCACCCTGCTGGGAACCAATTTGCTCAAAAGTTCAGATACCTTTTTCATTGGCACTTTTCTCAATTCTTCGGCAGTAGCGATGTACCAATTTCCGTATAAACTGATTGAGATCATTGAGATTCCGCTCCGCAGTCAGGTGGCCGCCTTATTACCGCGATGGGCAAACCTCCCTGAAAACCAAGCCTTTGATACAATGAAAAAAGCGGCGCTGAAACTTACCCTGATGTTAGTTCCTGTGAGCCTCGGCTGTTATCTCTCGGCCGAAATTTTACTGACTGTTTTGGGAGGACGGGCCTATCAGGCTTCGGCTCCGCTTTTGAAGGTATTTGCCGTTTACAGCCTGTTTTTACCCTTTGACCGCTTGCTCGGCGTAGCACTCGATGCTATTGGGAAACCGCAACTCAATACCATTAAAGTTGGCACGATGCTGCTGGTCAACGTCCTTGGAGATGCCATCGTTTTGACTTTTGGTGGAGAACTGTGGATGGTCGCCGCCGTTACCATCGTTACCATTGCGGTCGGGGTAGCGGTCGGATTTTATTTTCTGAAACAGCAAAAACAAACGTCGATGCCTTTGCATACCCATTCCGCCCCAACTTCGGCCACGAACTCACCTTTAGTCTCCATCATCACTATCAATTACGATCAGCCTCAAATTACGGCCCAACTGTTGGAATCACTTCGGAAAATCACGTATTCCAACGTAGAGATTTGGGTCGTGGACAACAACAGTCCCAACCGTTCTACCGATGCGATTGCACCGTTTTTCCCCGAAGTAAAATTCCTCAAAAGCACCACCAATGTGGGTTTTGCCGGGGGCAACAATTTGGCGGCGCAGCAGGCTCGGGGCGAGTACCTTCTTTTTATTAACAATGACGTAGAAGTAGCTCCCGGCTTTCTTGAACCGCTCGTAGAGCGCTTACAGTCCGATCGTTCGATTGGGATGGTTAGTCCAAAAATCAAATACTTTGACGCTCCCGACACCTTGCAATATGCCGGTTGCAGCGAAATCAACCTCATTACCGGACAGGGACATTTTATCGGTCATCGCGAAACGGATGGTTCTGCTTTCAGTCAAAGTGCCCCCACGGCTTACATTCACGGAGCAGCTATGTTGGTGACCCGTCAGGTGTTGACTCAAACAGGCTTCATGGACGACGATTATTTTTTGTACTATGAAGAACTGGACTGGTGCGCTCGCGCCCGCCGCGACGGTTTCAACGTCTGGTACGTAGCCGAATCGGAAGTATGGCACAAAGAATCCATGAGTACCGGCAAAGAAAGCCCTTTGAAAGTGTACTTTCAAACCCGCAACCGCCTCAAATTCCTGCGAAAAAACGGAAAACTTTGGCAACAATTCGTCGGACTGGGATTTATTCTCGGCGTAGCACTTCCCAAAAACATACTGATGTACCGTCTGAAAAAGCGCAGCGATTTAGCTCAAGCGGCTTTATCGGGGGCGGCAGATTACCTGCTCAATCGCAACGCTTTTCTATCTCAATAAAATCATTTTCTACATTACCTTTTATTTTCAATTTTCCCATGATTTCCCTATTTGCTTTCTTCATCGGTCTTGCTGCTTTTTTTACCCTCTATTTAACCATTTTCACATTGGCCGGTTTGGTTACCAAAGCCCCGAAAACAACCCATCAAGCAAGCGTACAACGTCGTTTTGCTGTGTTTTTTCCCGCCTATAAAGAAGATGCCGTTATTCTTGATTCGGTTCGTAACGTGCTGAAACAAAACTACCCAACCGATTTATTTGAAATCATTGTCATTGCCGATTCGCTCAAACCGGCTACGTTGACGGCTTTACGTCAATTGCCGATTCAGACCGTAGAAGTACAGTTTGAAACTTCCACGAAGTCGAAGGCCCTTAACGCCGCAATGGACTTCCTATCCACCCGGTACGCAGCCAATCATTTTGACGTCGCCCTTATTTTAGATGCTGACAATCACTTAGAGCCTCAATTCCTTGCCAAGACCAATGCATCGTTTGACTTGGGCCGGCGGGTCGTACAGGGGCACCGCACTGCCAAAAATACCGATACGGCTACGGCGCTGTTGGACGCGGTCAGTGAAGAAATTAACAATACCGTTTTTCGTCTGGGTCATCGTGCTTTGGGGCTGTCGTGTGCCTTGATTGGCTCGGGAATGGCCTTTGAATACGGTCTTTTCAAATCATTGATGGCTGAGATACAGACCACCGGCGGTTTTGACAAAGAACTGGAAATGCGGTTATTAAGCAATAAAATCAAAGTAGAATACCTCAGCGACGCCTATTGTTACGACGAAAAAGTTCGGAATCGGCAAGTCTTTGAAAAACAACGGACCCGTTGGATAGCGGCACAGGTCAAGTACCTCAAACACAATTTTCGGGCAGGGGTCACCGCGCTTTTTCAGGGCAATTTCGACTACGCCGACAAGGTATTTCAAACGCTCATTCCACCGCGTATTCTGCTGTTGGGCATCAGCGGTCTGCTGTGGTTCGTGGCTGTCGTTTCACAAACGCTGCTGTTGTTTTCCACCCTTCAGTTACTTGGTTTGGTATGCACGCTCCTGTTGGCCATACCTGCCCGTTTATTGACCCAAATCGGTTGGGAAGAATTAAAAAGTTTGCCCCCGTTGTTTTTCAGTTTTTTGATTTCGTTCACTAAGATCAAAGAAGCGCAAAAGAAATTTATTCATACCCCTCATGGATAACGAATGCCGTGCAATTCCTTCATTTTTTGCCGTTTTCCGGGCAAAACCTACCAAACATCGAAAGAATCCGGACATAGGAAAGAAATGGGAGAACTTTGAATACAATTTAAAACACAACAACCTATGAGAATCGGCATAGAAGCCCAACGACTCTTTCGCCCCCATAAACACGGAATGGATGTAGTAGCGCTCGAATTGATCAGAGCCCTCCAACGTACCGATACCCAAAACGAATACTTTATTTTTGTCAAACCCGACACCGATCGGAAGTGCCTTCAAAGCACGGACAATGTAAAAATCATTGAAATTCCGAGTACGAACTATGCTGTGTGGGAGCAGGTGCAATTACCGCGCTTCGCTCGAAAATACAACCTGGATGTATTGCACTGTACGGCTAACACCGCTCCCGTTTTTTGCAAAATTCCGTTGGTGTTAACCCTCCATGATGTCATTTTTTTGGAGAAAACGGATAAAAAATCCTCCGCCTCGGCCTATCAGCGCTACGGCAATATGTACCGGAGTTGGCTCGTTCCGCACGTGACACAGAAAGCATCACAGGTGGTGACTGTCTCTCAGTATGAAAAAGGGCAGATCAAAAATCAACTTCCCCTACAAGAAGAAAAAATCTCAGTGGTTTACAATGGATTGAGCACCTATTTCCAGCGAAAACCTACTGAAGCTCAGGTCGCATTGGTGAAGCAACGGTATCATTTGCCCCAACGTTTTTTGTTATTTTTAGGCAATACCGACCCTCGCAAAAACTTGAAAAAAGTGCTGAAAGCCTTTGCTGAATTAGCCGAAAAGCAATCGGATATTGAGCTGGTTATCACCGGTCTTTCGGAAGAAGTCATTGAAAGCGAACTTACCAAACAAGGAAAATTACCCCTGCGTCGTCGTATTCGCTGCATCGGCTATGTTCCTTTTTATTTACTGCCGATCATTTACCGGGAAGCGGAGGCCTTTTTGTATCCGTCATTGCACGAGGGTTTCGGCTTACCTATTTTGGAAGCCATGTCGTGCGGCACTCCTGTCGTTACTTCTACCTCTACTGCCATGCCGGAAGTAGCAGGCGATGCGGCCTATCTGGTCAATCCTCACGATGCCAAAGACATTTTGCGCGGTATAGAAGCCGCATTGACCCATGATGCGCTGCGCAGCACCAAAGTAAGCGCCGGATTGAAACGGGTCAATCAGTTTTCGTGGGACAGGTCGGCTCTTCAAATGCAGCAAATTTATCAATCCATCGCCTCCTGATGAAAAACCTAACCCGACTTTTCCAAGGCGGCATTCGCTATTTGACCGCCCGGTTTGTGTTGAGGAAATGCCGAATCGGACGCATTGTTACGGTCAGAGGCCTCCCTCGCATTGATGCCAACGGTACCATCAGCATAGGCGATAAAGTATCCATTTGGTCGCACATTCATACCACCCAACTTTCAGCAGGAAACAACGCCCTGCTCGAAATCGGCGGCGGTACGTTTATCAACACAGGTAGTGTAATTTCGGCTCGAAAACACGTAAAAATCGGCCGCAACTGTCAGATTGCCAATCAGGTAATCCTGATGGACGATGATTTTCACGGGTTAACAGACCGCGACAAAGCCCCGACGCCGGAGCCGATCATTATCGAAGATGATGTTTGGTTAGCGACCCGTTGTACGGTACTCAAAGGCGTTCGTATCGGCAAAGGAGCAGTCGTAGCCGCAGGTGCGGTAGTGACCCACGATGTGGCACCCTACACGCTCGTGGGAGGCGTGCCGGCCAAATTCATTAAATCTTTAAAATAGCCAGCAATGAATCTTCTTCTTAAAATCCTGTTTTGGCTGAGTGCGTTTTTGGTATTTTATACCTACTTAGGCTACGGAATCATCGTTTGGGTATGGGTGCAAATCCGAAAACTAATGGGTTTACGGCCACCTATTACTATTCCGACGTACCTCCCTACGGTAACACTGGTAATTCCTGCTTATAATGAGATGGATTGCATCGAGGCCAAGTGGCACAACAGCCTGGAACTGACTTACCCGAAAGAAAAATTACAGTTGCTCTTTGTCACCGAAGGCTCTAACGACGGAACGACGGAGCATTTGGAGCAGTTAATAAAATTCGGTCAAAATCTGCCCGAGGCCAAAGTGATTGGTGGACCGACCCGTCGGGGAAAAATAGAGGCCGTCAATCAGGCTATGAGGCAGGTAAAAACCGAGATTGTCATTTTTTCAGACGCTAACACTACCCTGAATACCAACGCCTTAATGGCAATCACGAGACATTTCAGCACTGCCGGCGTAGGAGCAGTGGCGGGAGAAAAGCGCATTCAAACGCAATCTTCCGAAGCTGCTGCCGGCAGCGGCGAAGGGCTTTACTGGAAATACGAGTCGTTTTTAAAACGACTGGATACCCAACTCCACAGTGTTGTCGGGGCGGCCGGGGAGTTGTTTGCTCTTCGTCGCCCTTTGTTTCAACCGGTAGAAAAAGATACACTTTTAGACGATTTTGTGATTTCATTGCGCATTGCCGAAGCGGGTTATCAAGTGATATACGAACCCGAAGCGTACGCCATCGAATCTCCCTCTTTTTCGATTGCCGAAGAAAAAAAGCGGAAAGTACGTATTGCGGCCGGAGGTTTTCAAGCCATGCACCGACTGCGCAGTTTGCTGAATGTTTTTCGTCACCCTACACTCTCGTTTCAATACATCTCTCATCGGGCCATGCGCTGGGGAGTAGCCCCTTTTTGTTTGGTTATTTTATTATTAACCAACGGATTGTTAGCGGCTGACAATACTTCATTTTATGTTGCTCTGCTCTTTTTACATCTGGCATTTTACGCATTGGCTGTGTTGGGCTATTGGTTGGAAAAAAAGAGTCTTCGTTTGAAAGTACTTTTTGTTCCCTTCTATTTCACCTTCATGAACGTCTGTACATTACTGGGTTTTTGGCAATACCGACAGGGAATCCGTTCCGGGATTTGGGAAAAAGCAAGGCGAGCCGGTTAACAACCGACACAATGAATAAGCAAACGAGTTGTTCGACCAAAATAGGGTCAGGCAACTCGTTTTTTTTGCTGTTTGTCCACTTTTTTGGTATATTTTCGCATCAAATCTCAACCTTAAAATGAAAGGAATTGTATTTGCAGAATTATTGGAAATGATCGAAGCCAAGTTTGGTTACACAATGGTAGATGAATTATTAAATGAAACGGACCTTCCTTCTAAGGGCATTTACACCGCAATCGGCACCTACGATCATTCCGAAATCGTCACCTTGGTAACCACACTGAGCGAAAAAGTACAAATCTCCGTTCCTGAACTGGTATATGCCTTCGGACGGCATTTATTTATCGTCTTTACCAAAAACTATCCTCCATTTTTCGCAAAATCTGCGGATGCCTTTACTTTCTTATGCTCTGTGGATGATTATATTCACGCAGAAGTGAAAAAACTCTACCCTGACGCCCAATTGCCGCAATTTGAAATTACGCTTTCCGATAAGCGACAATTGAGAATGATCTATCTTTCTGAGCGCAAAATGGCTTCACTGGCCCACGGTCTGATTGATGAATGTTTAGCCTACTACAACGAACGCGCTACTGTAGTCATTACTCCGTTAGCGGAAGACGGCAGTCGGGTAGCTTTTGAAATTACGAAACCATGAACGAAGTAGAAATCCTGAAGCGACGCATCGAACGGGAGCGTCAGGCACGTTTGCAGGCGGAAACCATCATGGAGAAAAAAGCTTCGGAACTTTTTGAAGCAAATGAATCACTGATTCGCCTGAACGAAACGCTTGAACATGAAATAAAAGAAAGAACGCTGCAACTCAGAGAAAGCGAAGAAAAATACCGCGGCATTATCGAAAATATGGAATTGGGGTTGCTGGAAGTGGATAATGAAGATACCATTGTCAGAGCCTATGACCGATTTTGTCAAATGGTAGGGTACACCGCCGAGGAGCTCATCGGACGCAAAGCTGCTGAAATCTTTTTAGATGAGGAGTTAGTTCCCTTAATTTTGGATCAAAATGAGCTGCGGAAAGAAGGAAAAACGGGCGTCTACGAAATACCGATGCGCATCAAAGACGGCAGTATTCGATGGGTGTTGATCAGCGGCGCCCCTATCCACAATCTGAAGGGAGAAGTGGTGGGTTCTATCGGTATTCATTACGACATTTCCGAAAAAAAACAATTAATTGAAGACCTTGCTTCAGCAAAACGTATCGCCGAAGAATCCCAATTGGCCGAAAAACAATTTTTGGCTAACATGAGTCACGAAATTCGTACGCCTTTAAATGCCATTATCGGTATGGCTCACTTACTCTACGATACGCAACCCACACCTGAGCAGCGGGAATATTTGGATGTTCTTCGCAATTCCTCAAATTTTTTACACGCATTGATTTCCGATATTTTAGATATGTCAAAAATTGAAGCCGGACAAGTCGAACTCGTGCCCAAAGAAATTGATTTAGTTGGAATGATTCGTACTCACCAAAAAGCCTTTGAAATTAAAACCGAAGGTCGGCCTATTGAGGTAGAAGCTTTGGTCGATGCGCGTTTGGAAGGGTTCTACATCGGAGATGAACTGCTTCTGAATCAAGTATTGAACAACTTATTGAGCAACGCCGAGAAATTTACCCAAAAAGGGGCCATTGGTATTCGGGTAAAAAAACTGCAAAAAACCGGCGATGATGTATTACTGCAATTTCAGGTATTTGACACCGGTATCGGCATCAGCGAAAACGAAATCAATCTGATTTTTCAGAAATTCAAACAGGTCAATTTACAGGATCGGCACAAAACGCAGGGTACGGGCCTCGGATTAGCCATCGTGAAACAATTGGTAGAGCTCATGGGGGGTGAAATATCGGTCAAAAGTATTCCGGATCAAGGCACTACGTTTACTTTTACGGTGCCTTTCAAAAAAGCACGAGTCGGATTTCAACCTGTCCTTACCCCTGTTTCTCCCCCGCCCATTGCCGGCAATGCGCTTGAAATTCAGCAAATGCGCCTGCTGGTGGTAGAAGATAATGTCATGAACCGCAAATACCTTGGCAATTTACTGGACAAGTGGAAAACAAACTATGATTTTGCTTTCAACGGCAGGGAAGCCATTCCTTTGATTCAGAGAACAAAATATGATTTGATTTTGATGGATATTCAGATGCCGCTCATGGATGGCTACGAAACCTCTCTTGCCATTCGGAACACTGCCAATATCAACCAAAATACAATCATTATTGCTCTGACAGCTTCGGCCATGAACAATCAAAAAAGCCGGGCCTTTGATGTCGGCATGAACGATTATCTCAGTAAACCCTTCACCCCGGCTCAACTGCTCGAAAAACTAACACACTACAAAAGCATGGCTCCGAGCCGGGAAGCAATGGTTGAAAATCTCAGTTCGGAAAATGCATTAAATCAGGTGCATTTAGAAGAAATGTACGGAGATGACCGCGAATATGCTTCCGAAATGTTTGGTTTATTCCTGCATGAAATTGTCCCGGAAATCAATACATTGCCCGAACTCCTTTCGGATAGTATAACGTTACGAAAAACCATCCATAAGCTGAAACCTACCTTTGGTATGGTGGGTCTGACTGATTTGTCAGCCCAACTGCAACAATTGGAAACTGTCTGTGATCAGCATCCTTCGTTGGAGGCAATAACTGAAAAGTTGAACATTTTTATGGCAGATTTTCAAAAATACCTTCCTTGGGTTCTTCAGCATTATCAAAAATTAACCGAACCATGACCCTCACCTGTGTGATTGTTGACGATGAATTAATGGCCCGAAAAGCCTTAGAAAGACTGTGTGAAAAACGCAACGAATTGGAAGTGGCAGCTGTCTGCGCCGATGCAGAAGAAGCACTTCAAATTTTACAGAGCCGTGAAATTGACTTGCTTTTTTTAGACATCGAATTACCGGGTCTGAACGGATTACAACTATTAGACCGATTGCCCTATATGCCGGTGGTTATTATGACCACTTCTAAGACCGAGTATGCTTATGATGCTTTCCAATACCAAGTACATGATTATTTAAAAAAGCCTATTACATTACCTCGGTTTATGCAGACCATTGACAAAGTGGTTGAACACTTAAACACTGCTTCCAAATTCGTAGTTACTCCGAAAAATGAATCCAATGATATTTTTGTCAAAGAAGAAGGGCGCTACATTCGTTTGGCCTATCAGGATATTCTGTACATTGAAAATGTAGGGGATTATGCCAAAATAAAGACGCATCAGGGCAGCCACGTCATTTATACTACGATGAAAACGCTGGAAGAAAAATTGCCGACTTCCATCTTTTTTCGTGTGCACCGAAGTTTTATTATCAACCTTTCCAAAATAGTGGATATTGAAGAGTCCAATTTGGTCGTAGATGATAAAGTCATCCCCATCAGCCGCGCCAATAAACCCGAATTGATGGAACGAATCAACTTACTCTAAAACGGCCAAGGCATCTTTGCAATCTTGATCAATGGCTTTTTTGAGGGCCTCCAAACCGTCAAACTTGAGTTCCGGACGCAGGTATTTTACTATATCCACTGTCATTTTTTCGCCATAAATATCTTCCTTAAAATCAAAAATGTAAACCTCCTGCGTTCTGCCGACCCCGTTGACGGTGGGTCGAAAGCCAATACTCATCACACCTTTACTCCACTTTCCTCTTACCAATACCCGAACGGCATAGATACCGTCGGCGGGGATTAATTTATAGGATTCTGCAATCTGAATGTTGGCGGTGGGATAACCGATGGTTCGTCCTAATTGACGGCCTTTCACCACCAATCCGGTGAAAGAATAACGCCGCCCCAAAAGGTCGTTGGCAATGTGAGTTTGTCCTTCCGATAAAGCCTGACGAATTTTGGTGGAACTGATTGTTAAGTTTTCTATTTCCAGACGAGGTATTTCTTCAATCTCGAAACCGTAGCGAGGCGCATTTTTTTGAAGATATTCAAAACTTCCTTCCCGGTTGCGGCCAAAATGATGGTCGTAACCAATGACCAATCGTTTGGTGCCGATGGTTTCGACCAATACTTGTTGAATAAATTCTTCGGACGACAATTCGCTGAATTCCCGGGTAAAAGGTATAATCACCAAATGTTGCACGTCATTTTGACGCAACAACTCAATTTTTTCCTCCAGTGTGGAAAGCAATCGGAGATTTTGACTGTCTTTCGAAACCACCATGCGCGGATGCGGCCAAAAGGTCAAAACAACGGTCTCTCCGCCGTGTGTCGCCGCCGCTTCGCGAAGACGGGCCAATATTTTTTGGTGCCCCAAGTGAACCCCGTCAAAAGTACCGCTGGTAACTACCGCGTTTTGAAGCGGTTGAAAATCAACAACATCGTAATAAACCTGCATTAGCCCCTATCCCCAATGGGGGATTTCTATTTTAATTGATCCCTAACTCTTCCTTCTTTCTTTTCACAAAATCCTCTATTTCTTCTGCATCTTTTAACCAAAAATCACCGATTCGGGTTCGACACAGCTTGCTCAGGTAGGCCCCCGATTGTACCAGCCTCCCCAAATCGCGCACCAAGCTGCGAATATACGTTCCTTTAGAACAAACAATTCGGAAGTTGATCTTAGGAAAACCGGAAGTATCAAGTTCAAATGCGGGAACGGTCACGGTACGCGGTTTGATTTCTACACTTTCGCCTCTTCTGGCTTTTTTGTAGAGGCGCTCTCCGCCCATTTTGACAGCTGAATAAATCGGCGGAAATTGCTCAATGGTGCCCGTCAATTGCTTCACGGCTTCTTCCAACATCTCAGCGGTGATATGTGCTACGGGATATTCGCCATCAAAAGTCGTTTCCAGATCAATGGAAGGGGTGGTTTTTCCCAGCACCAACGTACCGGTATATTCTTTTTCTGCTCCCTGATAAGTATCTATTTCTTTGGTTTTTTTGCCGGTACATAGTATAAGCAGCCCCGTGGCCAAAGGGTCCAATGTCCCGGCATGGCCGATTTTTTTAATCTTACAGGATTTTTTCAGCTTATTGACGGCATCAAATGAAGTCCAGGTCAGAGGTTTATTCAAGAGAATAACCTCCCCTTCTTCCGGCTCGGCAGTTGTTGTCATGCTTCAAATTTAAACTACTTTCAATTGATACCCCATCAGAAGCAACACTAAAATGACCCCGCCTACAATGATACGGTACCAACCAAATAACCGAAAGCCGTATTTGGTCAGATAATCAATAAAGAAACGAATGGCCAACATAGCAACAATAAAAGCAACCACGTTACCTACCGCCAGAATTTTAATTTGCTCATCAGTAAGCACCAATCCATCCTTGTAATAATCATACGCTTTCTTGGCAGTAGCTGCAAACATGGTAGGTACGGCCAGAAAAAAGGAAAATTCAGCCGCGGCCTTACGGGAAAGCCGTTGCGACATTCCGCCCACAATGGTTGCCCCCGAACGGGACACGCCGGGTATCATGGCAATGCACTGGAAAAATCCTATTTTGAAAGCGGTCAGGTAATCAATTTCGTCAGGGTCCTCGATATAATACTTTTTATTGAACCATCTATCGGCAAACAACAGCACAATACCGCCTAATAACAGCGAAATAGCCACTCCCAACGGGCTTTCGAGCAAGGCATCAATGGCATCGCTGAATAACACGCCGAACACAGCACTCGGAATAAAAGCTGCGAAAAGCTTAAAATAAAAATCTAAACTCCGGAAGAAGCGTTTGAAATACAGTACCACCACCGACAAAATAGCTCCGAGTTGAATAGCGACGGTAAAGAATTTTACAAAGGGGTCAGCCGCGATTCCCATAAAGGAAGAAGCTAAGATCATGTGACCCGTAGAAGAGATAGGAAGGTATTCCGTAATGCCTTCGATTACGGCAAGAATGAGAGCTTGAATAAAATCCATTGAATCATGTTTAAAAGCCTCCGTACCCTACTCAAAACCGCTCCTGAACGAAAGAGCGGTGAGAACGGAAACCCGGTGAACTACTTCTCCGAAGGAGCCGGTTTGCGCAGAATAGCAAAAAATTCTAAAATAAATCCCGACATGACCACGAGCGGCCCGAGGGTCAAACCTAAAAAGCCGAAACCGAATTCGGCGGAATCCATGCTCATAATGATAAAACCGCCCAAGATCAATACAATGCCGATGATCATGAAGGTATAATTACTTTTGGTGAAGGGGAGTGCGTTCTTTTTCATTAGAAGATTAGTAGCTGATATTCGTTTTAAGTCAATTAATAAAGGTCATCCAAAGCCATCCGCAAATATCTGGCCAATGCCTGAAAGGTGCTGGCAATTCCGATCAATGCCCCGAGGATAATCACGGCAAGCAGCAGAAATCCGAGTTTTTCGTATTCCTGCAAAATATGTAAACCTTCAATTTGGCGCAAGGCCACTTGTTGAATCGCCACAATAAGCCCCGCCGCAATCAGGCCGCTGATCAGCCCTTGTACGGCGCCGTTTTTAAGAAAAGGACGCTGAATGAAGCCATCAGTAGCCCCGACGAGTTGCATACTTCGAATCAGGAATCGTTGCGAATACAGCGCCAAACGAATGGTATTGTTCATTAACAACACAATGATAACGAGCATAATCACCGCAAATGTGGCCAAAATCAGATAAATTTTGGTCAGGTTTTTATTGATCTGATCCGCCAGATTTTCCTGATACACCACTTCATAAACTCCTTCTATCTTTTCCAAAGCGGCTTTTATCTGTTTGAGTTTGGCATCTTCAAAAAAATCTTCCTGCAAGCGTACACGAAAACTGTCATGGAGCGGGTTTTCGCCTAAAAATGCGGTAAAATCCTCTTTGGTATCGGTAATAAACTCTCGGGCAGCTTCATCTTTTGAGAAAAAGGTCACTTGAGGCTTCCCTTCCATGTTTAACACAAAAGGATTGACGGCAATCTTTTTGTACACCTCCTCTACCCGTGCAGAGTCAAGTTCTTTATCAAGCATAACCCGTACTTCAATATTTTGCTTGATAATAGAAATCAATTTTTTGGACTGCATCACCAACAATCCGCAAAACCCGATCAAAAACAAGGCCGCCGTCAAACTGGCGATAATCATGGCGTTGGGATAACTTCCCACTTTTTTCTTTTTCAGAGGCATTCGTTTGCAGTAAGGATTAGTGGCCTGTGATTCGCCGGTTTGTACTACCCCGCAAAAATAGGCATTTATTTCAATAACGTGCGAAAGTGGGGACTTAGTGAACAGTATTTAAGGATTTTTAACTGGTCATTATGAAAAAAATCACGCAGAGATGCAACTTTGAGAAGTCGTACCTCTGCGTGAAAATAAAAAAATATATCCTCTTAAATATTTCCTTTCTTCTTCTCCTTCACGGCAAAATCGGCCGCACGGGCCGTCAGCGCCATGTAGGTAAGCGAAGGGTTCACGCACGACGCCGATACCATACAGGCACCGTCGGTCACAAATACGTTTTTGCAGGCATGTACTTGGTTGTTACCATTCAATACCGACGTTTTAGGATCACGGCCCATCCGAGCCGTACCCATTTCGTGGATAGCCATACCCAACCATGAGCCGCGATCGTAAGACCTCACGTTCTTCACACCCGCTTTCTCCAACATCTCGGCAGCGTCATTGGCCATATCTACCCGCATTTTTTTCTCATTTTCCTTCAATTCGGCATCAAATACCACCAAAGGCATGCCCCACTTATCTTTTTCTTTAGGGTCAAGGTACATGCGGTTTTCGTGATACGGCAGGGTTTCGCCGAAACCGCCCAAGCCCATCGACCACGGACCGGGCTTGGTCAGTTCTTCTTTGAAATCGGCCCCGAAACTCAATTCGGCCACATTGCGCTGCCAACCGGCCCGGCTGCCGCCTCCTTGGTAACCGAATCCGCGTAAATAATCCCGCTTGTCGTTGCCGATATTACGATAACGCGGCACGTAAATACCATTGGCGCGACGGCCGAAATAGTACTTGTCGGTATCTCCTTCCCACGTGCCGCTCGCTCCCGTACGGAAGTGGTGGTCCATCAGGTTGTGTCCCAGCTCACCGCTGTCGTTTCCGAAGCCGTTCGGGAAACGGTTAGAAGTAGAGTTAAGCAATACAGCCGTTGAACCCAAAGCCGAACCGCACACAAAGATCAATCCCGCATTATAGATTTTCTCTTCCATCGTGACGGCATCCACGATACGTACGCCGGTGGCTTTCTTCTTGTTTTCGTCGTAAATCAGATTGGTTACGACTGATTCAGGACGCAGCGTCAACAATCCCGTTTTTACGGCCGGCGGCAATGTACACGATTGCGTGCTGAAGTAGGCCCCGAATGGACAACCCAACGCACATTTGTTGCGGAACTGGCACGCAGCTCGACCATTATTGATCTGCACCTGCGTCGGTTTCGATAGGTTGGCTACCCGTCCGATGGTCATGGTACGACCCGGGAATTCTTTCTCAATCCGTTTGCGCACTTCTTTCTCCACGCAATACATATCCATCGGCGGTAAAAATTCGCTGTCCGGCAATTGCGGTAAACCGAGTTTCTCGCCTGAAATTCCCGCGATCTTTTCGACGTAACTATACCAAGGCGCGATGTCTTTATAGCGAATCGGCCAATCCACTGCGATGCCGTCTTTGAGGTTAGCTTCAAAATCAATATCACTCAAACGATACGACTGACGGCCCCACATGATGGATTTTCCGCCCACGATATTGGGACGGAACCAGTCAAAACGCTTATCTTCTTTATAAAGCGAGTCGGAGTCGTTCATCCAATATTTTTCCGACATTTCATTATACGGATAATCGCGACTCAATTTGGGATGCGATGCCTTCTGATCTTCGGTCAAACGTCCGTTGTACTTCGATTGCCAGGGATCTTTCATGGCATTTTCGTAGCCGGTCACGTGTTCCAGTTTATGCCCTTTTTCGAGCATCAACACGCGCAATCCTTTCTCTGTCAATTCTTTGGCAGCCCAGCCACCGCTCACCCCCGAGCCTATTACAATGGCATCGTAGGTCATTTCTTTTTGTGCATCTATATTTAGGTACATTTCCTTTGCTGATTGTGAGGTTAAAAATAATTACTCCCCATTGGGGACGGTTCGCCGCAGCGAGGGGTTAAAGCGCCCATGCTTTTTGGCCGGGTTTCAGGGGAACGCAGCCTTCAAAACGTCCCGGAATCGGTAAGTATTCCAAGGCTTTGGTTGCTCCGATCTCCGAGGTAAAATAACCGGTGACGGTCAACTCCTTCATACGCAGAAAAAAAGGTTTGTTACTGCCGGTAGTGGCTTTTACCATATCAATTTTTTGGCCGTTATCCAGTTCGACAAAACTTTTGCTGAATTTGGTACGGCTTTCGGAATTGAGTTGCGTCAATCCCGAATAGAACTTCTCCTGTTCTTCTTTCGGGTAGCAATCGCGCATCACGCGCACAATAAATTTCTCAACCCCGGCGGCTTTGGCTCCGGGAGTGGAAGTAGTAGGAATAATGACGTCTGCCAATTCAGCCAACAAGGCCTCTTGTTCGGCAGTCACGGTGACACTGTCACCAAAATTCAGGATTTCTCCATTGACACCTGCCATGGCAGGAACTGAAATCATCCCTCCCAAAAGAAGGGAAACGTGCCGGATAGCATCTCTACGGTTCATGTGTATTTCGGGTGGTTTAAAAATACAAAAGTAATTTTTAGGAACGGCTTACTATTTTTTCTCAAAAGCGATTGCAAGATAAAGGAAAATACGGCGAATTCGGTAGCATGGGCTCCCCAAAAAGTACATTATTTTATAACTGAAATACCGTAATAATATTGCCCAAGTAAAATATATAACCGCCATCTCCCGCTTACGGTTTGAAACTTTCTGTATTTTAGTTGAGCCTCAGAAAGCCGGTAAGACGGCCGTCTCTATTCGATAGTTTGCGGTTTCAGTAATCCTTTGTTATATTTAACCTCTCTAAAGTACCATCCATGCCTTATGAAACTGCGCATTCGGACTTCCTTTTTAGCTTTTGTACATCTTGTCTTCCTGTATGCCTGCGTAGAAACGTATGATGTTGACTTCCAAATGAACGCCGATTTAGTAACCGTAGATGGTTTTATGACGGATCAGGGCGGCGATGTGATTACACTCAGTATCTCTCACAACAAGGGGGATGACAGCTATTCAATACCGCTCACGGGCTGCAAAGCGGAAATAATCCCGGGAACGGGAGGGGTCATCCCGTTAACGGAAGTCAGTGAAGGAAACTATTCTCCTCCCGCCAATTTCCGCGGAAAAGTCGGCGAGACCTATCAACTTCGATTTACTACTTCTGCCGGAAAAACCTATAAGTCTTCTGCTGAAAAACTCAATGACGTCCCTGAAATCACCAAAGTCTATGAAGCATTCAATAAAAAAGGACTGACCGATAAAACCGGAACTCGCGTATTGGGCTCAGCGGTAGATATTTATCTTGATTTTGAAGACCCGGCCTCATCCCGTAATTATTACCTTTGGCGCTGGAAACTGTTTGAGCAACAGTATATCTGTATCACCTGCAACGGGGGGCGATTAAACGGCCTTACTTGTATTCAAGATCGCTCCCCTACTCCTTCTACCTACGACTACCCGTGCAGATCAGCCTGTTGGGAAATTTTTTATAACGACAATGTGAATATCGTTGCCGATGATTTTTTCAATGGGAAGGCCGTTGTGGGTCGATTGATAGCACAAATTCCGTTTTATAGCCAAACGGGAAGTTTGTTGGAAATTGAACAGGTCAGCCTTTCGAAAGAAGCGTATGACTATTATAAACTGCTGCGCGATCAAACCCAAACGACCGGTACACTTACCGATACCCCGCCGGCTCCTATTATCGGGAATATTCAAAACATTGACGATCCGAAGGAAAAAGTGATCGGTTATTTCGGTACAGCCGGCAGTCGACGCATTCGCTATTGGGTAGACAGAACCGTTTATAAAGAGGCCGACCTGACGCCCATACTTGGGCGCCAAATGTTGTTGGAACCTACTTCTCCGTCGCCGACTTATCCCTGTTTTCAAAGCCGAACCCGTACTCCAATACGCCCTGCGGAATGGCGATAGCCACGGGCTCCCGAGATGCATTCACTCATTTATAACAGGGCGTATTGTTTATTTTTACTTATCCCACTCCTCAGTATTCTTAATACCTAACTCTTTAGGACGAAAAACAGGATCAAGCCCGGTCTTTCTCTGAGCCTCATAGTCTTTAAATGCTTTAAAAGCCGGCTTTCTTAACAGAAGAATGGCAATAATATTGAGCCAAGCCATCATCCCTACGCCAATATCACCTATCGTCCACGCCAAGGCGGCGGTTTTAATGGAGCCATAAAAAGTGGCCACCATAATCATCCCCCGCAGAACCTGCACCATCCACTTATTATCTCCTTTGGGCAAAAGATAACTCAGGTTTGTTTCGGCAATGTAGTAGTAAGCCATGATGGTGGTAAAGGCAAAAAACAGCAACGAAATAGCGACAAAACCGCCCCCTAACGACGGAAAATGCGAATTAACGGCTGCCTGAGTAAACTCTGAACCAATGGCCATACCCGGTACATTTTCCACCAAAAACCCACCTGCCGGATTGACTACGTTGTATTTACTCGTAAACAAAATCATGAGGGCTGTTGCCGTACAAACAAAAATTGTGTCAACATACACCGAAAATGCCTGTACCAATCCCTGTTCGGCAGGATGTTTGACTTCTGCTGCCGCTGCTGCATGAGGAGCCGTACCTTGGCCTGCTTCATTGGAATAAATGCCTCGCTTTACTCCCCATGCCACGGCCATCCCGAAAATCCCCGCAAAAGCAGGTTCCAAATCAAACGCCGAACGAATGATCAGCCCAAAAACCGAGGGAACTTGAGTAATATTTAGAGCAATAATCACTAACGCCATCAGAATATACCCTCCTGCCATAAATGGCACAACGATTTCAGCTACTTGCCCGATGCGCTTAACTCCCCCGAAAATAATAAGCCCCAACAGGATGGTAATAATTCCGCCTGTCAGCTCAACGGGTATATTAAAAGCATTTTTGGCGCTCAGGGCAATACTGTTGCTTTGCACTCCCGGCAAAAACAACGCCGTACTGAAAATGGTGGCAATGGCAAAAACAACGGCATACCACTTAATTCCCAAACCTTTTTCGATGTAGAAAGCAGGACCGCCGCGATATTGGCCGTCTTTTACCTGTTTATAGATTTGTCCGAGAGTAGCTTCCACAAAGGCCGATGAGGCTCCCAAAAACGCAATAGCCCACATCCAGAAAACAGCTCCCGGCCCTCCCATCGCAATGGCCGTGGCTACGCCGGCGATGTTGCCCGTGCCTATTCTGCCTGAGATTGCAATGGCAAATGCCTGAAACGACGATACCCCTTTTTCGGAAGCTTTTCCGCCGAATAAAAGTTGTACCATTTTTTTAATGTATCGCACCTGCAAAAATCGAGTAGCGATTGAAAAGTAAATTCCGGCTCCGAGACAAAGTAAAATCAGGGCATTACTCCAAATAATGTCATTGACAGCAGTAACGATTTTTTCCATGAAGTTTTTTGAGATTAGGTGTTAGGTTTAATTGAAAGTCAATTTTAGTGTGTGTGGTATGTTTCTAGGGTCAAAAATGTAAATTAAGTGAAAGGTCAGGTAATATTTTTCAGAAAACCACTTTATACCGCAAAAATAGGGTTTTATTGTTGCCAACTCTTATCATAATTATGACAATTCGCCGGGCACCTTTTTTTTTCCTGCTCGTCCTTACAACTTACGTGAGTTTTGCTCAAATTAACATCTACGTATCCCCCAATGGCAATGATCAAAACGCCGGTACCCTACAAAAGCCGATTAAAACAATAGCTAAAGCGTTAACTCTTGCCAAACAAGCAAAAAGGGAAACTGTAAAAATACAAATGAGACAAGGGGTTTATTATGCAAAGAAAACCCTCATTTTGAACGCTGCCGAGAATCTCTTTACTTCTTTAGAAATCACCGCTTATCAACATGAAAAAGTAATAATCAGCGGAGGAGAGCAATTGAAACTGCAATGGAAGCCTTTTCAAAAGGGTATTTATCAAGCGGTTGTCCCAAACAACCTTTCCTTTGAACAACTTTTCATTAATGGTCAACTCCAACACTTAGCGCGTTATCCCAACTACGACGCCAATGCCCGCGTATTCCACGGCACAGCGGCTGATGCCACTGCTCCCGAAAGAGTTAAAACGTGGAAAAATCCTACAGGAGGTTACGTACATGCCCTTCATTCGGGGGAATGGGGCGGATTTCATTATTTGATTACGGGAAAAGATGAAAAAGGGGGATTGACATTGGAAGGCGGTTGGCAAAACAATCGCCCTGCTCCCATGCACAAACAGCATCGTTTTGTTGAGAATATTCGGGAAGAGCTGGATGCACCCGGCGAGTGGTATTTTGATAAATCAAGTCGAATGCTGTACTTTTTCCCGCCTGAGAATGTCCATCTTCCAACGGCTTTGGTAGAAGTATCGACGCTAAAAAATGTCATTGAATTACACGGAACCGCCGAAAAACCCGCCCGAAATATTCAGCTGAAAAATCTCCGTTTCGTTCATACCGAGCGCAGTTTTATGGAGACCAAAGAGCCTTTGGTGCGCAGCGATTGGACGTTTTACCGAGGCGGAACTGTGCTTTTTGACGGTACCGAAGGCTGTACCATCACCGATTGTGAATTCTCAAATTTGGGAGGAAATGCCATTGTGTTAAGCCATTACAACAAAAACGACACCCTCAGCGGATGCTATATCCATCACATTGGAGCAAGTGCGGTAGCGTTTGTGGGCGACCCAAAAGCGGCACGTTCGCCTTCTTTTCGCTACGAGCTTTCGATTCCTTACGAACAACTCGACAAAACACCCGGGCCGCAAACCAACCATTTTCCGCAGGAATGTGCCGTGATTGATAACTTAATTCACGATGTCGGTCAAATGGAAAAACAGGCGACGGGAGTTCAAATTGAACTTTCAGCTTCGATTTTGGTGAGTCACAACAGCATTTATAATACGCCGCGAGCGGGTATCAACATCGGCGACGGCGCTTGGGGCGGTCATATCTTAGAGTTCAACGATGTGTTTAACACCGTTTTGGAAACGGGCGACCACGGCGCTTTCAACTCCTGGGGACGCGACCGATTTTGGTACGCCAACCGCCGCTACATGGACAGCATTGTAGCCGTACATCCCGAATTGATTTTGTTAGATGCTCAAAAACAGACTATTATCCGCAACAACCGTTTTCGCTGCGACCATGGTTGGGATATTGACCTGGACGACGGCTCCTCCAATTACCACATCTACAACAACGTTTGCCTCAACGGCGGACTCAAACTTCGCGAAGGTTTTTACCGAAAAGTGGAAAACAACATCATGATCAACAATTCCTTTCACCCGCACGTGTGGTTCAAAAACAGCGGTGACGTTTTCAGGCACAACATCGTAATGAAAAAATACTACCCCATTCAAATCAAAGACTGGGGCTCTGATATAAACCAAAACCTGTTTCCCGATTCAACGGCTTTGGCCTTGGCCCGCAAAAACGGCACGGATGGGCAAAGCGCAATCGGTAATCCACTGTTTATCAATGCCTCAACGGGCGACTATACCGTATATTCCACCTCCCCTGCTTTTCAAATCGGATTCCGAAATTTTCCAATGCATGAATTTGGGGTACAAAAACCGGCATTGAAAAAATTGGCTTTACGACCGCAAATCCCACCCCTGTTCAACGCCCAATCTCTTTCCGGAAAAACCGCAACGGTCTCCTTTTTGGGCGGAACCCTCAAAAATGTGGAAGGCTTAGGTGACCGTTCGGCTTACGGCTTGCCCGACGAAACAGGGGTGATTGTCTTATCCACGGGCACCAACAGCCTGTTGTCCAAATCCGGGCTGCTGGAAAAAGACGTCATCCGAATGGCTAACGGAAAGCCCGTCAAAAACATCAGGGAATTGATGGATATTTATCAGGAAATCAACTGGCACGGTAAAATGAATCTGGAAGTACTTCGCAATCAGGAATTGGTAAAAATAACTCTGTTGCTAAAGTAACTACCCCTTCCCAAAGAAAAAATGCCATAGTGAATCCAACAACGCCGGATTCCCCAAAAACAAATAAGCAACGACCGCCAAATTCGTGACGTAATAACCAAGGCCGATCAGGTAAGGTTTATAGATTTTTCGGGTACGCCATTCGAGAATCAGGAATAGGACAAACAATCCAAAAATGGTTTCTAAGGCCGGGCCCTGAATACGGGCAAACGCCGGGCCGATAAAACCTATGATCGTCAAAATCATAAATCGGGCGTGGTAAGCGGGCTTTTTGCGATAATAAATGGCTAAACCATACATGACCACAAATACAATGGGGTCAATCAGATTGGCGGCAAACACAGGAAGGATTTTTTCCCTGAGTTGTTGCTGACGTACAATCAGAATAAAAGAAATTATTATCAAGACCACCAATCCATACGAAATTTTACCCAACAGGCGGTGCCAATGGAGTTGTTTTTTAAGAATCAGAATCGGCTGTACAATAAGCATCAACAGCCAAGCCATGACCATAACAGCATGAAAGTGAGTAACCCACGTAATGGTAATCGGCACATTGCCAATGGGACTGATAACGCCCTCAAAATCGGGAAATTCCCCGAAATAGCTTTGGTAAAAACAATAAATCACCAATACCGTAAAAACGGCAAAATAATAAGGCAGAAAGCGGTACGTTTTTTCCATAAGACGATTTTTTTTTCAAAAATCATGTCTTTCAGGAAAATACAGGTGGTAAAAAAACGACCAATTTATCACGTAGAAGCCCTGTCTGCTACAATTCCCAGCACCCGCTCAGGGGAGTTTTTCTCAGCTTCCATCATGACATTAGGAGTGACACCGGCAAATTGTTTGAAGTCTTTGACCAAATGTTGGTAGTCGTTGTACCCCGTTTGAAGTGCAATACTCAGCCAATCCAACGAAGGATTGACTTGTTTAAGCGAAAAGGCTTTATCAAATCGGCTGATGCGAGCCAAAAACTTAGGACTGACCCCCATTCGCTCCATGAATTGACGCTCCAACTGCCTCGGACTCCAACAGGCCTGACTTGCCAACCAATCCAACGAAAAGCGGGTAGGGTGCTCTATCAGGTATTTTCCGATTTTGTCCACGGCATTTCCTCCTGTTTTCTTGGTTTGAATTTTATGCCAAAGATAACGCTCGGCTATTTGAATGATGTCCTGATAAGATTCAGCGTTGGCCATTCTCTCATTCACCTCTTTGATTTCATTGCCAATTACCGTTTCCGTATCCAAATATTGATCGGTAAATTGCACCAACGGAATCCCGAACAATTGATACATGGCACCGGGATGAAAAACGACTTTGAGCATCATATAATCGTCGGATAGGTGCAGGTTTAAACGGGAAACCTGCTGTCCTGACAAATAATTGGACGTTCGATGAATGACCTGTCCCGTTTGTTGATTGACACTCGTAAGCGTAGCATGAGGATTGAAGGTGAGGCACTGTTCGGGGCAGGGAGGATACGATTTTATCAAAGCGGGACCATTCTCGGCCACCTTAAAATGTAACAGTAAATAACGTTTTACAAACGGTTGTAAATGCGCAGCGGGTTGAATGTATCGGTAAATCATAGAATCCGACAGAGGCTTATGATTTTAAAAATACAATCTAAAACTGTATTAATCAACCCTTTAAGCAACAATTGATTAAACGGCAGTTTTTAAAGTTGGCTTTGGAAGAAACGGAATCAAAGCTACCAAAACAAAACCCAAAATAGAAAACCACTCCCTGCTCTGAAAATTCCTGATTACCTGCGGGTGTATTTCATTGATTTTTGCCACTTGATCGGCGGTAAGGTGCTGAAAATCTAAGGCTTGGATGTAGGCATTGATGGGAATTTGTTGGTTACCGGTCAGCACTATATCGGCTATAAACAGACCCAACGCGGCCAATATCAACCAAAATACGGGTCTTCGCCAATGCTTAATAAACAACAGTAGGGTAATAAAATAACTAAACAGCATGATTGGCCCGGCTATTCCCATACGCACTCGCATAAATCCGTCGGTAATCTGCCAAGATTTGGCCCAATCTACCGAATTCATCAAATCACCATTGGCATTGATAACCCCAAAAACCAACGGATTTATCATACCCGAAAAATGTAAACCTGCGTAAATACCCGAAATGAGAAGGAGCAAATACAGTGCGACGGCGCGAATTTTGTCAATAAATATGTTCATTTCAGATGTTATTTAAAATGATAAACTCCTTACTTCTTTGCCAAGCCGCCAGCCCTAAAACAATCCACGGAACACCCCAAAACCCAATGATAGCGGCAGGGCGGTTGCCCGTGATAATCAGTAGCGGAAACATAAATAAAAACGGAAAGCATCCTACGACCAAAGGTACATACCGTTTCCATCCCGTCCATAGTTTTTCCCGAATGCTTGCGATACCTACCAAAATCATCCCCAGCCCGGTAAAAAAAGCCCCTAAAGGCGCAAACGGCAGCGGCATCCATTGCCCGAGAATGTAGCAAACAGCCCCGAAGATGGAGACATAGAGGAAGTTACGGCGTTTACCCATGCCCGTAGGCTCCCCGATTTTCCAAAGAGAAACGACTCCTATCAGCATCGAAATCGTCCCAAAGGCCCCTGCCCACCCTTGCAGGTTTTGCGGAAGGAGATAGTCGGATATAAATAAAAAAGGAAGAAGCAGTTTTCCTTTTCCGGGCTCATCCACGGCTCCCAAAAACCAAAAAGGAAAACTGAAAATCAGATAGGTGATTCCCGTAATCAGGAAGCAGGTGCCTGCTCTTTGTAAATAGGTAACTTTCTCGTTCATAAAGAGTTTGTGTTTTTTTGCAAACATAACCGAGCAAACACCCAAAAGCATAGTAAAAAACCGACATTCAATCAGAGTCGACAGAATGCTGCGAACTGCACACTCCTATTCGGCTGAAGCCGTCAGGCCTTCGGTACAAACGGGGCTTTCGCAATTTTTTATATCTTTGTTTACCAATTCAATAGTACCATGAGCCATCGTATTATTTCTGAAATTCTGAGCGAACCGGATGCTTATTTTCTGATTCAGGCCGCCCAAGCGGCGCTGGAAGACGAAAAAAAGCGGAGGCTCGCTTTTTACAATGATATTACCGAACAGGAAAAAGCAGAGTTTATCAATGGGGAAATTATCGTTCATTCACCCGTAATGAAACGACACAACACGGCTTCATTACTGTTGGCACGACTAATGAGTATCTATGCCGACGCCAACCGGCTCGGTTTTGTCGGCATTGAAAAAATCATGATTACGCTCACCCGTAATGACTATGAGCCGGACATTTGTTTCTTTAAAAAAGAAAAGTCCGATACGTTTGCCCAAAAACAAACCTTATTTCCTGCACCGGATTGGGTGATTGAAATTTTATCAGAAGGGACCAAGGAGCGTGACCGCGGTGTAAAATTCAAAGATTATCAGGCGCATCAAATAGAAGAATATTGGATCATTGACCCCGACCACCAAACCATTGAGCAATATCATTACGAAGAAGGACAATACGAACTGATCCTTAAATCGACGGAAGGACACATCAGGAGTTTTGTGATGGAGGGTTTTCAAATCTTGATTCAGGCAGTTTTTGACGAAGCCCTGAATATCGAAACCTTGAAAAAGTTGATGTAAACTTTCAGTAAATCACGGCATTATCAAAATCAAAACCCGTAGGGGTCGTCCCCGTAAACTGCCGAAAATCGCGTACCAAATGGTTGGGATCAAAATAACCGCACCGGTACGTAATATCCACCCATTTCAACGCAGGGTTTTGTTTTCGCAAATTCATTACTCGGTTAAAGCGCAGAAGTCGTTGATAGATTTTGGGGCTTACCCCTATCCTCTCTACAAACTGCCGTTCAAATTGCCGGGGGCTTACACAAGCAGCAAAAGCCATTTGATCTAAGGTTTGCGTACCCAAATCCGTTTGCATCAGAACTGCATCAATCGGTAAGGCAGTTGATTTACGTTTACTCAGCTGAAACAGCAGGTAATTGTCAGACAGGGACACCATTTCAGCGGCAGAAGCAGCGTTGCATATTTGTTCGGAAAGATGTTTTACCTCTGTCCCCAACACCGCTGCACTTTCTTCGTAGTGATTGGCAAAATAGGTCATCGGCACGTTGAGGAGCCGATACATGCCTCCCGGCTGAAACAGGATCTTGAACATGCAATAACCATCCGGGACAAGAAGCGTCGAATTGGCACTAATGGCCTGCCCCATGATCACCGTGTTGAAAGCTCTCAGCGGTTTCCCTTCCAAATCAAAAGGTTTCGGCTGACTGCGAGGATAAAAATACAGGCATTGCTCCGGAGCCGGCGACATCGCCAAAGGAACGCCGCTGCCTTTGGCCAAATCTAAATGCCAATACGCCTTCACAAAAGGCAATAAAGCAGGATGGGGCGCTAAAATTCGGAGCATATCAAGGCGGGGTTCGGTTGGTTAAACCTACACCTAAACAGTCTGATTTCCAAGCTAAAATTAGTAAACGGCTTGATTACATCGTCGTAAAGCTTGATGCGGCGGCTTCGTTGGCCAATTGGTGCGCATTTTCTTTCCCCAAATAGCGATCGATCAGATAATGAGCCACGTACAAAACGGGGGTGGTCAATAAAGCCACGCATCCTTTGTAGATGTAGTTGATGCTGCCTACCTGCAAAATTTGAGTAACCGACCAATTGCCGAACAGATAAAATGCAATAAAAATCACCACAAAACTGTCAATAAGCTGTGAGAATAGGGTGGAACCCGTCGCTCGCAACCAGATGTGCTTACTTCCCGTACGGCGGCGTAACCACGAAAAAACGGTCACATCCAAGACCTGTCCGATCAAAAAGGCAACAATTGACCCAATCATGATTCCCAGTCCTTGCCGAAAAATCGCATTGAAGGCCCCGTCGATATTCATGGAGTTGCCGAGGCTGTCTTTGCTGTTAATGTCGAGCCAGAATTGCGCCGGCGGTAAGGAAGTAGTGGCGTAAATAGCCACATACATATAGGCAATAAAAATGGCCGTCAGGTATGAAATCCGGCGCACGCCCCGTTTCCCGAAGTATTCATTGATAATATCGGATGTGATAAAAACAATAGGCCAATTAACCACCCCTGCCGACATATTGAAGTCCAGTTTAGTGCCGAACAGCGGTAATTGCGCCGGGGCAGTGCCCAACAGGGCTTCTACGGAAAAGATCTTGACACCGATAATCTCGGCAATGAGGGCATTAGTCAGAAAAAGGCCGCATAAGGCCAAAAACAAAATCTGTTTCTTTTGTTCAAAAGTAGCGGAACCGGGCATAAGGTAAAGGTATGATTCAGGTGGTTAACTATGGGTTGAGCGATTCTAATTGAGAGCGTGCCTCTTTAACGGTATGAACGGGTAAGTTACAGGTTTTGTTAAAACATACGTAAATCGTGGTCAAATCATTTTTGGCGGTTCGCTCCGCCAACAACGGCAAATCGGATGCCGCTTTCGTTCCAACCACAATTTTATTCGGGTAAAAATCCGTCTCCAATTCTCTGCGGTAAGCCTCAGCGTCTTTCCCGACAATGGCAATCTCGGCAGTCGGTTGCGCACGCAATGCATAAAGCGCGGCCCAATTGGTTCCCCACTGCACGTCGGTCAAAAGCGCCCGTTTCATTTTTAACAGCATCCAATCGGCCAGCCCGGTATAGTCTTCGTAGTCAAACACAGTCCCTAACCAATACAAATTAAACGCCATCAATGAGTTGGAAGCGGGTATGACGTTATCAAACACCTCTTTTTTTCGAGCAATCAGATCTTCGGCGTTGCGGTCAGTAAAGTAAAACAATTCGTCTTCTGCATCGTAGAAATTCTCCACCACATAGGCGGTCAGTTTCAGGGCTTCATCCAACCATTCTTCCTCAAACGTGGTTTGGTACAATCCGATGTAGGCATCGATGACAGCGGCATAATCTTCCAAAAACCCCACAATGGTCGCTTTTCCGTTTTTATAACTGTGCCAAAGCTGTTGGTCAGATGTCATTTTCTCTTTCAGAAAATGAGCGTTTTTCAGTGCTAACGTTTTGAATTTTTCTTCCCCAAAAGCCCGATACGCATCTGTTAGTCCTTTGAGCATCAATCCATTCCACGAAGCTAATATCTTATCATCCAATCCCGGCCGTATTTTATTTTCGCGGGCTTTGAAGAGTTTTTGAAGGGCTTTTTGAACCCCACCCTGACCCTCCCCTGTGAGGGAGGGGGAACGTGTTACTCCCTCCCTCACAGGAGAGGGCTGGGGTGGGGTTATCAGATGCAAATGATTATACCCATGCTCCCAATTTCCCGCCGCTCTGATATTGTACAGTTTAGAGAACCATTCAAAATCCTCGCCCAATATTTCTTTTAATTCAGCCTGAGTCCAGATGTAAAATTTGCCTTCAATCCCTTCACTGTCGGCGTCCAGCGCCGAGTAGAACCCGCCTTCTGTACTCGTCATTTCGCGAGCCAGCCATTCAATTGTATCATATACTCTGTTTTTGTACAGATCACTCTTTGTCAGCGTGTAGGCTTCCGAATAGATACTCAACAATTGCCCGTTGTCGTAGAGCATTTTTTCGAAGTGCGGAATAAACCATTCATCGTCCACCGAATAACGCGCCCATCCACCACCCACGTGGTCATAAATCCCCCCCAGCGCAATCCGATTGAGGCTCAGTTCAATGTGGCGCAAAGCTTCGGGATTTTGCGTCAGAGCATAGTAGCGCAGTAAAAATTTATAAATGGAAGGCATCGGAAACTTCGGGGCGCGATCCATCCCGCCTTTTTCCGTATCGAAATGTTGTTTCAGTTTCTCAAACATTTCGTGCAAATCCTCCGCACTTACTCCTACTCCCGTTTCTTCGTGATTTTGGGCAGACGTAAAGTCTGCCCCTACAAACAAATTGTATTTTTCCGATTCTTTGACGAGCATGTTTTCCGTAAACCCTTCGGCCGACTTTACTAACTCATCGTGGTGATTAACGAACGCATTTTTCACACTCCGCAACAATTGCACCCAATTTTGGGCCGGCAGATAGGTCACTCCGTAAAAAGGCTTGGCGTCGGGCATTAAAAATACGTTCAACGGCCAACCGCCGCGCGCTCCCATCGCGTGCAGAGCATCCATGTAAATAGCATCCACGTCGGGGCGCTCCTCGCGGTCTACCTTAATGCACACAAAATCGGCATTCATCACCTCAGCTACCGGCTCTTTTTCAAAGCTTTCGCGCTCCATAACGTGGCACCAATGACAGGCCGAATAGCCGATACTCACCAAAATAGGTTTATTTTCCGTTCGGGCTTTGGTCAATGCCTCTTCTCCCCACGGATACCAATCGACGGGATTGTGGGCATGCTGCTGCAAGTAAGGCGATGTTTCGTGTATGAGGCGATTGGGCATAATGGCAAATGAGTGAATGGGTGACTTGTGAATGAGCGAATACTACAAACACTCATTTAATATTCAATTTCGGCGGCCATTAAAAAATTGACATTTTTATACCGGTTTTCAAATTCAGGTTTAACTGCTTTAAATTCGTCTAAGCGAATCCATTTATCTTTAAAACTTTGCCAAGAGTAACACCCTTCCAATTCTGTATTGCTTCCAATATTCATAGTAATCGTGTGCGTTTCTTTCTTGGTTTTGCCATCAGCATATTTTACTGAAACAGTCTCTTTTTTATACGCATATAAATCAGTAGGTAACAATTGAAATCCAACAAAAAAGCCATTTTCAGGAAGTTGCAATTCATATTGGCTTACATCCACCTCAAACCACTTGCGTTTATTGGATTGTACTACTACTACTTCGGGAAGCAATTCTCGCCCCGGAGCACCGGAAGCACTTACTTCGTATAATTTTACTCGAAAAGGAACGCGATGTCCACCATCAAATCCAAGCACAAAATTATCAATGTAATAACGCACTTTTTTAATTTTACCTACTTGTTTATCAGGGTTTTGAATCTGAAAAGCGGCCTGCATACCGGGTGCAAAACTCCATCCCATTTTACTACCTTTTTGCCCTCCCCACCATTCCTTTTTTAAGGTATTTTTGACCTTTACTTCGGCTAATTGCAGTGCCACTGCCTGCAACTGTACTTCGGATTGACTTTTAAGTTGCGCAGCCGAAAATTTGGCACTTCGATAACTCAAACACAGAAAACTGACGGAATCACTATCGGTTAAATCAATTTCAATAGCGCCATTTTCGTCCGCATTGTAAATCTTGAGGGTAGGAGAAACGACTACCGTAGCAAAAGAAACAGGCTCATTACCGGACTTTATTTGTCCTTTCCACTGAAAACTTTGTTGGGCATTGGCACTCAATGAAACCGCCCAGAAATAGATTAAAATTCTGCAACACATTCGAATAGGTAAAAAATAAGAATATCACAATTTCTTCTCCATGATAAAATCTTCCATCAGGAAACCGTCACCGATGTCAATATCCTCATTACCAACCACTTTGAACCCTACTTTTTCGTAAAATCCAACAGCTTTGTTGTAACGGTTCACGTTGAGAGAAAGGGTTACGTTCTTGTTTTCAACGGCTATTTTACCTACCCGATTAATGAGGGCCGCCCCTACTCCTTTTCCCTGACTGACAGGGAGTAAATAAATCTTATGGATTTTGGTTTTGGGTAAACCTTGACAGTTCAATTCGTAAGAGGCATAGCCCAAGTACCCGCTTTCGTCTTTAGCGATCAAAAACACGTGCCCTTTGTCCCGTATCTGTTCCGTCAGCGACGGTAGACTGTACATCCAATCCAACATGTAGTTGATTTGTTTTTCGGAGAGAATAGCCCCGAAAGTGGCCGGCCAAGTCTCGTGAGCGATACGATTAATTTCGGGCAAGTGGGTTTCGTCAGCAACAATAATTTCTACCATTTTTATAGTGTAAGGGTTTTCTTTACAAACAGATTTTACCCTTCAAAGTTCCGAAAACCCCTTGCCCCTTCCCTTCATGATTCAATAAATTTGATTCTTAATCTACACAGGCATTTCAGATGCGAAATAAAAGTATCGCAGCACATTTTTGGAGCTTTTTCGGTCCGCTACCCGGGTTTTCGGCACATTTACCAACGTTTTAATTTTCGAAAATTGAGTCCGTCATTATTGGTAAATCGTTAATTAAAAGAGTATCAACGGATCTTTCCCCCCTAAGGCAAGAATCCATCAAAAATAAGGCACATCAGGAAAGATAAAAATTGATACCCTCTAACACTCCCTTTGAGAGAGGGTGTTTGGTAAAATAAATCATTTTATTGTCTCTCAACTCTTCCAATTCCGGACTGTAATTGGCTACCACAATGCCTTTAATTTTTCCGATGAGCATGTCTTTATCATTACCGCTGTTACCGGCCGTAATGAAATGTTCCAAGGGTACTTTCCATTTGTAGCTCAGGTACCTTACGGCATTGCCTTTACCCGAACGGAAAGGCAAAAAATCTAAATATTTATTTTCGGTCAGCAATATTTTAGCCCTCAACTTGCGGTCGTCCAAAAACTTATAGAGATTGGCCATATCATCCTCACTAAAATCATCATTGACGTAATAACTCAACTTAAAACGCCATTGTGCCGCTGCTTCCTGCAGACGAATCCCCGGAAACTTTTCCAAGGCCTTCTGCAATTCTTTTCGTTTCCATTGGTAATCAATATGACTCTCCCATCCATTATCCGGGATGAACTTTTCCGTATAATAAATCTCAGAGCCTGCCGAACAGATCAATACATCCGGGGTGGGCAGATCATAATGAGCAAAAGCCTGCGCGGTAATTTCCCGATTCCGCCCGCTGGCCACGCCGAAAACGATATCGTCTTTGCGCTCCACAATCCACTGCTTCAATTCTTTCAAGCCATCTACCTTGCTGCCTTCTATTAAGGTTCCGTCTAAGTCTGAAATAATGAACTGTTTGGCTTTGGCGAGCTTTTTTCCAAAGGCCGTTTTGGTGGCGAAATTAGAGGTATTGGTATCTTTTCTTTTAAAAAGACTATCTATGATTCCTACGTATTTTTCGCAGTGGGCCGCCCATGAATAGAGATGATTCGTAGCCAAAATACCATTAGAAGAATATTTTTCCCACAAGCTATGATCGGCAATGATTTTTTTCAAGGCCTCCGCAATGGCAGCGGGGTTTTCCACATCTACCAATAATCCGTTTTCACATTGTTCCAAGATTTCTTTCGGCCCACCGGTAGGTGAAGCCACTACCGGCAGCCCGCAGGCCGCGGCTTCCACTATCGTCAGCCCGAAATTTTCGCCCGGAGTGGCGTTTACAAAAACCCCTTTTTTACGGGCGGCCAAACGGTATATTTCCGGCACCTCCAAGGTGGGGTCATTTTTTTTGGGGATGGCCATTTTTCCGTAAAGGTCGTATTTGTCAAGCAGCAGCAGCAGGTTGGTCAACAAATCCTGCTCATCGGCCGGCATCTGGACAATGTCTTTTCGCACACCCGCAAAAATAGCCAAATTGGCCATGGTTTGAAGCTCTTTGTCCTGACCGTATGCCTGAATAATGGTTTCAAAATTTTTACGCTTGTCGGCCCGACCTATCGAAAGAATCAACGGTTTTGCGGGGTTAAATAAAAATCGTTCGATGTCCGAATTGATCCGGTACAGCGCCTGTTCCTGCTCAAGCCCCATCTTATAAGAGGGCATATCGTATCGGTAAAACGGAAAGAAAAAATCTGTATTGACCCCGGGAGGGATCATTTCAAATTGTGCGGCTTTCCTGTTTTTATACAAGCCGTATTGAGTATCTATTTCGTGTTGGGTACTGACAATAATTACATCGGCCTCTTTCAGAACATTCTCTTCGGTCTCAATGCGCCGTTCCATGTTAAACTTTTCATTGATTTTTTCCGGCAACAACCCCTGTTTCAATAAAATATTCTGTTTGTTTCTACCCAACGAATGACCGGTAGCAATAAAAGGAATACCGAAAACCTCACTGATTTGTCCGGCCAGGTAGTTGCCATCGGCATAATGCCCGTGTACTACATTGGGAAAATCGTCCTGTTTTTCAATGAATCGTATGGTTTTGTCAACAAACTCATCGAGATGATCCCACAAAGACTCTTTGGGACGGTAGGCATTCCCCCCGCAGGTTACCCGAATGATGCGGGCTTTGTCGGTTACGGTCTCAATTTCCTTTTCATAAGCCGAAGAAACCCGCTTATCCATGATTCGCCGGGTAAAGAGATCCACCTTTCTTACCTGAGGGTGTTGAGAAAGATGCTCCAAGAATTCCAACACGTATTTTACCTGCCCGCCGGTATCTTTATCCCTGCCAATTTCGGGGTTTTTATACCGAATTAACCCGTGTGGACTGAATAATTGAATGTAGTAACTGCCCGTCATTTGCTTATAGATTTAGTGTGGAAATATGTAAAAATAGCTAAATCAAAATAAGTCTTTGTATTTTTATCACTTAAATCCACACAAATCACAAAATATATGTATTCAGGGTCCGGCTTCAGCGACTGGGAAATCGGCGATATAACCGTCCTCATACACAAGGGTGTCTATCATTTATTTCACCTGATTATTCCCAATCACGACTACATTGCTCATGCGGTATCCACCGACGGCCTTTCGTGGAAAAGGGTTAAAAATGCTTTGTTTGTAGGGCATCCCGGCGAATGGGACGACGATATGCTCTGGACGATGCACGTGTGTGAAGTAGGTGATAAATTTGAGATGTATTACACGGGTTTACAAAGAAAAGACCGTGGGGTCATTTCCCGTATTGGTTTGGCCGAATCCGAAGACCTGATTGATTGGACCAAAAACCAAAAAAATATTTTCCCGATTGAACCTAAAGGCATTTTTTACGAAACCGCCGGGACAAACCCCCGCACTTGGCTGAGTTTTAGGGACCCTTTCCGATTTGAACACAAGGGCGAGGTTTATCTTCTGTTGGATGCCCGAGCGATCACCGGGCCGGTATCCCGCAGGGGGTGTGTTGGGTTGGTAAAAATTACCAACGATGTAGTGGAACTGATGCCGCCGCTGCTATACCCGCTTGTTTATGACGATATCGAATGCCCTTGTGTATTTGAACTGAAGGGCCGATTTTATTTGTTGGGCTCTATCCGAGAAGATATAAAAGTCAGGTATTGGTTTGCTCCTGATTTTTTGGGCGAATACCATTCCTTCCATAACGATGTAATTTTACCCGAAGGAAATTACGCTGCCCGGATTGTACAGGACGGCCAGCATTTATTAATCTACAATTTCTTTTATGCTTACGGAAAAATTGATGCTCTGCGCGTATTGCCCCCCCCGAAACAATTAGACACCGATGAAAAAGGGCGATTGGTATTAAAAAGTTATTACCGATGGGAAACCATGGTTCAGCAGACTTACTACCAAAAAGACTTTGAGCTACCGGCGCATTTGTTTTCCAACCCTACCGCTTCTTCCAGCATAGAATATGGTAAATTGACTTGCGGCGCCCGAAGCGGTTATGAATTGTTCTGCTTCCGAAAACCCTCGGCCAATTTTATCTGGGAAGGAATTTTGACCGTGGAAGGAATGGGTAAACTCGGCTTAATCAGCGATACTGACTTGGATGGCAACGGCTATTTCTTCTCATTCAATGCTACGGGCGGTGAAGTAAAAATAAGGGCTTGGGGGTTCAACCCTTTGAATACGCGGCAAAATTTCATCTTCAACGACATCCAATCGGGCAGCTTTGAACCCAATGAAAACAAAACCATTCATTTCCGGCTTATCCGTTACGGGCATTATATTGAGCTTTCAATTGATGACGTTGTCAAACTTACCCTGATGGATTACACCTACTCAGGCAATGGCTTTGGATTGTATTCGGCATCGTCCGTAATTTCGCTACACCATTCCGTATTCAAGATTTTACCCGAACCGCAAGCCGAGTATGCCAGTCAGGAAGAAGCACAAAAAATTGAGTAGCTGACGAAAGACATCAAAGGGCAATCGGCAAAAATACAGCAATTACCTGAAATACAGACAATTGAACTATTCTCAACTACTTAAAATCAACAAAATCCAACTTTGCTGCCACGCATTTACTTAAACTCCAATTGCTGAATTTTTCCTGTTTTGTAATGGAGCAAATACAATTCTCCCGCTTCGTCTTCCCCAAACGACGTTAAGGCGCCTGTCGGAAAAACAGTCAACAATTTGTTTGTCGCTTGTTTGGACGTTTCATCGTACTGAAGCGCCCAAATGTTGCCGCTGACGTAATCCCCGTACACATACTGCCCTTTGATTGTCGAAAGGCGCGCACCGCGATACACGTACCCTCCTGTAATTGATTTCCCTTCCGAGGTAGGATAATCCAAAACGGGCTCTATTAATCCCGTACGATCACAATTATTAGACGGACTGTAACAGTTCTTTCCTTCGGCAACCTTCCAACCATAATTACCGCCCCGCGCCAAAATATCAATTTCTTCCCGCGCATTTTGGCCCACGTCGGCTATCCACATTTTACCCGTGTTACGGTCAGCGGTTACTTTCCAAGGGTTTCGCAACCCGTAAGCAAAAATTTCGGGGCGGGCGTTGGTCGTACTTTTAAATGGATTATCGGCCGGAATCGCATAGGCTAAGCCGTTTTCTTTGGCATTGACATCAATGCGCAAGATCTTTCCTAACAGCGTCCCCAAATTCTGCGCATTGTTTTGAGGATCACCGCCGGAACCGCCGTCGCCCGTCGCGATGTACAAATACCCGTCTTTCCCAAACAAAATACTGCCGCCGTTGTGGTTGGAATAAGGCTGATTAAAGGTCAGCAGGATTTCTTCCGAAGCCGCATCTCCTACTGTTTTATCGGATTGAAATCGAGATATTACCGATTGCAGTTGCCCGTTGGACTGTCGGGTATAATTCACAAAAAACTGCCCGTTAGAGCGGAAATTCGGATGAAACGCCACTCCTAACAAGCCCGTTTCTCCGCCGGAGGATACGCGGGCTGAAATATCCAGAAAGGTCTCGGCTTGGCTGACGGAGGACGTATTTTGAAAAACTTTTATCAGACCGCGTTGTTCTACAACAAACAATCGGTTGGTTGCGTCGCCTGCCGGCTTCATTTCGACCGGGCTGCTGAAGGTTAAAGCGGGAAAGGCATCAGTGATTTGCCAAGTGGCATTGGGGTCAATCTCCACCGGAGTTTCTGAGGAGGAGCGATCGCAGGAAACGATACCATATAAGCCGACACTTATCAAAAACAGGTACGCAAGTTGAACGAATGTTTTCATCTGTATAAAAAGCCCCCCACCCCCAATGGGGGAGTTTTATTCATTGTTGGTTTGTATGCTAAACCTTATGGGGATTTGATGGTATTGAATTGTTAAAATCTTATTCAGTACCCGCCCTAAAAATTTCATGCCACCGTTACAACGAAATTTTTGTCGGCTTATGCATTTCAAAACCACAAATCGCTTTATTTGTTCCACTAATTCAACCAAACATTCATGACAGACGCCCTCATTATCGGAGGAGGCTTGGCCGGACTCGTCAGCAGCATTGAGCTGGCACGTCGGGGATTTTCGGTTACGGTCATCGAACGAAAGCACTATCCTTTTCATCGTGTCTGCGGCGAATATGTCTCCAACGAAGTACGCCCCTATTTGGAACACCTGGGACTTTCTGTCAATGAGTTGGATGTTAAAGAAATCCGGCGTTTCTGCTTTACCTCACCTTCCGGACGTACTTTAGAAACCGATTTGGACTTAGGCGGTTTCGGCCTCAGTCGGTACCGATTGGATTTTGCCTTGTATGAACTGGCCCGGAAAACCGGGGTGCAGTTCGTGTTGGGGGAAACCGCAGACAGCCCCCCTACCCCCAACGGGGGAGTGATTCCAAGCTCATTTGAGGTGATAACGCAATCTAATCTCCGTTTTACCTCAAAAGTTGTTTTGGGGTCTTTTGGGAAAAACTCTAAAATGGACAAGGTGCTGGATCGTGATTTTACGCACCAAAAATCACCTTACGTGGGCGTCAAGTACCACATTCGTACCGATTTCCCAAAAGACCTGATCGCCCTGCACAATTTCAAAGACGGCTACTGCGGCATCTCGGCCATCGAAGACGACAAGTACTGCCTTTGTTACCTCACCACCCGCGATAATGTACGCCGTCATGGCAGTATTGCCGAAATGGAAAAAAATGTACTGTGGAAAAACCCCCACCTTAAGCGCATTTTTAATGAATCGGAGTTTTTATACGAGCGTCCGGAGGTCATCAATGAGTTTTCCTTTTCTCCCAAAAAAGCCGTAGAAAACCATATTCTGATGGTAGGCGATGCGGCCGGGTTGATTACGCCGCTGTGCGGCAACGGCATGGCCATCGCAATACACGGCGGCAAGATCGCGGCCGAATTAGCAACTGGTTTTTTGAATCAAAAAATGGATCGTCACGAACTGGAAACAGCCTACACGAAAGCGTGGAAGCGGGAGTTTGCCGCTCGCCTGTGGGTGGGCCGCACGGTACAGCGGCTGTTTGGCGGCGACTGGTTGTCCGAATTGGCCCTCAGCAGTTTTTCTTTGGCCAAACCCCTGTTACGATTCGTCATCAGCCAAACCCACGGAAAAGTGATCCGGTAGCCGTTCCTCCCATTTTTCGTCTATCCTAAATGACATAGAAGTTTATTTATGCTTTTGCCTCTGTGCGGAGCTGTTCATTGGGGATTGACATTCATCCCTTACGCTGTGCCGGTCGCCTGTGTGCTTGCGTTCTTATTGGCCCGTCTGTTATACAAAAGGTATGACCACCTGACGTGGGAGAAATTTGATCTGTAATTGCTTTGCCCCTTTTCTCCTCTAAAGATGCTTATTTCAAGAGTGAGAAATCCCTATTCGGCATCTAAATTTTATATTCTTGTCGCAACCGGGCAAGAAACTCATCCGTTTACGGTATATTTCGGCCTTAAATGACTTTTTTAATCATTTCTATAACAAAATCAATGCGTTTACTGAAAAAATCCCTCTTTCTATTTACTGTCTGCGGGTCGGCCTTCGCCCAGCAGAAACTTGAAAATTATACGCAATCCATTCCCGGCAGCGATGTCAAATACGATTTGGTGGCTGTTCAGGGAGGTGAGTTCCTGATGGGTAGCCCCGCCAAAGAAAAAGGCCGTAAAGAAGACGAAGGCCCGCAACACAAAGTAAAAATTGAACCTTTTTGGATAGGTAAATACGAAGTTCTTTGGGACCTTTACGATCTGTATACCACCAAAAACATCGAAATCGAGATGGCCAAGCGCCATCCTGACCCCGATAACAGCTTGGCCAAGACTGACGCCAGTACGCGCCCCAGCCCGGCCTATGTAGATATGTCGTTCGGAATGGGGCGTGCCGGCTACCCGGCCATCAATATGACCCAATACGCCGCCATTTATTTCTGCAAATGGCTGTACGAAAAAACGGGGGTATTTTACCGATTGCCTACCGAAGCCGAATGGGAATACGCCTGCCGCGCCGGCACCAACACTGCCTATTCGTTTGGTGACGACCCGAAACTTTTGGATGAATACGGCTGGCATAAAGGCAACAGCGGCGGTGCCTACAAAAAAATAGGCACCAAAAAACCCAATCCTTGGGGCATCTATGACATGCACGGCAACGTCATGGAATGGACCTTGGATCAGTATGCGAAAGACTATTATGCCAAAAAAGCCAATGGCGAAGCAAAGGAAGCCTTTCTTAAAGTAACCGAACTTTACCCGACCGCCGTGCGCGGCGGGTCGTGGGATGACGACGCTTCCCTGTGTCGCAGTGCCGCACGTATTCCTTCCTCGTCGGATTGGAAGATCATTGACCCCCAAAGCCCTAAAAGCGAATGGTGGATGACGAGTGCGTCATTTGTCGGGTTTCGCATCGTACGACCGCTCAAAACCCCTTCGAAAGAAGAAATAGCGGTCTATTATAACCCGCCTTTGATCGAAGATTATTAACAGATTTCCTCCTCCGAAATCAACCGATATTATTCAATATAATCCACAATTCAAATTCATAAACCTTTTCTAAATATGGAAACCAATCGTCGAGAGTTTCTCAAAACTTCAGGCTTATTTACCGGAGGTGCTTTACTCAGCAGCCTGCCTTTTTCTTCGTACGGGTATCACAACTCGTCGGATGATGTGATCAAAATTGCTTTGGTCGGCTGCGGCGGACGGGGTACGGGAGCGGCAGCGCAGGCCTTGAGTACCAAGCAAAATGTAAAATTGGTAGCAATGGCCGACGCCTTTGCCGACCGCGTGGAAAGCGCCTACAACGCGCTCACCAAACGTAAATACAAAGACGATTCGGGAGCAGAGATCAACATCACGGCCAAAATCGACGTTCCGAAAGAGCGCATGTTTGTGGGGTTTGACGCGTACAAACAAGCCATGGCCTTGGCCGATGTGGTCATTTTGGCGACGCCTCCCGGTTTCCGCCCTTGGCACTTTGAGGAAGCGGTCAAACAAAACAAACACATCTTCATGGAAAAACCCGTCGCGACCGACGGTCCGGGGGTGCGCAAAGTATTGGAAGTGGCCGAAGAAGCCAAACGCAAAAAATTGAACGTAGTGGTAGGATTACAACGCCACTATCAGCGCAACTACCGCGAAGCGATGGCCCGCATCCACGACGGTAAGATCGGTGACATTGTCGGCGGAAGCGTGTATTGGGTATCGGGCGGTGTGTGGAACAATCCGCGCAAACCCGGCCAGACCGAAATGGAATACCAAATGCGTAACTGGTACTATTTCAACTGGTTGTGCGGCGACCATATTACCGAACAGCACATCCACAACATCGACGTAGCCAACTGGGTCAAGCAAGGCTACCCCGTAGAAGCCAAAGGCACCGGCGGACGTCAAGTACGCACAGGAAAAGAATTCGGCGAAATCTTTGACCACCACATCGTTGATTTTACTTACGCCGACGGCACCCTCATCAACAGCCAATGCCGCCACTACGAAGGCACGTACAGCATTGTGGATGAGAAGTTTTTGGGCACCAAAGGCCGCATCGACAGTTTCAACGGCAACAATACGGTTTTGAAAGCCTACAAAGGCAACAAGGTCATCTACGGACACGAAGGCAAAGGCGACCGCAACCCCTACCAAGTGGAACACGACGAGCTGTTTGAGGCGATCGCCAAAGGCGAGTACAAATTTGCCGATGCCGAAAACGGCGCGAAAAGTACCCTGACCTCCATCATGGGACGGATGGCGACCTATTCCGGCAAAGTGGTGAAATGGGACGAAGCCCTCAATTCCGGCATCAGCCTGTTCCCGGAGAAATTAGCGTGGGATGCCCTGCCTAAATTGTTACCCGGCTCCGACGGTTACTATCCGGTAGCTGTACCGGGTAAGAGCATTGTAGTGTAAATAACTTGAAATTTTTATAAGTATTAGTACAGTATTATTTTAAATTTGAATTGTATTAATCACTTGCTTATCAACTATTTAACGGACAACAATTAACAGATAACAGTGGCTTGCCCCTTAAAGTGCAGGGTTTACCGTTTAAAGTTTACAGTTCCGCATTTAATGAAGAACTCTAAACTTTAAATCGTAAACCCTGATTTATTTTCGTTGTCATTTAACGGCCGCCCGTCACATCAATGAAGGTACCGGTAGAAAATGAGGCTTCCTCCGACAATAACCACAAAATAGCTTTGGCTACTTCTTCGGGATACCCTCCGCGTTGCATGGGGATAGTGGCTTTGAGGCGGTCCACCCGGCCGGGTTCTCCTCCGTCGGTATGAATGTCGGTATAAATGAAACCGGGTCGAACGGCGTTGACGCGGATGCCCTCATCTGCGACCTCTTTGGCAAGGCCGAGGGTGAATGTGTCCATAGCTCCTTTGGAGGCAGCATAATCTACATATTCATGGGGTGAACCGGTTTTGGAAGCCGTAGAGGAAACATTGACAATAGCCCCACCCTGCCCTCCATACCGCGTGGACATCCGTTTCACGGCTTCTTTGGAACACAAAAAACAACTGATTACATTGTTGTTGAAGATGCGGCGGAACCGGTCAACGCTCAGGGCATCTACTCGGCTTTGCTTTTCCAAAATACCTGTATTATTGACCAAAGCAGTGAGTGTACCGAAATCTCGGTCTATGGCCTTGAAGAGGGCAATCACTTCCGCTTCCGAAGCTACGTCAGCTCGGTAGGCCATGGCTTTACCGCCGCTTTGGCGAATAGTTTCGACTATTGCCGAAGCAGCCGGTTGATTGTTCAGATAGTTGACACAAACCTTATACCCTTGTTTGGCCGCTAAAAGGGCGGTAGCGGCTCCAATTCCTCGGCTTGCGCCGGTAATCAGTATTGTTTTGCTCATGGTTTATCCACATTGGTGCAGCTTATAAATATAAACAAGTTTATGCATTTCAGAGCAACTCCGTCGGGTCAATGAGGCGGTGCTTAATAGCGAACAGTACCAACCCGGCCGAATTGCGGACTCCCGTTTTTTCGAGCAGATTGTTGCGGTGCCCGTCTACGGTACGTACACTGATAAACAATTGTTCGGCAATCTCCTGCGCCGTTTTTTGTTTGCAGATCAGTTTCAGCACCTCTATTTCGCGGGCTGTCAGGGTAGAAGGGATGTTATCAGTGAGCAGAATTTTTTGGCGTTTGTTGGTGAGGCGGCTTTTCATAGCGTTCAAAAATGCCTCATTGAAGTAAAAATCTTTGTCTACGACAGTACGAATGGCCCGGTCTACTTCTTCCGGCTCCACATTTTTAAACAAATACGCATTGACGCCCAACTCCATCAGGTGCGTTACAAAACGGTCTTCGCCATAGACCGACAGAATGATGATCTTCACAGAAGGATAGTCGGCATGAAGCAGTTTGGTGGTTTCGATCCCGTTCAGTTCCGGCATGGATAAGTCCAACAACACTACATCGGGCAGTTCCTCCGCGGTTTGGAGAGTATCTAACAACACCCGGCCGTTATCAGCTTCCAACACCACGGAGATTCCTTCAAAGGTATTGATGATGGAAGCGATGCCTCTTCGGAAAAGCACTTGGTCGTCAGTAATGGCTACTTTGATGGTTGTCATCGGTAAATCGGTTTAGAAACGGAGAGGTCAGGAGAGCGGCACACTTACTTTCACCGAAACGCCTGCGTCCCGTTGTGTTTTATATTCCAGGGTACCGTCAAACATGCGGGTACGGGTTTCTATATTTTTGAGCCCCAAGCTTTTTTTACGGTAGGCTTCATCATAGGTAAACCCCTTCCCGTTGTCGGTATACGAAAGCTGCAAACGGTTTTGGACTTTCGTTACGGAAATGTCAATTTGGGTGGCTTCGGCGTATTTAATGGTGTTGTTGAGCAATTCCTGCACCAAGCGATACAGCATTAAATTCAATTTAGAACTGGCTTCGGGAATGTCTTCGATGCTCCATTGAATATCAGCGTCGGTCAGCTCCAGCGATTTTTCGCACAGTCCTTCAATGGCATAACTCAATCCGAATTCCTCTAACCCGCTTGGCAACAAGTCGTTCGAAATTCGCCGTACGTTGTCGATGGTAGCATCAATCAGCGATTTGTATTTATCGGTCAATACGGTGATTTCGGGGGAGACTTTCGATTCGGCCGGCATTTGCCCTACCAACAGGCGCATGGCCGAGAGTGCGGCCCCGATCTCGTCGTGCAGGTCACGGGCCAAGCGTTTTCTTTCGGATTCGATTCCCTCCAGCGTACTGTCAATGAGTTCCTGCTGATACTGTACCTCCATCTTTTTAAAATTCAATTCCTGCTGAAACAACCGCCGTTGGTATAACACAATAAATCCCACTACACACCCCACCAAAAGCAACATCACAAACGACCCGCCGAAAACGGCGAGGTATAAATCTACTTCTGATGAGGACTGAACCATAAACCGATACTTATTGAAATATATAAAAGAACCAGAAGCAGAGAATGTAATCCCCAAGACAGGTAATTGAAATCTTTATTTTCTTTCAACAGTACATTACTCAGGATAAACAATACGATATTGCCGGCAAAGTAGAATAAAAAGCCCGAGTTTATCCAAAAGGCAGGCTTCTTTTCCGGCTCTTTGGAAGCCAACTCCGTGATCATTTTGTAGTAGCAAAGAATACTCAGGATAACCACCAAAATACTTTCCAAGCCCAACGCATTGGTATTGAACTCCGTAAGTTTTTGAAAGAATAACGTATTGACTACTGCAAAAACCGTAAACAGCACCATCAGCAACGGTACCAAAGAACGACGGTAAAAATAACCGAAATAAGAGAAATAGAACAAGGCGATGATATTGAAATGAAATACGGTGTAGATATGGACGATAAACAGATTGTTCCGTATCCCATTCTTCACAATCACATACATGACAGTTTCGGTCAGGATACTGAGGGCGATCAGCCCTACTATGTACCGTAACTCCCCCGTAATGAATCGGTACCTATAACCGGCAACGGCTATCGGAAACGCGAGAAAATAAGAGGAATAATCCAGTAGCCAATCTGCAAATTTAAACATCATCTGCCTTGTTCATTGCGAGGTAAAGGATCAGCAACCGGAGTCGCCGTTGTCACTGATGATAAACAGCGGGCTTTCGGGGTCACAGATCGGCGGACAAGGACGGCTGATATCAAATACTTGATAATCTCCCCTGACTTCTTTCCCTTTTTCAATGTTATAAACGGTTTGTTCACCGATCAAATCAATGATGGTATCGCGGTCGTCGCCTTCATAATTGGGCTGCGTGGTCCATTTGGCCGCCGCACTGGCCAATACCAAGCAGGGCTCCTGCCCGCTTTGATTGTCGGAATTGGGCTTAAAACCGATGTACATCCGGACAAACTCCGTTTCGGTTTGACTCAGCAATTCTACAAAATCCGAACGACGTACTACAAAGGCCCGCAGATCGCTCGGTTTAAAATCAGGATCATTGGCCGGATCGGCATTGATCCAATTAGAAACCCAAGTTTGGGCATCCGTCAGCGATACGGCTACGGCCTTCCATTCATTTTCCTGTTGTTTGGTGATCTGAATACTCATGGTTTTGAAGAGGATTGAGTTTTTAAACGTTTGAAAAACTAAAGAACATAGAAAGGTGCAAATCTACCCGTCTTTTTCAGGAAAGAAATAGGTACAAATGCCTGTTTTTAAGACATAGGTAAAACTGCGGGGAAAGCCCCGTGCAAATGCCTGATTGAAAAAACGGGTAGTTTAGCGGATAACTGAAAACGATCCATCCTGCAACTTTGCATCGTTCAATCACTGAACACTCAACTATCTTTTCACAAAAACAATCTTAACGTTATGGAATCAGGAAAACCAATCGTCAGCAACGAACAACTGGCCAACGACTTTCGCACCCTTCTTCAAGGGAAGATCAGCAATGAATTGATCGAATCTACCGTACAGTCCCTTTCTACCCAAACGTTGGCGAAGACGGAGGCAGCGACGGCTGCCTCTGCCGACCCTTGTCCCAGTTACGGAGCCAGCGGCAGCGTTTGGAGTATGGTGTTTTACATGGGTTGTCAATGCACTGTTACCAACGGAAAAACGTTTAACGGCAGCGTTTGGGGTGTCTCTTTTCCGGGCGGAGGGGCTCTTTTTGGAGACGTCTATCTCAATTGCCCCACTTGCAGCAGTTTAGATCAATTGTACAGTCAGACCACCAATTTTGTGCTTACGGCTACGTCGGTTTATACGGCTTTTTACTTTTATGACAAAAACGGAAATTATTTGGGCAGTTTCCAGGCAGGTTCCGTTTCTACCGTAAACGGCGGCGGAGCCGGTTCCGGCAGTTGGTCATAATCTCTCTGTAACACGATACGGCAAAAGAGAACATTTGCCGTATCGTTTTTCTTCCCGACCTATGAGCATCTTGGCTCCTTATGATTTTACTTGCAATCCTAAAACGGCCCTGCAACGGCGAGCCGTCGTGTCCCTTTCTCCACGTTGGGAAAAGGAATTTTTAAAGTCCTCCCCAACCTGGAGAGGCCGCGACGTCGGACCGTTTGGGTGGGGCGGTTTGTAAGTAATTTCATACAAAACCGAACCTTCCTGTTTTTAAGCAGTTAAGCAAAATTTTTCGGGTGTTATTTATGATATAACTATCTGATATTTAACAGATAACGATTAACATGCGCTTAAGCACTTAATGTAACTTAAAAGCCCTCTTAATTGCCTCCGAATTAACCGTGCAGTCGAACCCCAATTGCTGTGCCAAATCGAAATGTTGCTCTGCTGTTTGTGACAAGTCCGAAGCCTGTGCCAAAAATGACAAAGATTGCAACATCCTGTACCAAAATCGTATCGACAGAACCGAACAAGTCAGCAAAATCAAAGGCAAAGGCAAAGTTGTAAGTCGAAAGTTTGGCAATAAAAAACACCGCCTTACGCGACTCTGCGCAGGGGAGCAGTTGGGTAAGCGAAACTCGGGAGAGTTATCGTTTCAACAACTTAAATCCGATCTCGCGGCCTTGGCCTTTAAACAGAGCGAGGTTGATCCAAAAAAAGGCAAATTGCTCCATAAGCTGAAACTTGTCGTTGCCGCCCACGTCATAGCAGGCTCCGAAACCGGCGTCAAGTGCCAACTGAGCAGCAACGGCCTTGCCTTTTTCCGAATCTCCCGCCACAAAAGCGTCGATAATCTGATCGCCGTAATGGGTATCAAGCATATTGTTAAACCCCGTGGTGTTGAAACACTTTACGACATCTTGGGTAGTAGTATTGGCCAAAATGGCCTCCGACGTATTGGTGAAGCCCGCCGGTCCGCGCCCCATGACGATGTTCATGGTATCAATGATAATTTTGCCCGTGGTATTGCCCAGCGATTGGGTTACTTCTACGGCCATTGGGGCGGGCGTGGCAAGTACAATGACATCGCACTGTTGCATGGCACTTTCGACGCTTGTGAAGCGGTCTTCACCGATTCGAGTGGCCAATTTGAGCGATTTTTCACTCAACGGAAATTTGGCCCCGATCAATACGGTATGACCTGCTTTGATAAATTGTTGAGCCAATGCCCCGCCGACATTGCCCGAACCGACAACTGCAATTTTCATGGATTTCAGTGATTATTTAGATGTGAATTTTGAAATAATAATACCGACGACGGCTACCATATAAAACTGCCCCACGACACCCCAAAAAGCGGCTAACAGCCTGGCATTGTCGGCTTTGGGAGTGATGTCGCCGTACCCAATGGTTGTGAGGGTAATGCTGCTGAAATAAACGACCTGATGGTACTTTTGGGGAATGGTCACTCCCTGCAGGTTTTGAAAGGCATCGGAAAGGTGAAAGTCAATGAGCAGAAAGCTGAAAGTAGCAACCACAATGATGAGCAAAAATCCGCTCAGCGATCCCATAATGATGCTTTCGGTTACTTCATGTTTATGGATAATTTGCCTGATAACTTCGGTAAAAATAATGGTATAAAAGAATAAGTAAGACCATAAGGCAATTTGGGTCAGTGCCGAATTGACAAAGATAATGTCGGCGGCTAAAGGTACCGCGATCACAGAAATAAAGAAAATGTTTTTGGCCCATTTAACCGCCAAATTTCGGTCATGAAACAAGCCAAACGAACCTACGCCCAATAAAAGCATGTTGGCCGGCCAAACGTAGCTTGAATACACAAAATCAGAAAAAATCACTATTTTATCAAAAATAGCGAGCGTCAAAATGATAAGTAAAAACTCAAACCTATATTTCAGTAAGTGTTGTTTCATCAGTCAAGGAATCCGTTTTGAGCCTCAATTTTGGGGGGCAAGTTACGTTCTCCCAACATTTCTTTCAAATCGCGTTCAATCGTATTGCAGATAGACGTCATCGGAACGTCGGTGATTCGATTCTCAAAAGGGTCTTCGTTGACTTCCCCTACTTTGCCCATAACTCCAAACACAAATGAGACTAAGATACTGACCGGAATCATGAGTGCAGGTATGCCCATTTTGTTGAAGTCGGAAATTAACGAAAAGGGCAGAATTACCATAAAAACCAACATGAATAGTTTGGTAAAAAAGTGGTATTGACGCAAAAGGGGCGTGTTTTTTATACGTTCACATGCTCCTTGAAAATTGTTGAACCCTGCCAATGCAGGCTCCAAACCGATGTTGTCAAATGCTCCCAAGATTTCACTTCTCATTCCTTCTTTTATTTTAACGCCTTGGTTTTGAAGCAAATAATTGGGCTTATTTGTTTTTTGAATGAATTCTCGGTATTCGTTTTCTGATAATAAATGGTGAACTTCCTCCCACGAATTCAGATGACGAAGGTGTAAACGTAAAGCATGAGCAAAAGCGATCTGACGATAAATCAGTTCTCTTTTGTAATCGTCGACCTGCTGTGGGGTGGCTTTGCCGAGAGCCGCAGCATTATCGGCATTGGCGATGATTTGACGCGCAAAAATGCGACTGTTGTTAATGATACTTCCCCAAAGAGTACGGGCCTCCCACCAGCGACCGTACGAGTTGTTGTTACGAAAAGCTAAAAAAATGGCCAAGGCACTCCCTAAAATGGCTGCTACTGAAAACGGCAAGCTGACTTTCTCAAGGTGATGATGATGATACAACAAAAACACGGCCGCCGAAAGCGCCGCAGAAAACAGCAGCTCGGTACGCATGTATCGAGTTACTGCAATTGGGTTAAATATTTTGCGCAGAATCATGGTCGTTAAAATTCGTTTCGTACAAAAAATCCCAAATTTTGAGTGGTGGAAAATGCCTTTCTTCCCGATTGATTAAAGTCCATCATTAGCCCACCCGCCCAAGTATGGAACCTTACCCCTAAACGGAACCGTTGGGTGAGGTTCCAAAGTTGCTTTTTGGGGGTGTACACAGGAAACAGTTCTCCTTGTCCAAAGCCTTTCCACTTAGCATTGATTTTGGGTTGATAACGGAACAACCCAAACAAATCAAGGTTACTTTCTTGCTTCAAGTCTGTCACAAACCAACCAAAAAACAGGAAATCGCCTTTTTGTTTATAATACTGAATACCTGCTTTTGGAAGGAAGCCTGCATTAAGAAAGGACGCCACTCCAACGATGCCTAATCCGTTCCTGAAATTGTAAGATATGGCGTTGGTTGAACCGAAGGCCGCGGGTGAGTTTCGATAGTCAGTATTGGCCCTGTTTCGACTGAAAAACAGAAAAGGCATTGATTCGTTTTTGGCAGTTTTGAAATACTTAAACCACATCAAATCAATGCCTATCCGTTTATGACCCGCATCTATTTCTACTGATTGGGCATTAGAGGGCCTAAAGCCAATGAGTAGAAAAAAGCAAAGATATTCTACCTTGTTAATCACGATTGCTGATGAGTGTTGCAGGTATTTTTTTACAGAATCAGGTTACAACTCCGCCGACAGAAGCCCGATTTTGTTGCCTTCGCTATCGAGGATGACCGCCGCAAAACCAAATTTTCCGAGATTGATTTCCGGCACAATTACTTTTCCTCCGGCGCTTTCGACTTTGCTGACCGACTCCTTAAGTTTACCGAAAGCGTTGAGATAAAGTAGCGGCCCATCAGTTGCAGGCTTCAGATCAGGGCGAACAACGATAGACCCGCCCACTGCTTCGCCGGTATTGAAAGGCACATTGAACAAAATCAGGTCACCATTGCCAAAGGTTCCTCTGCGGACATTGCCGTTTAAGACGGTTGAATAAAATTGAAATGCCCGCTCTAAATCCAGTGCAGGGATTTCAAACCAATTAATAGCGTTCATGCGTTATTTATTTAAAGCTTTCACTACCAATTCGGCCGCCGCTGCCCCCGAATTTTGTTGTTGCCCTGTAATCAAATTACCATCCTGAATAGCATACGATGAGAAGGGTGCCGCTACTTTGAACGTCGTTCCTGCCATTTTCCGGGCTTCGGTTTCGATGCGGTACGGTTGGATTTTCATCCCAACGGCTTGGTCGGCAAATTCTTCCTCGGCATCGGCAAAACCCGTCCATGTTTTACCCGCCACCAACAGTTCTCCGTTCGATTTTTCAGCTTCTAAGAGCAGCGTGGTAGAATGACAAACGGCCGCAGCGGGTTTGCCTGCCTCGTAAAAATCAGCAAACAGTTTTTCTAAGTCACGGTTGCCGCGAAACGTGTACATCGGTCCTTGACCGCCCACCAAAAAGACGGCATCGTACGCATCGGCATTTACCTCCGTTAGTTTTTTAGTATCAGCAAGCATTTCATTGAACCGGGGTTGTTGCATATAGCCCAGTGAAATGACATCGTGCGCCGAATACCCGCTTGCATCGGTTGGATTGGAGTAGCCGTCCATTTCCAACTTACCCCCGGCAGTTGAAACCAATTCCACTTCATAACCTGCTTCTTGAAATACGCGAAGGGGATGTGTGAGTTCGGCTGCCCAGAAACCGATGGGCCACCCTGTTTGTTGTGAGACACTCGGCGAACTTGCCACCATCAAAATTTTGCCTTTGGCGGATGCCCCGTGGAAATGTACGTAGCTGTTAATTTCAGTAATCATGGTTATTGTATGTTGTTTATTTGTTGGGCAAAATTGCACTTCCGGGCCCCCAAAACCATGTGTACTACTTTTTTGTACGATACGCACGAAAAAGTATGTATAGGCATCTTAAGATGTATCTCTATCTTTGGAGGGGAATTTAAAAGGCAGCCTTATGGGAGACTTCAGATACAACGGCAAGATGTACTACAACCCCGTTGAGTTTGCGATGGACAGGATCGGGGGGACGTGGAAAATGCCGATTTTGTGGCGGTTGAAAGACCGCGTGATGCGATATAGTGAATTACAGAAAGACATTCCGCACATATCACAAAAAATGCTCACAACGCAGTTGCGGAACTGGAAGAGGATGGTTTTGTACTGCGAAAAGTGTATCCGTGGTACCGCCCAAAACCGAATACACCATTACCGAACGAGGAATTCGAACCGTGGAAGTAGTAATTGTAATCAGGAATTACGGCTTAGAACTGATGAACGAAATGGGGATAAATGAAAAATAAACGACTCTCTTTTTCTCGACTTATCGTTTCCAAATCGTATTTCCCGCGACAACGGTTTCCATTACTTTTATGGAAGTCCATTGTTCGGGAGCCGTTTTAAGCGGGTTGGCGTCCAAAATGACCAAGTCAGCATATTTTCCTTTTTCAAGGCTACCCAGTTTAGTTTCCAGGTTGAGCTGCCATGCTGCCTCTATCGTGATACTTTTAAGGGCCTGCCAACCGGACACTTTCTCGGCGGCATTGAGTACGAGTCCGTCTTGGGTAGTTCGATGAACAGAAGTGCCGGCCAAACTCAACGGATTAGGAATAAACTGCGGCATATCGGCGTGGACCGAATACGGAATGCCCGCTTCGGCTACCGAACGGATCGGAAAGATCAGGTTGGCACGTTGCGCCCCTAAAATATCGCTTCCCAAAAATTCGCCGTAATACAACAAATGATTGATATGAAAACTCGGTGAAACATTCATTGCTTTCATGCTTTTGGCCCGGGCTGCGGGCAGCAACATGCAATGTTCAATACGGTGTCTGTGGGACGAAATAGGCGATTGTTGATGCAACTTCTCAAAGACCTCCATGACTTCATCGCCGGCCATATCCCCTTGGGCATGAACAGCTACTTTCCAGCCTTTTGATTGGTATTTTTTGATGTACTTTTCCAATTCATCAGGTTTCAGAATGCTGTGGCTCGTGTGGTTAGGCGTAAGATGCAGATCATTCTCGGTAAATTTTGAGCGAATGTAGGGTTGCTTTACGTACATCGACCCCGCATACGGGGAGCCGTCGTACCAAAACTTAATGCCCATGATTTTGTAAAAATCGTCGCCGTTGTCGGGCGATTCGGGCAGCAGCTCGTCGTTTTCCTTACGCAGGTACAAAAACAAGCGTTGGGAAGGTCGGCGTTTGGGGAGTTTCCCCATGAGTGCGAGAAATTTGTATAAAGGCTTACTTTTTTCGGCCGCCAGGTGTTCGTACAAACTCAGGATATTTTTATTGGCATTGGTGAGGCCCATGTTTACGGCACTCGTAACACCGTACGACGCATATTCATCCAAAACTTTTTGGGTATTTCCGACAAACTCCTGCTTGGCAATTTCCTGAATTTTTTTCCGAAACGGCTCAATGGCACCTTGCTCAATGATTCCCCCCGTTAGTTTTCCCTGAGCATCACGTTCATAATAACTCATTTTTGACGGGTCGGGTGTTTTGTCAGAAAGGCCCAATTCTTTAAAGGCCAACCTGTTGGCATAAAAAACGTGTAAGGCTTTGGTGATGACCACTACGGGTTTGTCAGGGGCAATGGAGTCGAGGTAGTGAATTGTGGGAGAAGAAATACCCTTAGTGAGAATCGGGTCAAATCCGTAAAAAAAAAGCCATTTGCCGGCTTCGCCTTTCCGACTTTCTTCTTCCATGATTTGCCAAACCTCTTTCGGGTTTCGGTATTTGATGCCGCTGATGTCCACCATTCCGCCAAAAACCGTTGCTAAATCAAAATGGCCGTGGGCGTCGAAAAAGCCCGGAAGCAGAGTTTTACCTTGTAAATCTACGAGTTGCGTTTGATTGGGAATGTTTTTGAGAAGATCGTTTTTACGGCCCAAAGCAATTATTTTTCCGTCCCTTACATGTATAGCTTCTGCCCGGTCCGTCGAATCGTGCATTGTAATGATGTCACCTCCAAAATAGAGTGTGTCGTTTTGATGACTATAATCGGTAAAAGTCATATACCCAAGTGCCAAAAGGCATACTAAGGGCAGAACAAAAAGCCGTTTTTTCATTGGTCAGGGCGAATTTGAGCTAAAATTATTGAGTTTTCATTACACTCCAATTTTTCACTCAAATTCGTGCGTCGGTAACTTCAGCTACTACCGAGACTCCTTTGCATAAATCGACTGTCGGGGCAAAGGGTATGTACCGAGGAGAAAAGTCAAATAAATAGGTTTCCTTTTATATGTATCGCCTCTCCGACACATTTCGGATTTGTAGGTTTTAGACAATTATTTCCCGATACAAAACTTACTGAAGATATTGGCCAAAATATCGTCATTTACGATGGTGCCGGTGATCTCCCCTAAATGATGTAAAGCCAATCGAATGTCCTGCGCGAGGAAATCGCCCGTAATCCCCATGCTAAGGCCGTTGAGTACATCGGTAAGGGCCTGTTGGGTTTTTACTAAATGCTCGTAGTGTCGGATGTTGGTAATTACAGTTTCTCCCGCCGCACTTGCCTCAAGCCGAGTAGAAGTCAGCGCTTTTTTAAGAGCATCAATCCCTTCCCGGGTTTTAGCCGAGATTTGAACCTCATCCCCTGCCCCTCTCCTTTCAGGAGAGGGCTTTATACTCCCTTCTCCTTTTAGGAGAAGGGTTGGGGGTGAGGTTAAATCTGCTTTATTCCTTACCCAAATCACCTTCTTCGTCTCCTCCAGATTCTCGGCCAAACGTTCGGCTTCCGCAAGGGTTTCCTCGCTGTCAAACAGCAGCAGCACCACCTCTGCCTGATTCATGGCCCGCATAGAACGCTCAATACCGATAGATTCCACCACATCTTCGGTTTCACGAATACCGGCGGTATCAATTATGCGAAACTTAATTCCGTCAATATAAAGGACATCTTCGATCACGTCGCGCGTTGTGCCGGCTATCGCCGTCACAATCGCTTTTTCTTCGTTCAGCAACGCATTCAGGAGGGTAGATTTCCCGACGTTCGGTGCGCCGATAATGGCTACCGGAATTCCTTCTTTGAGGGCATTCCCTTCATCAAACGACTCAATGAGGGGAAGAATCGTTTTTTGAAGATTCAGAATCAATTGGCGTAAATCGTCGCGATTGGCAAACTCCACATCCTCTTCGCCAAAGTCCAACTCTAACTCTACCATCGCCGCAAAGTGAATGAGTTCTTCACGCAACGCAGCTAATTGCTTCGAAAATCCGCCGCGCAGTTGGCTCAGGGCCGTTCGGTGACTTGCCGCTGAATCGGCCGCAATGAGATCGGCCACGGCTTCAGCCTGCACCAAGTCAAACTGACCGTTTAAAAAGGCCCGTTGCGTAAACTCACCCGGTCGCGCCAAGCGAGCCCCGTGTTTGACCAACAATTTCAGGATTTGCCGAATGATATAGTCCGAACCGTGACAGGAAATTTCAACCGTATCTTCTTTCGTAAACGATTTGGGGCTTTTAAAAACCGCCACCAGTACTTCGTCGATAATGGTTGTCCCCTCCCGGATGGTTCCGAAATGAATCGTATGACTTTCAGCCAGTGTAAGATCTTTACCTCGAAAAAGCTGATTGACTATCGAAAAAGCAGCGACGCCAGAAACTCTGATGACCCCGATTGCCCCTACTCCCGACGGGGTAGCAAGGGCACAAATAGTTTCCTGTTGAACAATCATGAACGGGTCGTCGGGTGTTTGAAGATAAACATCAGTTGGGACGCACCGCTCTCATAATGGTTCGTACCCAATGAATCGACCAATTCCCACCCCTCACGCGCTAAGGTATTCCGTTGGGTTTCTATAGTTTCCGGCGTCAGTACGGTTCCCCCAAATCCGACGGGTTTTACTTCCAATACCTTGTATTCATAAGTTGGCATATCACAATCTTCCTTGTTAAGAACGCAAAGGTACGACTTTCCTCTTTTTTTGTTTCAGAAGAAAGCCTAAACTGAACCCTGCCGAAATACTTGGGATAGCCTCGTATCGACCCGGACGTAACGTGCGTAGATTAAACACATCGGTTCTGAATAAATTCGTATTGGCTTGTCCTAAAGGGTCATCATTTGTTACCAACAGTTTTCGGAAACCGCCTCCGATGTATATATCAAAAATCATTCGATCCGGAATCAGCCATTGAAACCCGAATTTCCCGTGCAACGCCGACACCCGCCGTCGGGTCCGTAAAATTCCCTCTTCAAAATAAGCACAGGTCCCGGTTCCCGTATTGCATTGACGGCCAAAGGCTTGGTACTGTCGGATAAATATCTCTTTGCGGAAATATTCCATTGCAAAATACCAACCGCCCGAGGTCGAATAGGGATTGGAAAAATAATACCGAAGTTGGGTACGAAAACGCCAGTTGTTTTTGTCCGGATAAACCGAATGTTCATTCCAAAGATTCGTAAACGAACTGCCCCAACCTACTTCCTGTTGTACACCCCACCGTTTACCGAAAGGCATTTCCGCTCCTAAGGTCAAGGTATTGTCCAAATCCAACAGCATCGACGGGGTAAATTTCAGAACTGCAGCGGGTCGAAGGGTATCCTGTGCTTTGGCTGCAACGCCGGTCAAGCACAGGATTGCAATTACCCAAATTCTTTTTTTTCGAAAAATTCGACGGCCTCTCTCTATTTGTAAACCGGAACAGTGTGCCATTGGGTCAGAGTTCTACGGGAATTTTGCTTAACAACTCCATTTTCCCTTCGTTTCCGTAACTGTACTGCAAAAACCCACCGTCACCCGTCACCAACAATACCTTGTTGAGGGGTATCACATCAAAGGATTTTACATTACCCAGCGTTTGCTGTAGTTTAGGTTGCGCGGGTTGGGTGATGTCAAAGATCTTGAGGCCATTGTCTCCTTCACACACAAACAATTGCGAGCCGTCAACCCCCAATCCATAAGGGCTTTGCAGATTTTGAGTGTGCACCATTTGGGGGTTTTTCAGGTCGGAAATATCCACGACATCCAACGAACTTGCGGTTGCAAACCGACGGCAAGCCGCTCCGCCGCGAAGGGTGACATAGGCGTAATTGCCTTGGACAACCACCGGGTCACAACTCTGAACGTGGGTGTATTTGGTAAGCAAGGTCGGCGCTTCGGGCTGTTGATTATCAAAAATATACATTCCGTCGTTAGCACCGATGAACAGATTGGTTTTGTAAGGAAAAACGGTTTCTAATCCTACACTGAGCGATACCGGGCTTTTCGCGATCGGATTGGCCGGAATAGAAATATCATACACCTGCAATTTGTCGATCAGGACACAATACAGAGCATTACCCACAATGGCAAAACGGGCCATCGAACCGCCGGTACCTGTTTGACCGCCGGGGTTTACATCGGCACTTTTTTCCGTCGAGCATCCGAGGAAAATACTCCAAAGTCCCGTAACTATTAACGCTGTAAGATTCTTTTTCATCTATTTATTACTTTAGCGAAATCTCTCATTTTCATCTTTTTAATGAACACCAATTGGCTAAATTACCCAAAATCAACGATAACATTTCGGTCGATTCATTTTTACTTTTTCCCACCCGACCACGACTCCTTTAGATTCATCTGCACATTCAAAATAGGTCTGAATGTAAGGAGGAAACGATTGAATCGGGAAAGCATTTTCAATGCGTTTTACCAATTGTATCCGGGTAGGATCGGTAATATCCAATACCACAAAATCGCGCCCGTTATCGGCATACATGAGGTTGCCTTTTACGGCAATATCAACATTACCGGGTATCTTAATAAACGACAATTTACGGGGCGCACGCGGGTCGGCATTGTCAATCAGATGCAACCCTTTTCCCTGTTCGTTAATAAAGAGGTAATTACCTCGTACGTAGATTTTACCGGGTTTACGCAGGGCTTGCGGTGCCTCCGTGCTTACCTGCCGCATTTCCGTTTGAGACGCATAGATCGGCCGATAGCCTTCTCCGTTAAAAACAGGCGCTCCGGGCGGAGCCGTGTCGGTATCAATGTTGGTATGACAGCCCGACAGTACGAGCCCGATCACCCCTATCCAAGCAATTCGTTTTTTCATACGGCTTTTTATTAAAGTGATTCTTCTTTTTTCAATAGCCCGGTCTCCAAATCTATCTGCCATTTTTCACTCACCACCACCTTTTCCTCCATATCGCGGTATTCAATCGTCAAGGTTTCCTGCTGAAAAGTTAACCAGGCAAACCCGTTATAACCGATTCCGATACGCCGCAGGTTGGTTCGCCGACGGCGGTCGTGAAACAGCAGTGATTCGTCAGCAACGCGGGGTCCGTCAATTTCGACGGGCATTCCCCCGTGACCGATACAACGCCCGTCAATCGGCAGTCGGTTGATTTCCCGACGATTATACCCGGCCAATCGGTGCTCATGCCCCCATACCCAAAGTACAGGACGTAAATAACGACCGAATAGTTGGCTCAACTGTTGGGCAGGCTTGGGATAAGCTTTTCTGAAGGAAGAAAAAGGAGGGTGATGACTCAGAAAAATAATACCCCGTCGGTCGTTGGAGTCATCCAAGCGCAATTGATGACGCAGCCAACGTACCTGTTCCCGGCGCAGATGACAATCGGGCGGAGAAAGAATTTCGAGAAAAGGACGCTCCACCGACGTATAGCCCGTATCCAAACCGATGATACGCCAACAGTCATTTTCGAGACAAAAAAAAACGGCTTTTTGCTCCCGTACCTGTCCGCCCTCCCGCACTCCCATGGTAGGCAATAAATTTTTGAAAAAAGCATCTCCGTTGGAGTACATTTCGTGGTTGCCGGATAAGGCCAAGCTCCCCCACTTTCCGCGCGGCCAAGAGGCCTTCGGCCCCGTAAAATTATCATGTACTTCGGAAGGGGCTCCTACAAAATAGATATCTCCCAAATGAATGGAATAATCCGGTTTCAGCGAAGCGACAATGGCCCCGATTCGGTCAGATTCGGGTGTATCGGAAGCCCAATCGGAAAGCAAAGCGATCTGCGTTCTATCGGTAGCCGCCTCCATTTTAAAAACGCCGTTGTCTTCACCGGAGGGATAAAATTGGTATTTATGCCGACGGCCGAAGCGGCTTTTTAAGTAATGATACACAAACCCGAATACATTAAACCACAAAAAATCAGTAAGTCTTCGACCGGCATCCGCCGATTCGGGTGTTTGTTGAAGTTGGGCATTTTGCGTACGCAGGTGGTTCTCCAATTCGGAATGACCGACGTTCACGTACTCTTCTAAATCGCGTTTTTGAGCTTCCGGCATCTGACCTCAGTTTCGGGTCAGCTAAATAACTAAAAAAACACGGTATTTACACTTTCAGAATGGTAAACTCTACCCGGCGATTTTTTTTGCGGGTTTCTTCGATTTCGTTGCTGGCAACCGGCTTGGTAGACCCCCACCCTTTGATTTGAAGACGACTTTCAGCAATTCCTTTGCTGACCAAGTATTTTTTTACCTCTTTGACGCGATTTTCCGAAAGGTCCATATTCAGATTGAAATCTCCCTGATTGTCGGTATGCCCCTCAATCAGCAGTTCCATCGTGGCATATTTTTGCATCATTTCGGCGATTCGGTCCAAATCGGGCAATGACTGCGGCAGCAACTCAAATTTGCTTTGTTCAAACATCACACTATTGGGCGTGATCTTCTTTCCTTCTTTGATAGGAACCAACAAAATATTTCGTTTAATGTCGCGAAAACGCTTGTCTTTAGACAAATCTACGATCTCATCCAACGGAAAAAACCCATCCTTGACGGCACTTAAGCGATACGATTCCTGCACAGGAAGGATAATCTTATATTCGCCCGTTTCCGGGTCATATTCTACTTTAGACACATTGCTGTTGTCTTTCAGCAGGTTCGTTACGATTTCCGTAGTGACGGGCTTTTTGGTATCAGCGTCCAACACATTACCGGAGATAATAGCCACCGGCTCCGGTTTGATGGCCGAATATACCTTAAACCGAAAGATATCTTCACCGCCCAGCGAGTTTTGCATGGAGCTCATGTAGGCATATTCGCCCGAAGCCGGAATGCTCAAAAACCCGTCCCACTGCGGCGTATTGACCGCGGAGCCCAAATTTTCGGGTTGGCTCCACTTGGTCCAACTTTCGTCCAAACGACGCGTCACAAAAATATCGCCTCCTCCGTAGCCGGCGTGACCGTAAGAAGTAAAATACAGGGTTTTGTTATCTGTGGCAATAAAGGGAGCACTTTCTACGTCCGCCGTATTGATCACAACGCCCATGTTTTGGGGCTTACTCCAAGAGCCGTCGCTTTTCAGAAAACTTACGTACAGATCTCGGTCGCCGTTGGTATCTTGCCTTTTAACCGACATCACCAACACATTGCCTTTGGGGGAAAGGGCGAACTCTGTGTTATTTTTTTTGTCGAGGTTATAAATGTCCTCAATTCGGCATTCTACAGGCGTATTCCAACCTGTTTTGTTGCGCGTAGCTTTGGAAAGGCCGAAGGTCATGGTACCGTCAGGACGATAAACGTTCATCAGGTACAGGGTCTTACCGTCGGGCGAGATGCTGACAATGGCATTGTTGTCGGCATTATTAATGGGACCGCCCATATTTTGCGCACCGCTCCAACCATCTCCCTGTCGAGTGGCAAACCATACATCCTGATTTTCAGGCCCGCCGATATTCTGTTCGTATTTTCCGCGGGTAAAAAAGATGGTTTTCCCGTCCGGAGAAATCACAGGGGCTACTTCCTGGGCTTTCGTATTGACTCCTGCTCCCAAATTTTCTTTAATGACTTCCTTCGGCGCATCTTTATAGACCCGAATTTTCAACTCAAACGGCTTTGTTGTCGCATTCAGCCCGATGGCATCGATTTGGTTATAGCCGGATACCCGTGCCGGATTAAGTACCACTTTTACCGAACTGATGATCATTGCAGAATCCGGCACATTCAATATCAGAATTCGACCGACATCCGAAATAACCGGCACGGCGTTTTCCAATACCGTCATTTCCTTGCCGGCCGCGTCGTAGGCGAATACATGCGTAATGCAACCTTGATTAAAATTTTCTACGATGAGAATTTGGCGTGCTTTTTGCGGGTTTTCAAAACCGACCCGAATCCACTCTTCAACGTTGGAATCGGCGTTGTAGGGTGACCACGCACAGGCGCTGACCCCAAAGGGAGGAGTGGTATTGGGATAGCCGAGCACTTGGATGGCCCGAAATTCTTTGCCGTATTCTTCTTTACGAAATTCGGACGAAAACCCCAGTAACTTGCTCGCCCACTGTACATCTTGGGCATAACTCGTGCAGACCGATACCAAAACATACCACAGCCAACCGATGCGCTTGGTCATTATGAGAAAGGGGTAAAATTGTTTTCTGCTTTATTCTTTTTTTATTCCCGTAAAAATAAGCAAAAATCATTCCGGAAGGAGACATTTTCGGTTATTTGTTATTCCGTATTTAATTCTTACAAATCCGTCTGTGAAATATTAAATCAAGGCTGACGGCTTATTTTCTGCCTACATTTCCCAGTAACAACAACCAATCGTCCTCCAAAGTCGGCGGGGTCAATTCGCGCACTCCCTGCGGTTTAAAATAGCCACCGATCCAACGCTTATTGGTACGGGGACTGATCCACAACGCCCGTATGCTGGTTCCGTTTATTTTTTCGACATTGACCTTCACCGTTCGGCTCGTAGGTAAATAGATTACGGCCATTCGGTTATTAGGCAATACAGCCACTGCCCCGTAGTCCTCACTGCCGAAAGCACCGCGTCCTTCCGTCAAAATGCCGTCGGTGGCATCCGGGCGTAGTAAGTACCAGGGAAGTCCGCTGAAAATTTTATAAAACAATGAAACATGACTCACTCCCGGCAGGTCTAAGGCCCCGCGCCAATTTGAATTGAACTCCCAAATCGAACTTCCGTAACAGTGGCCGCTGCCGCCGTTGAGCATGGTCCAATAAATCTGCCGTCGAATCATCTGATCATTATCCCCATTTTCGTATTGGGATTCTCCCAAAATAAACGCTTTCCGGGGCATTTTTCCGGACTCATTCAGGGCTGCTTCGTACACTTGCGGCATTTCGGAGGTCCAACTCCCCTGCTTTCCCCGAAAAAAAGTATGTACCATACTGAAATCCAACCATTTTTCACCGGCAAACACATCTGTACTGGAATGTGAGCTTGCGGCATGGTAAGTAATCAACTGCAGCGGGGAGGCTGATTTGATGCCTTCGGCTATGGCTCTTTGAACGTGTACTTCTCGCAGAGGGTCACGGTCACCGCCCATCACCCACAGTACGTTGGGGTATTTTTTAAAACGATTCCCCAAATACAATCCATAAATACGACATTTGTCTACCCCGTTTTTAAATTGTACATCGTACCAATTATCCCGGCAACAGCCCAACCAAGCGGGTACTAAAGCTACCGTCATTTGCAGGGCTGCCGCATGTCTTATGACCTCTTCTACGTATTCAAAATATTTGTTGTTGGGAGCTGAAAAATCTTCTTTGGGCACAAAAGGGGCCTCGCCGTAGGCATTATACTGATTAGGTTCGGGGGGTAATAATTGAAGAAATACGGTATTAAATTGCTGTGCATTTCGATTGGCCAAATAAATCTGTGCTTCCTCTCTTTTGAGTTTGTGAAGCAGTGTCCATCCTGCGTCAGCATTCATCAAAAAGGGGCGATTATAATTATCGGTCAAATAGCGCCCGTTATCGCTTACTTTCAGCGGAAACATACCCCGATGGACCGGTGTCGCTGCAATGGGTTTCTTTGGGGCGGTCGGCTTTCGTTTTTTTTGAGCAAAGGTAGGGGCAAACGCTATCAACAAAAGCACAAAAACGCGTAGTAATTGAAGCATATTTTAAGGTTTCATAGAGGTTAGGCAAGAGCAAAACTAATAAAAAAGGCATAGCCGACACAAATCAGTCGCTTTTTGCCGTTGACTCGCCTCTTTTTCTACCAAAAAACACTATTTTTACTCGCTATTCCCCATCAATAACCCTTATTCTATGAAAATCAATCGAAGAGTCTTTTTACGAAATACCGGGCTTTTGGCTGCGGCTTCTCCCCTGTTCGCCGAATTGGTTTCCTGCACTTCTTCCCATCAGGCAGAAGAAAGCAAAGCCGGCTCCATAGATCAATTCGGCATTCAGCTTTGGACCGTCAGAGACGCGATGGCCAAAGATGCCAAAGGGACATTGAAAGCATTGGCGGAGTACGGCTATTCGTTTATTGAGAGTTTCAGCCACCAAGGTCCCGATATTTTTTGCGGCATGAAGCCCAAAGAGCTGAAAACCTATTTGGATACTATCGGATTGACCATCTACAGCAGTCATTGCGATCCTATTTATACGTTTGATCTGAAACGGGAAGATGAATTTAAAAAATTGGCTGACGACGCCGCAAGTATTCAGATGACGCATCTGTTTAATCCGTACATGGGCGATAAACTCAAAACCTTGGATGACGTCAAAAAAGCAGCGGACGGGTTGAATCGTTGCGGAGAAATCTGCAAAAAAGCGGGTCTGAAATACGGATATCATAACCACCACTACGCTTTTCAAAAAATGGAAGGACAATTTCCGGAAGATATTTTGCTGACGCAAAGCAACCCCGATTCAGTAGATTTTGAATTGGATATTTACTGGCTGGCCGCTACGGGGCAAGACCCGATCGCCTGGCTGAAAAAATACCCTAATCGGTTTCGCTATTGCCACGTCAAAGACATTTATCCCGAAGAAAAAGTCAAACAGATTTCCGCTACGGAAAAAGTAAATCCGCAGTTTCCTTACAATGCCTCCTGTGATTTAGGGACCGGCCGCATTGATTTTGCCAACATACTCAAAGTAGCTGCCGACAACGGCACGCAACATTTTGTAGTAGAACAGGAACGTTTTGATAAAGGCACGCCGATGGAAGCCGCCGAAACCGATGCGGATTACATGAAAAAACTGGTCTTTGCCTAGCAAAAGACATCAGCCCAAGGCTTTTCGAACTTCTTCCATAAATCGGGGGACTTTTTCTTTCGGGTCACCTTTTCCGAGGGTCTCAATGGGCAGATAGCCTCGATACCCTGATTCTTTGATGATTTTGAAGAGCCTTGGCAGGTCCGTTTTTTCCTCTTTGCCGTTGACGTAAATATTTTCCTTCACTTGCCAATTGACCGCGTACGGAATCGTTCGGGCTATTTGCTCGTAGGGGTCTCCGCTGCGATAGCTGCCCGTATCCAAGATCAAGCCAAACCATTCGCGATTCACCATTTTAATGAGCTTGATGGCTTCATCGGCCGTTTTTATAAAATCATTGTGGTTTTGAATCGCTACAATCACCCCGTGTTTTTGGCCAAATTCTACACACTCCTGAATATCTTTGACCATCCAAGCCGCTATTTGGTCCCACGTGTATTCCTTTGGGTTCAATACTCCCGCAAAAATGCGAATAACCGGTGCCCCGATTTTGGCAGCACATTCGATCCAATTTTTGATCAACTGAATATCTGCTCGCCGTTTGTCAGGGTCCGGATTGGTAAAATCATTGCGAATGCCGGTGCCGCTGATGGATACTCCCGCTAAGTGCGCTTTCCGCTTGATATGATAGAGATATTCGTCAGAAGGCACCTGCGGATAGCCGGGAAAATAGTAGCCCGTCAGATCCACTCCGTCAAAATGTTGTTCGGCACAAAAATCCAGCAGATCGTCCAAGTTCATCGTTTTAGCGATCAACGGATCGTTGAACGAGTAGGCATTCAGGCTCGTTTTCAGATGCCCGGGCTTTGAATTATCCAACCGACAGACCGCCCCGGGAAGCAAGGCAGGAACGAGCATCAATGATTTGACAAAATCTCTTCTGGCGGCAGTGTTCATAAGCAGGCAAGTTTTTGAGGAATGGATTACTCACAAAAAACCGTGACCTTCAAATACTACTGCTTTTTACATTTCAAACAGTGAATTCACATCCGATTTCAGAAAATCCGGCCACGGAATACCGCTGTTGCCGACCAATACAAGTCGAATAGCAACACTTTACCGGTTTACTCAATGCTTTGAGTTATTTTACTCAGTCTATTGAGTAAAATAATCATTATGAATCTCTTGCTCGCTTTATCGTAGCTTCCGAGAGAAAACAATAAAGCCGGGAAAGAAATCAAACTTCAAATTTTGTCAATGTGCTTTGATTTTGTAATTTATCCCCGTATCATCGTTATATGCCCTTTTTCTATGCCGCTCGACTTTACTAAACCCGAAATTCAAACATTAATCAATACCCTCAATCGGCGCAAAGCTTTGGTAATAGCGGGGACGGGTGTATCAAGTGCCACTATATCCAATACCGAACGTGCCATCTTCGGTACGTGGACAGCGTTGCTTCAATACGGCATCAAATTTTGTTGTGAGCAGTGCCGTAAAGAAGAAAATTGGGGCGAAGATTGCCGTACACTGTTGACCAATGAAACTTCCTCTACTGAAGACCTCTTGAAAATAGGGGACGAAATTTGGGATTGTCTGCAAGAACACGGCAAACTGGATGAGTGGCTGAACGTATTTGAGAACGCTTCGCCCGAATACCCTGAGTTAATTTTGGCCATGAAAGGATTGGGGGTTCCGATTGCAACGGCCAATTATGACAATTTACTCGAAGACATTACCCATCTGACTCCCATTACCTTGTCAGAAACAATCAAAGTGGAAGATTTTTTAGACACGGAGCAAAAACAAAAATACATTTTACACCTTCATGGCTATTTCAAAAAGCCGGATTCGGTGGTATTGGGGCAAAAATCTTACGATGCCATTGTGGACAATCAATTTGCTCAGTTTGTAAACCGATACCTCGTTACGCAATTTAAAGCCGTCATCTTTATAGGCTTTGGGCAAGGCGTGTATGACCAAAATTTCAGTTTGATCTTTAAATGGGTCAGCACTTACCTGCGCAATACCACGCTTTATCACATCGTAAAAGACGATCTTGTGGATGCGACCAAAGCGACACACAATAAAAACAGCAGCCGAAATGTAGTGGTTTTGGGTTACGGCGAAAAATACAGCGATCTTACCCCATTTATCAAAGCTTTGGCCCATCATATTGAACATGACGATGATGTACCCAAAACCCTCGAAGGCAAACCCATCTGTATCGGACAAAACCGTTTAGAGTTAGTTGAAAAGGCAGCCAACTACCTCACTGCCCATTACACCTTGCCGGCGGGTATTTTGGGTACGGGAGGACTGGGCAAAACCAATTTGGTACTGAATGTCCTCCACCATCCGTCCTTAGCCCGCAAATACCGCCGAAATCGCTATTTTGTACGATGCGATGGGGCCAAAGACTTAGCGCTGTTGCTTAATGCGCTGGCCAATGCTCTTGAAATATCATTGAGCGGCGGTACTGATTTACAAAATCAACTCTTGAACTACCTCCGTCACCAAGACAGCCGAAGCCTCATTGCCCTTGATAATTTTGAAACCCCTTGGGATGACGCCCTTCACGTAGAGCCTTTTATTGAAAAACTGAAAGACCTTGCCGACTTGGTGTTTACCTATCGCGGCAATGCCTCGCCCGATGACTTGCATTGGAAAACCTTTAGAGTACCCTTTTTAAATGAAAAGGATGCTGTTGCCTTGTTTGACAGCAACTCTGAAGAAAAATTTGTGGGTCATACTTTAGTAAAAACGTTGGTACAAGAAGTTGATTACCTGCCATTGGCTATTGAATTGTTGGCTAAACGAGCTAAAAAAGTAGAGCAACTACCAAGCCTTTACACCGAATGGCAGCGCAAACGAAACGATTTTATCAGTAAGGGCACCAACAAAGGCACCAATCTAAACCTCTCCATTTCTTTCTCTTACGAAAATAAAAACCTGACCGATACCCACCGAGCCTTTTTACAAGCTTTAGGTTATTTGCCCACGGGCATTAATCGTCAAGACCTTGAAGTACTTTTTGAAGACACCTACGACCGATTAGAAACCCTGAAAAGCTACGGACTTTGCGAAGAAACCGAGCAGGAACGCCTCTGGATACTGGCCCCTATTAGAGAATACCTCAAACAAAAACCGCTTGAAAACAACCCATTTTTAGAAAAAATACAGGATTTTTACCTTAGTATGGCCGATGAAAAAGGCAAAAACGCAGGAAGCGAAGAGAACAGCTCTCCAATTTTACAGGAAGAATGGAGCAATATTATTCAGGTGATCACCGATACCCTTGATTCCGCCAAAAGCATTGATTCTCTTTTTTCCTTGACCTTATTTTGTCAATTCTCCGGATTTTACCCCCTTGATTTATTTAAAGAAGCGACCCGAATTGCCCATAAAAACCAATGGGACTTGGAAGAAGCCAACTGTCTCAGGAGTCTGGGCGATTTGGCATTTAGTCAATCGGAAAACCAACAGGCGTTTGACTTCTACCAACAGGCCTTGCCGTTGTACGAAAAAATTGGCGCCTTGTTGGGAAAAGCCAACTGTCTGAAAAGTCTGGGCGATTTGGCATTTCGTCAATCGGAAAACGAAAGAGGAAATGGTTTTTATGAGCAAGCCGTTGCTTTGTATAAAAAAGTAAATGACCCCTACTCCATTGGCAGAGCCTATTTTTATTGGTCATTTCACGTAGATACAGGCAGAAAACAGACCTATCTATGCTTGGCTAAAAAAGTATGGCTGAGCGCTAAATTAGATTATTTGGTCAAACAAGCGGGCCTAACGGATGTAAAGTGTGAGTAGGAGAAAAGAAAACAGTCGGCTGCTCCGTCAGAAAATTGTCGTACTTTTCCTCAAAAAATGCTCCGCCAAGACCTCATTTCTCAAATAGAAGCCTACAACGATTTATAGTGGAGGATCAGGATGTAACTTACTTTTCAAATACGCCGTTAACAAACGAAATGCTGCCTTTCAAAACGCTTCGATGGCAGGTTCTTACGGTTTGATTCGCTTCTCCTACGTTTTGGATGATTTGATTTTCTGACTGACGATTCAGCGCACACCTTTGTATCGTCAATAAAGACAAACACCGAAATCGGATCGTCGGATTGCCGAGGTAAATCAAACACAATCAAAACAAAAACAAAGCCATGAAAAAGACAAACACAAAAATCGCCCTCAAAACTGACAAAATCGTAAGTCTTTCTAAAAATGCCGCTCAAGCCATTGCAGGCGGAATTACAATATGGGAAGGAATAGTTGCATCAAGAAAGTGCTGATAGACAATCCTGCTTTTCTCATACCCGGTATTCCCACCCAAGCTAACACTTTGGTGGGGATATTTTTGTTAAATAGTTATTGGTAAAATTTTGTTAATCCTTATTTACACGTATCCTTTGTCCGTGCCGGGCAGCAAACAAAGAAGCCCTGAAAACGCAGGGTTTTCAAGGCTTTTGATTAAGGTCTGAGCACGGTTATTTCTTCGGCATCGCAAAAATGCTTTCATCCACCATCGGATTCACTTCGATTTTCTTGATGGTGGTCGTGATGGTTCCCGCCTCGGGACTGACAATCTCGGTTGTATGTGGAAAAGCAATGCCTTCCACTACTTTATAATTCGACATTTTGGTTTCTGCATCAATGTCTTTGTCGGCTACCTTCATTTTGATGGCCATCTTCAGGGTATAGTAGGTCTTGGTATCAATATAATGCGTAATGACCGTCCCGTCCTTTGACGTCGTTTTTACTTTATAGACTTCCGTTCCGTCCAAATTCTCTTTTCCCAGCAACTCGGCGGCCGTTCCTTCCTCTTTCAAATTGGTCATTCCGGCTAAATCCAGTTGAGACATCGACGCCTTCAATTGTTCTTCGGGCATTTCTACGGGGTCTCCTCCCCCCTGCATGGGATTGATCATCCATCCTTTATTGCCGTCAATGGCCATGGTGATGGTCTGCCCCATTACTTCAATGTCATTGCGCATTCCGCGCTTATTGACAATCACTGATTTGGAAGACAGATCCATTCCCATCACGCTCGTTGTACTTTCCATTTTGATTGATTTGAGCGCTTTGAGCTTGTCGGCACCGCCCCGTGCTTCCACAGATTTGGTCATGATTTCATCAGCCGTTTGTGCGGAGGTAACTCCTATGGTTGCCGTTAGAAAGGCAAGCAAAAACATAATCTTTTTCATTTTCCGGTCGTATTTAAGTTATGAGGCGAAAGGTAAAAGGAAAAATGCATATTAAAAATAAATAGAATTCATTTACCGGGAAGCGAGTATTTTTCGCTATAAGCAACCATTTGTATCAACAGCTATCTTTGCCTGCTGACGTATTCAGTACAAGCTATTTCTTTTCATTTTAAGATCGACCCGGTTTGGTCTATACAACTTTTTTTAAGTAGAAATCACCCTTCATTGCCATTACCGAATATAAGGACCGGCAACTAACTTTTAAAATACACAACTGAATGAAACAAACGATTGGCAGTTTCTTTGGGGTACTCTTCACCTTTCTATGGTACACCGAGAGCAGAGCGCAAACCTTCCATTCCAATAAAATCGTAGCCCACCGAGGCGCGTGGAAAAATACGGGCGCTCCTCAAAACTCTATCGCTTCGCTCCAAAATGCGGTAAAACTGGGATGTACGGGCTCTGAATTTGATGTACGCATGACCAAAGACGAAGTACTCATTATCAACCATGATGCGCACTACGAAGGCATGGACATTGAAAAAACGGATTATGCTGAACTTATCAAGAAACCTTTAAAGAACGGCGAACAATTACCCACCTTGGAAGCGTATTTGAAAGAAGGCAAAAAGCAGAATAAAACACGGCTCGTAACCGAAATCAAACCCTCACCGGCCGGGAAAGAGCGCGCTTTGCTTTTGGCCGAAAAAGTAGTGCAGACGGTAAAAAAAATGAAAGCGCAAAAGTGGGTCGTCTATATCAGTTTTGATTACGATATTCTGAAAAAAGTGAGGGAATTGGACAAAAACGCCAAACTGCAATATCTCAACGGCGATATCTCGGCTCTTCAACTTCAAACCGACAACATCGGAGGTTTGGATTATCATTTCAGTGTGTTGCAAAAAGACGAACAATGGATTGCCAATGCGAAAAAGTCAGGTATTGTCACTAATGCCTGGACGGTGAATGATACTTTGGTGATGGATTATTTTTTCGTTCGGGATATTGATTTTCTGACTACTGATGAGCCCGAAAAAGCGCTGGTCAGAGGGGGGCGATTTGCCAAAGAAAAACGCAAACTGGTTTGGAGCGACGAATTTAATTATACGGGTTTGCCGGATGCCGCCAAATGGGGATATGATGTAGGCGGCAAAGGTTGGGGTAACAATGAGTTGGAATACTATACCAACGCCGATACAAACAACGCCATGGTCAACAAAGGGGTGCTTTCGATTACAGCTCGAAAACACAAGTTGGAAAATCGGGAGCATACCTCCGCGCGACTCCTAACCAAAGGCAAAGCAGAATGGACCTACGGCCGCATCGAAGTCCGGGCCAAACTGCCGAAAGGGCGGGGCATTTGGCCGGCGATCTGGATGCTGGGCAGCAACATTGAAACCGCCGGTTGGCCTAAATGCGGCGAAATCGACATCATGGAACACGTAGGGTATGATCCGGATACCCTCGTCGGGACGATCCATACCCAATCCTACAATCACGTGAAAGGGACGCAAAAATCGAAGAAGATTTTCATCAAAAATCCTTATACGGAGTTTCATGTCTATGCTGTAGACTGGACGCCCGAAAAAATGGATTTCCTGTTGGATGGTCAGGTCTATCTTAGTATTCCTAATGAGCACAAAACCGTAAATGAATGGCCCTTTGACAAACCCGAGTATTTGCTGCTGAATGTAGCCGTAGGCGGCAATTGGGGCGGTGCCAAGGGCGTAGACGACAGCATTTTCCCGGCCACTATGCAGGTCGATTATGTGCGGGTATTTCAATAGATACCCCCAAAAAAGGTAAAGTAGTATTGCAAGGCCGACGTTTTCACACGAAACGTCGGCCTTTTGGTTTGAATAGGGGCTTGCTCTTTTGAAAACAAGATTATTTAATTATTTTTTAAAATTATTTAGGGATTTCGACGAACTATTCTACTGTACAGGTAAATAGGCTAAATTATGAATGTAAAGCAGCTTGACGATGCGCAATTGACAACATTTCTTCAGGAAGGCAAAATCGCCGCCTTTGAAGAAATATACCGTCGGTATTGGTATAAGCTTTTCGGGATAGCCTATCACCAAACGGGCGTCAGGGAAGAGGCCGAAGAACTGGTTCAGGAAGTATTTTTAACCATTTGGAATCGACGGAATGAGGTCATCATCCGACATTTGGATTTGTACCTGACCATTGCCATCAAAAATCAGGTGTACGATTACATCAAGTCGCAGATAAGCTACCGCAAGTATCAGGAATACCTCATTTTTCAGGAAATCCATCAGCATTACGCCACCGACGAAATTGTCAACTTCGCTGAATTATCAGAGGCGGTGGAAAATGTACTGAGTCGTTTACCCGAAAAAAGCGCCGAGGTTTTCAAACGCAGTCGTTTTGAAAATCAGTCCGTTCGAGAAATTGCCCTGGGGCTCAATCTCAGCGAAAAAGCGGTAGAATATCACATCACCAAGTCCCTGAAGTTTCTGAAAGAGAACCTCAAATCGTATCAATCCAACAACTGAGACTATAAACACACCCACGATATGACTCAACAGGAATTCAATGATTTGTCGAAACGCTACCTGGAAGGCAAAACGACCGAAGAGGAGGAAAATCAGTTGATGGTTTGGTTCAATGCCCAGCCGACACAACTCAATACCGGTCTCTCTCCTACCCAAAAAAACGGAATCGAAAAACGGATGTGGCGAAACCTGTATACCCGGATTCGGCCCGCTTCCACCGTAATGATCACTCGCTTGGCATGGCTTTCGGGCATCGCTGCCTGTTTGATCATGGGGTTGGGTTGGTTTTTTCAAATCAATTCTCCTTCAGAAAACAAACAACTCTCTGCACTGACGAACCGGGAACAGGTGGGCATTGAGGTCAAAAATACCACTCCCCTGGAACAGGAAGTCAAACTCGAAGACGGAACCGTGATAGTGCTCAAACAAAACAGCAGTATCGTGTATGATAAAACGTTCAATCAGACCAAACGTGAGGTACATTTAAATGGTGAGGCGTTTTTTAAAGTGAAAAGAAACGAAACCAAACCCTTTGTGGTACGTACGGGCGACCTGACAACGGAAGTGTTGGGTACGAGTTTTCGCATCAAACATCATCAAAAAGCCAACACGATTGAAGTAGCCGTAACGACCGGAAAGGTATCGGTCTATGCCGAAAAATCGAATCACAAATCCGAACGAAACGGGATCATTCTTACTCCCAATCAACGGGTTGTGTTTGACTTGGTTTCTAAAAACATGGTCCCCGGTATCGTCGAAAAGCCTATTCCCATCGCGACCAATGAGGCAACTCCGCCGCAATTGGTCTTCAAAGAAACATCTCTCGTACAGGTCTTGGATGCACTTTCAAAATTATACGGAATTGAATTTGTGATTGTCAACCCCAACGCCAAAGATTGCCGGATCACGGCCGACCTCAACGGCCTCAGTCTATTTACCCAACTGGAACTTATCTGTAAATCCATTGATGCTACGTACGAAAAACGCGGCACAGTGGTCTTTGTTTACGGCGACGGTTGCTAAGAAAAGGCCGAAAATGCAGCGAACATTTTCGGCCTTAAAGTAATGCCTTCTACAAACGCCAATCTGTGGGAAGGCACTGTTTCTCAATTCTTTCAATTAAAAAACAAGTAAATTTATGAAAAAACCTGTATTGATTCCCAAAATTTTGTGGAAACTCATGAAAATTACATTGTCTCAATTGCTCTTGATTGCGCTGTTTGGCGGCATGGCCTTGGCCCGCGATTCGCATGCTCAGGAGGTACTTAATCGTACGATAACGGTTGCCGGTAACCGACTTGAATTGAGAGAAATTCTCGGCCAAATCGAAAAACAAGCCGAAGTAAAGTTTGTGTACAGTACCAAGATCAAGTCCAATCAACGGGTATCGTTGACGGGGAGTAATCGCCGATTGTCAACAGTCTTGGATGAAATCCTGAAGCCTATCTCCATTGACTATGAAGTCATTGAAAATAGAATCCTGCTGAAAAAAAGTAAAACGGAACGGAGTGAACTCCCAAACGCAGAAAAATCGGGGATGCAATACCTCGAAAGAAATGACCAAAACATCACAGGTATTGTCACCGATGAAAATGGCTCTGCCTTGCCCGGTGTCAGCGTTTTGATCAAAGGAACCCAAAGAGGCACAACGACCGATGCCATCGGCAAATATCGGCTGTTGCTCTCTGACAATAACGAAATACTGGTCTTTTCGTTTGTCGGGTATCTGTCTCAGGAAATCAAAATCGGTACTCAAACAACCCTGAATGTTTCCCTGAAACCCGATACCAAAGCGCTGGAAGAAGTGGTAGTGGTAGGCTACGGAACCCAAAAGAAAAAAGACCTGACCGGCTCCATCTCTTCGGTAGGAGGCGATATGTTTAAAGAACGGAAAGAAACGCAGGTATCTCAGGCGTTGCAAGGAACTGTTTCAGGAGTAATGGTGACTCGCAACGGAGCCAACGGAGCCATGGGCGGAGCCACTATCCGCATCAGAGGAGTAACCACGATTGGGAATTCAGACCCATTGGTTATTGTGGATGGCGTACCTGTCGCCGATGTCAACCAAGTCAACCCCTCTGATATTGATAATATTACGGTGTTGAAAGATGCGGCTTCCGCTTCCATTTACGGGTCACGGGCCGCTTCGGGTGTCATCCTTATTTCTACCAAACGTGCCAAAACCGACCAAGCCTCTGTGCAATACAGCTACGAAAACGGTTTTGATACCCCCACACAACTTCCTGAAAACATGGGGGCGGTTCGATACATGCAATTGCAAAATGAATTGCGGTGGAATGATGCCGGCAACGGAGCCAATCAGTATCCTACTTACACCAAAGATCTGATTGACAGTTATGCCGAAAAGCGCAAAACCAATCCTGATTTATACCCGGATACCGATTGGCCGGCGTTAACCCTCAACAAAACGGCACCGCGAGAGGCCCACAGTATCAGCATCATCGGCGGCTCAAAATTTGTAAAATCCAATGCTTCCATCCGTTACGAAAAATTGGGCGGGTTTTATGACAACAAAAACTACAAAAGAATCTTTGCTCGTACCAACAATGATTTTACCATCAATAAACTCATCGGCGGAACCTTTGATTTCAATTTCAAAAGAACCATCGCCACCGACCCGAACGTTTCCGGTCCGTTGGATATCATCCGAAATGCCGCGCCGGTTTACGCCGCCGTATGGAGCGACGGGCGCGTGGCTGACGGTAAAGCCGGCGACAATGTCTATGGTCGTTTAAAATATGGGGGCACCAACAAAAGCGAATTCAATCAATTGGGTGGCCGAATCGCGCTGGACATTAAGCCGATTGATGGCTTGAAAGTATCCGCTATTTTGGCTCCAATCTTCAATTTCAACAGCACCAAACGCTTTAACAAACAGGTAGATGCCTATTCGGCTACCGACCCAACGCAATATATAGTAACGCTCACTTCCAACGGCGGCAACAATACAACGCGTTTGGACGAAAGCCGCAACACCGATTACAGTGTCACCACTCAGTTTTTGGCCAATTATGCTAAAACCTTTGGCAATCATGACATTACTGCATTGGCCGGGTATGAAAACTATTATTACAAAAATGAGTCATTGGGAGCTTCCCGCGATCAATACCTTTTTGATGGCTATCCGTATCTTGACCAAGGCCCTATTACCCTGCGTGACAACAACGGCTCTGCTTATGAAACAGCCTATCGCTCGGTTTTCGGGCGAGTTACGTACAGTTTCAAAGACAAATACCTGATTCAGGCCAACATCCGCCGCGACGGTTCTTCGCGATTCAACGCTGCTTACCGCTGGGGTGTCTTCCCATCGGTTTCAGCGGGCTGGGTAGTGAGTGAAGAAAGTTTTATGAAAAGTCAAAATATCATTTCTTTCCTTAAACTGCGGGCTTCGTGGGGGGCATTGGGCAATGAACGGATTGGAAATTATCCATCAGTGGGTATCATGAATTTCAGCAATGCACTGTTTTATCAGAACAATGCAGCCATTTCTCAACAAACGGCCGCTCAGGTTCAATACGCCATCAAAGATATTTCCTGGGAAAAAACCGAATCGACTGATTTAGGGGTGGATGCGTATTTCTTAAACGACCGTCTGAAATTTACGGGGGATGTTTATTTCAAGCAAACCAAGGATATGCTGCTTCCTCTGCAAATCCCCATCTTTGTCGGTTTTGAAAACCCCAACCAAAATACGGGAAAAATGACCACCAAAGGAATTGACCTTGACTTGTCGTGGAGCGACAAAATCGGTGATTTCAGGTATTCGGCTACCTTTAACCTATCGCAATTTCAATCCGTCATGGGCGATTTGGGAGGAACTGAATTTCTGGGGGACCAAATCAAAAAGAAAGGCAGCTCTTTCAATGAGTGGTACGGTTACGTGAGCGAAGGCATTTATCAAACGCAGGAAGATGTCAATAATTCACCCAAGTTGAGCAGTAACGTAAAAGTAGGCGACCTGAAATACAAAGACATCAGCGGTCCGGCAGGCGTTCCCGACGGCAAAATTTCTCCCGAATATGACCGGGTGTTTCTTGGAAGTTCGTTGCCCCAATGGATGTACGGAGGCAATCTGAAGGCGGCTTATCAAGGCTTTGACCTCGGAATAACGATTCAGGGCATTGGCCTCCAAAACACGTCTATGTTGACTTATACCAACTACAACGATGCCAATTTCGGCAGATTTCCCAACTTTACAGACGGTACTGCCTGGAGCATGTACAACACTCCGGAACAAAATTTGGCGGCAAAATACCCCCGTTATACCGAGACCAACAAAGGTCTTAACAGAGCGATGTCCGATTTTTGGTTGTTCAACGGAGGTTACTTCCGCCTGAAAAACGTCACCATAGGCTACACGGTTCCTGCCAAAATTTCCAAAAAAATCATGGCCAACAACCTGCGTATCTATGCCGGTGCTTCGGATATATGGAGTATCAACAAGTATCCCAAAGGCTGGGACCCCGAAGGCATCGGTATCGTATCTACCGTATTGGGGGGTGTATCTGTTAGTTTTTAAGGGGATTCTGAATTTTAAATTTGACTGAAAATGAAAAAAATAATTTACATAGCGGCTGCCACTTTATTGCTTTTGACCTCTTGCCAAAACTCATTGGACTTATATCCTCTGGCTCAACCGTCGGCCGAAACGTGGTACTCCAACGAAACCGAGATCCAATTGGCACTGAACGATTTATACCGTCCTGATTTTTGGTTTCAGGATGAAGATCTTGACGCCAATTATCTTTCAGATGACGGTTTTTACCGTCAGGCACTTACCCCCATCAAGGCGGGCACTACCACCAGCCAATGGAGTACCTCCACGCTGCTTTGGCAGAATTCGTACAAAGCCATTGCCCGCGCCAATAAAATCATTGCGGCATTAAACAGTGACCAAACCAAAGCCAAAGTGTTGGCAAGCAAGATTGAGTTGTATTTGGCCGAAGCCCGTTTTCACCGGGCCGCGCAATACGCTCGATTGATTACCCATTTTGGGGATGTTGTGTACAGCGACGGGGTGGTTTCCATCGAAGAAGCCTATACCAAAGGCAGAACGGACAAAAAAACAGTATTGGCCAAAGCCTACGAAGATTTTGATGCAGGAATTAAGTCGCTGCCAACGAGCTACACCGCATCGGCCGTAAAACGAGTCACCAAAGGAGCGGCTTATGCCCTGAAAGCACGTCTGGCGTTGTACATGAGTGATTTCAAAACGGCAGCCGAGGCCTCAAAAGCCTGCATTGACTTGAAAGCCTACACACTTCACTCCGATTTCAGTAACCTGTTTTTGCAAACTACCAAAAATTCGCCTGAGACGGTCTTTGGCCTGCCCCGTTCCATTGCGTTGAAAGTAGTTGTCAATACAGCGATGGTATCCGACCGAATTACCCGAAACTCCGGCGGATTCGGAGCGGCTAACCCAACATGGGATTTATTCTGCTCCTACCTGTGTACCGATGGACTGACCATCGACAAATCGCCTCTTTATGACCCGCACAATCCTTTTAAAAACCGCGACCCGCGCTGTACGGCCACCATTGTCGAATTCGGCGTTCCGCATTTAGGTTTTATTTACGACCCAAACCCTACCGCTTTGACAGTCACCCGTTTAAGCACTAACACAAAGGTTACGAACAATGATAATCGTGCCAATGCCCAATTTGCCTCTTTCAATGGTTTATTATGGAAAAAAGGCATCGACGATACGTGGTTGCTAAACGGAAAGACCATTGAGCCCGACCAAATCATTATCCGTTACGCGGACGTCCTTTTGATGTATGCCGAAGCCAAAACGGAATTGAACGAAATTGACCAAACCGTATTAGATGCCGTCAATTCAGTCAGAGCAAGAGCCTACAAAGTTGCTTTGACGTCTACTGCTTATCCGGCCGTTAAAACGACCAACCAAGCCGAATTACGCCGATTGATCAGAACGGAACGGCGAATGGAATTTGCCTCGGAAGGCCTTCGATACATGGACATCGTTCGTTGGAAAATTGCAGAAAAAGTGCTCAACCGTCCTATTTACGGAATGCTTGACCCCACTGATTTGAAAGCCAAAGTAGTGGATAAAAATCTTTGGTTTTTTCCCGGCACACCTACCATTGACGAAGACGGGACGCCTGATTTTAAAGCAATGGAAACGGCAGGGTTGATTAAAAATTTAGTACCCACCGCTTGGAACAACCGCCAATATTTGTGGCCCATTCCAACGGCAGAAATACAGATCAATCCTAACATCACTCAAAATCCGGGATATTAGTACCAAAACAAATGTCAAATGACGAATAAACGAGTTACGAATAAAATGAGTCCATCAAAAATCAAGTATATATCGACGGGATTAACTGCGGGTTTATTGCTGAGTTTTGGCACGTCCCAAGCGCAACCCAAATCGTCATATCCCCAATTCAGCGGCATTTATCCACACCTTGCCTATTACAATAACGAAGGTGAGTGCGGCACCGGAGCCGTAGTTCCCTGGGCTGACCGCCTGTGGGTCATTACCTACGGGCCGCATTTGCCCTTCGGCTCTTCTGACAAACTTTACGAAATCACCCCTGACTTAAAACAAATCGTACGACCCGAAAGTACCGGCGGTACCCCTGCCAACCGAATGATTCACAAAGAGAGCAATCAATTATTCATCGGGCCGTACGCCATCGACGCACAGCGCAACGTGCGTACCATTCCGTACACGGAGGCCCCCGGTCGCTATACAGGTTTGGCGCGGGGTTTGCAAGACCCACAACATCAAATCCTGATCGCTACGATGGAGGAAGGCTTTTACGAGATGGACGTTAACAGCCTTAAAACAAGGCTATTGTACCAAGACGGAAACGTCAAAGAAAAGAAGGGTGAAGATACGTCCAATAATCACAACGGGCTGCTGCTTCCCGGAGCCCACGGCAAAGGCGTATATTCCGGACAGGGAGTTATGGTCTATTCCAACAACGGTGAATCGGGCCCGCAGGCACTGAAACAATTTGACATTGAATCGGGGGTCTTAGCGGAGTGGAACGGTAAAGACTGGAAGGTCGTTCGTCGCAATCAGTTTGTAGAAGTCACAGGGCCCGGCGGCATCTATGGCAACAAAAACCCCGAAACTGACCCGATCTGGGCCACCGGTTGGGATCATAAATCGGTCTTGCTCGGCGTGCGTGACGGCGGCAAATGGTCTTTTTTCAGATTACCCAAAGCCAGTCACAGCTACGATGGTGCCCATGGCTGGAACACCGAATGGCCGCGCATCCGCGACATCGGCACGACTGAAAAGCCTGATTATCTGATGACCATGCACGGCCTGTTCTGGCGTTTTCCTCAAACGTTTACGTCCCAAAACACGTTCGGTATTCGTCCGCGCTCGGCGTATCTGAAAGTCATTGGTGACTATACCCGTTGGCAAAACGGCTTGGTATTCGGCTGTGATGATTCGGCACAAAAGGAGTTTTTGAACAAACGTAAAGCCAAAGGTAACATCGAAGGCCCGGGCCAGTCCAATTCCAATCTTTGGTTTACTTCCGTCAATACGCCCGACGAACTGGGCCCCAACACCGCCGAAGGTTCGGTTTGGCTTTCCGAAAAAATGGAGGCGGGTGCCGTTTCCGAGCCATTTCTTTTTGCCGGATGGACTAATCGCATGGTTTGGCTAAAAAATGAAGGCGCACAAGACGTTACGTTTAGTTTTGAAACAGATGTTAATGGAAAGGGAAGTTGGAAATCGTTGCGCTCAGTGGCTGTAAAAGCAGGTCAAGCTTTGGCGGTGCCGTTTACTGTCAACGAAACGGGCGAGTGGATTCGGGTAAAAAATAACGTCGCTACCACTGCTACGGTTCATTTTACTTATACCGACGCTTCGCGATTCGGCGCTGCAACCGATAAGATTTTCAACGGCCTGACCAACATCAATGCTTCTACCTATTCAGGAGGGCTTCTGTACGGATTGGGCAACAATCGTCGCAGACTAGGCATCTTGGCGGGTCAATTTACTAACGGTAAATTCTCCGAGAACGGCTACTACGAATTAGACAGTGCCATGAATTTGGTTCAAAAAACAGACCCCAAAACCGCCCAATTTATCCGCGAAAAATTTGCCATTCCTAAAGAAGTCCTGACGATCGATGAAGCTTCCGTGCTGGTCATTGATGATAATGGCCGAAGATGGCGTTTACCGAAAGGCAAGGAAGCCTTTACTGATAAAACGCGCAGTGCTTCGCTCAGAATTTGTCGGGAAGTAGCTACCGAGCGCGATTTGCTCAATGCCCACGGCACCTTTTATGAACTGCCCGCCGAAAATGCCGACGGATTTGCCAAGATCAGACCGGTCGCTTCGCATTCATTGAGCGTGCATGATTACGCCTCTTATCGTGGTTTATTAGTCTTGACGGGTCTTGACGATCAAACACCTGCTAATGAACACATCATTGCTTCAGCCGATGATAAAGCCAAAGTATGGGCAGGTACCATTGATGATCTTTGGAAACTGGGAAAGCCTACCGGTCAGGGTGGTCCCTGGAAGAATACGCAGGTGAAAGCCGGCTCGCCGTCAGATGCGTATTTGATTGGTTTTTATGACAAAAAAAGCCTCAAACTTTCACACGATTCAAAGCAAGCCGTTACGTTCACCCTTCAGGCAGAGCCCATCGGTCATGGCCCTTGGATGAATTTTAAACAAGTGACGGTAAAGCCAGGCGAAACCTTTGAGTTTACTTTCCCGGATGCTTTCCAAGCCCGTTGGATTCGTTTTGTAACTGACAAAGATTGCAAAGCTACCACGTGGCTGACGTATCAGTAATACTTTCCCCTTTTAAGCTTTTTTTAACTTGTTTTAATTATATTTTAATTAGGAATATTCACAAATACCACTTACCTTTAACCCACTAATTCTTCAAAACGATTTTCGAATCTGCAAAGAAAAGAAAGTTAACAATGAAGAAAAGTCATAGAATCCCTATTCTCAGAAGATCGAAAGAAATTCTCCGAATGGGGATTTTTAGTTTATACCGTTATTGCAATCGCACGGCACTTGAAGGATCAATCTCAAAACTTGTAGAGTGAGCCGGATTTCCGGGTTTGTGCCATTGACCAAGCCTAATTTATACAGCAATTTTCCTGTCTTCAATTGCAGTTCACTACTTTCTTATTCAGCGCCTGAGAATTTTCGGTGGTTGAATACAAGTCCATCATTAAGTTACCCATTTATGGTCATCAATCGCTTGTATCCATAGATAAGTACCCAATCACAACTACTTTATGTTATTCGTTATCTGTTATCCGTTATTAGGGTATTGATCATCAATGGATTGAGATAGACAGATAACGGATAACTCATTTCAGATAACTACTTAGGCACGGCTGAATGATTGTAAAAAAATAAAAGAATATCTTATAAAAATCATAAAATACTCCTACCTTCATCATTATCATTCGTAGGTTCATTACTTTCCCTGCTTTTAGAACTGTTATGTCAATCAATAAAAATCATTCTGAACAAGAGCTGACCGCCTTACTGCGTGAGGGCAATGAAACGGCTTTTGTGGAGATTTATCGGCGGAATTGGCAACGGATGTACAACACGGCTTACAAAAGACTGAAAGATGCTTACCAGTGCGAAGACCTTGTACAAAATATCTTTACGGATCTTTGGGAACGACGCACCGAAATTCTCATCGGCAATCTTCAGGCCTATCTTCAAACAGCCGTAAAGTTTCAAGTAATTAAATACAGCACCCGAACCTCGGATGTGTCGCCCTTTGTCGAGATACTCGAAACTACATTGGCCTCAGCAGACAATACCGACGATCCCATTATTGAAAATGAACTTTCGGAATTGGTACGGCTTTGGGTAGCAGCGTTGCCCGAAAAGAGACGGGAGATTTTTGTTTTGTACTACATGGAAGAACATTCTTCTCATCGTATTGCGGAGTTGTTGGGGATTTCTCAAAAAACCGTTCAAAATCAACTTGCCACCGCCGCCAATGCACTTCGGTCTCAATTGTCAAAAGTGCTGTTGGTCAGTTTGATTCTTCAACTTCCTTCCCCGATGATGGAATAAGCGTCTCTTTTGTACTATTCTAAACTATTTTTTTAAAATTTTAATCCTGCCTTTGGGAGTTTATGCCGGCTCCGGTACATAGTGTTATAAAGCCAAACTATGGAACCTTACAATAGCCGGTCGGATTTACTCAAAATGTTCAGAAACTACCTGGACGGTACGGCTACACCCGAAGAAAAGCGTTTGGTAGATACATTGTACGATCGTTCCGAAAAAGAACCCGACGTCATCGACAGCTATACCGAGCAGGAAAAACAGGCGTTGGAAACTCGGATGGAAACCTATCTCAAAAAACACATCCAAACCGAAACCCCAACCGTTCCTTTAACCGGGTGGTCACGATGGCAACAACACATTTCATGGCGTAACATTGCCGCCGCATCGGTTCTTATTGCCTGCCTGGGAGGAGGTTACTATTATTATAATAAAACCAATCAGCCGATTCCGGTCGCACAAATCAGTCCGAAAGATTTAACTCCCGGCGGTGACCATGCCACTTTAACCCTCAGCGACGGTTCCCAAATCAGGCTCGACAATGCTTCCAACGGTATGTTGGCCAAACAGGGAGAAATGACGATCCATAAAGTAGAGCAGGGATTGGTGGCCTATTCGGGCAAGGGTTTGTTTGCTGAAAATCAATTCAATACCATTACGGCACCCATCGGCGGGAAATACAGTGTGGTCTTGCCCGACGGGAGTCGCGCCTGGCTGAATGCCGAGTCATCGATCAAGTTTCCTACGGTTTTTGCCCAAAACGAACGCAAAGTCGCTATTGCCGGGGAAGTGTATTTTGAAGTTGCCCCCGACAAACAAAAACCGTTTTTGGTCGATGTTCGAGGCGTTCAGTCCATCAAAGTGCTTGGTACTCACTTTAATGTCAATGCCTACGGCGACGAAACGGCGGTCACTACAACACTGCTCGAAGGAAGTGTGGTGGTTTCGCCTGCCAATACAACCAACAAAACGGTCCGACTGAAGCCCGGCGACCAAGCGTCACTTTCGGGAAAAGGCACGATTCAGGTAGAAAAAGACGTGAATACGGAAAGAGTGATTGCGTGGAAAAACGGTTTTTTCCAGTTCGAAAAAGCCAACATAAAAACCGTGATGCGGCAACTTTCACGATGGTACAATGTGGACGTAACCTATGAGGGACCGGCATCTGACCGCACTTTTTCGGGCAAAATCAACCGCAGTGTCAATGCCTCCGAAGTATTGGAAATATTACAATTTACGGGCGTTAATTTCCGAATTGAACAAATCGCCGATGGCGCTAAAAAAGGGCGTATCGTTGTGACAACTCCCTAACTATAAAACCCTTTAAATTGATTTATTCATTAAACCTTATTTATCTATGACGTAAAAACTACGAAATTCTTAACAAAAACAAGGCCCATAAAAATAAAAAGCCGTAGAAGTGTTGGAGCCACTTTTACGGCTGAGTTCAGGCCTGATTTTCTTCCGCCGAGGCGGAAATGAGCTTATTTTTTCTGCAAAAAATTGTCAAACCCAAACTGTACAAAGATAATGAAAATTTGTGCGATAGGAAAACTTGTGCCCCTACGTGGATACAATGCCAATAAAACATGTACATGGCACTCTTCCTTCACTCGGAAACTGATACTGCAAATGAAACTGATTGCTCTACTTTTGACGCTGGGATTCCTTCAGGCAGGGGCTAACGGATATAGCCAAAGGGTGACGTTGCGGGAAAAAAATATTTCTGTAAAAGACCTTTTTAAGTCGATTGAAAAACAGACAGGCTACGTTTTTTTCTACAATAACGAGGACATTCCCTCCACTCTTGTGAGTATCAACCTGAAAAGTAAGTCGTTGACGGACGCATTAGATCAGTGTTTCAGTACGTTGCCGCTTACCTATAAGGTCATCGGCAATACCATTGCCGTCAAGAAAAAAGAGCGTTCTGCGGTGGAAAAATCCAAAGACACGGGAACACTTACCCCCGCGACCGTTCCGAAAGCGGAATGGCAACCCACCGAAGTTCGACCTCAAAAAGAAATCCACCCCTTGCAGATTTCTTTTGCTTTACGTATAGTAGGTAAGGTTACCGACGATAAAGGCGAAAGCCTGCCCGGAGTAAGCATTTTGATCAAAGGTACGCAGCAAGGTACCACTACCGACGGGCAAGGAGCGTATTCTCTCGAAGTGCCCGATGCGAAAGCCATCCTTGTCTTTTCGTTTGTAGGTTATGCCCCTCAGGAAGTCATCGTAGGCAACAGAACTTCGCTGGACATAAGCTTAAAAGTAGATGAAAAAAAATTGGACGAAGTCGTAGTGGTGGGATACGGCGAACAAAAGAAAGTAAATTTGACCGGAGCAGTCGATCAGGTAACAGCTAAACAACTGGAAACCAAATCGGTCGCGACAATCGGACAGGCGCTGCAAGGGTTGGTTCCGAATCTCAACATTACCTTTCCCGACGGCAATCCCGTCAAAAACCCATCTTTCAATGTGCGCGGAGGAACGTCTTTCTCGGGAGGAAGTTTTCGAAGCGGTGCGCCGCTCATTTTGGTGGACGGTATTCCGATGGAGATCAACAACCTGAATCCGTCCGATATCGAAACCTTATCGGTGTTAAAAGATGCTGCCTCATCGGCCATTTACGGGGCACGGGCTGCCTACGGGGTCATTTTGATTACGACTAAAAAAGGGCGTAAAAACTCCGCACCTAAGATTTCGTATTCGACCAATTACCAAATACAACAGGCGGTCAGACAACCAAAACAGTTGAATTCGGTAGAATACCAAGAAGCCGTCATCAATGCACAGGTACTGGAAGGCGGTGTAGCCTCTAACGATGACCTTTTTAAACTCGAACAGGTCAAAAAGTATTACAACAATCCTACGACTGCTCCGAGTTATTACGTAGCGGGAGGCACTAATATTTGGGTGGACAATGTCGATCCCTACGATGAATTTCTGAAAAACTCCGCCCCTTTGAAGTCGCATAATCTTTTGGTTTCGGGTGGGTCTGACAAAAGCAACTATTATGCCTCCGTCGGGTACCGAAATCAGGAAGGAATGGTGGCGTTGGGCGAAGACTGGCGCAAAATTTACAACGCTGCGTTGGGTTTTTCTACCGACATCAACAAATGGTTAAACATTGATTCCAAAATTTTATACACTCGTTCTGATACCAAAACGCCTCACGGTCAGGGTGGTTACTCGGCCTATTCCGACGGTTACTTTGCTTTTCTGGGGCGCATCGGGTGGCGGAGTCTCATGACACCGCGATTTACGCCCGCCGACTCTCCCGTGGGTGTAATGCCGACCCACACGCCGCTCAATGCCTTCTTAAACGACGGAAACATCACTACCCAAAATTCTAACCTGTTTGCTCGCATTGAAGCCACGATCAAACTCATGGAAGGGCTGAATTTTAAAACCAATTTTGCCTACAGAACCATTGACGAAAACTCAAAAATGTTTCTGCCCTTGGTTTGGCGAGTTGAAAAAACATGGGTGCCGTTTGTGGAAGGTTTCAGTACCGTGAGCAAGACGTTTTCCAAAAGCGACTATACCGTCTACAACGCGTACTTTGATTTTGCCCGTACGTTCAGCACCAAACACGAAGTAGCGGCGGTCGCGGGTTTCAATCAGGAATTATCAACTTATAAAGATCTGACCACCCAAGGCAACGACTTGGTAACGGATGCGGTTCCGGCGCTGAAATTGACCACGGGCGCCAAAACATACTCCGACAATGAATCGCATTGGGCCATTCGCGGGGCGTTTCTCCGACTCAATTACATCTACAACAGCAAGTATCTGTTTGAGATGAACGGTCGCTATGACGGTACGTCCAAATTCCCGATGGGGCGTCGTTTCAAGTTCTTCCCGTCTTTTTCGGCCGGTTGGCGCGTTTCGGAAGAGAATTTCATGAAAGCTACCCAATCGGTGCTTTCCAATCTCAAACTTCGTGCTTCGTACGGAAGTCTGGGCAACCAGGACGTAAACAATTATGCCTATATCGCTTCGTACGGGTTGATACCACAGGTAGCGTATCTTATGAACGGCACCCGACCCATCGGCATCAATCCTCCCGGACTGGTGAGTGCCGATTTGACGTGGGAAACTGCCACGACAATCAATTTCGGCGCAGACATTACATTGTGGAATCGCCTGAATATCACCTACGACCGGTACAAAAGAACCACCCGCGACATCCTGACCTCTGCCGAACAACTCCCGTCAGTACTGGGTACGAGTGTGCCTAACAAAAACGCGGGTGCGTTGGAAACCAAAGGCTGGGAGCTTTCCACCAAATGGGTCGACCGACTTAAAAACGGATTAAGCTATGATGTTACGTTGGTTGTGTCTGATAATCAATCAAAAGTGACCAAATTTTCGGGCAATCCGCAGCAACTCATCTCGTCGCTTTACGAAGGCAAACAAATGGGCGAAGTGTGGGGTTTTCAAACTCAAGGGCTTTTTCAATCCTACGACGAAATTACCAATGCGCCCAAACAAACCCAGATCAACGGCGGTGTATGGCGGCCGGGAGATGTTCGTTATGCCGATCTCAACGGCGACGGCAAAATTGACAACGGCGCTTCAACGGTGGCTAATCCGGGCGACCGCACCATCATCGGAAATACCATGCCGCGCTATCAGTTCGGCATCGGCGCCAATGTGGCTTGGAAAGGGTTTGACTTTAATATGTTTTGGCAGGGCACCGGCAAACGCGACTACTGGACGGAAAGCTATCTGTATTGGGGTCTGATCAACGGCACCAACATCAACGGCGGCTCCGGCACGCCGGACGTTTATTATGATTCGTGGACGCCCGAAAGAACCGACGCTTTTTACCCGGCCTTTAAACCCGCCCTCAAAAACAAACAGGTACAGTCAAGGTATTTGCTCAATGCGGCGTTTGTGCGATTACGCAACATCACACTGGGCTATTCCCTTCCGACGTCTCTTTTGAGAAGAATCAAAATAGACAAAGTTCGGGTCTATGCTTCCGGTTTCAACCTATTGTCGATCTCAAAAGTGCCCAAGTTTCTGGATCCTGAAAACATGGAAGATGCTTATCCTCTAATGCGCTCTACCACCCTTGGTCTCCAAATCAACTTTTAAACAGGTATTTGCTATGCGCTTTATTCAAAACTACCGATACATAACCGCTTTGCTTGCGTTGTTTCTGTTCGCCGGCTGTGACGACGAATTTTTGGAACGTTACCCGCTCGACAGCATCGCCGACCAAAACTATTGGAACAGTGAGTCCGACCTGAAATTGTATACCAATCGCTTTTACCCTACCTACATTGAAGGCTTTGACAACGCGCTGAACATTCGACTGCCTTTCGGGTTTGAAGGTTCCGCCATTCCGTACGGAGATTTACATTCTGACAACGCGTTGCCCGAAAATGTCAACCGCGCTGCGATGATCAATGGCGTGTACGTCACTCCCAACGCCGCCGGGAGCGGTGGTTGGAATTGGGCGGATGTCAGAGCGCTCAACTATTTTTTGGTGAATTATAATCGAGCCAACGTTGCCCAGAACATTAAAAACACCTACGCCGGCGAAGTGCTGTTTTTCAAAACGATGGAATACTTCAACAAAATAAAACTCTTTGGAGAAGTACCTTGGTACAGCAAACCGCTCGAAACAACCTCGCCCGAATTGTACGACGCACGTACGCCAAGAGCGGCCTTGATGGACTCTGTTTTAGCGAGCATCAATAAAGCCGTAAGTTGGTTACCCGAAAAGGGAAAAGAAGCAAGCGGACGCGTCACCAAAGAAATGGCTCTGCTGCTGAAAGCGCGAGTGTGTCTTTACGAAGGCACCTTTCGTAAATACCACACCGAGGTGGGGCTTTCGGGTCAAAAATTTTTGGAAGAAGCCGCAAGTGCCTCGCAGGCACTCATGACTTCCGGAAAGTTTAACCTCTGGACCACCGGCGATACCAACAACGACTACCATAATCTGTTCATTCAGAATGACTATAAAACCAATCCCGAGATCATTCTCTGGAAAGAATACAGCAGCGGGTTGTTGATGCACGGTTTTCTGCGATATTTCCTTTGGAATCAGGGAGAAAATGTGGCCGGGTTGTCGAAATCGTTGGTAGAAGAATATTTGTGTACGGACGGTTTGCCTACGTCATCCAGTCCGCTTTACATGGGAGACGACAGCCTGCAAAGTGAAATGAAAAATCGAGATCCGCGCCTGCGGCAAACGGTGTGTTATCCGGGGCAATATGCGCTCGATCCTAAAATGACCGGAAGTTTTATGAACAGAGGCAAAGGGTTCAACAAACTCATGCCGGGCATTAGGGGCAGCGGCGAAGAATATCCTTCTCCTACGGGCTATTGGCCGGTTAAATTTTGGAAGAATGACCAACCCGAAGCCAATGCCCTGCAAACGGGCGTGATGCCGTGTCCTATTTTCCGATACGCCGAAGCTTTGCTGATTCATGCCGAAGCGAATGCCGAACTCGGCACCTGCACGCAAAGCGTATTGGACCAAACCGTCAATAAACTGCGCAAACGGGCGGGTATGCCTGACCTGACGCTTGCTAAACTTCCGCAAGACCCCAAAATGGATGCACGATATTCACAATATTGCGGCTACGTTCCTGCGGCTTTAATAAGAGAAATCAGAAGAGAGCGACGCGTCGAATTGGCCTGGGAAAACTTCCGTTGGGACGATCTGGTACGATGGAAAGCCGGGAAATTATTGACCGTTCCGGAAGCTATTTTGGGCATGAAATTTAACCAATTTCAGTACCCCAACGTAGTGGTCGGCAAAGATGTATTGTTGGACAGCAGAGGCTATTTGGCTCCTTACAAAAATGCGCTGCCTTCGGGTCGAAAATTCGAAGAGCCCAAACAGTATTATTTTCCGCTTCCTACTGAAGATGTGGTCATCAATTCAAACCTGAAACAAACCTCCGGCTGGTAATGGTCGTAAGCCACAGTACTCGACTGTGGCTTACTGACTTCTTTTTTAAACTCCAAACTATTGATAATGAACTACTTCTTTCGTTATAAATCTAAAGTTATTGTATGTCTGAGTGCATTTTTATTGATGCAATCGGCATACGCCCAACCTACTGCCGAAGTGGCTGTACAGGAAGCCAATCATGCGCTTTGGACCAAGTTTATTGATAAATACGGCGTTGTCAATGATTTCGTAGGCGAACGACCCTCAGCCAATGATTGTCGACTGTCCCGACCCAATGCTTTCGGTTGGTGGACGCCCATTGAAGACGGGGCATTTTTTACAGGGCTTTACCTCATCGCGGCTTGCGACAGAGCCAATCGAACCAAAGACGAAACCGACAAAGATAAAGCCCGAATTCTGGCGCAGGGACTACTCAAATTGGCATCGGTTTCGGATGTTCCGGGATTTATTGCCCGTGGGGTGAGCACAGACGGCAAAACGCATTATCCCAACGGCTCCAACGACCAAACTATTCCGTGGGTGTACGGTCTCTTTTATTACTTTAAAACGGATATTCCTACGGCAAAAGAAAAAAACATCATCAAAAACAAGATCATTGAAGTGATACAGGCCCTGGAAATGGCCGATTGGAGATTTCCAAGCGATGGCACCTTTACGGGAAAATTTCGGGATGACCTGCGCGACAATCGCTTTCTGGAAGCACCTTGCTATTTAATTTTGTTGAAAATTATGCACGGCCTTACCCGCGACGACAAATGGGCTTCTCTGTATTATACAGCAGCCAATGAAAGGCCCGAAGGATCGGTAAAAACAAGAGGCGAGGTTTGCGCGGAAGGCATCGAATACGACGTAAAAATGTGGGGAGAAAGCAAATCGTACCTTTGGATCTACGTCATGAAACAGGCGGCTTTGGTGGAATTGGCCGCGTCGGAAACGGATGCGCTCCTCAAAGCGCACTTTCAAACCGGACTGAAACGAAACCGAGACTTTGTCATAAAGTTTGCCCAACGGTACAGCGAGTTCAATAACCACGATGAAAAGGTCTTTGGCAACACCAATTGGCGAGCGTGTTATACTGATTGGTATCCGCAGTTTACCATCGAAGAGGCCATTGCGGTTTCCAAACTGAAAAATGACGAAAAAATCGGCAAACGAAAAGGGTACGAAAGAGAACTCATGACCACTCCGTTGGCGGCGGCAAGCATCATGGCGTTGTTTGGAAACAAAACCGATGCCGACCTTATCCGAAAGGTGATAAGCCACTATGATTATTCCAAACTGTATTTGGGAGAGTTTTTGTACGCAGAAGTTGCCTACTACAAAATGGTTTTCCAATAGTCGACTTTCAGTAAACCAATAAGGTTGACGAAGCGTCCCCACTTCGGCGGACCAACCGTTAAATCGTATTGGTTTCTATAGTTTTCTGAGACCGGAACCCCGACTGTCCGCATAAGGAATCGTTAATAGCCAAGTTTTCCCCTTCATTTTTACATCAAGATTAATACCCTCTTCGTTTTGCGATAAAATACTGGCTTTTACCGATGGTGTTTCTTTTTCAGAGGGCAGCAGCAGCCAAACAAACGTATCGTTGCCGTTGATATTGGTACTGTACCTACTCAGGGTATTCGGCTCATACAAATTGTATTCCGGACTGTACCATCCCTGAATCGTCGGTTTCTCCTGCCCTTTGATAAAGGTTATGTCAAACTTTTGGGAACTTACCGGAATAACGGCCAAGTTCCCTGACTGATTCTCCGTTTTTACAATTGTGTTATCTTTCACCACTTTACACGAGGGATGCCAATGCCAAAGCGCATCCACTTGTCTGGGTCGGTCGGTTTTGATTTGATCGACCACCACCCAAAACTCCCCTCTTACGTAAAAAAGTACCCGTGTATGTTCTGCCTTGCCTTCCATATCCATAAAATCGCTCATGGAATTGGTGGCATAATCAAAATCTTTGTGCAGTTTAAAATGAGTATCGCTCAGTGGACTTGCGGCGTGGGTCGGGCCGGGCTTTTGACCATGCCGGTCTATCAGCAAAACATTATGACCTTCGCTTCCTTTGGCATAGGAGCGGAATTTTTCAGCCGTTTCGCCCGTATAGGCAAACCGACCGGCATCGACCAATAGATCACGGCCATACGCCGAAACGGAAAGATGCAGTTTGTCGTTGTGCTGATGCCCGCTGCCCCAAGGGCCGACGTCAAAAAAAGACCAATGTGCCTGAGCCTCAAAACCGCTTCTTGAAATAAGTTGACCGGCCCAAGGGAAAAAATAAGAAGGACCCTCCGCAGGTTTTGACCCCGTTTTTCCATTAGAGGCAATATACGCCCAATCGTTTTTGTTGAACTTTTTGGCGGCCTCCAGTAACAATTCTCGGTCACTTCCTCGGTCACCATCGTTATTTAAAATCCGAAAGCCATCGGGCCGTATGGCATGGGCAATGTAGCGATACATGTTTTCGATGGTTTGATTGAAAAAATCAGGGAGAGGTTTGTTAGCTCTGTCACAAATCTCTTTGAAAAGAACAAAGTTAGCCAACGCCACATTGTGATAATGCGAGGTAAGTTCGGTCTGTGCCCCATCCGGATACACCTGCCCTTTCATGCTTTCGGCCATTGTGGCAATGGAGTAATCCAACCATTCATTTGACATCTTAAATTCGGGAAAATTGGTCGCAATCGTAGCCAATGCCGAGATTTCCATCGTAAGCCAATTATTCCCGCTGTGAAAATTCCGATTATAGTGGGCATGATCAGGCAAACTGCTCAATAGCAGCAGTTGGGTTGCCGGAGATAGGTATTCGCTGTTTATCAAGCCATAAAAAACCTTCGACCAAGCCTTTGCCCTTGCTGCTACTTCCAATCCTCTCCATATCGATTCACTCCCTTTGGCCGCCGGATAGGGCATACTTTTAATGATAAAATCGCGCAATAAGCCATCAATGTATTGGGCATATTTTGGGTTTCCGGTTGCAAAATACGCATTGAATACTTCCAAGACCTGACTGTGACGATTGGAAAGCCAGGCCCATTCACGATCATTATTCGGGCCTTTGTAGTACCAATCCCGGTGCCCGTCTGCTCCATACGCCACTTTTCCCCTCACGTTCTGAACAATAAACACATCATTGAGAATCGTGTCGGCCTCGGCTACCGTTTTTGTACTTTCAACGGGTTGGGTTTTTCGAAGAAAGGCTGCTTTTCCATTGTTTTTATAGTAAATCAACAGGCTTTTACAGGCGTTCACTAAGTCTCCTTTTTGATAGGCATCACGAGTTTGTTCCAGTCCTTTCGTTTCCAAATTGAGCTGACTCATCAGTCGTTGCATGTCTTTGGGATAACTTTCGCAAACATCCTCAACGGTCGTAATTTTTTGCCAAGGCTTTTGCGCCATAAGGTGTATCGAAAGGAAAAATAATACAGAAAGGAGCAGGTTACTTTTTAATTTCATGGTCGGATGCTTTTTTGATTTCTACCCAAAAAACAGAAGGCTTGCCCCCTAACCTTTCTACCTTTCTGATTTGCGTCTGAACGCTACAAATTTACCACTGAACTTCCTGTTCTTGCCCTGACTCCGCGTATGGAGGTGTCAGTATTTGACTTTCGAACAACTTGCCTGATGTCAGGATTTTTTGTATTTTCTAAAAAAATATTTCTGAATAAAGGGTATTTTTCAGCAAACCTTGTACCTGTACTTATAACGAATGTATGATTTGTTTGAGAATAAATGGCAATATACCAAGCAGTAACTTAGTGTTTGCAAAAGATATGAAGAGAAGTCTCCAAAATAGCTCCGACGAAACAATCCTTTGGGCTGCTTTCAAAAAGGGCGATGTACGGGCATTTGAGCAGTTGTACAACCGTTATTTTGAGGTATTGGCTAACTACGGTCACCGGTACTGCACTGATAAACAACAGCTCGAAGATGCCATTCAAGACGTTTTTGTGGATCTATGGCGACGCAGGCAGCACCTTGCCGACGTAGAAAGCGTGAAATTTTATTTGTTTCGGGCTTTGCGCCATCAGGTGATCAGAAACACCCGAAACGACCTGCTCGAAACCTCCGAAGACATCAACGATTTTCTTGATTTTTTGGTAGCATTTTCATCGGAACAGCAATCAATCGAACAGGAAACCCATATCACCCAAACGCAGGCCGTCACAAAGGCCATTGCCCAACTAAGCCAACGCCAGCAGGAAGCCATCAATCTGCGCTTTTATCACGGTATGAGCCTCGACGAAATGACGCAACTCATGAGCCTCAGCAAGCAGTCGGTCAGTAATTTGCTTTTTAAGGCCTACAGCGTATTGCGTCTCACTATCAAAGGCATACACCCACTTCTGCTACTGTTTTTGCAACTATCCCACCTTATTCATTAACCACCTTTTTAGTTTTCACTCACATGAACTATGACCATTTTCAATGCAACGATTTCCTGCACGATGACTCGTTTGTGCGTTGGGTATTGTTTCAGGAAGGAGACTCTTTTTGGCAGCAGTTTCTTCATCAGCACCCCAACAAAGTCAATGAAATAGCGCAAGCCCAACAACTCATTTTGGTCATGAAAAAGGCCGAAGAGCAAATGACTCCTGCATTGGATAAAAAAGCCGTTTGGGACAATATAACAGCCATCATTTCCGAGGGAGAAGAACAACCCGGATTGGTACATCGCTTTTGGCAAACAACCGCTTTTCGATGGGCGGCAAGTTTAGTGTTTTTGGCAGGGGCAGCTTGGCTCTGGACCGCGAGGCAACCCGAGCACCAAGTCAATTATCAGGATTTAATTGCCGTTGTCGAAGAAAAAAGCGCTCGTCAGGAAGTGATAAACGACGGCCAAACCACCAAAAAAATACGTCTGGAAGACGGCACCACGGTGCATTTAGAAAAAGGAAGCCGTCTGAGTTTTCCCCTACCTTTTGAAAACAAACGACGCGAAGTGGTACTGAGCGGGGAAGCGTTTTTTGAAGTAACCGAAAATCCTGCCAAACCTTTTTATGTGTACTCCAACGAGCTAATTACCAGAGTACTGGGAACAAGCTTCAGAATTTCAGCCTTAGAGGACGGGAAGCAGGTAATGGTAAAAGTACAGACGGGCAGGGTGTCGGTATTTAAACAAAATCGCGTAGACGTTGCCGACCCCGAAACCAAAGGGCTGCTCCTGTTACCCAATCAACAGGCCGTTTTCAACCGAACCAACGAGCTTCTGAACCGCAGCCTGGTGGAAGTTCCTATCCCTATTGTAGCCCAAAAACCGCTGATTAAAAGGCAATTTGACGAAGTCAAAGTAGCCGAAGTATTTGAAGAATTGGAGAAGTTGTTTGGCGTTGAAATCCGCTACAACGAAGACGCTCTTTCCGACTGTATCCTCACCACCACCATTAGCGATGATTCTCTGTACGACCAGCTCGAAGTCATTTGTCAGACCATCGGCGCGGCTTACAAAGAGATTGACGCCCAGATCATTATCGAATCAAAAGGATGTAAATAACTTTGTCATGCCGACGATAGGAGGCATCTAAATAGCCGAAATAGATGCCTCCTATCGTCGGTATTGTAAATTTGCGATGAACCAATAATCTTTGGTTTTCCGGGTCATGACAAAGAACCTTTTAAACCTAATCAATATGTAAACCAAAAAAAAATCAGCCCCAATAATCAAAAAAGAGGAAAGATGCTGTCACATCTTTCCCTTGTTGAATACGCAGGTGTGTGCGAAACACCGCGTTTTCGTGTCTTGCCTTTTCCAAAACAAAAACAATCAAATTTATGTCAAATTTCTTTACCGGAAAAAAGATTTTCTACCTTATGAAAATCACACTCACCCCGTTGCTGTTTGTTTGTCTGCTGACGACCCTCAGTTTTGCGGAGAATACCTTTGGCCAGGAACGGCTGCAGGAAAAAATTACGCTCCATTTGAAAAACACGGACCTCAAAACCGTACTCAAAAACATTGAGCGAAAAACGAACGTTGTTTTTTCTTACCAAAAGGGCGTACTTGTTACCAACGAAAAGCTGACCGTTGACATCAAAGACGAAACCTTGGAATCGGTATTGCAGCGTATTCTCACCCCGCGACAAATCAGTTACCAAGTCATCAAGGCCAACAAAATTGTTTTAACGCGTCGTGGTTTGGGAAACCTGCCCGAAGAAGCCGAACCCAAGCCCGTTCCAAATACCCTCGACCTTCAATTAGACCAAACCGTTACGGGGACCGTAACTGATGAAAACGGCGCAGGATTGCCCGGGGTGAGCATTTTGGTGAAAGGTACCCAACGTGGAACAACTACTAACACTGAGGGGAAATTTAAGGTAGATGTACCAAACAGCGATGCCGTGCTGGTTTTCTCTTACGTGGGATATTTGCCGCAGGAGGTAGTGGTGGGCAATCGATCACAACTTTCAATTTCTTTGAAAGTAGATACCAAAGCTTTAGAGGAAATTATTGTAGTAGGTTATGGAACTCAAAAAAAGCGGGATCTGACGGGGGCTATTTCCAGTATATCCAGCCGGGATATTGCCGAAACACCCTCTTCCAATTTCCTACAGAACGCTCAGGGTCGTCTGGCCGGGGTGGATATTGTACGCACCAACGGAAATCCGGGTTCTGCTCCTACCATCCGTATTCGCGGAAATCGCTCCATCAACGCCAGCAACAATCCGCTCTATGTCATTGACGGTATCCCGACAGATGTGAGCATCAACGACTTTAACCCCAACGACATTGAGTCCATGGAGATACTAAAAGATGCCAGTGCTGTAGCCATTTATGGATCACGCGGGGCCAATGGGGTTATCCTGATTACCACCAAGAAAGGTAAAGAGGGGAAAGCCGTCATCAACTACGACGGCTACTACGGCATCAAGAAAGCCCAGAAGAACCTGAACCTGATGAACGGTGAGCAGTTTGCCCAATATTCAAGGGTTGCTAGGGGGATTGATGCCAATGATGCGAGCAAGGACAATACATTCTTCAGCACATTGGAAAGTGATAACTTGAAAAATGGCGTGGAAGCCGACTGGCTGAATCTCATCCTGCGCGATGGGCAACAGCAACAACACCAGATTTCGGCCAGCGGGGGTAACCAGAGTACCACCTACTACCTGTCGGGAGCTTTCTATGACGAAAAGGGCATCATGCAGTTCAGCGACTACCAGCGCTACTCGTTTCGGGCCAATATCGAAACCAAACTCTCCGAGCGGCTGCGCGTGGGAGTGAGTTCTACAGTAGCCAGCGACTTGCAGAATGTCATGTCCAACGGCCCCTATACGAATGCCTTGCAGTTTTCTCCTCTGGTGCAGCCTTACGATACGGGTGGTAACTTCATCGCCTATCCCAATCCCCGCGAAGGCTTGCTCGCCAGTCCTCTGCTACAGTACCAGCCCGGACAGTACACAGACGAACGCAAAAAGTACCGGATATTCGCCAACATCTTCGCAGAATATACTTTCACCAAAGGGCTTACCTACCGTCTGAATTACGGTCCCGATTTCAGTACATCCCGTCAAGGGCAGTATGGAGGTACTCTGGCCGGAAGCGCCAATACCGCCGCAGTGGCCAACCAGCAGAACTTCGCTTATACTCTCGAAAACGTTCTGTCGTTCAACCGTAAATTCAAAGAGCATTCCCTCAATGTAGTAGGGCTTTTCAGTACCCAAACCAACCGTTTCGAATCGTCGGGAGCCTCCGCACGCGACATTCCGATAGAATCTTCCCTTTTTTACAATTTGAACAGTGCCGAAACCGTCACGGGTATCAATAGCTCCCTTACCAAATGGGGACTTGTATCTTACATGGGGCGGATCAATTATAGCTTTAAAGATAGATACTTGCTCACCCTGACTGGACGGGCCGATGGTTCTTCGCGCCTTTCTCAAAAAAACAAGTGGGCCTTTTTTCCTTCTATATCGGCAGGTTGGGTGATTTCTGACGAAGCCTTTATGGGTAATATGAAGGCGATTTCCTTCCTCAAATTTCGAGCAGGCTACGGTTCCGTGGGCAATACCTCCATCTCGCCTTATCAGACCCTGGGCGGGCTGGAACGCTCGGTGTATGCTTTTGGCAATGACCCGGCTTTCGGCTATTCCCTAAATGTGATTCCGAATCCTGATCTGCGCTGGGAGATTTCCAGTACCCTTAACTTAGGAATGGACTTTGGCCTATTAAACGACCGCATAACGGGCTCGCTGGAAGTTTACAAAACCAATACCACTGACCTGCTACTGAACCGATTGATTCCTATTACCTCGGGATATGAATCCATTTTACAGAACATCGGCGCCACCAGCAATCAGGGCTGGGAGCTGTCGTTGAATGGGAATATACTTCATTCGACCAATGGGTTGAAGTGGGATGCGAATCTGAATATATTTAGCAATAAAGAGAAAATTGTCGAGCTGTTTAACGGGAAGGATGATGTAGGAAACCAATGGTTCATCGGTCAACCCATCAGTGTGTTTTATAATTTCAAACAGCAGGGAATTTGGCAAACCAGTGAAGCCGATGAGGCCAACAAAGTGAAGCAGAAGCCTGGTGATATCAAGATTGCAGATGTAAATGGCCGGGATGCGAGGGGCAATCTGACTAATCAGCCCGATGGTATCATCAATGCTGACGACCGAACCGTGCTCGGCTCTACGGTTCCCAAATGGAGCGGCGGATTGACCAACCGATTAAGTTACAAGGGTATTGATTTCTCTTTTCTGATCTATGCCCGGCAGGGTCAATTTATCCGTAGCGACTTCCATAACCTGGGCGGTAACAACTGGCAGGGGCGATACAATGCCATCAATTTTGATTATTGGACTGCCGCCAACCCTGTCAATAAAATACCCCGTCCCAATTCCGCAGCTGCTCCCTTGTACTCTGATGCAGTGAGGTTTTTTGATGGTTCTTTTGTCAAAATCAGGAACATTAACTTGGGATATACTCTTCCAAAGTCAATCACATCAAAAGCCCGTATCAGCAGCCTCCGATTTTATGCTACAGCCGACAATGCGCTGATTTTCTCGCCCTACAAACTGGTTGACCCCGAAACGGCCAATGGAATCGTAGGAGGCAGCTCTCCCATGACTTCTGCTACCTATGTTTTTGGCATGAACCTTAAATTCTAAACTACTTACTGATATGAAAAAAATCCATACTATAATCAGCCTGCTATCGATAGCAGGAGTACTTATCTCCTGCAACGACATCCTCGTAGAAAACCCCGTAGGATTAGCCACTGCCGAAAGCTACTACTCAACCCCTAAGGGCATTGAGGATGGCCTGAAAGCCACATATACCCCCTTACGGAATTTTTACGGACGTGAGCATTCGTTTTTCCTCACTGTAACTGGCACCGACATGTACACCAATGGTTTTGGGGGAGCTACCAATAACCCAGACTACAATAACTATTCTCCCAATTTCCTGGGTTCCAGTGCCTACGTCAAAACCATTTGGGATAATTTTTATGTGGGTATCAATCAGGCCAATTCTGTAATCGGTCGGGCTCCCAAAGTAGCTGGCCTCAACGCTCTTCAACGGGATCGCATTATCGGCGAAGCTCGCTTTCTTCGAGCACTTTATTATTTTCATCTGGTAGAACAGTATGGTGATATCCACTTTACACTCGAAGAAACACAAGGCGTAGAAACCGAAGCCAAGCGTACGTCAGTGGCCTCCGTGTATCAGCAGGGTATAATTCCAGATTTACAATTTGCCATAGCTAACCTCCCTGCCAAAGCACAAGCCTACGGACAGGCTACCAAACATGCCGCTGAAGGATTGCTCGCCCGGGTACAGCTTACCTTAGGCAACTGGGCGGAAGCTGAAAAAATGGCCGCCGCTGTAATCAATAGCAACGACCATTCGTTGGTAAAAAACTACAGCGATTTATGGGACATCACCAAGGAGCTGAATACCGAGGTAATCTGGTCAGTACAATATACCGACAACCCACTGACGAATGGTCTAGGAAACCAAGGACACCTCTATTTTCAGTTTGATTATACGCTCAACCCCGCCATGACCCGCGATGTAGCCAACGGGCGACCTTTTCAGCGATTTATGCCCACTAACTACACACTCAATCTTTTCGATTTAAGTAAGGATAGCCGCTTTGATGGTACCTTCAAAACCGTGTGGATCGCTAATACCAAAGCCACAATCAATGGAAAGTCCGTGCAACCTGGCGACACTGCCATCAAGATCGTGATGCGCCCTGTAGCTGATGCAGTACAAAAAGCCGCCCCCTACTGGCTGATTGATTACAACAATAAGTGGGTTGGCAGCGTAACTGATCCGCTGGAAATAGGTGGTTCAAGCCGTCGGCAATTTCCTACCCTAAAAAAATATCTCGACCCCCTTCGCGTCAGCGTTAATGCAGAAGACGGGCGGCGTGACTTCATGGTGCTTCGTCTGGCTGAAATGTACCTAATAGCCGGAGAGGCGGCCTTTCGTCAGGGTAATCCGGTCAAATCAGCCGAGTACGTCAATGTGGTACGCACACGTGCCGCCTTGCCCGGCAAAGTAGCCGAGATGCAAATCAAATCGACTGATCTTAGCCAAGATTTTTTTATGGATGAACGCGGCCGCGAGTTGGCTGGTGAAATGCTTCGTTGGTATGACATAAAGCGGTCTGGAAAATTTATAGAACGGCTCAAAAAATACAATCTGGATGCCGCAGTAAATGTAAAAGAGATGCACTTGGTAAGGCCAATTCCACAAACCCAAATCGACCGTGTAACCAATCCGGGAGATTTTCTACAAAACCCGGGGTATTAAATATACTGGCCTAGATTAAACTAAAGAAAGTTAAATATTTAATCATTTTTGGGATGAAAAAGGCTCTTATTCTGTTTTTAGGGCTTGTTTGGTCCGCATCTTTTGGACAAAACAAACAAACAAGACCCAATTTTGTAATTATTCTCGCTGATGATTTAGGATTTAGTGACATTGGGTGCTACGGTGCTGAAATTCAAACGCCTAACCTGGACAAATTGGCAGCCAAAGGCGTAAAGTTTACGCAGTTTTACAACGCCGCCCGTTGTTGTCCCAGTCGTGCCTCCTTATTGACGGGTATGTATCCTCACCAATCAGGTATGGGTACGATGGTCGTCAGTAAAGTAAAAGACCGTAGCCAAGAAACCTCCACGCAAGGTTGGTTGAGCAGGCAGACGGTAACGATGGCTGAAGTGCTAAAAACAGTAGGTTACCAAACCTTCATGTCAGGCAAATGGCACGTAGGCGAAGAACAACCCGATTGGCCTTTGCAGCGTGGTTTTGAGAAGTATTTTGGTTTGATTAGCGGGGCCAATAGTTACTATGAATTACTACCAAATCGTTTGGTATTGGAAAACAACGAACCTTATAAAATCCCTGACAATTTTTATTTGACTGATGCTATTTCTGATAAAGCTATTGGTTATATTGAACAAAGTACAGATACTCAAAAACCATTCTTCCTATATGTAGCCTACACCGCACCACATTGGCCGCTTCACGCTCCTGCGGAAGAAATAGCCCAATATCGCGGCAAATACCTAAAAGGATGGGACAAATTACGCGAAGAAAGGCTCGATAAACAGCGAGAATTGGGGCTTTTCCCTAAAAATTTCCCTTTATCGCCCAAAGAAGCCGACATCCCAGACTGGGAAAAGGTCACAAACAAAGACGAATGGGACTTGAAAATGGCTACTTATGCTGCTATGGTCACCCGAATGGACGTAGGAATTGGTAAAATTATTGAAAAGTTAAAGGCCAATGGACAGTTCGAAAATACTGTCATAATGTTTTTGTCCGACAATGGCGCCTGTTCGGAAGTATTAGACAACCGTGCCAAACGAGATTTAGGGGATGAAAGCTACGAAATATCGCTAAGAAAGGAAGCGGGAGAAAAGGGCTCGTACACGACCTACGGCAAAGAATGGGCCGCCTTGGGAAATACGCCATTTCGGCTCTACAAACAGTTTACCCACGAGGGAGGCATCGCAACTCCTATGATCGTACATTACCCAAAGCTTATCAAAAAACCACTCCAAACCAATCAGACAGGGCATATTATGGACATTATGCCCACTTGTTTGGCGTTGGCCAAGGCCGAATATCCGACCACTTATAACCAAAACGCTATTAAACCTTTAGAAGGGAGTAGTTTAGTACCCATTTTAGAAGGAAAAACGCGTAAACCTCATTCCTATTTAGCTTGGGAGCATTTTGATTGTCGGGCGGTCAGACAAGGAAAATGGAAAATAGTTTGGTCAAAAGATGTAAAGAAATGGGAACTTTATGATGTAGAAAATGACCGAACCGAGCTGACTGATTTGGCCTTACAATATCCCAAAAAAGTGGAAGAAATGAAAGTTTTTTACCAAGAATGGAGCGCAAAAGTTGGTGTTAAAAATGGAGACAAGTAGTTTTTGGGGAATACTTTTGAATGTATTTTTTATCAACAAAAAGCAGAAAATTCATGTTGAAAACGGGACTATTGTTAAGTAGTACACTTACAGCACTATTGCTTCTATTGAGCAGTGTTTCTTTCCGAAAATCACAACCACCCAATATACTGTTTATTTGTGTGGATGACCTTCGCCCCGATTTGGGATGCTATGGCAACAATCACATCAAAAGCCCCAACATTGACAAACTGGCCGATGAAGGCTATTTGTTTGAGAACCATTATGTTACTGTGCCTACTTGCGGGGCATCTCGGCATAGCCTCCTGACGGGGCAATTGCCCAAAACAACCCAACATTTGGGCAATGATGCATCTGCAGTCTTTTTGTCCGGCAAACCTGAAACAGAAATTTCTGAAACGTTTATTCATTTACTGAAACGCAATAATTATTACACAGTTGGTATTGGAAAAATAAGCCATCATCCTGATGGTCATGTGTATGGTTATTTAGATACTCCCAAAGAAGCACCGCTCGAACTGCCCCATAGTTGGAATGAAATGCTTTTGGATGTGGGCAAATGGGGAACGGGTCACAACGCGTTTTTTGGCTATGCCGATGGTACAAATAGAAATGCCCTCAAAGGTAAAGTGAAGCCATACGAATCGGCGGTTGTAGAAGATGAAGGCTACCCCGATGGTCTTACTGCTAAACTCGCCATTCAGAAAATTTCAGAACTTAAAAATAATGACAAGCCTTTCTTTTTAGCAGTTGGTTTCTTTAAGCCCCACTTACCTTTTAATGCCCCTAAAAAATATTGGGACATGTACGATGCAAACAAAATCCCCCTTTCATCCTCTCCTAATATTCCTGAAAATGTAAACAAAGCAAGTTTGCACCCGAGCGGTGAGTTTAATAGCTATCAATTGGGCGATGAAAAAGTTTCCTTAGACCGCCCTGTATCAGACCAATATGCTCGAAAACTCCGACATGGGTATTTTGCCTGCGTAAGTTATGTAGATGCTCAAATTGGAAAAGTATTACAGGAATTGGAAAAACAGGGCTTGGCTAACAATACAATCGTTGTCTTGTGGGGAGACCATGGTTGGCACTTAGGTGATCAGCGGGTTTGGGGCAAACATACTTGTTTTGAAACAGCCCTAAGAAGTGTGTTTATTATCAAACATCCTAAGATGAAGCAAGGTGTAAAGGTGAACGACATCGTAAGTACAGTAGACATTTATCCCACCCTAATGGATTTTTGTGGCATCCTTGCGCCAAAAGATATTTCGGGACATAGCCTCAAATCAAGGCTTATGAAAAAGCAACCTGTCAACATCAAAAATGTAGCCTACAGTTATTACAACAAAGGAATAACTGTACGAACCCAAAGATACCGCTTGACGCAATATTTTAGAGATGCCCAACCGACGATTGAACTTTACGACCATGTAAAAGACCCCAACGAAACCAAAAACATTGCATCCTCCAACCCATTGATTGTAAACAAGCTTATGCCATTGTTAGAAAAAGGAAACACCGGCTTGTATCAGCGTTAGGGGTCAAACTGTTTATTCCACTACGCCGTTGCTCGGCTCTGCCGACGTCACGGCCCGAGCCATTCTGTAAATCGCGTATAAATTGGCAGGTACGGGTTACATGAGCGGCCACACAACTTTGGATTTTGGGAATCATATTTTTAGTTACTTTCAATATTACTTGCTTTCTCCTTCGTGTATATCTGTCAAATCCGAACAATCCGTGTTCTATGGGAGGTTGACCTATACTTTGCACAAATTTTGAATGAGGTAACAATAAGGTAGTACGGAAGATGCGAGTGACTTACGTGCCTATTTCTTCTCCAACAGCACCACATTCTCTACATGGTGCGTGTGCGGAAACATATCGACGGGCCGTACTTTCGTAACGGCGTATTTTTCATCCAACCACGCCAGATCCCGCGCCTGCGTCGCTGTATTACAACTGACGTACACTATCTTGGTCGGTTCCATACGCAACAGCGTACGCACCACCGGCTCATCCATACCCGCCCGCGGCGGGTCGGTAATGACGACATCAGGGTAGCCGTTGGCTTGCATAAAATCTTCGTTCAGAACGTTCTTCATGTCCCCCGCATAAAAGCGCGTGTTTTCGATGCCGTTGATGGCTGAATTTATCTTGGCGTCTTCGATAGCATCAGCTACATATTCCACACCTACCACGGCCTTCGCCTGACGTGCTACAAAATTGGCGATTGTGCCGGTGCCGGTATACAGATCATAAACGTGTTCCTGACCGGACAGTTGGGCAAACTCTCTTGCCACCTTATACAGTTCGTGGGCTTGGTCTGAATTGGTCTGATAGAATGACTTGGGTCCTACCCGAAACATCAAATCTTCCATTCGCTCTTCAATGTACGGCTTGCCGGTATATAATACGACCTCTTGGTCATAGTAGGAGTCATTGCCCTTGGTATTGACAATGTACTGCAACGAGGTGATTTGCGGGAAAGCGGCGGCCAAAAAGGCCATCGTAGCTTCAATATCATTCAGGTTGGGCTCGGCAAACTGTACGATCACCATTACATCGCCCGTATTAGCGGTCCGAAGGATGACATTTCGCACAAAGCCGACGTTGTTTTTCTGATCGTAAAACCGAAATCCTTTTGATTTGGCAAAAGCACGCAAACGGTTACGGATCTCGTTGGAAGGGTCGGGTTGTAAATAACATTTCTCAATATCTAAGATCCGGTCAAATCGCTTGGGAATATGAAACCCTAAGGCATCTCGGTCAAGTTCTTCCCCTTCCATCATCTCTTCCGGCATAAACCAACGGAAATTCGAGAAAGTAAACTCTAATTTATTGCGGTAGAAGGTGGTTTCTTTCGAAGGCACAATGGGCTCAATCACCGGCAGTGCCACCTTGGCAATGCGGTGCAAATGATCGTTCACTTGCTGCCATTTAAACGTAAGTTGCTCTTCGTAGTTGATATGTTGCCATTTGCACCCGCCGCAAGTACCGAAATAAAAACAAAAGGGTTCAGCACGTTTTTCGGAAAAAGAATGGGTTTTGAGTACCCGGGCTTCGTAAAATTTCTTCTTCTTAAAGGCCAAAATCTCCACGTCGACCACATCGCCGGGAGCGGCATTTCCTTCCACAAACACCACGGCACCATTGAGCTTTCCAATGCATTTTCCTTCGGCCGCGAAATCTTCAATGAGTAGATTTTCTACAACTTGTCTGTTTTTTTTGTAATTTTTCATCCTCAAAATTAGTCGATCACGCCGGTGCCTCAAGGTAAATTAACTCCTTCGTGTCAATGATATGATTTTTATAGTTTTGGTTAAGCAACGCCCCAAAGAATTGCTGCGTAAACGAATTAAATAAATGATTAAGCTTACAGAATTGAAGTAACAAAAGTACAACCGGAAGTTTAGCCCTAAAACCAAATGAAAAAAATTCTACTTCGCACATGGTGGATTTTGATTTTGTTGCCGCTCGTCAGTCGAGCGTCGCATATTGTGGGAGGCGAAATTGAGTTTTACCCTACCGACCGTGCCGCCAATCGTTTTTATGTAGGCCTCAACTTTTATTTTGATCAAGCCAACGGCCGGCCGGCCGCTGAAACGCAAACGGTTACTCTCTATTTTTATCGTAAATCCGACAATCAGGCGATGGGGAGTATTGAATTACCCCAAACTACGCGACGGCTTATTTCCTACACCAATCCTACCTGCGGCGCCTTAGATACGGACCTCCGAACGCTTTTGATTCGCTATTCAAGTGAAATCATCATCAATACGCAAAATTTCAATGACCCCAAAGGGTATTATATCGTTTGGGAACGTTGCTGTCGCAACAGTATCATCACCAACATCGTCAACCCGGCAAGTACGGGCGAGACCTTTTATATGGAATTTCCGGCTTTGGTACAAGGCGGACAACCTTATGTTAATTCTTCGCCCAAATTCGGGGAACTGAAAGGCGATTATATCTGCCTTAACCGCCCCTTCACTTTCGATTTCAGCGGAAAAGATGCTGACGGCGACAGCTTGGTTTATTCCTTGGTGCGTCCTTGGGCCGGCTTTGCCACTACCGGCAATCCGGAACCGATCGCCCGCGGCAGCAGTACTTATCCGGAAGTGACTTGGGCCGCCGGCATTTCTGACCTTAATATGATTCCGGGACCGCGGCCGTTGACCATTAACCGACAAACAGGCATATTGAGTGTGACCACCGATAAAGCCGGGCTCTACGTCTTTGCCGTGTTGGTACAGGAATTTCGCAAAGGGGTTCGCATCGGTGCTGTCCGACGAGAGTTTCAATTTAAAGTGGTAGACTGCCCGCGCAATTTGGAACCCATTGCCCTGTATCGCGAAGCAGGCAAAAAAAATTTTTATACCCAAAATGAAACCCTGCTCATCAAACGCGACCAAACCAAATGCTTGGAGGTTTTGATCACCGACGGCGACCCCAATCAGCGCCTGACCATAAAAACGGTTGGAGTCAATTTTGATGACAAGGGGGTGACAGCCAATCCGGTTACGTACGTTACTAAATCAGCCACCGATACGCTGAAAGCTCAAATATGTTTTGAATCCTGCGTAGAAAGCCGAAACAATCAGCCGGTCATTGTAGAGGTCATCGTAAGTGACGACGGCTGCCCGCAACCGCTCGTTGATACGCTCCGACTACGAGTAATTATTGAGGGTTCGCTTAATAACAACCCGGACGTAACGACGGATTTAGCCAACAACCGAGCCAATATTCAACAGGGAACGACGCTGAATTTCAAAGTGACCGGGGTAGATAAAGACAACGATGACCTGATTTTGGAAGCCAAAGGCCGAGGTTTTACGCTCAACCAAGTAGGCATGAGCTTTACCAATGCCACCGGCAAAGGTACCGTGACCCAGCCTTTTACGTGGAGCCCGCCCTGTGCCGCGTTAGACAAAGAATATTTAGTGGATTTTATTGTCACCGATGTGGCCTGTAACCGACAGGTCAAGGATACCGTTACTGTACGATTACAAGCCTCGCCCAAGCCGAATAATAAACCCGTCGTATCGACTAACTTGACTGCTGTACAACCCATTGATGTGCCGCTGCCTTCGTCCGACGGAAGCAGCGCCATCCGTTTTGATGTCTATTCGGACGATGCAGATAAAACGGACCAACTGCGGCTTTACGCGCAGGGCAAAGGATTTACCTTGTCTCAATACCAAATGAAGTTTGATGAAAAAACCGGCACACCGCGCCTCACGTCGCGTTTTGAATGGCAGCCGGATTGTGCCGAATACGCCGCCTTAGCGGGAAAAGAGGTTGTAATTAATTTCATTACGGAAGACAACAGTTGCGGACCGGTCAAAAATGATACCTTGGCGGTACGATTGCGCATGGGCAATCTGCCCACTTCCGGCAATGTTGAAAAAAATATCCCGAACGTGATTACGCCCAACAACGACGGCAAAAATGACTGCTTTTTTGTGGACGGTATTTCAAGCGTAGCCTGCGGTCCTCAATTCGAAAAAGCCGAGATCTATAACCGTTGGGGCAAGTTGGTTTTCAGTTCGACCGACACTAAATTCAAATGGTGCGGTGATGGGGTTCCTACGGGGCAATATTTCTACGGGCTCAAATTTACCAATCAAACCATCAAAGGGACATTGACGGTGATCAAATAAAGAAGTTTTCTACAAATACAAGGCTAAAATCTTGTCCACCAACAAGTCAGCAGAAAAATCATGGGTCTCTTCGGGATAGAAACAATACCGGTATTTTATCCCGAACAGGCTCAATTTCAGTTTCAACAACTCTCCCTGAATCTGCGGGACTACAGCGTCTTTCCCCCCGTAAAACAACAGCGTGTTGGGCGCATTACCGTTTAAGACATAGACGGGGCTGGCGTTGCGGTAATCGTCCGGAGCTTCGCTGAACGTTTTTCCGAGCAATTGCTCAATAGGTTTCTCCAAACCACCTTCCCGAAGAGCCTCCGAAGTGAGATCGGTAGGGGCTACGATGCCTACCACGCTTTTTATATCGCGGTTGGTATCTTTCAGGTAGGCATAATCCAAGGCCAAATGCCCGCCTGCACTCACCCCTCCGATGACAAATTTTCCGTCGGTAAGGTTATACCGGGCCGCATTTTGTCGCAGGTAAGTTATTAACAACTGAATGTCTGCCAATTGCTGCTCTAAGCGAATTCCCGGCGTACCCGTAACCCGATAATTGATATTGACAATGGCTAAGTTCTTCTTACTTTTTTGAAGAGCATCGACCGTCGGTGCCAAAAAGGATTTATCTCCACCTAACCACGAACCGCCGTGCAATAAGATCAACACTTCCGACGGGCGACCGCTGACGCTGACCGGGTAATGAATATCAAACCGTTGCAGTGTCTCTTTCCCGTAGGATTCGTTATAAACCCCGCGATAAGACGTAATTTCTTCTTCAATCAGCGGTTTTATGTCAGAAAAATGACAGCCGCTCAACGCGAGTAAAGGTAAGATTTTTCGTAAATGAGAATAAAAACGCATCATTCTGTCTGCTTTAAAAACAAAATCAGTTCTGAAATTGCCGTTTTTTAATGGTCATTAATTGACTTCTATGTACCGCTATCAGCTCTGTTATCAGTTGTATATACGATAGATAAAACCATTCGATTTTTGCAAAGCTTTCGGCAATTTAGCAGATACTGCCGTTTGTTACAAACAATTCACACCGGCAAAGAGCAACAATTGAGTTAATGGACATAAGAAGCTGACTTCTGTGTTATCAACCAAAACAAAAAGCCCCTTCCGACTTTAGGAAAGGGCTTCGCATTTATTTTCGGTCAATTTTTTATTTTCCCTTCTCCAAACGATCTGCTAACATCTTAATAAAATAACCTCCCACTACGGACCTTGCTTGGAACCCTACCTGCTTGGCATTAGTGGTTTCGTGCCAGTCGGAAAGCGGAACACGCGTCGGCGTTTCGTTGGCATACTTCCAAACGGGGTCGATCAATGCCTTAAAATCCTGTGGTGAATCGGCCATCGTGGCGGTCCAAACGATCCAATCCGATTTGGTATAAGTTTTACGACTGTCGAGCGGCAAGCCGTAGGGTTGTTGTTTTTTGAGATAAAAAGCCAGTTCTTTTTGCGCCACTTCTTTCGGAAATACGTTCAAACCGAGCAGTTTATCCCAAACAATGTTGTATTTCTGGCTCCAACTACCTGCTGTTTTGTCGAATGTAAGGGCATAGTGGTCGCCGTCACCATCCATTTCCATCCAACGACGCACTAAAGAGCGGGCCAGCGTAAAGTGTTCATTGGCGACTTTTTGTTCGCCCAATTGGGCCGCCATTTGGGCATAACAGGCAATGCCCATAATGGCCTTGGCCGACAAATTGGCATTACGCGCCAAATGCCCCGCAAAGTCGTCGGTACAAAGCTGATTGGCCGGGTCGAAGCCGTCACGTTTCAAAAATTCTACCCATTTGGTCAATACCGGCCAATGCTCGCGCGCAAAACTTGGATTTTTGTCCATTTTGACGGCCGCTGCCGTCAAAATCATCATGTTTCCGGCTTCTTCCACGGGCATGTCTTCCCCGTAGGTTTGGCCGTTGGCAAGGGGGTAGGTGCCTATATCATGTGCCGGAAAATCTTTTTTCCAACGCCCCGACTCACTGTAATCAAAAATAAAGCGGAGCAATCCTTTCGCCAATTCATTATTATACAACAAAAACATCGGTGCCGAGGGGTAGGTCACGTCCACCGTACCGATGGAACCGTTGGAGAAATTTTCTTTGGACAAAAAGAACACCTCCCCTTTCGGACCCGCTACTATTTTATGAGCCGCAATCGCCTGACGATAGGCCAATTGGCATAAATCAGCATACGCCTTCCCGCCTGCCTTGGCAGCATCGTCGTACAATTTTTTATCAAAGGCCGTACTCTTTTTGCTTAATCGGGCATAGTCCTTTTCGGCCATTTGCAAGGTTTTCAGCATCGTCATCGCCGGATCGCGACGCCACCAACCTCGGAGGTTTTGCCCAAAATACTGCACCGAATAAATATCATCATATCCTAACAGCAGATGTTTTGAGGCCGCTTTGCCCGCTACATTACCGAAGTTCAACACCGTAGCCATTGCCAATTCGCCGGCAACTCCCAAGGATTTCGTTGTGGTGAGTTGGCCTTTGTCGTTGAATTCATTTTTCAATTGATCAGGGTGCCCCGTCACTATTTGGTTGTCGGCTGCCGGCACCGCTAAATAGGCATATCCCCAGTCAATGCGAATGTTATCGCCTTTTTTTCCTAATATCGGTTGTTCTTTGGTTCCGACAGTCGCATATACTAAGTTCCCGTCCTTTTTGGTTTCCGCCACTACCTCCTGCGATGGTGTATTGGCAGCCACTAAAGCCGATTCGCCGAAATAGACCTGTACTGAATGAGGCTTGTTATCGAGGGAACGAGCGGTGAACGTAACATAACTGACGGGGCGAGCCGCTACTTCTAACTCATCCAACAAAAGCGGTGACAGGAAATTGACTTCCAACGCTACCGGTCCCGCCGTAAATTCGTACTCGGTCTGAGTAGCTGTGACGTTGGCCTTTGTTTGAACGGCAGTGGCTGCTTTCTCGGTCGGAACGACACTGACCAATCCCACGTCCACAAACGATTCGCCAACCGGACTGATACAATGCACGGCCAATACGTTACGCCCTTTGCGCAATGCTTTTTGGCCTTCTGCCGACAACGGTGAATGAATGTATTCTCCCGCACAGCACGGTTTGGTAAAAATGCGCGTGCCGTTGAGATACACGGTGATATCATCATCATTGATGAGGGTCAACAGCAGTTGGGCAGGGTCAACTTTACCGTCATAATTGAACTCACGGCGAATAAAAATCCCGTCTTTGTCAATGCGGCCGTTGCGAAAAGGCGTACGTGATGCGGGTGAATCACCGAAAGGCCCGGAGCCTTTTTTCCAATCCTGCGGCACAAAATCGGGCTGCTCCCAACCCGCAGCCGGCTTTGTGACGGTATATAACGCTTCGTAGGGCTTGGTTTCTCCCGTTGGCAACAAAGCATCGTAGAGGGTAGGAGGCGCTCCCAAAAATTGATAGGTCTTGCCATCGACACGCACCATCCCCTCAAGTGAATGCGGCCGCCCGGTCCAGTGACGGGTGGGGCCTTCGGTCAGTCGGTCGGTGGTACTCCAAATGCTGAAATAGGGATCGTGGGTAATCAGCGGATAGGCGGGCGGGCGCAGAGTTTGGGCCAAGGCGGCGGTCAAAGACAGGGACAAATTCAGGACAAGCAACGATAGCGTTGTTTTTTTCAGCAACATAAGAATGGCGGTTAGTGAATTATTGAAGCTATATTGGTTTATGGAAAAAATACTCAATACCTTCTAATAAAGAAGAGGCGACGCTTGCTCTACCGGAAATTGTTCAGAATTCCGGCACCCGGACAAACGATCCGCCTCTTTTTTGAAGCTACTCCGCCGTCGCTTTTAACGCTTGGCGGGAGGTTTTGGCAGTACTTGATGAGTTGTTGCCCATTGATGCCATAGTTTTTTCAATTCGCTGACTTTTTCGGGGTATTTTTCGGTCAGCTCGTTCGTTTCGGTTTTATCATTGGCTAAATTGAACAAATGCCATGTAGAATCGCGACCGGTCGTTACTAATTTCCAGTCACCCGACCGGGCGTAACGCGCCCCGAAATGCTCGTTAAACAAGGTTGTATGCCCACGGTCGGTTTTTCCCTGAAAGGCAGGTACAAGGCTATGCCCGGTGGTCGGAGTAATGGTGTGTCCCTGAAAACTTTTCGGGTATTGAGCGCCGGCCACTTCTGTACAAGTACGCATAAAATCCATGACATGCCCTACCTGTGCGCTGAAACTGCCCTTTTTAGCTTTCACTCCTTTAGGCCAAAACGCAATCATCGGCGTATGGATCCCTCCTTCCGATGCCTCGGCTTTCCAATATTGATAGGGAGTATTGGCCACATTCGCCCATCGTTGACCAATAGAAGCAAACGAAGTCTGCGGCCCGGGCATGACGGTCTTCTTTAAGTCATAGACGATCGGCCGACCGTCACGCGTTTCGTTGGGGCGGTCAAATCCGGGTCCGTAAGCCGCACAGTTTTCGGGACTTGCACCATTGTCCGACAGAAATAGGATCAGCGTATTCTCCAATTGTCCGGTTTCCCGAAGCGCATTCAATATTCGACCGATTCCTTGGTCCATGCGATCAATCATAGCGGCATGCACAGCCATAGCTTGCGCATCCCATTCTTTATCAGGATTGGCCTCCCACGTCTGGTCATTATTCCATCGCTCCGATAACGGTGTTTTTTTAGGGTCAATCAGCCCTAATCGGATCATCTTTTCGTAACGCGCTTTTCGGATCGCCTCCCACCCTGACTTGTAAGTATCTTTGTATTTTTCAATGTCTTCGGGCAAGGCCATCAGCGGCCAATGCGGCGCCGTATGCGCTACGTATAAAAAGAAAGGAGCCGACGACTTGGCAAATGACTTGATGTAGGCTACGGTGGTATCACTGACGGCATCCGTATGGTAGTAGTTCTCAGGCACTTGCGTAACAGGCGTTATGCCGTTGACCAAGCTGAACGGATCAAAGAAATCGACGACTCCCCAAATATTCCCGAAATAGCGGTCAAATCCTCGGTTTGTCGGGTATTGTGCCAACGGAGCAAAATCGCCAAAATCTTTTTTATGGTTCAGCCAAGCAAGTTGATCCTTCGGGTTTTTCTGCACAATGGTATTGGAGACGTGCCATTTACCCGTCATTCCTGTTTGATAGCCCGCTGCCTTGAGTACTTCGGCAATCGTGACTGTATTTTCGGTCAAATGACCGCGATAACCCGGTGTCGATTCTTCGTCGGTCATTTTTCCAATCCCTGCCTGATGGTTGTAAAGTCCGGTTAACAGCGCAGCACGGGTTGGGCAACAACGCGAGGTATTGTAAAATTGGGTAAACCGCAGACCGTTTTCAGCCAAATAATCCATATTTGGGGTATTGATTTCGCCGCCATAACAACCTAAATCCGAAAAGCCCATATCATCGGCCATCACCAATAGGATATTGGGACGAGTATCTGCCCGCGAAGCTGTTTCAGTCGAAGTATTTTTATAGAAGCTACTGAAAATGAGGGTGATGCTTACCGCTGTCGCCAACCATAATGAAACGATTCCCCCTTTTTTCATATCCTTATTTTTTCCCCGTTAATGTTTTGATCGTCTTTACTTCATCTTCGCTGAAAGGGGTTCCGTCTTTTCTGTAAATATCATGAAACCACAGTTCCGGTTCTTTTCCGTCAGGCATAGGTGTCCCCCAGGCATAGATGGTATTGGTTTTCCCGGCCACAAACCCCCAATTAATTGCTCCGATATTTTCCTGCTTGAGCATGGGCATGATCGTTTGAAACAGGCTTCCGTTCTTACGGGCCATATATTCGGTACAGATCAGCGGGCGATTGTACTTCCGATAGTCTTTAATTACCTCCCGGTGCTTGTCAATGTATCCGTAATGGTGGTAAGTAATGACATCTGAGTTATCTAACTGAAATTTATTCAACTCTGTAAATCCATTTCCCCAACTCCATACCCCTGCACTGATAGGTTGCGATGGATTGACAGCTTTAGCCCATACAAAAACGGCTTTCAGTAAGGGAAGGCTTTTGTTAAGATATCCGCTGTTACCGGGTTCGTTATAGAGGTCCCAAAGTAAGATACGTCCATCATTTTTGAAGGTCGTCATCACATCTTTGACGTAGCGTTCCAGCATTGCCGAACTGTCCGGGTGATTGTGGATCATTGTGCCGGGATCGCGTACCCAGCCGCTGTTGTGTATCCCGGTTTTAGGAGCGGGCTGTTTACCTGCTTGGTACTCGTCGTTCCAGCAGTCGTCGAAAAAGACAAGAATGGTTTTGATACCGTGTTTACTCGAAATAGCGAGGTATTGATCCAGTCGTTTTTTAAAACCGGCTTGGTCAGAAGTCCAAGCCACATGGTGCAGATACACCCGCATGGCATTCATTCCCAATTGCTCGGCCCAACCCAATTCACGATCTATAGTTTGCGGGTCAAACGTAGCCGCCTGAAACATTTCCAATTGATTGACAGCACTACTCGGCTGAAAATTACACCCCCGAATCCAGCCCTGTTTTTTATACCATTCATTGGCCTGTTCGGCCGTCCAGCGGGGTTGCGCATTGAGGGTAACTACGGTTACGAAAAGAAAGAAGACGAGAATCCCTGATTGTTTCATAGATAGTAGATTGTGTGTAAAAGCTTAGCAGATTTTCTGCCGGAAATGGTTATTGATGTTTATTGTTATGTTTGAAATTGAGAATAATATTCTCGCCGATTTGGCATGGGTATTAGATCCCACCGTAAACGTATTACGCAATAAAGTTCAAAACAGAGGATTTATACGTATTCTGATTGAATTTTACAGGCAGTATTCCAAAACTGCGAACCTCCTCCGCATGTCAACGATTATTTGCCGATCAAGGCGGTTGTCAAACCGGAGCATAAAATCCATTGCTTCATTTTTTCTAAAATAACCTGCTTGTTTGCATTTAACCTCTATTTTTGTCGACGATTAAGCTTTCTCCTACCACATAACGATATTCTTTTCTATGTTTTCACTCACTGACAAAGTAGCTTTGGTAACGGGTGGCGCCAGCGGTATTGGATTGGCTATCAGCCAATTGTTTGCAAAGCAGGGTGCTTATGTTCATATTTTGGAATTAAATAAAGAATTGGCCCAAAGCGTAGCCGAAGAACTGGTGAGTCAGGGACTGAAGGCCGAAGCCCACGCGGTAGATGTGTCGAAGCAAGCGGAGGTGGTAGCTGTAATCAACGAAATTGCAGAAAAACACCCGATCTCTATATTAGTGAACAATGCCGGCATTGCTCACATCGGCAAGGCGCATACTACCTCCGAAAGTGATTTTGACCGCGTTATCAACGTGAACGTCAAGGGGATGTACAACTGTCTGTTTGCCGTGATTCCTCACTTTCTCAAAAACGGCGGCGGGGTTATTTTAAATACGGCGTCCATTGCGGCAACGGTGGGTATCCCCGATCGTTTTGCTTACTCACTCAGCAAAGGAGCCGTTGTTACGATGACGCTTTCGGTAGCCAAAGATTATTTGGCCGATAATATTCGTTGTAATTGTCTTTCACCGGCTCGGGTACATACCCCTTTTGTGGATGGCTTTATTGCGAAAAACTACCCGGGCAAAGAACAGGAAATGTTTGAAAAACTGTCGCAAACACAACCCATCGGACGCATGGCGAAGCCTTCTGAAATCGCGTCGTTGGCCTTGTATCTATGTTCAGAGGAGGCTGGCTTCATTACCGGTTGTGATTATTTGATCGACGGCGGATTTGTAAAATTAAATAACTGACAGCACTCAACTACATTGGAGATACGACATTGGATAGGCAGCAGCGGTAAGCGGTTCTTTTACTTCTTCCTCCTGTGGATTTCAGCAATGGCATCCTCAGCCACCGCCGTCGCCCAAACAGTTGATTTGCATCAGGCAGATTCTCTTTTTTTAAACGGTAAACAGAAAGACGCCGAGGTCTTGTACGAAAAATACCTGACTCAATCTAAAAACACAACGTTAGTTCCGCTGCCGATTTATTACAAACTGGCACTCATCAACGAGCGAAAAAACGATTATGTGCGTACGCTGTATTATCTGAGCATGATCTATAATCGGCAACCCCGTCAAAACATTCTCAACAAAATCACCGAGATTGCCGCCAATCATAATTTGACCGGTTACGAAGTCGATGATTTCAGTTTTGTATTTCTCTTTTTTCGAAAATATTCGCTTTATTTTACTTTGTTTCTGCTGGTGGTCGGTATGTATGCTTTCGGTGTGTTGATTCAGAAAAAAAGGCAAAATGAACCCATTCGAAACCGACATAAATGGGTGGTCATTGCCTACCTGTTTGCTTTGCTTCTTTTACTTAACTTACCTGATTCCTACCAAATTGCTATTATCAATAAAGGACAAGCCCATCTACGGCAGGCGCCGTCTTCGGCGGCGCCGATCAAATGGTCGATTGCCAAAGGCAATAAAGTCACCGTGATCGGAGCCTATGATGAGTGGCTCCGCATCTGGTGGAACCAAGAGCCGCTCTACATCCGTAAGTTGGATGTATGGGCAGTACAATGAAGGATTTTTCCGGACAAAAGATTGTATATTTTCAGACAAAACGATATAATTGCATATTCAAACAAAATTAATCAGCAAAATCCCATGAAAAAACTGACACAAGCTTTACCTTTTTTCATCGCCCTGTTTACGGTAGGCGTTATGGTTGGTTGTAAGGATACCGGTCCACACACAAATCCTGAAGTAAAATTTGAAGCTACGTTGAATGGTGCCAATGAAGTGCCTGCCGTAACAAGCAGCGCTACCGGAAGAATGGACGGAGTTTATAACAAAGATACAAAGACGCTTACTTATACTATCACTTATTCCGGCCTGACCCCCATCGCGGGGCACTTCCACAGCGGACAGAGTTTCGAGGCCGGCCCGGTAGTTTACAACTTCGGTTCCACCCTTACTTCGCCTATTTCAGGAACGTGGACGCTGAACCAACAACAGGAAAACCTTTTATTTGCCGGGTTGCTGTATACCAATCTTCATACCAATGCTAACAAAGGCGGAGAAATTCGCGGACAGGTAAACATGTCGGATTATGTAGCATGGAAGGCAAGTCGGAAGTAATGGAATATTTACATTATCCAAAAAAGCTGCTCTCGGGCAGCTTTTTTTGTGAGATATGCCGGTATAAGAGGTTTTTTTTATCGATTTTAACGGGGTCGGGCTATGCCCTTTGTGATTGATAAAAAAAATCCTCGCCCTGCAATGATTAGATTCAGGTAAGACTTGTGCTGAAGTTAGCCCTATTGTGCGGTGCAGCTAGTTGATTTTCACAACGTACAAAAAAATTACAACTTTAACCTGCTCTGCCGGTTGGTTCGATATGATTGAGTTTCTATTTCTTTGAAGTGATGATTTCTTCTAATTTTTGCTCTAATTCTTTCAAAATGTCGGGGTATTCGGCGGCCAGGTTCTTAGTTTCGGCAACGTCGGTTTTGAGGTTGAAGAGGCGTTTTTCTGCCCGATGCCCAATGTCAATTTGCTTGTTTTTCATCCATTCTGCCCCAGTCGATTTGGTGGGTTTGATGTATTTCCAATCTCCTTTTCTGATGGCGTAGGTGTAACCTTCTTCGAGCAAATACTCTCTTCCTGCATTGGATTTGCCTAACCATGAATCCACAAAATCCTGACTGTCAGGCGCATCACCGGCCAAGATGGGTTGCTTTACTAAGGAGGCCAAGGAGGCGTATAGGTCAATTTGCGTCAAGAGGGCATTGCTCTTTTTGGGTTTTACGGTTCCTTTCCAATATACGATGGTTGGCATTCTGTTGCCGCCTTCGTAGATAGAATATTTGGTACCTGTATAAATACCCGCAGGTTTGTGCTTGCCGACCAGTTCAGCGGCTTTGTCAGCGTAGCCATCTTGCAAAATAGGCCCGTTATCGCTCGAAAAAATAATCATTGTGTTTTTCTCCAAACCGGCGGCTTTGAGTTTCTTCATGATTTCGCCTACGCACCAATCCATCTGCACAATGGCATCGCCTCTTGCTCCCATACTGCTTTTGCCTTGAAAATTGGGATGAGGCAAACGGGGTACGTGGATGTCGTGGAAGGAATAAAACAGAAAAAAGGGCGTTTTTTTGTTCTTTTCGATAAAATCGGTGGCTTTGTTGGTCAGCACAAAGGGAAATTCTTCGTCGGTCCACAAGGCTTTTTTGCCTCCGCTCATATACCCAATGTGGCTCACGCCGTTGATGATGGTATTTTTGTGCTGAACATCGGCATCTACTTTCAGCAATTCGGGCTGGTCGGTGCCGATGGGGTAACCTTCTATTCTTTCGCTATAACTTACCTTAATGGGGTCGTTGGGGTCTAAACCCACCACTTTCTGATTTTCGACAAACACACAGGGTACTCTGTCGCCCGTAGCCGGAATCAAAAAACTATAATCGAAACCGATTTCACGAGGACCCGGGCTAATCTCTTTGTTCCAATCGAGCGAGCCATTGCCCAATCCTAAGTGCCATTTTCCGACTACGCCTGTGGTATAGCCCGCTTTTTTGAGCATACTTGGCAGCGTACCTTTTTTGGGGTTTATCAACAGCGGTGCATCCCCCGGCAATATAGCTGCTTGACTTCTGAACGCATGACTGCCCGTGAGCAGAGAATAGCGGGAGGGGGTACATGTAGAGGCCGAACAGTGGGCATCGCTAAAATTAACCCCATTGTTAGCCAAGAAATCAATGTTTGGCGTTTTTACGCCTATGGCACCGTTTACTCCAATATCGCCATAACCTAAATCATCAATATATATCAAAATGATATTGGGTTTTCGGAGCGTAGCTTGTGCATATACACTTTGCATAGAAAGTGTAATTAACGCCATGCAGAGCAAAAGTTTTCTCATATTTTCCATCATGGGGAAATTAACTGTTTTATTCCCGGACAGTTTTACTTTTCCACCAATTTTCATTGGGTTTGTAGTCTGTCCGCAGAAAATTGAGCCTTTCTTTTTCAAGTCGGGGCATCAATACTTCTATGTTATTTTGGTGTTTTTTATTGGCCGATTCGAGGTTAAACTCAGGATCGGACTCCGGGTATCGGGCATTGACACTTTTCAACCAAGTGAGCAGTTTTGTATCCAATTCCCGAGCTTCTTTTGTGTTTTTTGCCGATAAATCAGTCTGTTCGTAGGGGTCTTTGTCCAAATCGTACAGCTCATAATGTCCGTCTTCCCAATAATGAATCAACTTCCGGTTTTTGTACCTGAGGGTAGAGTTGGGTTGCCCTCCTTGATTGCCATAATGTGGGTAGTGCCAATACAATTCTCTGTCTTTGAGTGTTTTACCTTCAAAGAGTGGCTTCAGGTTAACGCCATCTATGTGTTGGTTTGGCAAAAGTGGAATATGGGCAAAATCTAAAATTGTCGGAAAGAAGTCGGCTCCGGTTACGGGGAAATCAATTGGCTTGGTCTGTTTTTTCAACCACGGAATTTTCACAAAGTAAGGTTCTCTGATACCCCCTTCCCACTGATAGCCCTTACCGCCTCGAAGGGGCAAATTGGAGGTTGAGAAAGAATCTCCCGACGAAACCCCTCCGTTGTCTGAGGTGAAAATGACGATGGTGTTTTCTTCCAAATGCAAGCGTTTCAAGGTATTGAGGACTTCGCCAACGGCGTCGTCCATACTTTCGACGAGTCCTGCATACACCGGGTTGTCCTGTACTTGTCGAATGGGTAAATCTTTTTCCATCACGTAACCGCTTTGGGCAAGTCCATTTTTTTGGGCTTTATCACGGTACTTTTTCCACTTGACTTCGGTAGTTTGAATAGGTCCGTGAACCGCGTAAAATGATAAAAAGGCAAAAAAGGGTGCGTCTTTTTGCTGTTCGATAAATGCCGAAGTCTCTTTGGCAAGTCGCATTTCGAGGTTTTCGCCGTCTTTGACATTGGGTAACGAAGGATTTTCCCAAGGCGAAAAATAGCCCCCTTTGGGACTTCCTACTTCCCAACCACCTTTGTTGATGTCGAAACCGTGGTCTTCGGGATAACTTCCTTTTTCGCCTAAGTGCCATTTGCCCGCAAAAAAAGTTTTGTATCCGTTGGCTTTCAGCACTTCGGGCAAGAGTACATGGTCTTTGGATAACTCGTGGATATATTTGGCAGGCAACAGCTTCGAGAAGCGTTTTTCTGTTCGCCATTCCGTACCCGATTTTGCCCCAATCCAGTCGGTGATACCGTGTCGTGCCGTAAATTGACCTGTCATAATACTTGCTCTCGAAGGGCTGCAAACCGCGCTGCACGCATACCCTTGCGTGAAGACCGTGCCTTCATTAGCGATTCGATCTACGTTGGGAGTTTCGTAAAACTTGCTTCCCATACAACTCAGATCTTTCAGCCCCAGGTCATCTACAAGGATAAAAACGATATTGGGCTTTTGGGGTATTTTGGCACTACTATTTTGAGCATTAGTTTGTAGTATTAAAAGTGCCACTGATGTGCCTAAAAACAAAAAACTCTTTAACATGTTAAGTATCTGCTATTTATTTGAAATATATCGTAATAACAGAAGAGTGGACAACCGTCTGCGTCATCTGCGTCCCACCACTTGCCACGTTTAACAACTTACAGCCACTCAGCGTGCTGCACCAGCGCAGGATTTACGTCAAGCTCGCGCTGCGGTATGGGCCACACGTTGTGTTTGGGTGCGGTAAATATACGGGTTTGGATGGCAGGAGCTTGTACTTTATCCACCTTCATGTAGTTATCTACAGCTCTTTCTTTCAATATACCCCAGCGTTTGAGGTCATAATAACGCAGACCTTCAAAGGCAGTTTCTACCCTTCTTTCATGCCGTACAATTTCAAGAAGCTGCTGCTTCGTTAAATTCTTTCCTTCTACGGCTTCTACTTTGGGCATGGCGGCTCTTACGCGTACTTGGTTTACTAAATCCACAACGGCTTGTTCGGTATAGCTACCGGACTCTAACAGGGCTTCGGCCCTGGTAAGCAACACCTCAGCATACCGAAGCACATAAAAATCCTGCGCATTGTCGAAGGCGTTGGTAGAGTTAGTGGCCGTTTCATCTGCCCATTTTCTGAGGCGGAACGTGGTAGGGGCAAGGTTTGCCGGCAAAATTGCCGCACCTCTAAATTGCGAAGTAAGGGTCACTATGGTAGCATCAAAGCGGGGATCTCTGTTGAGATGTTTGCTCTTTGCATTATAAAGGGGTGATTTTGTAATCGGCAGACCGTCGGTACAGTAGTAGTCATCTGCTAAATTGGGGAGGGCTACAGTATGCACTTGGGGGGCGGCCGGGAAATAGCCGTTGAAAATAGCCCCAACTCCTGCCGCAAGCCCCGGCCCGGCATATTGTACCGCAAAAATAACATCTTTACTGGTTTCGCCCGTTGTTTTAAACAGTGCAGGATAGGCCGTTGACAGATTATAAACTCCCAAGTCCATTACTTTTTGGGCTGTTGCAGCGGCCTCGGCATATTTTTGGGTATAGAGGTAAAATCTGGCAAGTAGTGCAAGGGCAGCCCCTCTTGAAACTCGCCCTTGCTGAACAGCAACCGAAAGTTCGGTACCTGTCGTTATGGCGTTCAGTTCGCTAATCACAAAGTCAACCAATTCTTTGTTGGTATTTTTGGGTACATTGGCGGTTTCTAAGGTTTGAGGAGTAGTAATGAGGGGTGCATCACGATAACACATCGCCAAGTGATGATATGCCAATGCCCGTAAAAACCGAACTTCAGCTTTCATGGTGTTGCGGTTGACGGTTGAAACTGCCGTTACTCGGTCCACATTCGCCAAAAAATCATTACTCCGCTGAATCAACTTGTAGCAAGCCGTCCAGAAACTATTGACAAGTCCTTCGGTGGGTGAATGGTCGCCTCGGGCCAAAGAAGCACCGTTGATAAAATCATAATTGCAGTAACCATTGTCGGAGATAAAGTCTAAGCGGTAAACGCCGGCGTTTTGTCCGCTCGAATTGCCGTTGTATAAATCAACGGATTGGAGTTGAGAAAACACCCCGGCAAAGGCTTTATCCACATCGCCCGGGGTTTTCCAAAAGGTATCACTTGCTAAGGCGTTGGGGTTGACTTCGTTGAGGAATTCATGGGAACAACCCGCCAACATGAACACAGATACAAAAATTAAGGCTATTTTTTTCATTGTTGTTTCTTTTAAAAATTTTAAACTTACTCTTAGAAAGTAGCCGACAAACCGAATGACATACTCTTTGTATTGAGATAATCGAGGCTGCGTACGTCATTGTCAGACTTTTCTACGTCATAATCTTTGTTTTGAGCAAACGTCAGAAGATTTACCCCGTTGAAATAAACTCTTAGATTCGAAATGCCGATAGGACTCAACAGTTTTTTGGGTACAGTATAACCAATTTCGAGGTTTTTAAGCCTCATATAAGAAGCATCTTGCAATCTGAATGAAGAGAAAGCGTTGTTGTTGGTGGGGTTTCCCCAGCGAGGCAAATTACCTTCCGGATTGTTCACCGTCCAGCGCTCGTTCCAAATCATCAATTTCTGTGCTCGCGCGTTCATAACGGCATCATCGGCATAATATCTTTGTATGCCCGATACGCCTTGGAAGAATGAAGTAAAGTCGAAGCCGGCATATTTCATCCCTACGTTGATACCAAACGTTAGTTTAGGAAAAGGATTACCAATGATGACCCTATCGGCGGTCGTAACATCCCCACTGCCATCGGTATCGGTGTATTTGATGTCCCCAATACGAGGGGTACTTCCAAATTGTTTGGCACTGCTGCCTATTTGGTCTTGGGTTCGAAACAGCCCCTCTGCGATGTATCCAAAATACGAATTGATGGGACTACCTACTTGATTGATGGTATTGCCCGAAATCCAGTTTTCTCTACCGGCGGTACTTTTGATTTCATTTTTGATCATAGCCCCATTGACCGAAACATCATATTCAAATTTTCCGATTTTGTTGGTATGATTGATTAAAAGCTCAACGCCTTTATTGTTTACAATCCCCGCATTTTGGTTGGGGGCACCCAGACCGCCAAGCGTATTTGGGATGGGTAGTTGTACTAAGATGTCGGTTGTATTTTTATCAAAAACATCGGCTTCTACTCTGATTTTACGATTCAATAATTCAAGGTCAAGACCGAGGTTGGTTTGCGTAGTAGTTTCCCATTGAATGCGATCATTGGCAAGTGAGTTGATAGCCACACCCTGTACCAAGGCGTTGTTGAAAAGGTAATTTTGCCCCAACGCATAGTTTTGCGTAAACGAATAGTTACCGATTTCTTGGTTACCCAATTGACCCCAACTGGCTCTCAATTTTAAGAAATCAACTATGCCGGTAAGTTTTTTGAAAAATGGTTCGTTTGAAATAATCCACCCTGCCGATGCCGAAGGAAAAACAGGGTACTGTTGTGATTGTGGTAAGCGAGAGGTTCCGTCTATGCGGGCGTTCAATTCCAACAGGTATCTTTCGTTGAAGGTATAGTTGACTCTACCCAAAAATGATTGGAGTGATAGGGCTGAAGCACTTCCGCCGTTGGAGGGTAGTTCGGCACTGGCACCAAGTACCGTAATGTCGTTGCCGGGCAGGTTTCGTACCGAGGCATTAAAGGCTTTGGTTTCGTCGTGTTGAGCGGTTTGTCCTACCAAAACTTTGAGGTCGTGCTTTGCATTAAATACTTTTTCAAACCGTAGTAAATTTTCTACAAGATACCTCGTAAAAATCGTTGAACTGTTGCTTGCCGAACTCACACTTGGGGCAGCGTTTAAGAGCGTGCCATCGGGCCGAAAGCTAAAAGTGGAAGGGGCAAACGTATAATTTAAAGTGGAAGTGTAAACATATCCAAGGCTCGAAGTGAAACTGAAATTTTTGAGAAACTTGGCCTGAGCGAAGACTTTCCCGTCTAAACGATAATTGTTGGTATTGTTCTGTTGTTCATAGAGCGATTTCAACGGGTTTTTGATTTGGATTAAGGTGGTCCCATCAAAAAGGCCGAATTCACCAAAACTGTAACGAGGCGTAACCGTAGGGCGAGTAAATCCGCTAATGACTCGGTTGATACCGTTATCACCGTCGTCATTTTGGTTAGCAGCGGCTATCGGCTCACTGACCCCTTGTTTCAGCCCGCGCAAGTTGATTCCAAAACTCAAATTTTTAGAGATTTTTCCGTCTAAATTCGCTCTCATCTGTACCCTTTTTGAGTTGGTATTGACCATGATACCCTTCTGGTCGAGGTATTCCAACGAAACCAAGTATCGGGTTGCCTCAGTGCCCCCCGATGCCGACAAAAACTGCATGTTCAGAGGGGCAGGTTTATAGACCTCATCAAACCAATCCACATTCGCAAAATTGTCGGGGTCTGACCGGTCCTTTATTTTTTGAATCATCTCCGGGGTAAAAATCGTAGCAGCCCCTGTTTCGGTTAAAAAATCGTTGTAGGCTGTTGCCCACTGAACACCATCCATGTACCGAGGTTTTACGAGCGGCTTTTGTACCGAATAAGTAGCGCGGTATTGGATTTTGGCTTTGCCTGCTGCTCCTCTTTTCGTATTTACTAAAATGACGCCATTGGCAGCCCGCACCCCATAAATGGAGGCAGAGGCCGCATCTTTCAGTACCGAAACGCTTTCGATATCGTCCACCGAGATGTCGCCCAAGGCACCTACTTCGTTGGGCACGCCGTCTATGATGACAAGCGGGCTATTATTCCCAAATGTACCGATACCCCTGATTCGGATTTGGGGGTCATTTTTGCCGGGCTGCCCCGAAAAGGCGCTTACTGTTACCCCTGCCATTCGACCTTGTAAGGCAGTGGCGGCATTTGATATGGGTAGTCCGTCAATATCATTCATTTTTACGGAAGATACTGCTCCCGTGAGATTGGCTTTTTTGGTAGTACTGTAAGCCACTACTACCACTTCGTTGAGCATTTTGGCATCTACCTGTAATGATATATTGAGGGTTGCTCTACCGTTGAGTGGTACTTCTTGTGTAAGATAACCTACAAAGCTAAATACCAATATGGCATTTTCGCCGGGGGCGTTTAATGAGTATTCGCCATTTGCATTGGTAGTAGCTCCCGTAGAAGTTCCTTTCACAAAAATATTCACTCCGGGAAGCCCTTCGCCTTTCTCGTCGATCACTGTACCCTTAACTGCGAAAGTTGGGGCGGGGATCACCTCCGTCGCCGGGTTTCCGGGTATTTCCGGGTCGAGATTGGTTTGTCCTTTTTCGTTTGTCAGCACGATTTGGTCGTTGATGACCCGATAGCCAATTGAGGTGGGCGCAAACAGCTTTTCTAAAACAGTGTGCAGTTTCATCTTATCGGCATTGATACTGACTTTGGTTTTGAGATTGACACGGCTACTGTACACAAACTTCACCTGTGTTTGTCCCTGAATACTTTGAATCGCTTCTTTCAACGATACATTGATCATTTTTACCGATACTTCTTTGTCCAGTATTGCTTGGGCAGTGGTGGTATGTGCATCACTGAAACTTATTATTACAAACGAGGCGATAAATTGAATCAAACTGATACGCATGATTTTTTGCCAGTTTACAGATTGTGTAATCGTGATTTTTTTCATTAGTTTTAGGTCTAAATTTTAACAATAAGAGCCTGTGCTATGATACAGTGACATGTACCGCAGTTCCGATTAGGCTTGAAAATTTAAAATTGGGCTATTGGGTAGGCGTGGTGACACACGCCTGCTTTCTTTCAGAAAGGTAGTTTATGGTTTAGCAATGCTTTCTAAATACAAGTCAATCATGGAATACTCATACCCTTAGTTGATATCAAAATAATTATTCACAGCCAACTCCCTTCAGAATCAACGTATCCCCGGAGAGGGTATAAGATACGTCCAACGAAGTACATAATATTTCGAGAATTACAGGCAACGATTGATTGTTGAAATCGGCGGTTAATTGGCATTTTGAAATGGCCTTATCCGACAATTGGATATGAATATTGAATTGCCTCTCCAACTGATTGATGACTTGACTGATAGGGGTCTCATCGAAGTTGATTGAAATGGGTTCAAATATTTCTTTTTTTGTTTCGGTATTGGTTTCCATCGCCGTCAAGTGATTTGTGGCTACTTCAAAAAGGACTTTTTGTTGAGGTTTCAAAATAATGGTTTCGGAGTTTGTGTTGCCTTTTTCGGTCATACTCCGCACTGCAACGCTTCCCGACACGACAGACACTTGAAAAATCGCCTGTTTGGGCAAGGCTTTTACATTAAACTTTGTTCCCAAAACCCGTATTTGCATTTTATCGCTTTGAATCAAAAACGGGTGCGAGGCATCATGGGCTACATCAAAAAAACCTTCTCCAATAAAAATCACTTGCCTTGTTGCTCCTTCAAATACCTTGGGGTACATCAGCTCGGCATTGGGATACAAACAGACCTGCGTACCGTCAGGCAAGCGGTGGGTGATTAGTTTGGCTTCTTTATTTACAAATCGAACAACGGCATCTTGCTTTATCGGTTCTATAAATCCGGCTATTAATTCGTTTGTTTTGGCAGGTGTAGATTTTAAATAAGACCACCCCGCCCAGCAGAGCAGGAGAAAAGAGGCTGCAATGCCCATATATACTCTCCAATTACGCCAAAGAGGTAGTTGTTTGGGTATTTCGTCGTTGCTATCAAACGGCACACCTATTGTGCTTTTTATCATTTTTAAGGTTTCTTCTTCCAACAATTGCCGATCTAAATCAGAGAGTGAGGCAAGAAAATCCTTATCGCCTTTTTGTGCTTCATACCAAGCCTCCACCTTGCGTGTTTCGTTGGCAGTACATTGACCGGCAAGGTATTTATCTAATAATTCTCGTTTCATGGTGATACCGGATATTTCTGAATGATTGAAGTTTGCTTAAAATAACCATTTGGAAATGGCTAAAAGTCCGATTCCCAAATGGGCATTCAGGCGTGAGTGTAGCACATTACGCAAAGTGCGTAAGGCTTTTGTGATGTGTTGCTCTACCGTTTTTGGCGAAATATTAAGTGTCTCGGCGATTTCTTTGTTGGTTGCGCCGTTACGGCTCATTGTGAAGACTTCACTGCATTTTTCAGGCAGTTGTTTCAAGGCGGCTTGATATTCGATTTGCAAATCTTGATAATCCAGCCATTCGTTTGTTTCATCACTCATTTGGCTTTGGGTTTGAGCCATTTTTGCCAAATTTTGCTCATAAATCATTTGTTTTCGGTACTGATTGATAATCAAATAGCGAATTGCCACAAAAAAATAGGACGCCAACGAAGTATGCACTTCTATTTTTAACCGATTTTGCCAAAAACTCACAAAAAGATCCTGTACTACTTCTTGGGCTAAAAAACGGTCGTGCAGTTTTTCATAAGCATGGTTGTATAATTTGCCAAAATAACGAGCGTAAAGGGTCTCAAACGCCTTGACATCATCGTCTTTTAGTAAAGCAATCAGGTCAAAATCGGCATAGGCTTGGTATAGGTTTGGCATTGGCTACATAAGGTTTGAGGTTTCTTTTATCTAACGAACCCACCGCTTAACCATAAAGTCAATATTCGAGACTCTTCACCCTTAGTGGGTTTCTAAATATTTTTTAGAAACCCACTTTTGTCATCTCGCTAATTTTTAATAATAATACCTTTCAGCTTTCTATATTCTTCGGCTTGGGTTAGTCCCAGAAAAGTCGGGGGAATCATGCCTTTTTCCCACTTTGCTCTTTCTTTACTAAATGCCTCTTCCAAAGCCTTTTCGGTAGCTATAACATTGGTTTTTTCGTTTATTTCTTTCTTCAAGTCGTACAAATAAAGGCTGTCTTTCAAAACTACCATTTTCTTTTCGGCCTTGTTGATGATGGCATAATTACTTCTATCGTACATCCGCCAAAACAAGAAATCGTGCGGAGCTTTGTTGGTTTTAGTCGTCAGATAGGGCAGCAAATCCGTGCCATCTAAGGGGTTTTTGGGCTTTGTGGCTCCTTTGATGTTTGCCAAAACCGTACTGAAAATATCCAAGGCGATAATAGGCTTATCGTAAGTTAAGTTAGCGGGGATTTTACCTGTCCATTGCATGGCAAAAGGCACTCGGATACCGCCTTCAAATACACTGCCTTTTTGCCCACGCAGGGGGGCGTTGTTGCTGCCATTGTCTGAAACAGGCCCACCATTATCCGATAAAAAGATAATAATCGTATTGTCAATCTGCCCGGTTTCTTTCAACTTGTCAAGCACTCTGCCCACACCGTCATCCACGGCACTCACCATGGCGGCATAAGTACGACGTTTGGGATTTTTGATATTTTCAAAACGATTGAGGTATTTTTCGGTGGCTTGTAGTGGGGTATGTGGTGCATTGTAAGCAAGGTACAAGAAGAATGGCTTTTGCTTATTTCTTTCTACAAACGACACCGCTTCCCTCGAAAGAGCATCCGTTAAATATTCCGTTTCTTCAACAACTGTATAATTTCTGTTCAGTTTTGTTCTGTAACTTTCCCCCTCACCATTAGCATCTTCCGGATTTTGGAGTGTCCATTTGTCGGGAAAATATTGGTGCCCACCACCCAAAAAGCCAAAAAATTCATTGAATCCACGTTTCAAAGGGTGCAGTGACTTATGAGCCCCAAGGTGCCATTTACCCACAACCATACTATTATACCCCGACCGTCCCAATACATCGGCCATGGTTTCTTCGGTGAGGGGCAAACCCATGGTGCTGTCGGCTGTCACGTACAGGGGATTGCGTTCGTAACCAAAACGGTATTGATAACGCCCCGTAAGTAACCCCGCACGGCTCGGGCTGCACACGCCAAAGGTGACATGACCCGAAGAAAATACCACGCCTGCTTTGGCAATACGGTCAATATTGGGCGTGGGAATATCCGGGCAACCGTTAAATCCCACATCGTTGTAGCCCAAGTCGTCGGCAACAATGAGGATTACGTTGGGGTTTTGTGCTTGAGATTCAATAGGTTTTACCGTCTTTTTCGGAATAAAGGCAACCCATGTGAAGACAAAGGCAGCGGAGAAGATAAATATTATTTTTTTCATAGTTCTTTGAGTGTTTTCAATACAAAATCTTACTTTTCTCGCTCCCAGTCGTCGGTACGAAATGACGAAACCGGCAAGCCATTTGTGCCAAATAAATCTCCTACGACAAAATTTTTAAAAGCGTATCTGACCGCCACAGGCACCGCTACGGAGGTAGATTTTAGCATAATACCGTTTGGGATGATGGTTGCTTTGGCGGGATAAAAAACTTTGTCTGCTCCTGCCAGCTCAAAAAGCGATAGTTCTTTGCCAAAAGAAGTCAAACCAGTCGGGGCATTATCAAAGGTGATTCTTACGGTGTCGCTTTTAATGGTCATTGCCTTCATAGTAGGGCTAAAAGGATTGATTCCCTTGATATTGTAGGTTTGGGACAATGCCAAATAGGCCAATCTTTTTGAAACAACTTCTTTGTTGGCAGGGTGAATATTGCTTTGTTCGCCCACATCCAAAGCACACGCCATACCAATATTTGGAACTATTGTGGATGTTTTGAGTTGAGCCTCTCGCAAAAATGCTCCGTTGGGCAATACGCCATTTTTTCCATGAGGAGCAATCTGCACATAATAAAAAGGGAAATCGCCCACTTCCCATTTAATCCGCCAGTCTTTTATCATGGCAGGAAATGTCTTCTGATAGTTTTCGGGCTCTGATCGGTTTGCTTCGCCCTGGTACCAAATTACGCCCCGAATACCATAACCGAGCATGGGGTTAATCATGGCATTGAATAAAACCGTAGGTGCTTTTGGAGGATTTTGAACAATCGGCATTGTTTTATCCATTGAAATAAAATCAAACTCCTTACAACTCCCTTCGCTCATCCAAGTTTGGATGGCCGTACCGCCCCAGCTTGAATGTATCAATCCGATGGGTACATTGAGCGTTTTTTGCAGCATTTGCCCGAAAAAATAAGCGATTGCACTAAATTCAGAGGTAGTTTCGGGGTTGCAGATTTGCCAATTTCCTTTAAAATCTTCAAGCGGTGTCAGACTGGTGGCACGGGTTACCGTAAAAAAACGAATGGCTGCATTTGTAGATAAAAGAATGGCATCCGTTGAACCCATGATGGGTTGATTGGCAAAGCCTTTCATGGGCATTTGCATGTTCGACTGCCCCGAACATACCCAAACTTCACCAATCAATACATTTTCAAGGGTCAATTCTTTTCCGTCGCTTATGGTGAGGTTGTAAGGGCCGCCTGCTTGTGGGGTCGAAACTTTGAGTTTCCAACGCCCGTCGTCAGCGGCTTTGGTGGTGTATTTTTTGTTGTTCCAAGAAGTAATGACCTTGACGGTGGTATTTTTTTCGGCGGTTCCCCAAATAGCCACGTCGGATTGCTGCTGCAAAACCATCCGGTTGCCAAAAATGGCAGGCAGTTTTATTTCTGCAAAAATCGGAGCAGAAATCAAGAAAACAGTACAAAATAGGCTTATTGATAGCAGGATTTTCTTAGTCATTGATTTTTATTTAGAAGCATAAATCCTTACATAATCTATCAAATATTGAGAAGGAAAAGTAGTATTAGCCAAACTACCGCCCCGATTTCCACCCAAAGCTAAGTTGAGTAATAAATAATGGGGTTGACGAAACGGATTTTTACCATCTGATTTATTGAAACTTTGGGTCAAATCTATCGAGTTCATAGACACGCCATCGAGCAGAATCTCCATTTTATCTTCAGTCCATTCGAGCGTCCATACATGGTAGCTATCTGCCCAATTAGCGGAAAAATCTTTCATGGGTTTGGCAAAACCATCCCAGATCGCATTGTACCTTTTGGTGGAAGCAATGGCGTAATTGGCCAAAATTTTATCGTCGTAGTATTCCAACACATCCACTTCGCCATTGGAAGGCCATTCGCCACTTACGCCCAGCGTCCAAATGGCAGGCCAAAGACCTGTTTGCGTGATGATTTTTGCCCGCACTTCCATTTTTCCGTATCGAAAAGCGTGCTCTTTTTTCATCTTCACACTCGCCGATGTGTATTCGATAAATGGCCGATTGGTTCGCCAATCGTTACTTCCTTCCTTGAAGTTAGGGTTGCTTTTTCGTTCTTTTTTGGCCGTAATGACCAGATTACCATTATGACAAACCGCATTTTCTTTTTGGTACCATTGGGCCTCTTCGTTTCGGGAAAATCCAGTTTCAAATTCCCATTTTGTAGGGTCAGGTACGCCCTCCTTATCAAATTCGTCAGACCAGATTAATTGATACTTTGGCGAGGTATTGGTCGAATCATTGTGTACAGGCTGGCACGAATGGGGATTGATGGCTTTTTCACTCAAAGGAAAAAGCATGGCTATAAATGCTCCAATTTGGCAGAATGATATCATATTACAAATCGTTTAAGGACATTAGCTAATATCCGAATCAAGGTTGATAAACCTTTTCTGATGATAGGTCAATACAAGCTCCCCCAAACCCTTAGTCAGTATCAAAAAAATGAGTTAGAATATAGTTGGAAGTAGGAAGGGCTTCCTATCAAAAGTCGAATTATTGATAAGTTTAAGTACCCAATCACAAATACTTTATGTTATTCGTTATCTGTTATTCGTTATTAGTGCATTGATAATCAACTGATTGAATATAGACAGATAACTGATAACTAATTTCAGATAACTACTTACAAGTAAACAATCAGCCCTCTGCGGCGGGCCGCTCGTCAGTAACCACGATGAGATCAAGGCCATTACTAAACCTAAAAAATCAGCATGATAGGGGCGTATTGTGCCCTTTGCTTATAGTTCGGGCAGTAGTACCCGAACAGTCGGCCGCTGCCGGCAAAACACGCGTAAATCAACATACACGTTTACGCTTGAAACGGGATACGGGAGCGTTCTATTCTCCACTTGAGTTCCATATCGGCCATCCGAATGAAAGCCAAACTGCAAGACTATTACAAACGCAAGGTTGAACAAGGCAAAAATAAGATGTCGGTGTTGAACGCGGCTTATTCATCGAATTTGTTCAGTTGTCTACTGTCAACAGAAATAGGACAAAATTACACGCCTAAGCTTGCTTAAACCACAGAAACCCGGGCGGCACTTTTGACTATCTGCTTTTAGTGTAGTCGCTACGAAAACAGACATAAAGAAAGTAACATTGATTTTCCCTACCGTTAATGGATTTGTCAGTACACTCAGTGTTTTTTTACCTCCCGAAAGCTGTTATTTTTGTTCACTTTCAACACCTCTATGAGAAAACCTTTACTGCTCGCTTTTGCGGGATTTTTCCCTTTTTGGGCTGCTGCTCAACATTATACCCACACCGGTTCGTGGTCACGTTTGGCGCTTAATGCCCGATTGACCCCCAAACTCAGTTTAACCGCCGAAGCAGGAATGCGACGCCAAAACAGCCTTCATCACCTGAATCCGATCGAGAAGCCGAAAACCAACAACCTCAAACTGACGCTGACGTACTCGCTGAAACACCTGAACCTGATCTTGTTGCCGGCCGAAAATAGTTATTCCGAACCTTTATTGGGAAAAGATACGGATTTGACTTTACCGAGGGTGCATGAATTTCGGGTTTCGGGAGGATTGGAATACGTAATTAGATCTCGAACCGGGTTATGTCTATGTGTTGTCAGAACGGGCTACTCTTTCGGAGTTTGATCATACCCATGCCCTCATCACCTACCTCACGCTGAAAATATAAAGGCGTAGGAAATGTTGCCCAAATTGATACAAGAAGAAAGATAGGATGAAACGCTGAGTCAAAAAAACTTCCCAAGACTTTCAGCCAAACCGGTGAATAAACGGCAGGCTTACAATCTTGAGAAGTTGGTTTCCGCGGTTATTCTTCTCGCAGAATCTTGATGATTTTAATAGGGTAATCCGGGTGTTGTACTTGTAATAAATATAAGCCTTTCGGCAGTTGCAGCGGCTCCAAATTCAATTCTGCCTGTTGTTTATCCCACTTTACTTCCTGCACTTTCCGACGTTGGCCGGTAAAATCAATCACTGAAAAATCAGTGGCTGACGCCTGATACTCCAAAGGAACAACTATTTTCAGAGCATTTCTGAAAGGATTGGGATAAGAAGCCCATTCATTTATTTCCTCCGGTTCTTCTCCTCCTATGCGGGCCGATTTTCCGTCGGTTAACACAAACTGAATCGTCGTTTCTCCGACCGCTTTGTTGTTTTTGATACCTTTCACTTTTAAAGTGTACGTACCCGGTACCGAACTGAACCCTCCATTATCATCAAACAAGCCGTAGGGCGAATTATAATCGGTGAATGTCACCTCGATGGGGCCTGTCAACGTAAATTCAATACGCTCAACCTGAGGGATTGCTTCCACAAAAATATTAATGAATGATGGGAGGGTCGACGCTACGATTCTGTCATTATGGCGTAATGTACGCACAAAACTACGGGAGGCAGACCCACCGGCTTTGTACAAACTGAATACAAAGTCAGTAGTGACACTCTCCGGGTTGACAACTTTGATCACAAAATAATCTTCTGCCGAAGCGCCTTGATTATCAATTGCCCGTATCGTGACGGTATAATTTCCCGCGGCAGTAGGTGTACCCGTAATTTTTCCTCCCTGAAATACTAAGCCCGGAGGTAAATTTCTGACCAACAACCCGAACAAAGAACCGTCGGGATCACGGAAGATACTAATCGGTACAGCCAACTCGAAAGGTTGTCCCACTGTAGCGTTTTGGTCTGCCATCGGTGCGACTACGCTCGGCGGTATATTGTTATTTGCTAAACTTACCGAAAGAGTAAAGGAAGTGCCAACCGAAGCCCCTACTACATCATACCCCCGCACCGTGATCTGAAATTCGCCGGCGGTACTGAGCATCCCGACAATCGCGCCGTTGCTGAAAATCAGCCCTGACGGCAGATTGGTCACCTCCGTGCGAATCTCACCTCCTTCCGGATCGCGGAAGGTATTTTTAGGCAAGGTATAATTGAAGGTTGAACCCACTTTTGCTGTTTGATTCGGAATCAGATTTTCTACCAAAGGCGGCATGTTGGCGGCCGTTTCCTTTACTAACAACCGAAACGACGTCTCGCCCCAAGCCCCTTCGTTGTCCATGGCCCGAATGAGAATACGATAATCTCCTGCAACGGTGGGCTTACCGGTCAGTTTTCCGCCCACCAAACTGATGCCGGAGGGAGTATTTTGGGCAATAATACGTACGACATACCCATCTGAATCACTGAACAGAGTGACGGGAATATTGTATTCGTAGAGTTGTTGTACCATGACCGTTTGGTCGGGTAAGACCATGGTCGCTGTCGGGGCTTGATTTACTGAGGCAACCCGAAGGGTAAATTGAGTTTTTACGGAAGCATTTTCGTTGTCAAATACTTCTACTGAAATCGGGAAATTACCGGCTTGCGTAGGTACACCGCTGATTTGCCAGCCGGTCGCTTTCAGTCCCGCAGGCAGGCCGGTTATAACTACTCGTACTATTTGACCGTCCTTATCCTGAAAACTGCCGACCGGAAGCATTAAGTTAAAGGTACGATTAATCGTAGTTTGTTGATCTCCGAGCGGGGTGAGTACTACCGGTGCCTGATTGATTCGCTGATTAGCCACCACAAAATTAAAGACACTTCTGCCAATAGCGTTATTGGGAATAATAACGGTAGAGTTGTAAGATTCAATGACCAACTCATAATTTCCGACCTTGAGCGTTGTACCCCCGTCATCACCGTACAAAGCAAACGGAGCGTCTGTTTCCGTCCGCGTTTGGTTGATCGCTCCCGACAATTTCATCACTACCGCTTTAGCCGAAGCATCCGGTACCGCAAAAAAGTTAACCGCAAAACCTAACGCATTGATATTTAAAGTATCGGTGTTCTTAAGTGTTCGAATCAATGAACGGCTCAGGTAATTGCCGGCTTTATATAGAGTAAGGCCAGCCTGTTTTTGAGGCGTCACCCGTAGGGTAAATGTGGCACTTACCGAAGCATCGTAGGCATCATTGGCTTTTACCGTAATGGTATAGTTACCTACCAAGGTCGAACTGCCTTTGATCGTATTTTTATCTAAAAACAAACCCGTCGGAAGGCCGCTTACTTCATAAAACTCAATCTTACCGTCCGGGTCCAGAAAGGCATTCTCCGGAATCGGGTAAGTGAGTTCCATACCGGAAGTAATGCTGTAATCTGCAAGCGGGTTTTTGACTATCGGTGCTTGATTGTTTTCCGGTTCGCCCAACAGATCTTCGATTAACTTCACTTCTACGGGACCATCTGTGTTTTTCTCTTCCCAACGACTCATGTAACCCGGAATAAAATAACTCCCGGTTTTGACTAACTCCGAAAGTTTTACCACTATTTTCTGAACAGGAACGATAGGGGTCATCGGTTTCTTAAGCCAATTTTTGGCGATTGCCTGGATACTCGGGGCAAACCAATCCATTTCACTCGTACTGCCGGCCACGATGTTGACCAATTTGCACCCCCTTTCAAAATGTTGGTTGAGCATGAGTTCCATCCCATACTGTGACATCCCCGGCTCCTTGAATGCTTCGTTCATAATCCATTTATCATTTCCCATACTGCTCCGCAGTACATCGGCACTGAAATAATGGTTATAACTTTGTGCATCATTGATTTTAGTTCCGTCGGTATTACGGGCTAAGTCTTTGAAAGCTAAGGTACCGCGTCGAAAACTGAGACCATCGTGAACGGAGCCGAAATCATTAATTACTTTGTAGCTCCCGTCTACTCCTTTGGCCGAACGACTGACACCGTCCAGAAAGTTCTTCAGCATGGAATGGCGATACAGATACCAATCGCTCCAGCGTTTATTTTCCGGGTGAGCATAGTTAGTAGAAATCGGTTGGATATCACTGACCTCACTGAAGTCCGAACGCCAATTTTCATTAATGGTTTTGAGATCACCGTATTTGGCCAAGAGCCAATTACGGAAACCCGTTACCATCGAAGGAGAAAAGTCATAAGCCGACAGGTAAGGCGTTCCGAAATTAAGCCCGCCGTCAGAGATATACCCTTCATAATGGTAGCCCGCTTCCTGCGTAGTGGTTGTTGTGGCCGCCAAACATAAAATTTGTCCTTCTTGTTGATAAGGCAAATAACGTTCACAAACTTCTTTGACAAACCCCAGTGATTGGTCCACCGAAGATTGATGCGACATACTGAAAATATCTTTCAGAATACGGCCTTCCTGATCTTTAGCGGCTTCGCTTTCAGGCCAATATCCTTCAGAACGATTGCAGCAACGCGCTAAATGGACGCGCAAAAACACCTTCAACCCCAACTCCTTACACAATTTGATTTGGTTATCATACTGGGTCCAGTTGGTTGAGGCAGTTATTTTTTCATGTACAACATCCCATCTTACCGTAATCATTGCGGCATTGCAACCTTGCTTGGCCGCTGCGCGAAGTACACTCAGTCCTTCTTCCGGTCCTTCTGTGGTATTGAGCAGCGCTACACACAAATAGCGTTGGTTATCATCAGCTAAAACAACAGGATGGGTAGGGGCAATAGGATCACTTTTGGCATAGGTTTGGCTACAAACAACCCACGCAAGCACGCACACCAGTCTTGCTACACGTTTAATCATAGAGGGGTATGTTTTTTGAATAAAGGGGTATTTACTTATTGAAAGGAGCAAGAACCGTGCGAAAAAAAAATAAAAAGCCTCAAAACGACCCGACGAGGCCGTCTTGAGGCTTAACCTCCTGATAATGTGAAAAATAGATACCCTATAAACCAAACAAAAAAAGCCTGAAAATAAACTGATCAGGCAACTTTCAGCATTTTTGCACGATTGGTATCATTTTTGCGGGTGTTCACTCGAACTTGTACTTTACACCGGCTCGACCGACTTTCTGATTTCCACCACCACTGTTTTGGAGGTAGGTGTCATACTGCGGTCGGCATAGCTGTCAATAGGAACCAACGTATTGGCTTCGGGAAAGTAGGTAGCAATACAGCGTTCCGGAATCGAATACGGGACAATGATAAATTTCGCGGCCAATCGCTCCTTACCACCGTGGAAATTGTAGAGATCCACGACAGCTCCGGGGGGCAGATCTGCCTTTTCCATATCTTTTTTGTTCATTAATACCACACGCCGCTCATTATAAATCCCCCGGTAGCGATCATCTAATCCGTAAACAGTAGTATTGAATTGGTCATGACTCCGAATGGTCATCATCAGGTATTCCTTGTCAGTCAAAACATGCGGTTGGTACTGATTGAGCGTAAACCTTGCTTTACCGATCGCGGTTTTAAAGTTTCCTTCCCGGGCGCCGTTCGGCAGATAAAATCCGCCGGGCATACGGACGCGGTCGTTATAATGTTCAAAACCCGGGATTGTATTTTCAATGGCGTCGCGGATACGGTCGTAATGAGAGAGCAACTCATCCCACGCCACTTTGGACTTCCTGCCCAAAGTGGCTTTAGCCAACCGCCTGACAATGTCGGGCTCACTCAATAAATGCTCCGACACGGGAGACAGCTTTCCTTTGGATTGATGCACTACTCCCATGGAGTTTTCGACGCTGACAAACTGTGTTTCTCCGTTCTGTAAGTCTTTGTCGGTTCGTCCCAAACAAGGCAGGATCAAGGCCTCCTCCCCCGTCACCAGATGACTTCGGTTAAGTTTGGTGGAAACGTGGGCGGTCAGATTGCAATTCCGCAATGCTTTGGCCGTAAAAACTGTATCCGGCGTAGCCGACAGAAAATTTCCTCCCATGGCAAAAAAGACAGTTGCCTTTCTTTCGTGCATGGCTTTGATAGCCTCAACGGTATTGTAGCCGTGTCGGCGGGGCGGTTCGAAGCCGAATTGTTTATGCAAACTGTCCAAAAAGGCTTTCGGCGGTGCTTCCCAAATGCCCATCGTACGGTCGCCCTGCACGTTACTGTGCCCGCGCACGGGGCACGTGCCCGCACCGGGTTTCCCGACAGAGCCTTTCAGTAACAACAGATTTACCACCTCGCGGATCGTATCTACGGCATTTTTGTGTTGGGTTAACCCCATAGCCCAGCATACAATGATTTTTTCGGAGGCTATGATCAGGTCAGCGGCCTCTTTAATTTGCGCCGGAGTCAAGCCGCAATCGTTGGAAAGTTGTTCTAACGAGCAGGACTTCAGCTCTTCCAACAACGCCTCTACTCCTTCGGTCTTTTCGCGAATAAATGCCCAATCAAAAACCCCTCCCCGCTCCTCTTCCGCTTCATACAAGAGTTTAAGAAAAGCCTTAAAAAGCGGAACATCACCGTTGAGGCGCACTTGCATGAATAAATCAGAAAGGGCTGTTTTGGCCCCTAACAACCCTAACGCCGTTTGAGGATTGCTAAACGCCACTAATCCCGTTTCTTGCAAAGGGTTGATGGATAGGATCTTCGCCCCGTTTTTTTTGGCCTTTTCCAAGGCGGTCAACATGCGCGGGTGATTGGTGCCGGGGTTTTGCCCGGCAATGATGATCAGGTCGGCAAGGTAAAAGTCGTCTAATTTAACCGAACCTTTGCCGATGCCGAGGGTTTCGCTGAGCGCTACCCCGCTCGACTCATGGCACATATTGGAACAGTCGGGAAGGTTATTGGTACCGTATTCCCGCACAAAAAGTTGGTATAAAAATGCCGCTTCGTTGCTTGTACGACCGGACGTATAAAAGATGGCTTCGTCGGGGGATGTGAGTTGATTCAGATGAGTCCCCATTTTTTGAAAGACCTCCTCCCATTCAATCGGTTGATAATGCGTCGCTCCCTTAGGTTTATACATGGGCTGGGCAATGCGCCCCTGCCGGCTCAATTCAAAATCACTCCAAGCGGCCAATTCGTTGACGGAATATCGGGCGAAAAATTCGGGCAGCAGTCGTTTGTCGGTAGCTTCTTCGGCAATGGCTTTGGCGCCGTTTTCGCAGTATTCGGCAATGGCCGAACGCTCATCATCGGGGTCAGGCCAAGCGCAACTCGGGCAATCGAAACCGTCTTTTTGGTTAAGGTTGAGCAGGGCTTTCATACCGCGACCGACGTTCATCGCTCCGAACACATGTTTGGCCGAACTGACAACGGCGGGTAAACCAACGGCCACTTCTTTAGGAGCCTCTACTTCCAGTCCGGTAAAGGTTTCAGGGGTCAATTCAGGGGCAGCAGACTCTTTTTTCATCTGATTTGATACAAAAAAATGGTGGCACGATCCTTTTTTTAAAAAGTCGTACCACCATCGTTATTACTTCTTTTAAATCTTTATTAAACCTATAAGGTCTCCAAGACCTTTTGGATGAAATGTCGATTTGAATTATCCTACAGAGCCTTCCAAACTGATTTCGAGCAGTTTTTGAGCTTCCACCGCAAATTCCATGGGTAGTTGGTTCAATACCTCTTTGACGTAACCATTGACGATCAACGCCACGGCCTGTTCCGTAGGAATACCCCGTTGATTGCAATAGAACAGCTGATCTTCCCCGATCTTAGAGGTTGTGGCTTCGTGTTCTACCGTAGCGCCGGTGTTATTTACTTCGATATACGGGAACGTATGTGCTCCGCAAGTATCTCCCAACAGCAATGAATCGCATTGCGAGAAGTTACGGGCATTTTCGGCGCGTTTAAATACCTGTACCAGACCGCGGTAGGAGTTTTGGCTTCTGCCCGCCGATATCCCTTTGGACACGATCCGGCTCTTGGTGTTTTTGCCGAGGTGGATCATCTTTGTACCGGTATCGGCCTGCTGCATGTTATTGGTCACTGCTACTGAGTAAAACTCTCCGATGCTGTGGTCTCCCTTCAAAATCACAGAAGGGTATTTCCAGGTAATGGCCGAGCCGGTTTCTACCTGCGTCCAAGAGATTTTGGAATAGGCCCCGTCACAAATACCGCGTTTGGTCACGAAGTTATAGATACCGCCTTTGCCGTCTTTATCACCGGGATACCAGTTTTGTACCGTGCTGTATTTGACTTCGGCGCGTTCATGCGCCACAATCTCTACCACAGCGGCGTGCAATTGGTTTTCGTCGCGCATCGGAGCGGTACACCCTTCCAAATAACTGACGTACGAACCTTCATCGGCAATGATCAACGTCCGTTCAAACTGCCCGGTACCGGCTGCGTTGATCCGGAAATAGGTCGAGAGTTCCATCGGGCAACGTACGCCTTTGGGAATATAACAAAAGGAGCCGTCGGAAAAAACGGCGGCATTGAGCGCCGAAAAGAAATTATCCTTGGCCGGTACGACCGATCCTAAGTATTTCTTTACCAATTCCGGATGCTCCTGAATGGCTTCGCTGATAGCACAGAAAATGATTCCCTGCTTTTTGAGTTCGGTTTTGAACGTAGTCGTTACCGACACAGAGTCAATGACCGCATCTACCGCTACCCCGGATAATCTTTTTTGTTCGTTCAGCGAAATACCCAAACGTTCAAACGTGCGGCGCAATTCGGGGTCGATCTCATCCAAAGAGCCTACTACGGCTTTTTGCTTAGGGGCAGAATAGTATTTAATTACCTGATAATCAATGGGAGGATAATGTACATTGGGCCATGTGGGTTCGGTCATTCCCTGCCAAAGACGAAAGGCTTTTAATCGCCACTCGGTCATCCATTCGGGTTCATTCTTTTTGGCCGAAATCCACCGAACGGTATCCTCGGTCAGACCGGGAGCCGCTTCTTCGGCTTCAATGTCGGTTACGAAGCCGTACTTATATTCAGAGTTGGTGATTTCTTCTAATAATTCTACTTCTTTGCTCATCGCTATGCGTGCGGTTAATTCTCTATTTTCAACAAATATCGGGGGGGTTCTGTTCGAATCGGGGACAAATATCTTAAAAAAATTCTAAATAAGAACAAAGGCTTTTGTGAGGCCGCTACAGATTTTTACCGTTCACTCAATTTAATATATAACCTTTCTGTAAAATAGCCTAATATTGTTCTACTTACTTCAACGTTGAAATGCGTACTAACTCTTAAACTGATACAACTATGAATACAATATTGGTTGTTGAATCTATTCCGTTGTTACGGAGTATGCTATGTCAGCTTCTTTCCAATATCCCCAGTATGCATACGTCCATTGTACCCATGGAGTACGAAGCTCTTACGGCCTCTCTTGCCGTCAAACCCGATTGGGTGTGGCTCGACGGCACCAATCCGCTGATCAAAAGCAGGAATTTTCTCAAAAACCTGAAAAAACTGAATAAAGACCTGAAAGTCATCGTTTTCGGCCAAAATGACTCCATCAGCGACATTCACGGCTATTATCAACAGGGGGTTTTCGGGTATTTGCCCAAGACCTCAAGCCGGGATGATATCATGGAGATGATCCAAAGTGTGAAAGAAGGGAAAGTATTTATCTCTAATGTGCTGCTGCAATGCGTCAACAGTTGGACGGCGACTCCCAACAAAAAACGCATTAATTATCAACTGACTCCGCGCGAGAAAGAAGTGTTGAATTTGATCGTGGAAGAATATTCGACCAAAGAAATTGCGGATAAGTTGTTTGTGTGCCCCTGTACTATCGAAACACACCGGCTCAATCTCATCCAAAAATTGGAAGTAAAAAATACCGCGGGTCTGGTCCGAAAAGCCGTTCAGGAGCGACTGTGGGGCAATCGAATTTTTTAAGAAAGTTTTCCTTCTTTCACCAACTCACGCACTATTCCGGTTTCAATCTGTCGGTAGTCCAAGGCTTGTTTGCCGTTGGCCAGCATGGTCAGCAAACTGTATTGCATGACATTGACAATATTGGCCCCGGTCAGTTCAAAACGGGCGGCGATCTGCGGCCAATCCACCGTATCGGCGAGACCGGGTCGGGTCGGCAACGCTTTTTGCCAAAGAGCCAGCCGTTCTTCGGCTCGGGGAAACGGAAAGTGAATGACGGACTGGAATCGCCGCGTAAATGCCTCGTCGATATTGGTCCGCTGATTGGAGGCCAAAATAACGAGTCCGTTATAGGCCTCAATGCGTTGCAGCAGATAAGCGACTTCCTGATTGGCATACTTATCGTGCGCATCGCGTACTTCGGTGCGTTTGCCAAAAAGGGCATCGGCTTCGTCAAAAAACAGGATCCAATTTTTGTTTTCGGCTTTATCAAAGAGCTTGGACAGGTTTTTTTCCGTTTCGCCAATGTATTTCGATACGGTCTGTGACAAGTCCACCCGATACACCTCTTTGTCGGTGTATTTTCCCAACAAAGTAGCCGTCAGGGTCTTACCTGTTCCGGGCGGCCCGTAGAACAGCGAGCGATAGCCTTGTTTCACCTGTTTTTTCATCTCCCACTCCTGCAGCAATGTGTCGTTCCAACGCATCCAATTTTCGAGGTCTCGGATTTGATGGAGCGTTTGAGGGTGTAAGATCAAATCACTCCACTCCAACTGCGTTGTAATGCGCTCGGCCGGAAAATCCGTACTGAAGCGCGGCGGACTGACACTGCCCAAGGTCAAGAGTTCCACGATATCCGAATCCGGCAACAAGCGTCCGCTCATGGCCGGTTCACCTTCCCGAACTGATTCCAATTTTAAGATATGCCGCTGCAAAAACCAATGCGAAGCACTGAATAAGCCTTGAATCTCCAACCGTTTGGTTAGATCATCGCCGGCCAAAATAAATTGTGCGGTTTCTCCCGTAGGCATGATTCCCCGATGGTTGGTACCGCGTACTCCGCCGAACTCGGGTAAATCGCCCCCTTCGGGCAGGAATTCGGCCATGATCCGGTTAAAAAAATGCGGCTGTACGTGAGGCACTAAAGCCAGTAACAACACGATATATTCTTCAAAAGTAGGTTGGTGAGTTCGAATAAGCCGGGCAAAAGGAGAATCATCCTGCAAATAGGTCACCTCGTTGGTTTCTTCGGATTCTTCTAATTGCAGATGTGCTCTCATCCTTTCGCATACGATGGTATGGAGATACGAAAAGGCGGCGGAAAGATTGGGGACATTCAACATCGTTGATTACAACAAAGGTTCTATTAATTTAAAATACTTGGGTTCCTCGCCCTTAAAAATAAGGGGCCCGCCTCCCATATAAGCCCGCATCAGTTCGTCTGCCGCTTTTTCAAACTGTCCGAATTCGAATCGAATTTGTCCCAACCGAAGATGGATCAACGGTTCGCCCAAACCACCTTCGCTCGAAACCGCCTTGCCGTAATAATCCAGCGCTTCCGACCATTTTTTTTGTAAAAAATAGGCTTCACCGATGCCGCAAAAAAGCATTACGGCGTATTTGGAGCTCTTTACCTTTTCTCCCAACAAAGCAATGGCCTGTTGGTATTCAGCGATGGACTCTTTGAATTTCCCGTGTAAGGTCAGACTTTTTGCCTTTTTGGAAATACTGCCGATTTTCTCTGCCAATTCTTCCTCTTTCATGCTGAAACATTATTTTAAAGGCGGTTTGTAAAACTCTCCTTTTCGCGAACCGCGCGAACGGTTCGGGCCGGAAGGCTCAAAAACGTAGTTTTTGGGATTGGTCATCCAGTTTCTGACTTGGGTGGAAAGCGCCCCGTGTTTACGTCCGGTTTCATTCCAATAAGTAACGGCATCTTTAGGTTCATGGCTGGCATCACAATCATTGTAGTCATACCATTTGCCGAATTTCTGTTTAGGAAATTGTACCTCTTCTACATTTCCGTTTTTCCGATAATGAGTGCCTTCATTCCGGTAGTGTGCCAATAAGTCACTTCTGGAAATATTAGAACCCATGTACTTTTCCCGATTGGTCTTGTCATAGTCATATTCAGTTATGTGCCCTTGTTTCACGTATTCCGCGAACTGATCCCGCTCAATGATCTCTCTTCCTTTTCGGTTATCATCGTACCAAATCGTTACATTTTTCTCCGAAATGGTCGTAATTTGAGCCACCCACATTCCTTCAATATAGGTGGATTTGACCCAATCTCCCACTTTGAAAGTGATCTTACTGTCGGCGGTCCCGGCTTTTTTACCGGTTTCCACGGTAATACTCGGATTAATATGGCCTCTCAACCACCATTTTCCGTCCTGCAATACGGGCTCCAGCAATTGGAAACCATAACGCAATTTAATAGGGGTCAATACCGGCAAAATCACGGCTTTACCGATAAAATTGCCCGGCAGTCGATTCACCACTTTCAGGGCGGTGTCCATGCCCAATTTCAATCGTTCATTGGGGTCAACCGGCAACCCGGCTTGTAACACCGCTTTGCCCGCGCCCAGAATTTTATTGACCACCGGTTTGATCACTTTATCTACCAACCATTCCATGGCTCGGACAACAGGGTTCCGGAAGGCTTGGATGATCTTGCGCACCTTTTCTGCCAAATTGCCCAATCCGAGCAACTTGGCCAGAAAGTCGATGGCCATGACAATAAACGTACTGAGCGCAGTGATGATCTTGTTGGCAATCCCGCTGACGTTGCCTTTGACCGCCATTTCGAGCGAATCTAAGAAGGAATTGACCAAAATCGCGATACGTTCTATATTGTCGATCAGGAATTTAAGCCCTGCGTAGAGCGCCTGTACCGCCTTGATAAAAGCCCCGATAGGATTGAACATGGACGCCACAAAGACCAGCGCTTTTTTGATGGTCTCGTATAAAACGGTCTCTTTGATGCGGTCGAAAATCTCGGTAAGATGGCTTAACATCATTTCTTTCAGATGCGTCCATAAACCGCCGATTCCTTCTGTTTTCAGGATTTGGAACAACGCCGTAGCTTCGCCCAGCATTTCCTCGCCTTTTTCCAAGACAGCCAAGATTCTTTCGCCTCCGGCCCCCAATTTTCGGACCACTACCTCTCGGAAAGTTTCGTAATTGAGTCCGATAAGTTGAATGGCCAGACCAAACAGGCCTTTTTCGTCTAAACTCGCCGGCAATTGAATACCGGAGCCGCTCATCGAACCGCGCAACCAGTCAAAAAACCCTTTGAGCAAATAGGAGTCAAAATTGTCGACAAAGGTGGCAAAACCTTGCTTGATACCGGCTCCCAGATTTTCCAAAAAGCGAATGGGATGGGCCAAAATCTCGTCAATGATGTTGGCGATCCGGGTCACGATGGAAATCAACAATTTACCCAAATTGTAAACTGCTTTGGCAATACCCACCACAAAGTCAGCGGCTTTTTGCAGGAAGTTCTTGCTTGCTTCTTCTTCCAGTTTATCAAACGTAGCCCGCAGCGAATCGGCGCTTTCTTTGTAGGCAGCGGCCAAACTGCTGACCAATTCGGTTTGTTTATCATTCACACTCGCCTCCAAATCACTGTACTGAACGCGGTATTGTTCCATAGCCTCCCCGGCCAACCGCTGCTGTTCTTTACTGAGAGAAGCGTAGAACCCTTCGGCTTCGTCCCGACCTTTTTGAATGCGGTCGATTGCCGCATTGAGCTGCTCGGCAATGATTCCCGAAATTTCATCCAAAACGGTATCCATAGCCGACAAAAAGATGGCCTTTTCGCGGGTAAAGACGCCCTCAATGGCCTCCGTGTCTTCCCCAAAGAAAAAGTCTTTGATGCCCAGCCCATGAATATCGTCTAATTGGTCCTCTACGCGTTTTTCAAACCGTTCTTTGGCCGTCGTCGATTTGTCATTAAAGATCTTATTGACATTTGTGGCACTTTGTTCATTCGTTGTAAGGTCGGTAAAAATTTTATTAACATCCGTTTTCGTAGCGTCGTAGATTCGCTTCAATTCCCCTTTGATCCGATTTTGCTCGGTGACATCGGCCGATTTCGTGGAGGTTTGTTTGCCTAAGACACCCGTAAAGGCATTGTCGCGTTGGCCGATCATGGCGTTGACCTCTTTGTTCTCGGTCATACGGGCTCCGTTTTGCGACCGGGTCAAAACGGCCGTTTCCTGCGTACGATACTGAACAGGGACAGCCGCTGCTTTTTTCTGAGCCTCTTTTTTGGTATCCAGTGCCCGAATAAAATTAGGCTCGTTGGAGTTGGCCAATTGCTCGTCGGTGAGTTTACTTTCGGCCATTAACTCGTCCAGACCACGGCTTTTTTTCTCCATCGAGATCTCCTCCTCCTGTTTCGGCTTGGGTACGGCCGCTGCCGGGTCCATGGGCCGAGGACGGCCTCCTAAAGCGTCTTTAGCCAACGTGCCGGCTTCCTGCGGTTCGATTCCGCTATCGGGCGGTGAAGGCTGTACAGTTTCAGAGGTAATCGGGGCGGCCACCTTTTGATTTTCCTCGTTTACTTTACCGCTGATGCCTTCCCTTACTTTTTCTAACGGCTTGTCTCTTTTGAATTTTTTAGCATCACTTTCACTGTGGGGAAGTTGTTTTTCCAATTGGGCCAATTCGGCATTCAACAAAGTCTTGAAAACAGCGGCGCTGAAACGCTTTTTCCCTTTTTCTTTCGACGCCGTTTGATTGATCGACTCAAGATGCGTTTTGCGGTCGTTGTATAGTTTTTGTTCTCCGATCGGCAATACTGCGGCACCCTTTACCTGCAGTTTTTTGGCTTCCGGTTCCGGGTGTTTTCTTTGGTTCTTCCCGGTGCGCTTAATATGCGTGACTGCCTGCTGAAATGCCGGGTCATCTTTGGGTAAAACCGGCGCTTTTTTGAGTTTTACTGCCGGCCTTGCCTCGGCAGGCGCTTCGGCCAATGAAGTGCCCGGGTCATTACTTTTTGATTGCGCCGTTGCGGCTTTATCGGTAGCCGGAATGCCGGTTCGATTGAAGGCGGTTGTTTGGTAGGCCAATGCTTTGACAGATGACAGATTTCCGGAGAAAGAGACCTGCGCAGAAGGCGCAAAAAAACTTCCCTTCCCCGCCGAAGCGAAGAAGGCTCCCTTGGAAAAGGTTTTCGCCGGAGAGCTTGCCGAGGAAGATTTTTCAGCCGTTGTTTTCATTATCAGGACACGCTGTTCGGTTTATGCCCATTCTACCCAAAGCCAATGCGGCATCCAGGGAAGTTGGATCATCGAGATTCCCCAAGGCAAATCCGCTAAGAGGATATCCATACTTTTTCGTTCGATTTGCAGCAACCAATCGCCCTCCGATTTTCGGGTCAATTTCCCTTCGCGACACAGAAAATTACCCTGTAAGCCCGCCGTTGACGTATTTCTCAACACATGCCAATGGCGAATGACCGCTTCCAGCAACTGACGGGCTTCATTTTTCTCCCGTTTTGTCAGTTTCCACTTCCCAACCACGGGGGCTTCCGGGGACAGGCCGCACAATAGTTTATTGAGCGGCAGGTCATATTCAGCCGGATCGGATTGCCCGCTTGCCAGCCATTGCAGCAGCATAACCGCTCGCTGAGGTTTCAGTATTTTGCCGTTTTTACTGATATTCAGCTCTTCAAAAAAATAGGTAATAAACGGATGAAGCAGGACCAATCCGGCATTGGTAATGTAGATTTCATCAGTCGTTTGGGTTTCACTCAGCCTCTCCTCCGCCCCCCTTATTTCCTGACCGACAACCCATGACTTGTTCATTATTTGCTCTTTTCCGGCAGCAATCAACTCGATCCATTGTTTGTCCTCTTCCCTTTTTCCCGCGCCGGCAGCTAAAGCAAGCGTGGCCTTTCGGAGTACAGAAAACGCCTTTTCGGGCAAATGATTCAGGACATACATCGGTAATTGTTCTACGGGCAAGTTCTGACCAAAAGCCTGAAGAAGTGTAGTTCGAACCGCCGCTTCCATCTCCTGCCGCCTTGACTGAGAAAGATGCAGAGCCGTTACCAAACGCTTTATCCTTTCCTGAATTTCAGCACTTCTCTCATAATATTGCCCAAAATATTTTTGAATTAATTTCTGAAATAAACTTTGCGAAAAGTGACCGGCCAATCTCAGACTGACGGCGGTATCTTTAAACAACAGTCCCGACTTCGGCGGGCTTTCTGCCAAAGCATCCATAATTTGGGACTCCCATTCCGATATAGGCCGAGGGGTGTACCACCAAGGAAGGCGACCGGTTTTCAGAAAAAATAAAAAAGCCTCCATCGTATTTTGACCCTCACTCGGTCGCTTATAAGCCGGAACCTCCTGTACCGATTTCAGGGCTATTTCTATTGTTTGCCGAATGTGTCCCTCAGAAAAGCCGCTCAATTCCTTCCACTCCGTTTGGTTTATTTCTCCTAAGTCCAACGTGAGTTGCGCTAAACATATCCTTTCGTTTGACAGCGCCATTTTGTCCAACATTTCTTCCAACAGCGGCAGAAAGGTACTATAGAGCCAATCGCTTACGATACGGAGCCAAGCCTCTTCCCGAAGGTTGTCGGACTGCTCCGTATAGACTTCGACCTCTACCACAAGCCGCTGAATGGTATGTTTTTGGGGATAGCTCATAATTGCCAAATTACTGGATGGGTCGGTTCAGGCGTGTCACATCCGTTCGGATGGTGGTAAGCCGCGAATCCACATCGGCTTTATTAGAAGCCACCTGTGTACTGAGCGTTGTCAAGCGACCTTCCAGATTGGTTTTCAAACCGGCTACATTGGTATCTATGGCGGTAAATCTGGTATCGAACACCGTTACTTTTCCTTCTATCCCTTTAATCCGGTTATCAAATACCGTAAACTTATTATCCACGGCATTGACGCTGTTTTCCAGCGTATTCACTTTGGCCCCAAAACTCGCTACGTTGGTATCCAACTTCGCCGTTTTTACCGAAAGCTCGTTTGTTTTTCCTTCCATACTCAACAACCGCGCATCCACCACCGCCTTATCGGCTTTGATGTCCAATTGTCTTCGAAAATCGGCCAACTGCACATTTTCCAAGTTGCTGAACTTATCATTGACCACCACCCGCTCATTTTCAAGTACACCTACCCTATCCAACAAACCGCCGAGGTCAAAGTCGGGCGTGGGAGTCGTGGGGGTTGTGGTGATCAATTTGCTGAATTTACTGTCCCACACATTGATTTTGTTGGCTTCCCAGCTATTGACCCTTCCTTCCCAAATATTGATCTTATTCTTCTCCCAAAAATCGAGTTTGCCTTCAAAATCGGCCTTGGCTCTATCCCAAACCGAAAATTTCGACTCCCATTCGGGCAGTTTTCCTTCAAATACGCCCAATTTGTTTTTGAGAATGTCCAGATTGGCCACGCCCTCGTCTATTCCTTTGAAGCGGGATGTCAAATGCGGGTCTTTGACCACATCGAATTTTTCCAGCCATTTAAAAGGTTTGGGCTGTGTCGGAATGACGGAAGGCTGAAAGACAATGCCCGGAACAGTAGGCACGACCGGTTTGGTATGGTCATCTTCTTCTTCGATCGCTACGGTGCAGCAGTAAGGCAAACAGAAATCTGCGACTACCTTCCCCTCCGAATAGACCAACACGAAAGTACCTCCTTCCGGCACGCCGCCTAAGGATTTCAGTCCCGGATTTTTATTGAAAAATTGGTCAAAAATGTATTGCTTCAACACTTTTGTTTTTCGGTTTTCAAACAGATCCACCAATTGGTCAAACTTTTTAAAACTGTTATCCAACACCAACTTATCAATAGGACCGGCAACGGAAGCCTGCTTGGAAAAGGCCACTTTTTTATCAATACTATAGCCGATGAGCGCCACATCATTGTATTCTTTTCGAAAGTTGACGAAGTCTTCCTGAAAAACGGAAAGCGGGCGGTACATTTTTGCCGAAACGGCTTCCATTTTATTGACAAACAGCTGACCGGTATCCTGTACCGCACTTTTGATGTTGGTAAATGCTTCGGTACCATCGGGGTCTCTCACATTTTCAAACGTCTTTTCGGCCACCCCGGTCAGCGCCTCCCCCAGTGACTGATTATAGTTTTTTACCAACTCCAGATTGGAGCTCAGTTCTTCGCGGTAATGCCGAAACAGGACATCTAAATCGGGGAATCGAATGGGTTTGGTCGGTATGACTTGTTTAATGTCATTTTCAAACTGAACGGCTTCAATTTTAAAGCCCAAATTATGTTCTATTCGCAGTTTTTCGAGTTGGGCTGTTGCCTTTTGTACTTCCAACCCCAGCACTCCCTCTACCCGAAAAAAATCATAGGCATCCGTATCAAAACTGAAAGGTTCTCTCACTTCCTCAGCTTCTGAAATATCCCGCATCCAATACCCCTGATGGGTTGTTTCGGTGCCCCGGTCGCTTTTTTCTTCACTCCAAAAAAGATGAAGCGGAACTTCATTTAAATTATAGTAAAAAGGGATAGCTCGCTCCCCTAACCTAACCTCCTTGTTTTTAGAAGGGGTGATTCGAATGGCTGCCTCTCCGGCTGCTAACGTCGGATTAGGATTAAAACTCCGCATCATGGCGTCGATCCGTTGCAACAGAAAAAGCGCTTTCTTTCGGCGGATCGCCCCCCGGTTAAAGACCGGTGATTCTTTAAAATAATGCCGATAATGGGCAAACCGCGCCCCGGCGGCTTTTACCAACTCCCCTGCCATGATAAATTGGGAAAACAAATCAGGGGGGGCCTCCAAAGAATCGGGTACGTCTGCCAAGGCATCTGATGCCTCATTGATGGCTAAAGCTAAGTCTTTAAAAAAATCGTGAACGTACCGTATTTCGGGCTTATTTTCCTGTTTGGCTATCAACGAAGGCAGTTGCTCTATCCACTTCGGGATTGGGCTGTTGCCCCCGAATGCCTCCTTGACCGTATTGGAAAACCGTTCGTTTATTTGTTTTAAGGCCGTTTCCAAGGTGTTACGGGAGCCGTTCAACGCGTTTTCGTAGCGGTCTATCAGATTTTGAAGATTGGTAAGGGTCGTTTTGGCCAAGTCAATACTTCGAATCGCTGCTTTGGGCAAATTGCGCAGACGATTGGGGCTGTTGTCTGCGGCAGTCAACTGTTGTTTGGGGATCAACACGGCCAGTGTATCATTCATTTGAGTAATACTCATGTTATCGCAGTTGCCGTCGGCACAATCGTCCGGCTCTTTTTGATAACTGTCGAGATAGAGTACCAATACAAAATCATTCAGCGAATTCTGCGACGCAAACGTTGAAAACGGCGTGGTATCAGCCGTCGCTTCAGCCGAAAGCTTCCACATGGGTATCGGTGTCGTTTCCTTGCCCAGCTTCAACACTCGAACACTGCCGTCGGGCGTTTCTACCGTCGCAGCATCCTGAATGAGACGAATATGTTGAAAAAAAACGTCCTCTTCCAATTGCAATAAATTACCGACAGAAGTAATGGCGGCTCCCTTCGACAGTCGGATGCCGATCCCCTCTGTCTGCACGTCCAACCCGCTGATGATGCCAACACCCAGTGCTTTGGTACGGGTAAGGCGTTGCTCATAGTCCGCATGACCGGCCAATTGATTCAATTGACCCGCGGTGAGCACCTGATTTTCTTTGAAATAGTAGAACCTTTCCAAGGGTTCAGGAAATTGAATCTGTGCAGTTGCCATGATTTACTCGATTTTACTATTAAGTGCACAAAACGTTATCCGTTATTTGTTACTGTTAGCCGTCCTATTCCCCTTTCAGATTACCCAATGCTATTCGGGATTAAGGTCTTCCTCTTTTTGAGTTCCCAAATGCGACCGGCTCAACACAATCGGCCGTTTTTTCGTACCCGGGTCTTCGTCACAATCCTGCAAAATACCCGGCGGATACAATGAGTACAGTTGTTCCAGTATCTCTATCAATTCATTCTGCGTGGTATCTGCTTCTTCCGGCACGCCGGTTTGCGAAATACGGGCTCGGTATTCTAACCAAGCTTGGTATTTTTCTTCAAACACCGTCATTTGCGGTTTACCGATCCAGCAGATTTTAGCCAAAATATGAGCGGGTAATTCTGCTCGCAACGTGCGTTCGAAATAGTCTCGAAAAACTAAATTGGTAAAACGGGGAGTGTATCCCGGCAATACCACACTTACCCGAAACGAATACGGATCGGCACTTTCGCAGCCTTCACATTCCTCGTCGATGCAGGCTTTCAAAGAGCGGTCGTTGGGATGAAGCGGAAACAGCAATAGGTGTTCTATCAAATAAAACCCTTCGTCGCTGTAGCGTTGCATCAGGAAATCCATGAGAAATTGAATGGCGGCTTCGCGTTTTTCCGGACTCTCAAAATACTCTATGCGACGAGCCAATACCTGTCCCTCTGCCTCAATGACGTTGAAATAGTAACGCTTCTTTTCTTCATTAGCCGTTTCTTTTCGTTCGTAGCCATCGGGAAACATCGCCCGGTTGATGGCGGTTTTTAACCCCAAAACGGCGGCTTCCTCGGTCGGATAACCCGTAATACCGCTTATCAGAATTTTTTCAGTGCCGGGCTCCACTACTCTGAAACGAAAACTGACTGCTCCGTTGGCATCGGTTTCTTGGTAGGTTTCGTAGTTGATTTTGGCAAATCGTCGCGTACGGTAATTGTCAATTCCCGTCAAACGAGCCACTCTTCTCACTACCCCCGCAACATTTGTTTCCGCCCCGGCCAACCGATAATCCTCTTCGTTGTACCATAGTTTCAGCGGGGAGTCGTCTTCGCTCATTCCCCGGTAATTGAAAGCCCGAGCGCGGTGCTTACTCAGTATCTCGTATTCATTCAAAAAGTCTTCTTTATCGTCAATGATTTCCCATTCCTGCCGTTTTCCGCCGAACACAGGGTGCATCCTCAACACGTAATCGTTGAAATTCTCCCCAAAACGAGCCAACAAATGATCCAACAGCAAACTGCGCTGTTTTCGATGCGCGGTGTCATTGTCCACCCCGCGTCGGAAGGTCAATCCATCGAGCAGTTCCTGCAATTTCGGTCCTGCTTCGGCGGCTTTTTCTTCTGAAAGGCCGTTGAAAAGCGAAAAAAGTTCCGAAAAGTGATTGACATTTTCGGGAAGTCGGGCCGTAAATACCCGACGTAATCGTTCTTGATTTCCCCTTTGGAAGCTTAACAAGGCAGGCAGGAACTGAAGCATCCCGGCATGACTCGCCATGATCTGCTCAAAAAACAAAAGATAGGCCTGCAACTGCTGCGCTTTTGCTTTTCGTTCCGAATCTACTGTCGGGTTACCGGTAACGGGCACTCCCGTTGCTCCCACTCCATACACGGCCGGCAGTTCTTTCTGAATGGTAGAGAAGCGGCCTACCTCACGCCATTTCCCCGAAGGAACGGGCAGATCTTTGGCTGCATTGGCTTGGTTTTTCATTTTAAGCTGCTCCGTTTGCCAAAGCAGTCCCATAATGGCCGCTAAATCGTCGATCTTCGAATGGTAGCGAAAAAGGTCTTTGTAAAAACGAATGGGCGACCAATTTTTGACCTCGTTTCCGGGTTTACGGATTGCCGCCCAATCGCTCAACAGGGGCAATTTTCCGGCAGCGATCGGCAGGGTCCATGCTTCTCCGCGATCATTGTGCGACGACGCGGTTTTTAAATGAATTTTGGGAATGGTCAGCACGCCCGGTACCTTCATGATAACACCGACCAAGTCGGAAACGTGAATCGTCATTCCTTCCAACGGCGCACCGGATTTCTCCAACTCTTCCTCATCAAAAAAACCGAATTGCGGAACCATCCCTTCAAAAATTTCATCGGCAGAATACCCCTTATCCATCAATTCCTGCAAAGTATAGCGGCGTACCGAAGGGGTTAAAAACTGCTGTACCTCCCATAAAATTCGGGCATGCACCGTTTCAACGTCTGCGTTGGCTTCTACCTGAATATCGGCACAAATCGAAAACTCTTCTTCGGCAATGGTGTGGATATTTACAACATCTTCGCACAGATTACGGTGAGCGCTGAATACGTTTTTTACCCGTTTTGTAATTTCTTCCTTATTGGCCGTGAGGGAGGGGTTTAATTGAAGCAAAATATCATATAAACCGTTAACCGTAAACGATTGAAACTTCTTCTCTTCGTTCCGGATCAACCAAGCATTCAGGATGTCTTCGTGGCAGTCTATAATCAGCTTTCGGTAGTCGGTTTCTGTAATAGGTTCGCAGGAAAGTGCCTGAGCGGGCGTAAGAAATTGGTGATTTCGGCCCGGGTCGTCTTCGGGGTTTGGTGTCAGCAGATCTTCCATGGGCCATTCCATACGATACCCCAAATCGGTCAACCCGTAGATAAGTGCCTCCAAAAGTGTAATACCGGGGTCGTGGGTATTGTAGTCCGTCCAAGTTTCACCGGCCAATCCCTCCAGGCAGTCCATGGCTTCCTGCCGCAATCGGAGGAAATCAAGGTCTGCCCGGTCCGGCTTTTTTTGTGATATGGTTGGACTTTTCAACATGTTCCCTGAATCATTTTCACCCCACCCCTGCTCGGTTAGGGAGGGGTTTTAAATATCGTTTATGGTATGGGTTTGGGCAGATACTAAAATGGCTCTTGAACCGGCCGCCGTTATTTCATTGGTATCGGCGGAGGTTCCGTTTTCAGTGGTATGAAACAGAGAAACCCGCTCCACGTAATCCACGTACAGCAGTTGCTCCATAAAAAAGAGAATGCGGCTTTTGTTTTCGGTGGTTCCAAAACGAATGTCTGCTTCGGGTTTAAAAGCCCAAGGGGAAAGAAAACGGATCAAATCTTCGTTGAGCTGTTTTTTGTAGGTCCCTGCCTCAAAACCGCGCCGAAACTTCACCCAAACCCCGACCTTCACTTCTTCGTAATCAGGATTCTCTGCGTAGATTTTCACAAACTTGGAGCAGCGTTTTTCTACAAATTGCCTGATTTCCAACAACTCATTGGCGCTGAGTTTAGGTTTTAAGATGTCCACCGCGTTGCGATTTCTTAATTCAGGTATCACGATCAGGGTTACTTGTCCCGGCACCATTTCGCCGTTTGGCCCGGTATGGTTCAGGCATTTTACTTTATGAACGCGCGGAAATTGCTCCAACACCAACCGTTCATAATCCCAGATCGCCGACGCCCGTTTTTTGTGGCGCAACCGCTCACTGACCCGTACATAATACGCTTGGGTACTTTCCTGCGGTCGGCCCCCAAACGACGAATAGGGTTGGATCACTTTTTTAACAGGCCCGGCCTCTGCCTCCAATTCTTTGATGGAACCGGCAGGTAAGGCTGCCGAAAGGTGATCATTGGCCTTGTTTTCATTTTCCCACACGGCCCGTATGGCCTGCGTATGAATACCTATGGCCTTACATACCGCCGTTGGATAGCGGGCTACGGTAGCCCGCAACCAATGAAACCCGCTGTCCAGCAATACGTTTTCCTTCGTCGCCTCTTTAGGTAAATAAAATCGAATGATACCTGATTTTAACAGCCCATTGGTGTCATCCGCAAGAATTAAATCGGCATTTAACGGCTTCCAATGATTTTGACTGAGTACACTCCATTCCGGTTGCGGTGTCGGCAGTTCGGGATCGGCGCTTCCCTCGGCCAACTGAAACAGCAGATTGACGATCCGTAAAGGCTCGGCATTTTTTAAACCGATATATAGTTCACCGGCCTGTTGAAAATGGGGAACAAGCCTTACTTCGGACGAAAACAGAAAATCAAGGTGTTGCTTAATAAACCCGTGTTCTTCGCTGTGGCCAAAGGGAGTCAGGTGAAAAAATTGAGCCTGTCGACTGCTGAATTGTGCCGCAGCGGCTTCCTCTTCGGTTGAGGTTGATTGCAGCGGTATTTCATCCGTTTCGGCTTTATAGCTGAGTTTAACTGACTCTATTTGCGGGATGTAAGGGGCATTGATCAGGTCATTTGCCGTTTTTTTGCCCGCTGCTATATCCGCCGCAATTTTGGCCGATTGGGTATTGTATTCATTAAATCCGAAATCCTGTAAAAGGGTTAGCTTGATAAACCCCTCTTTCAACTCAGGACTGAATGGTTTTTTCTCCGGAAGCAGCGAAATGAACGGCAGAGTCGTTCTGAAAAAAGGAGCAGCTCGAAGCACTGCCTGAGAGGCAGTCAGGGTGTTTGACAAGACATTTTTCTGAAGTGAAACCGGTCTTAGGTTTTGTTGTTGAAATACCGCTGCTTTTACCTCAATGAGCCCTCGCCCGCTGATCGGGGTCGCAGCTTTGGGTAGTTCAACCTCTTGTGTACTGAGGGGATTGTCGGGGAAAAGCGCCGTTTCTGCCTGCGGCGGTTGCCAAGTTCCTTTTCCTCGAACGGAAACAGAGGCTTTAAAATTGATTTTATTTTTATTGGTGTCAAAGCTCGGATAGCCTTTGTAGAGTGCGCTGAAGTTATCGGGCAGTCCCAGCCACTTTACTTTCAGGCGCATATCCGTAAAGTTTTTGGTGAACACTTCTTCCGAACCCACGTAGAAATTTGCCCCGCGTCCGGCCAACGGTCCAAACGGGCTGAAGGGTTTTGAAATATCCAACGGACCTAAGTCATTCTCCACTACAAAGTTGGTCAGGTTGGAAACACTAACCGATACTTTCAGAGAATCTAACCGTAACCCTTCCAAGATTTGTCGGGAGGAAGAACTCAGTAAAATCTTTATCAGGGGTGAAGCGGTATTGAATTTTTCCTTCAGAACTGACTCATTGTAAGGCAGAATAGCGGCCTGCGACGGGTCAACCTCTATTTTAAATTTCAGTTTCCAACCGCCGGTTTCTTTTGAAAATACAGCACTTTTATCCTCGGCCTGTACCGCACTGAAAGCCCCTAACCAATCGTCCTCTCCCGACGCATAGAGGCGAAACCCGCCCAAAAATTCGGTTTCCGAAAAAGTTTCGGGTATTTTTTTTTCTCCCGAAAGGGAAAACGTAAAGGTCACCGAGCGCTGCCCGCCGGACAATAATAATACCGGAGATGCCACCGCAAATCCAAGTTGTACTTTGGGTAATTGCCCGTGACCGAACAAGTTCCACGCGGTATCCGGCGTATCAAAAGCTTCTCCCCAGCCATCTTTGCTGTTGGAAGCAAGGGCGTAGCGAAGTTCTCCGTTGTCGTTGTAAACCGAGCGTAAATGAGCGATTTGGGCTTGGTTTACCACAACCTCTTCTTCGGATTTATAAAACAGCGGGTTGCCTTCGCTGTCTTTTCCGGCTTGCAAAAGGGCGTTTTTGTCAATTTTATATTCCGGAACATTTTTATTCAACTCAAAAAGAACGTGTACTTTATCCGGTTCTTCTTTTTTCAGAGGCAACCGTAAAACATTATGATAAAAAAAATCGAGATGACGCGCGGGTAATTGATTCAGGTGATCCAGAGAATGACGGTACAGTTTCAGAAATGCTAAAAACAAAGCTACGTGCGGCGAGTGGGCGGCGGAGGCCTCCCATTCTTTTTCCGATTGTCCCTGAACCGACGCCAAAAAGCCGGACCAATTGCCCGAAATCTTTCCGTTTATCTCATAGAAATTCAATAATTCTGCCAACTGTGACGCATAGTGGATATGATCCTCAGACGAACGGTCGTCCAATTTCAGGTTGGCAGGATCAAGCGCAGGCAATGAACGCTGCTCCTGACTTGTGCCATCGCGCTGTAACGGATTTTTATGTTCCTGCTTTTTCGTCATAATTGCCGGTATTCGCTCACTCACTTTCGGGTCCGTTTTTTTCGGGTCAGACGGTCGTCAGACCTTCTTTATTGGCTCATCGCTTCGTTTTTATAGAAGGGATAGACCATGTTTTTTCGTGAATTGGTTCCTCTTACGCTATAGATGATTTCAATCAAAATCAGCCCTTCTGCCTCTTGTTCATCGTGAAAAACCACATCAGACAAATCTACGCGGGGCTCGTGGTAGAGAATAGCCGTAAAGACCTTATCTTTCATGTAGGTTTTCATGGTGGCATCCAATGACTCAAAAATCAGCTCTTCCATGTTACAACCAAAGTCAGGCTGCATCACTCGCTCACCGGTAGCCGTTCCGATCAAAATACGCAAACTGCTTTCAATATCTTCAAAGGCGGAAAGCATTTGTACGGTCTGTCCCTGATTGACGAAAGCGGGAGGAAACCCCCACCCTTTTCCTAAATAGCTATAAGGCTCCATAGATTTATTTTATTGTCGATTTTCCAATGCCGATTTTCGATTTAAGCACCAAGACAAATTCCGATTAAAATTGATTATTAACTATTCAAATCCATTTAAAATCCACCTCAAACTCGACAATTACTTATACTATATTAAACCCCTACCCCCCTATCATCACCGTTGGGCAGCCGGCCGGAATAGTGCCGCCGTGGGCGGTAGTATCTCCCATTCGGGCCGCCGGTTTGTTGCCGATCAACACGTTAGAGGAACCTTTGATGATACTATCCGGCGGTCCGACACACACGGCCTGATCGCCCACCACTGCTGCCGGCAAACCGCCAATAAGCACATTGGCCACCCCGGGACCAATGATGGGACCGCCCACGTGGGGCTTTGGGTCGGCCAACGGACAAACGTGCATATCGGTGACTCGTGCAGCAAATGACATTTTTTTTAAGTGTAATGTGAAAGGGTTAAAGTGGAAAGATTTGTTACCTAACTCGCGCTTTGCTAAGTGTAATGGGTAAGGGTTTAAGTGAAATGATGTATCATCAAGCTCCGCAAGCAACTGCGACTGTTATTTTGCTTTTTGTTTCTTGCCTCTTTGCCCCTTGCCTTTTTGCCCTTTGCCTTTTTGCCCTTTGCCTTTTTGCCCATTGCCTTTTTGCCTCTTGCCCCTTGTCTTTTTGCCCCTTGCCTCTTTGCCTCTTTGCCTCTTGCCTTTTGCCTTTTCAATTAATCTTCACCAATCCCCCCTTCAATTCCGTCAAACCGCCGGCTTCTAATTTCAGCGTCGCGCCGCCGTTGACTTCCATCCCTGATTGAGCGGCTATTTTCAGCTTTCGACCGCCTATTTCGGTCTTTACTGCTGCCGTCACTTTAATATCCTTAGCGCTTTTTATCGTAATCCCGTTTGTATCCAACGTGATAGAATTACCGTTTTGATCTTCTATGACAATCCCTTTGTTTTTTTCACTGAGCCGAATTTTGTTACCTAAGGGAGTTTCGAAGGAGCTGTTGATTGTGGCATCATCCATTAACCATTTCATGCCCGAACGCGATACAAATCCTTTTTGGGGATTGTCGTTCGAAGCATCCAAAGGGGCCGGTTTGGCGCTGCTGTTCATCATTCCCAACACCACCGGATGATGCACATCGCCTCCTAAAAACCCTACGACTACCTCGTCTCCGATATCTGGCCGAAAAAACGCCCCTCGATTGGCTCCCGCATCTAACGAAGCCACCCGGGCCCAAGTCCCTTCCGCGTTTTTGTTGATGAGGGGCAATTTCACCTTGATTCGGTCCTCGCCGTCGGGGTCGTTTTCGAGGGCAGTGACCACTCCCGCGTGCAATCCGGAAAGCGGTACCACCCAACCGGTATTGGTGCCGGAAAGTCCTGTTTTTTTAGCGTACCATTCGGGGTCTAAGCCAAACTGTACATCCGTTTCCCAATTCCCGTCTGAGATAGAATGGCGCACTCCGGTGATGTAAGCATCGCCTTTGAAGCGATTACCGATGCCCATCAATCGCACTATCACGCCGGGTTTTACTTTTTCCGTTCCCTGAAATTTGGCTCGCCCCTTTACTTTGGCCATTTGTGCTTTTTGACGAGCCGTATCTGCCCACGCCTGTAACTCCGATTTTTCCACATCGCCGCCGTGCTGAAGCTTTGCCTCTGCCCCGATGACTTGGGCCAAGTCCTCTTCCTTCAGATTCCCCAGTTTATTGGCGGGTGATTTTTTTCCTTCCGCTACGGTCAAATCCTGACCGGCCGCGTCCCAACTGTACCCCTTGGTAGTTTGAAATTGAAAGCGTGCATCTATTTCAGCATCCAATTCCAACAAACTTGACCCAAAAACAACCGTTTGAACGGGTTCCTGATTGAAATCGGGTTTTGCTATCGTTATTTTTCCGTCTTCGGCAAAGACCAATTTACCGATGGCATCTGCCCGCATCATCATAAAATCCCAATCGGTCATGTCCATTTGCACAACCTCCCGGTGGGGTTTTGAGGTAGGTTCGACCTTGAATAAAAGACCGTTTTGGCGAATCAACGCCTCCATGATCTCGCTGTCTTTTTGTTGGATAAAATACTTGTTTTTGGTTCCTACGGTCATTTTCACCGAAAGGTCTTTGCAGTCCAAAATCAGGAACGAGCCGTTTTTCCTGATCTTAATACTGTGTCGCACCACGATACCTTTGAAAATGCGTTTTTCTGAAGAGCGATACCCTGCTTTTATCTCAATGTTTTTTCCGGGAACAAACTCATTCCTGTCACTTATTTCAAACGTTTCTTTGGCGGCTTCACCATCCATCAAAATAAGAGTTGCCGACGGCACCCGATTTACTTCCCGGTTGACGACCAAGGAAACCACATGGTAAGCCCGCGACACCTCCTGCCCTTCTGAAAGTAGGGTGAAAGTAGCCACATCTGCTTGGGTTGCCGTCAGTATGTTACGATTATTGCTCAAACTTCTGTTTTTTCGATTGGTGGAAAAATCAAATCATCGCCGGGGCGAATATCCCGAAAATGGGACAGTTGATTGACCGCGGCCACTTGCAGGTAATACCCGGAATCGCCGTAAATTTCATGGCACAACAACGGCAACGTATCGCCCGCTTTTACCGTTCGTACGTGCGTCAGGTCAGGGCTTTGCGCATTTTCTAAAGCAACCCGAAAGTTTTCTTCGACACTCCCTTTAAAGGTGGCTTTGGCTACGGCGCGCAGCGGTCGCCCGTCGGGTCGAAACAGTTTGAACTGAATGTTCAGCGAGGTCAATCGCCCTTTAAAAAGCAGGGTTCCCCAAAACAGTTTGAGGTAATTGGGCTGATGACTCGTTCCGTTATAACCCGTCACTAAGTCTTTGAATTGCTGCAAATCAGCCGTTACATCCTCTCCTCCGGGCTTTTGTGCCGGTTTGGGCGTCGATTTCGTATCCGGGGCTTTGGGAATTACGCCCGTCGCATCAAATAGAAATTCGAAAGAAAGCTCTTCGGGTTTAGTGAATTTAAACTTTTGCTGCGCACTGCTCGCCCCCTGCCCCTGCTTGTCGTTGTATTCAATCTTGTATTCAAGGGCGTAGGATTCGGGATTGACCAATGCCTGAAATTCGCCGCCTTTTACCTTGGAACCGTCGCTGTAGTCCGGCTTGGTATAGGCCACGATTTTCATTTTTTTCAATTCTCCATTGACCGGCATCTATCTTTCGATTTTATCTCTCAAAACAGCAAGTACTTTCTCTACGCATTCGGCGACTATATCCTCTTTATCAGGCGCATCGCCATCGGTTGAGGCATTTCCTCTCCCTCCGCTGCCGGCATTCCCACCGGCCGACTGAGCGCCTTGGTTAATCACGGCCTTTATGTGCAATTCTCTGATTTCTAAAGGCATACCTCAAATGACCTTAAAATAATGATAACTGAGTTCCAGCGTTTCCACAACAACGGCATTGTCCGTCGCACTGAAATCGGAAACCGTCCACTTTCGGGGCCAGGCATGGACTACATTCCACGTGCGGAGCGGCTCCCCTTTTTCGTTCAACAGTTTCACCAAGACGTCGGTAGGCTGAAAAATCATGTTTTCAAAAGCATCCCGGCACCATTGGATGACCTCTGAATCGGTCAATAGGCCGCGTTTCAATACCAAATCCGTATTTTTAGAACGAACAGGCAGTTTGTGTTCAAAACTGTTCTCCCCTCCTTCTTTCACGGTTTCGGTGTCAAATTCAACACTCAATCCGGAAACGGTTTGAAAACTGCTGTCCAGGGTGTTTTTGCTGATATCCGGAAACTCCACCTTAAAGTAGAAACTGAGCGGCGGGTAGTAACCGACGGGGGTGCTGTCTGCCATAAGGGGTAGTTATCAGATTTTCATCAATTTCAACCCTTCATGGGCTATTTCAATGCTTTCGATCGCCACTTCGTTAGCATCCGACTTAAGGTCAGGGGCAGTCACCTTGACCGGAAAGCACCTCGTGGCTGACCATGCTGCCACGGGTACGTGTTTTTCATTGAGCAGTCGAATCACGATGTCACGCCGATTGCCCGCGCGGTCGTTGGCGATCAAGTCGAGCCAAGTGTTAAAATCAAAGTCACCTTCAAACTTGCCCCGCTTCATGGTGATGTTGCTGAATTTGCGCATTCCCGGCATCTTGATCTTGCTGAAGTCTTTGCTGTCGCTGTGACGGTATTCAATAACTTCCACCTGCATATCCATGCCGGTTATTTCGGTAAAGCTGATTTTTGCGCCGCCCCAATCTACCTGAAAGTGGAACCGCGGCAGGGGATATTCCTGTGCCATTGGACAATTATGGATGAGTGAATGTGTGATTTACTAAGATTCTGCCATTTTATGAGAAAACCGCAGGATGATAAATTCTGCCGGACGAACGGCCGCCATGCCGATTTCGATAATCATGCGTCCTTCCAAAATATCAAGCGGTGTCATGGTTTTTCCCAAACCCACCGCCACGTAAAAGGCATGTTCCGGCTTAACGCCCTGCAAAGCCCCCTGCCGCCATTGGGTGTTGAGAAAATTTTCGATCATGGCCTGCACTTTTACCCACGTATTGGCATCGTTGGGTTCAAAGACAAAGAGTCCGCTCGCTTTTTTGACAGATTCTTCCACAAAATTGAAGAAGCGCCGTACGTTTACGTACCGCCATTCATTGTCGTTGCCGGCCAAGGTACGCGCGCCCCACACAAGGGTGCCTCTGCCCGTGAAAGCGCGAATGACATTAATGGATTTTCCCGTTTCGTGTACATTCAAACCGGCATTTTCTTCATCAGTGACGTTCACACTTGGCCCTACTACATTGGCGATGCCTACATTGGCCGGGGCCTTCCATACGCCCCGACTGTTGTCTACACTCGCGTAAATCCCCGCAATAGCCCCGCTTGGCGGCAACGTGACGGCTTCCCGGTTGATTTTATTGACAATCCCGGCATACACTGCACTTTGATCCTGCAATTCTTTTTCGAAGCTTTCGGTCAAATTTTTCACCTCCGAATCAAGGGCTTTCACCAACGTAACCAGTTGATCGAACAACCCCTGAAAGGCGGCTTTGGAGGATTTGAAATGAGCTTCTTCATCATCTCCGGCGTAGATAGAGGCATCCTTAGATTTATCCAACCCATAATCAAACGGGGTTTTAAAATCGGTAATTACCCCTCCCGCATCTTCTGTGATAATCCCCAACCGACCGCCGGCGGCATTGGCGGCGTCAGCATACCCATAATCGTATTTTGCCAACTGTCTCGCCACATTCTGCAACTCAGACCCCGCCTCCACTCTTGCTTTTATCGCTGCCGAAAGCTTAGGATGGGTCACCACCGTATCAGCGGCCAGCTCCTGAACCGCCGTAATAAAGGCTTTGATTTTCGCCGCATTGGCAGTAATGGCAGCTTTGGTTTCGGGTGCTCCTTCCAAGTTAAACGTAGGGACCAACGAGCCGTCTGCCCGATAAAACTTATTCCGGATCGTTTGGGTATCTTTATTGAAGGCATCCAATTCGGAAGCGATGGTACCCGTTATGATATTTTTCAAGTCCACAGGGGTTCCGTCCGCCTTCTTCAGTACTACATTTTTGTACGAAAAATCGTAGGTAAGGGTCGTACGAATAAACGGATAATAAGCGGCCCCGTATTTTAGATTCAGGCTGATGTTGTTTCTGAACACCTCGGCGACCGATTTAGCCGTCGGCAGTTCACTTTCTTTCTTCTTATCCCCGTTCAACAGATCTAAAATGGCGAAACGGTCCTGCAAATCGGCACATTGCTTCAGAGCCGCCGCGTGAATGCCTCCCAGTTTGGCGGCATCCCCGATCAACACGCTGTCGGGAACCACAATCAACGTCGGTTCGTCAAATTCTGTCAAGGCTTCTATCCCTTTGATGAGCTCTTTATCATCTACCCCGCCGTTTTCCGAGTATTTTCCCACCGTAACGATATAACAGGGCCCACCCCCGTTGGCATAAAACATCACCAAGCTATTGTAGAGATAATAATTAGGGACAATGCTGACTTTATTCGCCTGATTATCCGCATTGAGGGTCACCTCTATGGATTTGGGCGAAGCGGCGAAGCCAAAGATGGACTCATACTCGCGAAGGGAAGCGATGCGAACGGGCTTTTTCTTTAAATCTTCACCACCGGCCACGTCCCGTTCGGTATAGCCGATAAAGGCAGGAATGGCCGTTTCGACCGGGGCAATAGAAGGCGGTAACTTTGGAATTTCTTCCACATACACCCCCGGGGTTTTATAAATACCTGCTGCCATAATCGTACGTGTTTTAAGGTTTATTTTTATACTGTGTCAACTCTCAATTTTTTTATGAACGAGCTGATGCTGAATCGTTAAAATCAATTCACCTTCTGTCGGCGGGGCTTTTCTGAATTTGAGATCCAGCATCCGAACGGTGTACATCACAAAAGGGTACTGTTTGCCGCCGAGGGTTCCCCACAGGTGATTGACTTCTTCCATGGAGGGGGAATGTAAATCAAAAATGAGTTTGAATGTCTCCAATTGGTCGTCTTCCGGAATAAAATGGAGGGCTTCGGGCAAAATATTTTCCGGCGTAAAGACATTTTTGAATTGAAAAAAGCGAATCACTCGCGAAAGTCCGTTGAGAGCGATCGAATAGGCCGGTTTGACGACGCTGAACAACAAAACCATATTCAGAAACGCGGGAGGGTTTTCGTAGACTGCTTTCCTCCGTTCCTCATCCCTGACGTAATTCGACACATTTTTCAGGGTTCGTTCTTCCTTTATATTGACCAGCGAAATCAACACATCCATGGCCTGCGGCCCGTTGGAGGGCGTATAATTAGCCACGTTGGCCAATTCGACAACCAATCCCCCGTTGGAATTTTGGTAGCCGTTCAGATTAGCCTGCAGCTCTTTTTTGATGATTTCGAGGGCGTGTGCAATCATAGCCAATACGCGAAATAATGGCTAAAATTAACGAAACACCGCCTACCGGTTCTCCATGAAAATAGGGAGAACCAAAAAATCATTAGTTTCATGGAAAATAAAAAAAGGGAGGGACCGTCCTTTGATTAAAATCCGAAGAATGTCTGTTAAAAATAAATCACTGCTGCCTTTTGCATAACATAAACCTTTCCTTACATGAAAACTGTACGTCTGTCAGCAGGGATGCTGCTTCTTTCCGTTTCTGTCGCTTTCGGGCAAAACTCCTACCCTACCATCGGCAAAATTGTTCGTAATGATCCCAAGTTAGACGCCTTAATTGCCCCGGAAGCAAAGATCGAAGTCCTGGCTTCCGGGTTTACGTGGGCCGAAGGGCCTGTTTGGATAAAAGACGGAAATTATCTGCTGTTTTCGGATGTCCCCCAAAACACGGTATTCAAATGGAGCGAAAAAGAAGGGTTGACGCCTTTTTTGAAACCGTCGGGCTTTACGGGGGCCGGCACCTACGGCGATGAACCCGGCAGTAACGGGCTTACCCTCGACCGACAGGGAAGGTTGGTTTCGGCCGAACACGGTGACCGGCGAATTTCGGTGATGCCTTTGGCCAACGGCGGCAAACGCACCGTGGCCGACAATTATCAGGGAAAACGCTTCAACAGTCCTAACGACGTAGTACAGCATTCCGGCGGCGCTTTTTACTTTACCGACCCGCCTTACGGAATGCCCAAAAAACAGGACGACCCCACCCGCGAGATCAATTGGTTTGGGGTATATCGTGCCGGAACGGACGGCACCGTAACGCTCATCACTAAGGACATGACTCGCCCTAACGGCCTGGCTTTCTCCCCCGACGAAAAAACACTTTACGTGGCTCAGTCAGACCCGGACAAAGCCGTCATTATGGCGTTTCCGGTACTTACAGACGGTTCAGTCGGCCCCGGAAAAGTATTTTTTGACGCCACCCCAATGGTAAAACAAGGGTTGCCGGGGCTGCCGGACGGCCTGAAAACTGACCAAAACGGAAACGTATGGAGCACCGGACCGGGCGGTGTTTTGATTCTTAATCCTGCCGGCCAACTCTTGGGACGCATTGATACCGGCGAAGCTACCGCCAATTGCGGTTGGGGCGACGACGGCTCTACCCTTTATCTGACGGCCGATATGTACCTATGTCGTATTAAAACAAAAACGAAGGGGGCCGGTCGGTAAATTTCGGAGGAATATCTTGCTTTTTCTGCTTGAAAATCGGTGAAAACCCGCGAACTTTGTAGTAGAAAGTCAGTGCGCCGTTCCTTATTTTTGCCGTTCATTAAAAGAGTGACACAGGTAAATCTTACGAAGGGCGAAAGCACTGATGATGATGTATCGCATACAGAATCGTAATCTATTACTTAGATGTCAGAAAATAGGAAATTTTTTGTTTATGGGTTGTTTGTGGCAGTAGGGATTATTTATCTGATACGCCTTTTATATCTTCAGGTTCTGGACAATACGTACGAAACGGCCAGTAATTCCATCAAAGCAGTGCCGGATGTTCCCATGCGCGGGCAAATTTATGACCGTAAGGGGAATCTCATTGTGTACAATACCTTGGTGTATGACTTATACGTCACGCCCAATAAGTTCAAAGTTAAAGATACCCTTTCTCTTTGCCATTTACTGAACATCACCCGACATGAGTTTGACAGTTTGCTAACGATTGCCAAAACGTACTCGCGGGCTAAGCCTTCTCTGTTCATGCGTCAGTTGTCGAAAGAGGACTTTGCGAAAATTCAGGATGCCATGGTTGATTATCCCGGCTTTGAATACGTCAAGAGTTCGATCCGCACCTACTCTGCACCTACCTTTGCGCACGCGTTGGGCTACGTGAGCGAAATTTCCAAAAAACAATTGGACAACCAAGAAAACAGCTACTATCATCAGGGAGATCTGGTGGGGCAAAGCGGCTTGGAAAAATTCTATGAAGAACAGTTGCGTGGCCGGCGCGGGGTGCGTTATGTGATGCAGGATGTACACGGGGTAGCAAAGGGAGCTTGGAAAAACGGCGAATTAGACACCATTGCATCGGCAGGGCAGAATTTATACAGCAGTATTGACCTGAGTCTGCAACAATATTCCGACAGCCTGATGGCCGGTAAAGCCGGGGCTGTAGTGGCCATTGAACCGTCTTCGGGTGAAATTTTGGCCATGACCTCTGCCCCGACGTACGACCCGGCCTTGTTTGCAACCCGCGATTTTTCCAAAAACTATTCCAAACTCTTCCGCGACCCCTACAAACCTTTAAATAACCGGGCTTTGTCGGGCAGCTACCGGCCGGGTTCTACCTTTAAGACCGTTCAGGCGTTGGTGGCCATGCAGGAAGGGGCGATCAGCCCGGGGAGCATCTTTTCACACGCCGGAGCCCCGATGAAATGTCACGGGCACGGCGGTCTTACGGGCGTTGCCAGCGCGATACAATGGTCTTGTAACCCCTATTTTTACCATGTATTTCGACGCATGTTGTATGCCAATGATGAAAAAAATACCTTTAAGGCCTCCGCGATCGGTTTGACTAAATGGCACGAATACACGGAAAAATTCGGTTTCGGTCATAAGTTAGGGATTGACTTACCCAGCGAATCGTCCGGAAAACTTCCTGATGTTAACTATTATGATAAAGTTTACGGAGAACGTCGTTGGAAATTCTCCAACATTTACTCCCTGAGTATCGGAGAAGGCGAGTTATTAATCAACCCGCTGAAATTGGCCAACTTGGCGGCTATTCTCGCCAATCGGGGGTGGTATATTGCCCCCCACCTGATCAAAGGAGTCGGGAAAAACGACAATCCGCTTCCGCAGTACACCGAAAAACACGAGACCGGCGTAGACCCGCATTATTTTGAAACCGTCATTGACGGTATGGAAATGGCAGTGGTACGCGGTACGGTATCCCGCGGTGCAATCATTCCCGACGTTCAGATGTGCGGTAAGACCGGTACCTCTCAAAACAAAAAAGGAAAAGACCACTCCATTTTTATTGCCTTCGCTCCCAAATACAAGCCTAAGATTGCCATCGCGGTGTTGGTAGAGAATGCCGGTTTCGGAGGATTTTACGCTGCTCCGGTAGCTTCGCTGATCATCGAAAAATACATCAAAGGCCACGTAGATCGCAAAGCCTACGAACAGGAGTGGAAGAATAAAAATCTGATGCAGAATGTAATCATTCTGAAACCGCAACCGGCCAAACCCAAAGAAGAAGCCCCCGCCCCTAAACCGAAACTTGAGGCAACAATCGTAAAACAAGCTTCCGCCCAAGAGAAAAAAGTGACCGGATAGTTTCGGCACCGCAATTCACATCCGTTAGAAAAAGGGCGAACAATTCATCAACAAAATGGCTCGGAACGAACAACATATTACCCGAAATATAGATTGGCTGACAGTAATGATCTATGCCGCGTGCGTTATCATGGGGCTTTTTAACGTGTATGCGGCTATTTACGACCCCGAAGAGCAAACCAAGTTGTTTGACCTCTCCAACAGTGCCGGTCGGCAATTGATGTTTATCAGTTCATCCGTTTTACTGATTATTGCGATTCTGGTCATTGACCATAAATTTTGGGAAGCCCTTGCTCCTATTATTTATGGGCTTTGCATTTTTTTACTGCTGGCTGTTTTGGTAATCGGAAGTGAAATAAAAGGTTCACATTCCTGGATAAAGCTGGGGACGTTTTCGCTGCAACCGGCCGAGTTTGCCAAAATCGGCACCGCATTAATGATTTCCAAATTCATTACCCAACCCAATATCAATCTGAATAAATTCAAAGATCAGCTCTGGGTAGCCGGTATTATTGCATTACCGATGTTACTGATTGTGGTCTCAAAAGAAACCGGCTGTGCGCTGGTATTTTCCTCTTTTATGATTGTACTGTACCGAGAAGGTATTCAGGGCATTTATCCGGCTATGATGCTTATCGCTATTGTCTTATTTATTCTTTCTCTGTTTTTCCCGATTTTATATATCTGCTTGGGGTTGGCCGTATTGGCTGTCATTGTGTATCGCTTCATTATTCCCCGTTATGACCGTAACACCAAAACACTCATCAATTTATCTTTGGTATTCGGCATCATGATGATTTTTGTCTCAAGCGTTGACTTTTTCACCAAACATGTCCTCCAACCCCACCAACGGAAACGTATTGACGTATTGATAGACCCTAAAGCCGATCCAACCGGAAAAGGCTGGAACGTAATTCAATCAAAAATTGCCATCGGTTCGGGGCGTCTGTGGGGCAAGGGATTTCTGGACGGCACCCAAACCAAATTCAACTTCGTTCCTGAACAACACTCCGATTTTATTTTCTGTACCATTGGTGAAGAGCATGGCTTTGTGGGAAGCGCCGCCGTGGTTCTGCTTATTTTGGGACTCATGTGCCGCATTGTTTTTCTGGCCGAACGACAGCGAACGCGCTTTGCTCGGGCGTACGGGTATTGCGTGGCCGGTATCTTGTTTTTTCACTTTTTGGTCAATATCGGTATGACCGTAGGGCTGATGGTTGTGATCGGCATTCCGTTGCCCTTTTTCAGTTACGGCGGGTCTTCCATGTGGGCATTTACTATTTTGTTATTTATTTTCCTCAAATTGGACGCCCAACGGCCGTACACGTTGTCAAGAACATAACTTAAACAGGAGCCGGGAGCGAGCAGTCAGGAGAGAATCAAACGTAAATTCTCCTCCCTCCTCCCTCCTCCCTCCTCACAATGGCTTTTATCTCCAACAAAAAAATTCCGTTCCGCATTAATACTGATTTGCGCGGGTATTTGGAAAGTTATAACCGGGAAGTAGCCCTCCCGATTGACTACAGTTACTTGCTGCGCTACGATAACGCCATTCCGCTCTATGACAAAAAAGGGAGCGATACTTTGTGGGAAACGGTTTTTTATGCTCACAGCGAGATTGACGAAATCTATTATGCCCTCAAGACCATCTACGCCGACCTGAAGGCCGACGGAGACCTGTCGGTCATGAAACACTTGTACGTAGATCGAGTGGATCTGTGTTCTTACGGTAATTCAAAACCGTTTCGCGTACGAATCGTGAATAAGGTAAACGACAATTTTGATTATTTCTACATCAAAAACGCCGATGCTTCCCGAATTTACGGCCTTGAATTAGAGCATATTCTGTCGCCCAATCGTATCAGTTATATGACGAGTAAGGGTACCCTCGTGGAAGAACACATTGCCGGTATTCCGGGCGATATGTTTATCAAAAATTACCTGAACGAGCCGAATCTTAACATTGTCCGCTTTTGCAAAGAGTTTGTTAAATTCAACGAACGCTGTTTTGTACGGTTGTTGGGCGATATGCATTCCAGCAACTTTGTGGTAGATATTACGCCCGATTTTGAAGAAATCTATTACCGCATCCGCTCCATTGATTTTGACCAACAATCGTACGAAGGCAAAAAGGCAGTATACATGCCTCAGTACTTCAAACAAAACAATGCTATTATTGAACTGGGTATGAAGCACTTAACCTCCGAGAGTGTGTTTCAATACCAACGGGAAGAGCGTTCGTTGATCGCAGGGCGCATTCGGGTTGAGCGAACTCGTATTCAAGACCTGATGAAAGTAATGATCGAGGACCGCATCTGCATTCCCGGAAACTTAGAACAACTCCGACGGGAGTTGGCGCATCATTACCGCAATAAGAGTTTCCTGAATTGTCGCAGTATGGGTGAAGTGGTCATGAAAAGTTTAGAATTGGTCTCAACGCATTAAGCAATAAAGGATAAACAAAATGACCCCGTCGCTTGACGGGGTCATTTTGTTTATGAATACGTTCATTTCTATTTCCTCAGTTTTCTTACGACTACCGGAATACAAATATTATTGGTAACCACACTGAGCGTGACCGAAGTTCGCACTGTACTGACACACCCCTGCGCTCCGGGCACCACGGCCTCTACCCAATAGGTTCCTGCTGCGGTAGGAGTGAAAGTCAAACTGCCGCTCACTAAGGGTGTTGTTGCGTTCTGACTTGCGTACCAATTGGCAGTCGCCCCGGCTGAGACGAAGACACTTAACATCGGAATCGCTTCACCGTAGCAGGCCGTCACACTCGGTGCCAACGCAACCGGTGCCGAAATAGGGCAACCGCAATTCGGAGCTACGATCGTCGTATCAAAACGGCAGGCAGCCGAAAGGCTATCGGTCAATACCAAATTTTTACCGCTCTGAACCGTCACAGTATAAGGGCTGTTTCCCGAAAGCGGTACTCCATTGGCCTTTATTATCCCGTTTTTACCGACCACACTGAACGTAACACTGTAGGTCTGATTATTAGGTGCACATACCGGCGCGGCACTTAACACCCAAGTGGGTTTTGTACAAGCCGTTACCAGGGCTGCATCTACAGTCAATACATGTCGTTTGGCAGGGTTGAATGGATTTACTGTAACGGCATCTGAAAGAGCCGAAGTTGGGTCAAAATCTGAATCCGAGGCATCATTGCCTACATTTTGTTTCAGCGAAATCGAGCATCCTGCCGGTAAGCTTGCCGTTAGAATTTTAACCTGATAACTTGCCGAGTCAATAATGGAGAAAAGATATTTTCCATTGATATCGGTAGTGTCTTTAATCCCCGTGGCTACGCCGTTTTTGTAAAGTTCCAAAATAACCCCTTTGACCGGACTGTCACCTGCATCTCCCTGAACTCCGTTATTATTGGTATCTTTCCATACGTAATCACCCAAACTGCCTTGGGGAGCCGGAGCGCAAGTGGGGACTGTTATTTTGACCGTGTCAGCACAGGCAACACCCGTTGACCAAATAAAGCGATAAACTCCGGGATTTAAACCCGTCACGCTCGAAGAAGCACTTGACGGCAAACTGATTACTGCACCGGAAGGATTACCGGAAGCTTGGCTCCACACTCCACCGTTTGCCGGTGTTGCAGCTAAAGTGATCGCAGTAATCGGTGTAGTGCCTACACAGGTCGGTGTTTGATCGGGTCCGGCATTGGGTGTCGGATTCACGGTCAATGTGAAAACATCGCCCGCGCTTTTACACGTTGGAAACGCAAGGCTGTGACAAGCAGCATAATATGTTCCGGTCGAACTCAAACTGCTGCTTGTAATCGTATTGGCTCCAATGGTGAAATTAGCGGTCACATCTATAGTCAAACCGGCATCACTGTAAATTTTCATACTGCTTCCCGAAGCACAACCTGTGGCAATGTTAGCCGTCACCGTACCCGGCCCGCAACGATTATTATCATTCACGGCGGGGGCCGCAACGGCAGGACAGCTACAGTTAGTGGACGTTAAAGTAACCGTACGCTCTATAAAGCAGCCGGCAGCATTGAAAATACGAACGGTATAGGCCTGATTCGTTGCCGGATTAGGTAAGCTGTTCACAATCACACCACCTGCGGGGATGACTGTTGCCGTGGCATACGTAGCATTGCCGGTATAAGTACCTCCCGGTGTGTAGGCATATCTTTCGGTTGTAAAGCCGCTCAAAGTAATTTTACCGTCACTGTTTGCCGTCGGTCCGTTACAAGTCGCGTTGGTTGCCGTCGCAGTTGCCGTTGGGGCCGTATTGATGTTCAATACAAAGGCATCTGCCGCGCTTATGCAGGTCGGAAAGGCAAGACTGTGACAAACTGCGTAGTACGTTGCCGTAGAACTCAAACTGCCCGAAGTAATTACATTAGCACCAATGTTGAAATTAGCCGTCACATCCAAAGTCAGACCGACATCACTGAAAATTTTCATACTGCTTCCTGCGGCACAACTTGCAACAATGTTAGCCGTCAAAGTGCCCGCTCCGCAACGATTACCGTCTTCAATAGCAGGAGCTGCTACGGTGGGGCACGTACAAGTGACGTGGGTTAACGTAACGGTACGATCTACAAAACATCCGTCCGCATTAATAATTCGAATCGTATAAGTCTGACTTACAGCTGGGTTGGGTAAGTTACTTACAATGACGCCCCCCATCGGAATGACGGTTGCGGTCGCATAAACAGCAGTTCCCGTATAGGTATTACCGGCAGTATAATCGTATCTTTCTCCTGCAAAACCGACTAAAGTGATTTTGCCGTTCGTATTTTCATTCGGCCCGTTACAGGTCGCATTCGTCGCTGCGGCCGTGGCCGTTGGGAATGAATTTACGGACAATACGAAGGGATCACCTTGACTGATACAAGTCGAAAATGTATTGTTTTGACAAGTTGCATAATAAGTAGCCGTCGCATTCAAACTGCCCGATGTAACCGAATTAGCCCCGATTGTAAAAGAAGCCGTTACCTCAGTGGTCAAGCCCGCATCACTGAAAATTTTCAAGCTGCTTCCTGCCGCACAAGCCGTAGTGACGGTCGCGGTCAAAGTACCGGGCCCGCAGCGGTTGGCATCACCGACGGCGGGAGCCGCGACCGTAGGACAGGTACAGTCCACGTGGGTCAACGTGACCGTACGATCCACATAACAGCCTTCGGCATTAAAGATTCTCACCGTATAACTTTGGGAGGTAGCCGGGTTGGAAAGATTGCTCACAATCACGCCCCCCACCGGAATGGTCGTTGCCGTAGCGTAGGTAGCAGAACCCGAATAAGTGCTACCTAAGGTGTAGGCATATTTTTCCGTAGTAAAGCCACTCAAAGTGATCTTGCCGTCCGTATTCGCTGTCGGGCCGCTACAGGTCATGTTGGCGGCTGCGGCTGTGGCCGTCGGAAACGAATTTACCGTCAGTACAAAGGCATCTGACGAACTGATACAACTTGGGAAGGCAAGGCTTTGACAAACCGCATAGTAAGTAGCGGTTGCACTTAAAGTTCCTGAAGTAATTACATTAGCGCCAATGTTGAAATTAGCCGTTACATCCAGAGTCAGACCGACATCACTGAAAATTTTCATACTGCTGCCTGCGGTACAGCTTACAGCAATGTTAGCCGTCAAAGTACCTACTCCGCAACGATTGCCATCTTCAATAGCAGGAGCCGCCACCGTAGGACAAGTACAGTCTGCGTGGGTCAACGTAACAGTACGATCAATGTAGCATCCGTCTGCATTGAAGATTCTAACTGTATAACTTTGGGAGGTAGCCGGGTTGGAAAGATTGCTCACAATCACGCCCCCCACCGGAATAGTCGTTGCTGTGGCATAAGTGGCACTGCCGGTGTAAGTATTACCGGGTGTATAATCATATTTTTCCGTCGTAAAGCCACTCAAGGTAATTTTACCGTCGCTGTTTACCGTCGGGCCGTTACAGGTCGCATTGGTCGCGGCGGCGGTAGCCGCAGGTACTGCATTTACTTTCAGTTCAAAGGCATCCCCCGTACTTTTACAGGTTGGGAACGCATCGCTTTGACAAGCGGCATAATAAGTTGCCGTTGTGCTCTGACTGCCGCTTGTGATCGTATTGGCTCCGACAGTAAAGGAGGCCGTTATGTCCGTAGTCAAACCGGCTTCAGCAAATATCTTTAAGGTACTTCCTGCGGCACAAGCTGTGCTGACAGTAGCCGTCAAAGTACCCGGCCCGCAACGATTGGCATCTGCCACAGCAGGCGCCGCAATGACAGGACAACTACAAGTGACATGAGTCAGCGTAACGGTACGGTCCACATAGCAATCATCTCCATTAAAAATACGAACGGTGTAAGTCTGACTCGTAGCCGGATTAGGTAAATTACTCACAATCACACCACCCACCGGAATGGTCGTTGCGGTAGCATAAGTGGCACTGCCCGAATAAGTATTACCCAATGTATAATCATATTTTTCCGTCGTGAAACCACTCAAGGTAATTTTACCGTCGTTGTTCACGGTCGGGCCGTTACAGGTCGCGTCAGTAGCCATGGCCGTGGCTGTTGGCGGAACACACGAACTTTGTACAATGACATCAATGGTCATTTCATCCTGACATGTTCCGAATCCTGTTAATCCATTATCAGCCACTATTTTTATAGTGTACGTTCCTGCCGTAGCGGGTGCGGTATAGGTAGTGACAGCACTTTGCGGACTGAAGCTTCCTGTCCCGCTCCAAGTATAAACGGTATTGGGATCAAAGCCGGTGCCGTTCACCGTTAAACTTATGGTACCGTTCGGAGCAACAGTCGGAGTGGCAGGTGTAATACTTGTAATGTCAATAGGCGTACAGGAATTACTTGTCGAGGCCATCGCTTTCTCTGCAACCTCTTCATTACCGGTCATAATCAACAGATTGCCGCTGCTCACGTTAGCAATCAGATTATTCATCGTAATTTTATTTTGAAAAGTACCGGCAGTCGTATTTTTGACGGGAACTATAATGGTACAGGTTCCCGCCGGCAATACCGTACCTGACAGTAGCCCAACCTGATCGGTACTGCTGAAAGTACTGATACCCGGACAAGTACCCGATACTGTACCGTCTAAAATCATTCCGCTCGGAAAATTATCCTTAAAGTCTTCCAATAAGGTCATGTTTCCTGTATTGCGGTTTTCTATCGTTAACGTCAGGATACTGCTTTGGCCTGTTTGAACCAATTCCGGAGCAAATGATTTTTGAATCAACGGCGCCATGATATAAGTACTCTGCATTTCCACACAAGCTTCCGTTTCGGCGATGTTGTCGCAAGAAGTGGTTTTCAAAGCTCCGGATAAAATTTTATTACAATACATCCCGTCACTCGGAGCCACAACATCAACCTGAATCTGATTCAGACCGGGCAACAGTACCGTACCGCTTGGAATGGTAATGCTTGTCCCTCCGGCATTGGCTACAACCCCTGTCAACCCCGTGGTAAGGTTGGGGGTGGCTGCAACGGTCATTTGCGCAGGAGTACTTGGTAAATTATCTACTAAGGCCGCTGTTAAGTGAATGGGTGAGGATTCATTGTTAATGATTTTGATCGTGAGTCGCACGGGTACTCCTGTTTTGGCCGTATAAGGGCTGAATTCTTTAGTAATTTCAGGAGTTTTAGGCCCGGTCACGGTAATACTCACACAATCATCATCATCTTCGTTCGCCGTTCCGTCGTTCAGCGGTGACGAATCAATATCGTTCAGCGGGAAAGCTCCGTTAACCCACGCGCAATTTTGAAAAGTTCCGGCTTTTGTGGCTTTTGTCGTAATAGTAAGGGTTACCGAAGCATTGGGGGCCAAAGAAGGCACCAACCATCCTGCCACGGCATTGTACGTTCCTGAGGAAGGATTGTTGGCTGTTTCTACCAAACCGGCAGGCATATCATCCGCCACTTGAATATTCGTAGCCGTCATGGTGCCTTCATTGGTAAGTGTCAGTGTCCAAACAAAGGCCGTACCGGTCGGGCAAGTCGTTCCATTGGGAGGGGTAACGGTCTTGGTCAGTTTTAAATCAATGTATTTGGTATCCTTACAAACCTCATACGTGGCTAAATCATCTTCGGTCGTTAGGTTATTATTGGGCGTAGAGTTGGGGTCAGTTTGGTCTGAACTTTTGATTTGAACCACTATTTTTTTACAGGCACAAGCCGTTTCTGTAATTGTAACAGGATAGTCTTTAAAACAAGTATTGGCGGCATTATATACCCGAATAGTATAAGCTTGACTACCGTTGGGGTTGGGAAGAGACGAGAAGGTGTAAGCCCCGCCGGTCAGTGTTTGGGCCGCAGCGTATGCAGGCCCGGCGTAGAAACTGCCTAACGACAATCCTACTTTATCGCCCCCCGTCACACCCGTGACGGCGATGCTTGCATTACTGTTGGAACTTCCGCCCGTACAGGTAGCCGGTGTAGCCGCTACGGTACCCGTGGGCTCGGCACAACCTCCGTTGGCGCAAATTGTGGGGTTGAGCGTGACCTGTAAATCAGTCGTACAGCCGGCCGACGTAAATACCCGTACAGTATAAGTTTGAGCCGATCCGGGATTAGGCAGGGTATTGGTAATAACCCCTCCTGCCGGAATCGCAGTAGCGGTAGCATACGTCTGTGAACCGGTATAGGAGGTCCCGGTATTAAAATCATACTTATCGGCAGCACCGAAATTGCTTAATGTGATTTTTCCGTCGCTGTTAGCTGTACTTCCCGTACAGGTAGCGGGAGCAATGGCGGCAACCGGAATCGGGCTTCCGCTGCTGCCGCAGGTACCGTTGAGACAGATATCATCGTATCCGACCGGTTTTTGGGTAAGTCGGTGCACAAGACCGAATACGACCTTCCACGTTACTGCCGTCGAACCATCTGAAGTAAACTCGGCGGAACTTGGGAATGTAAAAGTCAATGGAGTACCGTTTACGTTGGAAGCTGCAAAATTTTGGGTTTGATTATAAATCAATACGCCGTTTCTATACACCCCAACGCCCTGTTTTTCGTAGGGGAGTGTACTGCCGTCAAACTGTTTTTGCAGTAATTTTAACGCAAAACTTGTGAGCGAACCGGGTTTGCCTGCCGGCAAGGTGTACGTAATCAGAATATTACCGCCAATCTCGGGCTTGAATACTAAGTCATTGGGACTCCATCCCGTAGCAACGGCGTAGGCATTTGTTCCCTGCCGCCAATATCCTGACAAACAGAGCCCTTTGGCAAAATCATAAGTATTGGAAAACCCCTCCGAACCCAGAATAGCCTGCCCGCAACCGTTGTTCTCGGCCGGGCAATAAGTAAACATATTTTGCCGAAGAAAAGGGGCCGTATTATCGCCGCTCGACTTCATTGCGGCACCGTTACATTGCAACGTTTGAGCGTTAAAATTCCATTTCGCCAATACGGAAGGGGCAGAGGTGGTACATTGAGCATACAGTCCCCTCATCCCTGAAGGTGCAGCTATTAAGAAATTCAGAAAGGCCAAAAAGTAAAGCGTACGGATGAAGCTTTTGTTTTTTTGTAAAGGAACCGATTGGCCAACAGTTCTTTTTGTATATGCGGTGATAAAGTTTTTCATTTTCCTTGTGTTTTAACCGTAGATATGCGGGCCGCTTAGTTCATTTTTACCGTAAAAGTCAGAGTAGTACTTCCCACAGCCAAACTCGGCACAGTCCACTCTTTGGTGGTGGGGTTGTAAGTTCCGGCTGCTGCCAAGGCAGAAAGCAGTGTAGCTGTTGGCTCGGGCATCGGTACCTCTACCACCACATTGGTAGCTGTAGCAGGCCCGGCATTGGTCAGGGTGACCGTATAAGTCAACCGTTCCCCCTGATTACCGGTTTGGGTAGCAGGGCTGACAGAAACACTCAGGTTAGCTTGGGGTGCCCCTGCTGTAACGGTGACACTGACGGCAGTAGTGGCGGCTCCATCTCCTGAATAACAATTCGATACGGCATCAAAGAAGGCCGCATAAACGGTTCCTGAAGCAGCATACGTACTCGGATTGGCAATTTTATTAGCCGTAGTAGCAGGCGTGCCCGTATGCCAGGTAAGCGTCGTGCCGGAGGGTAAATTAGAAGCCGTAATACCGGTCAGATTGACTGACCCGGTTCCTGAAAGGGAAGCAGCACTCAGTGTGGGAGCGTTATTACCGGCTGTACAAATGAAATACGTGCAGGGGTCATTAGGCGCAAAGACAACTAACTTAGCCAGCGAATGATATAAGTTGGCATAAAACTTATCAGTGTTACTTGTAATAGCGCCGGTGGTCGTTAAGCCGCCCAGTTCGGTAATCAAATCCACATCTGCCAGATAGATATCATTGGTAGATTTATCTATAACACCGGTCGTTCTTTTGGTCGGGCTGAGGTTGTCTTGTACGATCACGCAGGCAGAAGCCGGTATAGCGGAATAAGAGCCCTGATAACCTCCTCCTTGGTTAAATCCTGCTACCGTCCCAAACGGTCCGCTGATGATTTCATTACCTAAGGTGGTCAATGCATTGGGATTGGTATTGCCCGATACACCCGTATAACCTGAAACCAAAACACCGGCCCAGTTTTGAAAAGCCAAAATCACATTGCTTTTGGAAGCGGCATTCCAATTGTTAAGTTCTGTTTTTTCGGACGCGGTATAACTCCCCGTGCTACCTCCTGCATCCGTATTGTTTATCCCCAGATCCACGATTTGACAACCGGCAGCTTCCAGCCCGGTTTTGGTAAAAGCGGTAGAAAAAGCCACTAATTTGAAGGTAAAAGTAGAAGTACCGGTCAGACTGAAATTAGCAGTGTTAAGCAATTTGGTAGCGGCATCTGTTCTTTGTGTCCCGCCGATACCGTAATCCAGTCCGGATTTATAACAGACGGTTATGGTACGCTTCAACGGCGGGACCTCTCGGTATTTTACTTCACTGACCCCGGGGTTAGAACTTGATAAGACGTTTTTAGGAACATCTACAATCCCGTTGACATCAGCATAAGTATCCGCCGTTTCCGACCCGCTGTCCAAACCGTTTGCTCCGGGTACACCGTTAAAGGTCAATCCTGATTCGACCTTATCCAAGTCCAAATCATTGTCAGAATCAGTATCAAAAAAATCCTGACAGGCATCGCCATCGGTATTGACGGGGGTGAGACCGCCCAAATAAGCGGAGTTGACACCATTGTTAGTGGTGTAAGTAGCCGGGCTGTCAGCAGCAGGACTGACATACGTCAGCGTGGGTTGTGCCTCCACGTTGTCCGGAATACCGTCGTTGTCCGAATCAAGATCCAGTCGGTTGGCAATACCGTCACCGTCAAAATCACAAACAGCGGCAGCAGCTATGTCAAAAAATAACTCATTGATCCAAGGTACCTGACGCGAGGTGCCCGATACTCCCAACAAACGGTAAGATGTATATAAAGTGGTATTGGCAGGAAAACTGAAAGTTTCGGCAATGGTACAGGTACCGTAAGCACAAGCCGGCTCATCTTGGACCCGGGTAGAAGTAACCAAGTCAGTCCAGGAAGTCCCGTTGTTACTGCCCTGTACTTTCATCACCGTACCATTGGCAAAAACATAGGCTCCAACGGCCAATTCTAACCCTTTTAACAAGGTAGGTTTCGGAAAATCAACCCTTACGTAGGTTTTGCCGGCCACTGCCTGCGTAGCTCCTGAATAAAAAAAACTATTGTTTGAAACGTTTCCGTCCAACAAAACATCAATGTTTCCGGAAACGGAAGCGTCAGTGGACAACACCAGTTTGGCCTTTTCGGTTAAATTGGTATTATAATTAACAGCAGCACAATAACTTCCTTCTACCGAATCCAATATCCCGTCATTGTCATCATCCAAATCCACTTTATTATTCACGCCATCGCCGTCTGTATCGTAAGGTTCAATACCCGGATCCACAATGGTTTCGGTCAGGTCGCAGCCAACGGTTGTGTTCGTAATGGTAAGGATTACATTTCCTGCACCGGCCGACCCCGGTTGCAGGGTAAATGAAGTGGTAGTTCCGTACGTCCCCGATGTAGGAGTGACAGACCCGGTGGCTACCGATACCGTATAGGTACCTGTGCCTCCCTGCGGATTCAATTTGAAGGTAATTTGATCATCGGCCGAAGTGCCAGGACTCGCCCCATAATCATTATCCACATCCGATAACCCCGACGTAAAGGTGGGGCTGCCAAAATACATTTCATGTGTCCAGTTGCTGGCAGTAGTTCCCGATATGCCGTAAACACGATATTGCAAATAAGGAGTTATGTTATTGGCAATCGGAAATTTACGTGAGTTGACGGATGCCCCGTATATAGGGGCGGTAGCGGTCGATGAGTAGGTTAGGGTGCCGGTCAAATCGGTCCATGCCGTTCCGTCATTACTGCCTTCTACCCGATAAGTAGCATTATTATTTAAGGGAGTAAGGGTGACAATCTCCATTCCGTTAAGAATAGCGGCTGAGGGAAAGATAAACTTATATACCTCTTTATTAGCAATGGCTTGACTCGCCGTGAACCAAACCCCGTTGGTACTTGCGTCGTCGTCTTTGAGGTTATTGAGATTTCCGCCACCGATGGTCAACGCTGATGAAATCGTAATGGCTGTTTTATTAGCGGCAAGATTCCAGTCGACATAACAGGAAGGATTGGCTAATACCGGATGTATTTTTTTTACGGGTTTGCCGGCGTAGGCGGATGAGCCGAAGCCCCTACACAACACCAACAGCAACAGGAGCAGACGGCCTGTTACATTTCCATGCCGCTTAAGAGGTATTTTATTTTTCATAACTATAATTGATTGTAAGGATTAGCTAACGTTGTTTTTATGAGTGTACTGTTCGGTCTTTTCAGCAGGGCAGCTCGTTTGGCGATTTCATAAGCACTTAACTCGCCTCGGTACAAATGCAATCGTGCTTTACTTTCTTCGATGGGGTACATCAGCCGCGGCGGCTCGTCGTATTTGATGGCATTTTGCAGGCTAAGTGCTTCTTTCCAAGCCGCGTCGTTGAAGGGCTGAGTTTTGTCAAGGTTATCAATCCAACCCGCCAATTCATAGCGAGCCATGCTCATAATGTCATAGGTTTCGTTAATGCTTTTAAATTCGGAAGATTGCCGGCGGGCGGTCCCTTCCTGCTCAAATTGCTGCATCAGTTGGCTCAATTCGCCGCCGTATTGCATGCCTTCTTGTACTCGGCCTTCTGTCACTGCTTCCATGCCAAGGCAATACAATCGCATTACCTGAAAATATTTTTGTACCAAGGTGTTGCGTACAGGAAGATCGAGGCTATTCAGCAGTTTGTCCACGTGGGCGGCAGCTTCCGGCCATTTTCGAAATCGGATATGCACTAAGGCAGGTAAAATACGGCCTTCGTAATGGATCATCAAAGCGGCTCCTTCGTTGGGCAAAGCGGTACTGAGGGATAAATTGGAAATGGTACCGGCTGTGGCTAAGGCCCCGGCATAATCGGCCATTTCGGCTTGGGTAACGGCCAAAAAATGCAGGTTGTGTATGTAATTTTGATTGGCCGAAAACGGAATTTTTTCCGACAAATGGTAGGTTGTTTCCTGTTTCTTGGCCGCGTTATACGCCTTGAGTGCTTTATCATACTCCCCTGCCAAAAAATACAAATGCCCCGGCATGTGGACTAAATGCGGTGCATTGGGAGCGAGCAGGGCCATTTTTTCGGCAATGGGCAGGGCCTGCCTGAATTCCTGCCGCAACTCCATGACGTGTACATAATAATGCATGAAGGCCACATTGTCGGGAAAACGCTGCATAGCTCTCTCCAAAAGTAATTTTACTTCCTGCTGAGTAGTTTCATTTTCATGCTGCCGTAAGAGGATAGAGGCAAAAGCAATCGCTTCGGGTTCGTCGGGATAGGTTTTATAAAGGGTACGAAAACGCTCGACAGTTGCCAAACTTAAACCTTGCTTTATTAACTGCTCGCTCGCCGCGATGAGGTCTTTTTCAAGGGGAGAAATCCGATTACTGCACCCGATTGCTTTATCGATAAGTGCTTCCCAAGGAAGATTGTCGTCGCCGCCAAATCCGGGACGACACATCGCCATTCCCCAATATCCCATAGCACAATTGGAATCCAATTGAATGACCCGGCGGAAAGCGCGGTAAGCTTCGAGATGCCAAAACCCGTGTAAATGATTCAGACCCAAATCAAACCAACGTTGGGCTTCCTTATTGGCGGTAGTGATCAATAAGTGGCTGTTACCGATTTTCTCCCGAAAAATCGGTATCGGCAAATCCGACAATTCTTTGAGCGTTGTGAGGGCACCGTTACAAAGAGGAATACGCTGCGGCAGTTCAGTAACCGAGGCTCGTTGATTGGCTTTAGGAGATTGACAGTTGATAATCGATATAACAAGCAGCCCCCCTACGGCCAAGGAGACCATCGTTCTTCCTAAGGAGGCGAAGTGGCCGATAAGGTGTTGAAAAAGCGATAGAGGTCTTTTAATCATAAGGTGGAGTAAAATATCCCAATTTGGCAGGCATTTCACTCCACAACCTTTATCAATTTATATACCGATTTATTCAATAAAAGAAAATAATATACTAATTTAGGTTTATTATATACCAACATTGATATTTAATATACAAAAAGAAACAATTACCTTAAAAACAAACATAGATTTTTGCACAAAACAGGCATTTTATATACCAAAGAAAAAAATCGTTTGGTATCAAAAACATTTATAGAAAATGGACCTCTACTATATAGGCACTTGCTTTGCCAACTGCTAACCAATGAATATCAAAAGTACATTTCCTCGTTCAAAACCATTTCTGAGAAACTTAGCGACACATTATGCTCCTAATCGATGAGGTCAAAAAAGCAACCCAAACCCCTTGTTTTTCAGCATTTAGGTTAAAAATCTGCCTGATTTTTATTTAAAACAGATTTTTCGATCAAAACCGGCCCTAAATATGCCGAATTATTTATCTTTACTTTCTTATTCTTACGCTCGCAAAACATAAAAGGTGAAATCTGTAAATGATAAAACGAATCAACTATTTAGTCGCAGGAACAAATGAGGTCGTTGAGAAAGTCACTGAATATGCTAAACAACTGCCCCTCTCCACCACCTTCCGTGTTTGTCAAGAAGTTGAAACAGTGGTGGAATTGTTAAAACAGGACTTGTTCGATATCCTTTTTTTGGATGCGTCGCTCGAAGGATTCGCTCATTTCAGTCTTCCTCCCAATACCCATTTTCATTTTGAAGTTGTGGTTATTTCACCCAATGAACAATACGCCTTAAAAGCTTATGAGATCGGTGCTATCGACTTTTTACTGCACCCGTTCAGTCAGGAACAATTTTCGAAAGCTTTTTATAAAGCCACTCGGGTCAAAGTCACGAAACAAAGTATTTCGTTGCCCGAAAAACTGATCATAAAATCGGGACGGCGTATGGAAATAGTCCCTTTTGACACCATTATGTACATTGAAGCGTACGGAATGTATTCCAAGATTATTCAACAAGACGGAAAAGTGGTGGTGGTTAATGCCATATTGGCTTGGGTAGAAAAACAATTGCCCACCCAAACTTTCATGCGCATTCATCGATCTTATATCGTAAACGCCAAAAAAATTACGGGTTTCGATAAACGCAAAATTTACCTGAATGACAGAGGATTTGAAGTAGGCGCTACCTACAAATCCATGTTTGAACCGTTATTCAACATCTTGGATACTGAATAATACGGGAGTAAGGTTTGAAATCTCCATTTTGAACCGCAGCAGTTGTTTCTTACCCCTTTACTTCTGCCCGAACACCTTTCTTAAAATATCATTGACTCGTGCTACAGGGTCTTTGCGAATTTTGCGCTCTTCCTGAGCGATCAACACAAAAAGTCCGTCAATCGCCTTTTGCGTCGCATATTGCTTCAGGTCAGGATTTACTTTCTGCACCAAGGGGAGTTTATTGTAAGTATTGACCAAGTCAGAATAATACTTAGTGGTATTGTTCAATTTCAGCGTACTGTCAATGACGGGAAAAAACTGATTGTATAATTCCTGATTGGTAGTCCGTTGCAGGTATTTTGTGGCGGCGGTCGAATCGCCTTGTAAAATACCTACAGCATCCTGAACAGTCATAGAAGTAATGGATTTTACAAAGATCGGTTTCGACTTTTTGGCCGCATCTTCGGCCGCCCGATTGAGCGACAGGATAAACTTATCTACTTCGCTGCCCAAACCGATTTGGCGCAGTTTGGCCTCTACCCGCTGTACATCCGGAGGAAAGGTCAATTTGATAAGATTGTTTTTAAAATAACCGTCCAACGCCGAAGCTTGGGCTGATCCATTGGATATTCCCACCTGCAAGGCCTCTTTCAACCCCATAATGATCTCGTCATTGGTCAAACCTCCGCCGGAGGTATTGTTGAGCACCTGATTGGCCTTGTCCAACAAGCCGCCCAGACCGCCTCTTTTGGGTTCCTGCGCGTTGGCTTGTACCGCTGTGAGGATTGCTGCAAAGAATAATGAATAGAATTTCATGGAATAATCAGTCAGTTGATAAGGTGGTTTTGTTTCGACGTCACAAGATCAATAAAGTAACCCGTCGGCAAAGGTAGAACGTTCCTATCAAAACAGAATTTTGTCTACCTTTGAAAAAATTTCAGCAGACATGGTCAAAGCAGAAGTAATTACGATTGGGGACGAAATATTGTTTGGACAAATCACCGATACTAATACGCAGTGGATCAGTACGGAACTGACCAATATCGGTATCCGTACCATTCGCAAGTCCTCCGTGGGCGACAACGAACAAGCGATTTTAGATCTATTAGAAGAAGCCGAAACCCGCGCTGATGTGATTCTGATCACCGGGGGCCTCGGACCGACCAAAGATGATATTACCAAGAAAACACTTTGCCGATACTTCAATACCGAGTTGTATATCAACGAGGAAGCGTTATCATTTATCACCAATTTCTTTGAAAAAAGAGGCCGCCCCATGACCGAACTGAATCGGCAACAGGCAGCCCTTCCCAAAAACAGTACCTATATTCCCAATAATTGGGGAACTGCCCCCGGTATGTGGATCGAACACAACGGCAAAATCTTTATTTCAATGCCCGGTGTGCCGTTTGAGATGAAAAATCTGATGACCCACGCCATGTTGCCCAAATTGCAAACCTACTTTGAAACGCCGGTCATTTACCATAAAATGCTGCTTACCATCGGTATCGGGGAGTCATTTTTGGCCGAGCGTATCGCTGATTGGGAAGACAATTTGCCTTCGCACATCAAATTGGCCTACTTGCCGAGCTTTGGTCAGGTACGTCTTCGTCTGACAGCCACGGGAACTGACTTAGCCCAACTCCAAAAAGAGACCCAAGCGGAAGTAGACAAAGTATTGCCGCTCATTGCGGTACACGTGTTCGGCTATGACAATGCGGCCATTGAAACCGTCATTGGTGATCTTTTGAAAGAACGGGGCCAAACCGTGGCAACGGCCGAAAGTTGTACCGGCGGTTACGTGTCGCACCTGATCACAAAAGTCCCCGGTTCTTCGCAATATTTTACGGGCGGGGTGGTCAGTTACAGCAATGCGGTCAAGGTGGAGGAGTTAGGAGTCAACCCGGAAACTTTAGCAACCTACGGAGCTGTCAGTGAGCAAACGGTCATCGAAATGGCCGAAGGAGTCCGTCGCCGCCTTCGTACTCACTACGGCATCGCCGCGAGCGGTATTGCCGGGCCTGACGGGGGCACGGATGAAAAGCCCGTAGGGACCATTTGGCTGGCAAGTGCCGGTCCGGAAGGAACCATTACTCAGAAATTACAATTAGGAAAATTTCGGGAACAAAACATTCAATTTACCGGCGTCTATTTGCTGAATTTACTCAGAAAACAGATGTTGGGTTTATAAATGGATGACGTGTTTGCGGATTTTAGATATTAATACCAAAACCAAATGGCAATTGTAGAAATGGTGATGCCACGCATGGGCGAGAGCATCATGGAATGTACGATTTTAAGTATCCTGAAAAGCGTAGGAGACCGGGTAGAAGCCGACGATTCGGTCCTGGAAGTAGCCACCGATAAAGTAGACACTGAAGTGCCGGCTCCCCACAGCGGCATTATCAAAGAAATCTTGGTCAAAGAAGGCGACGTCGTGCCGGTGGGTGGTGTGGTGATCCGCATCGAGACAGTGGCCGAAAAAGGCACTAACGGTGTCGAATCGACAGAAGTGACTCCAACGCCCGAAACGGTCGCGGAATTGGAAAAACCGTTTTCCGCCGCCGCGTCTCATTCCGTTCCCGCCTTGTCTCCCTCGCCGGCAGCTACGGCAAGCGACCGCTTTTATTCACCGTTGGTACTCAATATTGCCCGAATGGAGGGCATTTCGCGGCAAGAGCTTGACCGAATTACGGGTACGGGTGCCGAAAACCGCGTGACCAAAAAAGACATTTTAGGCTATCTGGAAAATCGGAAGGCGGCAGTCAATAGTCCACAGTCAGCCGTTAGCAGTCAGCCATTGGAAATCAACCCTCAACCATCGACAATCGGACATCAACAATCGGACATCGAAGTCATTCCAATGGATCGGATGCGGCGGATGATCGCGGAGCGCATGATTGAATCAAAAAATACGTCGGCTCATGTCGCTTCGTTTGTCGAAACCGACATGACCAACATTGTTTTGTGGCGCAATCAGATCAAAGACGAATTCAGAAAACAAACCGGCGAAGGAATTACCTATACGCCTATTTTGATTGAGGCGGTCGTAAAAGCGATCAAAGATTTTCCGCTGATCAATGTTTCAGTGGAAGGCGACAATATTCTTAAAAAACGGGACATTAATATCGGAATGGCCGTGGCCTTGCCCAACGGCAATCTGATCGTACCGGTCATTCACCACGCAGACCAATACAGCCTGATCGGCCTCTCCAAAAAAGTAAATGAATTGGCCAATCGCGCCCGTCAGAATAAATTAACGGCCGACGACCTCGCCGGAGGCACCTATACCATCTCCAATATCGGTACGTTCGGCAACATCATGGGTACCCCCATCATTGTGCAGCCGCAAGTGGCCATCATGGCTTTCGGTACCATCCAGAAACGCCCGGTCGTGCTCGAAACACCGCAGGGAGATGTGATCGGCATTCGGAGTATGATGTACATTTCTCACTCGTACGACCACCGCGTGGTTGACGGTGCTTTAGGCGGAATGTTTGTCAAACGGGTAAGTGATTACTTAACGCAATTTGACCTGAATCGAAAATTGTTTTAGTCGTTTCGCTTCCTTCGTTTTTATAACATCTCCACCGAACATCCTCTTTACTCACGGAATCAAACAGCGTTGTCTTCTCACAATCTGTGTAGGGCAAACGCTGTTTTTTTTATCAAAAACCCTTTCTTTTACACCAAATTGGGGATTTTTTTACCTGCCACCTCACCGGTACGATTATTTGCGGCTACTGATAAGGAAATTATTTCATCCATTGCTGTTGCGGATCGCACAACAGTTCTAACCATACTTTTCTTATGCCAATGATCGAAACCGCTCCGAATGTCCGGCTCCACGCAGAAGATTGGGGACAGGGACAGCCTGTTGTTTTCTTACACGGGTGGCCGCTCAGCCACGAGATGTTTGAATACCAAATCAATCAGCTTGGCAACGAATTTCGATGTATTCTTATTGACCGACGCGGTTTCGGAAAGTCCGATCAGCCGTGGGCGGGCTATGACTACGATACACTTGCCGACGACCTGCAAGCTGTCATGGAAGCACTTGATTTGCACGGGGTTACTCTTGTAGGGTTTTCGATGGGCGGCGCTGAAGCCTTGCGCTACCTATCCCGTCACGGCAGCAATCGTGTCTCTAAATTAGTGCTGTTGGGAGCTGCGGCACCTCGCTTGCTGAAAGCCCCTGACTTTGACGAGGGGGTAGACAAAGCCGTATTTGACGAAATGATCGAAAATGCCATTCAAGACCGAGCGGCCTTTTGCGAGTCGTTTGCTAAAGATTTTTTCGGAGCTGCCCTCCTCAACACCCCGTTGAGCAGTAAGTTGATGGATTGGTTTCACAGTCTGATGATGAATTCCTCTCCCCGTGCTTTTATCAATTGCATTCTCACGTTCAGCCAAGCGGATCTGCGGGCTGATTTGGCCCATGTAGACGTACCGACGCTCATCATTCACGGAACAGGGGATAAAATTGTTCCTTATGAGATTACCGCGCGTGCGATGCACCGTGGCATTGCCAATTCAAAATTGATTTCGTACGAAGAGGCACCGCACGGTTTTTTCTATACCGAATGGCCGCAACTCAATCGTGACTTAGAGGCTTTTATCAAGGAAGAAGTCGCTATTACAATAGAATAATCCTGCATTTAGGCACTACCCCGTTTGAAATTCGGATTCTGCCAACCCATAGGTACATCGGCAACGATGCTGCCGTCCGGATCAAGGACGCGTCCCTCGGCGCGTCCTTCGACTTTAAAGCCCAGTTTTTTGTATAATTCAATGGCTTTCGGATTGCTCTCTCGTGCGTGGAGTTCTACCCGCAAAATATCCCGTCGCTCTGCCATTATGTAGGCCAACAGAGATGAAAATACATTTCGCCCTACGCCTTTCCCTTGCCAATCGGGGTGAACACAGATTGTAGTATCTCCGAAAAGGTGCGTAAAACATTCAATCCCAAACGAATAGGTATGCACCTCCGCCACGATCTTTCCATTTTCTTCGGCCACCATGGAGCAACCGTTGGCGAGGCTTTTACTTAAAAAATGGAGGATATAGGCTTCTGTTATTTCATGCTCTTTCCGCGCAATACCGCCCGAAATACGGGCCACGGTTTGATACAATTCCTGAATGAAGGGGAGGTCGTTTAGGGTAGATTTTCTGATTTGCATGGTCTGTCGATCGGCAGGTAGTCACCGCAAGTAGTTTAGAGTTTTCTTTATGGTCAAATAATCTTACGTCTTTTTCTCTTTTTACAATGACAACTCCTTCAAGGCCAAAGGCTTAACTGCTTCTTGAGCCATTTGTCTGATGTGCGGCAGCACAGCATTGGCGTCATCCGTTCGCCAAATCAGGTAGAGTTGAGTTACCGTGGGCAGTTGAATAAACCGAACCGCCAAAGCCGAGGCGCCGTATCGGTACGAAATCGGTAAAACGGAAAGACCCAACTTTTTTTCTACCAAACGCAGGATGGTAGCTCCGTAGTTGGAGTGATACACTACTTTGGGCTGAAATCCCCGGTCCTCAAAAATACGATGCAGAATTTTACCGTAGTTGACATCTGCGGCGATTTTCGGCAAGATAAATTCAGCATCCCGACATTGACTGATGTCCTGAAAATTTTGCTCATCCAACCAATGATCGGCCGGAACGACAAGCGCAAAATGCTCTTCAAACAACAGATCCGTGGAAAACTGTCGACTTATATTGATCTCACGCGTAAACCCTACATCAATGTCGAAGTTGTTGAGGGCTTCCAACAACTCCGTTTCCGCAATTTCAGTCAGTTGGATATTGACCTCCGGAAAACGTTGGTGCATCATCGCGAGAGTTTCGGGCAAGATCGAATACAACGCCGAGCCGGGATGCCCCATGCGGATCTTTCCCACAATTCCGCTGTGAATACGCCGGGTTTGCTCCGTGATGTAGGCCAACTGATGCGATAAACGGCCGATCTCATCTCGAAAATAGGCACCCGCGGGAGTCAATTTGACGTTTCGTTTGTCCCGTTCAAAAAGAAGCACTCCCAACTCCTCCTCCAATTGCTGTATTTGCCGACTTAATGCCGGTTGTACAATGAATAATTTTTCGGCGGCCCGTGAGAAGTGAAGCTCCTCGGCCACTCCCAAAAAATAAGTAAGTTGTCGAAAATCCATGGGCTGATGGTTGATGGTCAATGTCCGATTGCTGCCGACTGTAAACTGTTCGCTGCCTACTTATGCAATTTAAGCATAAATCAGCAAAAAAATAACATTTTTAATTATAAAACTAAGAGCATTATTTTGCCGTCGGAAACCCACAAAACCCATACAGTCCATGATCCGAATTGCCGACTACCGAGATGAATTTCAACCGTCCGTCATTGAATTGATTCTAAACATTCAGCAAAAGGAGTTCAACATTCCGATCACTTTGAACGATCAGCCTGACCTGTTGACGATTCCGTCGTTCTATTGCCAAAACAACGGCAATTTTTGGGTAGCTTTGGACGGAAAAAAGGTGATCGGTACCATTGCGCTGATTGACATCGGAGACCGAATGGGGGCAATTCGTAAGATGTTTGTTCATTCGGATTACCGGGGCAAAGAGGCCGGGGTGGCGGCCAAATTGTTAAATGCCTTACTGAGTCACTCGCACAAACACGGAATGCAGTCCATTTATTTAGGTACTCTCCCGCGGCTTCAGGCGGCGATGCGCTTTTACGAAAAAAACGGATTTGTGCAATTACCGAAAGCCACCCTACCGCCGCAATTTCCCGCCATGCCCCTCGATACCGTTTTTTATGAATACAAACATGCCGTATGAAGTCTGTTGCCTCTATCCCGACCCTGACCGTCCGTACGGAATTCCGACCGGAACACGATATTGCCGCAATTGCGGCCTTGCATGATACTCTCTACCGCCGCGAATACGCGTTTGGAGGGGATCTCTTTACGCATTACGTGGAAGAGGGTTTGCAGTCGTTTGCCCGCGACTATGATCCGGACAAAGACCGCGTTTGGCTCTGTGAATCAGAGGGGCAACTCGTCGGGTCGTTGGTTTTGGCAAATCGAGGAGAAACGGCCCAACTGCGTTATTTTTTGATCCATCCCTCCTGCCGCGGGTTGGGTTTGGGCAAAAGGTTGTTAAGCGAGTTTATGCAATGCCTCAGCGACCGAGGCTATCGCTCCTGTTATCTGCTCACGGTCAAGGGACTCGCAGAAGCCGCCCACCTGTATCAGAAACTGGGTTTCCGCGTTACGGAAGAAACCGCGAGTGAGTCATTTGGGGTATCACTCATTGAACAACGCTACGACTTGGAACTCCCCTACATTCGACCGGCTCACCCTTCGGATGCCCCTCCCCTGCGCGATTTAATGGAACAAACGTTTGCAGACACTTACGCGCAGTTCAATACCCCCGAAAACATGCAGCACTACGTGGCTTCGCATTTTGGGTTAGCCCAAGTCGAGGCGGAACTGCAGGACGATAAAATACAGTATTTGATCATGAGTTTTCAGGGGCGGCTGATCGGTTTTGCCAAATTAAACAAAGACCGCATCGCCGAAGGTTTGGAAGGGCAAAAAGCGGCAGAAATTGAGCGAATTTACGTCACCAAGGCTCAGCAAGGCCAAAAACTCGGCGCCAAGCTAATGCACGCCTGTTTGTCATGGGCCCAAAATGCGGGTTATAATCTGATTTGGTTGGGGGTGTGGGATCAAAATCATAATGCCCTTGCTTTTTACGATAAAATGGGCTTCCAACGCTTCGGCAACCACGTGTTTATATTAGGAGATGACGTACAAAATGATTATTTGATGAAGCGGGAATTGAATGAATACTCCTTGGTTGCGTTTTGAGGTATGAGGAATGTGCCTCAATGATGCCTAATCCGGTATCCACTACCTTACTATCTCAATGAAGCCAAAGGTCAAACGATTCGGGCAACGTTAGCCGATGCGTCGGTAAAAACCCTGTTGCAACGCACTGCGGTGCCCCAAACTCACCGTTACCAAGAGGAGTTTGACGTGAGCGGCGTTGCTAACGGGATCTATTTCCTGCGGGTGGATACAACAGGCAGACAAACGACCTCTCACAGTAATTAAAGTGCCGTAAACAAAGCAATAAACAGTAAAAACGGGGATGCTTTTAATCAGAAGCATCCCCGTTTTTTTATGACTCAAAAAGGCAAATCACTATCCATCAATGCATTAAGCATTCCCCTCTGAATCTCCCGCTGCGGCCGGGGCCGCCTTTAGATTTGTGTGATTGAACAAAACCAAGAAACTGGTAAGTTTACTTTTCAGTTGTTGAGCAGGATACAGGCACTTTAAGGGGCGCATGGGTAGAGCCCACCACGGGATTGAATCCTATATCCTGTCTTTATCCAAACATAAAATAGAAGTCTGGGTAAAACCCATTAGCCAAGGTGATTATGAAGGATAAAATCTCAACAACAGAATGTAAAAATACACAAACGCTTAAAAGCAATCATCATGGAAACGCAGTATTCTATCAGTATTGACATCTCCAAAAAGAGCTTGAATTGGGCTGTTTGTAGCGCCAATAAGATTATTTTGGAACAGGTTTCAGGCAACGACATAAGAAGAGCATAACCAAAACAGTATTAAACATACAGCGAGAGTTAAAGTTCAAGATTGCATCTGCCGTTTTTTGCATGGAACATACCGGCATATATCACACTCGCTTACTAAAATATCTGCAAAGTCGTAAAGCATCCATTTGGCTGGAGTCGGGCAGTCAAATTAAGTACTCTATGGGCGATGTCAGAGGTAAGAGCGATGTGGTTGATGCCCAACGTATCGCCCGTTATGCTTACAAAAATCGTGACGAAATCAAGCTCTATGTCCCCCCCAGAGCCATTGTTGACCAATTAGACAACCTACTTGACATCCGTGACAGATTGGTCAAAGTGCGTCAAATTTGTCTAACAGCCTTGAATGAACAGAAGTCTTGTGAAGCTAATAAAACCCTCACAAAAGACACGAAAAAATACTCTGCTCATACGCTCAAAGGAGTCGAAACCGATTTACAAACCCTCGAAAAGCAAATCAAAGAACTCATTGATTCTGACTCAAAACTCAAATCACTCTTTGAAAATATTACCTCTATCCCTGGAGTTGGGATTGTCACTGCTGCTAAATGTATTGTTATTACCGATGAGCGGCCCGCCGCAGCGGTTTAAAAGTTCGATAATGCTAAACAACTGGCCTGCCATGCCGGGGTGGTACCCTTTGAAAACTCTTCAGGTACCAGTTTACAATCAAAGCCCAGAGTCAGTAAAAAAGCTCACAAGGGGATTAAAGCTACTTTGTCAAATTGTGTTATGTCTGCCATGAGGTACAACACTCATTTTAAGGCCTATTATGAGCGTAAACTCAAGGAAGGAAAAAATAAGTTTATTGTCTTCAATGCCATGAAGAACAAATTGGTTAGGCTTATTTTTTCTTTAGCCAAGCAGGGCAAAAAATATGACGTAAATTATACATATTCTCTTGTTTGAATCATAGAAATCCCGCGCGAGACCGCCCCAATAGGGCATTATTTTGTTGATCATTAAAGCGTTACAGGCAATAAAACACTTGACTACTTAATAAACAAGCTTCTTCCATTTATGAGAAAAATACGGTGATAAATAGGGGAAAAATACAGAAGGCAATACGGGAAATTTCCCGTTGAATGCCCCTTGTGCCGCGAAGTACTTTTGAGAAAAAGTAATTACTTAAAATCCCTGCACAATGAAAAGGAAAATATTTATTGCTTTAAGGCTTACATTACTGGCCTTTATTACCTTATGGAATCCGATTGCATCTTATTCTCAATGCTCAGGGAATTTTTATATAAGAAATTACGAGCCTTGGAATACTTCACATAATATCACATCATTTAATGCTGTTTTTGGCATAGGAAATTGGATCGGTACGGATTATACCGTAACAGCTTCATCAATATTTAATGCTACAAGTTGTTTTGTATATTTAGAAGGTTCAGATTATAATGCTATTGCGATGAACTCTTTTCTTAGCAGTAATCGAACAATGATTGAAAATTGGGTAGCTAATGGCGGAAGGCTTTTCATTAATGCCGGACCTAACGAAGGAGGTAATATAAATTTAGGGTTTGGAGGAAATACTTTAGTTTTTAATAACATTAATCAAAGTTCATTTTCTAATGAAGGTAACTCCATTAATGTAGATGACCCCATTTTTTTAGGCCCATTTACACCTACATCAACACATTATACAGGGAATTTTTTTTCTCATGCATATATATCAGGCACTGAGCTAACTAATTTGCTTATGGGTACTGCGGGAGGCGGAACTCCTATATTAGCCTATAAAAAATGGGGTAATGGAATCGTTTTTTTCGGTGGTGTTACTCTACCGTTTGCTTGGACTCCATCTACAGAAGGGCAAAATCTTTGGCAGAATATATTTTCTTATGTGAAGCAAATTTCCATCTGTGCCCTGTCCGCAGCCGCCATTACCCCCACCACTCCCCAAACCGTTTGTTCAGGAAGTACCTTAACTTTAAACGGCAGCAGTACAGGCAGTACGTCACCGGCATATACATGGAGCAGCATTCCAAGCGGATTCAGCTCTAACGAGCAAAATCCTGCTTTTACAGTGCCCACCGTTACATCCGTCACTGACTATACCCTTACTCTAACTGTAACCGAAGGCAGTTGCAGCGCTACCACGACGAAACAAATTACGGTCAATCCCATCCCCACTGCGGTAGCTACGCCTTCGATTCAAACCATTTGCTCAGCTTCGGCTATGACAACCATGGCTTTTACCGGAAATGTGGCAGGAACGGTTTATCACTGGACAAGAGACAATACCGACGCAGTGACGGGCCTCAACGGCAGCGGCAGCGGTGACATCAGCGGAACGCTGACTAACACCACCAATACACCCGTTACCGTCACGTTTACCATTACTCCTGCTTTTACCAATGCCGGTACGACCTGTAACGGTACACCCATTACCGCTACCGTAACGGTCAATCCTCTACCTTTGGCCATGATTTCGGGAACAACCACCGTTTGCCAAAATGACCCCGTACCGAGCATTACTTTTACCGGCAGCAGAGGAATAGCCCCCTACACGTTTACCTATACCCTCAATAACACATCCGTCCAAACGGTCACCACTACTACAGGAAACAGCGTAACCCTAACTGTTCCAACCGATGTTTCCGGTCTGTTTGTCTATACCCTTGTCAATGTGAAGGAGTCCGGTCCTGCTCAATGCAGTCAAAACCAAAATGGCAGCGCAATCATTACCATCAAGCCTACGCCCACCTCCGCCTTGACGGCTTCCCAAACCGATGTCTGTCCCAATACCCAAGTCACCTTGGAGGCACATTGTTCCCTTCCTACGGCCATAGTGAACTGGAACCCCGGCGCTCCTACCGTCACCCCCAATGCCCCTACCACTCCCTACACCTACAAAGCCTCCTGTACCTTTGACGGTTGTACGGGCAATGAATCTTCGGTCGAGGTCAGAACCCACCGCATCTTGGCAGACCTCAAAGAAATAGGAAACGGTACGCAGCCCCAACCGATCCTCAAGACCGTCAAAGACAATTTGTCACCGACCAACACCTTCTCCGCCCCCGCCAATGCCCGTCGCTGGACGATCATTGCCAAGGGCTGTGCGACCTCCGAGTCGGCCGGGTTCAAATTATCGGGACCGGTCAACTTCACCGGCATTGACAACGACACACCTTATGCCTTGTTTTCTAATGAAGGGAATAATTATTATGCCATCGACCACCCCAACTACGGTACCGGCGGCAGTTTCCCCAACGGCACATATACCCTAACCGTGGATCTGCGCAGTCAGGATGGGGTCGGCGGACCTTTTCCCAAAAATCGGGTAGCGACAGGGGCCTTACTGGCTACGCGTACGTTACAATTTACAGTAGAAGGCAGCGGGACAACCCGACAGGCGGCAAAGGATAACAAACAAACCGGCGATTTGATGAACGGAGAATGGAATAGGGAATCCGGGTCTTTTGCGGAAGTTGCCCCCAACCCGGTCACAAAAATAATGCAGTTGAAAATCAAGAATACCCAAGGGCAAAAAGTAAGCATCCGGCTGACGGATGTGACGGGACGCATCCTGCTGCAAGGTGGGTTTGTACCCGAAACCAACCAACATCAGGAAGAATTTGAGGTTGGGCATTTGGCCAACGGTATCTACTTCCTCAAAGTCAATACTGCTGATCAACAAACAACCGTCAAAGTACTGAAAACAGAATAAAACAAATAGCAAAGTACCCTCTGACGGGGCGATTTCTCAACGGAAATCGTCCCGTTCATTTTTGGAACCCAAGGACAAAAGCCGTTCCCCGATTGACTTCACTCATTACCTGAATACTGCCCCCGTTGACCTCCACCAACTCTTTGACCAACACTAACCCCAGCCCTGTCCCTTGCTCCATGGCTGTACCTAACCGAGACGCCGAGCTGTCTAACTGAAACAGGTGGGCCACTCGTTCTTTTGTCATGCCGATGCCCGTATCACTCACTTCTATCCGGACGTGATTCGACTGTTGAGTGGCCTTTACCTGAATGTAGCCTCCCGATGGAGTAAACTTAATGGCATTTTGAAGCAAATTCCTGAAAATCACCGCCAAATGGTTTTTGTCTGCTACCAGCGTCGTGTCGGCGGAGACGGTGTTGATAATCCGGATGGACTTCGCTGACGAAGCCGGCGACAAGAGTTGAATTTGACTTTCAAGCACCGACAGCAAGTAAAATTGTTCTTTGAGGGGTTTTATCCCTTCCATTTGCGACATAGACCATTGCAACACGTTGTCGAGCATGGTGCGAAGTTGGCTGATTTCTTGGCCGAGACTTTGGGTAGATTTGGTAAATTCTTCTTGCGATAAAGCCCCCCAATGGGTGAGCATGACGTTGTTTTCGAGGTTGCCTACGGGTGAGCGCAGGTCGTGCGAAAGGATAGCGAAGAGCTTGTCTTTGGTGGCGTTGAGATGCTGAAACTCCGTTTTGCGGGCTTGCTCACGCCGATAAATATAAAAAATTGAAATACTCAACAAAATAACTGCTCCGGCAATAGCAATAGCTAAATAAGTATATAATTGCTGCCTGTCCACTTCGGCTTGTTTGATGCCTAAGTCTCGTTCTGCTTGGACTTTGATAATTTTTTTTCCTGCATTGTCATTCAAACGCTGCTCAATCAGTCCAATTTCTATTAATTGATATTGCCTCAAATGCTTAAGCGCAAGGTGATACTCCTTCTGTTCTTCGTATAAATCAGATAAAAATTTGTGAGCCAAGCCTTGGTTGGGCTTGTCCCTATCCTTACCCCCCCAATCAGCTACCTGCTGCGCATATTTTACAGCTAAGTCGATACGATTGTACTTGTAATAAATGGATGAGATAATTAACAGTTCATCAGAGTCCGTATTAGACACAGAAACACCGGTCAGCAACGCCAAGGTTTTGCGACGATAATAGGCTAACTCCTGTTTATCTTCAGGAAAATGTTTCAACGCATCAGCCAAACTATTATAAGCAGTCAGCAAATCACCCACTGCTCCTTTTTTCCGCTCCATCAAGGCTACCATTCTTTTATTGATATTCAGTTGCTCCTTCCACTTTTTATCGTCTTCTAAATTTTGGGAAAGTGAGACAAACGGACCAACCACAGGATCGGGGGCTTTTTCCAAAAAACCAACAGACTGATACAAAGCTTTATACATTTCTGCTCGATTGCCTTGGTGATGATGTATAATGCCGATGGCGTAATAGACCCATCCGATAAATAAATTATTTTTTGTAGCCTTCGCTTCAACAAGTGCTTCTTGTAACCACATATAGGCTTTCGTTTCATCTACTTTACCATACATATACGTCAAGGCAGCATAATATACCGCTTTAAATCGAGCAACATTGTCATTTTGCCGTTTAGCAATAAGATATCCCTGCCGGTAAAGTTTCAACAATTCATCCGAGTCACTTAGATACTTCATCGGCTTTTCAGCAAACAGCATACGCAATCGGGCAGTATCGGAAGCAACCTTCGAAAAGGCCGCTTTCAGGCTATCAAAGCTCGATTCGCCTTGGGCTCTGAGCGGCACTTGAAAACTAAAGGCAAAAAATACAATCAGATAAATACACTTCATCGCAAAAATCTTGGATTATAGGAAGCAAAGAGCCGATTTTTTAATAGGCCGGCAATGACGGCATTATACTACTTATTTCTGCTGATAAGATTCCCCTCCATGTGTTTTCGATTGATAACGCTGCGGTATTGGTCACCAATAGGAATTTTCTCGCTGTTGGTCAGGATGACATCGTCTTTGGTGAGGGTGGCAATGGCCAACCGATGCACCAAGTAAGATCGATGCACTCGCAAAAACACATCGCCTTTGAGTTGTTCTTCCATCTTAGTAATCGAAAGCATCGGCGAATAGGTACGATTGGGGGTAACAATGTGCAAAAAATGCTCCTGCGCCTTCATGTACAGCACCTCTTGATAGGCAATCTGCTCGTAGTTATGGCCATCTTTCACAAAAAAATAGGGAGCCAAACTGATGTCTTCGGGTCCGGAGAGGATACGTTTGCGTACTTTTTCGATGCTTTGCAAAAAACGCTCAGCATTGAGGGGCTTGAGCAAAAAATCGACCGGTGACACTTCGTAACAATCTAAAGCGTACTCTCGGTGGGAGGTTACAAAAATAATCAGCGGGCCATTGGGCAAACTCTTGGCCAAACCGATACCCGAAATATCAGGCATTTCGATGTCACAGATCAGCAGATCCACTTCGTGTTCGGTGAGCTTGGCGTAGGCTTCAAAGGCCGACTCACAAACGCCGACCAACTTCAGGATGGGGTTCATCTCTACAAACTTACTCAAGGTCAGACGCCAGTTGGGGTTGTCGTCAATGATCAGGGTATTGATTTTCATGAATTAGTTGAAAATGGGTCGTAGTGGTAACATAACTTCGGACAATGGACCGCCGTTTTGCCAAAAAAGTTTGAGCTTCAAAACCTCACCAATAATGACTAAAGCCTCGGGCTTGTTGCCCATAGCTATTTTCATGTACTGAAAACAGCAGTTCGTGAAGTAAAACACCCGTTTCGTGAATTATTCGTTTTCCGACTGTTTTCTTCTGTTCAGCTCTTTTACTTTTGACTATTCTAAAGGTATGCCGGGCTGCATACAAAACTACGCATCTTCCCGGAAAAGTTATCTGCTAAGGCTGATTTTACTCCTTTTATTGGATTAACTTTTTGCAAATGGTTTAGTTTTCAAATTCCCTTTGTCGCTTTATGAATGATCATGCTTAGCCTCATTTACTCTTATGAACACTTCTACCTACCCGGCGATTTGGCTATCGGCATGTATTTTCTAAAAGTCAATATTTATGTCAAACAAATTACCCCCAAAGTCATTAAAACGCAATAAACTGCTTTCTTTGATTGAAGAAGTTTTTTTTAAAATCTCCTTCCGGTGACCCCAAATTTATTTTCTGCTTATGCAAAAGTGTCTATTCCTTTCATCGCGGTGTTAACAATCCTCTACTATTTTAGTTTTATACTTTTTTTTGTATGCCATTTAATTACTTTATTTTCGGGCCAAAATACAAAACTCATATTAAAGTATGAACATTCCAATCCTCACACAACCGCTAAAATCTTACTATCCTACATTAACCCTCTAAAACAATTTTATGAAAAAAAAACTATTACTGTTGTTGCCGCTTCTTTCGGCAGCACTCCAATCTTCTTTTGCTCAACAGACGGTGAGCTTTACGACTGACGGCAGTTTTACAGTACCACCCGGCATAACCTCCGTTGAGGTAGTGGCAAAAGGTACCCGAGGCGGAAATAACGGTGGCGGCGGCGGTGTGGTATCAGCCACCCTCAGCGTAACTCCGGGCGAAATCTTACTGATAAAAATAGCAGCTAAAAGCGGTTATGGTTTTTTAGGTGTCACCGGAGGGAATTTTGGTGGCGGTGCCACCGATATTCGTACAAGTGAGGATATTTCCACCCGCCTTATAGTGGCAGGCGGTGGTGGCGGTAAAACAGTGCAGGGTACCGGTGGTGCCGGCGGCGGTTTGGTCGGCGGTGACGGTACTGCTCCTACGGGTACAGACGCCGGCGGTAAGGGAGGCGGTCAGTCTGCCGGCGGCGCCGGCGGCATAGGCACATCATTTGGAAATGGAGGAGACGGCAGCTTAGGCCAAGGTGGCAATGCCAATGCCAATGGCGGCGGAGGAGGCGGGGGAGGTTATTACGGCGGCGGAGGCGGTGCCTATGGAAACAGCTCAAGCGGGGGTGCCGGAGGCGGAGGCAGTTCTTATACAGACCCTGTCCGCTGCACCAATGTGGTGCATACACAAGGAGGTAATAATGGAGCCGGTTCATTAACCATTACTTATCAAACCTGTGCCTTCACGCCAACTAATATTATCAATACAGGTAATGGAATCATGGGGTTTATCGCCGATGCTCAATGTGGAGGTATGACATATACACCCGATGGTACCCTAAACGGCGCGCCTAAATGGAAAGCCGCCGGTAATTTTCCTTACCGTCTTGTGTGGACGGGGACAGCTTGGGAGTTTCAAGAAACCGACAGCGGTAACCTAACAATAGCTCGCAACGCAACCGGCTCAGCAACCAATTTACCTTGTGGGTCTACCGGTTGGACAGACCCCAACAATTTAGGATATTTCGATCCGGGGGGCATGACTATTAGCGGCGGTTGCGGCAGCTTAACCGCCCCAACCGTTACTCCTTCAGTCAGCATCGCTTCCGATGATGCTGATAACAGTATTACTGCCGGCACCGGCGTAACCTTCACCGCCACCCCTACCAACGGCGGCACAACGCCAAGCTACCAATGGAAGAAAAACGACAGTAATGTGGGCTCCAACAGCAATCAGTACACGGATGCCGGCTTAGTGAACGGCGATGTCATTACCTGTATCATGACCGGCAATGATGTCTGTGCCTCGTCCGCCACAGCCACCTCAAATACTATTACCATGACCGTGACGAATCCATGCACGCTCCCCACGGCTTATACCGTCACCGGTGGGGGCAACTATTGCGACGGAGGATCCGGTCTCAGCATCAACCTCAGTAATTCCGAGACCGGCGTGAGCTACCAACTTAAAAACGGGATCACCCCCGTCGGAAATCCGGTGGAAGGTACAGGTGAGGCTTTTTCTTTCGGGACTCAACCGGCAGGTGACTACACTGTAACCGCCACCCGCACCCAAGGAGGCTGTTCAACCGATATGACCGGCAATGTCACCATCACGGCTATTACCCCGCCCACGGCCAATGCGGGCCTCGATAAAATCACCTGCGGTACTACCGCCGTGGCATTGTCCGCCGTCACAGGAGTGCCTAATTTGACCGAATCCGGGCCCAAGATCGGCCAAGTTCCTCCTTCCCCCGGCCAATGGAGTGGTGGAGCAGGTACTTTCAGTAATGCTAATAGCCCCACCTCCACTTACACGCCGATTGAAAGTGAAATTGGTACCATTGTCACCTTGACCTGGACGGTGGCCGGCACGTCCCCCTGCGCGAATGCATCCGACGACATGACCGTGACGGTTGTGCCCCCCCCCACGGCCAATGCGGGTGCGGATAAATCTACCTGCGGTACTACACCTGTACAACTGGCCGCCGTCGGTACCGGCCAATGGAGCGGCGGAGCGGGTACTTTCAGCAATGTCAACAGTCCCACCTCCACTTACACGCCGATTGAAAGTGAAATTGGTACCGTCCTCAACCTGATTTGGACCGTGGCCGGCAATGCTCCCTGTCCCAATGCATCCGACGACATGACCGTGACCGTCAAGCCAAATCCCGAAGCTACCCTGACGGCCTCCCAAACCGAGGTATGTCCTAATACGCAAGTGACACTCAACGCCCAATGTTCGATCCCCAACGCGACCGTCAACTGGATCACCGGTGCCCCCACCGTCATCCCCAATGCGGCCACCTCGCCTTATGTCTACAAAGCCTCCTGTTCGGCTGATGGCTGTACGGGCAACGAATCCTCGGTCGAAATCAGAACCCATCGCATCTTGGTGGATCTCAAAAATGTTGATACCGGCACTCAACCCAAAGCCTTGGCCGGTACCGTCAAAGACAACTTGGCACCAACCAACACCATCACGGCTGCGACGGCCCCTCGCCTGTGGACGATTCTGGCCCAAGGCTGTGCCGCCTCCGAGTCAGCCGTGTTCAAACTCTCGGGGCCCATCAATTTCAACAACATTGACAACAATCCGCCCTACGCGATCTTTGCCAATGTGGGTCCTGACTATTTTGCCATAGACCATCCCAACTACGGGGCAGGCAGCACGGGCTTCCCCAACGGTACTTACACCCTGACAGTGGAGATGCGCAGCACCGACGGTGTGGGCGGGCCCTTCCCCAAAAATCGCATCGCCACGGGAGCTTTATTAGCTACGAGGACGTTACAGTTTACGGTGTCCGAAGGGGGCCAAAACGGGCGGGAAGGAATAGCGGAAAGCCATTCCTCCGCCGAGAATGAACTGAACGAAACGCAATGGCTGAGCATGGGCCAAAACCCCGTCAGTACCGAAGTAGTCGTTCGTCTGTCCGGACGTATCGGGCAGCAGGTAGAGTTATCGTTAATGAACCTGCAGGGCCAACCCGTTCAGCAGCGTACCGTAGTGTTGCATGCCGTGCAACAATATGAGGTATTGAACGTGGAGAGAGCCGCCGAAGGATTGTATTTGCTCAAAGCCGTCAAAGACAATCAGGTTAAAACCCTCAAAGTAGTCAAAAGACAGTAAGGGAAAAAATTCATACAAGATTGGATGGATACCGAAAGGCGGCCCCGGAATGAGGGCCGCCTTTTTTGCACTAAAGGAAGGCAGCAATGCTGCGTTTGATTATTACTTGTCCGTAAATTTACGCCGGCTCAACTGCGTTTCGGTCGGAAAATCGGTCGGGATCGGAATATCCACTTTGCCGGTAGCTGCCCATTGGGCACCCCGTTGCAGACAGGTGATAAACCCAACGCATTCGGCTGAGTAGTCTACGTGGCCCAAAGGGGTGTGAAATACCCGGCCCTTACCGTATTTCACCGTCATCAGCATTGGTTCATGCCGGTCGGTACCTCGGTTATCTTTCGGGGAAAAGGCCGTGGCCAACACCTCCATATTTTCGGCCGGTCCGCGCAGGCGATCATACATTTCGTCTTTGGTATGCATCCACGTCGGCGGCATCCCTTTGGTAATGGGATGTTTGGGGTTTCTTACCGTTATTAAAAATTCTTTCTGCGCTCCGTGTGATCCCGCTTTTCCGACCTGCGTATCTCTCACGAGTTTACCCTCCGCGTCATAATAGACGTATGGGCCGTCTTTTTTGGTACGGTCACCCCAACCGCCCAATCCGATCATTTTGTTATAGGCCGGCCACCGCGGAAAGGAATTATCGGCCGCATGCACCACTACCAAGCCGCCGCCGTTGTTCATAAATTTTTCAAAATCGGCCTGTGCTGCCTCCGACCAAGGAGCCGCATTCCAGCCGAAATTACAAACGACCAGATCGTATTTGGAAAAATCGGGACGAAAGTTGGAATCCATTTTGGCATCTGCCAACGCTTGGGTCATCGGGACACCGTCAATTTTGTATTTATCGATCAGATCATCTCCCTTCCAAGTGTACTTGGTTCGTTGTACATCCACCGAAAATTTCCCCGTTTCTTCCAGATATTGTTTCATCATGTAGGTGATCTTAGGCCATTGGTCGTGGTTGTTTTGCCCGTCTACGATGAGCGTTCTGATCACTTTTTTGTTTGATTGAGCCGAAACATGCGCTCCGATATACACCACTGACAGTAGCAGCAAAATGAGTTTTAATTTCATGGTTTTATGATTTCTTTCTGTTTCATCAAAGAAGTAATGACCCGAAATAAATTACTTTGTTTCGAACCGTTTTTCACGAATTCTCAGTTTGAGAAGTCAGAAGCTTATTCGAAAAAAGTAAACTATCGGTTTCCCAAAACAACACCGGTAGTTTACTTTCATTGATTACTTTACAACTATAAAAGACACAAGCTGTTATCTTTATTATTTTAATGCCGTATTGGCGGGCTAATGGCAACCAACACCATCACTAAATTATTTCTCCTTACTTGTTATGAAACAACTTTACTGCAACCTTACTGTGAGTTTCTTAAAAAGAAGACTGTACAATCTACTTCTTTCTTTGCCAAACCATCCCTTCAATAACTGTGTCTTGCCTATTAAAAAAAATAAATTGTCAACAATAGGAGTGCTTTTTCTTTTAAGTGTCACCTCTGTTGTTGTGCATTCTCAACCATTACAAAAATCAGCCATCGGGGTAGATCCCGGGAATACAAAACTGACGGGTGCCGTTTTCAGTTATCGCCTTACCTATAATTGCAGCAGCACAAGCGGCTCTTGTCTGAATGCGACCATTGTTGATCTGTTGCCCCCCGAGGTTCAATATATCTCTACTGTTCCGGCAAGTGCTACGGGTGATGTAGCGGCCATCAACATTACTCCCAATTTCATGGGTACCGGGCGCACCCGCGTACTGTTTCAATTGATCAATCCGCTGCCGGCCGGCAATTCGGGCGATTTGCTGGTCAATGTACGTTTTCCCAACGGGACGACCCCTAACGGGACGGCCGCCGTGAACACCGCTGACGGCACCAATCTCGGAGCCTCTCCGGGTGTGTTTACCACACCGCCGGTGACGGTCACGGGTTTGTATGCTACACCTGCCCCCGACCCGAACCTAAGCCTGACGTTGACGACAAGCCCTGCCAATTTGGATATGCCCGAAACCTACCGGCTGCGTTTTGAAGTACCCAATACAAACGGAGTCGGCAATTTTACGGCGGCCGGGCCGGTCACGGTGACACTGCCGCCCGGAACAGTTTTCGCCGGAGCTACCCCGGCGGCTGACTGCCAACCGGGTTGTGTGGGTACGACTCCTGCTACAGTTTCTTGGACTTCTCCTTATTCACTGCCGCTCGGTCCGGGTCAAAACGGGGATATTTTTCTTAATGTCACGTTTCCGTCAGCTACATTTCCGAGCGGCACCAATGTTACGACAAGCGCGGTTATCGGGGCAACTCGTTTGGGTGAATCACCGATGACTTACGGTCCCACCTCCGTTACTCATCCGGTCACCACGTTTGTTCCTGCCCCCGCGATGAATTTTTCGTTGAATATGGCCAACAATACCCCTAACCCTCCAACCCTGAATCAATCCTTTTCGTATGATATGAATCTCAGTAACAGCGGCAATGTCCCGTTGGATAATCCGACCGCTACGGTCACCCTACCGGCGGCGATGAATCTCAGTTCGATCACTACCGGGAGCTATTCAGGCTTGAGTGACTTTATGGCCGGGGAAGGGGTTCGCATCAGTTATGAAAAAAATACGGCTCTCGGTATTTTTACCCTTTGGGGGAGTTCCCCAAATGTAACAACCAACACAACATTGACAGCACCTCCGCCCGGCTTGGGAGCAGGAGAGTATATGACTCGTATTCGTTGGCAGTATGGGCAATCTGCAACGGGAATGTCTACAATTACCCGCCCGTTTATTACCGGACGTATAATCAATCCGGACCATGCCGGCGGGCCGGTGGCTGTCAGTGATCCTATTCAGGCCTGTGCTGACCTCACGGCCGTTCATACGGCAGGACCAACCAACATTAATCGAAATGATTGCGAGACGTTCAACCTATCCGGCCCTTTCGTGCAATTCAATCCTGCTAAGGAAAATATATCGGGAGGCGGGCCTTTTAATATCGGACAAAACATCTCTTTCCGCCTTAGAGTAAGAAGCGATGTCCGCTCAAGTGACCCTGTGCCTTTGCAAGATATTATCGGCACGGATTTGTTACCTGATGCCTTCAACTTTTCTGCTTGGACTTATGATGACCGAGGGACCGGATTGCCCGCTCCCCAAGTTTTTGCGCAAATCCCCGATTTTGCCCATACGGGGCGTACATTGCTGCGTTGGCGGTGGAACAACGGCAGCGGCAATTTGGGAGTGGGGCAAGAAGTTTGGATCAATATTACTGTAACAGTCAATAACTCAGCGGTTAATGGAACACTCTCCAACGACTTTACTTTAGATTCTGATGCGGCCGGTTTGACCCAACGCTGCAGCGGCAATTCCCAAACAGATGCTTTGGATTTTGATGGCGACGGAAATACAGTGGAAACGTTATGCCGTGCTACGGGTACGGCAAATATTTCAGCACCGCCTCGTATTTTATCCATTACCTCAAACGAAACCAATCCAACCAATGCCCCTACCGTCAGCTGGCGCGTCACCTTTAATGAAGCTGTTTATGGCGTAACAGCTGCCAATTTCAGTTTGGTCGGTATCCCCAACGCTGCTTTCACTAACATTGCAGCCGAAAACAACACCCCCAACGATGAAGTATGGTTAGTAACGGCCTCTACGGGTACAGGCAACGGAAGTTTGGGATTAAACCTTACTCTTTCAGATAATATCAGAAGTGTTTCGACTGACCGAGGAATTATGCCGGCTACATTACCGTTTACGGGCTTTGTTTATACCATTGATAAAACTCCGCCTACCGCTGATTTATCCGTGGTCAGCCCCAACATAGGAACAACGACGCACACCTTCACGGTCACTTATTCAGATATCAATGGAATAAATATCAGCACGTTGAACAATACCGACATTCGCGTAACAGGGCCGAACGGATACGATGTTACCCCTACATTCATCAATGCAGATATTAACTCTAACGGCAGCCCTCGAACAGCTACTTATTCTATTTCCGCACCCGGCGGGGTTTGGGATGAAACGGATGCCGGCCTGTATGTTGTCACTTGGGAGGGCAATCAAGTAGCCGATATTGCCGGAAACACAAACATTGTCAGCGATTTAGGTGGTTTTACCCTTTGTCCCCCAAATCCGGGCGTTACCCTTTTTGTGGACGATGATGCGGCAGCGGGCGGAAACGGACTGAGTTGGGCTACCGCCTTCAAAACCCTGCAAGAGGCTCTTATTTTCACCAATCAGTGTGTTAACATCACCCAAATTTGGGTAGCTAAAGGAACTTACTATCCGGACGAAGGCGGCAGTTTTGCAGATAACGATCGCAATGCAAGCTTTTCAATGAAAAATGGGGTAAAAATTTACGGTGGATTTGCGGGCAATGAACCGAACGGCTACGACTTGTCTCTCCGAAATTTCAGTACCAACCCCACCATTTTAAGCGGAGATTTAGACAAAAATGACGCCCCGAATTTCATCAATCGAGAAGGCAACAGCTATCACGTGGTCAATAATAGCCAATTAGACGCTACGGCACTTTTGGACGGTTTTACCATCACCGCAGGGAATGCCGATAACGAAACCAATTTTCCCGCAAATAATGCCGGAGGCATGTATAACGGCTCGGCCGGCCCCTCTGTCAGCAACTGCATCTTTACCGGTAATAAAGCCATTCAAGGAGGTGCCATAACCAATTTCGGGCTGTCGTCCCCTACCCTTACTAATTGCTCCTTTACAGAAAATAAAGCGGTGGCCGGTGCCGGGATATTGAATTACAGTGAGAGTAACCCCGTGATTCTATCCTGCCGTTTTATTAAGAATGAAGCTGCCATAGGAGCAGGGATGTATAGCCGATTGAATTGCTCCCCCCAAGTAACTAACAGCACTTTTTGGAAAAATAACGGAGGAGCACTGTACGACGACACCGGTAATCTGTTATTGACCAACTGTACTTTTGCCGACAACCAAGCTTCCGATTTTGTGGGAACTATAGGGGTTTATTACAGTTCACTTAAACTCAATAATTGTATTGTTTGGAATAACGGCGGATTAGCTTCCTTTATCACTGAAGGTGGCAACATCACACTAAGTCACTGCCTGATTGAGCCGGGTTCTAATTATTATACCGTAGAACCTAATACTCCAAACCCACTTCGGGTCGATCCGCTTTTTGTGGATGCGGCTTCGGGTAACTTACGCCTCCGGGCCTGCTCTCCCGCCATCAATTTCGGAGATAATACGGCTAACACCTCTCTTACTGATTTGGACGGTTATGCCCGTAAATTCGGTATCATTGATTTGGGTGCCTATGAGTTTCAAGCCGCTCCTCCGCTCCCTATTACACCCATTGTCAATTTTACGAACCCTACCGGCTGCGGAAGAAATGACGGCAGTATCACTCTCGCCGGATTTTCGGCTAATACTGATTACTCGGTTACCTACAAAAAAGACGCATTGGACGTTCCGGCCGCAAGCTTTACTTCTGACGGAAACGGGGTAATCACGCTCAGCAGTTTGGGAGCCGGCAATTATACTCATATCACAGCGACCTACGGAGCTTGCGTCAGTTCAGCGGTAACCACTGTTTTAGCAGACCCTGTTCCTCCTGCCATCACCTTGGGCACTCTGCCCTCCTTGTGCGCAGGAAGTACAAGTACCGAGTTAGCCTACACCAATGCCACCGGCTCTCCGAACCAATACAGCATTGATTTTGACGCAGCGGCCCACGTTGCCGGCTTCATTGATGTCACTCAAATTCCTTTAACTGCCTCTCCTCTTCTTTTGGCTGTTCCGGCAGGAGCTCCGCCGGCGGTTTATCAAGCCGGTCTTACAGTACGAAACAGTACGACGGGTTGCGTCAGCTCTCCATCCCCCATCACAATCACCATAAAACCGGTACCGAGTTCGGATTTAATAGCCTCCAAAGTAGATGTGTGTCCTAACACGGAGGTGACGCTGAACGCACAATGTTCTATCCCTACCGCTACGGTGCAGTGGAGCCCGGGAGCCTCTACTGTCACCCCCAATGCGCCCAATGTGGCTTATGTTTATAAGGCTTCCTGCTCGCTTGCCGGTTGTACGGGCAATGAATCGTCGGTAGAGGTCAGAACCCATCGCATCTTGGCAAACCTGAAAAATGTGGGGTTAGGGCCGCAACCTAAAGCTATTGCGGAGGGGATTAAAGACAATTTAGCTCCTATTAATACCATTTCCGTTCCTACTTCACCCCGTTTATGGACCATTTCGGCCACCGGCTGTTCGGTTTCGGAGTCAGCTGTCTTCAAGCTCACCGGCCCCATCAATTTCAGTTCGATTGATAATAACCCGCCTTATGCCGTCTTTGCCAACGTAGGCAACGACTATTTTGCTATTGACCATCCTAATTACGGCAATGGCACAGGCGGTTTTCCCAACGGAACCTATACACTGACCGTAGATCTGCGCGGCAGTGATGGTGTAGGCGGACCTTTCCCTAAAAATCGGGTGGCTGCGGGACCTTTGTTGGCGACTCGCACGTTGCAATTCACCATTACCGCTGCTCCTATACGAGAAGGAATCAACGAAAATCAAGCTACTTTGACGCCCGAATTGGGCGAAACACAATGGGTAAGTATAGGTCAAAACCCGGTAAGAACGGAAGTAGCAGTACGTTTATCGGGATGGGTAGGGCAACGAGTAGAGATGTCGCTGACTAACCTACAAGGACAGACAGTGGTGCAACGCAGTGTGGTCTTGCACTCGGTACAACAGTATGAAATACTGAATGTAGCAGAGATCCCTTCGGGAATGTACATTCTGAAAGTCCTTAAAGACAATCTGGTCAAAACGATCAAGGTGGTAAAAACACAATAGAGGCTCTTTTTTGCAATCAATTGCATTGCTTTTCAAAAGGAGGTTTCCCCGTCAAAACGAGGAGTCTCCTTTTTTTTATTGCCGTTCGGCCACGCTTTTAAATCCTTGTTTCCTCAACTCCAAGTATCATTTTGATTTATACCGGTTTATGTAGCAGATAATCCTTAAAAACCATTAAATTGGGGACTGATTTTCAGCTATTTTAAAATCATGAACGAAGTTATTGAGTTTTTTTCGGGTCTGTTTGCTACGGACAAATGGCCGCCCCGTTGGTTTTGCGGCGAGTGGTCCGATTTTCACGGGTGGCTTTACATCAGCAGTGATCTGATGATATGGATCGCTTACTTTCTTATCCCTATCATTATTCTCCAATATTTTGCCGACAAACGAGAGGTAATTAAATTCACTAAAGTTTACCTGCTGTTTGCTACGTTCATACTGTTATGCGGAAGTACGCATTTTATGGATGCGATGATGTTTTGGATTCCCATGTATCGGCTCAATGCATTGGTTCGGTTGGCTACGGGCGTGGTCAGTTTGTTTACGGTCTATCACCTGTTCAAAATTTTGCCGCAGGCCTTTAAACAAAAAACCATTCCCGAGTTAGAACTGGAGATTGCCAAACGAGTAGAAGCAGAACGCAAGTTGGCAGAAGCCAACGCCAACTTAGAAGCTTTTGCTTACGTTGCTTCGCATGATTTGCAGGAGCCGCTGCGCAAAATCAGGACGTTCACCTCGTTGTTATATAAAAATAACATAGACAGCTTTGATACCAAAAACAAAGAGATTGCGGAGAAAATCGTAGCCTCTACTTCGCGAATGCAGGGGATGATCCAAGATGTGCTCACTTTATCTACCATCAATGTCAACGCCGAATTGAGCGAGGTGGACAGCAACGAGGCTGTAGCGATTGCTTTAGAGGATTTAGAAATGAAAATAGCCGAAAAGAAGGCGGTCATCAAAGTGGGGGAATTACCGAAGGTCATAGGAAATAAAGAGTATCTTGCCCAATTGTTCATGAACCTGATCAGTAACGCCGTTAAGTTTTCAAAAAACACACCGTTTATTACTATCACAGGCCTGTTGAAAGATAAAAAAGCGCTTATTTACATTAAAGACAACGGTATCGGTATCAGCGAAGAACACCTCGAACGTATCTTTCTTGCTTTTCAGCGACTTCACTCCCGGGCGGAATACGAAGGTTCGGGTATCGGGCTTGCCATTTGCAAACGCATCGCCGATATTCACAACGGAAAAATAAGTGTAGTCAGTAAAGTAGGAGAAGGAACCACCTTTATCCTTGAATTACCCGCCTCAGCTCCCGCGCAGACCGAATAAATCAGGAAGGCCGCAAAACCGGTATTTTATCTTAAAAAAATTAACAAGAGAGTTTCCCAATGCGCCTTACTTTACCGATCATTACCGTTTCTCAATTTTTATGTACCTCGCTTTGGTTTGCCGGCAACTCCATCATCGCCGACATCACCAAAGAATTGACCCTCCCGCCGGGCTTTTTGGCCCACCTCACCGGGGCTATTCAGTTCGGGTTTATCAGCGGTACTTTGGTTTTTGCCGTTTTTACCATATCAGACCGTTATTCTCCCTCACGCGTATTCTTTTGCAGTGCTTTATTGGCCGGTTTGTTTAATCTCGGCATCAGCCTCGAAGGCATTCAGGCAACCCACGTCCTTCTTTTTCGTTTTCTTACCGGTTTCTTTCTGGCGGGTATCTATCCGGTGGGCATGAAGATCGCCTCCGATTATTACCGAGCGGGTTTGGGACAATCGCTGGGTTTTTTAGTGGGTGCCTTAGTATTGGGAACGGCTTTTCCTCATCTGTTAAAAAATATAATCACGGGCTTTCCCTGGAGATATGTGGTGTATGCTACAACGGCCCTTTCGGCCATCGGCGGCATCAGCATTCTTTTGTTCGTTCCCGACGGTCCCTACCGCCGCCCGAGTCAAAAGTTCAATTTGACGGCCTTTCTGAAGGGATTTCGTCAACCCAATTTTCGCACCTCGTCTTTCGGGTATTTTGGGCACATGTGGGAATTATACACGTTTTGGGCGTTTGTTCCGGTGATCCTGACAACTTACCACCAACACTATCCGGCCGTCCATCTCAATGTGCCGCTGCTGTCGTTTCTGATCATTGCCGTCGGCGGGCCGGCTTGTGTTTTCAGCGGTTTGCTGTCCGGTTATTTCGGAACCAAAAAAATAGCGACTGTATCGCTGTCTATCTCTTGTTTGTGTTGTTTGCTGTCCCCGTTTTTTTTGTTTACTAAGTTGACCGGTCTCTTTCTGCTTTGCTTATTTATTTGGGGATTGGCCGTGATTGCTGATTCGCCTCTGTTTTCCACGTTGGTGGCTCAAAATGCTCCTGAAGAATCTCGCGGAACATCGCTTACCATTGTCAATTGCATCGGGTTTGCCATTACGATTGTCAGTATACAGTTCATCAACAGTCTGTCCGATAAAATTGACGCTCAGTACCTCTACCTGTTGCTGGCGATCGGTCCCGTATTCGGGCTTGTTGCTTTGTTGAACAACGAACCCAATTCTGCCCCTAAAGTTGAAAATCAAACCATTCGTTCTTAAGTAACTAAGCAGATTTTATGTAGGCCTTATTGATTATCAACCATTTAAATCCATTCAAAATCCAATAAATCATTTCTTCATTAATACTTAACTGATTTGCCAATTCCAAAAACGGTCTACTACCCCAAAAGAAAAGAATCACCCTTAGCTATTAATACAATGCTGAAACAAGGACAAAGAAACAGTACGATTTGGGCCATTTATTTGTTGCTCACGCGCTTGTGGCTGGGCTATTCCATGATTATGGGAGGGCAATCCATCCTCCGCTTTTTCAGTTCTCAGGAGCTGCGTGATTTTTTCCAAAATTGGTTTGGGAATGAATTAGGCTTCCCGGCACCGTTGCTTATGGCTTTTCTTGCCAAAGGCACTGAGTTTATCGGAGGCATTTTGCTCTGTTTAGGCGGTTTTACCCGAATTGCGGCTTCTTTCATCGCCTTTGTGATGTTGATCGCCACCCTGACTGCTAATTTGGACTACACAGGCACGCAGGGTTTTATCAGGCAAGACGGCGTTGTAACAATTTCCTGTTTTCTTTTTGCGGGCTTGTTTATTTTGTCAGGAGGCGGCAGATACAGTCTGGATCGGTTCATTTTCAGCAATCCTTCTTCTAAGTACCGGTTTTTAGCATAATACTCAAAAAGAAGCGGCAAAAGTAATGTAGGTGGTCAGGGGCAATGGATGTATTTTTCCTTTCAGTCGTAGAATGATTTGTCCGTGGTGATTGGTGCCGTGATTGATTAAATGAGCTACGACATCGTAAACCGCTATTTTTTGTTCTTTATCAGCGTTGGGCAGTTTAAAACTTACCCACTGCTTCAGGTCTTCTTCGGAAGCAGTCGCTATAAAGTCGCGCCACTGTGCCAAATTTTTCTTCATCAACGCTGCGCACTCGTCTAAGGACAGTGCCGGCCATAAACTGACAGTCGGCACTTCGCGGCGAATACGACTCAACCAAATGGTTTGCGGAGCCAATACGTGAGCAAACACTTGAAGGGCTCGCTCATCTGTTTCCCGGCATTGTTGTAAGCGGCAAAGAATGACGGCGTTTGCCCATTCCTCATAATCCGGCGATCGTAATAGGTTTTCTTTCCCGGTATTTGGGAATGAAAAGGAAAAATACCGACAGACTTGTCTATTTTTTGACAAAAAATTTTATGAATGTAATAAGTTGCGAACTGTATTTTTAGCCGTCTGAATGGACCAAGGATGCCGGTAAATTTTACTTTCTACGACCGCTCCCTCAAACAACAAGTAAATGGAGTCGGCTAACGATTGAGTGGCAAGAGGTTGATGGGTATACACAAGTTGCGCAAAAGCGTCCGTAATTTTGACTTGTACTCCACGATCTGCCCCGTATCTTGGGACTGTTGTCGCTCAATTCTCCCAATAGATTGATAAAGCGACACCCTTTGAAATTGCGTTTGGTTTGGCCTTCTTCCAAAAAATCAAAACAAGCGGTTATTTTCTCCGCCGGAGTTGATTGTCAGTCAATGTAAGCCAAAAACAGCGCAAACCACTTTTCTTTTTCAAGTAGCCACTCCCGGTTCATCTTTCGAACCATAATGTAAGTAAAGACCGGCTTTAGCCACGCTGACCTCCTCCCATATCTGATTGATACCGGTTTGGGTATAACCTTGTTCGTAAAATAAGCGGGAAGCCGTGGCCAAAATCCGCTCTTTAGGGCCATTTTCTTTCATGACAGCATAAACAGGCGACAGATATAGACAAATCTGTCGCCTGTTTTAATTTTTCCATAAAAAAACCCGGACTTCTCCGGGTCATTTTATAAAAAATGCTTTTTGTTATTTCTGAGCCGGTTGCTGTTGGGCGGGAGCAGGTGTAGTAGAAGGGGCAGGCGTAGTAGGTGCGGGAGCGGCCGGCAGAGAACGACTGTTGGCTTTTTCCACGTTAACACTATTGATCCCCGAACTTGCCTGAGGTGTACCGATAAATAAATTCGAAACCAAAGCCAATAAGGCCATCGCTCCTGCCAATCCCCACGTAATTTGCTCCAACAAATCGGTAGTACGTTTTACTCCAAACATTTGCGTAGCACCCGAACCGCCGAATTCGCCGGCCAGACCGCCGCCTTTAGCATTTTGAACCAATACGATCAAGACCAATAAAACGGCGATAATTGCAATAATAACAATGAATACAGTGAACATTTCAGTTTATAGTTTACAGTTTGTAATTTACAGTTTACAGTGAGCGGCGTTCTTAAGCCGTTGATTTGATTTGCACAGGTCAATTCCTATTTTCAAATTAACGCATTTCAAATTTGCCCATTTACTTAGGGCATTCATAGCTTACCGTCCGCTTTCTTCCTTTTACTCCGTGGTTAAATCTTTTATTTTTTCGGCAAAGTACGCCTTTTTTTCCGGCTTTTTCAACATCAGTTGTTCGTATATTTCAATAGCCCGTTCAATTTTACCTTGACGAACCATGATTTTTGCCATTCCTTCACTGACCACTCCTTCGCTGAAAGTAGTATTACGCTTCTTCGCCAAATCTTCCGGTTCCGCATTCGACATGTCGTTCAGATTGGCCCGAATCGGTCCCATGCGGGCTTCATTTTCAATAAAGCTGTCAATAATAGCCATTTGACGTTGGCGTTCCAGTTCCCAATGAGCCCGTCGGTCTTCTTCAGTAACAGAGTTTTCTATTTGTTCCAATTCGGTTTGTAAAGCGTTTTCGCGCAAAGTCGTATCGTCTATGGGTGGTAATTCAGGCATGATCTGCTTTTCCTGTGCAATTTCGGAAAAGACATCAGCCTCATCAAAAAGATTAATCTTAGGTAATTCAGGAAGTTGCCAAGTAGTTTTGCCAAGTGGTGAAATCGACGGCTTTTGGTAATCTCCCGGCCAAATCAGTACATTTTCAAATTGCCGATTCCGCAAATTGGGGGACCATTCAAACTCATTTTGAATCAACTTGCGGAGCGTATTACGGCTCAAGGAATAGGCGGCAGCTTTCTGAATCATCGCTTCCGCCACGTCGGGCCGATGCGTCGCTACCGATTTAGCCACTAAGATGTGAAGGGTTTGGCAGTAAGGATACAAGGCAGATGCTTCCTGCAAGTGCGGAATGTCTGCTTCGGCAATGTCGTCCGGATGCGTCGTCCAGTACGAAAACGATTCTTTAACGTAACGAGTACTCATATATGGGGTCAGTAAATAAAATGGACAGCGGGTGTCAGGCTACCAATCTCCTGCTGTTTTATTAAAAATATCTTGAACCAGCTGGTCTAAAATTTGGGGAATCAGCCGGCTTTCCACTTGGCTCAATGTTTGATTTTGGGGAAAATCTTTGAAGAAAGAAAAGCTTTGGTCGAAATTTTTCTCCTCATCCTTGTTATTAGTGAATTTTACCTGAATGGTGATGGTCAAACGGTTCAAAGCGGCTTGGTCATTGGCGTTTGGAGCCACGGGAGTAACCTCATAGCCGGTGATACTGCCTTCCAATTGCAGATCTCCGCCGGAGGGCAGCAAAGAAAGATTTGTATTTCGCTGATAATACTCCTTCATTTTTTCGTTGAACTGCAAGGCTAAATTGGCCGGCCCCCCGGCAGTGGACATCGTGAAGTTAACCACCGTCACACTCTTAATATCCGGCGACAACGACGTACCGCTGAAGGAATAAATCCCACAGGAAAAATTGGCGATAAGCAGTAAGCAATAAGCAGTAAGCAGTAAAAACTCCCGTCTTAGCCCCACAGCAAACTGTAAACCGTAAACTGAAAACTGACTAATCTTCTTCAATATCATATTGTTTTATCTTCCGATATAACGTCCTTTCCGAAATACCAAGGGCCTGAGCCGCATACTTGCGTTTTCCGCCGCTGCGTTGCAGGGCTTTCACGATCATTTCTTTCTCTTTATGCTCCAACGAAAGCGATTCGTCTTCTGCCGTTTCATGAATAATATCCTCTACTTCATTATCTAAACTTTCGTAAGGAGAAATTTGAATAATATTGGGGTTAGACGACGAAATCGGCGCCGAAGCATGCGGATGAACGGGGGCTGCGTGCGGCGCACTCGGCAGAAATTTCGTGCTGTCGTTTAAAGGTGCGGTTTCCGCCTCAATACTGTTAAACAGGTTGCCGTGTTCGCGCAGGATGTCGCCGTGGTGGGCTTCATTACTTAGGACTTTCAACACCAACTTCTTGAGGTCATTGACGTCGCGCCGCATATCAAACAGAATCTTGTAGAGCAGTTCCCGTTCGTTGAATGAATCCGCCCCGGTACCGTTGGCGGCCCCTAAAAAGGTCATGGAGCGCGTAGAAGCAGCGTAATTCGGCAAATATTTCACCAAAACCTGCGGTGTGATCGGCACTTTATTATCCGATTCGAGAATCTGAATTTGCTCCGCTATGTTTTTTAACTGACGAATATTACCGGGGAAATTATAACCGGCCAACGTATCGCGGGCTTCCGAGGTGAGTGTGACGGGAGCAATACGGTAACGTTCGGCAAAATCGGCCGTAAATTTCCGAAACAGCAGATCAATGTCACTGCCGCGCTCCCGCAAAGGCGGTACGGCAATCGGCACGGTATTCAAACGATAATACAGATCTTCGCGAAACTTACCCCGCTGCACGGCCTCCATCAGATTGACATTGGTCGCAGCTACTACCCGTACATCGGTCTTTTGCACCTTAGACGAACCTACCCGAATAAACTCTTTGTTTTCCAATACCCGCAGCAAACGCGCCTGCGTGCCGATGGGCATTTCGGCAATTTCATCCAAAAAGATGGTACCGCCGTTGGTGATCTCAAAATACCCTTTTCGGTCTTCGATGGCCCCCGTAAACGAACCTTTGACGTGACCGAACAACTCCGAATCAATGGTACCTTCGGGAATCGCCCCGCAGTTGATGGCGATAAACGGTCCGTGCTTCCGAGCACTCAGATTATGAATAATTTTCGAGAACGACTCCTTCCCGCTTCCGCTTTCGCCCGTAATCAGTACCGTCAGATCGGTTCCGGCTACCTGTAGGGCTACGTTGAGCGCATAATTGAGTGCCGGTGCATTACCGATAATACCGAAGCGGTTCTTTATGGATTGAATTTCAGGATTTATCATGACAATACAGACTCAGCCTCGACAACCTTCCCAATCAAAGTGGCTGATGAGCAATCAGTTACCAAGACATGAACGTATTCTCCTTTTCTGTAAGCAACACCGTCGGAATGGTTTCTCGGAAAAACAACCACTTTATTTTGATCATTGCGCCCGCACAGATCATCGGCCGAGCGTTTGGAAGGCCCTTCGATCAATACTTTGTGGATTTTTCCCAAGGCCATTTGGTTGCGCTCTCCGGAGTGTTTCAGTTGCATCGCGATCACTTCCTGCAAACGCTGCTTTTTTACCTCTTCCGCAATATCATCTTTGTACTTCTTAGCAGCGGGGGTACCGGGGCGCTCCGAATACGCAAACATGTAGGCGTAATCGTATTTGACGTACTCCATCAACGAAAGTGTCTCGCGGTGTTCTTCTTCGGTTTCGGTGCAAAAACCCGTGATCATATCGGTAGAAATCCCGCACTCGTCGCCCAAAATAGCCCGAATTCGGTCAATTTTCTGTACGTACCAATCGCGGTCGTACGTACGGTTCATCAATTTCAGGATACGGCTGTTGCCGCTTTGCGCCGGCAAATGAATGTATTTGCAGATATTTTCGTATTTTTTCATGGTCCAAAGCACCTCGTCGGTAATATCCTTAGGGTGTGAGGTACTGAACCGAACGCGCAGATCAGGGCTGAGGAGCGCCACCATTTCCAAAAGTTGGGCAAAGTTAACCACTCCCCCATCAGAGGCGGGGAGGCTGTATTTATAACTGTCCACATTCTGTCCCAGCAGAGTCACCTCGCGGTAACCTTCCTTAAACAATTGACGGGCTTCTTCTACGATACTGTACGGGTCTCGACTGCGCTCACGCCCGCGGGTATAAGGCACTACGCAAAAACTGCACATGTTATCGCAACCGCGCATAATACTGATATAAGCCGTAATACCGTTGGAATTCAGGCGAATCGGCGAAATATCGGCATAGGTTTCTTCCCGCGACAAAAATACATTCACTGCTTTTTGTCCGGTTTCGGCTTCCTCTACCAACCGCGGCAGATCGCGGTAAGAATCCGGCCCGGCCACGACATCCACGATCTTTTCTTCTTCTAACAACTTCGTTTTCAAGCGCTCTGCCATACACCCCAACACACCGACAAGCAGCCCGGGGCGCTTTTTTTTGAGGTTGTTCAATTGCTTGAGGCGGTTACGCACTTTTTGTTCCGCATTGTCACGAATAGAACAGGTATTCAGAAAAACGACATCCGCATTTTCTTCGGTTGACGTAGTGGCAAAATCGGCATTACGCATGACAGCGGCCACAATTTCGCTGTCAGAAAAATTCATCTGACACCCGTAGCTTTCAATAAACAGGCGTTTTTTATTGACGGCGGGTTCTTCTTCACTTACTTTGACAAGTTCGCACGCTTCTTTATCAGTTTCTGATAATATTTTCAGTGTTGAGGTAATCATTAGAGCTGTCTGCGGTTTACGATCCACGGCGATTTTCTATCGGCGAAGTGGAAGTGTAACATTAAAATGTTCGGCAAAGTTACAAAGAATAGCCGATACTTACTGACAAAGTGTCAGTCTTTAACAAATTTTAGCAACCATATAGGAGCATAGTACACAATAGTTCTTAGAGTTTTCCAGGTGTACTATGTTTCTATGTGGTTACAAATTTTCCTCCTGAAACTGCCGATAGGCTCGCTGCAGCTCCTGATACGTTTTGGTATTTTGCTGACGTAAAGCCAATTGCATTCCTTTCCGGTACAACTCTTCTGCCAATGCCGCATTTCCCAGGTCGGCAAAAAGAGCCGCTGCGTGATAATAAGCAGGTAAATACTCCGAATGTTTTTCTAATAAAACGGTAAAATATTCGGCGGCTTTTACACTATCCCTTGCCAGATACTCAATGGCCAACGCATAAACATTGAAAGGATCGGCGGGATCTTCTTCATAAAATTGAAGCAGTAAATTCAATCGGTTATTGTTCATAAAAAATTATTATGCAAGCATACCATTTTTAACGGACCTGCTTTATATATTTGCACCAACAAATTAAATCTCCCAAAAGTTATATTTCAAAAACATTTGACTGAACACATGAAAATATTAGTTTGTATTACCAACGTACCCGATACGACGGCCAAGATCAGTTTCACCGACAATGATACGAAATTCAATAAGGCAGGCGTGCAGTTCATCATCGGCCCGTACGATGATTATGCATTGGCGCGGGCAGTTGAATTGAAAGAACAGACAGGAGGCAGCATCACTGTGCTGAACGTTGGAGAAGCTGACAGTGATCCGCAACTGCGCAAAGCCTTAGCGATTGGAGCCGACGACGCCGTACGTGTCAACTGCGACCCGATGGACTCTTATTTTGCAGCCGCTCAAATTGCCGCTGTTGCCAAAGAAGGGAGTTATGACCTTATTTTGATGGGTCGCGAATCCATTGACTTTAACAGCGGTGTAGTACATGGTTTGGTAGGCGAAATGTTGGGTATTCCCTCTTTCTCGCCCGTTATGAAGTTGGATATCGAAGGTAATACCGCCAAGTTTGCGCGGGAAATCGAAGGCGGAAAAGAACTTTTGGAAGCGCCCCTACCCTTAGTTTTAGGTTGTCAGGAGCCGATTGCTGAATGGAAGATCCCCAATATGCGCGGTATTATGACGGCCCGTACCAAACCCCTTAAAGTGGTTGAGCCCGTTGCCGTAGGCGATATGGCTTCGCTCGACAAATACACGTTGCCTGCTCCTAAAGGCGCTTGTAAAATGATTCCGGCCGACCAAGCCGAAACGCTCATTTCTCTCCTGAAAACCGAAGCAAAAGTGTTGTAAAACAGTCTCAAATTCAAAGTGCAAAATGTCGAGTTGACAGAACAAAATACAATTCGACACTCAGTATTCAAACCTCGAAACTAAAAACTATGTCTGTCTTAATATTTGTAGAACTCGATAACGGAAGTATCAAAAAAACTTCGCTGGAAGCCGTCACTTACGGCGCAGAAGTAGCTAAAGCCAAAGGAACTACGGCCACGGCCCTTGCTATCGGCGCAGCCGATGCCGCCGAATTGTCCAAAGCGGGCGCGTACGGTGCGACTAAAGTGTTGCATGCCGACGCAGCCCAACTGGGCAGCGAAAACGCCATGGCTTACGCTTCGGTGTTGGCGGCTGCCGTGCAACAGGAAAATGCAGAAGTGGTCATTTTACCTAAATCAGGCCTTTGTGATGCCATGAGTGCCCGTGCTGCGGCTAAATTGGGCGCAAGCGTCGTATCAGGGGTGACCGACCTTCCCGACCTGTCCAACGGTTTCAAAGTAACCCGCAGTATTTTTACGGGGAAGGCCTTTGCGACGGTGGAAGTCAAAGGTGCCGTTAAGATCTTAGGCATCAAGAAAAACGCGATTGAAGCCGTGGCCGGCAGCGGTACGGCCGAAGTGGTTTCCTTTGATCCGGCCCTCAATACGGGTGATTTTGTAGCCAAAGTCATCAGCCAAGAAAAAGCAAGCGGAGAATTATCACTGACCGAAGCCGACATCATTGTATCGGGAGGCCGCGGCATGAAAGGACCGGAAAATTGGCACCCTTTACTTGACTTAGCGCATGCCTTAGGAGCCGCTACGGGTTGCTCAAAGCCCGTTTCTGACTTAGATTGGCGCCCTCACCACGAGCACATCGGCCAAACGGGCATTAAAGTAGCTCCAAACCTGTACATTGCCTGCGGTATTTCGGGAGCTATCCAACACTTGGCCGGGGTCAACTCCTCAAAAGTGATTGTAGCCATCAACAAAGACCCCGAAGCCCCTTTCTTTAAAGCAGCGGATTACGGCATTGTCGGCGATGTGTTCGACATTTTGCCCCGTTTAACTAAAGCGGTGAAAGAGAGCAAATAATTATTTTTTCGGGTGATGCCGGGAGAGCCTTCATTCCCGGTCTGACCTCGTAACCGGCAAAAAACAAAGGTCCGGGAACAGTTGCGCTATCTGCCTTGTTAATAAACCTGCGGGAAAAAGGAAACCCTTTTCAAATCCCCGCAGGTTTATTATTTTTGCATTCTTCCTGTGAAAGCACAATCATTGTTCGCTCTCTATTGGAATAAGAATGAAAAATATAGCAGATAACGACTAATAGTTAACTAAGAAATAGTGGAAAAAATAAAACTGGAAATTTTAGGGCTTTCCCCAAGCCAATCGCAGGCAGGTTCCTTTGCGTTGGTATTGGGAGAGGAGTATGGCAATCGCCGCCTGCCGATCATTATCGGCATGTTTGAAGCGCAAGCGATTGCGATTGAAATTGAAAAAATTCAGCCCAATCGCCCTATGACCCATGACCTCTTTAAGTCATTTGCCAAGGCCTTTAACTACACCGTCAATGAAATCATCATTTCGGATTTGCGCGAAGGGATATTTTTCGCCCGAATTCATTGTTCTGACGGCGTTCGCGATACCATCGTAGATGCACGTCCTTCGGATGCTATTGCGATTGCCCTCCGCTTCAGTGTTCCGCTTTATACCTACGAAACCATCCTTTCCGAAGCAGGTATCGTTTCGGGCTCTCAATCAGAACCCGACGAAGCCATTGAAGAATTGGTTCAATCCTCCAAGCCCCGGCCGTTGGGAGAACAGATCAAAAATATGTCGCTCGAAGAACTGCAACGCATTCTTGACGAGGCACTTAATAACGAGGAATACGAAAAAGCGGCAAAGATCCGCGACGAAATCGCCCGAAGGAATTAGATAAGAGGCTACTGCTTATGCGCTTTTAAGCCGCTAAACCGTCAACTAAAAACTCCTTACAAACAGCAATTGTCCAAGATTCGGCAGTTGCTGTTTTTGTTAAGTTGCCTACCTGTACTTCACTATTATAAACACACCAAAACTTTTACTTGAGCACTTAAAAAGGCCTTGCCCCCTCTTCTAATTACAGGCTTCCTTTTTTACATTTATTCAAGGCGAATCAATACTTTACCGAATACTCAAAAAGTAACCGATTTGGCCAACAATCAACCGCTTTATGACAGACACGGCGGCTGATTTTATTAACTTTGCTCAGGTCCCAAACGCATCACATTTATTTCTTCATTTCGACCGCGAACTTCTGCCGGCCGTTGTCATTACCGCTCACTCAAAAATAATATCAATATGCAGGTATCCGTAGCGCAACTCGAAAAAGAAACCAATCAAGAGGGGGAGAAAAATACTCGTAAGAAGCGGGGCAGTACCCGAGCCGCCGTTGAGTTACCGGCGAAGGATCCGTTGCTGAAATCCATTACCAAAGGCAATGTATTGGGCAGTGACCTCAACTTAGAAAAAAGGCGGGCAATGATTTCGGCCAAGGGTTTTGAGCCGGAAGAATTTGCGTTTGAAAGAGCCATTGGTAAAAATGATTCGTTATACAGCAATTTTACCGAATTGATCGCCCTCACCAAACGCAAAGTGGGCCGAATTGTCCTCATTGAAGACAGTAAAAAAGTAGGTTATGCCACGGGTTTTATGGTGTCAGACACCTTATTGCTCACCAATTGGCACGTTTTCAAAAACGCCCGATCGGCTGTGGAAAGTGAAGTACATTTTTTCTACGAATACGACGCGCAAGGCCACCCTACGCCGCCCGTCATCTTTAAGTTTGACCCCACTCGGTTTTTTAACAACGAACTGCTGGATTACTGTTTTGTGGCAGTGCAGCCGACGGATGTTACCGGCAATGTGCCTTTAGACAGCATCGGTTATCTCTACTTAGATCCTGCCTTAGGAAAGATCGGGGATGTCAATGTCGAAAAACTGAATATCATTCATCATCCGCAGGGAGATTTTAAACAAATTTCCATTCGGGAAAATCTGTTTGTTGACATTGACGACACCAAAATTTATTACCAAACCGACACCGCGCAGGGAAGCAGCGGCAGCCCGGTCTTTAATGACCAATGGCAAGTAGTAGGCCTGCACCATCGGAGTGTCGCCAAAATGAGTGTCGACGGCAAAGACTATATAGACCAAGACAACCGAATCATTCCCATCATTGACGGAAAAATTGACGTGTCCCGCGTAGTTTGGCTAAAAAATGAAGGTATTCGCATCAGTGTATTGCTCAATCATTTGAAAGAGCAAAATCCGAACAATGCTTTGGTCGCCGCTTTAGATATCCCGCCTCCGAAAGAGAATTTAAGTTTCACAGTGACCGATAACGATTCTTTTGTTCCTGCCAAACGCACTCCTCCTATGAACAACTCCTCCGAAGCCATCATCATCCAAGTTCCTCCGGGAGCCTTAAACAGCGAAAATTCTATAGAAATAAGTTTATACAGTAAAAAGCTGATTTCGACAACGGCCCTCCCGGAAATCAAAGCCAACCGCCCCTCTGTTCCTGAAGAATTACTGTTGGAAGTAGCTAAGACAGAAAAAGAAGACGCCGTTGATTTCAGCAAATGCAAAGGCTATGACCCTCGCTTTTTGGGTATTGAGGTTCCGCTGCCGCAACCGAAAAATGAGCTGAAAAATCAAATAGCCCGTCTGAAGAATCAAAAAACGGAACTGAAATATTTCAAATACAGTGTCATTTTCAACGCCGTTACCAAAATGCCCGTGATCAGTGCCGTCAACGTTGAAGGCGATGCCGCTAAACGATTGGATGACAGCAAACGATCCGATGATTGGCTGAGAGATAAACGGATTGACACAGAATGCCAGCTGACGGACAAGTTTTACGCGAAATCCAACTTTGATAAAGGTCACATGAGCCGCTTCGAAGACGCCAATTGGGATAACACCCAAGCCGATGCCTTACGCAACGGCATTTATACCTGCTTTTATACCAATGCCTGCCCCCAAGTGGTTGCCCTCAATCGCGGCGGGGGTTTTTGGGGCAAATTAGAAAAAGCCGTTTTAGAAAAAGGAATAAAAAAAGAGAAAGGTAAAAAAGCAAGAATGACTGTCTTTAACGGACCTATTTTTAACGACAGCAAAGACCGCATTTTTAAAGGCGTAAAAATACCGATGGAGTATTATAAAATAGTGCTGTGGCTCAATGATACGGATCAATTGAGGGCTACGGCGTTCAAACTTTCTCAGGAGCTTTTGGTAGGCGAAATTGAGTTTGATGAAAGGATGCGTTTGGAAGAAGAAGCCTTAGACATTGACAAAAATGTGGTCTTCAAAAGTTTTCAATGCAGTATCAAAAGCCTCAGTGAACTAACAAAGATAGACTTTACTCATTTAGAGTCCTTTGACACCTTCTCCACTAACAATGGAGACGAGGAAACCTTACTGGAAAATGCGGAGTCGCTGATACTCTGACGGTCAAAAAGCGATCCCGTGAACTGATTGAGTGAAGGGCAGGCTTTTGGCTTTGTTGCCTTAAAAGGACAATACGGACTGTGGATAGACAATGTTATCTATGGTCATCAGGACAACCGTTTTTTTCCGGCCAAACGTACCTTAAAGAAATTCCCGCTGCTCTTTTAAGGTATCGGCCCCGAAACTCCCCGCCAATCCGGGGCTTCGATTGATGACAATTCTCTGCTGTTCCGTCAAAAGATTTTGCAAAAAATCGCTCCCAATCTCTTTATCGAGTCGGGAAGGGCCTTTTTGGGAAGTTTCCTTTCTGAATCATCACTTCCGTTTGGGCAGCGAATATTCTTTTCAGTGCTAAAGCCGAGGTTATTTGTTAACTGAATTGGTTTACAAAGTTGTACCTATCGTTTTAACCCCTATCCCCGGCCCTTGCGGTCCGCCGCCGCGGCCCCTTTCAGGAGAAAGGGAGCTGCAAGAAGTCCCTCCACTGAAAGGGGAGGGATTTAGGGTGGGGTTGTGCACAACCTAACAAACCAATTCAGTTAACAAATAGCCGCGGCCTGCCGCGGCAGGCCAAAATCAAGAACTGCACTCAAACAAATACCCTAAAACGTTTGCTTCACTACTTCATCTATTTTCCATTACTGCCTCTATCCGGCGCATAAAATAAGCGAGACCTTTCAGCCTCGCTTATTCGTTTACATCAGTCTGCTGAAAACAATTATCCCTGCGACACTTGTGCCCGGATGATATTCAGCGCAGCTCCTGCTTTGAACCACTCGATTTGTTGTTCATTATAAGTATGATTCACAATCACTTCATCAGAGGTGCCGTCACTGTGATGAAATACCAAGGTCAAAGATTTGCCGGGAGCAAACTCCGTTAAACCTAAAATATCTACCGTATCGTCTTCTTGAATTTTATCATAATCCGCTTTCTCGGCAAAAGTCAAGGCCAACATCCCCTGTTTTTTCAGGTTGGTTTCGTGGATACGGGCGAATGATTTTACCAATACCGCACGTACTCCCAAGTGGCGGGGTTCCATAGCAGCATGTTCGCGAGACGAACCCTCCCCGTAGTTTTCATCACCTACGACGATAGATCCTACACCGGCCGCTTTGTATGCCCGTTGGGTAGCCGGTACCGGACCGTACTCACCCGTTAATTGATTCTTTACATTGTCCGTTTTTTCGTTGAAATAGTTAACGGCTCCGATCAACAGGTTATTTGAAATATTATCCAAGTGACCGCGGTATTTCAACCAAGGTCCGGCCATTGAAATGTGATCAGTGGTACATTTCCCTTTGGCTTTAATCAATATTTTCAGGCCTTTGAGGTCTGTGCCTTCCCAAGCGGCAAACGGATCCAACAATTGAAGACGGTTGGAAGTAGGCGAAACCGCTACATGCACACCGCTTCCGTCTTCGGCGGGGGCTTGATAACCCGCATCGTCTACGTCAAATCCGCGCGGCGGCAGTTCATCGCCTCCCGGTTCGTCAAGCATTACTTGCTCGCCTTTTTCATTGGTCAATGTATCCGTCAACGGATTGAAGGTCAGGTCTCCTGCAATGGCTAAAGCCGTCACCAACTCGGGCGATGCTACGAAAGCCAAAGTATTGGGATTACCGTCAGCCCGTTTGGCGAAGTTACGGTTGAATGAGTGAACGATGGTATTGCGTTCCTGCTTTTCAGCGCCCATACGAGCCCACATGCCGATACAGGGACCGCAGGCATTGGCAAATACTTTACCGCCGATTTGGTCGAAGGTATCTAAGAATCCGTCACGTTCTACCGTAAAACGAACTTGCTCAGAGCCCGGTGTAATGGTAAATTCGGCTTTGGTTTTCAAATTTTTAGCCGCTACCTGCTTAGCTAAGGACGCAGCACGGGCAATATCTTCATAGGAAGAGTTGGTACAGGAGCCGATCAAGCCGACTTCCACTTTGGTAGGCCAACCGTTTGCCGCCGCGGCTTCTTTCATTTTTGAGATAGGCGTAGCCAAATCCGGCGTAAACGGTCCGTTCAAATGCGGCTCCAATTCGGAAAGGTTGATCTCAATGACCTGATCGAAATATTGCTCCGGGTCCTCGTATACCCCGGCGTCGGCGGTCAGGTGTTCTTTTACTGAATTGGCCAAATCTGCTACCGCATCGCGGCCGGTTGAACGAAGGTAACGTTCCATGGATTCATCATACGCGAAGGTCGAAGTGGTAGCTCCGATTTCGGCACCCATATTACAGATCGTTCCTTTTCCGGTACAAGACATGGAGGTAGCTCCTTCTCCGAAATATTCCACAATAGCGCCCGTACCGCCTTTTACGGTCAGAATCCCCGCTACTTTCAGGATTACATCTTTCGGAGAGGTCCAACCGCTCAATTTACCGGTCAATTTGATACCGATCAGTTTCGGGAACTTAAGCTCCCAAGGTAATCCGGCCATCACGTCGCAGGCATCCGCCCCGCCGACCCCGATGGCGATCATCCCTAAGCCTCCCGCATTTACGGTATGCGAATCGGTACCGATCATCATTCCCCCCGGAAAAGCATAGTTTTCCAATACTACCTGGTGAATGATACCGGCCCCCGGTTTCCAGAATCCAATACCGTATTTATTAGAAACAGACGACAGGAAATCGTATACTTCTTGGTTTTCAACTACTGCTTTACTCAAATCCTCTGCCGAACCTACCTGTGCCGTAATTAAGTGATCGCAGTGTACTGTAGAAGGAACGGCAACTTTGGGACGCCCCGCCTGCATAAATTGCAACAAAGCCATCTGAGCCGTGGCATCCTGCATGGCAACGCGGTCCGGATCAAAATCAACATACGATTTACCCCGTCCGTACGCTTCCGTGGCATCTCCCTGCGTAAGGTGAGCATACAGAATTTTCTCCGTGTAGGTAAGCGGACGTCCTACTACTTTACGAGCCGCCTCTACCCGTTCACCGAGTTTTGCATAGAGGCCCTGCATCATATCTAAATCAAATAACGCCATAGTACATTTAATTGGATGAGTTAATTTTCAGGCATAAAACTACAAACTCAAAAGCAAAATCCCCTAAAAATTTTGCTAAATAGTTGTAGAAAGTCTTCCGGGATACAACAACCGGAAGAATCAGGCGTTTGGGTCCGGGAGTAAAATTCAGTCATAAAGCTGTCAATAGCTAACATTTGCGGTATTTTCAGGAAAAAGCGGCAAGAATTACCAAAAAACAAAACCCGTTCCTATCTTTACTCGCCTTATTGAATTAACTGTTAACCCTCATTCAAGTTACCTAATACACTTCATGGAACGTTTTACCGGCCTGATAGGCATTGTTTTAATTTTGGGCATTGCGTATGCCTTATCTAATAATCGGAAAGCCATTAACTACCGCACCATCGGTGTGGGTTTGAGCCTACAATTCGGTTTAGCTGTTTTTATTCTGAAAACCTCCGTTGGCCAAAATATCTTCAATTGGCTCGGAAAAGCTGTTCAAAAGACGCTCAGTTTTGCCGACCAAGGGGCTGAATTTGTATTCAGTCCTTTAGTAAAACCTTCGATTCTCAATAAAGCCTTCGGTGCCGGCAATGACTTCATTTTCTTTTTTACCATTATCCCCACCATCATCTTTGTGGCCGTATTGGTCAATATGCTGTACCACATCGGATTAATGCAACGGATCGTGGCCGTATTGGCCCGGGTCATGAAATGGCTGATGGGTGTCAGCGGAGCGGAAGCCCTCTCCAACGTGGCCTCTGCCTTTGTAGGTCAGGTAGAAGCTCAAATTATGGTAAAGCCTTACCTGAAGGGCATGACCAATTCGGAGCTGTTGGCCTCCATGACGGGCAGTTTTGCCTGTATCGCAGGGGGTGTAATGGCTACTTACATAAAATTAGGAGTGCCGGCACCTTATTTGATCGCGGCCAGTTTGATGGCTGCTCCGGGCGCCTTGGTGATTTCCAAAATTGTATTTCCCGAAACGAAAGTATCGGAAACGGAAGGGGTAGTCAAGTTGGAAATCAAAAAAACGCACGCTAATCTGTTGGATGCCATTGCTGCCGGGGCCAGCGAAGGTCTAAAAGTGGGATTCAACGTCATCGCTATGCTGATCGGCTTCATTGCTCTCATCGGTCTGTTAGATTATTGCTTGGGCAAAGCCGGCGGCCTTTTCTCTTTTCCGGAGTTGAGCTTAAATTATATTTTGGGAAAAGTTTTTTCAGTATTTGCCTGGGCCATGGGAGTCCCTTCCAAAGATATTGAAGTGGCCGGTTCGTTGATGGGGACCAAAATGGTGATCAACGAGTTTGTCGCCTACTTGGATATGGTCAAGATCAAAGAAACGCTCGAGCCCAAAACGTTGGCGATTGCCAGTTTTGCCTTATGCGGTTTTGCCAATTTCAGTTCGATTGCCATTCAGGTAGGCGGTATCAGCGAGTTGGCCCCTACTCGCCGTTCCGACTTGGCACGTCTTGGATTTAAAGCCCTGATTTGCGGCACGTTAGCCTCGTATATGTCGGCTACCATTGCGGGGCTGTTATTTTAAATCGCAAAAGGCTTGATTAACTTTAAGTACCCAATCACAAATACTTTATGCTATCTGTTATCCGTTATTAGTGTATTGATAATCAATTGATTAAGATGGACAGATAACGAATAACTAATTTCAGATAACTACTTATTCATTTTTACGTTACTGTTTTTTTGTAAAATCTAAAAGCCAAAATCAGTTATGGAACGTTCACGAATTGGCGGGCGGCTGTTGATCGGAATCATCATGGCCGTTGTCGCGTTGTTCGGGTATTTCAGCAAGACGCAGGTAAACCCGGTAACAGGAAAAAAACAACAAGTGAATCTTACGCCCGAAGAGGAAATTGCCCTTGGCCTGCAAAGTGCCCCCCAAATGGCAGCTGAATACGGCGGTCTTTATCGGGACGATAAAGTGCAACTGTTAGTCAAAAAGATCGGTCAGGGTATTGTTCAAAATACCGAAGCCAAAAACTCTCCTTATCAATTTGATTTTCACGTTTTGGCCGACCCCGAAACCATCAATGCATTTGCCGTGCCCGGCGGGCAGGTTTTTATTACGATGGGATTACTGAAACGACTTAAAAGCGAAGACCAATTGGCGGGCGTTTTGGGGCACGAGATAGGTCACGTCATCGGACGTCATTCGGCGCAGCAGATGGCCAAGCAAGAACTGCTCGGCGGTTTGGCGGGAGCTGCCGGGGCTGCCCTTTCCGACCCTAACTCCCCCAACGGAAGTGCCTATATTGCCCAATACGTAGCCAACCTTATGAACCTGAAGTACGGCCGCGATGATGAGCTGGAAGCGGATGACTTTGGGGTAAAATACATGATCCAAACCAACCGAGACCCCGAGGCCATGGTACAGGTCATGGAGATCTTAGCCGAAGCCGGCGGCCCTGACCGCCCGGCCGAATTTCAAAGTACTCACCCCAATCCGGAAAACCGCATTGCCAAAATCAAAGCGGCCATGGCCAAATATCGAAATCAGTGAAAAGATTCTTAAACAGTAGTATAACAGACAACCCCCTTCATCAACCCATGAAACGCACCCTTCTTATTTTTGCCGTATATGTAATCAGTCTATCGGGTTGGGCCCAATTCAACCGCGGTGTTCAATGGACCAAAGACGGAAACGGTTACTTACGATTGGAAAACAAAGAAATTGTTCAATATACCTTGCCTGACGGGCAAAAAAAGGTTGTAGTAAGCGCGGCACAATTGACGCCCGCCGGTCAATCGTCCCCGCTGTCCGTTCGGAGTTACAATTTCTCGGAAGATGGCCGTAAAGTACTGATTTACACTAACACGCAACGCGTTTGGCGTTACGACACTCGAGGGGATTATTGGGTACTGGATTTGGACAAAAATACGCTGACTCAATTGGGAAAAGGCCGTCCGGCTTCGTCATTGATGTTTGCTAAATTATCACCCGACAATAAAAAGGCAGCCTACGTAAGCGAACGCAATATATACGCAGAAGACCTGATTTCAGGAAAAATCACGGCATTGACCAAAGACGGTACCACCCGCCTCATCAACGGTACGTTTGACTGGGTCTATGAGGAAGAATTTGATTGCCGTGACGGTTTCCGTTGGAGCCCTGACGGTAAAAATATCGCTTATTGGCAAATAGATGCGACCAAGATCCGTAATTTTTTGATGATCAACAATACCGATTCTACCTATGCCTTCAATGTACCGGTAGAGTATCCGAAAGTGGGCGAGCGCCCTTCACCTTATAAAATCGGCGTAGTAAGTGCTGCCGGCGGCGATACTAAATGGATGAATACACCGGGCGATCCGGGAAATACCTACATTCCCCGCATGGAATGGGGCAGTGCCGGTGAATTGATCATGCAACAACTCAACCGTAAACAAAATGAATCCAAGATCCTGTCGGCTGACATTAAAACGGGACGCGTCGCTGAAATTTACAGCGACCGGGATGACGCTTGGGTCGAAACGAAAAGCAGTTATTCATGGAGCGAGTCACCCGAAGGTTGGGATTGGCTCAAAGGCGACAAAGAATATTTGTGGATGAGCGAAAAAGACGGCTGGCGTCACCTGTATCGCGTTGCCCGTGACGGGAAAAGTGAAAAATGCATCACCAACGGCAACTATGATATTATCTCCGTCGTACTGGTGGATGAAAAAAACAATCAACTCTATTTCATGGCTTCGCCCGACAATGCGACGCAAAGTTATCTGTATCGGGTATCGCTTGACGGAACCGGCGCGGCGGAACGCCTTTCTCCCGCAACGCAGCAGGGAACTCATCGCTACGATATTTCCCCCAATGCACTCTGGGCATCGCACAACTTCTCCAACGCCAACACGCCGCCAATGAATGAGTGGTTGCGCCTGCCCGAACACAAGGCTATTAAAGAAGCGGATGATATTTCCAAAAAAATAGCCGCAGCTTCCGCTGCTCCGAAAAAAGTGGAGTTTTTTAAAGTCAAAACCGAAGACGGTATTGAACTGGATGCTTGGATGGTAAAACCGACCGATTTCGATCCTGCCAAAAAATACCCGATCGTCTTTTCCGTTTACGGCGAACCGGCAAGTGCGACTGTCAGAGACAGTTGGGGTACCGGTCGCAACGGCCTTTATGTCGGTGATATGGCCAAAGACGGCTACATCTATGCCTCCGTGGATAATCGCGGCACTCCTTCTCCGCGCGGGCGGGCTTGGCGCAAAGCCATTTATCGTAAGATCGGCATCGTTAACATTCGCGATATGGCCATGGGTGCCAAAGCCATGTTTGAACAATTTCCGTTTATCGATACCGATCGCGTAGCCGTACACGGGTGGAGCGGCGGCGGCTCTTCTACCCTCAATCTGTTGTTTCAGTACCCGAATTTGTTTAAAACAGGGATTGCCGTAGCAGCAGTAGCCGACCAACTGAGCTATGATAATATTTATCAGGAACGCTACATGGGAATTCCGCAGGAAAATCGGGAAGATTTTGTTGCAGGTTCCCCACTGACTCACGCCAAAAAGATGCAGGATAACCAAAACTTGCTTTATATCCACGGTACCGGCGACGACAACGTGCATTACCAAAATGCGGAGAAACTGCTCAATGAAATGATCAAGTACAACAAACAGTTTCAATTTATGCCTTATCCCAACCGTTCTCACGGTATTTTTGAAGGAGAAGGTACAAGCAAACATTTGCACACGCTGTTTACGAATTACTTAAAAGCCCATTGTCCTCCCGGCGGCAAATAAATCCATTTGCATCTCTGCTATGAAAAACCCCGACAGCATTGACACTGTCGGGGTTTTTCATGGGTATTGCCTTCAGTCCTTAAATTGATTGCAGAACCGACTCCGGTTTGCTTAGAAAATTCTAAGTTGCCCTACCCTTCACTCTAATCTGATTGGGAAAAGTAACTTTCTTCACCTCATTTCTTTTATTACTGATTCCTTTTCCTACTTATAACCCTTTATTTCTCATGAAAACCTTGCGCTCCTTGGGTGTATTATGCGTTTGTTTATACCTATCTGTACCCGCTTTTTCCCAACAAATTTCAAAGGAAGAACTCTTGTTTTTAACTCCCGAATGGAAAGGCGAGCGCTTTGCCGACGGACGCCCTAAAGTGTCTGACGCGCTCTTGAAACGAATGCAGTTAGTGACGCACGAAGAAGCGTGGGCGGTGATGAAGGGCGAAAATTATAAATTTCAATACGCCGAAGGTTGGCAATGCATCAATCCGGACAGTGTGCTGGTAGGGCGCGCTCTGACTGCTACGTTTATGCCGGGTCGTCCCGACGTGCATCGGGTCATTGATAAAAAAGGCCACGAAAAAGACGGTCGGATCAAATCTCAAAATTCATGGCCGATTGATCTGTTGGTGAAAGGCGATGTGTATGTGGTCGATCAATTCGGTGCCCATGAAAACGGACCTACTATCGGAGACAATCTGGGTAATTCAATTTATGCCAAATCCGGCAACGGGATCGTGTACGAGGGTGCTGTTCGGGACATTGCCGGATTGAAAGAAATCGGTGGGTTTACCTCCTTTTTTCGCTCTTACCACCCCTCTCACCACCTCAACAATCCCGACGGAGAACTCAATACTACCTTAGTAGCGATCAACCATCCGACCCGTATCGGCAAAGTAATGGTCATGCCGGGCGATGTTGTACTGGGTCGCGACGGTGCCGTTACCTTCATACCCCCTCATTTGGCCGAAAAAGTAGTCACTACTTCCGAAATTGTACGTTTACGTGATATGTTCGGACACGAACGGCTCCGTCAGCAAAAATACACGGCCGGTCAAATTGACAATCGTTGGTCTGATGAGATCGAAAAGGATTTCTCACAATGGCTCAACGCCCACATTAACGAACTGCCGGTGCCGAAAGAGCAAATACAGGAATACCTCAAAAAACGGACTTGGTAAAGCCCCTTGTCCCAAAGGGGAAAATCAGTTATAACATGTTAAAATCATTCCAAAAATGACTCCAAAAAACAGCAAGAAAGCCCCCAATGGGGGTTGGGGGGCGTCCCGCCGCGATTTTTTAACCAAAAGCGCCATTTCAGCTGCGCTTGGGCTGTCCACGTTTCAAAGTTTCGGTCAAGGGCTTGAAACGGCCATTGAGCGGACTCCTCTTTCTTCTGCCCCCTCTGACCTGAAAATTACGGACATTAAATGCGGATACATCCGAGGAGGGCACAGTTTGTTTGTCAAAATATACACCAATCAGGGAATTCACGGCTGCGGTGAGGGAGTCGATGCTACTCCGGGAACGTACCACTTGGTAAAAATGATGGGAGAACGCATCAAAGGGAAAAGTCCTTTGAACGTGAATCGTCTCTTTGAGGATGTCCGTCGAGCGGGCTTTTTTGAAGGAGCGCAGGCAGGTATGTACGTGGCTGTTTTGTCGGCGGTTGAAGCCGCCTTATGGGATTTGGCAGGTAAGGCCCTCGGCTTGCCGGTCTATCAATTATTAGGCGGCAAATTTCGGGATAAAATTCGGGTATACTGCGATACCGGGGTTTATCGTACCACGGAAACAGGTCCTGCTGCTTTTGCCCAAAGTGCGAAAGCAGCCGTAAAAATGGGCTTTAATGCCGTGAAATACGACATCGACGAGCGCAATGACCCCAATAAGTACGATGTTTATAATTGGACAGCCAATAATATGGAGTTGGAGCGGATGTACAATCAAATCGCCGCCGTGCGCGAAGCCGTCGGCCCCAAAATTGATATTTGCGTAGATATGCACGGGCGCTACGACACCACCACAGGTAAACGCGTAGCCAAAATGATGGAACCTCTGAAATTGTTGTTTTTGGAGGAACCCTTTCCGGCCGAGAACCCGGAAGCCTATAAAATTGTTCGTGATTCCACCCAAACGCCGATCTGTGCCGGAGAAAATCACTATTTAGGGCACGGTTTCCGAAAACTGCTGGAGTTGGGGGCGGTAGACATCATCATGCCTGATCTCCAAAAAGCGGGTGGCCTCGGAGAAGGGCAACGCATTGCTAATTTGGCCAATCTGTACTATGTTCCTTTTGCACCGCACATGGTCGCATCTTATTTAGGGGCTATGGCCTCCTGCCACGTTTGCGCCTCCGTACCCAATTTCCTGATTTTGGAATGGCAGATTTACTTCCACGAAGATCCCATGTTCAAAGAAATCGTGACGTTCGACGGACCTATGGTTCAAAACGGTTTTATTCCTTTATCCGAAAAACCGGGCATTGGTGTTGAGATCAATGAAGAAGGCATGCGCAAGTACGCTCCCAAAGGTGTGCCGTTTTTTGAGTAAGCCGTTTAGACTAAAAACGGCTCACTCAGATTCGTTTTTAGTCTAACCTACTCCAATCGTCCTTTATTCAGTTCATCCTGCCAAACCTTCAGTTCATCCCACTTCCCGTCACGGGCCATTGCTGATTGCTCGGGCCAAGTGGCGGGGTCATGCATCTGAAAACGAGGACCGGCCGCATTGAGTATTTCTTTGATACGTTCGGAAGAAGTAGCTGCTAATTGTGCAAACGTCTGAATACCTTCATGATTCAGTAACTCTTCAATTTTCGGTCCGATACCTTCGACAATTTTCAGATCATCAGGGACAATTGGGACTGCGGGCACAGGTGCCAATTCCGCCACCGGAACAACTGCGGCAATCGGTGCAGCAATGTGAGCGATGGACGACTTACTTTTCATGCAATCATTAAGCTCCTGCCGACGGGTATGGATGTCACTATGCAACGCGGCTAAGTTGGCAGCAAAGGTGCGGCGGGCAATCCACCAGCCGATGTAAGCGGCTAAGGCCATTAAGGCAACGGCCTCCAAGCCGGCTACCCAGAAGTTTTGACTCAAAGGGGTAACTTGTAATATAATCATGAGATTGGTTCAGTTTGAAAGTAAAACGGTTATTCTTTTCGGCCTTTATTGAGTTCGTTTTGCCAAGCTTTCAGTTCGTCCCACTTGCCTTCACCGGCCATGGCCGATTGTTGCGGCCACGTAGTCGGGTCATGCATCTGAAAACGCGAACCGGCAGCTACCAAAATTTCTTTGATGCGCTCCGGAGAGGTAGCGGCTAACTGCTTAAAGGTCATGATTCCTTCTTTGTTCAACAATTGCTCGATTTTCGGGCCGATCCCTTCCACCACTTTTAAATCGTCCGGAACAATCGGTATGAGCGGCTCCACTACAGGTACTGCCACCGTAACGGTTTCTGCCATAGGAGCCATAGGAGCAGCTACGGTGACCGATGTTTTTTTACTTTTCATACAATCTTCCACTTCATAGTCAAGAGCTGCCAATTCTTCCTCCAATTTCGCCGCTTCGCCTTTACGACTGAGGTAGCCGATAATATATCCCAGCACTGCTGACACCAGCAACATCAACAGATGCTGCCACCATGCATCGCCCAATTCGAATGGATTAAAATGTCCGTACATATAAAATCTATTTTGAGTGAATGTCTGAATTAAAACATAATCATTGTACGACGATGCTTACTCGTCGGTTTGCTTTGCGTCCTTCCGGGAGATCATTGCTTGCTTTAGGTTGGGTTTCTCCTTTAGCATCTGTGATTAATTGGTCAGCGGCGATACCGAATTTAACAAAAAAGGCCTTAACACCGGCCGCACGTGCTCCCGACAACGTCATATTTTTATCCTCCGGTCCTACATTATCGGTATGACCGGTCAATGACAGTTTTTTGTCTTTATGGGCTGCCAAGTACTTTTTAGCCTCTTCCAAAAATTTTTGATTATCTGCTGTTTTGATATAATCGGAACTGCCTGTTTTAAAATACAGATCCAATGGCTTAAATACGTCTTCGTATTTCTCCGCAGCGGCAAGTGCCTCTTCCGTTTTGGGAATCATCAAACTGTCAAATCCGAACTCTGCTCCGTGCGTAGAATCCTGAGGGCTGAAAACCAAATCGGTCTGTTTACCCTCTATACTTAACTGCCCGGCGGGGACACCGGCCTGCACAAGATAATTTCTAATGGCATCAGCGCGAGCTAAACCTAAATTATCGAAAGAGGAAGTATTCTGCTCGGCGGCGGAATATAAGCCCGTCACGGTCAACTTACGACCGGGATTGCCTTTTAGGTAAGCCGCCAATGAATCCAGTTCTTTTTTAACATTCGTCATGTTTGGTTCAGCCACTGATTTTTTAAAACCAAAATTCATTGCTGAAGTTAAATTGAGTTTGCCGTTATCCACAATACTCAAAGGAGGCACGACATATTCGGGAATGACGGCTGCCGGGCCGTCGCACAATTGTTTGATTTTACAAATGTGCCAATAGGTGGATCCGCCTATCCAGCCAACAAGCAGAATCCGGGCAAGTGTTTTTATACCGGATGACATAAAGGTAGAGGAATTGGGTGAACAATGAAGATACTTCACTTACGACGGTGAAAATAAGAATAAGTATTACGAAAACAATATTTTCCGACTATTTCTTCATTCAGACTCTCAAAACAGCATTATTTTTAGATACATTATTTAAAAATTGATATTTTAAATTCAGAATTTTATTTTGTTTAATATATAATTTTATTTATTTTATATATAATATTTTTTATTTAATTTGATTATATTTACATTTTTACAAAATAATATTCTGTTTTTATAAAAATCAACCTCCGTTCATCCCTAAAAAAATCCCTTTCATCCCATTTCACTTTCTCAAACACAAACGGAGGTGCATATTTGTACCGAAATAATCGGAATCATCCACGCAAGAAAGGACAAAACAGCCGAGCACAAATGCTGAATCGTTAAATTTAAACAGAGTATCCCTATGAAAACTTTCATGATTATCACCGTTTTAAGTGCATTATCACTTGGACAAGTCGCCGAAGCTCAAGATGGAAAGAGCCTCCGCACCAAAAACCAAATTGCAGAGCGAATGATGGCTGCGCTACCAACGCAGGATAACTATACCGAACCAAAGTTAATTTTCTCTATTGCCGAACAACGCCTGATTTCTATGCTGCCTGAGCGAGACGAAAAAGTAGAAGTCCCTAATTTTTCAGAAGAAAATACTGCCGTTGCTAAAGCTCCCGTTGTCGCTCCTTCTGCTTCAAAAGCCGAAGTAAAAGCGACAAAAGAGACTCGCCGAGTAGGTGAGAAATAATTTTTGTGAATCAACAAAGTAAAAAACGATAGTTTCCTGAAAAAACAAAAGCCGCTTTAAAGCGGCTTTTGTTTTTTCAGGCAGTACTGCCGGCCATTTAAAACAGTTGAGAGGCGATTTTATAAATGGCGTCTGATTTTCCCATCGTATAAAAATGCAGTACCGGTACGCCGAAATCCATTAATTCACGACACTGTTGCACACACCATTCGACCCCCGCTTCTTTGGCCTGCGCATCATTTTCACAAGCGTCTACCGTTTTACTCAACTGATCCGGCAGATGTAAGTAAAAAATACGCGGCAGAACAGTCAATTGCTTCTTGGTAGACAACGGTTTCAATCCCGGAATGATCGGCACCGTAATTCCTTCGGCACGACAGCGATTGACAAAATCGAAATACTTACGGTTGTCAAAAAACATCTGTGTCACAATATAATCGGCACCGTGGGCAATTTTGCTTTTTAAATAGTTCAGGTCTGTATCAAAATCTACGGCTTCAAAATGCTTTTCCGGATAGGCTGCAACACCGATACAAAAATCGGTAGGCGAGAGCGGCTCCGCTTCTTCGTGCAGGTATAAGCCTTTGTTCATATTAACCACCTGTTCCACCAATTGACCGGCGTAAGCGTGTCCGTTCGTCTTAGGCTTAAAGGTTTTATACGGTTTGGCCGGGTCGCCGCGCAATACGAGGACGTTGTCAATGCCTAAATAATGCAAATCCATCAAAAAATCTTCGGTTTCCTCCCGTGTGAAGCCGCCGCACAATACGTGAGGAACCGCATCCACCCCAAACCGATGCATGATCGAAGCACAAATCCCTATCGTTCCCGGACGCTTACGGGTAATGATTTGCTTGACAGAGCCGTCAGGAAGTATTTTTTCGATGTATTCTTCCCGATGGTAGGTCACATCAATAAACGGCGGTTTGAAATCCATCAAGGGTTCGATATTGGTCAACAACTCCTTGATACTGTTCCCTTTAACGGGGGGGATCACTTCAATGGAAAACAGCGTTTTGCCGTTTGCCTGAAGAATATAATCGGTAATTTTGGTCATTTCGGCAATTGTTTGAAAAGCAAAGATAGAGTTGTCAAGTATTTTATGAATGACCAATTGCTTTTTCGACGAAAAAATTCTACTTTTGCGGGCAATTTTTTGATAACTCGCTTTTCTGAATGACGGCTCGATCGGTCGTCCGCTGAGATAAGCCCCAATTCCAATTAAAACAATGACTAATGAGTTAATCAAGTTAGTAAATGCTGAATTTGCTGACAAACGCAACAACCACCCCTCTTTCGCCGCCGGTGACACCGTCAACGTTCACCTCAAAATTATCGAAGGAGCCAAAGAACGGATTCAGGTATTTACCGGAACCGTCATTCAACGCCGTAATGCGGGCGGTAACGGGGAAACGTTCACCGTTCGTAAAATCTCTAACGGTGTAGGGGTAGAGCGTATCATCCCGATTTTATCTCCAAGCATTGACAAGATCGAAGTAGTTCGTCGCGGTAAAGTACGTCGCGCTCGTTTGTTCTATCTTCGCGGTAAGCAAGGTAAAGCCGCTCGTGTGAAAGAGAAGAAAAAATAAGCTCTTTTTGCGATCGGTCATCAAAAAGCTGTCCTTCGAGACGGCTTTTTTTATATCTTTCCACCTCCAAGCTCCAATTGTCCCATGTCAAATTCGCCTATTTCCATTCGATTTTCTAAATACCAAGGTACCGGCAACGATTTCATCATGATTGATGACCGTACCGAGCAATTTCCTGTCAGCCAGCCGTTTATCGAATTTTTGTGCCACCGTCGCTTCGGCATCGGTGCCGATGGGCTCATTCTTTTACGCAATGCAGAAGGCTACGATTTCCGAATGGTGTATTTCAACGCCGACGGGCGCGAAGGCAGTATGTGCGGAAACGGCGGTCGTTGTACCGTACGCTTTGCGCAGGATTTGGGCTTGTTCGAAGAAAATACTACGTTTATTGCCGTTGACGGAGAACACAAAGCGGCGGCTTGTGAGGAAGAAATATTTCTTAAAATGAGCGATGTGGCGGGCAGTCAAAAAGACGGGAAGGATGATTTCCTGAATACCGGCTCTCCTCATTATGTGACTTTTATCGAAAATGCAGAGGCGGTTGACGTCGCAGCAGAAGGCAGAAGCATCCGTTATGGCGATGTCTATGGACCGCGGGGAGGAACTAACGTCAATTTTGCAGAAGTATTGGACGAGCAATCGTTGTATGTGCGTACTTACGAACGCGGGGTAGAAGACGAAACCTATTCCTGCGGCACGGGGGTTACTGCTTGTGCGCTGATGGCCCACCAACGTCTGGGCATGCCCGAACCGATTCACGTAAAGACCAAAGGCGGTCAACTGCGCGTCTCTTTTGTCCCCCACGCCGATGGTTCGTTTGACAGTATTTATTTGATCGGCCCCGCAGTGAAAGTTTTTGAAGGCGAATTCAAAGTAGATTGATTTGCCTTACTCTTCCGCTTCCAAAATACCTCCTTTGAGGTGAAAAATCAGTTTTTCGGCCAGCGCTTCGGTTCGACAATAGTCCATTGCGGCTACGCGTGAACGGGTACCGTTGGTACAAACTACAATAATTCGGCGATAAGGCAGCAATGTTTCCCGATGTTCCCGAATGTCGGCCAACGGGATGTTGATTCCGCCCACGTTAAACTCCTCAAACTCCCAAGGCTCGCGCACATCTACCACAAGTGTACCCGGTTCGGCCGCCATTTTTTCCGTTTCGGCCAATGAGATGTCGGTATATGTATTGATGGGTTTCAAGGCTTTGCTTTATTGTTGCTTCATCCATTGTACGGTCATGTCAATGAGTTCCGAATTGAAGTTTCCCAAAGCATGCGTACGATATTTGCCGGTTCTCCGGAGTTGGAGGTATTCATCAAAAGAGCGAACTTTCACAAAGGATTGATCTGTCCCCTTTAATAATTTATAAGTACCTTTTCCCGGCTTTGCTTCGTTGACAAGCCGGGCAATCTGCTGCGAGGATTCTGAACTGATGGCTTTGCTGTCGAACTCCCCGTAAATGGCCAAGGTCGGCACAGCTGCCTGCACCCAAGCTTGGACCGGACTCTGACTGTTCAGGTCTGAAAAATAGGAACCGGAACGCCCGAAAAAAGTACCTTTATGAAAAGAAAGAGGGTTTTCTTTGGAAGTGAGAATGGCTTCAAAATTGGGGTCAGTGAGCAAATCGGAGGCATTTCGGCGCTGTACCAGCCACTCATACAGCAAGGGAGTCAACATGCGTACATTGACATCTACGGATGGCAGCGATTCATTAAATAATACCGGCTGTTTCCGAAATACATCCAACATGTGTTCAAACCAAGGCTTCACTACTGTTCCGTACACCATGATACCCCGGGGTTTATAAACTGCTTTTGCCGCCAACAGCGGTGCCATAACTCCGCCCAGTGAGTACCCGAAAAGAAAAAGTTGAGTGCTGTCGATAAACGGAAGTTTTTTAAAGGCGGCAAAGGCATTCTGAAATGCGACCAACTCTTCCCCGTAGTTCAACTGATGGCAAGGCTTAGTGCCTGCACTTTCTCCCACCCCGGGTTTTTCGACCCTGACTACTGCAAAACCGGCTTTTACCCAGCCGTCTACCAGCTTTTTAACCGGAGACAGCGAGTCAACTGAAAACTCCACGGAACCGCAATCATAATCCTGTAAATAAAATACGGCGGGAAAACGAGCGGCTCCGAACGGTTTATGCACAATGGTTCGTAAAAAACCGGTGCCATAGGCCACTTCTCCGTAAATTACCTCCCCCAACGACGACTCTCGCCGACCGGCCAAGGTTTTGCCCACTACTCTTGTTTTGCGGCGTCCGCGAATGAAGGTAATCGAGATAGGCTCATTTTCGTTCAATTCCCGTTCCAATTTTTGAAAATCAAGTACATCCAATGAGTCTGTATCATTAATGTCCACGATAATATCATCTACCATGATCCCCAAGACGTCAGCCGTGAAGTGAGGAACTACGTGTTTGACAAGCACCCCTTGTGTATTGGGGAATTTTAACGTGCTCAACAATGAATCAGAGGCTTCCGCTACTTCCATGCCAAGGGTTCCTTTGTGTCGCAGGTGTTGCGCCGAGGCAGTGACAGCAGCTAAAAATGTAAAAATGATTCCAAGGCTGATCTTAAGATACATCGGATGCTTAATAAATTATAAATGAGGAAACTCTGCTTTTTATCCATGCACTTTTACTCACAAAGGTCGTGCCTGAAACGTAATTTCAGAAAGTAAACCTACGGCGTTGAAGCGCAAAATCACTTTTTGTGCTTCCGACTTTTGCGTAATATCGCTGCAATGCGGTCCTTTTCCTAAAAAATAAACGTAAAATTTCTGATCCCGACTGCCCAATTGATGAATGTCCGGCCGGCCGAACATTTGTCCCACTTCATCAATATGTTTTCCGAGAATGTCCTTTTCAATATTTCTGAAATCGGCCTCCATGGTCTTTCTGACGTCTTTGCACCCGCCTCGGTCGCTGCGCCACTTCACCAAATCCAACGTACCTATTCGGTCGGGGGCAGAAGTGCAGGAAAAAGTAAAAAGTGCAAGGTATAAAGTGCAAAGCAGTGTACAACGAAGGCCGGAAAAGGAAAGCAAGAATGAACGGATTTTCATAGAAAAAATGGTAAACGATAATCAACTGCCAACGGTAGACTATTGCTCTTGGTAGAGTGCCTGCAACAGCGTCTGCCCCACAGCTTTGAGAGTATTGGGGTCAATATTGCGCATATCGTCTTCGTGCGTATGCCAATCGTCGAAGAATGTTTTTTGGGCGTTGTTCATTTGAAGATGAATAATATCCACCATTGGAATTTTAGCCGTTTCGTTCACGGGCAAATGGTCGTCGGTAATGGCGGCCCCGTCTTGCTGAATAAAATACGAACTAAAGCCCAACTGACTTGCCAAATTCCACAAATTGCGCGTTACTTCATTGGCATACTGATTTGAAAAAGCTTCTTTGGGAAAAGTAGCGCCTTTGGCTCCTACCATATCCAACAGTACACCGTAATAGGCCGAATAACCGGGAGTATGTTTGTTGGCAGCCCAATACTGCGATCCCAAACAAAAACCGATAAATTTATCTTTGGCTACGGCGGAATTACCGCCGTCTTCTACGTCAAAAAAGATAATATCAACGCCTACTGAGGGTTTTTGAGCCGCCTGCTGAATCGTCCGCGCCAACTCCAACAGTACCCCTACCCCGCTTGCTCCGTCGTTGGCTCCGTCTATGGCCCCTGTTTTATCGGTCGGGTCTTCGTCGGCTACGGGCCGGCTGTCCCAATGAGACGCCAATAAAATCCGCTTAGTTGCCTGCGGGTTGATACTGCCGATGATATTGCGAGCATTGAGTTTGCGGCCGTCATAATGAGTCGCGACAAACTTTTGCTCTGTCACACTACACCCTAATCGTTTCAATTCGGCCACCAAATAATCACCGCAACGGGTATGCGCGGCAGAATTGGGCACCCTCGGACCGAATTTTACCTGTTTGTCCGTAAAGACATAAGCCGAATCACCGCTGAAGGCAGGTGCTTTCACCAACGCAGTTGTGTTCTCACTTTCCGTATTTTGCTCAGAGGAGGTGTTGGTTTTGCAGCCCCAAAATGCAAAAAATACAATGACAATCAGGATACGGTTCGATTTATTCAACATAAATAAAAATATTAGGTCTGCAAAAGTAACCAATTAGCTTTATACTATTTTATCTACCTCCGCAGAGTTTCTTACGACTCATTTACAAATACATGCTTTGAACTTTACCTCTCCTCCTCCCGAAAAGTAAATTTGGTGGGACGTAAACATTGCTTTTTTTACTGCTTCACGATTTTAATCACTTTCTCAAAGCGACCATTCTGATAAATCTGAAGAAAATACAACCCCGAAGGAAGGGCCAAGGGCGTTAGGTCCAAATAGGCTGCGTGGTCTGCCACTTGGATACGTTCCCGATTCAGAGTGATTCCCGATCCGGTCAATGAAGTTATTTTAAAGTCTATTTTGTCAGCATCTGCCGCATCCGGCAGTTTCACATTACATACTTCAGAAAACGGATTGGGATAGACCTCCCAATCGGCTAAAGGTTGGGAAGTCTGCACCTTGAAACGAACCGAAGCGGTACTTACCTGCACCGAATCATTGAAAGCCGAAGCCGTTAAAGTATAACTGCCGGCAATAGGAACAAAGCCGGCTTCTTCGTCAAACAGTGAAAACGGAAAACGTTCGGCTGTCACGGATTTTTGGTAGGGCCCGTTTAGTTTCAAATGGATTTTTTTGACCGGTGCCTCACATACCGCATAAATCGTAATGCGCTCGGGTAAAGTAGCCTCCGAAAGCACATCTCCTTCGCGAAGCGGCCCGATAAGTCGGCGTAATCCGGCTTTGCCCGCCTGTATCAATTCAAAATTCAAGGAAGCATAGCGCACTTCAATTTTAAACGAAGTCACGGTTGACGTTTCATCATCGTCGACGGCACGGAGCGTCACCGTATAAGTCCCGGCCTGCCCGGCCAATCCGCTGAGTTCATTGTTTTTGAACGTAAGCCAAGCCGGCAAATCCGGCGTTTCGATTCGGTCAACGTAGCCGTTGGTATCATAAAACAGCGAATCCGGAACCTTATAAGAAAACTGCTGAGTGACAAACAATTGCGTATCCGGAATCTTAAAGCGAAGCACGGGCGGCGTATTCAGGTTACCGCGCAGGTCAACGGTGATCACAAACGGGGTTTCTACCGAATCGCCGGCGTTGTCAAAGGCCTGAATTCCCACGCGATAAGTCCCCAATTCCGTAGGGGTACCGCGCAACTCACTTCCGTCAAAGGTAAGCCAGGAAGGTAATTTAACCGCTTTCAGTTTGACAATTTGGCCGTCCGGGTCACTAAAGTACGTTTGCGGCACCTTAAAGCGAAATGCCTTATTTTGAGCAATGACCTTTTCGGGTAAAAGCTGCCTGATGATCGGCGGGCGATTGATCACTTTGATTTTAAACGAAGTTTCCGCATAAGCGCTGTCGTCATCATAGCCACGGTACGTAATGGTAAAAGTGCCGTGTTCCTGCGGGAAAGCCGAAATCTCCTTCGCCGTTACTGTCATCCAAGGACGCACCCCCAATATCTGAACGCGAGCCACCACGCCGTCGGGATCATCGAAGATATCTCCCTGAATAGGGTAATAAATCGCCTCTTCGATATGGGCTTCAAAATCCGGAATGGTGCGTTTAACCAACGGTTTGACATTTACGTTGGTCACTTTAAAGTTAAAAGAAGTCTGTACTGTGGCTCCTTCGTCGTCGGTAGCCCGTAACGCAATTTTATAATCACCCAACTGATCGGGGATCGTCCCCGAAAAAACACCGTTGTTATACGTAATCCACTGCGGTTTTTCGGTCACTTCTATGCTGACTATCTCACCGTCAGGATCCGTAAATACGTCTTTCGGAAGGGTATAATTGAATACCTTCCGCGGCTTGCCGGCTCGCTCCGTGACGGGATTACTCACCACCGGGTGTATATTGACCGACAGCGGTTTCCAATAATCTTCGCTCAAAAGATCTTCCGATAACTCTACCTGAACGGGTTGCGGATTTGCTCCGACCATATCCCGCCACCTTTTTTCCGCATTTTTCAGCGTAGAATCCAAGGCTTCGGAAAGCGAGTACGCCATTTTCAGTTGCGGTTTTATTTCTGTCAAGGGCGTCTTAAGCCAACGATTCGCCGCATTTTGCAGCAGGCGCATCGCTGCGGGGTCCGGCGAACTTGCCACCAAAGTCACTACCTTACAACCGTGCTCAAAACATTCGTCAAATTGCCGCGTCAACAAGTCCGCCGGGTTTTGAGGAGAATAAAACACTTCATTCATGACCCATTTACCGGGGCGGTTTGAGCGCAAAATATCGGTGATCCATCGGTGGTTGTAGTAGGCATCGTTATGGACTTTTGTTCCGTCGGTTTTTTGGTCCAAATCTTTAAAGGCATAAGACCCCATCATGGCCGAAAAATCATCGGTGACAGACCCGTATTCATTGATAATTTTATACCCGGTATTTACTGCTTTGATCGTACTTATGGTCTCTTCAATAAATTTCTTCAATTGCGAGTGCAGAAAAATATACCAATCTTTTCCGGAGCGTTGTTGATACGCCGGCAGAGGAGTATAGGCAGTACGGGGAGGCAATAGATTTTGAAAAGAGGAAAATTTAGCCCCCCAAGTATAATTCAATTTGTTGATGGTCTTGTAATGCGTTTGCGCCCACAGCCGAAATTCATCCACCGAAGGAGGAGAATAATCAAATCCGGCCCGGTAAGGCTTACCGCCTTCAAATTGGGTTTCATGACCAAACCCGATTTCCTGAGTCGACAAATTACCGAAAGAGATATATAAAATCTTACCCTGTGCTTGGTAAGAGTTATAGCGTTGACATACTTCTTTGATAAAATTTCGGGCTTTGGCGGCCGTAGGTTGGTGTGAAAAACTGAAACAGGTACGTCCGTAGGCTCCGACGAGCGGTCTTCCTAAATCATCCTGCATGGTTTCTTTAGTCGTCCAAAACCCTTCTAATCGGTAATTAAGCCGCCCGATCAAGATTCGTAACGCAATTTTGGCATCGGTTTTGGCAATGTATTCGATTTGACGGTCGTACTGCCGCCAATCCGGCGCTGAAGTATTGTCTTTATAAACCTCATCCCAGGGTATCGTAATCGCCACCAAATTGCACCCGTTATTGACCGCGGCTTCGATCACATCCAATCCTGCCTCAGGTCGCGGGTCGAGGTTGATCATTTGAAGACCTACGTAACGCTGTTGGTCGTCTGTTTGAGCATTGACAGATGTAATCAAAAAAAGGGAGGCAATAAGCCATAAAAACACCTTTCGGAAGCGATAACCGAAGAACAGGGGTTGGTGTGTTGCCAATACATCATTCGTCATTCCTAACTCGTCATTCATCCCTATTGCTTTACCACCTTAAAAACGCGCCAAGTGCCGTCTTCGTTTTGCCACTTTAAAAAGTAAAGTCCCGGGGGGAGATTCAACTGCCCCAAATTCAGAGAGAGAAGGCCATCGGTTTTAAAAATTACCCGTTCATTGAGCGAAATAGTTTGCCCCGTCGCTGAGATCAGTTCCAATCGACGATAGGTTGCCTTCCCCGGAAGTTTCAGTGTGAGAAAATGACCGACCGGATTAGGATAAACAGACCAATCGTCAATCGGTACAGGCTGTTTGGTTACGGGGTCCGTAGGAATAATCTCAAATCGGTAGGTGGTCGAAGCGATCAATTCCTGTTTAAAATAAGCTGTACCTCTCAAATAGTAAGTACCTGCAACCGCAGGGAAACCGCCATCGCCCTCAAAAAGCGCAAAGGGCGAACTGCCGGTTTTCGCGGAGTGAACCTGCGTTCCGGTAAGTTCCAGATCGAAAGCATCAAACACCGCATCGCAGGAGGCGTAAACATTCAGCGAAGGCGGTAATTCTCCTCCGGCCAACACATCGTTTTTCTGCAATCGTTTGAGCAGAAAACGTTGCCCCGGCCGACCGGCCTGAATCAGGTCAAACAAAACGGTAGGGTAATTGACCGTAATCTTAAAGGTTGTCACGACGGAGGCTTCCTCATCGTCATAGGCGCGGGCGGTGATCGTATATTCTCCTACCGCATCTGCCAAGCCCCTTATCTCGCCGCGACGATACTGCGCCCACGCAGGAAGGCCGGTTACTTCCACTCGGCTGATAAACCCGTCCGGGTCAAAAAAGGTACTGTCGGAAATAGTCAAAATCAGCGGTTGCTTATACAAACCGACCGCCTCCGGAATGCGTTTACGGACGACAGGCGGGGTGTTTGAGCGACCGACATTATCCACAATAACCGTAAACGACGTTTCCACCGTTGCCCCGTCATCATCCGTCGCCCGGAGGGTCATGGGAAAAATACCGACCGCCGGAGCCACTCCCGTAAAGGTATTATTACTGAATTTCAGCCAAGGGGGTAAGCCGCTTACGTCAACGGCACTGATCGCTCCGTCCGAATCAACAAATACTTCCGGACTCAGATGATAGTTAAAATTGCTGTTGACGCGTATGGTTTTGGTCGGAAGTGCATTTTTGACAAACGGAGGACGATTGATAGACCCCTGCAAAGAATCAGCCAACAGATCTTCCACCATGCGAATGTCCACCGGTTGGCGATTGGTTTCCGGGCCGGCACGTTGAAGCCATTCGCCATAGACCCCGCCACTGAAATAGCCAAACTCCAATACCCGCGACAAACTGTAACTCATGAAAGCTCGCGGGTTGATGTCCGTATAAGGCGTCTTGAGCCACTTGGTTACCGAACTTTGCAAAATGGGCTTCATTATTTCCAAGGCTGTCTGTGTTCCGATCACCACACTCACCCACCGAGCACCGTGCAAAAAGTTTTCGTCTACCTGCTGTTGAATATCGGCGGTTTTGTATTTAGGGTCGGGAAAAACTTCGTTAAGCACCCATTGCCCCGGAAACACATTGCTGCGTAAAATATCTATGGAAAAACGGTTATCATACAACACATCATCGTTGATCTTGACGCCGTCGGTAGTACGATTGAGGTCTTTGAAAGCCAGACTCCCGCTACTGTTACTGAGTTGGTCAAACACCGAACCGAAATCAGTAATGACACGGTAGGTGTTGTTAACCTCTTTGATGGTTTGGGTCGTTTGCTCAATAAATTGTTTGAGCATAGCGTGTCGAAAAACATACCAATCCTTTCCGGATTCTCCCCAAAAGGCCTGTTCCCGATTAATCAGAGACACGGGAGGTACTATTTCATCAAAGCTGCGGTAATCTGTATTCCAAAACACATTCAACCGAGCTACTTTTTTGTATTTACGACTCAGCCAAATCCGAAACTCCTGCTGCATGGCAGGCGCATAGTCGTACAAGGTAGAATAGACCGACCCGTTGGGGGAGTTCTCGTGAAAATAACCGATTTCCTGCGTGGGAGTGGTACAAACCGATACCCATACGATCTGCCCTTGTTGTTGAAGGTTGTTGTAACGTTGGCAAACTTCTTTGATAAACGCCCGGGCTTTTTCCACCGAAGGGCGGTGAGCATAGCTGAAGAAAGTACTGTTGTAACCCGTGACCAGTGCTTTGCCCTGTTGGTCACGTTGCCGGTCTTCGTTGTTCCAAAAGCCTTGGATACGTCCTTCATTTCGGGCTAAGTAAATACGAAGGGCTATTTTAACGCCTAATTTTTGGGCCAATGCAATCTGATTATCGTACTTACGCCAATCGGCCGCCGAACCGGCCGTGGGGTACACCTGGTCCCAGTGAACGGTCAAATGCACAGCATTGCAGCCGGCTTTTACTCCGCCTTCCAGCAGGTCCAAATCGACGTCTAAGCTGCGATCCAGGTTAAGAAGCAAAATGGCCAAGTACCGTTGTTGGTCATTGGCCATTGCTGTTGAAGAAAATAAAGCAGAAGCAATCCACAAGCTCCACCGCCAAACTCGCTGCTTCATAGCATCTTGATTATATACGCTGACTATTGGGCTTTTTTACCCGTCATTTTAAAGGTATAGGTAAAAGCACGGCCTAATGAATCCTTTTCATTAGATACATCTTCAAAAGTAATCACGTTTTTGCCGATAGTTCCGATTTTAACACCGGTATCCAACATATCAAACTCCCCCGATGATCCTTCAATTTTCTTTAACTCAATGCTTGAAAACGTATCTGTACTTTTATCAGGAGTTTGTCCGTTGGTATATTTCACCGTTTGCACAAAGGCGATCGAAACCATATTAGACGCTGATTTAGCGACATCCAACACGGCACTCAATTCATACCCCGTCCCTTTGATAGGCAACGTTGTCGTTTGCGATACTTCCGAAGTTGCCGTAGCATATTTGATGGACTCAACAATTTTATCAACCGTATAACTGCCGATGACCTGCTCGGCCGGTTCGGGTTCCGGTTCTGCTTTCGAACAACCGCCCAACAGGGCAACAGCTACAAATAATGAGGCGTAAATGTACTTTTTCATGTGGTTTCGATGTTAAAAGTGGCTTTTTCTACTTCGATTGAGGCTTATTTAATTTTATCCCTAAAAACGGGGGAACGATTACGTCAGTAGTTCAATAACGTTTCAAATCGTTAGCAAAGTATCAAATCTTTGGAATATTTGCAAACCAAGGCACATTTCTTTCGGTCCTTTTCCATTTACAAACTTTGGTCGATTTCAAAATCAATTACTGCCAATAATCATACTGAGCATAACGCGCCGCTTCGTCGGCTACTTCTTTACCCAACAACTTACTGACAACATAATACGACATATCAATACCCGCCGATACCCCCGCCGAAAGAATGACCTTTCCGTTATCTACGTAGCGTACATTTTCCACTACTTCTATTGCCGGTGAAACCGCCCGCAAAGTATCCAAAGCTTTAAAATGAGTCGTTGCCCGTAACCCTTCCAACAGTCCGGCTTTTCCCAAGATCAACGCTCCGGTACAAACAGAAAGCAATAATTCAACTTGAGGAGCCCATTTTTGTACCCATCCCAACAGCATTGGGTTATTCATTTCGCGACGACTGCCGAAAGGCGTTCCGTCGGGTGCCGTCCCTCCCCCTCCGGGAATCAGAAGGATATCAGGAGCGGGGCAGTTGTCCATTAAAAAATCAGGAACAATGGTCAGTCCGTTGCGAGCTACTACGGGAGACCGTTCCGCGACGGTATAGACATGGAATGGTTTTTCGGCAAAGGTACGAAGCCCCGTTACGCTGAAAACCTCATACGGTCCGGCAAAATCGAGTACTTCAACCTCGTTAAATAAAAAAACAGCTACGTTGCGCGTCATAAATAAATAAGGACAAAGGGTAAGATCAAAAGTGCAAAATAGGAGGGCACTAATGCTGTCGGCTAACCGTCATTTTTCGCCCGACCGTAATCAAAACGACCCCGGTCAAGACGACCAAAGAGGCAATCAGGGAACGGGCGCTCAACCGTTCCTGAACAAAAATGGCTCCTAAAACAATGGCTACCACAGGGTTAACGTAAGCATACGTGGCCGTGAGCGCCGGAGGAGCATGGTGCAGCAACCATACATAGGCCGAGTAACCGACAAAGGAACCTATGACAATCAAATACGCCATAGCAGCATACGTACGAACCCCCATTTGGGCAAGTTGTGCCATGCCGTCGGGCTCTAACCACAGGCTCAACACCAATGAAAACACACCACCGCCCAACATCTGAATTGCCGTAGTTTGCATTCGGGGCGGCATATCCAAATAAGGCGATTGCAACGACCCCCACGCCCACGTAATTGAGCCGATAAACACCAAGAAAGCCGGAAAAAGCGGTATCTCCCGGTGTTGCAACTGTCCGAAAGGATTTAATAAAACGTACATTCCCACCAAACCGACCGCCAAGCCGATGATCGTTATCCAAGACGGCTTTTGTTTGGCAAAAAAGTAATAATCCAGCCCGATCATCCAGCCCGGAAGCGTCGCTACCAGCAAAGCCACGAGTCCGGAGGGCATAAAACCGATGGCATAAGCCACGGCACAATTGCCGACTCCGCTTAATAGCAAGCCCACCCAAGCGGCAGAAAGCCACTGCTTGGCGGTGGGAATCTTATATCCGCGCAGAAGGGTAAACAAAAAAAAGACCAACCCTCCCAACAAAAAACGAATGGCATTGGTCAGCAAAGGCGGCAAAACTTCAATAGCATAGCGGACGGCCAAAAAGGTAGAGCCCCAAATCACGTACACTAAGAAGAGATTAATCCAAATTTTAACGGATGAAGGTTGTTGCATGCCGCAAAAATATCGGAAAGCCGTTTAAAAAATTACCTTTTGCGGTTATTTATCCTTTTTCCGGAAATTTCCCGTCTGAAAAATGGGAAAAACACGGTATCCGATACGGGAAATTTCTCATGGTACAGTAAAGCGTAATCCAACAACTTTGATGTATCATTCAAACCATAAACAACCTCCCGATCACTATGAAAAAAATCATCATTTCTGCCCTGTTTTTCAGTTTTATCATTAACTGTTTCGTAATGGCCCAAACCCGGCCGATGGCCAAATCAGGGGAAACGGTTTGGATTTTCTTAAACCCCGTAAAAAAGGACAAACGCCAACAATTTGAGAAATTCCTCCACGTCATTTTTTGGCCGGGGGCCAAAAAATTAAGCGCTGCCGACCAACAGGTTTTTAAGCAAACTCGCATTCTGCACCCTACTAAACCCGAACCTGACGGCACTTATTCCTACTTCTTTGTCATGGATCCTGCCATTAAAGAGGGAGATTATGACATTTTGAGTCTGCTGACTAAAATGTACGGAGCAGCTAAGGCCAAAGAGCATTATAAGTTATTCGAAGACTCCTTGCTGAACGGAAAACAGAAAGGTTATATCGAAACGCAATCTAAAGATTGATTCAAGCGCTTTTTGACCATAAATTATATCCTCATTCCGGCTTGCTACTATATAAGCTTAAATTGTCTTTTCTGTGATAAGAGGTACTTCGCTTAGCAGGTAATCCAAATTATACCGTATGAAAAAGCTACTTATCGTATTTATTTTTTTTACCCTCCCATCTTATTCTCAAAACGGCCTTGAGATCAGTAACGGCTTTGTCATTTTTAAAGGTGCAACCGGAACTACACCTGCAAGTGGTGCAGGTACTCGTTTGATGTGGATCCCTTCCAAAAAAGCATTTCGAGCAGGAGAAGCCGGGGAAACGACGGGGATGATAATAAGGCGATAATTGAAAAAATCTCCATATACAACTTGCTTTGACGATTTGTAGTTGGAGGAATTGCCGTACATATTCCAACATTGTTAATTAACCCCTTATTCCATAATTTAGCAGAAAGTTAAACGCTGTTTGACATGAAGAATCTATCTATTTTCTTTATTCTCTTTTTGTTGATTGTCAGCCGAGGAGAAGCGCAAGAGGCTTTTGGTTTTGGCTTTATGAATATCTCCAAAGAACGCTGTGTTTCTGAAGCACAGGTACGCTTTATTGCACAGGAAATTACCAAAAATCAGAAAAGATTACGCTTGTCGATTACTGCCGTTGATCCTGTTTTGTTCGATTGGCCTATGCGGCAGCGGGGTGTGACGGATTACGGACACTATGCTATTTCCAATTTTGTGGACTTAGATCCAACGGCCGGTATTCGCGATTATAATTGCGGCTCCCGAACGTACGACGCACACACCGGTACCGATATTTTCACCGCCCCCTACAGTTGGGCCAAAATGGACTCTAACAACGTAGAGGTCATTGCAGGAGCGCCCGGTACTATCATTTATAAAAGTGATGGAAACTACGACCGTCAATGTCAGTGGATAAACGGCACCAATTGGAACGCTGTATATGTACAACATGCCGACGGGACCGTAGCTTGGTACGGTCACCTTAAAAGCGGCAGTTTAACCGCCAAATCTGTGGGAGCCACGGTACAAACGGGTGAATATCTGGGTATTGTAGGCAGTTCGGGTTACTCTACCGGACCGCATTTGCATTTTGAATTGCGCGATTCGGGCGGGAATGTGATCGACCCCTATACCGGGAGTTGCGGCAATGCAGCGAGTCGGTGGCGAGATCAGAGGCCCTACTATGATTTTTCAGTAGCCAAGCTGATGGTCCACAACAGCAGCCCGATCCCTTTTCCGGCTTGCCCGACTACTGCTGATAATTTGAGACAAAAGGCAAGTTATGCGGCAGGAGAAGCAATTTACCTCGCCGTTTACCTCCGCGACCAGAACGGGCAAAGCGCCCAATTACGTATTCTCAAACCCAATGGTACGGTATGGCTACAATGGAATAACACTTTCAACAATTACTATTCAAGTTCTTATTGGTGGTGGAGCTATACCTTACCGGCAAGCGCAGAAACCGGAACGTGGAAATTTGAAGCGACTTTTGCGGGGGTAATTTATGAAACAACCTTCAATGTCAACACGACCCAAGCCCCGTGTCCGTCCACCCGTAATCTGATCACAAACGTGAATCAGGTAAATACCCAATTGACAGCAAATCAGACAATCGTAGCCAATAATCTGATAGAGCCAACGGCAACAATTACTTTGAAAGCCGGCAGGTCTGTTTTATTAAGCCCGGGCTTTCAAGCGCAAAAAGGGGCTGCTTTTTCAGCCAATATACAGGGTTGCCCTTAACTCTGGCATCCGATTATTGCCAACATCCGTCCCGTTTGGCCTTTTTCGAGCCGATACGAAAAATAATCCGCGTTGTGGGTAATGGTAGAATAGGGTGAGATCTCAATTTGTAAGGAAGGGATACCAAAGGCCGTCAATTGGGCTGCATTGGCTCGCTTTAAATCAATCAAATACTTGCCGAGGCCCGCGTCAAAGCGTTTAAACCCCGCCTCAAATTGTTCGGCTACCTCCGCTCCCACCTCAAACGAACATTCGTCTATGCAGGTACCTACGTAGGCATAACAATCAGCCGCTTGCGTGCCGTAGGTTTGCTGCATGGTTTCTAAGGTTTTTCGGACAATTTGCGCCACAGTACCTCGCCAACCGGCATGAACCGCCGCCACAGCCTTCGTTCGTCGGTCAAAAATTAATACCGGTGTACAATCGGCTACGGTTACTCCCACAAAAACGTTGGGTCGGTCGGTAATCAGTGCATCATAGCCCTCCGTACGTCCGGATTCAGTGACTACCTGCACTTTATCCCCGTGTATCTGAAACGAGGAAGCAAAGCGGGTTTCTGAAATCCCTGATTTTTCGAAGAAAATGCGCCGATTTGCGGCTACATTTTCTTCATGGTCTTGGGTGTTTATTCCCAAATTCAGCGAAGCATAGGGGGCCTCACTCACCCCGCCGTGTCGCGTACTTTCGACAGCAACGAGGTGAGGAAATGCAGAAAAAACAGCGGGGGTTCTGAAAGAGTTCAAAGGTAAAAGTGTAATGGGTAACGGTAGTTATCACCGATTTCGTAAAATTTGCCTTCTGACATTACACCCCCCAATTGGCCGGGTCTTCGCGCCATTGAGACAACGTCGCTAATTGATCTTCGGTTACATAGTCCAGTTTCAGCGCCTCGACAATCATACATTGATAATCGCTCAAACACACCAACGGTACGTTTTTTTGCTTAAAATTTTCATCGGCCAGCGAAAAACCATAGGTAAAAATAGCTGCCATTCCCAGTACTTCGGCCCCCATATCGCGGAGCACATCCACCACCTTGAGCGAACTGCCCCCGGTCGAAATCAGGTCTTCAATCACCACTACTTTTTGTCCGGACAAAATACGTCCTTCGATTTGATTACCCATTCCGTGTTTTTTAGGCTCGGGCCGTACATAAGCATAGGGTAAGTGCAATGTTTCGGCTACCAAAGCCCCTTGGGCAATCCCGGCCGTGGCTACTCCGGCCACAATTTCCGCAGTCGGAAACTTTTGTTTAATGGCCTCAGACAAGGCATTTTTAATGTAGGAACGTACTTCGGGATAAGAAAGCGACAGGCGATTGTCGCAGTAGATGGGAGATTTCCAGCCTGAACTCCACTGAAAAGGTTGCTCCGGGCGAAGACGAATAGCCTCTATATTGAGCAAATACGCCGCTACTTGGCGGGCTACTTCCAATTGATTTTGCATGAAATGTATCTACGGTTTTATCCCGCAAAACTACACATAAAAAAAGAACCGTACGCCGAGCGCACCGTTCTTTTCCTAATTACCGCTATAAACGAAGCTACTCTTCAATGCCCGACCATCACAGCTACCTCTGAATGATTGACCACGTCTTCGGCTACGCTCCCGTACACAAAGTGTTCAAAACCTTTACGACCGTGGGTAAACATCACGATTATATCTGCCTCAACCGACTTGGCATAATCCAGAATCCCTTTTTCAACGGTGCTGCTTTCAAATATTTCAAATTGATAGGTGGAGAGCCCCATTTCCATGGCCAATTTGCCCATTTGGGTCCACAATATATTACTGTCAAACCGTTTCATCCCATTGTCCACAAACACAAAATGAGGATCAAGCCGGGTTTTGTCGAGCAATTTCAGGGACGATTTTATGAATTGCGTATTTTCAAAGTCTAAGGCAAAGACCACTCGACGAAACTCGCCCGTCGGAGCTTTCACGACCAATACCGGGCAAGATGACTCCCGCACCACATGCTCAGCGTTAGAGCCTTTGGTCCACTCTTTCCAACCCGTAGCGCCGTTGGAACCCATCACGATCAAGTCAGCTTTTTGTTGGGTTACCAAGGACGCCAACGACTCATTGTCTTTAAAAATTTTGAATTTGAATTTTACGCCTTGGTAAGCCGGCTTACCTATCATGTCCTGAAGGCGTTCCTTTGAATCTTGGGTCAAGTATTTATAAAACTCCTCTTTATTTTCGTAGAACTCATTGTCAATGACGGTGTATTCCAGCGTGGGAAAAATGATTTTTTTCAACAGAATGACAGTGGCATTCTGTTTTTTAGCTATATCTACGGCTACATCCAGTGCATATTCTGCTACTTCACTCAGGTCGGTCGGAACTAATATCGTTTTCATCGGTTGGAAGAATAAGTTGGTGAATAAGCCAAATTTCCGTTTTCAGGCCTCCGGAAAATATGATGAATCGCAGTTTTGTTTGGTGATAATTGTCAGTCCCTAACAATTAATCCGACTGCCCTGCGTTTAGGAAGGAAAAGTTTTTTAATTACCGCCTCTGCAATCTTCTATTTTTAAACTCAAAATTTTTGTACACAATATGGCAAATATCCTCTGGGCCGACGATGAAATAGATTTATTAAAACCGCACATATTATTTTTAACCGGCAAAGGTTACGACATCACTGCCGTTAACAGCGGTGCAGACGCCCTCGAAAAAGTAGAGCAAGAACGTTTTGATGTGGTGTTTCTGGATGAAAATATGCCCGGTCTTTCGGGTTTGGAAACGCTGTCGCAGATCAAACAAAGTCGGCCCAACTTGCCCGTAGTCATGATTACCAAGAGCGAAGAGGAGCGCATTATGGAAGAGGCCATCGGCTCCAAAATTGCCGATTATCTTATTAAACCGCTCAATCCCAACCAAATCTTACTGTCGGTCAAAAAGATTTTGGACAATAAGCGATTGGTCAGTGAAAAAACCAATCATAACTACATGCAGGAGTTTCGCCAATTGGCGATGCAGTACCAAGACCGTATTGGTTATGCCGAATGGGTAGAACTCTACAAAAAACTCATTTACTGGGAATTAGAGCTCGAAAATACGCAGGACAAGAGCATGGAGGAGGTATTCTACACCCAAAAAGAAGAAGCCAATGCCAACTTTTGTAAATTCATAATGGATCATTACGAAGATTGGCTCAACAACCCCAATGCCGACAAACCGATCCTGTCGCACCAACTGATGAAGCGGAAGGTGTTTCCGTTGATGAAACAAACCGAACCTTTATTTTTCATATTGATTGACAACTTCCGCTACGACCAATGGAAAGTGGTCGAACCGTTACTCACTGAATTTTTTACCGTTGAAGAGGAAACTTCCTACTATTCGATTTTACCTACCACGACAGGGTTCGCCCGTAATTCTATCTTTGCCGGCATCATGCCGAGTGAGATCGAAAAACAATACCCGAATTGGTGGGTCAACGATGAAAACACCCCCGAAGGCGAAGAAGGATTGAATAAACACGAGGAAGACCTGCTGCGCAAGCAATTTGAGCGCAATCGAATGCAGGTACGGTTTTCGTACAACAAGATCATCAATCAGAACCAAGGAAAAAACCTGATCGACAATCTGCCTAACCTTTGGAAAAATCACCTGAACGTCATCGTCTATAACTTCGTGGATATGCTTTCACACGCCCGTACCGACATGATGATGATCAAGGAGTTAGCGCCGGACGAGGCCGCTTATCGGTCAATCACAAAATCTTGGTTCCAACACTCTCCCATCATGGATCTGTTGCAGAAAATTTCCGAGAAAAAGGGGCGTATCATCATTACCACCGACCACGGCATGACCCGGGTGAAGAAACCGGTAAAAATTGTGGGTTACCGCGAAACAAACACCAATTTGCGCTATAAACAGGGCAAAAACTTAGGATTTGACGATAATCACCTGTACGTCTGTCGCCGTCCGGAGCGGTTGTTTTTGCCTAAACTCAACGTATCAACGGCCTATGTATTCACGTTGGGAGATTACTTCTTTGCGTATCCCAACAACTTTAACCAGTACGTAAACATGTATCGGGATACCTTCCAACACGGAGGCATTTCGATCGAAGAAATGATCATTCCGTTTGCGTTCCTTAAGCCTAAGTAAATCTTCTTTTCGTTCTCAGATTCCTTATTCATTCGAAGGCGAATGGATAAGGAATCTTTTATTTAAGTTGAGTCAATTAGGCTTCAATAGCAAACAGTCGGTTGAGCCAAGCAACAAACTGTTGGCAATGCTCACTTTGGGTGGTGAGATAATTCTTCGTAATAGCCAGTCCCAGGGGTGTACCGGGATCTTCTTGCCAAGCCAACCACGTATGTATCCGCGCTTTTGACTTATGAATAAGGCCATATTTGTGCAAATGCTCCTGTTCTATTTCCCTCAAAATTCGGTCTGCTTCGACTAAAAGGGTATCCTCTTCAGGAACAAGAAACTTTACAAAATCTTCCAGCATTCCTGTTGCGTTGTTGTCGGGCATGAGCCAAATTCCGATAGTTGGGTTTCGATCCCTTCCTTCTATTATCGTTCCGTTTTTATCAGGCTGCAGAGGTAGTTCATAGCCTAAACTTTCTAATTGCTTTTTTAGCGATTGCCAACGGCTTTCTAAAGAAATATCCGCGTCTAAAATGACACCGATTGTTTCAACGGAAGGTCTTTTCTTTAAACAATAAAGCTCTACATGAGCAGAAATATTGTCAACACCGTCGCAATCAATCAAATCAAATGTTTCAACTACCGCTGATTTTTCACAAATGGCAGCCGTAACAAACAAATCATCTTTACCTTCCAGCAACAATTTTTGAGAAAATCTTTCTTTTTTGGGAATACTCATCGTGGGTCAACGTGTAAACGGGTAGTGTTCAAGATTTCATTGGCTTCGTAAACCGTCGCTTCGATATTGCCTTCATAGTTGTCTAAGCGAATCATAACGCCTGACTCTTTTGCGTGTTTGCCGCTGTTGAGTACTTCCGAAAACGCTTCTATACAATCATAACTGTGCGTAGTGGCAAAAACTTGAATATTAAGACGTTCGGCCAATTGAAAGATGATTTCCCACAGTTTTTCCTGAACCGAATAATGAAGCCCATTTTCAAATTCATCGATCAACAAGTACCCGTTTTCACAATTGACCATCGCTAAAATGATGGTAAGAATACGGTTAATACCGTCGCCCATGGAGCGAAGATTGACAATATTTCCATTTTTCAGTCTGACGGTCGGCTTTGAAAATAGTGGCAACACGGGGTTTAACTTTCTTACAGTTATAAAATCAAATTTTTCTATTGAACTTTCTAAAAGTTTTAGCCCTTCAATTAAAAAAGATTCTTTCCTTAAATTTAGGGAAATATTAGACCAATTTACTCTTGATGCATCCTGCAAATCCTGTAAATCAGGTCTTACATATTGGCAGATATCCTCTTCTTGCTGCCTGCGAAAAAAATAATTCTTACCGCTAACCAGTGTATAATAATCCCCTTTGGTTAATGAATATTTAATAGTGTTTGCATTATCTCGTTTTATTTCTAAAAGAATATCCTCAAAATCTACTTTTAAACCCGTTAAAGAAATATCAATAAAGTTTTTATCGTCTCCTATATGAATTGTACTGTCTGTATTTTGATTTGTAAATATATTTTTCAGGAAAATATGGGTATAAAAAGAACTTACATCAGAAGTTTCATTCTCCAAACAATTTTCCTGGCGTCTGTCAAGAATGCTGTTAATTACGTTTATTTCAATTTTAGAACCATAAATATTCAGTGCTTCCAACACACTTGATTTGCCTGTATTATTCTTCCCCACTATTAAATTAACCCGTCCCAACTTATCAATTTTGAGTTGTTTGAGGTTTCGGTAATTCCGTATTTCCAAAGAATTAAGCATGGTTTCTCTCCCGCATTGCGGTCCTAATTTTGTGTTTTCTCAAAAGTAGCAGTTTTGGCGTCTTAAGCCAAAAGTTCGTATTCGTAACGCTTTCTTTTCAGCGAATCAGCAGCAATTGTCCCCGAATAACACGACCGGCCGGCTCGGTGCGAATTATGTATGCATACGAGCCGGTCGGCAAGCCGGCTCCGTCAAACGGTTTTTGGTAATTTCCTTTATTGTAAAAAACGGCTTGTCCCCAACGGTCAAAAATCGTCACTTCCGCTTCCGGGTATTCTTCCAATCCTTTGAGTTCCCACGTATCATTTTGCCCGTCACTGTTGGGAGTAAATACTTCCGGCGCATAAATCCCGGCATACACCTCAAGGGTGATACTGTCTTCTGCCCGGCACCCCGAAGGCGACTCAGCTACCACCCGATAAGTGGTAGTACGGTCAGGCGAGACCGTCGGTCGAGGTACGTTAACGGCATTTATTCCTAAGGAAGGCGTCCAAAGATAGCTGTAATCTGCCCCCAAGTCGGCGTCCAGTTCCACCGATGTTCCTTTCAACAAATAGCGATCCGGGCCTAATTCAAGCGTCGGCGGGGTTCCGATAAGGACTGTCCTGCGGGCTTCTCCGTTCAAACACGCCAAGGCTCCCGTTACGGTGTAGGTAAGCGTATGCGAACCGATACCCGCTGATTTAGGGTCAAACGTGTTGTTTACTACTCCGTTTCCGGCAAACACCCCTCCCGACGGGGTTCCTTTTAACCCGACAGGTGCATGATCCGAACCGCAAAAATTCGGTACCGAATCCATCTTCACGGTTATTTTAGTAACCATTTCTATGGCCATGCCCGCCGATACCGCCCGACAACCGTTACTGTCGATAACGGCGACGGTATAATTTCCTGCTATTGCGGCATTAATGACATTAACGGTATCGCCTATATTGTCTTTACCATCGCGTACCCATTGAAACTTCCTCAGTTTAGTACCGGTGGCCGTTAACTTTACAGAAGCGCCGGGGCAAAGTTGATGACCCGTTCCTGAAATCATAACTGCCGGATCGTCGTATTGAATAACCGAAACAGGCATAGATTCCGTAAAACAGCCGTTGGGGGCTGTTCCTTTGACGCTATACACGCCCGGCTGTGCTACCGTGATCACATTCCCAACCCCATTGATCGGTTGCCCGTTTTTCAGCCATTCGTAAATAAAGGTCCTCCCGTAGGTAGCCGTAAGGGTGACGGATTCTCCCTTACAAAAGCCGCTTTTAGCCGCCTTTAAATCTACTTTGGGCGGTGTATTGGAAATCACGTTACTACCCAGAGTTACGGTGACACAACCGTAAGTATCCGTTATTTTGAGGGAATAAACGCCTGTTTCTACGGCTTCGTAAGTGGTTGTATTGGCTCCGGCCACCGGCAAATTTTCCCGTAACCATTGATAAGTAAACATTCCCGGGTCGTTGGTATTGGCCGTTAATTTCACAAAACCGTCAACGCAGGGCGTACCGGTAGGGTTGCCGAGGCTGATACTGACATTGACCTTATTACGGTACAAAACAGTCACGGGGTCCGTCTGCAACGGTTCAGGACAAAGGGGTAGGTTTGTAACTATACAACTGTAGGATCCTGACTGATTTTTGGGCACGACAAAAACAGAATCGCCGGCATTGGGGAGGATGGTGCCGTTGACACTCCACTGAAATTTGCTGCCCTTGATGAAATTTTTCAGATTGAGTTGCACCAAGCTATCCTGACATACTACCTCAGGAGCGCCGGTGTTCGGTCGGCCCGGTCGGGAAACGGTGATGATCGGTTTTGTCAAACAATCGGCGATTGGCGGCTGACTTTCGTTGACAGAGTTTAGGACTTCAACCCCTTCCCCTGATATGACGTTAGCTCCCTTATGGTGTCCATTACTGTTTTGAACTGTTATCCAAAGCAGCAGTGCCCCCAACCACCATCTGATGTATCGCTTGTCCATAGAAATACAGCTAAACCGTCAGCATCAAAATAAAGACAAATCGAAAATTTACTCAACCAAAGGTCGGATTTGCGCTATGTTTCCGATGCCGGTGGTTCAATTTCCGAAATTATCTGAATTTTTCGTTCTATTTCGGGGTTGCTTGGAGAAACAACTCGTAATTATTCATGACCAAACCCCGCCTCATTTTAGACCAAGACGATGTATTGGCCGCTACACACGGCAAGTTGGCCCAAATCATATTGAGCGATTTCGGAACCAACCTAACCCACGAAGCCTTGCACCAAGGGCCGTTTCGTCAGATTCTTTCGCCCGAAGACCAACAACGCCTCTATCAATTGATTCACCAACCGGGCTTTTTTGCCGATATTCCGCTCATGCCCAACGCCCGGGAGGCCGTTTTTGAACTGAATAAGAAATATGAAATTTTCGTCGCTACGGCAGCCATGGAATTCCCGAACTCGTTTCGCGACAAGTACGATTGGCTGCATACCCATTTTGATTTTATTCCTTGGAACAACTTGGTTTTTTGCGGTGATAAAAGCGTCTTAATCGGCGATTATCTGATTGATGATATGCCGCGTAATTTGAAGTCTTTCCGAGGCAAAGGTTTGCTGTTCAATGCCCCTCATAATTTAGAAGAAACCGAATTTGAACGGGTAATGAATTGGGATGACATCCTGAAGCGGCTTTTATAATGGAAAAAGAAACCCATCAAAAAAGGGCAGACGAATGAAATTTCGTTCTGCCCTTTTTTGATGCATTTGACTAATTTAATCCAACGTATCCGCCGTGGCTTTGGAACGAATCGGCTCTTTCGGCACTTCCACGCCTACTTTGGCTTCTTTCATGGTAATGACCTTCGTCCAACTCAATAGTTTAATGACCGGATAAGTCGGATCAAACTCGAACCATTTGGTTCCGAAATTAACCCGATTCGGCAATTTATGGTGGTTGTTTTGAAACAGCTCGCCCATCATCAAAATATCGAATACCAACGAATTTTTAGATTCGTCTTTGTTATCAAAGTTTTGGTAACCGTACTTATGACCGCTCCAATTGACGATAGCACCGTGGACCGGCCCCATTAAATAATGAATCGGCAACAACAGGAAGAACGCCCAGTGCATGTCCAGATAAACGTAGGCAAAAACATAAAAGACAGAATACAATATGCCCCATCCTAAACGCGACCCCCAGGAATCTCCGAGTTTTTCGAGTTTTTCCCAGTAAGGATAATCCCGCTCAAAACGGGCCTCTACTTTCATTTTCCGGTTCAAAACGGCATTATAAATATCTTTAGTTTTCCACATCATCGTAAACACGTTTTCGGTATGATGCGGAGAGTGAGGATCTTTATCGGTATCGCTGAAAGCGTGGTGCATTCGGTGCAAAATAGCGTAAGCACGCGGACTCAAATACGACGAGCCCTGCGAAATATAAGTCAATGCATAGAAAAACTTCTCCCAAAATTTGTTCATTGTGAACATCTTATGGGCTGAATAGCGATGTAAAAAGAAGGTTTGGCAAAATAAAGAAAGATACCAATGCCCGAAAAAGGCGACCAAAACTGCGTACATGAAGCGAATAGGTTATTTTGAACAATCACAAACTTGTACAAAACTAAGAAAACCTTTTGTCAGAAACAACCTTTTTGAAGCGAAATTTCGCTTATTGATTCACGGTCAGGGCATATTGTACTAAGTTGGCTCCCATGCGTAGGGCCTGCTGCCGCAACTCTTCGGGATCATTATAAACACTTTGATCTTCCCAACCGTTGCCGAGGTCGCACTCATAGCTGTAAAAGCAAACCAAGCGTCCTTGCCAAAACAGCCCGAACCCTTGCGGGGCTTTGGAATCGTGTTCGTGGACCTTCGGAAGGCCCTCGGGGAAATTAAACTTTTGGTGATAGACAGGATGCGTAAACGGCACTTCAATAAACTCCAATTCGGGAAATACTTTTTTCATCTCCCGACGGATGAATTTATCCAAACCATAATTATCATCCAAGTGCAGAAAACCGCCGGAAATCAGATAACGACGCAGATTGCGGGCTTCCGCTTCCGAAAAGACCACATTACCGTGGCCTGTCAGGTGAATAAAAGGATAAGAAAACAGATCCGGGCTGCCGGGTTCGACAATGTCTTCCTCCGGAAATACATTCATGCGCAGGTTCTGATTACAAAATTTGATCAAATTGGGCATTGAGGTCTTATTGGCGTACCAATCGCCGCCGCCGCCGTATTTGAGTTTGGCAATTTTATAGGCATACTGCGCATTAACAGTCGTGAGTAAGGAGTAGTGGGTAGTGAGTAAGAGCGTAAAAAACAGCTTTTTTGCGAGACTCATGGTGGCGGTGTCTTAATGAATAAACCTTTGCACGAACTTAGCGCAAAGGATTCATTAACGCAAGCCGGCACGACATTAAAACGAATCTTTATCAAATTTAGTACCGGGTTTTGTCCGAGTATCCGGCTGACTGTCCCGGGTATTTTTCTGAACGGCAATCGCTCCGAACAATGCCAACAAAAAGGCGAAAGCATAAAATCCTTTTTCGCTCGGCAACATCGTGGCATTCCACAAGCCAATGACTAACAAGGCAATGGCTAAAATGGTAGAAAACCAACTGATACCGTAATAGACATCGGTCACGGGGATGCCTTCCAGGCGGTCGCGGACACTTTTCTGCACAGATACAACCGCAAACAGGCCGTACATCAAAATGGTGAAATAATAGCCTTTTTCATTCAGCAACAGTTCGGATCTCCAAAGTCCGATAATATACCCTGCCATACCGGCAGCTAAAGCGATCCACGAGGCCCCGACAAACGCGGCAGAAGGTTTTTGGTTCATGACTTAAAGGGTTTAGATTAATTGGCAGCTACTGATGAAAGAACTGTTTGTGTCGAAATAGTCCACGATTTAACGAGCGTTTGGCTCTTTTTTAAAGCTCTTCTTTTGCGACGGGAAATGGGCAATTCCAGTCCGTTGCGCAATAAAACAAAATCAGGCGTGATGGAGACAATCTGAGAGCGATTCACCAAAAAGGATTTGTGTATGCGAATAAAATCCGGGCCGCCCAAAATTCCGTTGAAATGTTTCAGCGTTTTGGCCTCCAAATAGGCTTTGCCGTCTTTGAGAAAAATGCGGGTATAATTGATCTCCGATTGCAAATAGGCAATGTTTTGCGTGTCGATCATTCTTGCCATACCGTTTACGTGCAGGCAAAGACGGTGATGGGTCGGCGTTTCATTCAGAATCGGTAAAGAGTACAATTGTGGCTGTGACATAACGGGAGCAGTTTTAGACGTTGTTTTGATGTCCCAAAGGTCATACCTATAAGCCCCGCCGGCAAAATAAGATGAAGTGAGTCGTGATAAATGATGAATGAACCGTAGAGAAGCCGCCAACGAAGCGTAATGATTCTTTTACAAATTGGCGGCATGAAGAGTGTGACACGCCACCAAAGCGGCCGTTTCGGTACGCAGACGCGTATTTCCTAACGTCACCATCTGAAAATCGTTTAGCTGCGTCAGCTGAATTTCGGCCTCGGTGAAATCACCTTCGGGGCCGATCAAAACCGTATAGTTTTGCTTAGGCAGTGCTTTTTGCAATAAATGGGCAGGAACTTGATTGTCCGGCAGATGAGCGATGAATTTTTGAGTCGTTAACTTTGACAAAGTTAACATCCATTTTTCAAAATCTCCCGCTTCCGCTATTTCGGGCAAATAGGCTTGCAATGACTGTTTCATGGCCGAAACGGCAATTTTTTGCAAACGATCCAATTTTAGGGTGCGGCGTTCGGAATGTTTGGTATAAAAAAACGATATTTTATCAATACCGATTTCCGTCGCTTTTTCGACAAACCACTCTATTCTGTCCAAATTTTTGGTCGGAGCCAAAGCAATTTCGATGCGAAAAGGTCTAGGCGATTGCGTCGTTTGCCGAATTATTTTCAAATCACAACGCTTGGAATGACTTTGTTTCACTACGGCATCAAACCAACTGCCTTTTCCGTCAGTGACGCGCACGGCCTCACCCTCGCGCAGGCGTAATACTTTGGCCGCATGAAACGCTTCATCGTCGGTCAGGGCAGAGATTTCAGAAAAATCGGGTTGGTAGAACAAATGCATAGGTTAGTATGTGAGTGCCGAGTTTTGAGTGCCGAGTACCGAGTTTTGAGTACCGAGTACCGAGTTTTGAGTACTGAGTTTTGAGTACCGAGTGCTGTGTTTTGAGTACCGAGTTTTGAGTACAAAGTAAAAAAACAGTGAGTTGAAAGTACTGAGTGCCGAGCCGTTAGTAGCAAGAACGATAAATCTTTCAAAACCAAGTACTCGGAACTTCAAACTAAATCCTCGGTACTCGGTACTTTATTCTAATCCTCGGTACTCGGAACTTCTAACTAAACCCTCGAAACTCGGTACCGCCAACTAGGTACTATCTACCTAATTTTCAAATGTCACTTTTGGATTTTTCAATGATTTCATAGCTTGCGTCAATCCATTGAGGGTCAGCGGAAACATCCGATTGTCTGACCAATCCCGGAGAATACTGATACTATGGGTAAATTTCCAGTAATCGGACACAGTGATGGGATTCAGCCACACAAAATGAGGGTATTGTTCTTTAAACCGGTTCAGCCAAGTTAGACCCGACTCTTCGTTATAATGCTCTACACTGCCTCCGGGATGTGTAATTTCATACGAAGCCATGGAAGCATCTCCCACAAAAATCACTTTATAGTCTTTGTTGTATTTATGCAGAACTTCCAACGTAGGTACCCGCGAACTGCGACGGGTATTGTCACGCCAAAGCGTTTCGTAGACGCAGTTATGAAAATAGAAATATTCGATGTGCTTGAATTGGTACTTGGCAGCCGAAAACAGTTGGGAACACAGTTCAATGTGGTCGTCCATCGAGCCTCCTACGTCCAAAAGCAGCAGCACCTTGACATTATTTTTTCGTGACGGGTGCAAATGTATGTCCAGAATACCGCCGTTACGGCTTGTCCCTTCGATGGTGGCGTCCAGGTCCAATTCTTCTTCCATGCCTTCCCGGGTCAAGATCCGCAGACGACGCAGGGCCATTTTCATGTTGCGGGTATTGAGTTCTACATCCTCATCGTAGTTTTTATATTCCCGGTTTTCCCACACTTTGGCGGCAGTACGATTCCCGGCCGACGGGCCTTTGACCCGAAATCCTTCCGGATTGTTTCCGTTAAATCCGAAAGGAGAAGTACCGCCCGTTCCAATCCACGTATTTCCTCCATCGTGACGCTCTTTCTGTTCCCGAAGCAATTGCTGAAACCGCTCAAACAGTTTTTCCAAGCCGCCCATCCGTTCAATCATTTCTTTTTCTTCTTCCGTCAACTCCCGTGACAGCGCGTCTTTAAACCACTCGGGCGGCAAATCAATTTCCAAAATTTTGGTTTCGACCGTTTGGGCATTTTTAAAATAGTCGGCAAAAAGTCGGTCAAACAAGTCGTAGTGCATCTCATTCTTAATGAGTACCGTGCGACTGAAATAATAAAACTCCTCGGCACTCATTTCCACTACCTGACTTTTCAACCCTTCGAGTAAATGCAGATACTCGCCGATGGAGACAGGCAATGCGTGTTTTTTAAGCAAAAGAAAAAAATCCAAAAACATGATCTGCTGAATACTGTTTACTGCCGTTTACTCAAACCTGCGCCCCGGCTCTTGCTAAAATGTAAATATACTTTTACCTCTCGTTTCTCCAAAACCCTGCTGATGCTATATGTTTTATCGCTACCTGCCCCCGTTGGTTATCAGCCTGTTTTTTTACTTCGATTGCCCAATCGAAAAGCTCGGATGTCTGAAGACTCCCCAAAAACTTAAGTGCTAACGCACAAGCGGCCCACCGCTGTGGTATTCGTTAACTGTTACTAATTATCCACCATCTGCCGCTGCGGTTCAAAATCAGGAAATTATATCAACTCAAATACCCTAAAATTTCTGCTCGGCTACTTGAGTAATCAAGCAGATTTAAGCGAGGTACAGTTCCGCTAATGCGTAAGCTATCACTAAAATTTGTTCGTGTTTAATACGGTTTAAAGCCTTTCGCCCGAAGTGCCGCGTACAAATCATTGTCCTGCTCATTTTTGAGCAGGGCACCGATAAACGGCGGTACTTCGGGCATCGTTTCCAAGTCTTTAAGGTCATCAGCCGACACTTTAGCCCACAACAGCAGTTTAATCCAATCAATCAATTCGCTCGTCGAAGGTTTCTTTTTCAAAGCTTTCACCTCACGAACGGCAAAAAAAGCCTTCATGGCACGCTCCAACAGTTCTTTGTCTAAGTAAGGATAATGCACCTGCACGATTTGCTGCATCGTAGCGCGGTCGGGGAAGCGAATAAAATGAAAGAAGCACCGTCGCAAAAAAGCATCCGGCAGTTCTTTTTCATTGTTGGACGTAATAATGACAATGGGGCGCTGCTTGGCAGCAATGGTACGGTTCAGTTCATAGCAATAAAACTCCATGCGGTCGAGTTCCTGCAACAGGTCATTCGGGAACTCAATATCGGCCTTATCAATCTCATCAATCAAAAGAACTACCTGCTCTTCTGCCTCAAATGCCTCCCACAATTTACCTTTTTTGATGTAATTTTCTACATCATACACCCGCTTATCCCCCAGTTGCGAATCACGCAGGCGCGACACAGCATCATACTCATACAGCCCTTGGTGCGCATTGGTGGTAGACTTCACATGCCACGTAATCAGCCGCTTATTCAACGCCTTTGCCACTTCGTACGCCAGCATGGTTTTGCCTGTGCCGGGTTCCCCTTTCAGCAACAGCGGTTTTTGCAAACTCACTGACGCATTAACGGCTACGGCCAATTCACGCGTCGCTACGTATTTTTCGGTTCCTTCAAATTGGGGATTCATGCTTTTAGGGTTACTGTATTCTGTTTACGCTCTATTCTGTGCCGCAAATTACACTTTTTCGGCATACTGCATATCATTTGAAGCAGAGGGGTATCGGCTTCGTTTACGGCCGTGGCTCAACATCAGATACATACAGACAGTTTACCCTCTGCGATTACAGTAAAGAGAAAAAGAATTATTTCAGTCCGAAAAAGAAAATTAAAACAAACTCCGAACCCCGAAGCAGGAGGCTTCTCCTAAAGGCATTTTGGCCGGTATGTGTTGCGGCAAAGCTTCAAACCGATATCCCAACCGGCTGTAGTAATCGAGCAGTTTCGGCAAAACATAACTCATATTACGCCATGCTTTAAGGCTGTCGTGAAGTACAATAATTGAACCCGGACGGGTATGTTGCAGTGTCTTTTCCAAGCAGCGCTCCGGGGAAAGGTATTTTTCAAAATCACCGGTCAATACGTCCCACATCACAACGTGGTAATCTTGCAAAAGAGGTTTAGCTTGGCTTAATTTGATACGACCGTAGGGAGGGCGAAACAGATTGGTAGCTACGGGCAGCACTTCGCGGCATTGTGCCACATTATCCCAATACATCCGGTCGTCGGTATTCCACCCTTTCAAGTGATTGAAGGTGTGATTGCCGATACTGTGTCCTTTGGCCAACAACTTCCCGAAGATGTCGGGATGCTTTTGTACATTATCTCCAATGCAGAAGAAGGTAGCTTTGGCGCTGAACTCTTCCAATCTTTCCAATACCCACTCGGTTACGTCCGGTATTGGGCCATCGTCAAACGTAAGATACAGTACCTTTTCGTGGGTTGGAATATTCCACACAAACGGAGCATAAAAGGCTTTTAATAACCGCGGAGATTTATGAACAAACAAAGGAATCATAGCTGCAAATTATTCAAAATAAGACAGATGTATTACCGGTGTTCTAATGCAGCCTTCGTCCTTTCCATTCATACCCTTTATGCTGAGCGGCCAACCCGAAAAACAACACATAGAACGGGTAAAAAAGTTGCACTAAAGGAATATAGGCTAACAATCTATTTTTACCCAAAAATCTGATAATCAAACTTAAAAACAAAAGTTCAGGCAAAAACTTTATAATTAAAATTGTATTAATACCAATATTTTGCCCTTCTTTTCCTATGGCAACGGCCAAAGCGATGAGAGTAATCCCATTGACCAGTACGACAAAAATCGCTACTGCCATCGTGGCCGCTCGTCGATTCACCGCCCATTTGCCCGCCCAGCGAATACGTTGTTGGTAAAACGCCCGCCAACTCTCCTGCGGTTGGGTACGAACAAGGGCATCCCGGTGCTTTAAAAAACAGATACGATTTCCGAACCTCAAATGGATTTTTTGTAACAAAAATTCATCATCTCCCGAGGCGATATGGTCAACACCGGTATAGCCGCCCACTTCCTCAAACGCCGCCCGTTCATACGCCAAATTGGCCCCGTTGCACATCGTCGGATGCTGCGCTTCCAACAAACAGGCTCCCGTACCGATCAAACTCGCCAATTCGATGGTTTGGAAAACCTGAAAACCGGTCTGCTCTTCCAAAAAAGTCACCGGTCCGCTGATAAATTTTGCCCCGGTGCGCAGATAGGTTTGTACTATTTGTTCCAACCACCGCTCTCCCACCCGACAGTCGCCGTCGGTCGTAACGATTAATTGCCCTTCGGCTACTTTCAGTGCTTCCGTAATCGCCCTTTTTTTGGGTGATTTTACCGGTATATCGGCCAACGAAAGCAATCGCAAATTCAGATCTGTCCTATTTTTAAAAGCAAGGACGATATCCGCAGTAGCATCATTGGAAGCATCATCAGCAATAATAACTTCAAAATTATCTCCGAACAATGACTGTTGTCGTAAATCTTCTAACAGTACGCCTATCCCGGCGGCTTCGTTGCGAACCGGAATGATTACGGATACTTTAAAACCCGGGGGAACGGGCAGCGCTGTTTCGGAAGATTCCGGAATACACAGCCATTGCCAACACAGCCACAAGCAAGCCAAGGCATACAGCATTATAATAAACCCCAAGATATAAATCATACACTGGCAGTAAGGCGAATCGCCTTCTTTAAAGAAAATCGTCGCGAGTCGTTGGCACCAAATTGCCAACGTCCCTTCTGTGAGCGCGCACAAACAGTGCTCAGTTTACACCTTCAGTGCAGTTTCGTGCTTGATTTCACTCATCACAAAAATGCTGTGAGTATTGCCGATACTGTCCAGCGATCCCAATTTTTCCATCAGAAAACGTTGGTATTCGGGCATATCATTTACTACCACTTTAAGCATAAAATCATATTCGCCGGAAATGTTATAACATTCCATCACTTCATCGAAAGTCATCACGGCCGACACGAATTTTTCGCCGTTGGCGCGGCTGTGTTCTTTGAGCGACACGTTACAAAACGCGATCAGGTTTCGGCCGATTTTTTCCCGGTTGATCAGCGCCACGTATTTTTTTATGACTCCCTCGCGCTCCAGTTTTCGAACGCGCTCATACACAGGCGTGTAAGACAAATTCAATTGGGTGGCCAGTTCTTTGGTGGTCAACAGGGCATTCCATTGAAGATAACGCAAAATACTGCGGTCGGTAACATCCAATTTATACATGGGCTGTAAGTGATTAGTGGTAAAGGCGGTAAAAAGTACAAAAATATAGACAAATCATCTGTTAATATACACTATCGGCATTTTATTATCTTATCAGCCGTCTATTTACCCTCGCATTTTGACCATTACTGCCAAAAAGATTTCGCCCTAACCGGGGAAATTTTTCCCCAACTTCTCGAAGGAACAGAATTTTTACCGAAGAAACAAACCAATTTACGAACAACCATGAATACGAAACGCTTTTTTATCATTGCCGCTTATCTCAGTTTTTTAACGATTTCGAACGTTGAACCGGCGAATGCACAGCAATCGACCAAGAAAAAAACCACAACGACGAAAAAGGCAAAATTGAAAAAATCGCAAAAAGGAGCATTGATCGGTGCAGGAGCCGGAGCGGTCATCGGAGGTATTATTGGTAAAAACAACAAAAATACCGCCATCGGCGCCATCATCGGGGCCACCGTAGGAGGAGCTACCGGGGCCGTCATCGGTCAACACATGGATAAACAAGCCGAAAAACTCAGAGAGGACTTAGGTTCGGTCGCTCGGGTAGAGCGGGTCGGAGAAGGGGTCAAACTAACATTTGACAACGCCCTTCTTTTTGACTTCGGTTCTTTCCTGTTGCGCAGCGAAACGCAGGACAACCTGAGAAAAATGGCAAAAACATTGAGTAACGATCCCAATACACTCCTGTTGGTGGAAGGGCATACCGACAACGTAGGCTCGGAAGCATTCAACCGCGAACTATCCGATAAACGGGCACAAGCCGTTTCCAATTTTTTGGTAGCGGAAGGAGTCGCCCCCGGCCGTTTTAAAGTAGTCGGACAGGGAGAAGCCAATCCCGTGGCCAGCAACAGCACCGAAACGGGCCGTCAGCAAAACCGACGCGTAGAAATTGCCCTGTACGCCGGAGAAGACATGAAAAAAGCGGCTCAAAACGGAGCCGTCAGTTTACGAAAATAACCATTAGATTCGGTCTGCGAAACGCGGTTTCGCAGACCGTTGAACCATTCATACCCATGTATCACCGCCGATTCTTTTCTTTACTTGCAGGGCTGATTTTTTTCTTTCTCACGCATACAGCCAAATCGCAGGATTATCGGACCGCTGTGGGTTTACGCGCAGGCGGCCCCAAGGGGTTTACCATCAAACATTTCACAAAGCCGAAAGTTGCCGTCGAGGGAATCATTTCTTCCCGTTGGCACGGTTTGGGATTTACGGGGTTGATCGAAGGTCATACCCGTGCATTTGACATCAATCGACTGAATTTTTATTACGGCGCCGGAGCCCATATCTATTTTTGGGGCGAAGGCAAACGAGGCTACTCTCCCTACGGACGTGAAAGTGTCGTCGGAATCGACGGTATTCTAGGTTTGGAATACAACTTTCGTGAAATCCCTATCAATTTAGCCATCGACTGGAAACCTACTTTCAACCTGAACGTAGACGACGGCTTTTGGGGAGACGACGGAGCTATCTCTATTCGATATGCTTTCTGACCACTATTTTCTCTAATCAAACACCACACCTTTATTTAAATTTTACCACTATGAAAATCAGATCAATTGTCTGCTCTTTGGCCATCGCCGCCGGACTTTTCCTTTCAAGCCAAACCGTACTGGCTCAAATTGACGAAACACAGGCAGTGAGAGGCCGTACCGGTATCCGAGCCGGGTTCAATGCTTCCAATCTTTACGTCAAAGACGTTTCTGACCGTAACCCGCGGTATGGCTTTCACGCCGGACTTTTCACCCAAGTTCCTATCATCAAGGGCTTTTTGTATTTGCAACCGGAGATCAGTTATTCTACCAAAGGATTTACGGCACGCTACAACATTGCCAATACCTTTCGCGGTGAAAACTCTTTTAAATTGGATTACATTGAAGTACCGGTATTAGCGACCATTAAATTGGGGAATTTTGTGGATATACACGGCGGGGTTTACGGAGGTCTTTTAACCAAGGCTTCCGTAGAAAGCAAAGGCGATGGCAGTTTCGGCTCCACTACCCTCAACCGCGACAATTTCAACAATCTTGACTATGGCCTGGCGGCCGGTTTGAGTATTTATCTCGGTAATTTTATGATCGGCACCCGTTATAATTACGGTCTGCGCCCGGTAGCTTATACCAATGCCGCACGGGTCTTTTTAGGAGATGCCAAAAACTCAGCGGCACAGGTATCGCTCGGTATTACCTTCTAACTCAGCCGGTCCTTTTTTCTAACCCCCGTTCGGTCCCGTATCGAGCGGGGGTTTTTCGTACAGACAAAATATCTATTTCACGAAAAAATACTAACCCGCAAACGAAATAAGTTAAACAAAAAAAAGCATCTTACGATAAAACATCTATTTTTTGGCAAATATTTCCAATAATCATCTACAACAGCAAATTATTTGGTCTATTTGTCTTAATTTTGTATGTTTCAAAGAAGAAACTAAACCATAATACCCCTATTTTTTCTTATTCATTCATGAATCAGACAGAAAGAACAGGCAAGAAATTAATATCAATTTTATTTACAGTAGCACTATTGCTCTCGGTTATCATAATTGTCGTGTACAATATTCGCATCGGGCATGAAAATATTATCCCACAAACCGTTAGAACTTTATTCTCAGCCCTCATGATGCTTTTAACCTATCAGGGGCAACGATGGGCGAAATGGATTTTGGCGGCAATATATACTTTTGGGGCAGTAATTTTATTTACTGAAATAGGGGAATCTGAATACAAAACTGAGATTTACATAAACGGGTTCTTATTTAATTTCTATATTATTTTTATCTTTTTCTTGCTCTTTTCTAAACCGGTATCTGCTTTTTTAAAATATCAAGAAGAAAAGGAGAAGCAATTCTGATTCTTTCATTTATCAAGGGCCAATGCAAAACACCAACATCCAAGAGATCCTGAAATCCCGAATCCTCGTCCTTGACGGCGCGATGGGTTCCATGATTCAGCGTTACAAATTGACCGACGCCGATTACCGCGGCGAGCGATTCAACGATTTTCCGCACGAACTGAAGGGAAACAATGACCTGCTCTCGCTGACCCGCCCTGATGTGATTCAGGAAATCCACGAAGCTTATCTCGAAGCGGGAGCCGATATTATTGAAACCAATACCTTCAGCGGCACCACGATCGCGATGGCCGACTATCACATGGAGGATCTGGTGTATGAACTCAACTATGCCTCAACCCGCCTGACTCGTGAGGCTTGCGATAAATATACGGCCCTTAATCCCGAAAAACCGCGTTTTGTGGCCGGCTCTATCGGGCCTACCAACCGTACAGCATCCCTTTCTCCCGATGTGAACGACCCCGGCTACCGAGCCGTAACGTTCGACGAATTGGTAGATGCTTATTACGAACAGGTGCAGGCTTTAACCGACGGCGGCGCGGACATTCTCTTGGTGGAAACCATTTTTGATACGCTTAACGCCAAAGCAGCACTCTTTGCCATTGATCTGTATTTCGATGACGTAAAAAAAGGAACCGTACGCCCCATTCGCGGGACATTTCGGCCTGATGCCGTCAATACGTCGAAAACACAGTTGCCTATCATGGTGTCCGGAACCATCACCGACGCCTCCGGCCGTACGCTCTCCGGCCAAACCACCGAAGCCTTCCTGACCTCGATGTCGCACATGCCGTTGCTGTCGATCGGTCTGAACTGTGCTTTGGGAGCCGATCTGATGCGCCCTTATGTTCAAACATTGGCCAATCAGGCGCCTTTTTATACTTCGGCCCACCCCAACGCCGGTTTGCCCAACGAAATGGGCGAGTACGACCAAACACCGGAACAAATGGCCGGTATTATCAACGATTTTCTGAAAGACCGTTTTATTAATATCATCGGCGGCTGTTGCGGTACCACACCGGCGCACATCAAAGTCATTGCCGATACAGCGGCGAAATACGAGCCGCGCGACATACCCGAAAACGACCATGTACAAAAGTTGTCGGGATTGGAGCCGCTCAAAATCACTAAGGAAACGAATTTTGTCAACATCGGTGAACGCTGTAATGTGACGGGCTCCAAGAAGTTTGCCCGATTGGTACGGGAAGGAAACTACGATGCCGCGATTGCCGTCGCTCGCGAACAGGTAGATACGGGAGCGCAGGTCATTGACATCAACATGGACGAAGGGATGATCGACGGAGTTCAGGCAATGACCAAATTCTGTAACCTCCTCATGGCCGAACCTGACATTGCCCGTGTTCCGTTCATGGTCGATTCGTCGAAATGGGAAGTCATTGAATCCGGTCTGAAATGTTTACAGGGCAAAGCCATTGTCAACTCTATCTCGCTTAAAGAGGGAGAAGAAAAGTTTATCCAACAAGCCGAAAAAGTCAGACGCTACGGGGCTTCTGTGGTCGTAATGGCGTTTGACGAAACGGGACAGGCCGACAATTACGAGCGCCGTATCGAAATTTGCGAACGAGCCTATTGGATATTGGTCAACAAGGTAGGCTTCCCTCCCCAAGACATCATCTTTGACCCGAACATCCTGACGGTAGGAACGGGCATGGAAGAACATAATAACTATGCGGTAGATTTTATCAACGCTACCCGTTGGATCAAAGAACACTTGCCTTATGCCAAAGTAAGCGGCGGGGTATCCAACGTATCTTTCTCATTTCGCGGAAACGAACCGGTGCGGGAAGCTATCCATACCGTCTTTTTGTACCACGCCATCAAAGCCGGTATGGACATGGGTATCGTCAATGCCGGTCAATTGGGCGTGTACGATGATCTTCCGAAAGACATGCTGGAATACTGCGAAGACCTTATCCTGAATCGTCGTCCGGACGCGACCGAGCGGATGCTGGCCTTTGCCGAAACCGTCAAATCCAAAGGAAAAGAGCAGGTAATAGACAATGCCTGGCGTGAACTTCCGGTCGGCAAACGCCTGGAACACGCTCTCATCAAAGGACTGACTGAGTTTATTGATCAGGACGTAGAAGAAGCACGCGCCCGGTCAAGCCGCCCCTTGGATGTCATCGAAGGGCCGCTCATGGACGGGATGAATGTAGTAGGTGATCTGTTCGGGGAAGGGAAAATGTTTTTACCCCAAGTGGTCAAATCGGCCCGGGTCATGAAAAAAGCCGTAGCTTATCTGACTCCTTTCATTGAGGCCGAAAAGGCCGGCGGAGCCGCCTCTGCCGGAAAGATCCTTTTGGCCACGGTCAAAGGCGACGTACACGATATCGGGAAAAACATCGTCGGGGTGGTCTTAGGCTGTAATAATTATGAGATAGTGGATCTCGGTGTGATGGTACCTACCGATAAAATATTGGCCGCGGCGAAAGAGCACAATGCCGACATCATCGGTCTTTCCGGCCTGATTACCCCCTCTTTGGACGAGATGGTTGGCGTAGCCAAAGAAATGGAGCGCCTGGGTTTTGAATTGCCCTTACTTATCGGCGGCGCCACTACTTCCCGCATCCATACCGCGGTTAAGATTGACCCGCATTACCACGGCCCGGTAATTCACGTATTAGATGCCAGCCGGGCAGTGCCTGTGGCGGGTAAATTGACCCAAAATGAGCAAACCTACACCGAAGCCTTGGCCGACATCAAAAAAGAATACGCCAAACTACGTGAAGACCACGCCAAGCGTCAACAGGCCAAAGAAGCGGTTACCATTGAAGCGGCTCGCGCCAACAGGACCAAAATTGACTGGGATTCATTCGTACCGGTGAAACCTAAGTTTCTGGGGAACAAATACTTCTACGATTATCCGTTGGAAGAAATTGCCAAATACATCGACTGGACACCATTCTTCCAAACTTGGCAGTTGCATGGCAAATACCCGGCCATTTTTAATGATAAAACCGTAGGTTTGGAAGCTCGAAAATTGTACGACGACGCGAATGCGATGTTGGCCAATATCATTAAAAATAAATCATTGAAAGCCAACGCAGTCATTGGTTTTTACCCGGCCAACTCGGTCGGCGATGACATCGTTTTGCACGATTTTGAAGAGGTGGAAATAGGTTTTGCCGGACAAGGGCAACAAAAACGTATTGAGTATAAAGTAATAGGTAACGAGAAAACCGCCAACGCCTCACCCCTCACAGCAACGGCTGCCGCTCCTCACTCCTCGCTTCTCACTACCTTACACCATCTGCGTCAGCAAAACCAAAAAGCAGCGAATCTGCCGAATTTGTGTTTAAGTGATTTTATTGCCCCTCTCGGAGGCACGGGCACTGATTATATCGGTGCATTTGCCGTAACGGCGGGTATCGGTATCGAAGCATTGCTCGAAAAATACGAAGCTGACCACGACGATTATAACAGTATTATGCTCAAGGCCGTGGCTGATCGTTTGGCAGAAGCCTTTACCGAATTGATGCACGAGCGGGTGCGTAAGGAGTTTTGGGGATATGTCAAAGAAGAATCATTTTCTAATGAAGAGCTGATCGCCGAAAAGTATCAGGGAATCCGTCCCGCTCCCGGCTATCCGGCTTGCCCCGACCATACCGAAAAACGCACCCTGTTTGATTTGTTGGATGCCGAGGCGCAAGCGGGTATTCAACTTACGGAAAGTTTTGCCATGTACCCGGCAAGTTCTGTGAGCGGTTGGTATTTTGCCCATCCTGACTCCCGGTATTTTGCGCTCGGCAAAATTGCCAAAGATCAGGTACAGGATTATGCTGTTCGCAAAGGAATGAGTGTGGAAGACACCGAAAAATGGTTGTCGCCGGTGTTGAATTATGATTAATTTCAACTTCAGCAAAAATAGTACAACGTCGGCGAGGTTCCAAACCTCGCCGACGTTCGCTTTTACAGCTTGATCTTCCCGTACTCTCCTTCTTTGTACTCTTCACCCGTCACCAGGGCTTTGGCCATATTGAACAAAACCACCATCTTACTCGACGAACTGTCCCAGTATTCTACCGAATTCGGTTCTATTTTGATCAACACTAATTCCGGGTCGTCCTTTCCTTCGGGAAACCATACTTTGACGAACGGATTCCACAATTCGTCAATTTTCTTGCGGTCAGTGACGATCTTGGCCTTCCCCATCGCACACAAGTAGGTATTGTCGCCGGGATCTGAGTAACACACACATACATTGGCGTTATCTTCTATCTCATCCATTTTTTGGGACGACTCCCGAGAAAAGAACCAAATCGTCCCGTCTTTATCTATGTCAGTAGTTCCCATCGGACGGCTGTGAATGTGTCCGTTGGCGGTATTGGTGCACAGCATCGCCACGCGAATGTCTTTTACCATTTCTTTGAAATCCTCTTTCGATTTGGTCGTTTCTTTTACCTTTTCCATGATTTCTTTCAATTAAGTCGTTTCTGTTTTTCAATAAAGGCAAAAGAAATATACCGGTAAGTCAAAGGCTTCCGCAGGCGAAAAACCGGCTATTTTTGGGAAATACCTTCCACCATTCGATTTCATATTCCCGGCATTTGTTAGTTTTGCTTCCCTTATTTATTACTCAGTTTTTCAACAAAATAACATACATGATAGCCGTCATTCAGCGCGTTACCGAAGCCTCCGTTACCATCGAGGGACGGGTCAAAGGGAAAGTAGGGTTGGGTTTTTTAATTTTATTGGGAATCACGCATTCTGATACCGAAGAAGACATCAAATGGCTTTCCGGAAAGATCACCGGCATGCGCATTTTTGGAGACGAGGAAGGGAAAATGAATCTTGATTTAAAAACGGTCGGAGGTAATATCCTGTTGATCAGTCAATTTACGCTGCACGCGAGTACAAAGAAAGGCAATCGCCCGTCCTTTATTGAAGCGGCCCGGCCCGAAATCGCTATACCGCTGTACGAAAAAATGATCCGACAACTCAGTATGGATCTCGGACAACCGATCCAAACGGGCGAATTCGGCGCCGACATGAAAGTAGCCCTCCTCAACGACGGCCCCGTCACGATTGTGATTGATTCCAAAAATCGGGGATAACCCTAAAAGTAAATCAAGTACTTCAGAATACAGAATCACTTATTTCCGTAACACCCACACTTATGGATAAATAAACAACACCTATCAATCACAATCGACCCGCTCAGTCATTTATTACTATTTTGAATAGCTGAAAATCAGATTTATACTTTTTTTACCCTGCTGTATGCCCATGAATGCTGCTTTGAAAAATTCGTTTTTTCACCCCAAAAATTTCTCTCGTATTTACAATTTCTTGGATTATACTACATTTGCCTAAACGCTCGCTAACAGATTTTATCTTTATGAATTCAAGGATTTTCCTGCTTCTGTGTTGCTTTCTGACCTCGAAGCACGGTTGGACTCAGTCCGTTGAAGAAGTAAAAGTGCTGCTCCAAAAACTTCAGGTCGCTGCCTCTCCTAACCCAAAAGTGGACCTAATTATCCAACTCTGTGATCAATTCAGTCAGCTCAACCAAGGGGATTCTGTTAAAAAATATATCCAAATTGCCGTCCCCCTTGCCAATACTCTCCCAAATGAAACCGCTAAAATTTGGGTTGACCATTATCTGGCGACCACTCTCGTCCGTACTTTTCCCGACAGTTGCTTTCAGTTGAACAGTCGCTGTTTAACCTATTTTACCCAAAAAAACGATCAAAAGGGACTCCTGAAGACCAATCACTCTTTGGGTATTTACCACTATTATCACGGTAAACCGGCCAAAGAGCGCGCTCATTATTACGAAGCCCTAAAATATGCTGAGACCTATTACAAAGTTTATGAGCCGAAACGCTACCCTCGGTATCGGGCGGTCATGTACAATAACATGGCCAACAGCTATTTGGATGAAAATCAATACGAAAAAGCCTTGGAATGTGTGCTTGAAGTAGAGAAAACAGCCCGAGAAAGTCAATCTGATGAGTTGCACTATTTAGCGGCCCTTGGATTGGGTACCATTTACGGAAAAACCAAACAGTTGGAAAAGAGTGAATTCTATCATCGGGAAGCGCTCCGATTTGCCGAAAAACTGAATAAACTTCCTTACATAGCCGTTTGCCTTAACAATTTGGGGACGTATTATACTTTCACCAAAAAAAATGAAGAAGCGATCAACATGTTCAAAAGAGCATTGGAGATTGCCTATCGAATGAACGATTGGATGGGTGCTGCCAATCGGCTCAACAATTTGGGTAATATCGAATCTGTGAAAGAAAATTATAAAGCAGCAGAATCGTATTTTCTTCAAAGTATAGAATACGCCGATAAGCTGAAAGCTAAAAAGCCGCGCCTCAATGCCATGGCCAATTTAGCCCGGATTTACGTGGAAACGGACCGCGTTTCGGAGGCACAAAAAACGGCGCAGGAAGCCATTGTCCTTGCAGAGGAAGTAAACGATCGAGATGTTTTGAGCAAACTCTATAACACCTTGACCAAGAGCTACGAAAAACAAAAGGATTTTTCAAAAGCATTGGTGTACCAACAGCGCAAAGCCAAAATGCAGGACAGCATTCTTAATGAAAAAAGTTTGGCTAAAATTCAGGAATTGCAGATTCGTTACGAAACCGAAAAAAAAGAGCATCAAATCAGAGAACTTCATCGTCTGAATCAAATTCAGGCGTTGGAAATTCAGGAGCGCAATCTGTGGATGGCGCTGTTTGGAGTATCGCTGTTCGGTGTGGTTTTGCTGACTGCCTTCTATGCCCGTCAACGCATTTTGAAGCAGCAAAATCAAGTGTTGGCCATCAATCAAAAATTGCTTCGTACGCAGATCAACCCTCACTTTTTCTTCAATGTGTTGTCGTCGATACAAGCCTTTCTGTTAGAAAAACAAGATGCTGCCCCCGCCGTTTCGTACCTTTCCAAGTTCGGAAAACTGATGCGTTCGGTGCTGGAAAACAGCCGGGTTGATTTTATTCCGCTTTCGGAAGAGATTACTACGTTGCAAAACTACCTGGACATTCAGAAAATACGGTTTGGGGATAAATTTGACTATCAAATCAAGGTCGAAAACAGCATTGAAGCCGAAGAAATAGGGATTCCGCCCATGTTGGCTCAACCTTTTTTGGAAAATGCGTTGGAACACGGCATCAAACCTCTCTATGATAAAGGAATGATTGACGTCTTGGTTCGGCCCGAAAAAGACGGCATTTTACTCAACATAACTGATAACGGCATCGGTCGGGTGAGAGCCGCCGAGCTCACTTCGGACTCAGGCCGACAATCCCTTGCCACACAGATCACGCAGGAACGCATCGACGTTTTGAACCGGCAACACAAGGCTAAAATTGATTTTATTATTGAAGATGTACTCAATACGGAACGTCAAATCGTAGGTACCCGAGTCATTTTTCACTTACCTTTAATCAACGTGTAGGATGACATGCCTTTTGATTGATGATGAAGAAATTCACCGCAAAGGATTACGAAAACTTTTAGGGTTGTTTTGTCCCGAAATACAGATCATCGGCGAAGCAACTTCATTTGAAGAAGGTAAGCGGCTGTTGTATCATACAGCCCCTGATTTAGTTTTTTTGGATATTATGCTCGGCGACGGCACCGGCCTTGAACTGCTCAAATCGCTGCCTGACCGTCATTTCCAAGTCATTTTGGTCTCTGCTCACGACCAATTTGCCATTGAGGCATTTCGGTATGCGGCGCTGGATTACTTATTGAAACCCATTGATGTCGACGACCTTCAGAATGCCGTAAAAAAGGCAGAACAACAAATAAAGTCCAATCAAACTCAAGTTCAGCTCGCTGTTTTACGGGAAAACTTAGAAAAATTAACGGCCCAAAACCGAAAAATGGTACTTCGGGATGCCGACACGATCTATGTAGTAATGCTGTCCGATATTGTTTTTTGCAAAGCCGAAGGCAGTTATACCCTATTCAAACTCATGGACGAACGTGAGATATTGGTCTCGAAGAATTTGGGCGAATACGAAAAATTGCTCGAAAACGCCCATTTTATCCGGGCGCACCATTCCTACATTATCAATTTAAATCGAATCAATAAATTTGACAAAACCGATGGCGGGCAACTCATCATGCACGGCGGCAGTGTCGTTCCGGTAGCTGTTCGTAAAAGGGAAGCCATTTTCCACGCCCTCAATCAATTTCTTCAATAATTGGGTTCGGTACCCGGCACAGTTATGTACTTTTCTTTCTCAGTTAACCGACACGATCTACCGGTTATCAATGTACCCACTTTCGGGTAACTGCAAGACAGTAATTTAGTATTCAGAGCACTCACCCTTCACTCACAGAAGCCTCTGAATACGTATGAAACATCTTTTACTTGCCGCCGTTTCGGTACTTTTTTTCGTCATTCCATCCTTGGGACAATGCCCCAACTCGAATCCCGGCACTTTTTGTTCACCGACAAACGGCTCCGGTTTGGTCTTAAATACCCGAGTCGATGTCTGTGATATGGCAGCCGGTGAATACCACGACATCACCAATTTAGTAGCCGGAAATACGTATCGAGTGGGGTTTTGTGATCCAAGCAGCAATAATCCCCCCCCTACCAATTACAACAGCTATCTTACCGTGTATGGACCAAATGGTTTGGTAGGATTTAACGATGATTTTTGCGGCACGAATGCTCAACTTGAATTTGTAGCCCCTGCCTCGGGAACTTACCGAATTCTGTGTAATGTGTCCGGCAATTGCAATGCTTCTAATTTTACCTTTACTCCTGCTTCCATTACCTTAATTGGAACTGCCGGAGCCTCCTCTACCGTATCGTCCATTAATCGAGCTTCTCCTAATCCTACCAACGCCAGTTCAGTTAATTACACCGTCACTTTTTCCGGCAGTGTAGCCGGTTTGACTTCCGGCAATTTTTCGCTCACCACCACCGGCGGAATTTCGGGAGCAAGTGTAGGAACGCCTACCGGTTCAGGTACCACGTGGACCGTTCCGGTCAATACAGGGTCCGGAGACGGAACCATTCGATTAGATCTTGTGAATGCTACGGGATTAAGTCCTTCTGTGACCGTACCGTACACCTCAGGGCAAATTTACGATATCGACAAAACCGGGCCCGGCGTCGTTATCGGAGCACCAAGTACAACGGCGGTAAGTTGCGGTTCCGTCACCTATACCGTGACTTATACCGATGCCGCCGGCATATCGCTTTCTAACGGAAATATCTCTTTAACTACAACGGGAACTGCTTCTGCCAATGTTAATGTAAGCGGTTCAGGAACGAGTGTTCGAACGGTCACTTTAACTAATTTTGTGGGTACAGGCACAGTAAGTATCAGTATAGCAGCCAATACCGCCACCGATGCCGCAGGAAATAATGCCGCAGCCACGGGACCCGGTAATCCGATTACTGTATCACCCCCACCCTCCGCGAGTATCAATTATTCGGGCTCTCCTTACTGTAACTCCGGCACGGCCGCTGTCACTCTCACGGGAATCACCGGGGGAAGCTTTTCTTCGGCGACAGGACTGAGCCTCAATGCGGTAACGGGAGAGGTCAATTCAGCCGCTTCCACACCCGGTACTTATACGGTCACTTATATAATTGCAGCCAACGGAGGCTGTCCACAATTCCAAACTACGGCAAGTATCACCATCAATGCATCACCTTCAGCAACGATAAACTTTGTCGGTTCTCCTTATTGCAACTCCGGTACGGCCGCTGTCACCCTCACAGGAAGCACCGGGGGAAGCTTTTCTTCTGCGGCGGGGCTGAGCCTCAACACCGCTACGGGGGAGGTCAACTTAACCGCTTCCACAACAGGCACTTATACGGTCACTTATATAATTGCAGCAAGCGGAGGCTGTGCGCAAGTACAGGCAACTGCTAATGTCATTATCTATCCGCTGCCCAATATCCTTGTGAATACGAATAGTCTTTGTCAAAACAGTACACTTACTGTTTTACCGTCGGCCGGGGGAACCTGGATAAGTAATACTCCGACCGTTGCCTCGATTACAAATACCGGTCTAATCACAGGCATTACCCCCGGAACAGTCAACTTTACTTTTACTGAAACAGCGACAGGTTGCAGCAATATAACAATGAATATCACAGTAAAACCCACTCCCAGTGTTTCCCTAACAGCCGATAAAGAGGATGTTTGTCCCAATACCGAAGTTACTTTATCCGCAACGTGTTCTCTTCCGACAGCAACGGTTAATTGGATCACCGGAGCACCTACCGTTATTCCGGATGCTGCTGCCATTCCCTATACATATAAAGCAAGTTGCACTTTTGATGGGTGTACCGGCCATGAGTCCTCCGTAGAAGTTCGAACTCACCGTATTTTAGTAGCTATGAAAAGTCTGGAGCCGGGGACGCCTCCCCAACCGATTGCCCGTTCCGTGATTGACAATATGGCCCCCACCAACCAAATCCAAGCTCCTATTTCTCCCCGGCATTGGACTTTCATTGCCAAGGGTTGCCATCCTTCAGAATCGGCAGTATTTAAGCTCTCAGGACCTATCAGCCTAACTACCATTGACAATAACCCGCCGTATGCTTTGTTTGCCAATGTGGGGGAAACCTATTTTTCAGTCGAGCACCCGAATTATGGCACCGGTGGCAGCTTTCCCAACGGCAGCTATACCTTGACGGTAGATCTGCGCAATGCTGACGGCGCGGGAGGCCCTTTTCCGAAAAACAGAGTAGCAACCGGCAGTTTATCAGCGACACGAACGTTGCATTTTACGATAGCCACTACAGGATTACGGACAGGGACTGCCGAAGAAGCCACTCCCTCGGAGGAAACATGGGTCGCTATTTACCCCAATCCGGTTCAGGACAAAATAGCGATACAACTGATGGGTACTATCGGCGAAACAGTACAACTTTCGTTGATAAACGGACAAGGGCAGTTGTTCAAACAGAAAAATTTTCAATTAACCGAGACTAAAGAAGTCGAAATGATGAACATAGCTGCCTTTCCCGCCGGTCTTTACTTGCTTAAGATCACCAAAGGCGAAAAAGTAAAAACACTGAAGGTTTTTAAAGTAAATTAGTACAAAATACACCCTACGGTGACAGAGGCTGCCCGAGAGTCGGGCAGCCTCTGTGCATTATCCTTTACCCCTCTTTGTTGCAAAGTAAATAGTGTCCTGAATGAGCTTTATCAAATATGAATGACCGTTATCGGCCACCTGCTCTGCACTTTCTTGTTGTTGCCGTGACCGCCGTAAAAGTCAACATGTATGAAAAAGACCATCTTACTATTGTTGTTATCGGGAGCGGTTTTATTGGTAAAAGCGCAAACCATTATCCGATTTAAGCCGAAAACATCCGTGAAGTCAGGAAGTATCGAACAAATCGGCTACGATTTTACGAAACCCCTGCGCATTGAACTGCCTCAAAAAACACTCCGCCTTACCCTGCGGCCAAGTCGTCTTAAACAGTACACTACGCTTCTTACCTCTGAAGGCCAACAACCAAGCCTTGTCGAACTTTTTGAAGCGACGGACAATCGTCAAAAGTACTACGTTACTATTATCAATCACCAATTTCATGGGTTGTTACTGGCAGAGGACGGGCAACTATTTACCTTAGAAAAGGAAAAAGACTCCCTCTACACGTATCAAAAAGCCATTTCGGACGGGGCAGACGGTATTGTCTGCGGCCATGCTTTTTCTCCTACCCAAGCCCGCTCCCCCGCAAGACGGCAAGCATCGTTACTGAGCGGCTGTTATGAGTTTCCGATAGCTTTTGTGTGTGATTATGCGCACTATCGTTATTTCGCACAAAACGCAGCCGAAGTGGAAGCCGACAATTTACTGAAATTAGCCGCTGCTCAAGAAACGTGGTCGCCTTATGCTTTTAACGCAGAGGTCGTTTTCAAGGCGGTCGGGCAGCTCATTTACACCAACAACGATACCCCTCCCTGGCCCTTGGACGGCAGTCAGGCATTAAACACAATTTGGGGTGAGCTAAACCATAATTGGGAAAAACCCAAGGGATGGAAAAAGTATAAATCATTGATCGTGACGGGCCTCACGGGCACCAATTACGGAAGCATCGCGAGTGAACTGCTCACTTGGGGTTTTGGAGGAGGCGGTCAAAATGAATTTGCGATGGGCACAATCGTAATGAAAGGCTTTTTGGATAAGCCCCAATCCAAATGGTTATTTGCCCACGAGCTGGGTCATGTTTTCGGGGCCGGTCACGACGACGTCCCGGGCTATGTCATGCAGCCCACCTACAGCAGTAATGCGTGGAGCCCGAAAAGCAAAGCATCGATCAACGGAACATTAAGTAATTTAGAAAGCCAAAAACTATTGCGGGAATGTTCCCGATTGATCTTCAGCTATGAGTTGTCCAAGGACAGTCTGATTTTCGCATGGCAAACCAATTATGAGGATCAGGAGGATTCTTTCCTCATTGAATACAGTCGGGATGAGCAAAAGACATGGGTTTCTGTGAATCGTATAGCCGCTGCCGGTACATTTTCCTATCAATACCGCGCAGTGAACAATCTGTCGTTGGGACAAATTATGTATTTCCGGGTTCGACAGCAGGGTATCAATCTCATCACTTCCAACGTCCTCACGGTTGTGTTGACCGGTCTATCCCAAACCTCTGACGGTGTTTTAGTGTACCCACAACCCTTTTCCCGTCAATTAACGATCGAAACAGACACTCCGGTGACCGGTGTCATTTATGATTTGACCGGCAAACCTATCCATCGGCTTTCCGTTCCGCAGCCCTTGCATCTGATCAATACAGCCGCGTGGAAAGCGGGGGTCTATTTTCTGCAGTTGGATAAAGAGCCCTCAAAAACATACAAAATCCTGAAGCAAGATTTTTAATGGATTGCATCATTCGTTACTTTCCAAAGAGGTATATTCTGCTCTTTTTTCAGTTCGAACAGAGGGTATGACAGTTGTCTCTATTTCATAAATTACCCATAAACCTTTTACCTATGTAAACGAGTTCTAACCTTCACCGGTGATCTCCGGTGATCTACTGTTTGTCAATTCAGACTACCGGATGTTTGATGAACTGCCCTGTAATGTCCCGATTGCCTTAGCATTGGAGAAAAATAAACCGGCAGCAAGGCCGAGTTTCATTCCGTCAATCTCTTACCGGTAAACAATCCCAATTTGCCTGTATTGACTATTCCTACTAAGGCTGTTGTAAGCGGTTGCAGTAGCTTTTTTTTTTGCCCTGCTCCGAACTTCTCTATTGAGCAGCCATGCATTTTTTATGTCTTATTGTAAGAATACCCGTGAGAGTTTTCTCTCCATTTTTACCGAAAAGCAGCATTCATTTCATTCAGGGACAAGGTCAAAATTAAGACGGGCTCAATACGGGATTAAAGTAAGAAAAACATACTATGCCAAATAGATCTCTCAATTATATTATATACCGATAGACCGACTGATTATTCATTTATTTTATTAAAATATTATTTGGTACATAAATACAATTTGCGTTTTTTTAATAGAAATTTTTCTCCTGTAAGTACCCAATCACAACTACTTTATGTTATTCGTTATCTGTTATTAGGGTATTGATCATCAATGGATTGAGTCAGACAGATAACGGATAACTAATTTCAGATAAGTAGTACAAAGATTTTAGTATTAAGTATATAGTAATTTGATAATATATTGATTATGAGTATTTTGTGAGTTAAAAGAGTTATACTGAATACTATTAACTAAATACTCGGTACTACTTAAAACCTTAATATCGAATAAATTACATTCCTCATTCCGTATCATTTAAACCGTCTATCGTTTGAAACTCCTTAAAACTCTACTGCAAAACAGAAGATTCGCCATAGGCTTGAGTCTTTTGTCCCTTTTTTTTATTGCTTTTTTCTTCTATCCGACGCCCGAGGAAACACCTAAGGCCGCGGTAGCGACAACCGTTGCAAAAACCGATAAAAGCAAAAAAACTTCTGCTCTAATGAACACCGTCTCGGAAATCAGCACACTTCCGAATGCGAAGAAAACTCTGCCACTTTCTACTCCTTTGGCTATGAACCAAAAGGAAAAGTTAAAAAAAGGACCAAAACCGCACCGTTTGAGTACCCGAAGAAAAGGGTTTGGCGAAGCGGACGAGGATGATGAGGACGATGATGAGGAGGATGAAGATCATGAGTCGCACGAAAAAGAGGAAAAAGAAAGAGCCGAATTTTCAGAGGAACGTGCTCGTTTCGATTTCGATCTGCTTAAAGACCCCGCTCTTGGCACCATCCCCCGTTCTGCCCCTCTTTTAGCCGCCGAGGCTGCCCAAGCCAAGGCAGCAGAGTTGCCGATCGCTTTACCTCCTCCTGTTACCGTGGTACCGCGCGGCCCCAACAATTTGGGCGGAAGGACTCGGGCCATCGGGATTGATGTGCGTAATGCCAATATTATGTTGGCAGGAAGTGTCAGTTCGGGGGTCTTTCGTTCTACCAACGGCGGAACCTCATGGACACGCGTGGCTCCGATCGGTCAGATCCATAATGTAACAGCCATTACTCAAGACCCACGTGCCGGCAATCAGGATACGTGGTATTACGGAGGCGGCGAATCAATAGGTAATTCCACTTCGCTGGGTGCTACTTATCGGGGCTTTGGTATTTGGAAGTCAACGGATAACGGGCTCACGTGGGCACCTTTAGCCTCGACCCAAACGAGTACGGTTTTAGAGGCTTTTGATAATCCGTTTGATTACGTCCATCGAATTGTGGTTGACCCTTCCAATGGCTACATTTATGCCGCCTCAAGTGATGTAATCAGTCGCTCCACCGATGGCGGTGCTACCTGGGCAACCGTTTTAGGCACCTTTAATAATTCCGCCTATACCGATATTATTGTTACCCCTACAGGCCGCCTTTATGCTGCTTTTGACGGCAGAGATGCCCAAGCTGCCGGTGTTTGGACCTCGTCCACCGGTGATTCAGGAAGTTGGACACGTATAGGGGGGCCGGGAGGAACCCCCAGTCACCCCAACTGGAATGTTCTGAATGGGTATGGGCGAACCGTATTGGCTTACGCCCCCAGTAACCCGGACATCGTTTTTGCCCTTTATTGGAGAGGAACGACACATACCGCCGGAAGTCCGAACGTTGAAGCAGAATTTTACAAATGGGACAATTCAGTATCCACGTGGACCGATCTAACGGCAAATTTGCCCGATGAACCCGGTTATCGAGCAGGAAATGACCCGTTTGCCGTACAAACCGGTTATGATCTGGTAGTAGCCGTAAAACCTGATGATGTTAATACGGTTTTTGTGGGCGGTACCAATGTCTATCGGTCCACCAGCGGTTTTACCAATACCACCGCCACTACCCGCATCGGGGGGTATAATTCCCCGGCCAGCTATGCTTTGTACCCCAACCATCACCCGGATATCCATGCGCTGGTATTTGCAAACGGCAACAACACTACTTTGTATTGCGGGGATGACGGCGGTATTCAAAAAGCCGATATTACGCAACCTTCGGTGACTTGGACCTCACTTAACAATAATTATACCACCTATCAATATTACCATGCTGACATTGAGCCGACCAACGGCAGTACGGTGGTGATGGGGGGAGCTCAGGACAACGGTACTACGGCTAACCCCGGTGGTACTGATTTCAGTTCCGTTTTGGGTGGAGACGGTTGTCAAACGGGGATTATAAGCTATACTGATGCCTCCACTTTCAACGTAATTGCCGCTTCTCAAAATGGCAACTTGGTTCGTTTAACCGGGCCGAATAACGGCTTTACTATTTATCCGGCAACTTCAGGCCTCGGTATTTTTGTCACCTATTTTCAATTGGACCAAGACAATACCAATCTGCTCTACTACGCAGACAATGCCGCTATGTTCCGAACACGCAATGCCTCCAACCTCACCGGAACAACGGAGGGTGACCCGGCTACCGGCTGGCAAAAAATGACGGCTTTGGGCATTACCGGTGATATTCGCAGCATGGCTTCTTCGCGTAACAATGCCTACGGCGGGGCTGCCTATACGGCCTCCGATGCCAATCGTAAATTATACTTCGGCTCGTCCTCCGGGCGCGTCTATCGCCTCAACGACCCGGCATTTGTCGCTGCAACCACAGCCGCCGTCAATATTACACCGCCCACGGCCTCGTTAAGTGCCATTGTTTCTTCGATTGCGGTCAATCCCTGGGATGACAATGAGATCATGGTGACCTACAGCAACTACGGGGTCGTCAGTGTTTTTCATACCCTCAATGCTAACAGTGCCACCCCCACTTGGACGGAGGTAGAAGGACCCGCCAACACACCGGTGCAACTGGGTTCGGCTCGTTCGTGTATCATTACCCGCATCGGAACGACGACTACCTATCTTGTGGGTACCTCTACGGGACTGTACGCCACGCAGGCATTAAGCGGAGCCACCACCAATTGGGAGCCGATCGGAGTGAATGAGATCAACTATGCCGTATGTGCTTCGATGCGTTTGCGCGTAACAGACAACCGAATTGCGCTGGGTACGCACGGAAACGGAATGTTTGAATTGCAATTGCCGCCGGCAGTAGCTCCGGGAGTCACGGTCACTACTTCACCGACCGGGCTCAGTTTCAGCGTGGACGCTACTCCTTATACAAGCGCGCAAACGTTTAATTGGGCCAACGGAAGTACCCATACGATAGCCACTACGACCCCGCAAAATCCATCGGTCGGTACCCGATATCTATTTAACAATTGGTCAGATGCCGGGGCCATCTCTCATTCGGTCACGGCTACCACAGCTGCCGTCACCTACACGGCCAACTTTGATACCGAGTACATGCTGACCACCAATGCCAATGCGGCTTGCGGTTCGATCACACCTGCCACGGGCTATCAACCGGCGGGCAATGTAGTTGTTACAGCTACTCCTGCCATGGGGTATACGTTTACGGGCTTTAGCGGGGCTTTAACGGGCACTACCAACCCCCAAACGCTCAATCTGACAGCCCCGGCAACCGTAACGGCTAATTTCTCCATTCCCACAAGCGTGACCTTGAACGTTTTGCCGAATACGCCCATTTGCCAAGGACAACAGCTGACGTTTACAGCTGTACCTACCAACGGCGGGACCACTCCCCAGTACCGATGGTTCAAAAACGGAGTGTTGATTCCGGGGGAAACTAATGTTACTTTGGTTACCAACACTTTAGCGAACGGCGACAAAATAAAAGTAGAGCTAACCTCCAACATCCCTTGTCCTTCGCAGGCAGTCGTAGAATCCTCCGAAATAACGGTAACGATCAAGCCGACTCCGAGCTCGGCCCTGATCGCTTCTCAAACGGATGTCTGTCCGAATACGGAGGTAACCCTTAACGCACAATGTTCGGTTCCGACGGCCACCGTCAGTTGGAATCCGGGGGCGCCTACCGTCATCCCTGATGCAGCTAATATCCCTTACATTTATAAAGCCACCTGTAGCTTAGACGGCTGTACGGGGAACGAATCTTCGGTAGAAGTGCGCACTCATCGTATTTTGGTGGACATAAAAAATGTGGGTGCAGGAGCGCAACCTAAAGCAATTATCGGGGCGCTGAAAGACAATCTCGCGCCGACCAACACTTTTACCGTTCCTGCCTCTCCTCGCGTATGGACGATTTTGGCCAACGGTTGTTCAACGTCCGAATCGGCCGTATTTAAACTTTCGGGACCGGTCAATTTCAACTCGATTGATAACAATCCGCCTTATGCCATTTTTGCCAACGTAGGTTCCGATTATTTTGCCATAGACCATCCCAACTACGGCACCGGGGGCAGCTTCCCTAACGGCACATACACCCTGACGGCAGAACTACGCAGTGCGGACGGTGCAGGCGGTCCTTTCCCCAAAAACCGAGTGGCTACCGGGGCATTGTTAGCCACTCGCACCCTGCAATTCACCCTCAACAGCGTTTCAGTCAGACAGGCAACTTCCGAAATTTCTTCAAGTGTCTATCCTACTTCGGCTCTTGAATCTTTCTCCGTTGAAGTTTCGCCTAATCCTGTGTCGAATATGATGCATTTGAAGGTATTGAATGCAAAGGGAGAGTCGCTGAAGGTAAGCTTGACCGATGCTTTGGGGCGCACCCTGTTGCAACAAAATGTCGTTCCCCAAACCAATCAGTATCAGGAAGAATTCAGCGTCAGGGACATCCCGAACGGAGTCTACTTCCTGTGGGTGATTTCCGACCATAAAAATACCGCTCTGAAAGTGGTAAAAGCGGAATAGCCGGAAGGCTGACCCGATCAAAATAAAAAGCCCTGTTATGCCATTCGCTGACAGGGCTTTTTTGCTTTAATCCGTTACCCTTTCGGGCGCTCAAACGGTTCGTACAGTTCTAATATGGGGTATAGAATGTCCCCTTCTTTTCTTTATTTCGGCTCTATGCAACAATAGACTAACTATTTGAAACAATAAACCAACACGAATCGACGAAGCCTTTCTACTTTTGAATTGAGGCTGCTTCTGAAAACTTGTTTTCGTAAAAAGCTTCCACCTAACAATCCACTGATCTATGGAAACTGCAAAAGGAACACCTTCTAATCCTTTTACCTAACTGCCTATTCGCCTGAAGCATAAATCACACCGTGAGCGGCCGGAACCGAAGCAGGAGAGTTCAGCCTGTCGCTCATGAAACGCAGTCCGTTCGGATACCCCCTCGTTTGAGGGGGTAGGGAGCTCCCAACTCGTTCAACAATACGGTTTCCGTTTCACCATCAACTGTTTATTCCTATGAAAACGTTATTTTTCAAAAGCCTGTTCTTATTCGGCGTACTGATTTGCGGCACTGCCGATGCCCAACAAAATGAAGCAAACGCAGCCTTTGACTCCGAACTTCATATCGCTCAACAAGAGGTGAAAGTGCACCTCATTGTCACCCGATCCGACAGCCACAGCAAATTCAGCGTCTTGCTTCGGAATGAAAAAGGGCAGGCGATGTACCGAAGCACCTTACCCAAAAAGGAACTCCGACACCGGTTTGTTTTCGATTTTAATGAAATAACTATTCCATCGAAATGCGGAGCGGGAATGAACCTCCGGTAGTCAGAGTATTGCATAAAGAATATACCGTTTTGGCTAAGACCCTCATTTCCAACAAGGTCATCGCGCTGCATTAATTTTTTCGGAGCAGTCCGTTCTCTATCAAACATCCGACAAACCGTAATACCTTAAAAGAGAAAACAGTCTTATTGCCGGAAACGAGTGATAAGCCTGTTTTTTTTACTTCTTTACCCCCCCGGCGGTAATGATATCGCAGTAATCGACCCGGACTCGTGTCTTTCCTTTTTATCGAACTCTTCCGGGTTCGGTCAGCAGAAGAGTCCCAACTTCCGATTCTCAACAAATTATTTTAAATTCCGACAAAAAATTACTTGATAAGTAATTTACCCTAAACCTCCTTTCTGATGAAAACATTTCTTAAAACGCTCATTATAAGCCTTATTGTTACGGCAAAAGCCTTCTCTCAAGCCAATCAACCCTTAGCGGCAACGGTCAACTCCTTTCTAAATACCCTTACTCAAGAAGAATTGAAAAAGACGGTATATGCTTTCAATGACAGCCTTCGCTACAAGTGGACCAACCTACCCGTAGGTTTAGTGCCGCGACCGGGTATTGCCTACGGTTCGTTGTCGGATAAAAGCCGATTGGCATTTCATCGGGTACTGTCAGCTATGCTCAGCTCGCAGGGTTATTTAAAAACGACAAGTATCATGGCGTTGGACGATATTTTGAATACGCTATACCAAACGCTGTATGACGAAAAGCAAATTGATCAAAAATTGCTGACCCAAATGCAAAACTTAAAATGGGCTTACGGCAATTATTTCATTTCGGTTTGGGGAAAACCGGATTCAAAAACTCCTTGGGGGCTCAATTTTGGCGGGCACCACATGGCGTTAAGCCTGACCTCTGACGGCAAAAATATCACTCTATCACCCTATTTCATCGGTACCGACCCTTCCGAAGTAAAATTCGGCAAATATGCCGGACTGCGGGTGTTGAGCAAAGAAGAAGACTACGGTTTTTTGCTGATCAACTCTTTTAGTGATGCGCAAAAAGCCGTGGCTGTTTTGAGTCGGAAAGTTCCGGGAGATATCATCACTTCGCCGCAGGCCAAGCAACGCATTGAGGGGTATTACGGCATTGCGGCTAAAGACTTTAACGAAACCCAATTGACCATTTTCAAACTGCTGATTCAGGAATATACGCACAACTTTGAACATGAGAAAGCCCATCAATTGTTTGACAAAATCATGACAACGGGAATCGAAAAAGTGCATTTTGCGTGGATCGGCAGTTTGGAGAATAACAAACCGCATTACTATATCATCCACGGTCCCGATTTTTTAATAGAGTATGACAATGTCGGTTTTCAAAACGACGGCAATCACATCCACGCCATCCTTCGGGAAAAAGGCAACGATTTCGGGGCTGACCTGTTGCACCAACACTACCAAACTTCCAAACATTGAATTCTTTAGCCATCGGAGCGAAAAAAACCGACACCACCACGCAAGATGAAATCTCAACCTACGATTTTAGTGCTCCTCTGCCTTTTTTGGGCCTGTACCGGTCAGAAAACCGACCATCAGTCGGATGATGACGATAATTATTATACCCAAGCCAACACCAACCGAACCGCCGCCGAATGGGAACCGGCCAAAGGCACAATGATCGTATGGCCGTTGTGCGTCCCTTACAAACTGGCGATAGAACTCGCCAAAGACAACCACCTTTATACACTTGTCGCCAACGATTCGGCTAAAAACGAAGCGGCAACGTGGTACAACCGATGGGGTATTGCCCCCGAAACCAACACCTTCGTATACGCGCCGCAAGGCGTAGATGCCTGGTGGACGAGAGACTGGGGTCCAAGTGCGATTTTTACCCCTGACGGCACCATGAAACTCGGCGACGGCAAGTACATTTACTCCACTCCCATCACAAAAATGGGTTGTGACGACTCCTTGAGATTTTTATATACCGACCCGAAGAATAAGATCATCAAAACCGAAACGGACGACAACGCTACCCTACCGCTGGGCAAAGGCTTGGGTATCAAAGTAATGGATCTGCCCTATATCACTACCGGCGGCAATGTTCTGACCGACGGACTCGGTACGGCGTTTTCGTCCTGTGTCTTGCTGAATGAAAATCGGTTTTACGGCATTCCCCAAGAAAAATTTTTTCGACTCAACAAACAATTGGCCGGATTCAGCCGCTACCCTATTCTTTCCAATTTCGAAAAAATGGGCATACAGCATCTGGACTGTTTCATGAAACTCCTCGATGAAGAACGTATACTCGTAGCCGAACCGCCCAAAGATCATGAATTGTACCCCGTTTATGAGAACATCGTGCAGCATGAACTCAAAAAATTAAAGTCTGTTTACGGCCGTCCCTATCAAATCATACGAATTAAAATCGGCAGGTATAATCAGAAAGATTTGGCGGCTTATACAAATTCTATTATTGTCAATAAGACGGTCTATGTTCCGTTGTTTCAAATCAAAGAAGACAGCACAGCTCTTAAAACATGGCAACAGGCGCTGCCCGGCTACACGGTGAAAGGATTTACGTTTGCTTTAAAAGACGAGCCCATTGTTTCGAAGGCGATGAAAGAAAATTACAAAACAGGCTACGGCTGGAACTCCGGCGATGCCTTACACTGTCGCACGCGAGCCATTTGGGACAGCAAGATGCTGTATATCAGTGCAAAACGCCTGCCGCTAACCGTCACTTCAAATGAAAAATTAACGCTGTACGCTACCATCATTGACTACAGTAAAAAAGGGTTGGAATCAACTTCTCCCAAACTGCATTGGCGTATTCAGGGTGAAGAGCATTGGAACGAAAAAGCGTTGAATACTACCGACAACAACACGCATTTTAACGCTGAAATCCCCACAAAAATCAACGGCAAAGTTATTGAATATTATATCTCTGCTACTTCAAAATCAGGAAGAAGTGAAACCATGCCGCGCACCGCTCCGCAGGGATTTTATACCGTAGAAAGACAGTGAAATAATGTACTCTTTACCCAACCGCAATGAAACCGACACAATCCATCAATTACCGCTATATCACTATTTTCTTCGTTGTTTTCTTTCTGTTGGCTGTCGTCGGCTTTTGGAACTCGTATGTGACTAAAATTTTTGAACAGGAAAATTACCGAATGCACACGCACGGCATTGCCCTGATCCTGTGGTTGGCGTTGCTTATGATTCAACCCTATTTAATACGGGCTAAAAAAGTAAAGCTTCACCGATTGCTCGGAAAATTCTCGTACCTGCTCGTACCGGTGTTGGTGCTCACTACACTCGACCTACTCAAATACAGTTTATCCAAGTCGGGACAACTCGGAAATACAGGCTATTTTTTCATGGCCTTGGTCATCAATGCGTTGATCGCCTTTTTGATTTTTTACGGGCTGGCCATTTACCACAAACGTAAGGCCAACATTCACGCCCGCTACATGATATGCACCGCTTTCCCGATGTTTACGCCCATCACCGACCGTATCATAGGCCATCATTTTCGTTCGCTGATTGCCTATGTGCCTACGATTGATACCATGCCTGTGGTACCCGTCATCGGGTTTCTGATGGCTGATCTTATTTTGGTAGGTTTGAGTATTTGGGATATTCGCTCCAATCATCGCCGGAATATTTTTCCGCCGGCCTTGGTGATTTTATTACTGTATCATTTTTCAGTACTTAACTTTTACAAATACGCTTTTTGGCAATCGTTTTGTGAATGGTTTTATCAACTTTAAGGCAGCGATGCGTTTTATGAACCATACAAAAACGGCTTTTCATCCATTTATTATGAAAACTATTCTACCCATTCTGTTCCTGATCGCCTCATGGCCAACACTCAGCCAAGCGCAGCTCTCCCAACGCGAGATCCGAGAAATCCGTCTTTCGGGCACCGGCTACGCTTTGGGTCTGCAACACGGTCAACTCCTCAAAAAAGAGATCGGGGAGCTTGTGATCCGGATGAAAAAGAATACTGCGGATAACCTCAAAAAAGACGCCGACCAAGTCATCAAAGATTTCATGACTTACGCCCAATTTACCGAAGACATCAAAAAATACACCCCCGATCTGTACGAAGAAGTCAGAGGCATTGCCCATGGTTCGGGGCAAGCTTTTCACGACATCATGCTTTTCAATCTGTTGGACGAATTTTGGGTATATATTGATGCAGTTTCACACCATCATTGCAGCGGCCTCGGTGTCCCTTCGGTCAACGGAAGTACGGCTTACATTGCTCAAAATATGGATATTGAAAGTTATACGGATGGTTATCAAATGTTGATACGATTGGCACGAACGGAGAAAAGTCCCGAACAATTTATCATTACCCACCCGGGCGCTATCGGTTTCACGGGCATGAATGAAGCAGGCATCGGAGCCTGTATGAACACCATTATGCAACTGAAGTCTGCCCCCAAAGGCTTGCCCGTTGCGTTTATCGTGCGACGCATCCTCAACTCAACCGACAAAAACGACCTGCTGCATTTTATCCAAACGGTACCGCACGCTTCAGGACAAAACTATCTCCTCGGTATCCAAGGCGAAGTGTATGATTTTGAAGCCTCGGCCAATAAGGTCATTCGCTTTGACCCTAAAAACGCTAACGGAACGGTTTATCACACCAATCACCCGATTGTCAATGATGACATCAAAGAATGGGCCAAACGATTCGATCCCACATTAACGACAAAGCCGGTAAATTCAAACACGTACATTCGGTTAGCGGCCGTTCAAAACAGAGTTATGGCCAATCCGGCCGTAAATGATATACTCATCAAAGAGACGTTACGCTCCAAAGACGATAAGGAAAACCCGGTATGCCGAGCGCCCAAGAACGGCGGCTTTACTTTTGCCTCGGTCATCATGACCCTGACCGGTATGCCTTACCTCCAAGTCACGGCCGGTCCGCCCGACGAGTCTGAATACAAACGCATTGATTTTACGCAGTTGCGTAAACCGGACTGATTTCCGTTCAGAACGTCGGCCATGGCTACATTGGCGATTTTAACCCTCGACGCGCCGGTTTAAGAATAATACAATGACTGCTTGCCCGAGTCCGATGGTTGCCATTCTTTACGATTTCAGCCCAAAAGACTTTGGCTATGTTACCGACCCTGCGCTTGCTGAGCTTTACCCTTCCTCCTACCACACGAACTCACCCAACAAGTACTCCGTTTCGAGAACCCGCCTCACTGCTCTCACCGTCTGTGTCATCCTAAAAGCCTTGTTTTGGCTTATTCCAATGCAAGACTTTTTTTGTTTATTTTTTTGTTTCTAACTTTACCATCACAATAAATAAGAACAAACTCCTGCCCTAACCTTTTAAGTACAACCCATAAGTACCCAATCACAAATACTTTATGTTATTCGTTATTTGTTATCCGTTATTAATATATTGATAATCAATTGATTAAGATGAACAGATAACGGATAACTAATTTCAGATAACTACTTAGTTGGTAAGTGTACTCTTTAAAACTATGATTCAATGTAAGTTTCTTCCTTTTATTTATTGTCTACTGCCTTTTTTCTTCATTAACTATTGCGTCGGACAAGATTTACGCCATCCCGAAGCGTATAGTACTATGTACGATATAGCATTTCAGCATCCGTATCCTAAACGATGGAACCTGATTGATTCCATTCGTTCCAATTCGTTTACGCATTTACAAAGTAAAGAAGGGTATTTGTTTAGGGTGGCGGTGGCGGAGTTAGCAGCCAAACGGCACATTGACGATAAAGCGTTGCTGATTGCTCAACTGGCTAAAATGGATTACCTGCAACGGAGCAGTAAAGTGGATTTACGAAGGTTTGAAGAATGGTATAAAAGCAGTTTGGAAGAGGCTGATAGAGTGAACTTTGCGGAAATCAAATCGGCACTTACTTTTTTGTACGCTGCGAATCTGAACCTTAACTACAAACAAGATGTACAATCTTTGTATTTTCTCAACAAAGCGATTGACTATAGCAGTGTATTGCGAAAAGATAACTCAACCCAAAAAGGACTTTTGCTGAGTGGAGTGACTCGCATTTTTTATCAATTTGATGATTTTGTCAATGCCGTTAGGTATGGAAAGGAAGTAGAAAAATATGACATTAATAAAGTAGAAAAGTTTTTGACGTTGGACATTGCAGGAGTGTCGTATTTAAAGCTTAAAAATTATGATTCTGCCCAAATTTACATTGATAAGTCATTGCAAATGTTCTATCACGACTTTGCGAAAGAAGACGACAAAAAAGTGTGGTATGGGATACTGATGGGTAATAAGGCGCATGTTTTTAAAGGATTAGGTAATGTGACCGATGCTATCCGATATTATAGAATCGGTATCGACGAGACTTACAATTACCACTTATTGGACAATACCTGTCGGTTTGCGATTGGGCTGGCGGACCTGTATTTATCTCAAAAAAACATCGCGGAGGCCGGTAAACTCATTCCACTTGCCCGGAAAGCTACTTACAGCCAAGGTACTGATTCGGATCATTTGCAATTACATCAGTTGCTGAGCAAGTATTATAAGGAAGTTGGGAACATGTCGTTGGTAGTGCTACACAAAGACTCTACGCAGTATTGGACGGAGGTGTTGGAAAAGCGTAGGGGGAAAAATGTGCAAATTCAGGCCGATTTGAAGCTGGAAACGGAGCGCAGGCAAAATGCCGAAATGACGCTCGATAAAAATATTCGCCAACAAAAAATCAACCGAATCATTACGATAGTCATCATTTTGTTAGTGACAGGTCTTGCTTTTGTGGGAATACTCCGGCAACGATTGTTGATGAAAGTCCGAGAAAAAGAGTTGAAGATTAAGCAACAAGAAGCGGAAAAACAACTGCTGCTTGAACAGGAAAAAGCCAAACGGGAGCAGATGTTGGCGCAGCTAAAGCTGGAAGAGTTTACCAATATCATCGTGGCAAAAAACAAACAAATCGAAATGTTGGAAGCCGAAAACGAGCGGGGAAGTAATGACGCAAGTATTCGGCAATTGCAAAGCAATACGTTGCTTACCGAAGAGCAATGGGTTAGTTTTAAGCTGCTTTTTGAAAAGGTCCACACGGGCTATTTACAACGCTTGAAAGAAAAAATCCCGACCATTTCACCCGCCGAAATCCGCTTTATGGCCTTGGCCAAACTAAAACTCGATTCCAAAGAAATGGCCTCCTCGTTGGGGGTGTCACCCAACGCCGTGCGCAATGTGTGGTTTCGTCTTAGGAAGAAAATCGACCTTCCCGAAGAGGTGACGTGGAACGATTTTGCGGATACCATTTAGAGTTTAAACGAGCTTCTTCCTTCACTGAAGAGGTTATCCTCTTCCCCAAAGCAGCAATGCCTCCAAACCGCTTGGAGGCATTGCTGCTTTTTTAATTGCCTGAATAACAGCTGGTTGTGAGTTGTGATGTTTTTGTGATGCGTCAATTTTGGTAAATGACAGCGCGTTAGCTAATCTTACCGAATGAATTTTTTTGAAGACATAAAAACGTGGATACGCAGGCTGTGGTGGCTGCTGCTGTGGACATTGGCCTTGCTCGTTTGCTTGGCGGTCTGGTGGTATTTCGAACATAAAATTGAGCGATTAAAACAAAACCCTACTCCTTTTTCAACCCATTCAAAAGAAAAGTTATGAAACACTTTTTAAAAATGACCACAACGTTACTCAAACTCACGGCCATAACGCTCCTGTGCCTCAGCACTGCCCTTACCGGTATGGCTCAATCGCCACAAATCAAGACTTCTCATGCACAAAACTACTTCCGTACCCAAACCAATGCTGTGATGCTTGTTTGGGTAAAGACGTTTACGACCTCCGACGGGCTGCAGGTCGTGCTGAATCCCGATCCTAATTTTACCATTACCCGGATCAATGCCCCTGCCAAGTGGAACTGCAACATAGTCACCAAAACCTGTACTCGGACCAACGACGGCACGCCTGCTATTTTAGAGTTTATTCAGGTAATAGGCACTATTAGTGCCACTGCGCCGGCTACCATGACGAACTCGGCTACCCTGACAGGCGGAGGTTTGGCTTCTGCTGTCTCCAGTTCAGACCCTGCATCGGTGTATAATTCTTCAAAGATTGTGGCTTGGGGGCCAACATCACAGAATCGCCAAGATAATTTACCAACGAGCTATGGCTTTACTTCTATCGGAATAGGGCTTCGATATGGTATGGGCTTACAGTCCGATGGCAGTATTGTGCAATGGGGTGCTACTATTAATGATGTACAAACCGATAAACCAACGGATAACGGCTATTTAGCCATTGCGGCAGGAAGCTATCACAGTGTAGCTTTGGCAAGCGATGGCAGCATCGTACAATGGGGGCGCAGTGCGAGCGGCCAGCGAACCAATAAGCCTACCGGTACCGGCTTTATAGCCCTTGCCGCTACAGACAACGGATGCGTAGCACTGACCAACGAAGGAAAAATTGTAACCTGGGGAACCCTTGATGTCACAGATTTACCCACAGATGCCAGCTATATTGCCATTGCCGCTGGTTATAATCATGGCATTGCCCTACGCACTACAGGATCCATTGCCCAATGGGGAGCCAATAACTCAGGGCAACGTACAAATTTACCACCGGGTGGTGGCTTCAAGGCCATTTGCAGCACCAATTACAGTTGCTATGCGCAAAGGCAAGATGGCACTTTGTTGGGCTGGGGTAGCTCAAACAATAATGCGTTTGTAGGAATGCCTACGAATAGTGTAGCCTATTTTATTAGTAATCAAGCTGCTACAGGCGCAGCAGGAGCTATGTACGATAATGGCTCTGTTGTTATATGGGGTGATGTTTTTACGGTTGTTTCACCGGCACCAAGTACCACTGGCTTTGCTCTAAACTCTTTGGCTCTTGGAGGACATGGCGCTGCCTTATTGCCAATGGCTAATCCTACTGTGGATGGTGGTAACGCCCAGTCCACCTTAGTAAATACGGCCTTTGCAGCTCCCTTAAAAATAAAATTGCTGGATAATGCTGGCAATCCCATACCCAATATCAATTTTAGCTTTGTCGCCCCCTCCTCTGGGGCTTCGGGTACATTCGGCAATGGACAGCCTACGATAACAGTGGCCACAGATGCCAATGGCATTGCTTCTACTACTTTTACGGCCAATGGGGAAGGCGGGGCCTACAACGTGACAGCCTCTTATCCGGGGCTAAACGTGGTTTCTTTCAGCCTTACCAATACCTTATCAAGTCCTACTGGTACGTCAAATCCTACCATTTGTGCTAATACAGCTACTGCTTTATCGGCTGGTTGTGCCATCGGTAATGTAGTTTGGTATGATGCAACCGGTACAAATGTGCAGTTTACAGGCTCACCTTTTACAACTCCTACGCTTACGAGCAATACCCTCTATAAAGTTGCCTGTAATAATGGCGTTATTCAAAGTGGATTTACGGATGTAACTGTTACCGTGTCTCCGGTTCGTTTGTATGTAAATGCGTCGGCCACAGGTGCAAATACCGGCTTGAGATGGACAGATGCCTTCACGGATTTACAATCGGCACTTAGCGTGGCTCGTGCCAATCCTTCGTGCGTAACTCAAATCTGGGTCGCAGCGGGGACTTATAAACCTAATGCTGATCTTTCAGGCAATACGTCTCCAGCCGATGCCCGTACGAAAACCTTTGTGATGGTCAACGGGGTGGCGATTTACGGAGGTTTTAGCGGGATGGGGACAGAGACGGAGCTTTCTCAGCGAAATTGGCGCAGTAACCCCACGATTTTGAGTGGAAATATTGGTGACACAGGAATAGACACCGACAACAGCTACCGAGTGATTAACAATAACTTTACCTCGGGTTCACCGTTGGGGAATACGGCTATTTTGGATGGCTTTATTGTAGAAAAAGGCTATGCCAACGGTAGTTTTCCACTCAATCTGGGGGCAGGTATGTGGAATGCGTATGCCTCGCCTACGGTCAGAAACTGTATTTTCAGGAACAACACAGCCGCCTCAGGTGCTGGAATATTCAATGACAACTCCGAGACAAATGTGACCAACTGCCTGTTCACCGGCAACAGTTGCAGCGTAGAGGGTGCGGCCTTATCCAATGGTGGTGGTACGGCTTCAGCCAAGGCCATAAACTGCACCTTCTATGGCAACACGGGTGGTAACAGCACGATACGAAATGAAGTGAACGCAACCGCCATTTCTAACTGCATCCTCTGGGGCAATGCCACCGGCGTTTTGGGTGGAACGGTCAGTTATTCCATTGTGCAGGGTGGTTTTAGCGGCACGGGTAATTTGAACTCCGACCCGCTTTTTGTCAATGCGACCGGGGGCGATTTTCGTCTGCAAGCCTGCTCGCCCGCGATAGATGCGGGCACAAACACTGGTGCCCCGGCGACTGACTTTGAGGGAAATGTCCGTTCCTTCAATGCTACAGGTGTGAGCAATGCCGATATGGGAGCCTATGAGTATCAATCTGCATACAATGTTTGTTCAATTTGTGCCAATATCACGGGAGGAATTGTATATGTCAATGCTTCAGCTTCTGGGGGGTAACAACGGCAGCTCTTGGACGAATGCTTTTCGAGATTTACAATCGGCACTCACTTCAGCTCGGACATGTCCTTCGTGCGTAACTCAAATCCGGGTAGCGGCGGGGACATATAAGCCGACCTCGGGTACTGAACGTGATATTTCTTTCTCGATGGTCAATGACGTAGCTATTTATGGAGGTTTCCCCAATGATGGCACAGGCACAATGGCCAATCGAAATTGGAATGCGAATCCTACGATTTTGAGTGGCAACATTGGCGACGAAGATAACAATGGAGATAACAGCTACAGTGTGATTAGAAATATCAATAACGGCCTCACTACGGCTAATTCGTTGTTAGATGGCTTTACGATTAGAGATGGTAATGCGAATAACTATCCCAATAATCTGTACGGCGGCGGGATGTACAATGAAGCGGCCTCTCCCGGCCTGAATAATTTAATTTTCTTAGAGAATCGGGCTACTATTGGTGGGGGGATGTACAATCAGTCATCTTCCCCCGTCCTGAATAATGTAGTTTTTTCGGGCAATCTGGTGACAGGCAGCGGCGGCGGAATGTTCAATTTTCAATCCAATCCCGTCCTGAATAATGTAACTTTCTTGGGCAATCAGGCTAGCGACGGCGGAGGGATCAATATTAATTTATCCTCACCCATCCTGAATAATGTAACTTTCTTGGGCAATCAGGCTTCCAGAGGCGGCGGGGTGTTTCTCGCCAATGGTGCCGGACCTATTCTGACGAATGTAACTTTTTCAGGCAATCAGGCTACCGACGGTGGAGGAATATGTAATTTTGAATCCAATCCCGTACTCAAAAACTGTATTTTGTGGGGTAACGGCAGTGAGGTTGCTGATTTCAGAGTTACCAATCCTACCTATACCTACTGCCTGATCCAAGGGCAGAACCCCGCAGGTACGGGCAATTTGGATGGCACGCTATCTACCAATAATCCGCTCTTTGTCAGTCAGCCGCCCATTGGTTTAGGTACCACAGGGGATTTGCGTTTTCAAGCCTGCTCGCCCGCCATTAATGCGGGCGACCCCGCAACCGGCTCAGCTACTGTAGGTAACGTAGATTTGGCAGGAAATCCACGTTTTTATAACAACGGTACGGTTGACATGGGGGCCTACGAATACCAATCCGCTCCGCCTGCCGCCCTTACTCCTACAGTCGCAGTCAGTCACCCGGCTACTTGCGGAGGCAGCAACGGCAGTATCTCTCTCTCCGGCTTATTAACCAATACCGTGTATTCTGTCTCTTACCAAAAAAATACAAGCCCTGTTGCTGCCGCCAACTTCACTTCTAACGGCAGCGGAGAGATAACCCTCACGGGTTTAGGCACCGGCAGCTACACCGATATTGTTGCCGTTTCCGGTACTTGTGTGAGTAATGCTGTTACAGCTACGCTCAACGAACCCGCCAAACCTACTCTTACTTTGGGCACTATCCCTGCCATTTGTGCAGGGGCAACGGCATTTACCATTCCTTATCTTAACCCAATAGGAACACCCAACAAGTATTCTGTTGGGGGAACGGGCATTACTGCCGTGACAGATGGCGACCTGACTAACCCGGTGACAGTTGCTTTGAGTGCTGCGGCTTCCGGCAATTCCATTTCCTTTACACTTACCGTAAAAAATACCGCTACCAACTGCGTTTCTGACAACATTACCGGTATGGTCCTGATCAATCCGGCTACTGTCGGGGGAAATCTTACCGGTTCAACTGCCGTCTGTGCCGGAAATAACTCCACCCTGCTGACACTGACCGATCATACGGGAACGGTTCAAAAGTGGCAATCGGCGGATAATGCTGACTTTAACAATGCTGCCGATATTGCCAACACTTCTACTCAGTTCACCGCTGCCAACCTCACTCAAACGACGTACTTCCGAGCCATGGTCAAGAGCGGTGTCTGTGAAGCGGCCAACTCAACTACCGCAACGGTCACCGCAGCTCCTGTCACTGCCGGCGGAAGCATCACCGGATCAACTACTGTATGCACGGGAGCAAACAGCACGCTACTAACGCTTACCAATCATATTGGCGCGGTACTGAAATGGCAATCGGCGGATAATAGTAACTTCATTAATGCTGCTGATATTGCCAATTCAACAAATCAGCTTACCGCTGCCAACTTAACCCAAACCACTTACTATCGCGCCGTGGTTAAAAGCGGAAACTGTGAGACCGCCAACTCTGTTATTGCTGTTATCACCGTAGAATCTGCCTCCGCCGGAGGAAGTATCAGCGGTTCGACCACCGCCTGTGCCAGAAATAATTCTACCTTATTGACCCTGACTGATTATAACGGTTCGATACTCAAATGGCAATCGGCGGATAATGCTGACTTTGCCAACGCTGCTGCTATTGCCAATACGACGAACCAATTCACCGCGCTGAATTTAATCCAAACTATCTACTACCGAGCTGTGGTCAAAAACGGGAGTTGTGACGCCGTCTATTCTGCCACCGCGCGTATCACGATCACTCCCCTCCCCAACTCTGCTTTGACCGCCTCTCAAACGGATGTTTGCCCCAACACGCAAGTGACGCTGGACGCGCATTGTTCTACCCCCGGGGCAACGGTCAATTGGAACCCCGGTGCGCCCACGGTCATCCCCGATGCCGCCACCACCGCCTACGTTTACAAAGCCTCCTGCTCGGCTAACGGTTGCACCGGCAACGAATCGTCGGTCGAAATCAGAACCCACCGCATTTTAGTGGATATGAAAGAAATCGGCACCGGCACGCTGCCACAGCCGATTCTCAAAGCCGTCAAAGACAATTTGGCCCCCGCCAATGTGATTCAGGCCCCGGCCGCTCCCCGTCGTTGGACCTTCCTTGCCAACGGTTGCAATGCTTTTGAGTCAGCGGTATTCAAATTATCCGGTCCGGTCAGTTTTACCTCTGTGGACAACAGTGCCCCTTATGCGCTGTTTGACAACGAAAGCAGTAATTTTTACTCCATCGACCACCCCAACTACGGTACCGGCGGCAGTTTCCCCAACGGTACTTATACCCTAACGGTGGATCTGCGCAGTCAGGACGGCGCGGGCGGACCTTTCCCTAAAAATCGGGTCGCCACCGGAGCGCTGTTGGCCACGCGCACCTTGCAGTTTACCGTAGCTAACTCAGCCGTCAGAGAAGGGGTTGCTGAGGTTTCGGAAGCCGACAGTGAGGTATGGGCACAGGTAAGTCCTAACCCGGTAGCAAATACCCTGCTTCTGACCCTCAATAAGGCTAAAGGTGAAACCGTGCAGGTACATCTGCTGGATGCGTCGGGTCGTGCCCTGCTGCAACATCGTTTTATGCCGAAAACCGACCAACATCGGGAAGTTTTTGACTTGAACCATATCACTCCCGGAATGTACTTCCTGAAGGTCAATACCGACCGCAGGAACACTACGTTGAAGTTGATCAAATCGGAATAACAGTCGCTCCGATTAATTCTGCAAAAAAGTCCTGTACGCCTCAAAAGCTACAGGACTTTTCGTTTGTTTTCTTCTGATAATATTAGCCGGCTATTCGCTGATTTCCATCCGCTATGTATGACAGATTAGCCGTAAGACATTTGGATTGCTACAAAAAATAATTTAAATAGCGCTCGGACTTGCCTCTGTCACTGCTGAAAACTAAAGCAATCGGAGCCAAACTTTCGTGCCGCATTTTTCTGAACAAATACCGACATTCAGCCGTTCTAAACCAAAACCCGGCGTTAAGCCTACTACTATTTCGGATTTCTAATGAAAAAAATCGTTCTCTTTATTGTCGGCATTTTATGGATTCAGGATTCGGTTTTTGCGCAGAAGAGGCTGATAATTTCGGATACAGTCTCTTCCGTTAATCTATGCGAATTTGCCTCTTTATTTAGGGATACGGCTCAAAACAGGTCTTTTGAAGAAGTACAAAACCAACTTTTCGTTCCGGTCAATCAACCCCTATTTCAATATGTTTTTTCGGATGATATTTTCTGGTTTCGGCTACAGGTGCGCAATGAAAGCAGAAGCAACCGAAACAATTGGTACCTTACTTGGAGCGACGGTCTGAAAGACCATGTAGATGTGTATGTCCCCCAAGCCGACGGCACCTATCAGGTTCAGAAAGGCGGTTTACTGACCCCTTCCTCACAAAAAGCCTATCAAGGGTCTTTTCCGCTCTATAAGATCGGCTTTTTACCTGCCGATTCGACGACTACTCTCTACGTACGAATCAAAGCCAATGACGCGGTGGTGGGGAACCTTACGCTCCTCACCCATCAGGCGTACATCGACCAACTGCCCAAAACCTTGGCCTTGGTTTGGCTGGTCATCGGTATTCAATTGTTACGAATGCTGTACAATATTGTGTTGGCCCGATACGTCAAAAACACTTCTTTCCGGTGGTATGCTTTCCATACGGTCGTCGTGACCTTGTCGGTATTGGGCTCGTTCGGGATCATCGGCAATGCCTTGAGTGATTACCCGAGCATAGCAGGCATTGTCAACTCTGCTTTTTACCAACTGATGCCGGCCACTTATACCCTGTTTATTTTTTCACTGTTAAATGTGGGAAAAAACTACCCCCGAATTCGTTGGCTGTTTGCGGCCGTTATTGCGACGAGTGTTTTACAGTTGGCGGCTAATTTTACCATCCCCCGCGTGTATGTACTCCAACTTAACAATTATCTTTTTTTGGCAACGGTATGCTTGCTGAGCGCAACGACCTTGGATGCTTTCCGGCGCCGGTTAACATTCAATCCCTATCTCCTGATCCCCTGTTTTATTACCTTACTCCCTTTTGCCTTGTTAAGTTTACAATCCTTAGGGTTTATCAATTTCAGTTGGATCTACCCTCTGATTTACCTGACGAATTTTTTGGAGATCTTCACGTTGTCGTTTGTGATCGGAAAAGTGATTCAGGCAACGGAGCAGGAACGGGTTCAGACGGAAAAAGCATTGTTAACCGAAAAACTGGAAGCGGATAAACTGGTAGAGTTGGACGCACTGAAAACCAAATTTTTTACCAACATTTCACACGAATTTCGTACGCCGCTGACGTTGCTGGTGGGTCCTTTGGAGGATTTAAGAAAAAAAATTCCGAATGAGGGACTGATTTCGGTGATGCAACGGAATGTAAATCGCTTGCAGGTACTGATTAATCAACTGCTTGATTTATCAAAACTGGAAGCGGGAGAATTGAAAGTAGAAGCTCAACTCGGCGACGTTGCCAAATTTCTTGCTTATATTTTTTCCTCTTTTGAATCATTGGCACAAAACCAAAACATCCATTTCAACATTACCCAACATCCGCTTTCCTTTGAAGCCTATTTTGATGCCGACAAAATCGAAAAAATCTTCACCAATCTGCTTTCCAATGCCTTTAAGTTCACCCCTAAGAATGGTAGAGTGGAAGTTAGAGTCGTTTTCCCGGCTCATGAATCTGTACCTTGGCTGACGTTTGAAGTACAGGACAACGGTATCGGCATTGACCCACAGCGCCTTCCCCGAATTTTTGACCGTTTTTATCAGGCAGACGATACCGCCCAACGCAATTACGAAGGCACGGGCATCGGGCTTGCGTTGGTGAAAGAATTGGTAGACATTCTGCACGGAAAAATTACGGTCAGCAGTGAGGTAAACAAAGGAACTGCCTTTCGGGTGGAACTGCCCCTGCCCAAACCCGCGCAGACAACCGACTCCTACGCCCCCTCTCCGGAAAATCCACTTCCGCAGAATGACTTGTGGGTGCTTCCCAAAAACAACCCTGCACCGACTGACCTTACATTGACTGAGACATTGCCTATTCTGCTTGTTGTGGAAGACAATCCCGACCTGCGGTTTTATTTGCGAACAATGTTTGAGTCCAATTATCATATCATTGAAGCCAATGACGGACAAAATGGCTTGGATTTGGCCTTTCAATTCGTGCCCGACATCGTGGTCACGGATCTGATGATGCCCCGAATCGATGGATTTGAACTGTGCCAACGCCTCAAATCCGACCAACGGACCAGTCATATTCCCGTAATATTGCTCACAGCAAAAGCCACCCTCGCCGACCGGCTCGAAGGTTTCGAGTTGGGTGCCGACGATTATTTACAAAAACCGTTCAGCAAAGACGAATTGCTGATTCGGGTCAAAAATCTGATTCAGCAACGGGCTTTGCTTCGGCAAAAATTCAGTCTGATGGCTCCTGTCGTTTTGGAAAGTCAGCCCGCTACTTTATCTCAGGAATTAGATGACCGGTTTATTCTCAAAGCCAAAGCCATTGTTGAAAACAGAATAAGCGACAGTCATTTCAGTGCCGATGAGTTCAGTGAGTTGATGGACATGAGCCGCTCCAATCTACACCGCAAACTCAAAGCCCTCACCAACCAAACCACCACCGAGTTTGTCCGAACGATTCGCCTCCACAAAGCCGCAAACCTGCTTCAACAAACCAACATGACCGTTTCGGAGGTGGCGTATCAGGTAGGATTTGAGAGTTTACCGTATTTTTCCAAGACCTTTCAGGAACAATTTGGGGTAACTCCCTCGACCATGGCAGATAAGCACTAATCGTTTCTGTTGCAGCCCCTATTCCCTGTATGCTCTCTGCATACGGGGAATTCTTTTATAACCAACTGCCAAGTAAGACCCTTACAGTCTCCAAAAAACGACCTGCAACATTAGAGGAAAAGAATTTGCGACATAAAAGGCAAAAATTTTGGGGGCATGACACATTAGAGGAAGAGATTGACACATTAGCGCTAACAGCCGGCGAGCGAAACCTGCTACGTTTGTGCCTGTCGCAGCGAGTGGTTTTTCAAAGACCTTTCCCCTGCGATTTCCTCTTTGAACTCTTTGCCATTCGGTTATGAATAAACTCTCTATCATCGTTCTGCTCGGCATCTTACTGCTCCTTTTTTTGCTTTAAGACGCCGTCTCTTTACTCATTAAATTACTCTATCAAAAACTACAAAAATGCCTATTCCTTCGTCAATCACTTTCAAAAACAGAGACCGTACCGCAATGAAAACAATCTTTTACCTTTTTTTAGCTTTGCTTTTCGGCCATGGGGCAATGGCTCAATCTATTTTCTGGACAGGCGCTACCGATACCGATTGGGGCACCGGTTCCAACTGGTCAACGAATGTACCGCCCACGGCAGCCGACAACGTGTTTGTTCCGGGCAGTTTGGCACGGTATCCTGTGTTGAATGGAGATGTTTCCATCAAATCGCTCGCTGTACAGAGTGGGTCTTTGCTGACCATCAACGCCGGTCGTACGCTAACGATTTCGGGAGCGGGAGTTGGTTATAGTATTGATCTATACGGCAGGATCGAAAACAACGGCACAATTGCTGTCACTGCTACTTCTGACGCAGTTTATTTGCAGGGAAATGCAGAGCTTAACAACAACACGGGTGCCGCCCTATCTGTTATAACCACGGGTAATTATGGCGTTAAGCTTCTCAACTCAGGCGTCTTTACCAACCAAACGGGAGCTACGGCCACTATTACCGGAACTTCGGGCTCCTTGTTTCTTTCGGGTAGCAATGCGCCCACAGAAATGGTCAAAAACTACGGAAAAATAACCCTGACGGGACAAATTGAGAAATATACCGATACTTTTCACAATTACCCTTGTGGTATAGTCAACCTTACTTCCGGTGAAGTCTACAACAACGGCGGGCAAATCATCAACGAAGGCTTTTTCAGCGCACCCGCTAATTTGAATGGCTCAGCTTCGGATTTTATCAACGACGGAATCGTGAACGTGAGCGGTTCGGCGTCTTATACCAACCACAAAATCAGAATCTTCAACAACGCTGCCTCAACCGGCATTTTTGAATTTGGAACCTCCAACGACCTGACCGTAGTTGGCATTTATAAAGACGATGCCGCCACTTTGTCAGCGGGAGATTACAATCAGACCACCAACACTTTTACGCACTTTGGTTTGTCGGCCGGTTCGCAAACGCTCTACGCCAAAATCACCCGCCCGGGCGGTACCTGCCCCCAAATCGTGCCGTTTACCTTTGTAGTGTCCGTGGCTTCTGTTTTTACGACGCATCCCTCGAATCAAACGGTCTGTCCGGGTAGTCCTGCCTCATTTACGGTCGCAATTGCCAACGCGGCCAATTACCAATGGCAACTCAATACCGGCGGCGGTTGGAACAATGTGCCGGCCACAAGTCCTTACTCCAACGAGACCACGGCCACGCTCAACATCAGCAATGCAACGGGCCTGAATGGCTACCAATACCGCTGCGTAGCATTCAGCACAGGTGGAGCAAGCGTAACGTCCAACGCCGCTACCCTGACCACCAGCGCCGGAGGAGGCTCAAACCCTACGGGTACGCTCACCTGGACGGGCGCAGTAGATACCGACTGGAATACACCCTGCAACTGGCTTCCTTCGAGCGTTCCTACGGCCACCAACGACGTATTGATTCCGAATACGACCAACAAACCCATCATCAACACCACCGCCGTGGCCCAATCAGTAGAGGTACAGGCAGGTGCGTCACTTACTATCATTTCCACTAAAAGCCTGACTATCAATGGCTCAAAATCCATAGATAGTTTTACGTCCGGTTTGTTTAATGCAGGAACTATCCATAACAACGGGCAGCTTGTTTTGGGGAATGTAAGTAGTGTAGGCGAAGTGGGACTTAAGAATACCGGCACTTTTAACAATAATGCCGGCGCAGAGATTACGATTGACCGAGCAACGAGCGAAGGTTTAGTCAATTACACAAGAGGAATCTTTACTAACGCGGCCAAAATTACCATTGGAGCGAACGCAAGCGTGGGCTTTACCGGACTCTCCAATTTTGCCACTTTCAACAATAACCCCGGAGGAGAAATTACCATTAACAGGAGTAGTGCCAGTGGTTTATATAATAGCAGCGGCGGTACTTTTACCAATGCAGCCAAAATTTTTATTGGCACAATGACGCCCACTATAACCCTTGGCCTTGATAATAGAAGTACTTTTATTAACAATGCAGGTGGAGAAATTACCATTGACAATACAACTGCGTTTGGCTTAATAAACACTAGATTTAATCCAAGTTCTCCGGTTGCTACTTTTACAAACGCAGGTAAAATTACCATTGGCGCCACAGCATTGAAGAACATCGGATTAAACAACGCTGATGGTGCTACTTTTGCTAATAATCCGGGAGGAGAAATCAAGATTGATCGCTCAACATTTAGAGGTTTAAAGAATGAAGGAGGGACTTTTAACAATGCTTCTACAATCAACATTGGCAGTTCGGCAAGTGTGGGAAGCCTTGGGCTTGAGAATAACGCTACTTTCAACAACACCGGTGGAGAAATCAAGATTGATAACTCAACGGATGCAGGTTTGCAGAATCAAGGGGGAACTTTTACTAATGCTGCTGCAATTACCATTGGTGCTATTGCGAGTGTAGGAAGCACCGGGCTATATAATTATGCTGTTTTTAATAATAACACGGGAGGAGAAATCAGGGTTGACAATGCAACATGGACGGGTGTGGATAATGAGGGTGGCACTTTTACCAACACCGCCAAAATTACCATCGGCGCTTTGGCAAGTGTGGGTACTTTCGGACTGACAAACGATGGGGCAATGAATAACAACGCCTGCGGCAAACTCATTGTAGCAGTGGGTATTTTTCAAAACAATGCCTCCGGACCCGGAACCATCACCAATACGGGTCTGGTACAAGTAGCGGGTACACTTGAAAATAACGGCACGTTCACCAACAATGGCGTACTGAAATACGGCTCCCTTACGGGCAGCGTAACCAACAGCACCAACCCATCGCTCATCGTCAACGATACGCCAACGCCTATTTTCACTTATGGCGGCACGTATGACGGTGTCATCCACGGGATTTTCACCGATGCAGCCGCTACAGTATCAGCCGGTACGTTTACCGCTCCCAACACCTTTATGCCTTCGGGCTTGCCCGGCGGTACCCAAACACTATATGCCAAAATCACCCCGACGGGCGGAAGCTGTACGTATGTAGTGCCGTTTACGTATCTCAGTTGCAGTGGCCTACCCGTAAGTGTGACCGGCCCGACAAGCATTTGTACCGGAAGCACCACCACTCTAAGCCCTGCCGCCGGCGGAATATGGAGCAGCAGTAATCCAAGTATTGCTACCGTCACCAACGCCGGTATTGTAACAGGAGTAGCTGAAGGAATCGTTAACTTTACATTTACGGGCGACGGATGCAGCAACACCACCTCCAATATTACCATTAAACCCGTACCGAGTTCTAACCTTACGGCCTCTCAAACCGACGTTTGTCCCAATACCCAAGTCTCTCTGAATGCGCATTGTTCAATTCCTGCCGCGACGATCAATTGGAACCCCGGTGCCCCCACCGTCACTCCCGACGCGGCTACCCTTCCGTATGTTTATAAAGCCTCTTGTACCGTCAACGGTTGTACCGGCAATGAATCCTCGGTCGAAGTCAGAACGCATCGTATTTTGGTCGATATGAAAACCGTTGGACCCGGCATGTTACCGCAACCGCTGATCAGTGCCGTCAAAGACAATCTGGCTCCTGCCAATACCATCACCGCCTCGCCCGCTTCCCGCCGTTGGACCTTTGTGGCGACCGGCTGTGCCGCTTCCGAATCAGCCGCTTTTAAACTGATGGGGCCGGTCAATTTCAGCAGTATTGACAACGGTACCCCTTATGCCTTATTTGCCAATGAAGGAAGTAATTATTATGCCATCGACCACCCCAACTACGGCAACGGCGGCAGTTTCCCCAACGGTACTTATACCCTAACGGTGGATCTGCGCAGTCAGGACGGCGTGGGCGGACCTTTCCCTAAAAATCGGGTCGCCACCGGAGCGCTGCTGGCCACGCGCACCTTGCAGTTTACCGTAGCTAACTCGGCCGTCAGAGAAGGGGTTGCTGAGGTTTCGGAAGCCGACAGTGAGGTATGGGCACAGGTAAGTCCTAACCCGGTAGCAAATACCCTGCTTCTGACCCTCAATAAGGCCAAAGGAGAAACCGTGCAGGTACATCTGCTGGATGCGTCGGGTCGTGCCCTGTTGCAACATCATTTTATGCCCAAAACCGACCAACATCGGGAAGTTTTTGACTTGAACCATATCACTCCCGGAATGTACTTCCTGAAGGTCAATACCGACCGCAGGAACACTACGTTGAAGTTGATCAAATCGGAATAACGGTCGCTCCGATTGATTCTGCAAAAAAGTCCTGTACGCCTCAAAAGCTACAGGACTTTTTCGTTTGTTTTCTTCCGGCGGCATTATCCGACCGTTCATTTTCTAAATGGACAAATGCCCTTTCATCAGCCAAGAAAACCTCGTTTATTTTTAGTTTTTTCTCTCATTTAACGGCTTTGGACATATAGGGTGATTGCCTCAACTGTTAACTTGGCAGAGCCGTTCAAAAAGAAAAGCAGCCTCACAAGTGGCCTTTTTTCTTTTTCGCTTTAAACTCATCTTCACCGGATGACGGCTGATCAATCCCAAAGCTAATTTACCTATCGTGTAAGCACTTGCGCTGCTGATGAGGGTCGTCAAAAATAATTCCGCAACATCCATCTCTCAACGATCGCTATCTTTAGCTTTCGCGCAAGCCCCCTATCATACAAATAGAGCAATACTTGCATTCGTTTATGTTTACAAACTTTTAGATTCCCTTTGTTGAGTTGAACTTGCAGATAAACCGGATCTGCTTTACTCAAAGTAATGTGTTGTTTTTGTATTAGTTTTTGGCAGTCTTTCAAAAACTGAAATACATAAAACCTTTTAAAATATTGAATTAACGCAGTTTGGCTATTTCGTCCCCAATTCTTTCAGCCGGTTCTTTGCCTCTTCATAGTTGGGGTTCACTGCCAATACTTTTTTATAATAGACAATGGCGTCTTCTTTTCGTCCCAAGGTCTCGTACGTCTTGGCCAAACTTAACAGCGCTAAGTCCCGTTCCGCAAATTCGGCGGCGTTGTTTTCAAAAATAACCCGGGCATCTTCGTAGCGTTTCATGGCTGTCAACTGATCGCCTAACTGATTCATAGCCAACCAATCAATGTAATACCGGGCCGTATCGGCTTTCATTTTTCGGTAGGCTTCTATAGCTTTTATGGCCCCGTTTGTCACAATGATCGGCTCCAAGGCTTTGTGTACCGGTTGTTTTAGGGTTACGGGTTTGTTATAAAGTACTTTCATCAGGTTAGTAGCAATGCCGAAAAAATGGGTGGGAGAACTATTGCATAAAAACACTACCAAACTGTTGGTGGACGGAATACGAACCAAAAACGAAAGAAAACCCTCCGTCATTCCCAAATGATAATTGACAAAAACACTGTCGGTGGGGGTGTACTTAAAATTCTGATTAAACCACCCAAACCCATAACGCCACGGTCGAATGCCCGGGGTAAACATGGCTTCGGTGAGGGGCTTATTCAACAGCGAGTGGTTGGAAATGCCGATATGTAGCTTAAAAAGATCCTCGACGGTGGAATAGATGTCGCCCGTACCCATGGTATTGGATTGGTCACGGAAATCCGCGCTTGTAAAGCCTCCTAAGGCATAATCGTATCCGGTGGCTCTTTTTTGGACGATTTGGGTGTGGTAATACGAGCCCGAATCATGCATTCCCAACTTATCAAAAATATCTTCTTTCATCAATTGGGCGTAGGTTTTTCCCGTCACTTTTTCCAAAATATATCCCAACGTAAAATACCCCCAACTGCTGTAATAATAGCTTTTACCGGGTTCAAACACTAATGTCGAATCCATGTATAGCTTGATGTAGTCTTCACGCGTGACATTTTGTCGGCTGATTCTCGGAAAGAAATCCTTGATAATGTCATAATTCGGCATTCCTGAACTATGGCTCATCAACTGCCGAATGGTGATACGACTGCCGTTTTTTTTAGAAAATTCGGGAAGATAGTCCGAGATGGTTTTATCCAAACTCATCA